>NZ_QSNV01000024.1:0-5405 GCF_009498615.1 Agrobacterium sp. ICMP 6402
ACTTCGGCCGCGATCTCGTCCCACATCACCATGCCATGGCGCTGGGCGTTCGACTTGGTGACGACAGTCAGCAGTTTGCGCGGGCGCGCCTGGGCCAGCTTGAAGGCGTAGCGCATAATGCGGGTAACGCCGACGCGGGTAAAGATTGCCACTTCCGTGCCGACCTCTTCCGGAAGGCCCCTATGGGCGCGGCCGCCATGGCCGGAATACTCGCCTTCGGAATTCTCCCGGACGATCACCCAGTCGAGATCGCCCGGACCGCAATTGCGTAAGGGCGGCGTGATGCCGGGCAGGATCTTCGTCGGGCGCACATTGGCGTATTGGTCGAACCCCTGGCAGATCGGCAGACGCAGACCCCAGAGCGTGATATGGTCGGGAACGTCAGGGGCGCCGACCGCACCGAAGAAGATCGCATCGAACGTCTTCAGCTTGTCCAGCCCGTCGGCCGGCATCATCACGCCGTGCTTCTTGTAATAGTCCGAACCCCAGTCGAAGGTTTCGGTATGGATCTTGAAGTCACCGCTGCGCTGCTCCAGCGCCTCCAGAACCTGAAGACCCGCAGCTATAACCTCAGGACCAATCCCATCCGCAGGGATCGCTGCAATCTTGTATTCACGCATGGGAAGTTCGCTCCTGTTCAAGGGCTCGCGCTCAGTGTCAAGCGCCGGACGCATGGCCCGTGGCCATGACGAATGATGGATCGGCGGCTTATTCTCAGCCGCCGACCAAACCGAGGTTACTTGCCGCTTTCGCTGATCAGCTTCGTCAGTCGCTCGACTTCAGACGCGAACTTCTGGTCAAGCGCCGCCGGTGTCGCCAGATCTTCCGATACCGGTGCGGTTCCAAGGCTCGCAAAACGCTCGATCACGACCGGATCCTTGAGTGCGGCGCGCAACGCTTCCGCAAGCTTGCTGCGGATGGCTTCAGGCGTTTCCTTGGGTGCCCAGAGCGCATGCCAGGCACTGAGCTCGAACCCTTGCAGGCCGCTCTCTTCGATGGTCGGAAGATCTGGCAGCACGCCAATCCGCGCCTTCGTTGTCACCGCATAAGGATGAACCTCACCGGCCTTGATCTGGGTCGTGGTGTTGGTCGTCTGGTCGCAGGCGAGATCGATGCGACCTCCAATGAGATCGGTCATTGCGGGGCCCATGCCCTTGTAAGGCACCAGAGTGATCTTGGTGCCGAGCGCGTCCTGCAGCAACCTGCCGCAGAGATCGGAAACGGCACCCGTGCCGGCGGTCCCGAAGGTGACGGCAGGCCCGTTTGCCTTCACATAGGAGAGGAGATCGGTGAACGTCTTCGGCTCGAAGTCCTTCCTGCCGACGACCGTCATCGGGACCTCGGTAATCAGCCCGACGCTCGAAAAGTCTTCGATCGGCTTGTAGGTCAGGTTCGGGTAGAGCGCAGCGAAGGTGGCCACCCCGATATGGTAGAGCAGCAACCGGTAGCCATCGGGGTCCGCCTGCGCCACTGTTGCGGCACCAAGCGAGCCGCCGGCGCCGCCCATGTTTTCGATCAGCACCTGCTGGCCAAGGGTCGTGGACATCGACTGCGCCACTAGGCGCGCCACGGTGTCACTCGGTCCACCTGCCGCTGCAGGCACCACGATTGTGATGGGTCGATCAGGATAGTTCTCCTGCGCCAGCACCATATGGCTGGACATGGCAAACAGGACACCTGTGAGGGACAACAGTACCTTTTTCATCGCGCTTTCCTCCCTGAGATCGCGAAGGATGCCTCCACATCCTTTTCCATGCTATCTTGCATGCAAGCTTACATTTATTGATGCGCGCCCGTTTGTCAAGCTCCAGGAGAGCGGCTATAACGAGCCTTGAAACAACGGCAGGCAGTTCATGATCAAGACGATCGACATTCCCGGAGCCGCGCCACGCGATCCGGCCACAGAACAGAATTCAGCAAACGCCGACATTAACGGTTCGGGTCGGGTTTCTGCCGCCTATCTCGCCATCAAGGAGGCGATACGCTCCAACGCGTTTCCCCCTGGGTACCAAGCCGCGGAAATTGAAATTGCGCGTCAGCTCGGCATGAGCCGAACCCCGGTGCACGAAGCCATGGCGCGACTGCAGGAAGACGGACTGGTCCGGATACTTCCCAAGAAGGGCATCATCATCTGTGCCCTGTCTCCTGCGGACATCGAGGAAATCTACGAAGTCATCACCGCGCTCGAGGGTGCAGCGGCAGCACGGCTCGCCCGGCTGCCGATGGAGGAACGCGCGCCCGTCATTCAGCTTCTGAAGGCCGCCACAAAGCGGATGATTGAGGCATTGGCGGACAACGACCTTCCACGATGGGCTGTGGCCGACGAGGATTTTCATCAGGCCCTCGTAATAGAGAGCGGAAACAGCCGCCTCATGCGGATGGCCGGGACTGTCGCCGATCAATTGCATCGCGCCCGCATGTTCACCCTCAACCTACGCCCATTACCGCTGCACTCGGCCGGTGAGCATGCGGCAATCATAGAGGCAATCGAGCAGGGTGATGGGGATGCCGCAAGCCGCGCCGCACGGCTGCACCGCAAACACGCGCATGACGCATTGATCCCCCTTATTGCTCGATACAATCTACGCAATCTGTAGGTTGTCGGTTGCGGCGATCTGAACGACGCGGAGATTGTTGGTGCTGCCCTGTTGCGCGAATGGAAATCCCGCCACGATGACGATGTGATCGGAGGGACTTGCCAGCTTTGCTTCCTGCACTGCCTGTTGCGCATGAAGCAGCGACGCCTCATAGGTGTGGACATCTTGTGATCGCACGCCGACAATCCCCCATAACATGTTGAGCCGGCGCGCGACTTGTTCGGACGGAGTGAGAGCCAGAATTGGCAATGCGGGTCTGGCACGCGAAATTCTGGCCGCGGTTGTTCCGCTCGATGTATAGGCCACCACAACCGGCGATCCCAGGGCCACGGCAACGTTGGCTGCCGCAGTGGCAACTGCATGCGGCGGTGATTGAGCGACATCGGGTTCCGTTGCCTCAAGGATCGGCCGGTAGTGCTTGTGCTTTTCCGTCTTCTCGATGATCCGGTTCATCATTTCGACCGCCTCCACCGGGTAGGCGCCTGTTGCGGACTCAGCCGAAAGCATGACCGCATCCGCCCCATCATAGATGGCACCGGCAACGTCCGAGGCCTCAGCACGCGTCGGCGTTGGCGAACTGACCATCGAGTCGAGCATCTGTGTGGCAACAATCACAGGCTTGGCCGCGAGGCGGCATGCACGGATGATTTCCTTCTGTTTACCCGGCACATCCTCCGGCGGGATCTCGACGCCGAGATCGCCTCGCGCAACCATGATGCCGTCCGAAAGCCTGACAATATCGTCGATGTCATCGAAGGCAGACGGTTTCTCAATCTTGGCAATGAGGCCAGCCCTGTCTTCAACAAGGGACCGGGCTTCCACCATGTCGCGAGCACGCTGGACAAAAGAAAGTGCGACCCAGTCGACGCCGAGCTCGAGCCCGAATTCCAGGTCCTCACGATCTTTCGCCGTGAGCGGGGAAATGTCGAGGACAGCGCCGGGCACGTTGACACCCTTGCGGTTCGACAAGGCGCCTCCATTGATGACCTCGCAAACAAGCCGCCCGTCCATCACCTCCATGATCCGGACTTTTATTCTACCATCGTCGATAAGGAGGTCCATCCCGGGCACCGCCACCTCGAAAATTTCCCGATGAGGTAGCGGAATGTCGTTCATTCCTTCGCCACCCTCACGGCCAAGGATAAATCCGATCGTGGATCCACGTGCGAGATCGAGCCTGCCATGTGCCAGAACTCCGATCCGGATCTTCGGACCCTGAAGATCCTGCAGCACGGCGATAGCAGCATCATGCTCCTGCTCGAGAGCTCGGATGTTCCTATAGACTTCCGCGTGATCGGCCCGGGCACCATGGCTGAAATTCAGGCGGAACGTATCGACACCGGCGAGAAACAGTGAGCGAAGCATGTCGGGCGAACTTGACGCCGGTCCGACCGTCGCGACGATCTTTGATCGCCGGTTGTTGCGTATGAACATGTCCAAACCTAACCTATGAGAATTGCGCGGATGTCGTTGACGTTCGTAAGCGTTGGGCCTGTGACCACCAGGTCGCCGATGGCCTTGAAGGCCGTGTAACTATCATGGGCAGACAAGGTCGCCCGTGGATCGATACCAGCATCGCGCATTCGGATAAGACTGTCCGGCGCGACCAGCGCACCGGCAGCATCCTCGACACCGTCGATACCATCAGTATCACCGGCGATGGCCCAGATGCCGGAAGCTCCCTTAAGGGCAACCGCAAGGCTTAGAAGGAATTCCGTATTTCTTCCACCTCGCCCGTCGGTCATGCCACCAAGGGAAACAGTGCCCTCACCACCGGACAGGATGATGGCAGGTGCTGCTACAGGCAGGCCCTTGTCGCGCGCGGATAGCGCGATGCCCGCCATGACACGCCCCATTTCGCGAGCCTCACCTTCCAGGGCATCTCCGAGGATAAGTGGACACAAGCCGGCATCTAGCGCAGCCGCGGCGGCCGCATCGAGCGCTATCGAGGGGGCAGCAACCAGCCGAATCTCGCCTGCGACCTCCTCTGCCTTAGGCGTCTCGTTGCCTTGCACCAGCACTGCGCGCGCAGACTCGGGCAGGTCAATGCCGTAGCGGGCGACGATGGCTGCTGCGTCTGCCAAGGTGGTCGGATCCGCGACCGTTGGACCCGAGGCGATCTCCGATGGATCATCACCCGGCACGTCGGAGATGACCAGTGTCACCAGTTTTGCCGGCCGTACAGCGCGCGCCAGGTGTCCCCCCTTGATGGCGGATAGATGCTTGCGGACGGTGTTCATCTCGGAAATCGTGGCGCCGCTGGAGAGCAGCGCCTGGTTGACCGCCTTCTTGTCGGCCAAAGTCATCTTGCCTGCCGGCGAGACGAGCAATGACGATCCCCCGCCGGAGATGAGAGCCACCACGAGATCGTCAGGACCAAGGCCCTGGACGGCAGCGAATATCTTCTCTGCAGCCTTGATGCTCATTTCATCCGGGACGGGATGGGAGGCTTCGAGGATTTCGATGCGCCCGGCCGGAACGGCGTGGCCATAGCGAGTGACCACGATGCCCGAGAGATCGACATCGGGCCAGGCGGCGTCGACCGCAGCCGCCATCGCAGCCGACGCCTTGCCCGCTCCCACCACAACGCAGCGACCTCTGGGACGCTCTGGGAGGTTGTTGACAACAGCTATTTTCGGATCCGCGCTGGCAACGGCTGCGTCGAAAATTCGACGCAGCACCTGGCGAGCGGACACATCGTTCCAGGTCATTCTGCAGCGGCCATCTTCAAGATATTCGATCCTGCGATTGCGTTGCATACGGCTTCGGTGACTTGGCTGGTGTTGGCGGTGCCACCGACATCGGGGG
>NZ_QSNV01000025.1:0-4828 GCF_009498615.1 Agrobacterium sp. ICMP 6402
TGGATCGCTACTCCTTCATTGCAGTGGACTTTCACCACCTACTCTTTGCCGGTTTGTACCGGCGCACCAAAAATCCTGATTTTGCGCCGGCGCTTCGCGACTGAACAGCAGCATTACGAAACAGTGTGGACGTTCCAGCTAAGCCAGAGTCACGGCGTTCCCTCAGCATCAACCGCATAACATACGGCTTGTAGCTTGTTGCCGTCCGGATCGCGGACATACGCGGCGTAGTAGTTGTTTCCATAGTGCGGTCGCGGACCCGGTTTGCCTTCACAGGCTCCTCCAAGTCGAAGCGCCGCCACATGGAAGCGATGAACCGCATCTTTCGTATCCGCAATGAATGCAATGTGGGTGCCGTTTCCCCATGTGGCCGGCCGTCCATCTTCTGGCGTGTAAAGGTAGATCGTAGGTAACCCGCCTTTCTCGTAGGCGGGAGGTTTGCCGGGCGGCTTTGGCAAGCGTTCGAATCCGAGAGCCCCCAGAACTTCATCGTAGAAGCGGCCCGCGCGATCAGGATTGTTGGTACCAAGCGTGACATGGCTGATGATTGACATAATTACCTCTCCGAATCTCGTGAAGAGAATAAAACAGGAACATTGTCACGCAAACGCTTTCTGCGTGCGTTGCCGAAGTATCCAGAAAATCGTAGCTTTAATTGGGATTTTTGCGAAATTCTCACGAGGAATACATGGCAGTGAGATTTGATGGAAAACGCAATCTGATTACAGCGGGGGCGCAGCGTGGACGTGGAATATTTCCTGAAGGAGCGGACCAAGTTCATCCGCTATTTCTACGACAACGGGGTCGTCGGCTTCCGAGAGATTCTCCGGCAGATCGATGAGCAGGAAGAGCCGTTTGTGCCGCCGTACAGCGAGGACGGCGAACCACCGTTCGTGGCCGAGTATATGGACGCGACTTACGGGATCGGCGCCGTGGGCGTTGCAGCCCTGTCAATGCTGTCGGATACGCTGAAGGTGTTCTTCATGACGTGGGAGAAGCTGCTCGGGATCGAGTTTCCGGCGGACTGGCGAAAGCGGTTCAAGAAAGAGGGCTTCGTCGCCGTCTATCGTGACGCATTCGGACAAATAGCGAAGGACGACTGGGCGACATGCCCCGTCAATTTCGACGTAATCGAACAGGTAGTGCTGGCGCGCAACGACGCGCAGCATGGAAAGCACCTCCACGAATTCCAGCCATCCCACTCGACGAAGACGATCGAGAAATACTCCCCGCCTCTGTTCGTCACCGAATACGAAAAGGGCGCGGCGAAGGAGGAGATTCGCGGTTTCGCCGGCGTGGATATTACGATCTCGCGAGAGGACCTCTGGACCGCCATAGAGCAGGTCGAGATGCTCGCCGGCTGGATGGAACTCAGGCTCCAGGCCGTGCGCTTTCCGCACGGCGCGGAGGCGCAAAAGCTCGCCGCGATCAGGGCGGCGAGCGAGCAAGGGTAATTCTGTCGCCGAGTTCGCCGAGTGCGTCACCCCCATGTTTGTATTGCACAATACAAGAAGCTCTCGCCGCGCGTGAGACAATTGCGGCCGTCAGATGCTTAGGCGTGCCTGGCATAAGTCTGACAGTATCGAACGGTGCGGCCCTTCCCTGTCTGTCGAACCGTGGTCTAGCGATCTGGCCGTGTTACAAAGTTCCTCATTTTTTTGGTTTCGGAGATGGGCTGCCTGTAAATTCCCACTATCTTCCAGAACAACAATTGCTAATGTCGACGCTTATTCCGGCATCCCGCAATGTGAGGTAGGTATGGCTGCGATCACCTATAATATGGTTGAAACGAGTGATGGTGGCGGAAGTCACGCGACCGGAGGCGTACCGAGAAGAACTGCCACCTTGATCGGTGCATTGTCCATTTTCTTTTGGGCGACATGGCCGTCCCTGGCTCTTTTTGCTGCCCCTGCCCCTACATTTCAGATTTTGGCAATTGGCCAGGCCGTGGGCTTCTTCATGCTCGCAGGCCTGCGTCTGATCCGGGGACAAAACCTGCTGGATATGTTTCCACGATCATGGGGCATGCTGGCGTTTGGCATCATAGGTGTTCTCGGAACAAATGCTTTTAATTTTCTGGCGATAACCCGGATTCCAGCCGCTCAGGCCAGCATCATAAATTACACATGGCCAATTATGGCATTGCTGATGTCCGGTTTCCTTGGTTTCGAAAAGCTCCATCCGAAGCACTACGCAGCGATCCTCGTGGGGTTTGTGGGGGTCGTGTTCGTCATAAATCCCTGGAGTGGCCTGACCTTTGATCTCACAGGCATCGGGTTGGCCCTTATGGCAGGCGTATGTTATGCGAGCTACACCATTTACCGCCAGTTCGACCGGATCACTCCATCCGATGCTGTAGGAATTTATGGGCTATTCGCTGCCATTGCATGTATGGCAATGCATTTCTCGTTTGAGACAACGCAGGCCCTGAACACGTCGCAGTGGGTTGCTATCATCCTATTGGGGATAGCCCCCATGGGGCTTGGATATGCGCTCTGGGACTACGGCGTCGCGCGTGGGGACACGCGACTTATGTCCATTCTCGCATATGGGACACCTCTCCTCGCGACACTTCTCTTGATCGGCTTGGGGCTTGCTGCCTTTTCTACCTCGCTAATGATCGGAGCGGTGTTCATCATTATGGGAGCGGCGCTGGGTACCTGGAAATCCTAAGAGCGATAGGGATGCAAAGAGTGTCACAAAACTCCTGACTTTTTACGTCACCTGCAATCAAAGCCCGAGCAGGATTGCGCCGGCCGCGACGATCAGGCAGGCGAAGATGCGCCGGGCGCTCAGAGTTTCGCCAAGAAACAGCCAGCCGATCAGAACGGCGAAGACGACACTCGTTTCCCGTAACGCCGTGATCGGGCCGGCTTGTTGAGAGCGAACGCCGCGACCACGACGCCATAGGCGACCATCGCGACCAGGCCGCCACCAAGCGCCTTCCATGTGGCGGATGCGCTAAAATCAACCACCAGCCGCCGACGCAGGGCAAGGAAGGCGGCCGGCAGAAATATCCCATAGAGCACAAGCACCCAAGCCGTGTAGGCCCCGCTTTGTCCGGTTTGCCGTACCCCCATGGAATCCACGGTCGCATAGGCGGCAATGATTGCGCCGGTCGCCAGTGCGAACAGGATGGATGAGGTCGAGGCTCTCCCTTTCCCAAGCGCCAGACTCATGATGCCCAAGGCAATAAGGACAACGCCGGCGATCTGACAGGAATTGAGTGTGTCGCCGGTGATGATGAAGCCGCCGAGCGTCACCAGCAGCGGCACGGTTCCCCGGACGATCGGATAGACTTGCCCCAATTCCCCGTAACGATAGGCAGCGACGAGGAAGATGCTGTATCCGACCTGAAGGAGGGCCGAGAGAACGATATAGAGCCAGGCGCCGGACGTCGGCATAGGATAGATGAACACGAACGGTAGGGCGAAAACCGTGCTGGCGAAGCTCATGACGGTGACGGTCCAGAGCCGATCGCCGCCGTTGCGCAGGAAGGCATTCCACGTCGCATGCAGGATCGCGGCGAACAGCGCGAGGCCAATGACAACCGCACTCATTGCGACCGTCCCACTGGGGCCAGCACATCGGCCGCCGCCTTCCGTGCGCTGGCGATCGCCGTCTTGCTCTGCCCCATATGAGCAAGCACCGTTGCCCCCTCGATCAGCATGAACAGCGTTGTGGCGACGTGCTCGGCGCGATCGTCCGGCAGGGATTGCGCCAGAATGTCCCGGAGCCGCTGTTGCAGGTCGCGCTTTTGCCGTGCGACTGCCTCGAATACGGCATGGGCTGGATCTCCGAACTCGGCCAATGCGTGCTGGAACAGGCAGCCGTGAAAATCCGAGCTATCGAACCAGCGTTCGTGCCAGTCGAAAATCGCCGCGATCTTCTCGCCCGGTGTCATCGCCGCCCCGGCGAGCTGGTCGAGGTGTTGCCCGAAGCGCTCCGCCCGCCAGCCCAGAACCTCGACAATCAAACCCTCCTTGCTCGGGAAGTGCCGATACATGGTCATCTTGGCGACTTCGGCCTCGGCAATGATCTTGTCGATGCCTGTGGCGTGGAAGCCATCGCGCTTGAACAGGTGATAGGCGGTTTCAACGATATGACGGCGTTTTTCGACAGCGTCGGCGCGTAATGGCATGGCAAAACCTAAATGATACAGATCGGTATCATTTGTGCAGGTTGCCGAGCATTGGTCAATGTGTTATCGCGGGGATATCGCGGAAACCTGGCTTTTATGCGGGTTTCGGGTATTTCCATCCAATCAGCAGATCAGGGATCGAAGATGAATCGCGACAAGCTCTTTTTACTGCGTCCGGATTTTGAAGACCCTTCTTATCCGGGGCAGCGATTCTATTGCTGGCATTGCGCCCTCATGGAAGGTGTCCTAGCCTCGTTTCCGGAGCTGGCGAAGCGGTTCGACGTAGAACGAATTGAGTGGGCCCGGCCGAGGCTTCCGGTCATTAGGATCGTGGGGGAGGAAAACCAGTCTCTCCCGTTGTTGGTCCTGGCGGATGGGGCAACCTCACCCCATCAAACGGGCATGTATCAGGGCCGAGGATTCATCTCAGAGAAGGACAAAATTCTCGCCGCTTTGTCGGAGCGTCACGGTTTCCCCGATCCGCATCCGTGAGGTCCCGAAATTGTCGCAAAACTCGGTCGCGAAAATCGGCCTTTTGCACATGACTTTTGCGACGGATTTTTCCCTTAAAAATCAGCGCCGCCGATTTTGTCGCGAATGTTAGGATTTCTGGTGCGCCGGTACAAACCGGCAAAGAGTAGGTGGTGAAAGTCCACTGCAATGAAGGAGTAGCGATCCACATTGGCC
>NZ_QSNV01000026.1:0-674 GCF_009498615.1 Agrobacterium sp. ICMP 6402
CTGTCGCGCGCCATCACCGTCGTCATTCTGATCCAGACGATCTTCCTGCTCGGTGTCTACGCGGAAATCCTCGTCACCACCAATGGCGGACCGGGTTATGCCTCCACCAACCTCGCCTTCCTCATCTATCGCACGGCGCTTCTTGGGTACGACGTCGGCGGTGCATCGGCCGGCGGCATCATCGCCGTCGTGCTCGCCAATATCGTCGCCATCTTCCTGATGCGCGCCGTCGGCAAGAATTTGGACCGTTAAGGAGAACCGATCATGGCCCGCAAGACAACCACACGCGCAAAGATCGGCTTTTCCATCGCGGCATGGGCCGTGGCGCTTTTGCTGTTCTTCCCGATCCTTTATGCCTTCCTCACCTCGCTCAAGACCGAGCCGGAGGCGATCGCTGGCTTCAGCCTCATTCCATCAGGCACGCTGGAAAACTACATCACCGTGCAGACCCAGCGCGATTACTTCAAGCCGTTCATGAACTCGGTGGTGCTGTCGCTCGGCTCAACGATCATCGCGCTGATCATCGCCATTCCCGCCGCCTGGGCGATGGCTTTCTCGCCGACCAAGCGCACCAAGGACATTTTGATGTGGATGCTCTCCACCAAGATGATGCCGGCGGTGGCCGTGCTGGTGCCGATCTATCTGATCTTCCGCAATGCCGGCCTGCTCGATAG
>NZ_QSNV01000026.1:684-1937 GCF_009498615.1 Agrobacterium sp. ICMP 6402
CCGCATCGGGCTCACCATCATGCTCACCTTCATCAACCTGCCGATCGTGGTGTGGATGCTTTACACCTACTTCCGGGAAATCCCCGGCGAGATCCTTGAGGCCGCCCGCATGGATGGCGCCTCGCTCTGGAACGAGATCGTCCATGTGTTGACGCCAATGGCGGTGCCCGGCATCGCCTCGACGCTGCTGCTCAACGTCATCCTCGCCTGGAACGAATCCTTCTGGACCATCCGGCTGACGACCACCAATGCCGCGCCGCTGACCGCCTTCATCGCCTCCTTCTCCTCACCGCAGGGGCTGTTCTGGGCAAAACTCTCGGCCGCCTCGATGATGGCGATCGCCCCCATTCTCGTCATCGGCTGGTTCTCGCAGAAACAACTCGTGCGTGGCCTGACCTTTGGCGCCGTGAAATAAGGAACGACAAACATGGGCAGCATTTCCCTTCAGAACGTGTCCAAGCTCTTCGGTGAGGCGAAAGTCATCCCGTCGATCGATCTTGATATCAACGACGGCGAGTTCGTCGTCTTCGTCGGCCCGTCCGGCTGCGGCAAGTCGACATTGCTGCGGCTGATCGCCGGGCTGGAAGACGTCTCCGGCGGAAAGATCGTCATCGACGGCAACGACGCCACCGAAAAGGCGCCGGCCGAGCGCGGCCTTGCCATGGTGTTCCAGTCCTATGCGCTTTATCCGCATATGAGTGTGCGCAACAACATCGCCTTCCCGCTGAAGATGGCCAAGCTCGACAAGGCGGTCATCGATAAAAAGGTGGAAGATGCCGCCCGGGTGCTGAACCTTACCGATTATCTCGAACGCCGGCCCTCGCAACTGTCCGGCGGCCAGCGCCAGCGCGTCGCCATCGGCCGGGCCATCGTGCGCGAACCGAAAGCCTTCCTGTTCGACGAGCCGCTTTCCAACCTCGATGCGGCGCTGCGCGGCACCATGCGGCTGGAAATCTCCGAGCTGCACAACACGCTGAAGACGACGATGATCTACGTCACCCACGACCAGGTGGAAGCCATGACCATGGCCGACAAGATCGTGGTGCTCAACCGCGGCAATATCGAGCAGGTCGGTTCGCCGATGGAGCTTTACAAAACACCGCGCAACCTCTTCGTCGCCGGTTTTATCGGCTCACCGCGCATGAACCTGATTACCGGCGATTATGCGCGCCAAAAGAACGCCGCCACCGCCGGTGTGCGGCCCGAACATCTGCTGCTGTCGAAGGAAAGCGGGCTGTGGCAGGGCAAGGTGA
>NZ_QSNV01000027.1:0-1912 GCF_009498615.1 Agrobacterium sp. ICMP 6402
TGGTGCGCCGGTACAAACCGGCAAAGAGTAGGTGGTGAAAGTCCACTGCAATGAAGGAGTAGCGATCCACATTGGCCCCGAGCCGTGCATGGGCCTCCGCGAGGAGATCGGTGAAGCGTCGGCAGGGGAGTACATAGGCCAGCCATTGAGCCGCGAAAACCTAAGACTTTCGGGTGCCGACGTGTTCAAAATCACGGAAAGCAACATGGGCGGTGCGTTATGCGAGCATTTGTCCAACCCGGCGTGGTCGAAGACCCTGGCATGTGTAGACGCTCTTTGCGCGGGAACCGGGAGATCTCGGGATTGGCCTGCGGATGGATGCCGCAGGTCCGCATGGGGAAGACGAGGAGTCAAAGCCGATGATGAACGATCCCGAGAAGTCTGACTTCGTCATAGTAGCTGCGAAGCCGGTGAACAAGGCGGAGCCATCCGCGGCGGAATCGGTGGAGCGAAGGACGGAGACCAAGGGGAACGCGGGCCAGCAAAGCACGCGCCGGGCGCAGGACCGGGGTAACGTGTCACAGGCGCTGGACCGCGTACGGCAAGCCGCAAGGCAACGAAAGAAGGAGAGGTTCACCTCGCTCCTGCACCATATCGATGTCTCCATGCTGAGAACAGCGTTCTACGCCATCAAGCGTGACGCTGCGCCCGGTGTGGATGGGTTGACATGGCGGAGCTACGAACAAGACCTCGATCGCAGGATCAGGGACCTCTTGGCGCGGGTCCGAAGCGGAGCGTATCGGGCGTTGCCGTCCCGGCGGAGTTACATCCCAAAGGAAGACGGTAGCAAACGACCTCTCGCGGTCGGTGCTCTCGAAGACAAGATCGTTCAGAGAGCTACGGCTGCGGTGCTGAGTACGATCTACGAGGAAGACTTCCTCGGGTTCTCGTACGGATTCCGGCCGGAGCGCAGCCAGCACGATGCGCTGGATGCACTCATTGTCGGGATCAGCAGCAAGAAGGTGAACTTCATACTCGATGCCGACATCCGGTCGTTCTTCACGGAGGTTTCCCAGCAATGGGTCATCCGCTTCCTGGAGCACCGGGTCGGCGACAAGCGCATCCTCCGGCTCGTCCAGAAATGGCTGCGGGCCGGGGTGCTGGAAGACGGGATCGTGACGATAGAGGAAAAGGGTACGGGTCAAGGCTCGGCGATCTCGCCGCTGCTGGCGAACCTGTACCTCCATTATGTCTTCGATCTCTGGGCTGAGCGCTGGCGACGGCAGGAGGCCACGGGCGACATGATCATGGTACGGTATGCTGACGACCTTGTCGTTGGCTTCCAATATGAGAAGGACGCCCGGCGCTTCTGGGACGCGATGCGCGAAAGGTTGCGGGAGTTCTCGCTATCGCTTCACCCGGACAAAACCCGCCTGATTGAGTTCGGTCGCTTTGCCGCGAAGAACTGCGAGAGGCGCGGGCGCAGCAAGCCGGAGACCTTTACGTTCCTGGGATTTGTGCTCATCTGCGATAAATCGAGTCGAGGTGACTTCCGAGTGAGGAGGAAATCTCGCCGCGATCGCATGCGAGCCAAGCTCAGGGACATCAAGGAGGAACTGCGATGGCGATTGCATCGGCCTGTTGTCGAAACAGGCAAATGGCTGAGGCAGGTCGTAGCTGGATACTTCGCCTATCACGCAGTGCCGACCAACAGTCCGGCGCTGCAAGCGTTCCGGTACCACGTCGTCGTTCTTTGGTATCGGCAGCTCTGCCGACGTAGCCAGAGAGCTCGGCGGGTATGGGAACGGATGACGAGGCTGGCCGACGACTTTCTCCCAAAACCGAGGATCCTTCATCCATGGCCAAGCGAGCGATTTGCCGTCAAACACCCGAGGTAGGAGCCGAGTGCCCGAATTGGGCTCGCTCGGATCTGTCCGGGGGGCGCTCAGAAATGGGCGTCCCTACCGGGAAC
>NZ_QSNV01000028.1:0-1459 GCF_009498615.1 Agrobacterium sp. ICMP 6402
CCGTTCATGAACTCGGTGGTGCTGTCGCTCGGCTCAACGATCATCGCGCTGATCATCGCCATTCCCGCCGCCTGGGCCATGGCGTTCTCGCCGACCAAACGCACCAAGGACATTTTGATGTGGATGCTGTCCACCAAGATGATGCCGGCGGTGGCCGTGCTGGTGCCGATCTATCTGATCTTCCGCAATGCCGGCCTGCTCGATAGCCGCATCGGGCTCACCATCATGCTCACCTTCATCAACCTGCCGATCGTGGTGTGGATGCTTTACACCTACTTCCGGGAAATCCCCGGCGAGATCCTTGAGGCCGCCCGCATGGATGGCGCCTCGCTCTGGAACGAGATCGTCCATGTGTTGACGCCAATGGCGGTGCCCGGCATCGCCTCGACGCTGCTGCTCAACGTCATCCTCGCCTGGAACGAATCCTTCTGGACCATCCGGCTGACGACCACCAATGCCGCGCCGCTGACCGCCTTCATCGCCTCCTTCTCCTCACCGCAGGGGCTGTTCTGGGCAAAACTCTCGGCCGCCTCGATGATGGCGATCGCCCCCATTCTCGTCATCGGCTGGTTCTCGCAGAAACAACTCGTGCGTGGCCTGACCTTTGGCGCCGTGAAATAAGGAACGACAAACATGGGCAGCATTTCCCTTCAGAACGTGTCCAAGCTCTTCGGTGAGGCGAAAGTCATCCCGTCGATCGATCTTGATATCAACGACGGCGAGTTCGTCGTCTTCGTCGGCCCGTCCGGCTGCGGCAAGTCGACATTGCTGCGGCTGATCGCCGGGCTGGAAGACGTCTCCGGCGGAAAGATCGTCATCGACGGCAACGACGCCACCGAAAAGGCGCCGGCCGAGCGCGGCCTTGCCATGGTGTTCCAGTCCTATGCGCTTTATCCGCATATGAGTGTGCGCAACAACATCGCCTTCCCGCTGAAGATGGCCAAGCTCGACAAGGCGGTCATCGATAAAAAGGTGGAAGATGCCGCCCGGGTGCTGAACCTTACCGATTATCTCGAACGCCGGCCCTCGCAACTGTCCGGCGGCCAGCGCCAGCGCGTCGCCATCGGCCGGGCCATCGTGCGCGAACCGAAAGCCTTCCTGTTCGACGAGCCGCTTTCCAACCTCGATGCGGCGCTGCGCGGCACCATGCGGCTGGAAATCTCCGAGCTGCACAACACGCTGAAGACGACGATGATCTACGTCACCCACGACCAGGTGGAAGCCATGACCATGGCCGACAAGATCGTGGTGCTCAACCGCGGCAATATCGAGCAGGTCGGTTCGCCGATGGAGCTTTACAAAACACCGCGCAACCTCTTCGTCGCCGGTTTTATCGGCTCACCGCGCATGAACCTGATTACCGGCGATTATGCGCGCCAAAAGAACGCCGCCACCGCCGGTGTGCGGCCCGAACATCTGCTGCTGTCGAAGGAAAGCGGGCTGTGGCAGGGCAAGGTGA
>NZ_QSNV01000029.1:0-1259 GCF_009498615.1 Agrobacterium sp. ICMP 6402
TTGGCGGTCCTGATGGGGATGGTGATGCCGGAGCGGATGCCAAAATCGGCCGCTTGTGCATAGAAGGCACGCTCTTCCTTCGAGAGCGCTGGTCGCTCCTGCTCGCCGGACCAGGCGAAGACGTGCTTCCTGGATCTTGCGCGTTTGACGACCGGGTCGAGAGCGTCGAATTTCTTGTCGAAGTAGAGCGACCGCCAATCGTTATGATAGTTGGTCACGGCGATGATGTGCTTGTGCTGGATGTGGAGATAAGCATAGCCGGTGAAGCCGAAATGGTCGGCGACGTCCGCCAGCCCTGTTTTGAGGATGCACCCATCGCCCTCAATTGCCGTAAGATCGGTCAGCTTGTCCAGCCAATGCTGCATTCTCTATCTCCTTCTAGGTGTCGCCAGTATCCTCGTCGTCGCTGTTCGTCCGACAGTATATCGAGGACATCGATGGCTGAACTTTAGATGGGATGTGGCTTCCCGGTCTCACCAGGTTGCTCATGCGATCGCTCCTGAGAATGTGAAATCGTTGCAGCCTGAAGCCGTGATCGTTGCCTCGCCTTGAGAGAACGAAACTATTAGTTGAGCAAACTCGGCGTCGAGATTCCAGCTTAGAACAAGGCTTCCGGTGTCATCCGTTGCTACCTCGAATGATCCATTGAAGGCCGGATGGGTGTTACGGAAGCGGATCAAGTCCGACAGTCGTTTGACGAGCGGCGTTTCAAGAGCGAGATCAATTTCCCGGTCTTCAAAGAAGCGCCGATTGATGTCACGCCCGACACCGGTCTTTCTCAGCAATTCCATGTCGTTAAGCCCCCCCAAGAGACCGACGTAATAGACCTGCGGAATACCGGGCGCGAAAAACTGGATGGCGCGGGCGATGAGGTAGTCGTCGTCGTTGCGGCCGAGGGCGTCGTAATAGGTGCAGTTCACCTGATAGAGATCCAGGTTCGAGGCTGCCGTGCCTGTTGCCAAACGGCTCTGGTCCTCCGAGCGCCTGTGAATCTCCTCGACCAGATTGTCAATTGCCTGCGGTTCTAAAAGTCCGGGTCGGCCATCACTGTGCGCGCCTACATCGATGACGCCGATCCCGTCGTGAGTGTCGAGGACGGTGATTGCGTTGCGAGGGCTGATCTCCAGCCAACGCGCCAGCGCTGTCGCATCGCCCGTGAACAATGAATGCAATATCAGTGGGGGCAGCGCGAAATCGTAGACGCGGTCAACCTTCCTGGCGATTTCGATCTGGTCACGATAGTAACTGTGAATTTCGAC
>NZ_QSNV01000003.1:0-390971 GCF_009498615.1 Agrobacterium sp. ICMP 6402
TAGGAGCCGAGTGCCCGAATTGGGCTCGCTCGGATCTGTCCGGGGGGCGCTCAGAAATGGGCGTCCCTACCGGGAACAGGATATTCCTGTGACGGGGATGAAGCATCGGATACGATGTGTGCTGACGTGGAAAAAGGAAGAGAAAAACCCCTTATGGATGCAGCGGACGACGGACAGGGGCGTGGCTATTGGCGGGACGCATTGTTTTATGTGACCTTCCTTTTTTTCACGGTCGGTTTTTCGCCCTATATCTCACTTTCCTCCACCTATCTGGGCTCCGCCATGGCGGCCGGGTCCAGCCTGCTGAACCAGCTGACCGCGATCATTCTCTTTTTCAGTTTCCTGGCGTTCATGGCGAAGGAACGGTCGTTCTCCATTCTCTTCATGCCGCGCCTGCTGATGGCGGCGATTTTCGGCTGGTTTGTTTTCACCTCGCTGGTGGGCGAAGCGCTGGAAACGCTGTTCTTCCTCAGCACCGGCTTCGTCTGGTTTTTCCTCATCGTTGCCGTGATGGGCCTGCATTTGCAGGCCAATGCCAGCCTTGTCGAGGATGAGACGGGGCCGACACCGGCGCGAAGCGGCGGGGACGAGGCAATGGTGACGAAACCTCTTTCGCAGCAACCTTCGCAGGCTGTTCGTCACAGCTGATGTTGGTTGGAATATGCGCCATACGGCTCATATTTGGCAGCGCCCGCAATCCGCGGTTCCGTGATGGCTGGACTTGCGGCATTGGCCGCCGTCTTTCGGCGCTGGGCGGTGATGCGAAAGCACGGTCTTTTGCCCGAAGCGCATGAGGTGCCGGACGGCAGGGGATGCGTGCTGCAGGCACCGACTTTGTTTGGCGAGGCAGGCTGCAAAAGCTCTGTTACTGCTTTCCTATCTTATATTTTGCTGACCGCACGGACTTGAAGGAATTGTAAAGTTTTTGACTATAATCATTTTACCAGACAAGAAATGGCAGCCGGCATCCGAAAATCAGCCCCTTTCCATTTTTCTCGAAATGTGGTCCGGCGCGCCCGCTCGCTGGCGGGCCGCCCGCGTCTCACGAATGGTAACCTGTCGATATCTGAGGAACAGGCATCACCCTTCGCGGATGCAGGCATGATGCAAATTGCGGCCCGAGCCGATGATGCGTCTCGTGAAGCCTTGATGATCAAGGCGTTCGACGTGCAATGTCAGTCTTGCCGAACACCTCCGGCACGGGGAAGGAGCGGGTTTCGTTGACGTGAGGTTTCACCGTGTCCTTTCTTCAAAATACCAGCATCCGCACCAAAATCCTGTCGCTTATTCTGCCGCTCTGCGTCGTTGGCCTTGGCGCAACCGCATTCATGTCCAACCGCTACAAGGAAGCGGATACGGCCTATTCATTCTTCATCGCCAACGACAACGCCGCTCTGGTGGAACTTGCGCGCGCCAACCGAAATCTCGCCGCAGTCGCTTATGGCGCCTATCAGGTCATGGCGTATGACGCGGCCGGGCCGGATATCAAGGTCGCACGGGATTTCTACACCGAAAGCAAGCGGCTGCTGGTGATGCGCCTTAACAATGTGAAGGCGGCATTTCCGGAGGAGACGACTGCCATTGACGGGTTTCTTGCAAAGTCGCAGGAGATTACCGCAATCACGGACAAGGCGGTCGAACTAGGCCTGGCCAATCGCAACGAGGACGCGGCAGCTCAGATGCTGAGGGCCGATGCCTCCATTCGCCCGACCGCTGACAATTTGGCGGCGCTGCTGGAAAAGCTGGTCAAGGGCGTTGCGAAGGGAAGTGGCGAGCTGACGGCGGAGACCAATTCGACGATCCTGACATCACTTGCCGTGATTGGATTTGTTTTCTCCATCGGCGTCATTCTGGCGATTTTCGTGGCGTCGCGTGGTATCACCACGCCGATCGCCCGTCTGCGCGAGCGCATGGTATCGCTTGCCGGCGGCGAGACGGCGGCGGAAATCGACGGCACGGGACGCGGAGACGAAGTCGGCCAGATGGCGCAAGCCGTTCAGGTGTTCCGCGAAAATGCGATCGAGCGCATTCGCCTCGAGCAGGAGACGGAGGCCAATCGCAGCCTGTCGGAAAAAGACCGCATCGAGCGTGAGCGGCAGAAGGCAAATGAAGCGGCCGACGTCAAATTCGCCGTCGACAATCTCGCAGCCGGCCTCTCGAAACTGTCCGAAGGCGATGTTTCCTACCGTATCGGCCAGCCGTTCACGGCGACGCTGGATGGCGTTCGCAACGACTTCAACATGTCGGCTGAAAAGCTGCAGGGGGCGCTGACCAAGGTTGCACAGAATGCCGGCGGCATCGGTGCCGGCGCAAACGAGATCAAATCGGCCGCTGACGATCTGGCCAAGCGCACGGAACAGCAGGCCGCCGCCGTGGAAGAAACCGCCGCCGCCCTGGAAGAGATCACCACCACGGTGCGCGATTCCACCCGGCGAGCCCAGGAGGCCGGCCAGATCGTCAGCCGCGCCAAGGCGGGCGCCGAACAATCCGGTGAAGTGGTGCGCCGCGCCGTGGTCGCCATGGAACAGATCGCCAAATCCGCCAATGAGATCAGCAATATCATCGGTGTGATCGACGAGATCGCCTTCCAGACCAACCTTCTGGCCTTGAATGCCGGTGTGGAAGCGGCGCGTGCGGGTGAAGCGGGCAAGGGCTTTGCCGTGGTGGCGCAGGAAGTGCGCGAGCTTGCGCAGCGCTCAGCCAGTGCCGCCAAGGAAATCAAGGCGCTGATCAACACCTCGAATGATCAGGTGCAACAGGGTGTTCAGCTGGTGGGTGACACCGGCAAGGCGCTGACGACCATCGTCTCGGAAGTGCAGGAGATCAACCGGCACGTCGTCTCCATCGTGGAATCCGCACAGGAGCAGTCCTCCGGCCTCCAGCAGATCAATACGGCGGTCAACCAGATGGATCAGGACACGCAGAAAAATGCGGCGATGGTGGAAGAAACCAATGCCGCAAGCCACAACCTCGCCAAGGAGGTCGCGTCGCTCAACCAGCTGCTCTCGCAGTTCAGGCTTGCCGACGTTGCCTATCAGCAGAAGAGCCAGCCCGCGCCGGTTCGCAATGCCGGCGGCAACGACAGGCCGGTAGCATCCCCCGTGCGCGCGCTCGGCCGCAAGATCGCATCCGCCTTCGCGGGCAATGCGGCCGTGGATACGTCAAAGGACGACTGGCAGGAGTTTTAAGCGAGGGTTGACCGCGCCCCCAACGGGTTCCCACCGGAGATGATGGCTGGTCGGGCCAGACATCCGGGCCGTGACCCAAACATGCCGCGCAGGCCTGATCTCTTGCGCGGCATGGCTGAAGATACGGAGGGAGATTGTCTCGCCTTTTTCGCAGCCACTACCCTGGGCCGGCCGGGCGCAGTGTTGAAAATTACCTGCCCTGCATGGCGCGGATAAAGGCCGGGCTTGTGTTTGTAAAATCGCTGTAGGTGATTTTCTTGCTTGCTATGGCGTTGATCAATCGTGTGCAAAAGGTCAGATCGACATTGCTTTTCGGGCTGACATTCATGTTTTTCGCCACCACGGTCCTAACGCCTTGAGGGTGTTTTCTAACGCCTTCGTAACAAGTGTTCATGACATCACGCTTGGCGGCGGGACTTCCGCTGATGATTTCCTGCCCCCGATTGAACTCGGCTTCGGTCATGCATCCTGAAAGAATGAATACGGAAACGAGCATGGCAATTTTTGCTTTGGCTTTCATAAAATAAATTTCCCTATTTTCTTGTGGGATAATACATGCAGAATCATCATATATTTTGAAAAATTACAGTCTTGATATGCCGAATGTGGCTTCGGTTCACCTTCAATACTGGAAGGTATATTCCGGTTATTACAATGATATGTCCGTAACCTTGCTTGCGAACGAGATGATGCCCGAACGGCAGGGAAACCTCGCGGCTTTTCTCAATTCTCCACAGAATCGCGCGGACATCCTTGCCAAGATCGCCGAAAACTTCGCGTCACGTCGCGAATAAAGGCGAGCATTCAGCTTCACTGCGGGTCACTTTGGAACGGGCAGTTTTACGCGCGGCGAAATGTTGAACTTTGGGGAAATGGCGCACCCGACAGGATTCGAACCTGTGACCTTTGGAATCGGAATCCAACACTCTATCCAGCTGAGCTACGGGTGCAGCGGTCACGCTTGAATCGCGTGCAGCGGTTGGTTCATACCCCAGCTTTCTTTCCGCATCAATGTCTAAAAATCAGAGATTTGCGAAACATCACCTGTTTTTCCACCGGGGTGGGGTGCGATTTATTGTGGGGTGTTGATGCCTTTCTGCGGGTTGGGGAAACAATGCGTCGTTTGGCGTATTGCTTTTTTTATTGAAATCGGGTTTCCCCTATAAGTAGTATGTTATCGTCTGATGCGGCGGCTGTTTCGCCGCCACCATGGGCAGGTGGCCGGACGGGCGCAAAGCCTTTCAAACACGGCGCGGCGGGCGGCGTCATACCCTCAAAATCGGCGGGTAAATAGTGATACTTTTCCCGGCCTCCGGATGGCGGCCTGGAAGCCGGATTTGGATTTTTGCGGATTAACTGTCAAATTATTATACAATATTAGTATCACCTACATTTATTTAGGATACAGTTTTGGAACGTTGTCGGTTATGATTTCGGCAGGGTAAAGGAACGAATCAAGCGGGGGATCGGATGGCTTTGCGATTGGCACATAGCAACGGGCCGCGGGCGGAAAAGGCCGAAAGCGACGGAGTGGAACCGGTGCATCTTACGGCGATTGACTATGGATTGTTGGCGACGGCGATAGGCTATCATTTGCGGCACTCGCAACTTGCCGTGGCAAACGGGTTTTCAGATGTGCTGGCGGAACGGGGGTTGCGACCCGCCGATTTCTCAGTTCTCGTCATTGTCGGCGGCAATCCGGGCCTGAAACAGAGCGATGTGGCGGAAGCGTTGGGCATCCAGCGCGCCAATTTCGTCGCGATTGTCGACAACATGGAAGAGAAGGGTCTGCTTGTCCGCCGCCGGTCGGAAGAGGACAGGCGCGTTCATTTTCTCGACATGACCGAGGAGGGCAGCCGCCTTCTCGACAGCCTTTCCGATTCATGGCGCGACCGTGAGGAAAAGCTGATCGACAGGATCGGCGGCAAGAAAGCCCGTGACCAGCTGTTATCGCTGCTCGGACGTCTGCGAGGCTGAACGCCGCTATCGCCGATGGAGACGGCTCTGGGGCCGCGCGACCCGGAAATGCGGGTCGTGCCGGTTTTCCGGCCGGTTGGCTGTGCTTGGGGATTTGCCCTTTCACGACAGCCTGATTGGTGACGGCTCGATTTGCGTTGCAATTTTCCTGTGAAACGGCCAAGACGACCTGCATATGCCTTTGGTCACCCGATGCCGTAAGCGCGCGGTGTGCCGAAAAAGGCCGGAAACGGGAACGCCATGCTGAACATCGATACCAGCCATCCGCTTTATCGCCCTTTATGGGTCAGGTTGCTGATCGTCGGCTTCTGCGCGGCCTGGGCTGTAATCGAATTCGTCAATCGCGAGTTCTTCTGGGGAACGATCGTCGGCGGCATCGCCGCCTATGCGGCCTATGAACTTTTGGTGAAGTTCAAGCCTGTGAGTGCCGATGATGCGGCCAAGGCTGGAGCGGACAAGACCGTTTCAGAAGAACCCGCAGATAGCGCGCCCGTCGATAAAAACGACGCTGGCTGAAAGCTGCATATCCCCCGCCGTGCATTCAAGATTTAAGTTCTCAGCATCCGGATCGCTTGGTCGATCAGCAGGTTTGCCGCCGTCATGCGCAGCGTCGCATTGTGCCGGAATTCCGGTTTCACCCCGTCGGGGTGGTTGAGGCGGGCGAAAGCGCGGCGTTTTTCCGCAAGCGTTGCGGCAGTGTCGGTTTCATGGATCGCCAGTTCCACTGACACATCTGCAAGAGATGTCTTTTCGAGATGCGCCGGCATGGGTTCCGGCTCTGGCTCTGGCTGGGGTTCAGGCGGGGGCGCGGGGTCGGCCAAGAAGGCGAGATAGGCGTCGAGGCCGCCGTTTCCCGGTTGCGGTGCAGCAGAAGGCGTGCCGACGACGAAGCTGGAATTGAAACCGGCGATGCGATGGCGGGCAGGCGGCGGCGGTTCCGCGGCTTCCTCTTCTCTTTCCTGCTTCAGTCTTTCGACAACTGACTGGAAGACGGATTGTCCGAAAAGCATGCGGCTGTTTCCCCTGCGCCGACCCTCATAAATCCGGCCTGTTTACAGGATGAAGGTGGTGTCTGGCTTGCCTCGTGTCATCGCCATGTCCATCACGGGCCGGTCAGTTTTCGGCTTTCATCCAGAACCAGATCGTAGAGCAGCCGGGCGCTGGGCGGCAAAACGCGGCCCTTGGTGGTGATGATGCTGTAGGGCTTGACGACAAGTTCGAAATCCGTCGGCAGGATGCGGGTGCGGCCGATATCGGCCTGCTGGCCGGCCACGAACTCGGCCATATCCTGCGCGATCGGCGCAATCGCATTGGTGTTGCAGATCAGCGCAAGCGTCAGAAGCATGGATGGCGTGTTGATGATGTTGCGTGGCATGCCAACGCCGTGGGTGAGGAACACATCCTCCATCGTTCTGCGCAGCAGGGCGCCGGGCGGCTGGAAAACCCAGTCATAGGCGGAAAGATCGCTCAGCGTTACCGGTTCGCCGCCAAGCAGGGGATGCCCGTCGCGAACCACCAGACAGGCGCGCTCGATGCCGATTTCATGGATGGAAAACAGGCCCGGGTCGAAATCATCCGGAATACGGCCGATGATGAAGTCGTGACGCGCGGCCAGCAGCTCCCGGGCCAGCACGTTGCTGCTTTCCACCTGCACATTGATTTCGATGCCGGGATAGGTGTCCGTCGCCCGTTTGATGGCGGGAACCACAAGGCTGATGGCGGGTGCTGTGACGGCGCCGATATAAACCGAGCCGCCGCTGCCGGATTTCATCTGGTTAAGCTCGCGGCTCGCTTCGCGCAGTTCCAGCAATATGGTGCGCGCCCGACGCGCCAGCGCCTCGCCGAACTTCGTCAGCACCACACCGCGCGACGCCCGTTGACAGAGCGGGCTTTTGACGATTGCTTCCATTTCCGAAAGCATGCGTGATGCCGCCGGCTGTGTTATGTTCATGGCGGCTGCGGCGGCGCTGACCTGGCCGTGCTCCTCGATCATGACCAGCATGCGCAGATGGCTCATCTTTAATCCGGCGCGCAGAAGCGGGTTGTCTTCAAAGACGAAAAGCGCGTCTGTTGTTTGCGTCTGCTCATACACTTTCTGGTTGCTCATGCGCTGTTTCATACCCCTCAACGATTATTGTATCGATTTAATATAGCAGAATTGATATAGGTAAGCCGATATATTCTATTTGACAGTTATATGGATTCAGAACAGTTTGCGGGATGCCGGGGAGGAGCGGCATCTGTTCCGTTTCGCAGTTGCGAGATTGGGATGGGGCTTAGTGCGGCTTCTTCCTCTGACGGCATGAATTTCATGGTGCGGCGCAGCATGCGGACACCAGAGAAGGGTTCAAGGGAGAGAGTTATGAAGTCCATTATTTCGCTGATGGCGGCTTGTGCCATCGGTGCTGCTTCCTTCGCAGCGCCGGCTTTTGCGCAGGACAAGGGTTCCGTCGGCATTGCCATGCCGACCAAGTCTTCCGCTCGCTGGATCGATGACGGCAACAACATCGTCAAGCAGCTGCAGGAAGCCGGTTACAAGACCGACCTGCAATATGCCGACGACGACATTCCGAACCAGCTGTCCCAGATCGAAAACATGGTCACCAAGGGCGTCAAGGTCCTCGTGATCGCTTCGATCGACGGTACCACGCTGTCGGACGTTCTGAAGCAGGCTGGCGAGCAGGGCATCAAGGTCATCGCTTATGACCGCCTTATCCGCAACAGCGGCGACGTCAGCTACTATGCAACTTTCGACAACTTCCAGGTTGGCGTTCTGCAGGCGACTTCGATCACCGACAAGCTTGGCCTGAAGGACGGCAAGGGTCCGTTCAACATCGAGCTGTTCGGCGGTTCGCCTGACGACAACAACGCCTTCTTCTTCTATGACGGCGCGATGTCGGTTCTGAAGCCTTACATCGACAGCGGCAAGCTGGTCGTAAAGTCCGGCCAGATGGGCATGGACAAGGTCGGTACGCTGCGTTGGGATCCGGCAACGGCCCAGGCTCGCATGGACAACCTGCTGTCGGCTTATTACACCGACGCCAAGGTTGACGCCGTTCTGTCGCCTTACGACGGTCTGTCCATCGGCATCATCTCCTCGCTGAAGGGCGTTGGTTATGGTTCGAAGGACCAGCCGCTGCCGATCGTTTCCGGTCAGGACGCTGAAGTGCCGTCGGTCAAGTCGATCATTGCAGGCGAACAGTATTCCACCATCTTCAAGGACACCCGCGAACTCGCGAAGGTTACCGTCGACATGGTGAATGCCGTTCTGCAGGGCAAGGAGCCTGAGGTAAACGACACCAAGACCTATGAAAATGGCGTCAAGGTCGTTCCGTCCTACCTGCTGAAGCCGGTTGCAGTCACCAAGGAGAACTACAAGCAGGTTCTCGTTGATGGCGGTTATTACAAAGAAGACCAGCTGAAATAAGCCTGAAGACACATGCGGGGATGACTTGGCGTCATCCCCGTTTTTCCATAAAAATAAAAACGCCGAAATTAATCGGGCGCTGGATTGCGATATGGCCAATACCATTCTCGAAATGCGGAACATCACCAAGACGTTTCCGGGCGTGAAAGCGCTGGAGAACGTCAACCTCAAGGTAAAAGAGGGTGAGATCCACGCACTCGTCGGTGAGAACGGCGCGGGAAAGTCGACCTTGATGAAGGTCCTTTCCGGTGTTTATCCCGCCGGCACCTATGAGGGCGAAATTCACTATGAAGGCGCTGTGCGAAACTTTCGCGCCATCAACGACAGCGAAGATATTGGTATCATCATCATTCACCAGGAACTGGCGCTTGTGCCGCTGCTGTCGATTGCCGAAAACATCTTCCTTGGCAACGAGGTCGCCACGAACGGCGTCATCAGCTGGCAGCAGACCTTCAACCGGACCCGCGAACTTCTCAAGAAAGTGGGCCTGAAGGAATCGCCGGAGACGCTGATCACCGATATCGGTGTGGGCAAGCAGCAGCTGGTGGAAATCGCCAAGGCGCTGTCGAAGAGCGTGAAGCTTCTCATCCTTGACGAGCCGACCGCTTCGCTGAACGAAAGCGATTCCGAGGCGCTGCTGAACCTGTTGATCGAATTCCGCAAGCAGGGCATGACCTCGATCATCATCACCCACAAGCTCAACGAAGTGCGCAAGGTGGCCGACCAGATCACCGTGCTGCGCGACGGCATGACGGTGAAGACGCTCGACTGTCATCAGGAAGAAATCAGCGAGGATGTCATCATCCGCAACATGGTGGGACGCGATCTGGAAGATCGTTATCCGCCCCGCGATGTGCCGATCGGCGAGACCATTCTCGAGGTGAAGAACTGGAACGCCTATCACCAGCAGCATCGCGATCGGAAGGTTCTGCACGATATCAACGTCACCGTACGCAAGGGCGAAGTCGTCGGCATCGCCGGGCTGATGGGGGCAGGGCGCACGGAATTCGCGATGAGCGTTTTCGGCAAGTCCTATGGCCACAAGATCACCGGCGACGTGTTGCTCAACGGTAAGTCCGTGGATGTCAGCACCGTGCGCAAGGCCATCGATGCCGGTCTTGCCTATGTGACGGAAGACCGCAAACATCTCGGCCTGGTGCTCAACGACAACATCATGCACAACACCACGCTTGCCAATCTGGCCGGTGTGTCGAGTGCCAGCGTCATCGACGACATCAAGGAAATGAAGGTGGCGAGCGATTTCCGCACGCGCCTGCGCATCCGGTCTTCGGGCATCTTTCAGGAAACGGTCAATCTTTCAGGCGGCAACCAGCAGAAGGTTGTGCTGTCCAAGTGGCTGTTCTCCAATCCAGACGTGCTGATCCTCGACGAACCGACCCGCGGTATCGATGTCGGCGCGAAATACGAAATCTACACCATCATCAACCAGCTCGCTGCCGACGGCAAAGGCGTTCTGATGATATCATCGGAAATGCCCGAACTGCTCGGCAATTGCGACCGCATCTACGTCATGAACGAAGGCCGCATCGTCGCTGAATTGCCGAAGGGAGAGGCGAGCCAGGAAAGCATCATGCGCGCTATCATGCGCTCAGGGGAGAAGAACTCATGAGTTCGGCAAACACAACAAGCGAAGAAAGTAACGTCATCTCGGTCGCATCCTATATTCGCTCCAATATCCGCGAATATGGCATGTTGATCGCGCTCGTCGCCATCATGGTTTTCTTCCAGTTCTACACCGGCGGCATCCTGTTTCGCCCGGTCAACCTCACCAACCTCATCCTGCAGAACTCGTTCATCGTCATCATGGCGCTGGGCATGCTGCTGGTTATCGTCGCCGGGCATATCGACCTTTCGGTCGGCTCCATCGTCGCCTTCGTCGGCGCGATAGCGGCCATATTGACCGTGCAATGGGGCATGAATCCGTTTCTGGCGGCGCTGATTTGTCTCGTCATCGGCGGCATCATCGGTGCTGCCCAGGGTTACTGGATCGCCTATCACCGTATTCCGTCGTTCATCGTGACGCTGGCGGGCATGCTGGTGTTCCGCGGCCTGACGCTGTTCGTGCTTGGCGGCAAGAATATCGGTCCTTTCCCGACCGATTTCCAGATCATCAGCACCGGCTTCCTGCCTGATATCGGCGGCATCGAAGGTCTCAACACCACCTCGATGATCCTGACCGTACTGATTACGGTAGCGCTGTTTTATCTGGCGTGGCGCCGTCGCGTGGTGAACGTCAAGCATGGTATCGACGTGGAGCCGTTCGGTTTCTTCATCGTTCAGAATCTGCTGATCTCCGGCGCTATCCTGTTCCTCGGCTATCAGCTGTCCACCTATCGCGGTCTGCCGAACGTCTTGATCGTGATGCTGGTGCTGATTGCGCTTTACAGCTTCGTGACCCGTCGCACGACCATCGGCCGCCGTGTCTACGCCATGGGCGGCAACGAGAAGGCGACCAAGCTTTCCGGTATCAACACCGAACGTTTGAGCTTCCTCACCTTCGTCAATATGGGCGTGCTGGCCGGTCTTGCCGGCATGATCATCGCGACCCGCCTCAACTCGGCAACGCCGAAGGCCGGCGTGGGCTTCGAGCTTGATGTGATCGCGGCCTGCTTCATCGGCGGCGCTTCGGCATCCGGCGGCGTTGGCAAGATCACCGGCGCGGTCATCGGCGCGTTCATCATGGGCGTCATGAACAACGGCATGTCGATCGTTGGTCTCGGCATCGATTTCCAGCAGATGGTCAAGGGCCTCGTGCTGCTCGCCGCCGTGTTCTTCGACGTTTACAACAAGAACAAGGGCTGATCGGCCCACCCAAATCGCAAGTCAAAAAAGTGGCCGGTTTCCGGCCACTTTCATAAGATGCAGGCGCGATGCGCCACAGAAGATAAGGCGCGTTGCGCCGGAGGAAGGAAATCCCGTGCTTATTTCACAGATCAAAGATGCCAGTGGCAAAATCATCGTAGCGGTTCGCGAAGATGGCGGACAGGCGCAGGCGGTCAAGGGCGCCGTGTCGGTTTACGCGCTCGCCATGGAAGCCGCGAATGGCGGCAAGAGCCTTGCCGATGTCGTGTCCGCCCATGGTCTGGGCGATGCCGTTGATCTCGAAAAGGCCTATGCCGAAGGTCGCTTCCTGCCGCCGATCACCCATCCCGATCCCGCGCATCTGCATCTGACCGGCACGGGCCTCACCCATCTCGGCTCTGCCGCGACCCGCGACAGCATGCACAAGAAGACTTCGGAAGCCGCCGAGGAAAGCCTCACGGATTCCATGAAGATGTTCCGCATGGGTCTGGAAAACGGCAAGCCCAAGGCCGGCGAAAAGGGCGTGCAGCCCGAGTGGTTCTACAAGGGCAACGGCCATGTGGCAGCGGCACCCGGTGCAGCACTCACATCGCCGTCCTTCGCGCTCGATGGCGGCGAAGAGCCTGAGATGGCCGGTATCTATGTGATCTCCGACAAGGGTGAAGCGGTGCGTATCGGCTTTGCCGTCTCGAATGAGTTCTCCGATCACGTTACCGAGCGGGTCAACTATCTCTATCTCGCCCATTCCAAGCTGCGCCCGGCAAGCTTCGGCCCGGAAATCCGCGTCGGCGTTGCCCCCTCCGATATTCGCGGCACCTCGCGTATCCGTCGTGGCGACAAGGTCATTTTCGAAAAGCCGTTCGTTTCGGGTGAGGACAATATGTCCCACACCTTCGCGAACCTCGAATATCACCACTTCAAATACGGCCTGTTCCGCGCCCCCGGCGACGTGCATGTGCACATGTTCGGCACCGCGACGCTGTCCTTCGCCGAGGGCATCAAGCCGGAAGCGGGCGACGTGTTCGAGATCGAGGCCGCCGGTTTCGGCCTGCCCCTGCGGAACCCGCTGGCGGTGGACGCGGAAGAAGAGATTGCTATTCGGCAGATTTGATCTGCGGGTTAGAGCATTTCCAGTAAAAACGGAAATGCTCTAGACGTTAAATTGGTTGAGGGTGGGTTACCTGCATTGCTTCCCTCTCGACGTCATCCTCGGGCTTGTCCCGAGGATCTGTAACCGATTGATTTTGCACGACGTGGTTAGATCCTCGGGACAAGCCCGAGGATGACGTCGAGGGAGGAGCTGCCGTCCTTTCCTCTTCTGTTGTATGACGGGCAACTTGGGCTTTCGGTTCAGGCGAGCCCCCACAGCCTGCCTTCCCCGACCTCAACAGAATTCCCGGCAGGGTCGCGGATATAGACCGAGTAGCTGTCATTCGGCCAGCGGTGATAATGTTCGACGGCAATTCCAAGCGCCTCGAAGCGGGCTTTCCAGCCATCCACTTCCGATTTGTTCTCCGCATAAAAGCAGAAATGGCCTTGCCCAGCCGTGCCGTGGCGCGGGATTGGATTGTCTGGCGTGGCTGTGCGCGATTGCTGCGGATCAAAGATCAGCAGCATTTGCCGGCCGCACTTGAAGAAGACGAATTGACCCGGCAATTTGCGCACCATCTCCAGCCCGAAAACATCCCGGTAAAAAGCCTCGGCGGCGTCGAGATCGTCGGCGTAGATCGCGGTTTCCATAATGGCGGCTGGCGGTTGCATGGTTTCCTCCGGTACTTCATGGGCTGGCCGTGTGGTGTCAGGCGGCCTATGTTTTGGTGCTGTAGGTCAGCACGGTCAGATCGTGTTTGCCGACGCCGCGTTCCAGAACGGTCCAGCCGCAATTGATGTAATAGGTTTCGAGATGGCGCTTGCAGCAGAGATAGCTGGTCTCGTGACCGAGTTCGACGGCCCTTTGTGTCGCGGCCTGCATCAAGGCTTTTGCGACACCTGAGCGTCGGCGGCCTTCTTCCACCCAGAGGGCGGCGACCCATGGCAGATATTGCGGGCGTTCCTCCAGATCGGAATGGATGAGGAAGGCGGAGCCGACATAGGCGTCGCCGTCATGGGCGACGAAGCCGGTCGGCAGAGCATGGGGATTGGTCATGTCCTTCAGGTGTTCCTCAACGTCGCCGACCTGAAGGCCGCTATCCTGCCACCATGCCGTCCAGACGCGGTTGGCGATTGTGGAGCCATGGGACTGGCAGTCGCGATAGTCGGAAATGCTGTACAAGGACGTCTCCCGGCCGGCTTCCTTCCCTCAAGACTGAAACCGGATCATGCTTTCAAATCGATGCGGCGATTTAAACGGTCGAGGCGTGCTTTCGCAACCTGCAAGTTCTTCGGAAAGGATCAGGACTTGGTGGCCATCACATGCAGCCAGTCGGTCGGCAGCTTGTCATAACCGCTGCCGTGCCGGGATTCGATCTCGATGCCCGTCCAGCCAAATTGCCGGTAGAGATCGTCAAGCCAGGCTTTGGAAGGGTAATTGTAATAACGGCCCAACGTGTCGCGGCCTTCGGCTTCTCCGGCCTTGAAGCTGGCGTAAAAAACGCCGCCCCGCTTCAGCGCCGTGTGGATGCGGCTGATAATGGCGGGCAGGGCGGGGCGTGGCACATGCAGCAGGCAGGCATTGGCCCAGACGCCGTCATAACGCGCCTCTTCGCTGATATCTTCGAACAACAATGTCGCGACGGGAATGCCGAGCCGGGTTTCCGCCGCCTTGGCGATTTCGGGCGTTCCATCCGTGGGTTGAACATCGAAACCGGCTGCCAGCATGAATTCGCTGTCCTGCCCGCCGCCACACCCAAGTTCGAGGATGCTTGCGTCATCGGCAAGGCGCGACAGGAATTTTTCAAGATACGGGCGGTCCGCCGCCTGTCCTCTCGAGGTATAGGCGCCAGCGTTGTCGGTATAAAAACCGATGGTTTCGTCGTCCTTGCCGGCCATGGTCTCAGCTCTGCGATTGGCTCTGTGACTGCTGCACGGTGACGGAGACGTTCAGCGTTTCGCCGGCCGGGCCGATGCGCATGCCTGATATCGGCGCGCAGTCGCGGTAGCAGAGGCCGGATGCGATGCGCACATAGCGGTCGTCAGGGCAGATATTGTTGGCGGCGTCGAAACCGACCCAGCCAAGCCCTTGCAGATGCACCTCGGCCCAGGCGTGGGTGGCCGTCTGTTCCGCCACGTCCTCCATCATCAGATAACCGGAAATATAACGGGCCGGCAGGCCCATCAGCCTGGCTACGGAAATCAGGATATGGGCATGGTCCTGGCAGACACCCTTGCCAGCCTCCAAGGCCGCTTCCGCCGTGGTTTCGATGTCGGTCGAACCGGGAACGTATTCGACCTTTTCATGGATCTTCTCCATGAGGTCGTGCAGGTGGGAGAGTTCGCTGTCGCCGGTGCTCGCCTTCGCCAGTTCGCGCACCAGTTTTCCGGGCTTAGTGAGCGGGGTTTCGCGCAGGAAGAGCCATAGCGGCGCATTGCCGGTGTGGGTGCCGAACACGCCGGCCTTGTCTTCAGTATTCACGAGGCCGCTTGCCACCACCTTGACCTTGCGTTGCGGACCTTCCGTTTCCACCAGCGCGACCCGGTTGCCGAAATGGTCGTCATAGGTCACTTCGACGGTGGCGCCGTCGACCGAAACATCCCAGTTCTCCACCGTCTGGCAGGGGCCGGTCTGCGGTGTCAGCCGCAGCCGCTGCAACGCATAGGGCATCGGCTCGTCATAGACATATTCCGTCGTATGGGTGATTTTCAGACGCATAAGCTGTTCCCGTCCACGCGCTTACAGATAAAAGCGGTAGCCTTCCGTGATTTCCTGTCCCAATTGTCCATTGCGATTGACAAATCTCTCCAGAAATTCGTGCAGACCCTCATCCATGACACGGTCGATCGTCGTCTTGCGCAGGCTGTCGCGGATGCTCTCGGCCGTCTCGTGCGCCTTGTGCCTTTCGCCGTAATCCTCGGCGATGTAATTGAGGTTGCTGGCGATCTTCTCGTAACAATAGGCAAGCGAACGCGGCATGCGGCCATTGAGAATGAGGAAGTCGGCAATATTGGCCGGCTTGTATTCCGCATCATAGACCCAGCCATAAGACCGATGCGCCGAGACTGAACGCAGGATGGATTCCCATTGCGCATTGTCGAGCGAGGAGCCGACATGTGCGACGGCCGGTAGCAGCACGTAATATTTGACGTCGAGAATGCGCGCGGTGTTGTCGGCACGCTCGATGAAAGTGCCGATGCGCGAGAAATTATAGAGATCGTTGCGCAGCATCGAGCCATGAAAAGCGCCGCGCACGAGACCGGCGCGGTGTTTGATGCCGTCGATGGTTTGCGGCATGTCCGCCGCCTTTACCCGGCGAGCAAGACTGCTCTTAAGCTCGATCCAGAATTCATTGGTCGCTTCCCATGTCTCGCGCGTCAGCGCCGTGCGCACCATGCGGGCATTGTTGCGGCCCGCCTCGATGCAGGAGAGCACGCTCGAAGGGTTCGCCTTGTCCCGCAGGAGATAATCGATTGCATCCGCCGTCGTTACCTTGTCGTGCGTTTCGAGAAAGGCCTCGCGCACGCCGGCGCTCTGCAATACGCCGTCCCAGTCCTCGTCGCCGCTGCCGGAGCGCGTCAGCGAAACGCGCAGGCCCGCATCGATCAGCCGGGCGATGTTTTCAGCGCGCTCGATATACCGGAACATCCAGTAGAGCCCGTTTGCCGTTCTGCCCAGCATGGCTTAATCCTCCAGTACCCATGTATCCTTGGTGCCGCCGCCCTGGCTGGAATTGACCACCAGCGAGCCCTCCTTGAGGGCAACGCGGGTCAGTCCGCCGGGAATGATCTTCACCTTGTCCGACACCAGCACATAGGGACGCAGATCCACATGGCGCGGGGCGATGCCGTTTTTCACCATGATCGGCACGGTGGAAAGCGACAGCGTCGGCTGCGCGATGTAATTGGAGGGGCGGGCTTTCAGCTTTTCCGCAAACAGCGCCCGTTCCTTTTTCGTCGAGGTGGGGCCGACCAGCATGCCGTAGCCGCCCGAACCGTGGACTTCCTTGACGACCAGTTCGGCAAGGTTGTCGAGAACGTATTTCAGGCTGTCCGGCTCCGAACAGCGCCATGTCGGCACGTTTTCCAACAGCGGCTTGCGGCCGGTGTAGAATTCGACGATCTCGGGCATGTAGGAATAAACGGCCTTGTCGTCGGAAATGCCGGTACCGGGGGCATTGGCGATGGTGATGTTGCCAGCGCGATAGACATCCATGATGCCGGGTACGCCGAGCGCCGAATCCGGCCGGAAGGTCAGCGGATCGAGGTAGTCGTCGTCGACACGGCGATAAAGCACGTCGATGGCCTCATAACCGCGGGTGGTGCGCATCTTGACCTTGCCGTCCATGACACGCAGGTCTGACCCTTCCACCAGCTCCACGCCCATCATGTCGGCGAGGAAGGAATGTTCGTAGTAGGCGGAATTATAGATGCCCGGGGTGAGCACGGCCACACGCGGCTTGCCGGTGCAGCCGGGGGGTGCGAGCGAGGCGAGCGACTGGCGCAGCAGATAGGGATAGTCCTCGACCCGACGCACCTTGTTTTCGTGGAAGAGTTCCGGGAACATCTGCATCATCGTCTCGCGGTTTTCCAGCATGTAGCTGACACCGGAGGGTGTGCGGGCATTGTCTTCCAGAACATAGAACTGGTCTTCGCCGGTGCGGACGATATCCGTGCCGACAATGTGGGTATAAACGCCGCCGGGCGGGGTGAAGCCGATCATTTCCGGCAGGAATGCGACATTCTTTTCAATTATTTCGCGGGGAATGCGACCGGCGCGGATGATTTCCTGCTTGTGGTAGATGTCATCGAGGAAAGCATTGAGGGCGAGAACGCGCTGTTCGATGCCTTGAGCCAGTTTGCGCCACTCACGGCCGGAGATGATGCGCGGGATAATATCGAAGGGGATCAGTTTTTCTGAACTGTCGGCATGGCCATAGACTGCGAAAGTAATACCGGTTTTTCGAAAGATGTTTTCCGCGTCTTTTGATTTCTGGATCAGGTGCGACCTGTCCTGTCGGCTGTACCACTCGTTATAGTTTTCATATGGGCTTCGCGGCGTGTCGTCCGCATTTATCATTTCGTCAAATGCCAACTTCGATGTCCCCTTTTTTACCATATGAATACAAGGCTAAATGCAATGCAAGAACTATGCGGAGCTCCCGATGAAGATTTTTTGTCGCCCTAGAGTTTTAAAAAAGAAGCGTTTTTTCGGTTTCAGCCTATAAATGCGGCATCGTCAAAATGGTTGCGCGGCGCGGGAGGGTGGAAGGGCATGATGGTGCTGTGTGCGCCGTGGGCGAATGCACAAAATTTGTTCGTTCGTTTTCGGTTGATGGATCGCGGATGCCGCATCAGAAAAACTGAAAGATGCGATCACGAAAACGCCTTTGACCTTTGGCGGGGATGACGATACCGCCTTGGGAAACGGCCCGGATGCCGCCGCAGGCCTGTGCCAAGCCGGCTGCTCTTTCGCCGGTGTGTTTTGGCCGAAATATCAATTCGCTGCATGACCTTGCGCCTCCCGGCAATGTCCGAGAGGCGGGATCATACCGCACAGGGGATTTTCCCATGTCGCTTGACCGTCTGGCTCCGGCCATCTTCGTCTTTCTCTGGTCGACCGGTTGGGTCACTGCCAAATATGCCGTCTATTATACCGGGCCGTTGACCTTCCTCTGTCTGCGTTACCTGCTGGCCGGCCTGATATTATGGGCGATCTGCCGGCTATCCGCCATTTCCTGGCCGAAGCAGCGCGCCGATGTTCTGAGGGCGATCCTCTCCGGCGTGTTCCTGCACGGCATTTATCTTGGCATGATCTGGTGGGCGATCGGTCAGGGTGTGCCGGCGGCGATCGGTGGCATCATTGCCGGTTTGCAGCCGCTGATGACGGCAGTGGCCGCCCGTTTCATGATTGGCGAGAGAATCTCACCCATGCAGCGTGCCGGGTTGCTGCTCGGTTTTGCCGGCATCGCTATCGCCGTGCTACCCAAGGTGATGGCGACCGGCGCGCTTGGCATGTCCGTGCCGCTTTATGCCGTGGCGGTGAATGTGCTGGGCATGGTGTCGGTGACCTATGGCACGCTTTACCAGAAGAAATATGTCCATGGCGGAAACATCATGGCGGTGGCCACGCTGCAATATGTCGGCGCGCTGCTGGTCACCGTTCCCTTTGCGCTTTTGCTGGAAGACGGGCATGTGGACTGGAGCCTCGGGCTTGCGGCCACACTCGCCTGGTCCGTGGGCGCGATCTCCATCGGCGCCGTGGCGCTGCTTCTTTACCTCATCCGGCGCGGGCAGGTGTCGCGTGCGGCCTCGCTGATCTATCTGGTGCCGCCGCTTGCCGCCGTGGAGGCCGCCCTGCTTTTCGGGGAAACTCTGACGCCTGCCATGATTGCCGGCACGGTTCTGGCGGTGACGGGCGTTTATCTCGCCAACCGCAGGCCTGCAGCAGCGGTTGCGGCACGTTAATTACTGCAACCTCATATTAGAGATTTGTTAACCATAAAATTATACCTCTCGTTAATCACATGATTTGGCGGGGGTTACATGTCTATTTCACGTCGTGGTGTTCTGTTCGGATTGCCGCTGTTTCTGGCTGGCTGCGCGAATACCGGCATCGGCCAGCAGAGGCTCAATTACGGGGCGAAGCCGGAGGAGAAATTCCCGCTTCCCGCCATGCATCTCGACAAGGTCAAGCCTGAGCTGCGCCGGCAGGAAGTCACTTATGATACGGCGCATCCGGCCGGAACGGTGGTGGTGGATACGCCGGCACGGCGGCTCTATTACGTGATGGGCGACGGGCGGGCGATGCGTTACGGCGTCGGCGTCGGCCGGCAGGGCCTTGCGCTGAAGGGCGATGCCTATATCGGCCGCAAATCCGAATGGCCTTCCTGGACGCCGACCGCAAACATGATGCGCCGCGATCCGCGCAATCTCAAGTTCGCCGGCGGCATGCCGGGCGGCCCGAACAATCCGCTCGGCGCACGCGCGCTTTATCTCTATCGCGGCGGCGGCGATACCATGTTCCGCCTGCACGGCACCAACCAGCCGCAATCCATCGGCCACGCCATGTCGAGCGGCTGCATCCGCATGCTCAACCACGATATCATCGATCTTTACAGCCGCGTGCCTGTTGGCTCCAAGGTGGTTGTGCTGCAGGCGTGATGGAGAGGCGGAATTTTCCGCCTTTGCCGCGCGAAAAAATGCCTGTACCCTTGAGTTGATTTTTCCAGCAGACGGCCAATTTTATGCTGGAAAATCAACCATGTGTAGAATGCCTCCCTTTTTGTATTTAAGGGAGTTCTGCAATATCGGAAACGTGATTTCCGGTGTTCGAGACGTGTATCCATAAAGGAGAAAATGCACTGTATCGAGCGCGGCACCACTTCAACGGGGACACATGAACATGGCAATTTTCGACAATCTTTCTCGCTATCGGCCTTATGCTCTCGCGGCACTGCGCATCATCGCGGCGCTGCTTTTCATCGAACACGGAACGCAGAAGCTGTTCGGCTTTCCGGCATCGCAGATGCAAGGCTCACTGCCGACCCTGATGCTGGTGGCGGCGCTTCTGGAACTCGTCGGCGGCATTCTCGTGCTCATCGGCCTGTTCACGCGACCGGTCGCCTTCATCCTTTCCGGTCAGATGGCCGTCGCCTATTTCATGGCGCATGCGCCAAGCAGCCCTTTCCCGGCCCTGAACGGTGGCGATGCCGCCATCCTGTTCTGCTTCGTCTTCCTCTATCTGGTGTTTGCCGGTCCGGGTGCTTTCTCGGCAGATGAGCGCCGGGCCTGATCAATCCGGTTTCAGGACTGTATCTCGTGAAGCCCCGCATGGTTTTGCCATGCGGGGCTTCACGTTTTTTAAGAGGATGAAACTTCGGCCGTCGCCGAAGCATTGATGCTTGTTTTCGGGATAGGAAGGGTTCATCTTCTACGCAGTTGGAAAATCGCTCCGTGACCATTCAAAATCCCATTGCCCGCGAATTGTTGCTGCTCGTCCTGCTGTCCACGCTCTGGGCCGCGTCCTATACATTCATTAAGATCGGGGTGGAGACCATTCCGCCCATCACCTTCATCGCCGCGAGAACCCTGATTGCCGGTCTGCTGCTCTACGCGGTGATCCGGCTGCGTGGATTGCGATTGCCGAAGGAGTTGGCGACCTGGCGGTTGTTCTTCATTCAGGCCTGCATCAACAGCGTCCTGCCCTTCACGCTGATTGCCTGGGCGGAGCAAAGCATCGATGCCGGTCTTGCCGTCATTCTCAATGCAACGACGCCGATCTTCACCTTTCTTCTCACCGCGCTGGTCATCCGGCACGAGGCGGTGAGTGGGCGCAAGCTGTTCGGCACCATTGCCGGCATGACGGGTGTCTGTCTCATCATCGGCATGGAGGCGCTGGGCGGTGCGGGCGAGGCGATATGGAGCCAGCTTGCCGTGCTGACAGCGGCGTTTTCTTATGCCTGTGCGGCGATATTCGGCAAGAACTTTAGGGGGCTTGATCCGATCATGCCGGCTGCTGGCTCGCTGATCTGCGGTGCGGTCCTGCTATTGCCCGTCAGCCTGATCGTTGATCGGCCCTGGACATTGTCACCTTCATCCGCATCGCTGACGGCGCTCGTGTGCCTCAGCGTCTTCTCAACCGCGCTCGCCTTCATGATCTATTTCCGGCTGATGCAGACGCTCGGCTCGGTCGGCACCACCTCGCAGGCCTATCTGAGGGTCCCGGTCGGTGTCGCCATCGGCATGACATTTCTGGGGGAGGTGCCGACACCAGCCATGTGGGTGGGGCTCGTCTGCGTGATCGCCGGCGTGCTGGCCATGACCTTGCCGTCCCGGCGTCGGCCGGTTGCGCATGGCGGGTGACGGCAAAGAAAACCCCGCAGGCTGGTGGCTTGCGGGGCTTGATTGGCGAGCGGCTTCCGGTTGTTTCTTCTCCCCGAGGGGGAGAAGTCCGCGGCAGCGGGATGAGGGGGCAAGGGTGGTGAGATACGGCAACGTTGCCCCCTCATCCGACCCTTCGGGCCACCTTCTCCCCCTAGGGGAGAAGAAACGCGCGGCAATGCCGAGCGTCCTCTGCTTACGAACTATGCCTTAGCGGCTACGGCCGCGATTGCCGTTGCCATTGCCGGAGGCGCGCTTTTCCTGGCCGTTGCCGCCAGAAGGTGCGTGGCGGTTGCTGCCGCTGCCGCCGGGCTTGCGGGCCGGGCGGCGCTGCTTGCGGGGGCCGGACGGACGACCTGCGTCGCCTTCAGCGGTCTTGACGCGCTTGAAGTCGGACGTGTTTTCCAGATCGTTGTCGGCATCGCGCGGAGCGTGGTCGCGGTGACGGGAAGGACGGGGATCGCCATTGTGGCGTCCGCCTTCGCGGGGAGCACGCGGCTGGCCGCCATTATTGTTGCGGCCGCCACGGTTGTTGTTGGGGCGCGTCGGGCTGGCGAGACCGGCCGGACGTTCACCTGATGCGACCGGGATATCGATCTTCATCAGCTTTTCGATGTCGTGCAGCAGGCGGGTTTCGTCCGGTGCGCAGAAAGCGATGGCGATGCCGTCGCGACCGGCGCGGGCGGTACGGCCGATGCGGTGGACATAGGCATCCGGCACTTCCGGCAGGTCGTAATTGAAGACGTGCGTCACGGCCGGGATGTCGATGCCGCGGGCGGCAACATCGGTTGCGACCAGAACCTTGATCTCGCCGTCCTTGAAGCCCTTCAGTGCCCGCTCGCGCTGGCCCTGGCTCTTGTTGCCGTGAATGGAGGCGACCTTGAAGCCGATATGTTCGAGGTGTTTGTAAAGCTTTTCAGCGCCGTGCTTGGTGCGCAGGAACACGATCGAGCGACCGTCCGGGTTCTCGTTGAGCGACTTCTTCAAGAGGTCGGTCTTGTCGTTCTTGCCGGCGACGAAATGCACATACTGCTCGACCTTGTCGGCAGCCTTGCCCGGAGGCGTGACCTCGACCTTGATCGGGTCGGTCAGGAAGTTGCTGGCAAGTTCGGAAATCGCCTTCGGCATGGTTGCCGAGAAGAGCAGCGTCTGGCGCTTGGGCGGAACCATGCGGGAAATCTTGCGCAGGTCGTGGATGAAGCCGAGATCGAGCATCTGGTCGGCCTCGTCCAGCACCAGATAGGTGACTTTCGAGAGCGAGATGGCGTTGCGGGCGATGAGGTCCAGCAGACGGCCGGGGGTGGCGACGAGAATATCCGTGCCCTTTTCCAGCTGCAGCTGCTGCTTGTTGATCGACGCGCCGCCGACAACCTGGTTGATGCGCAGCGGCGTCTTCTTCACGAAGGAGCGCAGGTTTTCGCCGATCTGGTTCACCAGCTCGCGGGTTGGGGCGAGGATGAGGGTGCGGGTGGTGCGGTTTGCCGGACGATCGGCCTGCTTCATCAGCATTTCGATGATCGGCAGGCCGAAGGCGGCCGTCTTGCCCGTACCGGTCTGTGCGAGGCCGATGAGGTCACGGCCTTCAAGCAGCAGCGGAATGGCTTTTGCCTGAATGGGGGTAGGGGTGGTGTAGCCAAGCTGGGTAACGCTGGCCACAATCTTTTCAGAGAGGCCGAGTTCGCTAAAACTGGTCAATATATTGCCTTTCGGGGCGCCAAAACAAACTCAGCCGGAACAGGGCTGCTGTCCGGTGGTTTTGACGTCAAGAACCCCGCGTGAATTGGGAACTTGTGGGTTGGAATAACTTTCTGCGCATCAGTGCGGCAAATGCCGTCTTCTGTATTCGTTGCGCTTTTCCTTCATGCGGGCCAGATCGTTCTGGGCATACGCTGCAGCTCACGCGGCTGCCGAAGGTGAAAGCTTGACCGGCATGTGGGCGTTTTGCGCGTTAAAGTCAAGCGATAGTTTTATAACGCCGCTGTCCGGCGACGCATGGCAGCCATGCGCAAGGTCGGCCGGTTATGGTTGGAATGGCGCGTCGGGGCGAACAATTATGGTTAAAAAAGGGTAGCGGTGCCGCTCGGTACATAGCAAACGGCGATTTTATCACATAACGTTTTTACGACGATATCCGGAAATATTTGATTCGACAGAAATGGAACTGCACGGTGTGGAGTATCGATTGACCGAAGGCAGCGGGTTGCTGGAAAAAGCTTACAGGGCCGTCACCGCCCTGGACCTGCCCGCGTGCATCAAGGACAGCGAGCTGCGCTATCTCATGGTCAATGCCGCCTATGGCCGGGTCATGGGGCGCCCGCCTGAAGCTTTCGTGGGACACTCCAGCCTTTCCCTGTCCGCAGATGTTCGTGATGCCGAGCGCGAAGACAGGGAACGTCGCTCGCTGGTTTTCGCCACGGATGAGGTACTCGCCTGCCATGGTGCAGCTTCTTCCGGGCCATATACGCTTCGCTGCGAACGCTTCACCGGCGATGACGGCAATCTGTTCCTGTTCGAAGTGTTTGAGGATATGCCACCGGTTGCGGTGGAGAATTTCGTGGGCGGCGACAGCGCCTCCAACCTCCTTTTCGGCAGCGGCGTGATTGATCTCATCGATGCCGGCATCGTGATTTATGACCGTGAAAACCGGCTGATCTATTGTAACAACCGCTTCGTGGACTTTTACAGCGCCTTTGGTGTGGAGCTGAAACCGGGTGTGCGGCTCGAGACGCTGATGGAGGCGGTGTATTTTTCGAGTGGTTACAGCGACGCAAAACCAGGCGATCCGGCTTTCGACACGTGGATGCAGGAGCAATTGCGGGATTTTTCCCTGCCCTATCTGGAAAGGGTATCGCAGTTTGCCGATGGCCGCTGGGTGCGCATGGTCAACAAGCGGCTGGAGAACGGCATGCTGGTCGGTCTGCGCATCGACGTGACGGAGTTCAAGGCGCATGAGACCCTGCTCAGCACGCAGATCCGCGAGACCTGGCTGCTGCGTGCCGCGTTGGAGCAATTGCCGGTGGCGGTGTTTCTGCGGGATCATGACAGGCGGCTGACCTTTGCCAATGCGGCCTATGAAAAATTTGTCGGAGGCGATCTCGCCCATTTTATCGGCAAGACCGAAAACGAGATGTTCCCGACGACCGGTGAGCAGTCCCGGCTTGAAAACGAGCGGCTGCTTGAAACGGGCGAAGCAATCGAGAAGGCGGAAACCCTGCCGCTACCGGATGGCACCTCCGTTCCCGTCATTACCCGCCTCGGCCGGGTGGCAACGCCTGACGACGAATATTATCTGGTCGGCTCGGTCACCGATGTCAGCCTGTTGCAGGACCGCGAAAATGCGCTGATTGCGGCGCAAGCACAGGCCGAAGCGCTGCACCGCCAGCTGGAGACGGTTCTTCATGCCCTGCCGGTGGGCGTGCTGCTCATCAACGCCGATCTCGTCATCGAATATGTCAATCCGTTCTTTTACGAGGTCTGGGGCGAAATCGGCGGCGAGAAATCGCTGGTCGGCAAAAGCTATCGCGAATTCATGGAGCTGAATTTCGAGAGCGGCCTTTACGACTATGGCGACATGTCGTTCGACGATCTCTACAACCAGCGAACGGAGCGGCTTCTCAGCAAGGAAGCCTCTGCCGCCCGCGAAGTGCGCAGCAAAAGCGGCAAGGTCACCGTCATCTCGAAAACCCGCCTCGATGGCGGGAAAATCCTCAGCACCTATGCTGACGTGACCGATGTGCGCATGCGCGACGCCGAGATCATGAAGGCCAAGGCCGAGCTGGAGCGCGTCGGCGAATATATGCAGGGCGCCACGCGCGCCATGGCGCAGGGGCTGGTGCTGGTCGAGCAGGGCACCATCATCATGTCCAACGAAGCGATGGCGCGGATGTTCGACGTGCCGCCGCATCTGCTGGAAAAAGGCCACAACTGGTCGGGCTTCTTTGCCCATTGCGCCAAGCGCGGAGATTTCGGCACGGCAGAGGAGGCGGCGGCAACGCTTGCCGCCTGGAAGGACAATATCGCCGCCAACCAGCCGTTTTCCTGGCTCATCCATGTGGCCGGCAAAACCTGGCTCAATCTCGAAGCCACCAACAGTTCCGGCAATTACTGGCTCGTCATCGTCACCGATGTGACCGAGATGAAGCTGCGCGAGGAGGAATTGCAGCGACTGCTTTCGCGGGCGGAAGCGGCGGATCGCGCCAAATCGGAATTCCTGGCCAATATGAGCCATGAAATCCGCACGCCGATGAACGGCGTGCTCGGCATGGCGGAGCTTCTGGCCAAGTCCAATCTGGACACGCGCCAGAAGACTTTTACCGATATCATCGTCAAGTCAGGCAATGCGCTTCTGACGATCATCAACGACATTCTCGATTTTTCCAAGATCGAGGCCGGGCAGATGAAGCTGCGCAGCGTGCCTTTCGATCCGGCCGAAGCGGTGGAGGATGTGGTTTCGCTTCTGTCCTCGGCGGCGCTGGAAAAGGACATAGAACTGGTCATCCGGATCGATCCGTCGGTTTTCGGCAAGGTCATGGGTGATGCCGGGCGGTTCCGCCAGATCGTCACCAACCTCGTCGGCAACGCCGTGAAGTTCACCGAAACGGGGCATGTGCTGATCGAGCTTGCCGCGCAATCGGCTGAGGCGTCCGAAACCATGCTCTCGCTGCGCGTTGAAGACAGCGGCATCGGCATTCCGCCTGACAAGCTGGAGACCATCTTCGACAAGTTCAGCCAGGTGGACGGTTCGGCGACGCGCCGGCACGAGGGAACAGGGCTTGGACTGGCGATCACGGTCGGCCTTGTCGGTCTCTTCGATGGTTCGATCAATGTCGTCAGCGAAGTCGGCAAGGGTTCGACCTTCGAGGTCAATATTCCATTTCAGGTCACCGAAAAACGGCGCGACGTTCCGCTTTCCGCCATGGCGATCGACGATATCCGGGTGCTCGTCATCGACGACAACGATGTCAATCGCCGCATATTGACGGAGCAACTGCGGACGTGGGGCATCGACGGCCATGCGGTGGAGGACGGTCCGTCCGGCATCGCCGTGCTGCTGGAGGCCGTGTCGCTCGGCTTTGCCATCGATGCCATCATCCTCGATTATCATATGCCTTTCATGAATGGGCTGGATGTGGTCGAGCGCATTCGTGCGGACAAGCGTTTCGATGAGATTGCCATCGTTTTCCTGACCTCCATGGATGTGGTGGGCGACGAGACGCTGTTTACCGATCTCAACGTGCAGGCGCATCTGATGAAACCGGCGCGGGCGAGGCTTTTGCGCTCTACCCTGTTCGATGTGGTGCGGGATGTGCGGCTGAAGCGCGCTAGGTCGCAGCCGCTGGCGCTGGAGGCAGACGGCGGAACCGTACGCCCGGAAAGGCGTCTGGCTGAAAAGAAACCGCGCATTCTGCCAGCGGTACCGGCTGTTTCCGAACGCCGCCGGCCGAGCCTGATCGACGTGCTGGTGGCCGAGGACAATGACGTCAACCAGATCGTCTTCACCCAGATTTTGCAGCAGGCGGGTTTGCGGTTCCTGATCGTCGGCAACGGCAAGAAGGCGGTTCAGGCGTGGGAGGAGAACAATCCCGCCATCATCCTTATGGATGTTTCGATGCCTGTCATGAACGGCCATCAGGCCACGCTCGCCATCCGCGCCGCCGAACAGGCCGCGGCCGACGGCCGGCATGTGCCGATCATCGGTGTTACCGCCCATACGCAGGACGCTGACCGGGAACTTTGCCTGCAGGCGGGCATGGATGATTATCTGTCGAAGCCGATCAGTCCTGAAATCCTCGAGGACAAGATCGCGCAATGGCTGGGGGATGCCATGCCCCGCCGTGACGCGCCGGGCGTCTGATCATCCGGCGCGGCGACGGTTCGGAATTGCCTCAGGCGCGCCGTTTGGTGCCGCAGAGCATCTCCCGCTTTCCGGCAAAGCCCTTGCGGCGCTCCAGATCAAAACCGGCAGCGATGAGGTTGCGGCGAACGAAACCGGCGGCGGCATAGGTGGCGAATGTGCCTCCCGGCGCCGTTTTGGTAAAGAGCGCCTGCATGATTTCCAGCGACCACATGTCCGGATTACGCGCCGGCGCGAAGCCATCCAGAAACCACGCGTCGAAACTCTCGCCGCTGGCGGCAATGCTGGCGAGCGCCTCGCCGCAGACCACCGTCAGACGTGTCTCGCCATCAAGCTCGATTTCGACCCTGCCTTGCGGCTCTTCCGGCCAGAGGGCGACAAGCGCCTTGCGCTCAGTATCTATCTCCGGCCAGCGGGAAAGCGCCCGGTCGATCTCGTCCGCTTTCATCGGATAAAGCTCGAAGGAGATGAAATGTAGTCTGGAGCGGCCGTTGCGGGCTTCTTTCCAATGGCGCCATGTCTCGCAGAGATTAAGGCCGGTGCCGAAGCCCAACTCACCAATGCGGAAGAAGCCCTCCCGTTCAAGCCAACGCTCTGGCAGGCCGTTTCCGGACAGGAACACATGGCCGCATTCCAGCCTGCCATCCGTCTGGCAATAAAAATGATCGTCAAAGGCCAGCGAATAGGGCATATCCCCGTCACGCCAGTCGAGTGCGGTATGGGTTTCTCCGGTTGCGGAACCGGTCTCTGTGCCAGCCTCTGGAATAGTGTCGTTGGAATTTCTCATGGCTAATGCCGATAGTCCTGCTTTCGAACAGGGTCAATCTCCAAGATTGCCGGGCTCCGTGCCGCTCCTCATCGTTGGTGGCGGCATTATGGGGCTTTGGGCCGCCGTCAAGGCCGAACGGCTCGGTATAGACACCCTGCTGGTGGAGGCGGAGCAGCTTGGCAGTGGAGCAAGCGGCGGGCTGCTTGGCGCCTTGATGCCGCATATGCCGGACCGCTGGTCGGACAAGAAGCAGTTCCAGTTCGATGCCCTTGTGGCGCTGGAAACTGAGATCGCCGGGCTGGAGGCCGAGACCGGGCTTTCCGCCGGTTATCGCCGTTGCGGCCGGATCATTCCTCTGCCCAAGCCGCATCTGCGCGGCATCGCGGAGCGGCACGAACGGGATGCCGGGGAAAACTGGATTTCGGGCGAGTGCAGGTTCCACTGGCATGTCGGCGACAGGCCTTCGGTGGCAGACTGGGTGGATAATGCGGCAGGGCAGGCCGGCTTTGTGCTGGATACGCTGGCGGCGAGGGTCTCGCCGCGCGCGATGATCGCCCTTCTCTCGGCGTTTCTCCGCAAGGCCCGGCATGTGCGGGTGGCGGAACGGTGTTCGGTGGTTTCGCTCGACCCGCAAGCTGGGCGAGCGATGTTATCTTCGGGAGATGAGGTTGCCTTCGGCCATGTTGTCGTCGCAAACGGACATGGTTCTTTTCCCCTGCTTCGTGACGCGATGGGTCTGGAGGCCGGTGTTGCGCTCGGGCAGGCGGTGAAGGGGCAGGCGGCGCTTCTTGATGCGGCGGCCGATCCGGCCATGCCGGTCGTCTTCCTCAACGGTCTTTACATCGTGCCGCATGAGGATGGCACCGTCGCCATCGGCAGTACCAGCGAAGATTGTTTTTCTGAGCCTTTCAGCACCGACGAAAAACTGGAAAAGCTGCTTGCAGAAGCACGTAGCGTGGTGCCATCGCTTGCCCACGCACCGGTTCTGGAACGGTGGGCCGGCCTGCGGCCGAAGGCGGTCGGCAGAGACCCGATGGTGGGGTCGGTTGCCGGTTATCCGAAGCTTGTCGCGCTTTCGGGTGGCTTCAAGGTCAGCTTCGGTCTTGCCCATTTTCTTGCCGATGCGGCGTTGCAAACCGTGTGCGGGGAGACACCTGACGTACCCGCCGGGTTTCGCCTTCAACAACACGTGAATATTGCCGTCACGGACTTTAGAAAGTGCTGATCAGGCCGTCCACGTCGTTAATCTGTCACGCAAATCACCTATTTGCTGGCCTGCAACGAGGCCGGTTTGGCCGCTTTTGCGGCGAGGTGACAGCGCATGCGATACGCCATTCATTTCACGCCTACCCCCAATGACCCCCTGACGCAGGCAGCCGCCGCGTGGTTGGGGCGCGATGCCTATTCCGGTCAGGCAGTGGAGCCGCCGGGCATGATCGATCTCGGCATGCAGGAGATTTCCTACCACACGGCGCTGCCGCGCCGTTACGGTTTCCATGGCACGATCAAGGCTCCTTTCCGGCTTGCCGAGGGCCATTCCGAAGCCGCTCTCCTGCGCGACCTGATGTATTTTTCCGGCAAGCAGGATCCTTTCACGCTTCCGCAACTTGTGATAGCAAGGCATGGGAATGTCTTCAGCCTCGTTCCAGAGCGTCCCTGCGAAGTGCTGCATTTTTTTGCCGCCCGCGTCGTGCAGGAATTTGACCGTTATCGCGCGCCGCTTTCCGAGGCGGAGATTGAGCGTGCCGATCCGGACCGGCTTTCGGCCTCGCAGCTCACCAACCTGCATCGCTGGGGCAGCCCGCATGTGATGGATGAGTTCCGGTTCCAGATGTCGCTGACGGGTGGTGTTGAGCCTGCCAGCAGCCAGAGAGTTGAGCGTGCCGTGCGCAAGGTTTTCGAGCCGCTGCTGACCCGGGAGCTACAATTTTCCAGCCTTGCTCTCTTCATCGAAGACGAGCCCGGCGCACCTTTCCGTGTGCACTCTCTGCATCCCATGGGCCGCGTTTCCGCGCGCAAGATTGCCTGAGAAACAGCCGTCCATAATCGTATACAAAAAAGCATCGGAATGTCGGCAAAATTGATCTCGACATTCCGGATGCGGATGATACCGTTCGGCATCGCATATCCAAAGTTTGCGCCGTTTACCCATTCCGGGGCCGGCGCGCTTTGGAGATTTGTTTATGTCTCCCGAAATCGGTTTCCGCCTTGGGGAGAGATGTCTTGGGTGGCTGAATGATTTCCGACAATTACTCCCGCAATCTGGTGGGCTATGGCCGTGATGTTCCCGATCCGAAATGGCCGGGCGGCGCACGCATCGCCGTGCAATTCGTCATCAATTACGAGGAGGGCAGTGAAAGCTGCATTCTCGATAATGACAAGGCGTCGGAATCGCTGCTGTCGGAAATTGTCGGCGCCCAGCCCTGGCCCGGCCAGCGTAACCTGAATATGGAATCGATCTATGAATATGGCTCGCGCGCCGGCTTCTGGCGGCTATGGCGCATGTTCACCAGTCTTGGCGTCACCACCACCGTTTATGGCGTGACGGCGGCCATGGCCCGTAACCCGGAAGCGGTCGCGGCCATGAAGGAAGCGGGCTGGGAAATTGCCAGCCACGGGTATCGCTGGCTGGAATATAAGGATTTTTCCGAAGAGGAAGAGCGCAAGCATATAACCGAAGCCGTGCGCCTGCACACTGAAGTGACGGGGGAACGTCCCTACGGCATGTATCAGGGCAAACCTTCGGACAATACGCTGCGGCTTGTCATGGAAGAGGGCGGTTTTCTCTACTCGTCTGATTCCTATGCTGACGATCTGCCCTATTGGGTGAAGGACGCGAAGGACGAGCCGTTCCTGATCATTCCCTATACGCTTGACACCAACGACATGCGTTTCGCCACGCCGCAGGGTTTCAATTCCGGCGACCAGTTCTTCGCGTATCTGAAGGACGCTTTCGACGTGCTCTATCAGGAAGGCATTGACGGCGCGCCGAAGATGATGAGCATCGGCCTGCATTGCCGCCTTGTCGGCCGCCCCGGTCGCGCGGCGGCACTACGCCGTTTCATCGAATATGTGCTCAGCCATGACAAGGTGTGGATCCCGCAGCGGATCGAGATCGCCCGGCACTGGCATGATCATCATAAGCCGGAGACGCTTTGATGGTGACTCGACAGGAATTTGTCGACCGTTTCGGCGGTGTGTTCGAACATTCGCCCTTCCTCGCCGAGCGGGCCTGTGATGCCGGCGCGGTCGAGGGGGATTTGACGGCGAAGGTGATTCACGCCGCACTCACCGCGCAGTTCCGTGCCGCTTCCGAGGCTGAAAGGCTTGGCGTGTTGCGGGCGCATCCGGATCTTGCCGGCAAGCTGGCGATTGCGGGCGAGCTGACGGCGGATAGCCGCAACGAACAGGCAGGTGCGGGGCTCGATCGGCTTTCGCCAGCGGAACATGCGCGTTTTACCGAGTTGAACAACGCCTATACCCAAAAATTCGGCTTTCCCTTCATCATCGCGGTCAAGGGGCTGAACAGGCACGACATTCTTTCCGCCTTCGAAACCCGCATTGGCAATGATGCGGCGCAAGAGTTCGCGACTGCCACGGCGCAGGTGGAAAAAATCGCCTGGCTGCGCCTTTCCACGATGCTGCCGGAGGGCTGAATTGGCGAGCGGTGGCCGTTCTGCTAGGATCGTGCTGTCTGGAGATTGAACCATGAGACCGTCCGAGGTGCTGGAGAAGAACAGGGAGGCGATCCGCGAAGCGACAAAGCGCTTCAATGCGGCGAACCCGCGCGTATTCGGCTCCGTCGCTCGCGGTGAGGACCGGCCGGACAGCGATCTGGATATTCTGGTGGATGTGCTGCCGGGCACGACTTTGTTTGATCTGGGTGGTTTACTGGAGGAATTGAAGTCGTTGCTTGGCGTCGAGGTCGACGTTGTCACCACAGGTGGCCTGCATTCGGATATAAGAGCGCGTGTTCTGAAGGAAGCCAAAGCGGTATGAGTACGGATCGGCTTCTGCTCTATCTGAAGGAAATGGATGTTGCCGCCTCCAGAATAAGGGATTTCATTCAGGATATGGATGAGGCGGATTTTTCTTCTGACACACGGACGCAGATGGCGGTCATGATGGGTCTTGCCCTGATTGGCGAGGCGGTTGTCAAACTCGACAAGCATTACCCCGCGTTTTTACAGCAGCACCCGGAAATTCCCTGGATCAAGATGAAGGGTATGCGCAATCTGATCGTGCATGATTATTTCCGGGCGGAGCTCTCGGTCGTCTGGAAAACCATAACGCAGAGTATTCCGGATTTGCAGGCGCGTCTCTCCCTTCTCCGAAACTGGCATGCCCAAGGTGAATGACATTTGACTGATTATCTCGACATAAAACCCCTTACCAAGCAAGCATTCGCATCCTTCGGCGATGTGATCGAAATTACGCCTTCTTCCATGCGCCACATCAATGGCGGCCAGACCGAGAGGCACCATGCACTTGCCGCACCCGAGGCAGCGGGCGAGGATGCGCGTATCATCCTCAATATTTTCCGCGGGCAGCCGCGGGTGTTCCCCCATGTCATCGAGATGATGGAGCGGCATCCGCTCGGCAGCCAGAGTTTTTCGCCGCTGTCCGGCCGGCCTTTCCTCGTCGTCGTTGCGGAAGACGACGGTGGCAGACCCACGCGGCCGCAGGTGTTTCTGGCGCGTGGTGATCAGGGTGTGAATTACCGCCGCAACGTCTGGCATTATCCCCTGATGCCGTTGCAGGCGGTCTCTGATTTTCTGGTTGCCGATCGCGAAGGGCCTGGCAACAATCTGGAAGAATATTTTTTCGATGAGCCCTTCATGATCGCGGAGCCAGAGCTATGACCGGTCTGACCACCCATGTTCTCGACGCCGCCCATGGCACGCCTGCCGAGGGGCTGACGATCGAGCTTTATCGGCTGTCGGGTGATCGCCGCGAGAAGATCAAGACAGTCGAGACAAATAGCGATGGCCGTGTGGATGGTGGGCCGTTGCTTATCGGCGACAGTTTTAAGGCGGGTGAATATGAGCTGGTTTTCCATGCCGGCGATTATCTGCGCGGCAAGGGCGTTGTGCTGCCGGAACCGGCCTTTCTCGATATTATCCCGATCCGTTTCGGCATTGCCGATGAGAGCGGCCACTACCATGTGCCGCTGCTGCTTTCGCCCTTTAGCTATTCCACCTATCGAGGAAGCTGACCGCCATGATCTTTGCCGCCATTGCCGATATTCACGGAAACTGCGCTGCGCTGGAGGCCGTGCTTGAGGATATCGCCAGGCTCGGCATCAAGGACATCGTCAACCTCGGCGATTGTTTCAGCGGGCCGCTGGAGGCGGGTTTTACCGGTGATGTGCTGGTTGGCAACTGGATACCCAGCATTCGCGGCAATCACGACCGGGAACTGATCGAGCGCGCACCGGAGGATATGGGCAGCTGGGAAAGGCCGGCCCATGCGCAGATGACCGCCGCGCATCTGGACTGGCTGCAGACTTTGCCGTTCAGCATGGTGTTTAAAGACGTTGCCTATTGCTGCCACGGCTCACCGCGCGACGATCTCGACTATTGGCTGGAAACGCTTTCGCCGGAAGGTGTGCTGAAACTGCGGCCGCTCGCCGAAATCGAGGCGAGGGCGGAAGGTATAGCGCAGCCGCTGATGCTGTGTGGCCATACCCATATTCCCCGCGCGGTGCAGCTTTCCGATGGCCGCCTGATCGTCAATCCCGGCAGCGTCGGCTGCCCCGGCTGGAAGGACGATACGCCCTTCGACCATCACGTCGAGGCCGGTCATCCGCTTGCCAGCTATGCGGTGCTGGAAGAAACCGGGCGCGGCTGGCAGGTCTATTTCCGGAATATCCGCTACGACAATCTGGCCATGGCCGAGATGGCGCGGGCCAATGGCATTTCGTATCTGGCGGATGCGCTGGAGAATGGCTGGATCAAGCGGTAAAACTTATCCCTCGCTATTCATCACCACGCAGGCATAAGACTGCGCCTTCAGTTCCTTGCAGGCGGAAACCGCCGAAGACTGGTCTTCGAAGCCGGTGAAGCGGGCGCGGTAGAGGGTTGCTGATCCGCTTTGCACCGCTTCGGTATAGGGGGCGATCCCGGCATAGCTTCCGATGTTCGAGCGCGCATTGGCAAGCAGGGAGCGGGCGGCGGCTTCACTATCGGCTGCGGCGATCTGCACTTCCCAGCGGCTTCTCTCGCCCGTGGCAGCAACGGGGGCGGGTTTCGGAATGGCGGAGACCTGAATCATGTCGGCCATCTGGTTGTTGGCCGTGGCGATCTGCATGGCGACCGGGTCGGAGCGGCGTTCGGCAAACATTGGCAATGGTACCGATGCGGTCGGGACGGCTGCGGGCGGCACATCGAAGGTGCGGCTGACATTGGCGCTGGCGACGAGCTGTTCGGTGTTGCGGCTTCTCGATGCCTGCGGCACGGCCTTGTCGAGAAGGGCGGCCATCTGGGCATCGCGGCTGCGGGCGGTCTTGCCGCCCAGCACGACGCCGACGACGCGGCGGCCATTGTGGTTGATGGCGCTGACGAGGTTGAAGCCGGAGGCATTGGTGTAACCGGTCTTGATGCCATCCATGCCCCGATAGCGATACATCAGATTGTTGTGGCCGCGGATGCGTTTTCCCCGGAAGCTGAAGGATTCCATGGCGAAGAGGCCATACTCTTTGGGAAAGTCGCGCTGCAGCGCAAGGCCGAGCTTCGCCATGTCACGCGCTGTCGTCACCTGCGATTTGCTGGGCAGGCCGGAAGCGTTGCGGAACACCGTCTTCGACATGCCGAGCTGGCGGGCCTTGCGGGTCATCATTTCGGCGAACCTTGCCTCGGAGCCGCCGAGGTGATCGCCCATGCCTTCCGCCATGTCATTGGCGGATTTGACGATCATGCCATAAACGGCTTCGCGCACGGTGAAGGTCTGGCCCTGACGCACATAAAGCTTGGAGGGGATGACGGCTGCACCATTCCTGGACATCTTTATCTTCTGATCCCAGCGAATCCGGCCGGCATGCAGCGCCTCGAAGGTCATGTAAAGCGTCATCATCTTGGTGAGCGAAGCGGGGTGGTTCAACACATCGGCATTGCGGGACGCCAGAACCTTGCCGGTATTGGCATCCATGATGAAATGGGCATAACCGGCCTGCGCAGGCGATGCCTGCAATGAGAGGATCGCGCAAAAGAAGGCGAGTGCGAAGACCCATGTTCCCGCCATTCCCCGTTTGACCGTTCCCGACATAATCCGCCCCTTTTGTTTGACCACCGCTGTTGATTTCAAGTTTTACTGACACTTTCAGGCAACAAAACCGCTAAAACTTTAGAGATCGCTTTCATGCTTAATTAAGTATGAATTTCAACCCATCCGCTGCCCTCACAATTTCCTTGAAAAGAAACCTACCGTCCGGTATGTTTGCAAACATGACAAATGCTCACGAACGTAAAAAACAGCCGGAAATCGTGCGCCGCAATCTTCTCGATTGCGCGGCGAAACTTGCTGCTGATCAGGGCGTTGCCGCGCTTTCCGTGCAGGCGGTGGCCGATGCCGCCGGGGTGACGAAGGGCGGGTTATTCCACCATTTCGCCTCCAAGCAGGTCTTGCTGGAGGCGGTGATGGCGGACCTTCTGGGCGCGCTGGATGCGGAAATCGACGCCCTCATCTCACAGGATTGTGAAGCTTATGGGAGCTTCACGCGGGCCTATGTCAACGCGGTTTTCGATGATCGCGACCGGGATTCGGGCAGGCAGTGGGCGGCGATCTCGGTTTCCATGGTCGGCGAACCGTCGCTCAGGCGCATGTGGACCAGCTGGGTAGAGGGGCGTCTTGCCCGTCATAAAGATACGGATGACGGGGTGGTACTGGAGATGGTGCGGCTTGCGGCTGATGGCATCTGGTTTGCCGATCTGCTGGCCGATGATGGCAGGGCAGGTGGCGACAGGGTGGCTCTCAAGGCCCGGATGATCGCCCAGACGACAAAGGAAACGGAACGATGAACGCGGCTGTTTTTACCTATGGGGCGCTTGTCGCGGCCATTATCTGCGAGGTCATAGCAACCTCTTTCCTGCAGCAGTCGCAGCAATTCACCAGGTTGCTGCCGACGGTGCTGATGGCGGTGTTTTACGGCGCGGCCTTTTATCTTCTGTCATTCACGCTGCGCGTCATCCCTGTCGGCGTGGCCTATGCGATCTGGAGCGGGCTCGGCATAGTGCTGATTTCCGGCATTGGATATTTTGTTTTCCGCCAGACGCTGGATATTGCCGCCGTTATCGGTCTCGGTTTCATCATCACCGGCGTGGTGATCGTGAATGTGTTTTCGAAGACGGTGGGGCATTGACGGCATCCCTCCACCCTCATTCCTGTGCTTGTCACAGGAATCCAATCGGCGCGCGTCTGCGCGACGGAAAGACTCCTTTCAGCCCAAGGACTTGGGCTGGCTGGATCCCTGTGACAGGCACAGGGATGAGGGAGGCGGCGTAGGGCGGGACTTCATGACGCCTCGGCTCTGAGGCGCTGCCCCATCTACTCTACGTCACCATCACGCCAAAATACTGCGATCCACATCCGTGATCAGCCTCTTGCCGCAAAGCGCCATGCTGACATCCATTTCCTTGCGGATGATCTCCAGCGCCGTCGTCACGCCCTGTTTGCCATCAGCGCCGAGGCCGTAGAGGAAGGGGCGGCCGATATAGGTGCCCTTGGCACCGAGCGCTACTGCCTTCAGTACGTCCTGACCGGAGCGAATGCCGCCATCCATGTGCACCTCGACCCTGTCGCCGACAGCATCGACGATCTTCGGCAGCATGGCGATGGAGGAATGCGCGCCATCGAGCTGGCGGCCGCCATGGTTGGAGACGATGATGGCGTCGGCGCCTGTGTCGAGCGAGGCGCGCGCATCTTCCTCGTCAAGAATGCCCTTGAGGATCAGCTTGCCGCCCCAGCGCTGCTTGATCCATTCGACATCTTTCCAGGACAGGCGCGGATCGAACTGCTCCGCCGTCCATGAAGAGAGCGACGACAGGTCGGAGACGTTTTTGGCGTGCCCGACGATGTTACCGAAGCTGCGGCGCTTGGTGCGAGCCATGTCCAGGCACCATTTCGGCCGGGTCGCCATCTGCCAGATATGTTTCGGGGTGAATTTCGGTGGCGCCGACAGGCCGTTGCGCAAATCCTTGTGACGCTGGCCGAGAACTTGCAGGTCGAGCGTCAGCACCAGTGCCGAGCACCCCGCCGCCTTGGCGCGGTCGATCAGGTTGTTGACGAAGTCCCGGTCCTTCATCACGTAAAGCTGGAACCAGAAGGGCTTCGACGTGACGGATGCGACATCCTCTATGGAGCAGATGCTCATGGTGGAGAGCGTGAAAGGCACGCCGAATTCCTCAGCCGCTTTTGCGGCCAGCATTTCGCCATCGGCATGTTGCATGCCGGTCAGCCCGGTGGGGGAGAGCGCCACCGGCATCGAAACCTTCTCGCCGACCATTTCTGTCGCCAGCGACCGGTCGGTCATATCCACCAGCACGCGCTGGCGCAGCTTTATCTTCGCGAAATCATCCTCATTGGCGCGGTAGGTGCTTTCCGTCCAAGCGCCGCTATCGGCATAGTCGAAAAACATTTTTGGCACACGGCGCTGAGCCTGTCGCTTCAGGTCCGCTATGGTGAGGATTTTGCCCATGGATAAAGCCTTCACATTTGAATGATGGCTTCACATAGCATGAATGTGGCGGCTGCAACATCAAAATCGACGGATTTTCATCACCAGAACGCCCGCAAAAACAGTTCGGCTCCCAGTAAAAGCAGGCAGATGAGAAACCAGCGCCGGAACGTCGCCGGGCTGACGATATAGCGGATCTTCTGGCCAAGCCACATGCCGGCGAGCGCGGGCAGCACGGCCAGCGCGGAAAGCGACAGATGCTCAACGTGAAAGGCATTCTGGGAGGCAAGGCCGGCGGCGAGCGCGACGGTGGAGACGGTGAAGGAAAGGCCAAGCGCCTGCACGAGATCATCGCGGCTGAAACCGAGCGACTGGATATAGGGCACGGCGGGCACGACGAAAATTCCGGTGCCGCCGGTCAGCAGGCCTGTTGCCAGCCCCATAACCGGGGAGAGCTTCGGTTCCAGCCTTGCCGGAATCGAGACGGGTCTGGCAAACAGGCTGTAGGCCGCGTAAGCCGCAAGGCAGAGGCCGAGCGCCGAGGTAGTCCAGACGCCGGTGCCTGACGTCATCAGCCGGATGCCGATGAGGGTGCCGAGGGCGATGGCGATCATCATCGGCCATAGCCGCTTCACGATGGCCCGGAAATCCGGCCCGGCCAGTAACTGCCAGATATTGGTGATGAAGGAGGGCAGGATGAGCAGCCCTGCGGCAATGACCGGCGGCATGAAGAGACCGAGCACGCCCATGGCGACGGTGGGCAGTCCCATGCCGGTGACGCCCTTGACGATGCCGGCGACGATGAAGGTCGCGAGAACCATGAGCAGGGTGGTTGTGTCGAAGTTGGCCACGGGGTGCTCCACAGCGTTTTCGCATTCGGCCGAGACGGCGTCAGGCAATCATGTATAGCGAGCGGGTGCGGCACGGTTCTTCTCCCCGCCGGGGAGAAGGTGGCCCGAAGGGTCGGATGAGGGGGCAACGCCAGCGATTGACCGCACGCTTGCCCCCTCATCCCGCTGCCGCGGACTTCTCCCCGGCGGGGAGAAGAAACAAGCGGCATCCGCTCGCTCCAATATGTGACTGATATAATTGAGTGAGCGGCTTTATGTTTCGGCCCAAGCCGAACTATGCCAGCACGCTCTTCATTGCCCTGCCGGCCACATAGGTCTCGACCACCGTGCGGTCATCACCCATTGTCAGCATCAGGAACAGTTCTTCCGTCAGGCTTTTCACCACTTCCATTTTCAGCGCCATGGCAGGCGTGGAGGAGGCGTTGAGCACCGTGATGTCGGCATCGGTGCCGGCGTCCAGCGTGCCGATGCGGTCGACCATGGAAAGCGCTTCGGCGTTGCCGCGCGTCATGAGATACCAGCTTTCCAGCGGGTTGAGGCGCTCGCCCAGCAATTGCTGGATCTTGTAGGCCTCATCCATGGTGCGCAGCATGGAATAGCTCGATCCGCCGCCGATATCGGTCGCAACCGCGATACGAACAGGCTTTTCGCGCCGTTGCAGCTTCTTCATCGGGAACAGGCCGGAACCGATGAAGAGGTTGGAGGTGGGGCAATGAACGGCGACTGCGCCGGTTTCCGACAGCACATCCGCTTCGCGTTCGGAGAGGTGGATGGCGTGGCCGAGCAGGGTCTTGTTGCCCATCAGGCCGTAGCGCACATAGATATCGGTGTAATCGGTCGCCTCGGGGTAAAGCTCGCAGGTATATTTGATCTCGTCCAGATTTTCGGAAAGATGCGTCTGGATGAAGAGATCGGGAAACTCCTGTGCCAGCGCCTGGGCGGCTTCCATCTGTTTCGGCGTGGAGGTGATGGCGAAGCGGGGGGTGATGGCGACGTGGTTGCGGCCCTTGCCGTGCCAGTCGGCGATCACCTGCCGGGTCTCGTCATAGGAGGTTTCCGGCGTGTCCAGCAGGCCCTGCGGGGCATTGCGGTCCATCATCACCTTGCCGCCCACCATCAGCATGTTGCGCTTCATGGCCTCAGTGAAAAAGGCATCGGCGGAGGTCTTGTGCACGGAGCAATAGGCAGCGGCCGTGGTGGTGCCGTGGCGCAGAAGCTCGTCGTAAAAATGCGTGGCGATGCGCTGTGCATGGGCGGTTTCGACGAAACGGCATTCTTCGGGGAAAGTATAGGTGTTCAGCCATTCCAGCAGATTGGCGGCATAGGAGCCGATGACCTGCATTTGCGGGAAATGCAGGTGCATGTCGATAAGGCCTGGCACGATGAGGTGCGGGCGGCGGTCCTTTTCCTCGATGTCTTCGGGGGCTTTCGCACGGATATCGACGTATTCTCCAATGGCGGCGATCTTGCCATTTTCGAGCAGCAGGCCGCCATCTTCGATATAGAGATAGCTTTGCGTATCGTCGATTGTGAGCGGCGCGCGGCGGAAGCTCAGCAGGCGGCCACGCAGCAGAACCATGCTCATTCGGTCTTTCCTTCGGCTTTCCCAGCCCCGGAGACCGCGCTTTCATACCATGCGGTCAGCACTTTGCGCTCATCCGGGGTGATGGCGGTGATGTTGCCGGGAGGCATGGCATGGCTGCGGCCGGCTTGCAAATAGATTTCGCGGGCATGGGCGGCGATCTGCGCGTCGGTTTCGAGCTTCACCGATTTCGGCGTGAAGGGCACGCCCTCCCACACCGGCTCGGCGGCGTGGCACATGGAACAGCGGCCCTGAACCACATCCCGCGCCTTGGTAAAATGAGCGTCGCTGACGAATTGCTGCTGCATCGGCGAAAGCGTCGCCGCCTTCTGCTCTTCCTCGCCGGTCAGCACTTTCGGCACGGTGGAAAGCCACATGATGACGATGAAGATGAGGGCGGTCGCAAGCCAGGTCCATGTCGGCTTGCCCTTGCGGGCATGGGTGGTGTTGAACCAGTGGCGGATGGTAACGCCCATCAGGAAGACCAGCGCTGCGATGATCCAGTTGAACTCAGTCGCAAAGGCCAGCGGATAGTGGTTGGACAGCATGAAGAAGATGACAGGCAGCGTCAGATAGTTGTTGTGCAGCGAGCGCTGCTTGGCGATGCGGCCATATTTCGGGTCCGGCGTGCGCCCGGCAATTAGGTCTGCGACGACGATCTTCTGGTTCGGAATGATGATGAAAAACACGTTCGCCGACATGATGGTGGCGGTAAACGCGCCGAGATGCAGGAAGGCGGCACGGCCGGTGAAGACCTGCGTATAACCCCATGCCATCGCCACCAGCGCGACATAAAGCACGATCATCAGGCCCCAGGTATTGTTGCCGAGCGGCGATTTGCAGAGGAAATCGTAAAACAGCCAGCCGATGGCCAGCGATGCAAGCGACAGACAGATGGCCTGAAACTGGGTGAGCGCCAGCACCGAATGGTCGATGAGGAAAAGGTCCGCGCCGCCATAATAAACGATGCAGAGCATGGCGAAACCGGAAAGCCAGGTGACGTAGCTTTCCCATTTGAACCACGTCAGATGCTCGGGCATCTGGGCGGGGGCGACCAGATATTTCTGGATGTGGTAAAAACCGCCGCCATGCACCTGCCATTCCTCGCCATAGGCCCCCGGCGGCAGATGCGCCCGTTTGACCAGCCCGAGATCGAGCGCGATGAAATAAAAGGATGAGCCGATCCAGGCGATGGCGGTGATGACGTGGAGCCAGCGAACGGCAAAGGCCATCCATTCCCACGCAATGGCATATTCGTACATGCGGTTCCCCTGATCCTTGTGCAGCGCACCTTGCGAGAAATTTGACCGTTAGGAAAGGGAAAAGCAAACACCACGCGATGATTGTTCACAATCTGGTTCGCTTGTGTGCACAACCCTTTCGGCATGTGGATTGCGCGATGGCAAGCCCGGTAAAGCTGCGCCAAACGCCGTCGCCCTGTCGTTTGTGCTTAGCTGGCTAATGCGACTCAGCTATTATCCTTCGTGCGGTCTGCCGATGTGCTAGACTATCGGGCTGCGGGGCCTGAAGGCTTCGATGACATGTTTTCGCTGGCGGTTCATTCCGAAAGCGGGCGCTGCGAACCCCGGGGGCGGGGCAGATCGAGGGCGGATGTCGCAGTTCCCGGTGCTGTTGCGTCCGGGTGTGCATGAATGCTTGGATTTTGAATGAAGTGACGCAATGACCTTCCGGCACCGCCGTTGTTTTCAACGGAGACCATGCCGATGCGCCTTGTTCTGACGGTCCTGCTTCTGCTGCTGGCGGTCAGCGCCACAGCACTTGCCCATGAATCCCACAAGGGGTTCAAATATGAGAGCTATTGCTGCAATGGCGATGCCGAAACCGGCGACTGCCAGATGATCCCCACGCGAAGCGTTCGTGTCACGCCCGACGGTTATGAGGTTTCGCTCGCCCCCGGCGATCACCGCATGGTCACGCGGCGGCATATCTTCAACTGGTCGCAGAGCGAGGCAAGACGGTCCGAGGACGGCGAATATCATCTCTGTCTGTTTCCGGATGAGGATACACCGCGCTGTTTTTATGCGCCGGATATGGGATTTTGATGTGGCGGCAGGGGCCGGCTTTCCTCGATCCGCTTCAGTATCCAGTCGCGAAACAGCGTTATCTTGCGAATGTTCCGGCGGTTTTCCGGATAGACCAGCCAGTAGTTCTTTCCCTCGTTGCTGAGATGCCCGAAGGGCTGGTAAAGACGCCCGAGCGCGATCTCGTCGGCGTAAAGTTCAGGGGTGAGCATGGCCACACCCTGACCCGCGATCGCGGCTGCCGCTTCGAAAGCCTGAACGCTGAGGCGGCTGCGCGGATAACGCTCCAGATTTGGGTTTTCGATGCCGACTTCCCGGAACCATTGGCTCCACCACACGTCGCCGGGATCGATGATGCGCAGCCGCAGCAGGTCTTCCGGTTGCTTCAAGCCGCCGATGCTCTGCGCAAGATCGGGATGCAGCATCGGCGTGTATACGCCGGGAAGCAGCCGGTGATAGGTCAATCCCTTCACGTCATCTTTGCTCCAGCGAATGGCGACATCGCAGTCCGACTGATTGAAATCGATCAGTGTTCCCGATGTTTCCAGTCTGACGGCGATGGAGGGATGCTCCAGTTGGAACGCGCCCAGATGTCGCGACAACCAGCGCGATGCGAAGGTGGCGGTGGAATGGATGGTCAAGGTGGCGTCGGGCGTGTCGCGCACACTGTCGACGGCTTCCGTCAGAATATTGAAGGCTTCCGCAACCTTCGGGGCCAGTTTCTGCCCCGCTTCCGTCAGCGATACCTGCCGCGCCGTGCGCAGGAAAAGCGGCTCGCCGATATTTTCCTCCAGCAGCTTCACCTGATAACTCACCGCCGTCTGCGTCATGCCCAGCTCCTCACCAGCCTTGGTGAAGCTCAGATGTCTTGCGGCGGCATCGAAGACGCGCAGGGCATTCAGGGGGAACTGGCGAGACATTTTCATGGATAAGTTCTCTTTATGCCAAAGGCCAAAGGTTTCATTGGTTTTTCTCCGGAAACCAGAGCATTTTTAGCTCAATTCATCAACTGTACTTCTGACATTTCTGAATGGAGACGAACATGCGCACAGCACTCTTGCGCGCGTGGTCCCGCCTGCGCGCGGGTCTACGGACAGCGGAACGGTTTACCCTTGAAAGCTTTCAGCCGGACAATCTGGCCGATGAAAGCCTGCCCGATGGGCTCAGGCGTGATCTTGGCCTTGAGGATGGGCGCGTTGATTTTCGTTGCGACGGGTTTCGGCAGCGGAAAATGCTTGCAGCAACTCGGCTGCCACAAGGGCCGCTATGACGGCAGGGCGCTTGTCCCGGACGCTGGTGCCGCCGATGGGCAGGATGAGTTTTGCAAGGCGGGAAGGGGGCTCTCCTTCCCGCTCCAGCCAATGGGCGAAAGTGGCGCGTTTGGTTTTCGAGCCGATCATGCCGACATAGGCGAGATCGTCGCGAGCAAGCGCTTCCTTCGCAATCAGGAAATCGAGCGCGTGATCGTGGGTAACGATGATGGCCGCGCCGTTTGCCGGGATTTTCGCAACGAACGCTTCCGGCATGGGGGTCAATATGGATGCGATGCCGGCCGGAAGATCGCGCAGCTCGGCTTCCCGCGTTTCCACCATGGTCAGGGTCAAAGGCAACAGCGACAGCGCTTCAGCCAGCGCTTTGCCGACATGGCCTGCCCCGAAAATGAAGACGGCGGGCTGCTGTTCGGCTTCACCCTTCAGCCTTGCCTCCAGCGCGGCGGCGATTTCCGCCGTTATGTGCCGGAAGCGGATGAGGGTGCGACCGCCGCAGCATTGGCCTATTTCCGGGCCTAGCGGAATGTCCATGCGGTCTTCGGCGGCACCCGTTCGCAGCATGGCGCGGGCGTGGTCTATCGCCATATATTCGAACTGCCCGCCGCCGATGGTTTCCCATAGGGCTTCCTGGCTGACCAGCATGAAGGTGCCGGCCTCGCGCGGGGATGAGCCTTTGACGGACTCGATTTCCACGAGGATTGCGGGGGCTGGGCGGGCGAGGAAAGTGGATAAGGAGGTGTCAGGCATTGGGGCTGGCCCCCTCATCCGGCGCTTTGCGCCACCTTCTCCCCGGCGGGGAGAAGAAACCCGGAGCACTGGCTCCGCCCACCTTACATGCTTTCAGAAAAGGCGAGTCGGCGCGGCAGATTTCTTCTCCCCGCCGGGGAGAAGGTGGCGCGAAGCGACGGATGAGGGGGCTCGGCCGCATGGGTACGTCCTCCCTCACACCTTCTTCAACCGTTCCACTGCCATCAGAACCCGTTCGGGCGTTGCCGGTGCATCGAGGCGCGGGCAGACCTTGTAGTCGGCGACGGAGGCGACGGCCATGGAGAGGGCTTCCAGAACCGAGATCGCCAGCATGAAGGGTGGCTCGCCCACGGCCTTGGAGCGGCCGATGGTAGGTTCGGCATTTTCCGACCATTCCGTCAGCTGAACGTTGAAGATTTTCGGCCGGTCGGAGGCGAGCGGGATCTTGTAGGTGGAGGGCGCATGGGTGCGCAGCCGCCCCTTGCCGTCCCACCACAATTCCTCCGTCGTCAGCCAGCCCATGCCCTGCACGAAGGCGCCCTCGATCTGGCCGATATCGATCGCCGGGTTGAGCGACTTGCCGACATCGTGGAGGATATCGGTGCGTTCCATCATGTATTCGCCGGTCAGCGTATCGATCGACACTTCCGAGCAGGCCGCGCCATAGGCGAAATAATAAAACGGCGTGCCGCGTCCGGCGGCGCGGTCCCAGTGGATTTTCGGCGTCTTGTAAAAACCGGCGGCGGAAAGCTGCACGCGGGCGAAATAGGCCTTTTTGATGAAATCATTGAAGGCGATTTCCTCAAGGCCGATGCGCACCCGGTTCGGCAGGAAGACGACTTCTTCTTCCGGCACATTCCAATTTTCAGCGGCGAATTTGATGAGCCGCTCGCGAATCTGGCGGGCGGCGTCATAGGCCGCCATGCCGTTCAGATCGGTGCCGGAGGAGGCGGCGGTGGCCGAGGTGTTCGGCACCTTGCCGGTGGTCGTGGCTGTTATCTTCACCCGGCCGATATCCACCTGGAAGGCATCGGCCACCACCTGCGCCACCTTGGTGTAAAGGCCCTGGCCCATTTCGGTGCCGCCATGGTTCAGGTGGATGGAGCCGTCATTATAGATATGCACCAGCGCGCCCGCCTGATTGAAGGCGGTCATGGTGAAGGAAATGCCGAATTTTACCGGGGTGAGCGCGATGCCCTTGCGGATGATCGGGCTGGTCCTGTTGAACTCGATGATTGCCTCGCGTCGTGCGTTGTAGTCGCTCGACGTCTCCAGCTCCTCGACGACACGGGCAATGATGTTGTCCTCGACTTCCTGATGATAGGGCGTCGTTGTGCGGCCCGAGCCGGTCTCGCCGTAGAAATTCAGTTTGCGGATATCGAGCGGATCCTTGCCAACGGCATAGGCGATCTCCTCAATGAACCGTTCCGCGCCGAGCATGCCCTGCGGGCCGCCGAAACCGCGAAAGGCGGTGTTTGAGACGGTGTGGGTTTTCAGCGGCCGCGAGGTGAGGTGCACATGCGGATAGAAATAGCTGGAATCCGCATGGAACAGCGCGCGGTCCGTGACCGGGCCGGAGAGATCGGAGGAAAAGCCGCAGCGGGCGGCATAGGTGGCGTCCACGGCGTGGATGCGGCCTTCGTCATCGAAGCCAAGCTCGTAATCGACGCGGAAATCATGGCGCTTGCCGGTAGCGCTCATGTCCTCGTCGCGGTCCGGGCGAATTTTCACGGCCCGGTTCAGTTTCTTGGCGGCAATGGCGCAGAGGGCGGCAAACTGGTTGCCCTGCGTTTCCTTACCGCCGAAACCGCCACCCATGCGGCGCACCTGCACCGTGACGGCGTTGGACGGCACCTGCAGGATGTGGCTGACGATATGCTGGATTTCGCTCGGATGCTGGGTGGAACTCCACAGCGTCACCTCGTCGTCTTCGCCCGGCACGGCCATGGCGATGTGGCTTTCGAGATAAAAATGCTCCTGCCCGCCGATCCGCATGGTGCCGGTGAGGCGGCGAGGTGCTACATCCATTTCGAGCTTCGCATCGCCGCGTTTCAGCGTCATCGGATCGATGACGAGCGCGCCGCCATTCTCAATTGCCGTATCGATATCGGTGAAATGCGGCAGGTCCTTATAGGTGATCTTTGCCTTGCGGGCCGCCTTTCTGGCTATATCGCGGGTTTCGGCAAAGACCGCGAAGATCGGCTGTCCGTGGAATTCGACCTTCGTTTCGGCCAGCAAAGGTTCGTCGTGACGGCCGCCTGACGAGACATCGTTTTCGCCGGGCACATCCTTGCCGGTCATGACCCACAACACACCCGGTGTGGCTTCCACTTCGGAAAGGTCCATCGAGACGATTTCTGCATGTGCGCGGTCGGAAAGGCCGAGTGCGCCGTGGATGAGGCCGGCGGGTTCGGGGATATCATCGATATATTCGGCGCTGCCGGTCACATGCTTATGGGCGGAATCGTGCCGGAGCGACGTATGGATGGGGCCGTCGATTTCGGTCTTGGTTTTGTCGAAGCTTGTGGTGTCCATTGTTCAAGCCTCCTCCAGCGTGAAGCGCGCAAGTTCCTGCTTTTCGCCCGAAGTCTCAAGGAAGAACCGCGTCAGCAGGTTCTTGGCCGTCAATTGGCGATATTCGGCGGTCGCGCGCCAGTCGGTTAGCGGTGTAAAATCCTCGTCCAGCACATCGCGCGCCGCGTCGATAGTATCTTGCGACCACGCCTTGCCGAGAAGGGCTGCCTCCAGATGCGCGGCCCGTTTCGGCGTGCCGGCCATGCCGCCAAAGGCGATGCGGATATCTTCGATGGTGCCTTCAGCGTCGAGTGTCAGATTAAAAGCGGCGCACAGCGCGGAAATATCCTCGTCGCGCCGTTTGGAAATCTTGTAGACGGCGTAATGGCTTTCCGGTCTCTGGAACGGGATGAAGAGCTTTTCGACGAATTCGCCGCTCAGCCGGTCCTGTTTGCCGTAATCGATGAAATAGCTCTCCAGCGGCACGGTGCGGCCGCCGGAAGACGAGCGCAGGGTGAGCGTCGCGCCAAGCGCGATCAGCGCCGGTGGTGTATCGCCGATGGGCGAGCCGTTGGCGATGTTGCCGCCGATGGTTCCCATATTGCGCACCTGCTCGCCGCCGAGGCGGTTGAACAGCCGGGCAAGCGGTGGGAAATGGTCTGCAATGGTCTTGAAGGCCTGGCTGTAGGTGACGCCGGCACCGAGCGTGACGCCGTCCTCATCCACGGTAATCGTCTGCAAATCCCCGAGATTGTTGATGAAGATTACCGGGTTCAGCGCTCGCATCTGCTTCGTCACCCACAGGCCGACATCGGTGCAGCCGGCGACGATGGTGGCCTTCGGTTCAGCGGCGTAAATCTCGGTCAAATCGGAAAGCGTCGCCGGAATGATGGTGCGATCCTCGCCTCTGACGACGGTGATCGTCTCGTTTTCGCGGATTGCCCAGAGCCGTGCCATGATGTCGGTGCGGTCCCGTTGCAGCGGGTCGAAGAGTGCACTGGGGCGGGCCGCGGCGATTTTTTCGGCGGCCTTCACGATCGGCTCATAACCCGTGCATCGACAGAGATTGCCTTGCAGCGCCTTTTCGATATCGGCGCGGCCGGGTTTTTCGCTGGTCAGCCAGAGGCCATAAAGCGACATGATGAAGCCCGGCGTGCAGAAACCGCATTGCGACCCGTGGAAATCCACCATGGCCTGCTGAACGGGGTGCAGCGTGCCATCGCGGGCGGCCAGATGCTCCACCGTGACGATGTGGGTGCCGTGCAGCGAGCCTAAAAAACGGATGCAGGCATTGACGCTTTCATACCGCAGCGAACCATCCAGCAGCCGCCCGACCAGCACCGTGCAGGCGCCGCAGTCGCCTTCCGCGCAGCCTTCCTTGGTCCCGGTCAACCGCTTGCTGATGCGGAGGTAATCGAGAAGCGTGTCGGTCGGTCCGAAATCCCTAAGCGAGATGGTTTCGCTGTTGAGGATGAAGCTGATCGCGTCTTTCATGCAATGCCCTGCTTTTTGTCCGGCTGCCGAGCCGGTTTCTTGTCATTATCCCGATACATCTATGCACGACCGCGCGTGCATATCGATTTCCGTTTTGGCAATTCATTGTTTCCATAACGGAAAGAAAAACCGGCAATTATTGCGCCGTCCAGCCGCCATCGACGGAAATATGCGTGCCGGTGATGTTGCTGGCTGCGTCGCTTGCCAGAAACAGGGCAGCAGCCGCCACATCGTCGACGGTGACGAATTGCTTGGTTGCCTGCAATTCCAGCATCACGTCGTTCTTCACCGCCTCTTCGCTGATGCCGCGCACCTTGGCCATTTCCGGTATCTGCTTTTCGACAAGCGGTGTCAGCACGTAACCGGGACAGATGGCGTTGACGGTGACGCCGGTCTGCGCAAGTTCAAGCGCTGCCGTCTTCGTCAGGCCCATGATGCCGTGTTTGGCCGCCACATAGGCCGATTTGAACGGCGAGGCGACGAGGCCATGGGCCGAGGAAATGTTGATGATGCGGCCTTTACCGGCCTTTTTCATCAGCGGTATCGCGGCGCGCATGGTATGGAAGGAACTGGTCAGATTAATGGCGATGATCCAGTCCCATTTTTCCGTCGGGAAGTCCTCGATGGGCGCGATATGCTGGATGCCGGCATTGTTGATGAGCACATCCACCGAGCCGAGCTTTTCGTGGGAGGAATTGATGAGGTCGGCGATCTCGTGCGGCTTCGTCATATCGGCCGGGTGGTAAAGCACGCGCCCGCCGCTTTCGGCCTCCAGCAAAAGGCGCAGTTTTTCAATCTCGTCCTCGTCGCCAAAGCCGTTCAGCACGATATTGGCGCCTTCCCGCGCAAATCGCTGGGCGATGCCAAGGCCGATACCGCTTGTAGAGCCTGTCACGATAACTGTCCGATGCATGCTTTCCCCTTTTTGCATTACTTCGCACATGTTTAAGCAGGTTATGCCCAAAGGGGGCAGGCTGGCAATCGCCATTTAGGATTGAGAGGTCAGCACGGTTCCTGGCGCTGCGGCCATCGATTTTTTCGACGCTAAGCATCCAGATTTTGCGGCAGATTTTACGTTTGTCTGCCGGGCCGCCCGTCCCTATCTCTCAGGCAAGCAAACAGAGGTATCGTTTATGGAACTCGGTCTTTACACATTCGCGGATGTCAATCCCAACCCGGCCGATGGCCGCGGGCCGGAAGGCGCGCGCCGTCTGAAGGATCTTCTTGAGGAAATCGAGCTTGCCGATCAGGTCGGGCTTGATGTTTTCGGGCTGGGCGAGCACCACCGCCCGGATTATGTCGCTTCCTCACCCTCCACCGTGCTTGCGGCTGCGGCGGTGAAGACGAAGAACATCCGTCTCACCAGCGCCGTCTCGGTGTTGAGTTCGGATGATCCGGTGCGGGTTTTCCAGCAATTTTCGACCGTCGATCTTCTCTCGAACGGTCGCGCCGAAATCATGGCCGGGCGTGGTTCTTTTATCGAATCCTACCCGCTGTTCGGTTACGACCTCGAAGATTACGACGTGTTGTTTTCCGAAAAGCTTGATCTGCTTCTGGCGCTGCGCGAGCAGGAAATCGTCACCTGGTCCGGCACCAAACATCCGGCCATCAATGGGCGCGGCGTTTATCCGCGTCCGTTGCAGGAACGTCTGCCCGTGTGGATCGCCGTGGGCGGCACGCCGCAATCGGTGGCGCGGGCAGGCGCCATGGGCTTGCCGGTAGCGCTCGCCATCATCGGCGGCGAATATCGCCGTTTCGCACCGTTGTTCGACCTCTACCATGAGGCAGCACGCCGGGCGGGACAGGAGAAGACGAAGCTGCGCACCAGCATCAATGTGCACGGCTTCATTGCCGACACCACCGACAAGGCGGCGGACCAGTTTTACGGGCCGCAGGCGGAGGTGATGAACCGCATCGGCCGCGAGCGCGGCTGGGGGCCGACGAACCGCGCCCATTTCGATGCAGCGCGCGGGCCGGAGGGCAATCTCTTCCTTGGCGAACCGGAACTGGTGGCGGAAAAGATCATCAAGGCACATGGCGTGTTCAAGAATGATCGCTTCCTGCTGCAGATGGCCATCGGGTTGATGCCGCATGATCAGATCATGCGCGGCATCGAGCTTTATGGTACGAAAGTCGCCCCTGTTGTCAGAAAAGAATTGACGGGGAGTGCCGATCCGGTGAAAGCCACGGCCTGATGATTACCAAGGCGGGCGTTTTCAGACCCGCCAAATAGAACGACGGACAGAGACATGGTCATTTCCACCGAAGAAGAACTTGATCTGCTGAAGGATATCGGCCGTTTGTGCGCCGTTGCCATGCAGACCATGGCGGACGCGCTGGAACCCGGCATCACCACGGCCGAACTGGATGCGATCGGCCGCAAGGTGCTGGAGGACAATGGTGCGCAATCCGCGCCGGAGTTCTGCTACAAGTTTCCCGGCGCGACCTGCATCAGCGTCAACGAGGAAGTGGCCCACGGTATTCCGGGGCCACGCATCATCAAGGCGGGTGATCTCGTCAATATCGATGTCTCAGCGGTGAAGAACGGCTTTTTCGGCGATACGGGTTCGTCTTTTGCCGTGCCGCCGGTGAAGAAGGATATCGAACGGCTGTGCCGTGATGGCAAACGCGCCATGTGGACAGGCCTGCAGCAGGTGAAAACCGGGCGGCCCTTCGCCGATATCGGCAATGCCATCGGCGCTTTCGCGAAAAAGAACCGCTATACGCTGATCACCAATCTGGCGAGCCACGGCATCGGCCGCTCCCTGCATGAGGAGCCGAAGGAACTGGCGACCTGGCCGGACAAGGACGAGCGCCGCATCATGCAGGAAGGCATGGTGTTTACCGTCGAGCCGTTTCTTTCGACAGGGGCCTATTGGGCCGAAGATGGTGATGACGATCCGTGGACGCTCTACAGCGATCCGAGCGCGCCGACTGTGCAGTATGAGCATACCGTAGTGGCGACGAAGAACGGGCCGCTGGTGCTGACGCTGGTTGAATGACAGCTAAACCTCCTCTCCGTCATCCTCGCTTTTAAGGGGAGTGCGTGCCGCTTGTTTCTTCTCCCCGCCGGGGAGAAGTCCGCGGCAGCGGGTTGAGGGGGCAAGCTCTCCGAAAATCCGGCAACGTTGCCCCCTCATCCGAACCCTTCGGGCCACCTTCTCCCTCTCGGGGAGAAGAAATACGCGGCACACTCGGAACGCATCGCTGCTCGCCGCGTGACCGATAAATCCGGCTTATGACGCCGATCAAAATAACTCGCTTGTCGCTTATCCGCCCGATTGCGATAAGCCATGCATGACCACCGACAAGCCACTTTCCGCCAGACATCTGACTGCACTCGGTTTCGCCGGGGCTCTCATGATGGCGTCCGCCATGGGTTTCGGCCGCTTTTCCTTCACCCCCATCCTGCCTGGCATGATGGCGGATGTGCCGCTTTCGGCGGGGGATGCGGGCATTGTCGCGGCGGGGAATTTTGCCGGTTATCTGGCGGGTGCGGTGCTTTCGGCCTATTCCTGGGGTTCTGGACGGGAGCGGCTGGTCGCGCTTGGTGGTCTGTTTTCCACGGCTGCGCTGCTGCTTGCCATGGCCGCGTTCAATTCCGTCGCGGCCTTCACCATCATCCGCTTTCTCGCCGGTGTCGCCAGCGCGCTGACCATGATCTTCACGTCGCAGATCGTCATCGGCCACGCCATGAAGGCCGGTAAGGATCATATTCAGGCGCTGCATTATGGCGGGGTTGGCGCGGGTATCGCGATCTCCTCGCTTGCGGTCTATCTGATCGGTGTTGTTTTTGATGGCGGCGGCGCCTCCTGGCGGGAGGAGTGGATCGCCGGCGCCGTCTTTTCCTTCCTGACATTTCTGCTTGTCTGGCGGGTGCTGCCCGCAGGCCCGCCGCGGCATGCGTCCTCGGTGGCCGAGCCGCCACTCCAATGGACGCGGCCGCTGTTTCTGACAACGCTCGCCTATGGGCTGTTCGGTTTCGGTTATGTCATCACCGCCACCTTCATCGTGGCGATTGCCCGCATGGCGGCGGCCGGCGCTTTCGTGGAATTTCTGGCGTGGTTCATCACCGGCTGCGCCGCCGCCGTTTCGCTGTTCCTGTGGAAACCGCTGCTGAAGGCGAAGGGGCTGAAACGGGCCTTCGTGATCGTTCTTGCCGTCGAAGCCGTCGGCGTCTTCGCCTCCGTGATGCTGCCACCGGTGCCTGGCGTTCTGGCGGGCGGTCTGCTTCTGGGGCTGACCTTCATGGTCATCACCGCCTATGGCCTGCAGCTCGGCCGGGAATTTGCCGGGCCAAGCCCGCGCCGCGCCTTCGCGCTGATGACGGCGGCCTTCGGAATGGGGCAGATCGTCGGGCCGCTGGCCGCCGGGTGGATCGCCGAGGTGACGGGAAGTTTTACCGCGCCCAGCATTCTCGCCTCCGCCGTGCTGGTCGTCAGTATCGTGCTGATGCTGCCGGTTCTTGCCGCCGAGCGGCTGCGTTGAGCCTGCACGGGTTCTCCGGCACCAATCCAGACCTTTTGCGAGGCTTTTCGCCGGGATCGATCCGCCGTTCGCGCCTTACATCTTGTTAAGGTCCGCGCTTCGCCGTTGCTGTGCACAAATTTCTGCCCTAGGTTCGGGCCATCTAGTGCTTCGCCAATAATGGCTGATTTCAAACGCGCGTGAGTTCTAAACGTGTTTCATTCTTTCTTTCCCAAGCCCAAATTGTTCTTCATCTCCGCGATTGTCTGGGCCTTCGTCGCCATTCTTGCCTGGTACTTCATCGTTGATAGCGTAGGCAGGTCTTGGGGCTATGTGATGCCCGAGCAGGAACCCTACGATCTCAGCTATTTTCTGGTTCCCGCAAATCTGTTCTTTTACTGCTATCTCGCATCGTGCCTGGCGTTATTCGGCGTTGTCTGGACCGTCATCGCCAAGGATCACCCCTGGAAGCTCTGGTCCATATGGGGATCGCTGCTGATTATCGCGGTGACCTATTTCGGCGTTCAGATTTCCGTCGTCATCAATAATTTCCGGCGGCCTTTCGGCGATCTTCTGCAAAATGCCCTTTCCAAACAACCGGGTATCGAAGTCTGGGATTTCTACAGCCTCCAGATCGTCTTCGCCAAGATCGCCTTTCTCAGCATGGCGGTTTCGATCCTGACGGATTTCTTCACCAGCCATTACATCTTCCGCTGGCGAACCGCGATGAACGACTTCTACATGTCCAAGTGGGAAAAGCTGCGCCATATCGAAGGTGCTTCCCAGCGTGTTCAGGAAGATACGATGCGGTTCTCCTCCACGCTGGAGGCATTGGGCATCACCCTGATCAACTCGGTGATGACGCTCGTCGTTTTCCTGCCGATCCTGTTTGCGCTGTCGTCCTATGTCTCTGAATTGCCGATCATCGGCGAAGTGCCGCATGCGCTGTTCTGGCTGGCGATCGTCTGGTCCATATTCGGTACGGTGCTGCTGGCGACGGTCGGCATCAAGCTGCCCGGCTTGAACTTCCGCAACCAGCGTGTGGAAGCCGCCTATCGTAAGGAACTGGTCTATGGCGAGGATCACGCCGACCGCGCCCAGCCGCCGACAGTCAAGGAGCTCTATTCCAATGTGCGGAAGAACTATTTCCGCATGTACTGGCACTATCTCTATTTCAACGTGGCGCGGTATTTCTACATCCAGGCCGATGCGGTGTTCCTGCTCCTGATGCTTGTTCCCACCATCGTCGCCGGCAAGATCACCTATGGTATCTACCAGCAGATCGCCACGGCCTTCGGTCAGGTCAGCAATTCGTTTCAGTATCTGGTCAATTCCTGGACGACGATCATCGAACTGCTTTCCATCCATAAACGTCTCGTGGCCTTCGAAGCCGCGATCGACGACAAACCCCTGCCTGACATCGACGAGCGTTATCTTCAGCGGGAAGCGGAAGCAGGTGAGCTGGCGGCCAACAAGCCCTGACGAAAACAAAAAAGGCGGCCAACCGGCCGCCTTTTTTGCGCGAGCTGACAATTTCAGCCCTCGGTCTTCTGCTTCTTGCGGGCCTCGATCATCGGCATCGCCTCAGCATAACTCACGCAGGCGACATCGTCTTTCCGGCAGACTTCGCGCAGCAGGCGCTCATAGGCGTTCCAATAGGCGCCGCCATTCATCTTCACGAAGTGAAAGCCCATCTGTAGCGGAATGCGCTCGCCATTATATTGCCTGTCGAAAGCGTTGCGGAAGGCCGTGTAGGCGCGTTCCTCGAATTCCTTCGAACGATCCGGTGTCTCGACGCCGATGGAATGGCGGATGAAGAGATTGTAGTCCATGGCGATGATGGGCCGGTTGCCAGGTCCTTCCGGTATGAGCGGCAGGCCGAAATGTTGAATACCGTCACGCTCCACCGGCCATTCCGGTCCCTTGGTAACGCTGGTGGCGTCATAAACGAAGCCGTGCTTCTTCTGCGCGGCGGTCAAAGCCGGTCCCTGCGACAGATAAGGGGCGCGGAAACCGTTGATGTTCTTCACCATGTCGCGCCAGCCTTCGGGTTCTTCGCCCTTCTTGCCGATCATTTGCCAGGCGTTTTCCAGCATGCTGGTGAAGGTGGTGAATTCGCCGTCCCATTGTTCCGCTGTCCACTGCCCGCCATCGAAATGGCCGCAGGTGTGGTTGCCGATCTCGTTACCTTCGCGATAGGCGGCCCAGATGTTTCTGAGCCTTGCCTCCACCTCTTCCGGCGACTGGCCGAAACCGACATTCGAGCGACCGGCCTTCTGGCCGGGTCCCTGATAGGTCTTGGCGCTGGTCTTGCGATCCAGCACCAGTGTGCAGGCGAGAAAATAGGTGAAATGGGCGCCGACTTCCTTCGCTGTCGCCCGGCTTCTTTCCCATAGCGTATTGTCGCCTGCGCCATCAAAAGACACGATGACGAGCTGCTTCGGCTTTTCCGTATTTTCGGCAAAAGCGGGCAGGGCGGTGAGAAGCGACAGGGAAAAAGCGGCAAATTCGCGAAACATCAGTCATCCGTCATATGAAACATCGTGGCCTTTTGCGGGTGGAATAAGGCGAAGCTTTGAATAGTCTGGCTTTTAAACGTCTTTAAGCCTAATTCCTGTTCTGCCTCGCGGTTATTTTGGCCGCGTTCCGATCCACCGGGGACTGTGTTTCATGCTTTTTCTCGTACTCTGTCTTGCCTTGTTTTTCCTGACGCATCTTTTAAGAGTTTTTGCGCCGCAATTTCGCGCGCGGCTGATCGCGAAAATGGGTGAAGGTCCTTTCAAGGGCGTCTATTCCCTCGCCAGCCTCATCACGCTCGGTCTCGTCATCTATGCCTTCGGGGAAGCCCGGCAGGAGACGGGCATGTTGTGGTATCCGCCGGTCTGGACGAGCCATCTTGCCGTGACCCTGATGCTGCCGGCGATGATCTGTCTTATCGCCAGCCTCATACCGGCTGGCCACATTGCGACGAAGACGAAACATCCGCTCATCCTCGCCGTCAAGATCTGGGCGCTCGCCCATCTTCTGGCGAATGGCGAAACCTCTTCGATCCTGCTCTTTGCCTCGTTCCTCGCCTGGGGTGTGGTGATGCGGATTTCGCTGAAGCGTCGCGAGAGAGCGGGCGAAAAAGTGGTTCGTTCGTTCGTCTCGGGCCGCTACGATCTGGTGGCCATTGTCGGCGGCATCGTTCTCTGGGGGGCTTTCATCCTGAAACTGCACGAATGGTTGATCGGCGTTCAGCCCATCGCGATGTAGGAAATCGACGTTTCCCCCTTACATATCAGGTAAAATAGGCTAGAAGGCCGACCATGACCCGGTCGGCCATGCTTATGCCTGTCCGGGTAAGCGGCTTGGTATGTCCGCAGACGGATGGATCGGTAACGATCTCCGCGCGGGTAACGGAGAATTTGATGGCAAACGAAAATGATACCTTTATCCGCGAAGTGAACGAGCAGATCCGCTCCGAGCAGCTGTCGCGCTTCTGGGGCCGGTACGGTATCGTGGTCGTCGGCGCCGCCATTCTCGTGGTTGTCGGTGCCGCTGGCGCCGGTATCTACGAATACTGGAACACCAGCCGCGCTTCCAATTCCGGCGACCAGTTTCTGGCGGCCTTGACGCTTGCTTCCGAAAACAAGACGGATGAAGCGCTGAAGGCGTTTGCCGATCTCGAAACCTCCGGCCACGGCAATTATCCGGTTCTGGCGAAGTTCCGCTCAGCCACGCTGCTGTCGCAGAAGGGTGATGCGGCCGGCGCCATCGCCGCTTTCACCGCCATCGGCAACGATACTTCGGCACCGCAGGTGTTTCGTGACACGGCCAAGGTGCGCGCTGCATGGCTTTTGGTCGATAACGGCACCTATGATCAGGTGGTTGCGCTGGCCGAGCCTTTGAGCGCCGAAGGCCAGACCATGCGCGCCTCCGCCCGTGAGGCGCTGGGTCTTGCCGCCTATAAGGCCGGCGATTTCGCCAAGGCCAAACAATGGTTCGAGCAGATCATCAGCGACACGCAGGCGCCGCGCAATGTGACGAACCGCGCGCAGATCATGCTCGACAATATCACCGCTTCGGGCAAAGCTGCTTAAAGCCGCTTCTCCGAGCCAGATCGTCCCGGCATATCTTCGCATTGCCAAAGCGATCCAACTCTTTATTTTACGCATGTCTTTTGCCCAAAACAGGTAACGTTTTGGGCAGACTTGCTCTAAGGAACAGACAACAATGAGCTTCACCGTCGCCATAGTCGGGCGCCCCAATGTCGGCAAGTCCACCCTTTTCAACCGTCTGGTCGGAAAGAAGCTGGCGCTGGTGGACGACACGCCGGGTGTGACCCGTGACCGCCGTCCCGGCGATGCGAAGCTCATCGACCTGCGCTTCACCATCATCGATACCGCTGGTCTGGAGCAATCCGGGCCGGAAACGCTTCAGGGCCGGATGTGGGCGCAGACCGAAGCGGCGATCGACGAGGCCGATGTGACGCTGTTCGTCATCGACGCCAAGGCTGGCCTGACGCCCGCCGACGAGACGCTGGGCGAGATGCTGCGCCGTCGCGGCAAGCCGGTGGTGCTGGTGGCCAACAAGTCCGAAGCGCGCGGTTCCGATGCCGGCTTCTATGACGCCTTCACCCTCGGTCTTGGCGAGCCTTGCCCTGTCTCGGCCGAACATGGCCAGGGTATGATCGACCTGCGCGACGCCATTGTCGAGGCGATTGGCGAAGACGTCGCTTTCCCGCCTGAAGTGGACGAGGCGGAGACCGACATCGTGCTTCCGCGCACTGAGCCGGGCAGCGAGGAAGAAGAAGACGAAGAGCCCGTCTATGACGAGACCAAGCCGCTGCGCGTCGCCATCATCGGCCGACCGAATGCGGGCAAGTCGACGCTCATCAACCGGTTCCTCGGCGAAGACCGCCTGCTGACCGGCCCGGAAGCCGGCATTACCCGCGACAGCATTTCCGTTGAATGGGACTGGCGCGGCCGCACCATCAAGATGTTCGATACGGCCGGCATGCGCCGCAAGGCCAAGGTGACGGAGAAGCTGGAAAAGCTTTCGGTCGCGGATTCGCTGCGCTCCATCCGTTTTGCCGAAACGGTGGTGATCGTGTTCGACAGCACCATCCCGTTCGAAAAGCAGGATCTGCAGCTGGTCGATCTCGTCATCCGCGAAGGCCGCGCCGCCGTGCTCGCTTTCAACAAGTGGGATCTGGTTGAAGACCCGCAGGCCTATCTTGCCGATCTGCGTGAGAAGACCGAGCGGCTTCTGCCGCAGGCGCGTGGCATTCGCGCCGTGCCGATGTCCGGCCAGACGGGTTATGGTCTCGACCGGCTGATGCAGAGCATCATCGATACGGACAAGGTCTGGAACCGCCGTATCTCGACCGCCAAGCTGAACCGCTGGCTGGATGGACAGACCACGCAGCATCCGCCGCCGGCCGTTTCCGGCCGTCGCCTGAAGCTGAAATATATGACGCAGGTAAAAGCCCGCCCGCCGGCTTTCATGATTTCCTGCACTCGCCCGGAAGCTATTCCGGAGAGCTATACGCGTTACCTGGTGAACGGCCTGCGCAAGGATTTCGACATGCCGGGCGTGCCGATCCGCGTGCATTATCGCGGGTCCGATAATCCGTTTGAGAGTAAGGCGAAGAAGCGGCGTTGATTTTGACGTGAGGCGTCGCGGCGTATTTCTTCTCCCCGCCGGGGAGAAGGTGGCCCGAAGGGTCGGATGAGGGGGCAACCTCTCCCATATCGACGGCCTCGCCCCTCATCCCGCTGCCGCGACCTTCTCCCCCTCGGGGAGAAGAAACAAGCGGCGGACGCTCGTCCAACGTCCTGCCTTAGAAGAGTGAAAAGCCATGTTGATCAAGCAGACCGACTATCACCGGATTTACCGGGTCATCAACAGCCTGCTTCTCAGCCAGAACGCCGATCCCGCTTCGGCTTCCATGTATTTCAGCACATTCGGTGCGTTCATTCTCCAGCAGCACTACAAGGTGAAAGCTGTGCCGAAGGGCGGGCTTGCCGCCTATAATCTCGGAGGCAAGGTTCTGCTGTTCGCGGATCATCGCGAGGATGGTTACGTGACGGGCGCGGGCGACAATTTCCATTGCTGGGTCGAGGCGGATGGATGGGCGATCGATTTCATGACGCCGGCTTTTTCGGATAGTGCGCGGGGCCTGTCAGTGCCGCCGAAGATGTTTCAGCGCCCGCTGTCGGCGATGGCGGCGTCCATCAACGATCTCGGGCAATCCGGCGATTTCTTCTACCGTTCAGAACCTGAAGCGACGGCAAAACGCTTTGCCGACTGGCACCGCCACGCGATGCTCGGCGATATGGCAAGCGTCGCCGCCAACTGGTTCCGCAAGTCGCCGAAACAGATGTCGGCATCATTGTCGGTGACGGATCGGGATGGCAAGGCACGGACTGTGCCGCTTTCCGGGCAAATGCTTTCCGGAGCATGGTGAAGGCGGGTTTTGCCGCACGGCGCTGATCCCTAAAGGTTTCGGCAGCGAAAGGTCTTTTGATTTATAAGGGCAACCCTGTTACGCAGATTAAACTGCATCAGGGACGGGATTGATGTGCTCCTATGGCCGATGACACCATTTCAATCAGCTTCATGCCCGACCCGAAACATGTGCCTTATTATGTCTACGGCTATCAAAATCAGGCCTATGAAAATTACAGTATGATTTGTGACAAGTCCTGGAAGCGCCATTTTGCCTCGGCAAGAGCGCATCTATCCTCGTTTGCGGGACTGGCTGCCGCTGCCATCTATTCCATAAGTCTGCCGTGGTTTCCCGGCGTCTGGCCGGTGGTCGGTTATTGGGTGTTTGCACCCGCACCGTTTGTGGCCCTCGCCATATGGTTCATTGTCTCGCGGGGCTCGAGAAGGGAGATGAAATCCTATTACGAGGTCCTGGCACATTGGAATATTGCCAATGATCGGATGTATTCGCCTCACACACAGGTGGAGATAGGACCCGAGGGTTACAAGCAGGTCACAAGACTGGATACCGTGCAGCTGAGCTGGGCGCGCTACCATCTCGCACTCACGCCGCAGGATAGTCTGGTGCTGGTTTTTCACGGGACGGTGGCTGTCATCCCCAACAGCGCCCTGCCGATGGCGCCAATGGAGATTATCGAGAAGATCAATCAATGGTCCGCAGCCCAGCAAAAAGAGCTGCTTGCTTTATCCTGAAGCGGCATCTCAAGGGGGCTGGCGGCGTATCATCGGGAAATAGGACGGCCAGCGTAATCTCGCGGCAACCGCCTGACGTCAATCAGCAGCCCGACCCCGTTCTAAAGATAACGGCGGTCGCGTCCTGATTGCCTTGTGACATTCCCGTCATGTTTCGTCCACTGTCCCCGCGCAAAAAAAACCGGGGATGTGCCTGCCTTCAGGCAAGCTGTGAACGCGACAGGAGCGGCAGGGATTTTCCCGCCGCGTGGATGACATTGTCGAGGAATTGCCGCGAGGCCTTTTCCCAGCTGTAGCTTCTGGAAAGTGCCAGCGCCTCCTGCGGCGAACAATGAAGCGCCGCCAGACAGGCATTGCGAAGATTGTCGTCCAGTGCCCCCGCACCGGGATTGCCACCGAGAATATCAATCGGCCCGGTAACGGGGAAGGCGGCCACGGGCACGCCGCTTGCCAGCGCTTCCAGAATGGTGTTGCCGAAAGTGTCGGTCTTGGAAGGGAAAACAAAGACATCGGCCTGCGCATAGGCGTCGGCAAGCTCTTCGCCGGTCTTGACGCCGGTAAACAGCACGCCGGGATATTTTTCCTGCAATTCGTGGCGGGCCGGGCCGTCGCCGATGACGACCTTCGATCCGGGCAGGTCGAGGTCGAGGAATTCCGGCAGGTTCTTTTCCACCGCCACACGACCGACGGTCATGAAGATCGGTCTCGGCAGATCGAAAGGCAGCGTCGTTTTCGGGCGCGGGTGGAACAGTTCGGCATCGATGCCGCGGCTCCAGCGCTTCAGGTTCTTGACGCCGCGCGCTTCCAGCTCGGTCTCAAGGCTTGGGGTCGCCACCATGCAGGTGTTACCGCCATTGTGGAACCAGCGCACGAACGCATAAAGCCAGCTTTCCGGGATTGGAAAACGCGCCGCGACATATTCGGGGAAGCGGGTGTGATAGCTGGTGGAAAAACGCATGTGGTTTTTCACGCACCAGCGCCGTGCCATGAAACCCAGCGGACCTTCGGTGGCGATGTGTACGAAGGAGGGCTGGCTTTTTTCGATCTCCGCCGCCACACGGCGATAACCGGCAACCGAGAGGCGGATTTCCGGATAGGTGGGGCAGGGGATGCTGTAGAAACTCTGCGGCGTGACCATGTTCACATCCACACCAAGCCGCGCCAGCTCGGTATTGGTGTTTTCGATCGAGCGAACCACGCCGTTGACCTGCGGGTGCCAGGCATCTGTGACAATCGTGATTCTCGTCATGAAACACTGATCCTGCTCATCTGCGCGCAGGCGATTCCCCATTGCCCGGCTTCCGCCCGTATATGCGGCGTGCGTGTTACAGGATCATGTCAGGCCGTATGACGGTCAATATCGTCCCTGTTCAGGGCAACCTCCCCGCCTATCCGACCAGCGGCAGAAGCTCGGGGCTGATCAGCGCGCCGTGATGGCCGATGACGGTTGCCGCTGCCCTTGCGGCGAAAGTGGCGGCTTCTTCGGGTGAACTGCCGGTCACGTAACGGGCGAGGAACGCGCCGTTGAAACTATCGCCCGCGCTTGTCGTGTCCACCACGTCCACGGCTTCCACCGCTGGCGCGTGGCTGCGGTTGCCGCCGAAATCGAGCGTGGCACCCTTTACTCCGTCTTTCACGACGATGTTTTCGACGCCCAGCGAACGATAACGGTCGATGGTTGCTTCCACGGAGACATCGCCGAAATGGCTGGTTTCGTCATCGAAACTCGGCATGACGAGCGTTGCGGCGCGTGCGCCATTGGTGATCGTTTCCAGCATCGTGTCCTTGTCCGCCCAGAGACGCGGGCGGATGTTTGGATCGAAGACCACGGGCTTGCCGGCCGCTTTCGCGCGGCGAAGTTCCGCCAGAAACGTATCGACATCATGCGCGGAGGCGAGAATGGCGAGGGTGATGCCGGAGAAATAGATGACGTCGGCGCTTTCCACCGTCTGGCGCAGGTGGTCCGCATCGGCCGCCAGCTGTCTTGCGGCGGCGGCGTTGCGCCAGTAGCTGAAGGTGCGCTCGCCGTCTTTCAGGTTGATGAGGTAAAGGCCGGGCGTGCCGCCCTTGATGCGACGGATTTTTTCCGTGCCGATGCCGGCTTCCGCGATGAAGGCGAGCATATCTTCCGAAAGCGGATCATCGCCGAGTGCGGTGAAATAATCGACGGACCAGTCTTCCGGCAGGCAGGCGCGCGCATACCAGGCGGTATTGAACGTATCCCCGGCGAAACCCTTGCGCAGCAGCCCGTTGCCGGCCTGCGACAGTTCCACCATGCATTCGCCAATCGACAGAAACCGTCCACCCACGCCGTCATCCTCCCGTTTTATCCAGCCATGCGGCTTACGACGGGCGAACGCCGCTGACAAGTGCGGTTCTGGTCGATTGTGCGTGTGCGAAGTTCCGGTTTACGTGGCCGCGACAGCTTTATATTCTCCCGGCCAGACACCATCAGGAGATCGCCGATGACGCTACCCCATGCCCCGGTCCACAAACCTCAAGCGCAATCGGACTGGTGGAAGGGAGCGGTGATCTATCAGGTCTATCCGCGCTCGTTTCAGGACACGACCGGCGACGGATATGGCGATCTTGCCGGGGTTACGAAACGTCTGCCCTATATCGCGTCGCTGGGCGTCGACGCCATCTGGCTTTCGCCGTTTTTCACCTCGCCCATGGCCGATATGGGCTACGATGTTTCCGATTATTGCAATGTCGATCCGATGTTCGGCACGCTTGCCGATTTCGATGTTCTGATGGCCGAGGCGCACCGGCTGGGGCTGAAGGTCATTATCGATCAGGTCATTTCACATACGTCCGACAAACATCCCTGGTTCGTGGACAGCCGTGCCAGCCGCATCAACAGCAAGGCCGACTGGTACGTCTGGGCCAATCCCAAGCCGGATGGCACCGCGCCCACCAACTGGCTTTCCGTGTTCGGCGGGCCGGCATGGGAATGGGACGGCGTGCGCAAGCAATATTACATGCACAGCTTCCTCGCCTCGCAGCCGGATCTCAATTTCCACAATGCCGAGGTTCAGGATGCGCTCCTGGAAACCGTGCGGTTCTGGCTCGATCGCGGCGTGGATGGTTTCCGGCTCGATACCGTCAATCACTATTTCCACGACAAGCTGTTGCGCGACAACCCGCCGCTTTTCGATGACGAAAGTTTTGGTCTCGATGCCTCCGACGTCAATCCCTACGGTATGCAGGACCATCTCCACGACAAGACGCGGCCGGAAAACGTTGCCTTCCTCAAGCGCTTCCGTGCGCTTCTCAACGAATATGAGGGACGTGCCACCGTTGGCGAAGTAGGGGACGGGGCGCGTTCACTGAAGACGGTGGCATCCTATACATCCGGTAATGACAAGCTCAACATGTGCTACACGTTCGACCTGCTGGGGCCGGATTTCAGCGCGAAACATCTGCGCGGCTCGGTGGAAACCTTCGGAAAGGTGGTCACGGATGGCTGGGTGTGCTGGGCCTTTTCCAACCATGATGTGGTGCGCCATCTCACCCGCTTTTCCGAAAGCGTGGAGGAGCAGACACGGGTGGCGAAGCTCGCCATCTGCGTTCTGGCCAGCCTGCGCGGCTCGATATGTCTTTATCAGGGCGAGGAACTGGGGTTGACCGAGGCGGAACTCGCCTTCGAGGATCTGCGCGACCCCTATGGCATTCGTTTCTGGCCCGCCTTCAAGGGCCGCGACGGATGCCGCACGCCGATGGTGTGGGAGACCGGTAAGCCGAATGCCGGTTTTTCAAGCGCTGAAAAGCCCTGGTTGCCGGTGCCCTATGTCCATGCCATGCAGGCGGTGGACGCGCAGGAGCGCAAGCCGGACTCGGTGCTGAACCACTATCGCGCAGTTTTGTCTTTCCGCAAAAGCCATGGCGCATTGCGCGACGGGGACATACGCTTCATCAAAACCAATCTCGACGTGCTGGCCTTCACCCGCCACAAGGGCGATGAAAAGCTGCTGTTCGTTTTCAACCTGACCCGGGAGCCGGTGGAATTTCCGCTGCCCAAGACCATGCGCGTCACGGATATCCTGCCGATGCCGGATTTTGCGCCGCTGTTCGATGCGGGGATAGTGAAGCTTGAGGGGCTGGATGTGTTTTGTGGGATCGTTGCATGAGTGGTCAATTCGTTATTGGAAACGCTGCCGACTATCGGGATGACTGGTGCCTGCTGCGGCACCGCCTGTGGCCGGATACCTCGCCCGCCGAACATATGGCGGAATTGCAGGGCGTCTCCGAAACCGGTGCTGGATTGATTGTCCATGATCCCGCCGGAGTGGCTATCGGTTTTGCCGAGGTCAGTCTGCGGCGGGACTACGTCAACGGCTGCGATACCTCGCCTGTGGCGTTTCTCGAGGGAATTTATGTCGAGGAGGCGTTTCGCGGCCAAGGCATCGCCGCAGCGCTGGTGGCCGAGGTGACCCGCTGGGCGGTTGGCCAGGGCGTCAGCGAGCTTGCCTCCGATGCCGATATTGCAAACGTCGATTCACATCGCATGCATACGGCGCTGGGGTTTGAGGAAACGGAGCGGGTGGTTTATTTCCGCAAACTGCTGACCTCCGCTTCATAACCTCGATACTTCCCTGGGTGGGTCTCGATGAGATGCCGGTTTTTTTCTAAAATTAAATAGTGTTATTTATAATATAAATTTAGTCTAAAATAATAATTTTTTTATTATGAAAATGATTGTTATTTATAATTACGCCAAAAAAACAATTTAAGGATTTTAATTGTATTAATATTTTATATTTCAAGCCTTGGGCAAGTTTTGATTATTAATCATTGAGGCGCTACAGATTTTTCGGCCGCTAATCATTAAGTGAAGCAGGGATTTTCATGTCCGTTTCAATCAAAAACTGGAATCAGGCCACCGCCAGTAATTCCACGTCCGCACGCGCCAAAGGTCAGGCGGCTGCTCCCTCCATCAGAAATATTTTCCCTTCCGGACAATCATCGGTCCGCGCATCATCGACAACGGATCAAACGCCAAAAGCCTCTTCAGCCGACTATCTCGCATCGGCCGCCTTCATGCGGAGCCTGAAGGTCAAGCTTTCGACAGCAGGCGACGATCCGATGCAGTACCTGCGTGCCCGGTCGATGATGGGTGCTCTTGAGAGTGGGCGTTTGCAGGTTTCGGACCCCACGCAGGGCAAATCGATCAATGCCTGGGATCCGAACCAGAAAAACGCCAAGCCGACGACTGCCACTTATATCGCCAAGACCAACTGGGTCGATTTCCTGAACACCGAGCTGAAACGCGGCGAAGATGGAGCGCTTTCCAAGGGCGGAAGCGGTAGCTATGTCGACAAGGCAAGCGGAAAAAACGCCTATTTTGGCAGGGTCGCGGGCAAATATTATTACGTTACCTGGCCTGCAGAAACCAAAGCTTAAGGCCGCTCCCGTCGCCTCAGAAACACGAATTGGATGTTTTGCGCTGCTTCCGGCCGATAAACGCCATCATCAGATCAACGCAAACCGGTCGACATCCACCATGCCCATATCCGAAATCTTCAGATGCGGAATGACGGGCAGGGGCAGGAAGGCTACCTGCAGGAAGGGTTCTTCCAGCGTGGTGCCTAGCGCATAGGCTGCCTTTCTTAAGGTATGCAGCGTATCGCGCACCGTCTCATAGGGTTCGAGGCTCATCAGCCCGGCAACGGGGAGCGGGATTTCGCCGGTCACCTTGCCGTCTTCGACCACCACGAAACCGCCCTTGATTTCACCAAGGCGATTGGCGGCGAGCGCCATGTCGTCCTCACTGACGCCGACGACGCAGATATTGTGGCTGTCATGGCCGACGGTGGAGGCGATGGCGCCTTTCTTCAGGCCGAAGCCCTGCACGAAACCGTTGGCGTGGTTGCCGTTCTTGCCATGGCGTTCGATGACGGCGACCTTGATGATATCGTTCTCGAGATCGACCGTCGTCTGGTTACCGTCCGTCGGTAGTTTATAGCGGCGATGTTCGGTAATGATCTTGCCGGGAAGCACGCCCATGACAGGGCTTTCGCCTTCGGTGACGGGCACGCCAAAATGGGAAGCGAGCACCGGCCTTGCCTTGACGCTGTCGAGACCGACAGGGGAGACCGGCTTGCGGGTGGCAAACAGGGCATCATCGACGATCCGTCCGCCGGAAAGCACCATGCTGGCCTTGCAGTTCTGCAGACTATCGATGACCACGAGATCGGCGCGCCAGCCGGGTGCGATGAGGCCGCGGTCGCGCAGGCCGAAGGCTTTCGCGGCGGAAATCGAGGCGGCGCGATAGATGGCGAGCGGTTCAACGCCGCTGGCGATGGCGGTGCGAATCATATAGTCGAGATGGCCCTGTTCGGCGATATCGAGCGGATTGCGATCATCCGTGCACAGCGCCAGATAGGGCGACAGTCGTTCGGTGATGATCGGCATCAGGGCATGCAGGTCTTTTGACACAGAGCCTTCGCGTACGAGAATATGCATGCCCTTGCGGATTTTTTCCAATGCTTCCGGTGCACTCGTGCATTCATGTTCGGTGCGGATGCCGGCTGCGAGATAACCGTTCAGTGCCGTTCCGGAGAGAAGCGGCGCGTGGCCGTCGATATGCTGGCCCTGAAAGGCCTCCAGTTTTGCCATGCATACCGGGTCCTTGTGGATGACGCCCGGAAAATTCATGAATTCGGCAAGCCCGATGACCTTCGGGTGATTGCGGAACGGCAAAAGCTTCTCGATCGGCAGATCGGCGCCCGAGGTTTCCAGATGGGTTGCGGGCACGCAGGAGGAGAGCTGCACGCGGACGTCCATGATGGTTTCCATGGCGCTGTCGAGGAAGAATTGAAGTCCTTCCACTCCCAGAACATTGGCAATCTCATGCGGGTCGCAAATGGCCGTTGTGACGCCATAGGGCAAAACGCAGCGGTCGAACTCATGCGGGGTGACGAGCGATGATTCGATATGAAGATGCGTATCGATGAAACCCGGAACGACAATCTTGCCGGTAATATCGATTTCCCGGCGGCCGCGATAGTTCTCGCAGGTACCGATGATGGTATCGCCGCAGACGGCAATATCCGAAGCAACAAGTTCCCCGGTCACGAGGTCGAAGAAGCGTCCGCCTTTAAGAACCATATCTGCCGGTTCACGGCCCGTACCCTGATCGATGCGCGTTTCAAGTTTCGAATTCATGCTGTTCTTCTTCGGTTCCTGGTTTACGTCGTATGCGAGAATTATCAATATTTACATTCTCAGGTTGTTTCTTGCTGTATTCAGATTGATTCTTCGTTTTTTAAATATATCCTGAGTAAATAATTTTCATATTCGTGCTATCTTATGTTCTGTGTTGCAGAGTTAAATAGTTCGGCGGGCTTATATTTATCCGTCTGAAGGCTGGTTTTACGTTAGTTTTTATCAATAGCGGGTCACGTTATCATTCCCGGGAAGGAAAATAAAAGCGTCTGATGCTTAAGCGAATTTCCACCCGGCAACTAACTGTTGGCATGTTTATCGAGGCGGTCGAGGGAACGCTGTCGAACCGGCAGATTATGCAACGACATCGGTTTCTCCTGCGGCATGAGGATGTGGTGCGCCAGCTGAAATCGAGCGGCGCGGAAAGCATCGTCATCAATACGGCGCGGGGAAATGATATCGAAGGCAGGTCGGGGGCCGGCGTACCTGCCCTCGTACAACCGGGCAGTTGCTCTGAAATCACGGTAGCCGTCAGCCATGCCGTTCGTTCGGCAGCTGATGCGGTTGCGGAGACCTTTGCGGTCGCAGAAGCCGGCGGTGGTGTTTCGCTGAAAGGCATGGCGGCGGCAACGGGCAAGATTTCCGAAGCGGTGCAGTCAAACCCGGCGATCTTCATCGGCGTTACCCGCCTGAAATCGAAAGACGAAACAACTTTCGTGCATTCGGTATCCGTCAGCGGTTTGATGATGCATTTCGGCTGCTATCTCGGGCTGGATAAGGCAACGGTTGATCTGCTCGGCATCAGCGGCCTGCTGCATGATATCGGCAAGGTGGAAATTCCCTCGTCGATCCTCAACAAGGCGGATGGGCTGAACTCCAGTGAGCGGGAGATCATCAATCTCCATCCCGCCTTCGGACGCGATATCCTGTCGCGCAACGCGCAGATGCCGGAGATGGTTCTCGATGTCTGCTTCAACCACCACGAGCGGATGGATGGCGGCGGTTATCCGAGCGGCCGCTCAGGTGCCGAGATCAGCCTTTACGCCCGCATTGCGGCGATCTGCGACGTCTATGATGCCGTCACCTCGGTCAGGCCCTACAAGAAGCCCTGGACGGCGAATGAAGCACTGACATGGATGCTGCGCCGGGAAGGCCATTTCGACATGCAGCTGCTGAAGAAGTTCGCGCTGTGCATCTCCGCCTCGCTGCCGAGGGCTTAGTTGCCGAAGATGATCGCCATGTTCAGGCTGTCAATGTAACGTCCGTCGATCAGAACAGCGTCGCGGCTACGGCCCTCATGCGCGAATCCGATTTTTTCGTAAAGCGCAATCGCCCTTTGATTATCGGCGTGCACGCTGAGTTCGACGCGGTGCAAGCCGAGTTTGCTAGCCGCGTCGAGCGTTTGCCGCATCAGTCGCGTGCCCAATCCCTTATCGCGATAGGCGGGCAAGATACCCATGCCAAGTGAACCGCGATGGGCGTGGGTCGGTCTGATCTCCCGGCGAATATCGCACCATCCGACAACCGAGCCATCCGCGATCGCCACGAATTGCGGATGGCCGTTATCGATCATGCCGAGAACGAAGGTACGAATCGCCTCAAGCGGTGGCGCCTCCACAAATGTCAGATATTTCCGCTCCCGCGACACCGTATCGAGAGCATGGTGAAAGCTTTCAACATGCTCCGCACGGATCGGCTCGATGGCAATCGCGTCGGTGAAAACCATTACGCCGCTTTCGTCTTTGCCTTGCGGGTCAGATGCACCACCACGTTTTCGATCATCCGCATGCCGGCGTCCTGGCCGAGCGTCATGATCGATTCCGGGTGGAACTGCACGGCGGCCACCGGTTCCTTGGCGTGTTCGATACCCATGATCGTGCCGTCCTCGCTTTCCGCGGTGATGATGAAATCACGCGGCAGGGTGGCGGGGTCGGCGAAGATCGAATGGTAACGGCCAACGGTCACTTCCTTGCCGAGGCCGGAGAAGACGAGGCCGGGCTCCAGTACGCGGATGCGCGAAGGTTTGCCGTGCATCGGCACCGCAAGCTGGCGCAACTCTCCGCCATAGGCTTGCGCCAGGGCCTGAAGACCGAGGCAGACGCCGAAGATCGGCAGATCACGGGCGCGGGCGGCCTTGATCGTCGCCTTGCAGTCGAAATCCGTCGGGCTGCCGGGGCCGGGCGACAGAACGACCAGATCGGGCTGGAAGCGATCGAACACGTCCGCGGCGACCGGCGATCTGACGGTGGAGACCGTTGCACCCGTCTGGCGGAAATAATTCGCCAGCGTGTGCACGAAGCTGTCCTCGTGGTCGACGAGCAGGATTTTGACGCCGGTGCCCACCTTGGCGGCATCGCGTTTGGTGGCGGCAGAGTTGGTGCCCTTGGCATCACGAATGGCTGATATCATGGCGGAAGCCTTCAGTTCGGTTTCTGCTTCTTCTTCCTGCGGATTGGAATCGTTAAGCAGCGTCGCACCGGCGCGAACCTCGGCAATGCCATCCTTGATGCGGATGGTGCGCAGCGTCAGCCCGGTGTTCATGTCGCCATTAAAGCCGACCATGCCGATCGCGCCGCCATACCAGGCGCGCGGGCTCTTTTCATGACCTTCGATGAAACGCATGGCCCATAGTTTTGGTGCGCCGGTGACGGTGACGGCCCAGGCGTGGCTAAGGAAGCCGTCAAAGGCATCCATGTCGTCGCGCAGGCGGCCTTCGATGTGGTCAACCGTGTGGATGAGGCGCGAATACATCTCGATCTGGCGGCGGCCGATGACCTTCACCGAGCCCGGCTCGCAGACGCGGCTTTTGTCGTTGCGGTCCACATCCGAACACATGGTGAGTTCGGACTCATCCTTCTTCGAGTTGAGCAGCTTGAGGATCTGCTCGCTATCGGCAATCGGGTCGTCGCCGCGCTTGATGGTGCCTGAGATAGGGCAGGTCTCGATGCGGCGGCCGGAGACGCGCACGAACATTTCCGGCGAGGCACCGACCAGATATTCCTGATGGCCGAGATTGATGAAGAAGGAATAGGGCGAAGGGTTGATCGCCTTCAGGCGGCGCGAAATCGCCGACGGATTGCTTTCGCAACGCTCCATGAATTTCTGGCCGGGAACGACCTCGAACAGATCGCCGCGACGGAAGCTCTCCTTGGCCTTCACCACCAGCTCGGAATATTCGCCGGGGCGGTGATCGCCCTTGGGCGGGATCGTATCGGTGGTCTTGAAGGGATCGGGTGTGATGTCGGAGGACTTGCCGTCCGTCGTCACGCCGGCCTTTTCGAAATCGTAACGGTCGATCCAGGCCTTGGCGGAATAGTGGTCAACGACGAGGATTTCGTCGGGCAGGTAGAGCACCATGTCGCGCTGGTCTTCCGGGCGCGAAAGCGACAGCTTGATCGCGTCGAACTGGAAAGCGAGATCGTAACCGAAGGCGCCGAACAGGCCGATGGCAGAATCCGCATTCGAATAAAAGAGATCGACGATAGCTCTGAGCGCGGTGAAGACGGTCGGAATTTTCGAGCGTTCTTCTTCGGTGAAGACGCGGTCCGGTTCGTTGACTGTCAGGTCGAGGCGGCGGGTGGAGGATGCACCGAGGGTAAGATCGGGCGTCGCTTTCAGCTTTTCAGTGATGAAGGAAAGCAGCACTTCGCCGCGTCCGTTATAGGCCTCGATCCACATCTTGCGGCCAAAACAGGAAATGCCGAGCGGTGGGTCGATAATGGCCGTATCCCAGCGGGTATAACGGCCCGGATATTCATAGTTGGACGAAAAAACCGCGCCGCGATGGGAATCGAGCTTTTCGATATAATTATCGATGGCGCTGGCATACTCGGCGGGCCGACGCTTGCGGCTGACTTTTATGTCGCCTTTCGTCTCGTAGGTTTCCGCTCCGTCATCCTGAATGATCGTTACCATTTCTCTCATACTTCCCGTTGTTCAGGCCCGATGACAGGCGGCATAATAACAAAAAAGCCGCCTGAAAATTCGGGCGGCTTGGACTTTGTCTGAAGACATGACTGGTCAAGGCCGCGTAAAGCTGCTCCACCACCAGTTAGCAATGTTCATAGACACGATGTTCATGGCAAAATTGTTAGCCTGCGCAATCCGCCTTGGCAAGCGGATTTCGGTGAGGGACTGAACCTTACCGGCTGCTGCTGCGTTGCTCTCCTGCCGAAACGGTCAGGAGTGCCCCATAAAATGCTTCATCGCCTGTGTCTTCTGGTAACCAGCCTCGCATTGATTTCCGCCTCGGAACCCCCGGCGCAGGTGCCGGTGCCACAGCCTAAACCGGGTGAGGCGCAATCCTCCACCCCCTCGGAAAAACCCGCCGACGAAAAGGCGAAAGATCCGGTGGAAGCGCCGAAACCGGTCCCGAAGCCGCAGGCTCCGGAAGAGCAGAAACCGGATGGTGAGAAGACACCCGCTGATAAGGGTTCCGATGATGCAAAGGGGAAAAGCGAGGGCAAGGATGGCGGGGAACAACAGAAACCGGCTGACGAAGCGGCAAAACCGGAGAAACCACCGGAGCCGGTAAAGCCGGAAGACCCGGCGGCACTTGAGGCCTGCCTTGGTGCGCTGAAGGAAATCGGTGCGGAATTCAAGAAGCTTGAACCGATCCGGGACGAAGAACAGGGCTGCGGCATTGAAGCGCCGATTGAGCTTTCCATGGTTCTGCCTGATATCAAGCTCGAACCGTCAGGCACCATGCGCTGCGAAACCGCGCTCGCCCTTTCCCGCTGGACCAGGGAGATGATGCTGCCAGCGGCGGCGCTTGCGATGCCGGAGAAGAAGGTGACGGCGATCGCCAATGCCTCGACCTATATTTGCCGCAACCGCAACAGTGCCGAAACGGGCAAGATTTCCGAACATGCCAAGGGTAATGCGGTGGATATTTCCACCATCGCCTTCGACAAGGGCGAGCCGCTGGTAATGAAGCCGCGCGGCGAGGACGGAACGCCGGAAGGCGCCTTCCAGCGCACGATTACGGCTGCCGCCTGCCTGTTCTTCCGCACCGTTCTTTCCCCCGGCAGTGATGCCACCCATCAGGACCACCTGCATCTCGATGTACTGGAGCGAAAGGGCGGTTACCTCTATTGCCGGTGACTAGAGGTTTTTGTTTTGACGCATTTTCCAGACGTAAAACCGCTACGCACTTTTACTGGAAATGCTCAAAAAAAGGGGCGACCCGAAGGCCGCCCCGACTGGAGATGATGTTTCTGCCCGGGTTTAGAATTTCTGGGTCAGAGAGATTTTGAAGGTGCGGCCGGCTTCCGTGTAGAAGTCAACCGGCTGATTGACGGTGCTGACGGCGTTGGGATTAACGTCGCGAACGCCGACCGCATTCCAGTATTGCCTGTCGAACAGGTTGTAGACGCCGGCCTGAATGCGCAGGCCCTTCGTCTGTTCAGGCTCCCACCATCCGGTCAGGTTGAAGATACCGTAACCGGGTGCGTCAAAGGTGGTCGCCACCTTGTCGTCACGCATTCCGGAGGAGAAGATGCCGGTGAATTCCGTGCCCCAGGTTTCCTGCGCGTAGCCGACGCCGACGACGGATTTGAACGGCGCGACCGTGCGAATGAACTCATTCGTGTCGGTGTCCTTGCCATAGGCATAAGCGAGCGAGGCATGGGCGAAGAAGCCGTTCGCGAGTTCCTTGCGGACCTTGGCTTCCACACCGGAAATTTCGACATTGTTGCGGTTGCGATAGGTGAAGAGCGAGCCGTTGCCCCTGCCGCCGAAACCGGGGAAGAGGGTGGTCGATGTCGTGTATTGCTCGATGAAGTTCTTGTATTTGTTGTGGAACAGCGTCAGGCCGCCTGTCAGGTCGCCGGAGGCATAGTTTGCGCCGATCTCAAAACCATTGCTGGTTTCAGGGTTGAGGGCGGAGTTACCGACCACCGCGTAACCGGAACTGATATTCGAGAAGTTCAGGTACAATTCATTGATTGTCGGCGCACGATAGGCCATCGACCATTGTGCGAAGAGCTGCAGTTCCGGCGTCACGTCATAGGTGGCAAGCAGTTTTGGCGAGAAGCGCGAGCCGCTGTTGCCGCTTGGCAGGCCAAAGGTGTTGTAACCGCTGTTGCTGGATACCGAACCATCCGGATCGTAATCATACGAATCGAAGCGCAAACCGGGGGTAAGGCGGAAGCCGTTGCCAAACGCGATTTCGTCATCGAGATAAAGGCCGAGGCTCTTGCCGCTCACGTCAGGCATGTCGGACTGCGACGAGGAGGTTGAACCGGCCGTGTTGGCGAAAAGCTCCTGGCTGAAATCGGTCGTCATGGCGTTGCCGCCGAAACGGACCGTGTGCTGCACACCGCCGAGTTCGAAACCGGATTCAAGGCCGCCGACGATGCCAAATGCGCTGTTGCGCATGCTGTCTTCGCGGATATAGAGCGAATTATTGGTCAGTCGGTCGCCAGCGCCGGATTCCTTGGAAAGACGCGTCCAGTAAAGCGACAGATTGGCGGCATCGATCAGGCCGTCGGTCGAAGGCGCTTCGTATTCGTAATCGAGTGAGACGCGGTCGCGCTCGGTGTCCTCGTAGCCCCTATAGTCGCCGATGCGGTAGGTCGATCCCGAAACGCTGACACCCTGCAGGGTCTTCATGTCGCTGCGGTTTCTCAGCGAATAACGCTCGGCTGTCAGGCCGATGCGATGGCCGCCTTCAAGATCCTGACGGATCTTGAACATCAGGTTACTTTCATAGGTGTCGGCCGGGTTGGGCTTGGTGCGGCGTGTTCCGTAGATATCGGCCGTGCCCTTGTTGTCCGTTTCGTTGCCGCGCTTGTAAGAACCCTGGAACAGGACCGAGGTGTTCTCGATCTTCTTGGCCACGGCGAGCGATCCGCCGACGCTTCTGTCTTCGCTGTCATAGGTGGTTTTGGCAACGCCGCCCCAATCCTTGCCTTCGCCGATCAGATCTTCCGGCTCGAGTGTGCGCAGCACGAGCGCGCCGCCAAGAGCGCCGGAGCCGATACGGCTGGAATCCGCACCGCGCACCACGTCAACCGTGGAGAGCGACGAAAAATCGAAACTCGAATTCGTATCGCTGAGCGTGGTGGTGGCCTGCCCCTGGCGGGCGAAATTGTTGAAGTAGGGAACGGGAATATTGTCAATCAGCGTTACGACGCGAGCGCCACCGAGGCCTCGAATGAACAATCCGCCGGGTCGGCCGGGCTTGGAATCCACATAATCGACGCCCGGCTCGGTCGAGTTTCCGAGATCCTTGATGCTGCCGATGTCTTTCTTCCTGATCTCTTCCGCCGTCGTCTGGCTTGCCAGCGGCGTATCGGCGGCGGCGTTTACGCTTTTGACGCGCTTGCCCTTGACCACGATCTTTTCAAGCGTCGTCGTGTCGTTCGCCTGCGAAGCGGCATCCTGCGCCCGTGCGGGGCCGGCAAGCGGCAGAAGAGACATGGCAGTGCACAGAAGCAGCGCGGAATGCGTGCGCGAGATGGACATTAATTACCCCCGGTAGGCGCGCGAATAGACACGGCGCGCAAAAACGCGCCGCACTTGTGCGCGGCTGAAAATGTTCTGAATTGTTACGGGCGAGCCGATAAGCGAGGACTAGAAAACATGATGATAACTGTCAACATATTATATATGACTTTTCGCATCATGTTTTAAAGCATAACGGTATGTTGCAGAAATGTTACGGGCTGTAGTGGCGTCTTCCAGACGCCGAATGCGGCAAAAAACGCCACGATGCCGCCAAAGTCCCGACATTGCCGCTTGCTAGGATATTCGCAGCCAGTTTACATGGCGAAAGAAAGCATGCTCCAACAGTAAACAGATTATTTATCGGATACGGAAATGAAGTCTCTTGAACTGCTCGTCGAGCGGATCATCCTCTCCAGCCGCTGGCTGCTCGTCGTCTTTTATCTCGGGCTTGTCGCGGCGCTGGCGGTTTATGCGTTTTCCTTCGCGCTCAAGTTCCTGAAGGTTGCAAAAAACGTCTTTATTTACGACGAGTCGGATATGATCCTCGCCATGCTTGGCTTGATCGATGCGGCGCTGGTCGCCAGCCTGATCGTCATGGTGATGATTTCCGGTTACGAGAATTTCGTCAGCCGCTTTGATAATGCGGATGCCGAGGTTTCGTTTCTGGGCAAGCTCGACGCCGGCAGTCTGAAGATCAAGGTCGCATCGTCGATCGTGGCGATTTCGTCCATCCACCTGCTGCAGATATTCCTCAACGCCAACCAATATTCGGACAGCAAGCTGATGTGGTTCACCATCATCCATCTGGCTTTTGTCGTCTCGGCGGTTATGCTCGGTTTTCTGGAAAAACTGATGGCCAAGCCGAAGGACAAGTCCGAAAACCCAGCGCTTTAATCCAGGTGGTCCGCCCGTCATGAAGGTCGCAACCGTCTTCGCCCCAGCTGTCTGTTTCTCACATTGGGGTATTTTGCGCCCATCGGGTGGCGGTGGCTGAATGTCGAAAACGGAGCGCCAGGCCAGACTTTGCCGTGACCTGTCGGCCGCCGCCGACAGGCAGCAATGGCTGATGGCGCTGCAAGAGGTAATGCGCGCGTTCGGCTATGCGCATGTGACGCTGATGAAATTACCCGGCGGCAGCAATGCCTATGCCTTGCCAACGGTTGTGGAAAGCAGCCTGCCGGTCTGGGTTGTGAATGCGATGACCGCGAATGGTGCACTTGGCGAGTGTCCCGTTATCAAGCGTGGCGCCTCATCGATGATGCCGCAATACTGGTCTCTGGAAGATGCCGATATTGCCTGCGGAACGCTGGCGGAAGCGGGGGCATCGCTTGGCAGCATCGGCATCACCTCCGGGCTCATGGTGCCGGTCAGCGGCATGAGCGGAAACCGGCATCTGATGAATTTTGCGGGTGATCGCGATGCCCTGTCGCAGGCGTCGCTGAATGAACTGGGCATGATCGTGCTGCATGCTCTGGAGGTCTATGATCGCCTTTGCCGCATCGGCTCGAAAAGCCCGTCACCCTTGACGAAACGCGAACTTGACGTGGTGCGCTGGACTGCGCAGGGCAAGACTTCCGTGGAGATCGCCGAGCTTCTCTCCATCTCGGAGCACACCGTCAATACCTATATGAATAACGCGATGCGCAAGCTCGACTGCGTCAACCGCACGCAGCTGGTGGCAAAGACCATACGTCAGCGCCTGATAGACTGAGCCGGCCGCAAAAGCCGGCTCCATTGTCAGCGGTCGAGAACGGAGCGAAGCTCGACGAGGTTGGAACGAACCCGCAGCACGTAAAATCCCATGGTGGCAAGATGCGACGGCATGATCCAGCCGCTTTCGTCGCCATTGGAAATGATCGCCGGCTGAATGCGAAGGGCGGCGCGGGTCTGTGTCAGCGTGTCGTTCCAGAGATTGGTCAGGTTGCGTTCGCGAATGACCTGCGCGAAATCCGATCCGGCGGCGGACAATATGCCGTAATAACCGTAGAGCTGGCCATAGGCGAACCAGAAACGGTCGTCGGCACGGGTGTCGAACCAGCCGCCATTATAGTTTTCCGAACGCTCGCGCAGAATAGCCGATGTGGAACCGATATCGCCGGCAATGCGGTCGATGAACTGGATGAGGTTGTCGGCGCGGGTATCGAAGACGGCCTTACAGGCGGTCAGTTCGCCGTTGAAAGCCTGGAAGCTGCGGATGGCGGCGCGGTAATAGCTGGGCGTTGGCGTCTTCGGGCCGAAGGGGTCGAGGCCGAAATACCAGGAATATTCGCTGAACTGCATGTTGCCACGCGCTTCCTGGAGATTGTTGTTGATACCAGAGGTTCCGCGCACGCGGCCAAGCGTATCCACCAGTTCCACCGAGGTACGGCGCACGGCCTGGTTCACGCCGCGCTGGAAGGACGCCTTGTTGTCCAGAAACGGCGTGCTGTCCCAGTCCATGCCGAAGAGGCCGAGACGGTAGAGCAGCATGGAGGAAATCCACGCATTCTGGTTGACGTTGAAGTCGGTGAGATCGATGGCGGCGTCGACGATGGCTGAACGCTGGCACACCGGTGCGGATGTGTTTGCGGCAGCGCCAGTCGCGCCGGCGGACGCAGCCGGGGTCGCTACCGGCAGTTCCAGTCCGGGAGAAACCGTTCGCTCCGCCAGCTTGTAGCGCGCCACGTAATCCGGGTCGAAATTGCTCCAGACCTGCGTTTGCCAGACGAAATATCCATAAAAGCCGGCAAGCAGGATGAGAACCAGAGCGATCGGTCCCTTGATGATCCAGTTGCGGTCGCGATACCAGCCATGGGCGGCCATGAAGGGCCACAAAAGCCAGGCGACGACCATGCCGGCGGCCTTGCCAATGGCGTTGAAGGCTGCCTGAATCAATGCGGTGATCCGGTCGATCATGTCGTCATAGTCTCCTCTGCCCGTGGGGCTGGACGCCGGAAGAAAAATCCGCGGTTCAATCGGGCGCCCTTCGGCGCTTCGGAAAAACCACGGTCATTTACTGTCTTCCAGATATGTCCCGGTCAACCGGGATACAACATGATTGCGAAACTTTTCTCAACCTGCGGTCCGCGTCGGCTGTCCGGTAGGCTAAGATTGCCTGACCGGATACCAGCCGCCGCGAAGCCGCGGGGATAGGCGGTTACAGGCCGAGCTTGGCGATCTCGGCGTTCAGACGGTCGCGGGCTTTTTTCGGCAGCTTGCCATTCTTGACGGCATCCAGATTGGCCGGCGGCGCATCGCCCACGACGACCAGCGCTACCATGCCCATACCGAGATGCGGTGTGCATTTGACGACATAGGCGCCTTCCTTGTCGACTGTGACCTTCACCGTCTCGTTCATCTTGCCCTTGAAGTCGGCGACACCTTCGGGGATCATTTCCTTGACAGCTGCCGCATCATGGCCCTTGTCAACGGGGACGAAGGTGATGACGTCACCGACGGCTGCCTTGACGGTTGCCGGTTCGAAGACCATCGCCTGACCGTCGCTGCCCTTGTTGAGCATCTTCACTTCGATTTCAGCCGAGAGGGCGGGAAAGGCGAAAAGGCCTGCGATGATGGCGAGGCTGGCGAATTTGGCAGTTTTGTTCTGCATAATTTTGCTCCTGAGAGAAAGCACATCCACGCGAATGTGTCCCCGTCGTCTTAGCGCAGGAGCAGGGCAGCCATCTTTGCGAAAAATCAAATGCGGCAACCGGACGCAGAGTTAGAGCGTTTCCGCTTTCGTTGAATCGTGGAAACGCTCTGACTTTTCGTTCAGACGCATTTTGCTCTAGCCGCCCTTCACGGTTTCCACCCAGTGGCGGCGGCAGAAGGAAACGTATTTTTCGTTGCCGCCGACATCGATCTGCGCGCCTTCCTTGACGACATTGCCCTCATTGTCGAAACGGGCAACCATCGTCGCCTTGCGGCCGCAATGGCAGATGGTGCGGATTTCGCGAAGTTCGTCGGCAATGGCGAGCAGTTCTTTCGAGGCCGGGAAAAGCTTTCCCTGAAAATCCGTGCGCAGACCGTAGGTCATGACCGGGATGTTCAGCCGGTCGGCAATGCCGGCCAGCTGCCAGACATGGTGTTCCGACAGGAAATTGGCTTCGTCGATGAATACGCAGGCGACCGGGGCTTCGGCGTTGAGGGCCGACACTTCGGCGAAGATATCAGTGCCTTCGTCGAAGGTCCGGGCGTCGGAAGAAAGGCCGATGCGTGATGCGACCCGGCCGGCACCCGCCCGATCGTCAAAGGCGGCCGTGAAGATCAGCGTGCGCATGCCGCGTTCCTGATAGTTATAGGACGCCTGCAGCAGCATGGTCGATTTACCGGCATTCATCGCCGCATAATTGAAATAGAGTTTTGCCATTATCCACTCCCGGAGCGCCTTTGCGTCCTTCAGACGCGTCGCAACCATGCTCCAACTTGTTGAATCGGCGCATTGCGCCTCGCGGAACCGATTCTGATTCCTGAACCGATGCTGCAATCTGCGTCTTTTGACGGCGAAGAAGCGGGTTGAAAAGTGCGGAGATGGAAAAAACACAGATTTCCGCGGCCTACCATTCTCGACATTACACGGCTAAAGACCGACATTTTCACGGTTTTGTCGCAAACGGTGGGCCAAAGCACGCAAATGCACGCGAGTTGATTGTGGCCGGCAGATATTGATAATGGCAAGGGAACGAAAAAAAAGGGAGCAAACGATGTTTGCAAATAGAAGCCGCTGTCTGGCCCTGGCCGCAGCAATCTCCTCCATGACGTTCAGCGCGGCCAATGCCGCCGAGCCGGCAAGTTGCGGTACGGTGCGTTTCTCAGATGTTGGCTGGACCGACATCACGGCCACAACGGCGACCGCCACCGTACTTCTGAAAAGCCTGGGTTATGAAACCGACGTCAAGCTTCTCTCCGTACCCGTTACCTATACATCACTAAAAAACAAGGATATCGACGTCTTCCTCGGTAACTGGATGCCGACCATGGAAGGCGATATCGCGCCTTACCGCGAAGACAAATCTGTTGAGACGCTGCGTGAAAACCTGACGGGCGCCAAATACACGCTGGCGACCAACGCCAAGGGCGCCGAACTCGGCATCAAGGACTTCAAGGACATCGCCACCCATAGCAAGGACCTCGGCGGCAAGATCTACGGCATCGAACCGGGCAATGACGGTAATCGTCTGATCCTCGACATGGTGGCCAAGGACAGTTTCGGCCTGAAATCTTTCGAGGTGGTGGAGTCCTCCGAGCAAGGCATGCTGTCGCAGGTTGCCCGTGCGGAAAAATCCGGCGAGCCGATCGTTTTCCTCGGCTGGGAACCGCATCCGATGAATGCGAATTTCAAGCTGACCTATCTGACCGGCGGCGACGAGGTCTTCGGTCCCAATCTCGGCGGCGCGACGATCCATACCAATGTGCGCAAGGGTTATGTCGAGGAGTGCCCGAATGTCGGCGCTTTTCTGAAGAACCTGCAATTTTCCCTGCCCATGGAAAACGAGATCATGGGCAAGATCCTGAATGACGGCCTTGAGGGCGAAGCGGCAGCGACCGCCTGGCTGAAGGCCAATCCGGCAGCGATCGAGCCCTGGCTCGCCAACGTCAAGACCAAGGACGGCAGTGCCGACGCCTTGCCCGCCGCCAAGAAGGCACTGGGCCTCTAACGCAAGACTATGCATGACTGCGTCCGGCCTGTGCGACAGGCCGGATTGCAGCGGGAAATAACGATGCCCATGCCTGACCTCAGCCGGCGAATTTCGCCGCATCGCGGGTCAGGCGCCAGCACCGCGTCCGGCAGTCCCGCTGCCGGCCGTCGTTTCTGCATTTGTTCACGAAAGGTCTTTTCTTACCGTGGAATGGCTCAGCGCTCCTGAAAACCGCCTGCCTGTCGGCCGATATGCCAAGGAGGCCATCGATTGGCTGACCGGCAATCTCGCTTTTTTCTTCGATTGGCTTTCTTTCATCTTCCAAAGCGTCATCAACGCCCTGCTTTATGTTTTACAGGCGCCGCATCCGCTGATCATCGTTGCGATATTGACGGCGCTTTCGGCCTGGACGCGCCGTTCGGTCGGGATGCCGCTCTTCACGGCGCTCGGCCTGTTGCTCATCATCAATCTCGGTTACTGGAAAGCCACGACGGAAACGCTGGCGCTGGTGATGGCCGCGAGCGCCGTGTGCATGATCATCGGCATACCGCTCGGCATATTGGCGGCACGGCGCAAATGGATCTATGCCGGCATGCGCCCGGTGCTGGACCTGATGCAGACTATCCCGACCTTCGTCTATCTTATCCCGGCGCTGGTGCTGTTCGGCCTCGGCATGGTTCCCGGTCTCATCGCCACCGTCATCTTCGCCATTCCGGCTCCGGTGCGCCTCACGCGCCTCGGCATCGTCTCGACGCCGCCGGCGCTGGTGGAGGCGGCGGTTGCCTTCGGTGCGACGCCGTCTCAGGTTCTGCGCAAGGTGGAGCTTCCCTTCGCCGCGCCGCAGATCATGGCGGGTCTGACCCAGACGATCATGCTGTCGCTGTCGATGGTGGTCATCTCCGCTCTCGTCGGCGCCAATGGGCTTGGTGTTCCGGTGGTGCGCGCGCTCAACACCGTCAACATCTCCATGGGCTTCGAGGCGGGACTGTGCATCGTCATACTGGCGATCGTTCTCGACCGGCTTTTCCGACTTCCCGGTGCGGAGGATGACCTATGAGCGACGCCATCATTTTTGGAAATGTCGATATCGTTTTTGGTGACCGGCCCGACGCCGCCCTGCCGATGATCGACAAAGGCAGTACCCGTGACGAGATCAATAGCGAGACCGGGCTGGTGCTCGGTGTCGCCAATGCTTCGCTTTCGGTGAAAGAAGGCGAGATCCTCGTGCTCATGGGGCTTTCCGGCTCTGGTAAATCGACCCTGCTTCGGGCCGTCAACGGGCTTGCGCCCGTGGTTCGCGGCAATGTCGGGGTGAAGACCAAGTCCGGTTATGTCGATCCCTATCGCTGCCCGGCGAAGGCGCTGCGCGACCTGCGCACGCATACGGTTTCGATGGTGTTCCAGCAATTCGGTCTTCTGCCCTGGCGCAATGTGGCCGACAATGTCGGCTTCGGGCTTGAGCTTTCCGGCACCCCGGAGGCAGAACGCAAACGCATGGTGGCCGAGCAGCTGGAGCTGGTGAACCTGTCTGCCTGGGCCAACCGCAAGGTGGGGGAACTTTCCGGCGGCATGCAGCAGCGCGTGGGGCTGGCGCGGGCCTTCGCCACCGGAGCGCCGATCCTCTTGATGGACGAGCCGTTTTCGGCGCTCGATCCCCTCATCAGAAGCCGTTTGCAGGACGAGCTTCTGGAATTCCGGAGCCGGCTGAAGAAGACTATTCTCTTCGTCAGTCACGATCTGGACGAGGCGTTCCGCATCGGCAACCGCATCGCCATGATGGAAGGCGGGCGCATTATCCAGTGCGGTACGCCGCAGCAGATCGTCAAGCAGCCGGCGACGCAATATGTCGCTGACTTCGTGCAGAACATGAACCCGATCTCGATGCTGACCGCCGCCGACGTGATGAAACCGGGTGTCGACGAACGAAACGGGCGGCTGACCGTGGCGGCTACTGCCCGTCCGTCATCGCCGTTGATCGATATTCTCGATGCGCTTGCGAAACATTCGGGCGCGATCGGTGTCGTCGACAATGGCGCCATCATAGGCACGATTTCCGCAGATGAGATCGTGACCGGGCTGACCCGGCACCGAAAAAAATAATATTTTTTTCTGCGAGAAAAGCATAAAGGGCCTTCAGCAATGGATGGCCCTTTATGCTTTTAAAGGAATCCCTGCGACGCAAGTTATACCTTCCCATGGTAGCAAAGAATATTTTTGATATCATAAGTTATGCATTAAAATAATTACTAATAAAAATCATATTGCAAATTTCGAGAAAATTGCGCAAAGTTAATCTAGATTCTGTAGCCCGTTGCTAAATTTAAGGTGGTATAAGATTGAAGCCTCAAAACCGGGCACTGGTCGTCAAGATTTATACGCTCAAATTTTGATCGTTTACTGCTTATAAATACTACTGCTAATACATAAGGTTATTGCTAAATTGATAAAAATCAGGCAAAAAGATTATAATTTAGTCGCGATGTCTTAAGTAAATAAATGATCAAGAATAGTCTTTGAAAGGGACACGATATAAGCAAGATTTAGGTATATACAACGTATCCGCCGAATTATAAAAACTTCTTTTGGAACACCTATTATAGCCACCATGACGGTCTTTCCGACTGTCATCAGGAGACTTGAGCGTATGGATAACCAATCTCTGTCGGAACATAGCATCGCCGCTGCAGACTTGCTCTCAGCGATGGCGAATCCCAAGCGCCTGATGATCTTATGCACGCTGGTGGATACGGAAGTGCCGGTCGGTGTTCTCGCTTCGCAGGTTGGTCTCAGCCAGTCCGCTCTTTCGCAGCATCTTTCCAAATTGCGTGCGCAACGGCTGGTCAAGACACGACGGGATGCGCAGACCATCTATTATTCCAGCAATTCCGAATCCGTCAAAAAAATCCTCGCCTCCCTCGAGGAAATTTATTGCCAGGTGCAGAAGAGCAGCAGCAAGACCGCCGCTTGATCCCACGGCCATTTTCAGGCCTTCGCGGCAACATATCCGTTGAAACCGGCGCACGACGCCGGTTTTTCGTTTTCAGGTCCTGCGTATGGATCGAAGGGGCCATTCAGGCTAAAGAGATACGCCTCTCACAAGGGCGGGTTTCAGAAGGATTGCGCCGCCTGCATCTGTCGTTTTAGGCGGCTCGACGCTGCCGCATATCCGCCGTCTGCGCCGTCCACGAAATGCATGTGATCCCGCGAAAGCGGCGAGGGCACGATGCAGGTCATCAAGGCTGCCTCCTGTTCGTGCAGGCCAAAATAACAGGTTCCGGACAGGCGGGCCTGTTCCAGCTGGGCATGGATTTTTTCGAGCCGCGCGGCGTCTATGTCCACCGTCATCTTCAGGCCGTCATCGAATTTCCTGAAATCGGTATTGCTGGCCACCGAGCGTCGGTAACGCTCCGCATTGAACCGCCCGAGCGACAGCCCGGTCAGGCCGAGGAGATTGACGAGCAGGCTTTCGCCGAGGATGCGCAGCGAACGGCGCTTCTGCCCCCAGCCATCGTGATAGGCTGCGCCAGCCTTTGCCTCCAGACCGAGGCCTTCTCCAACAAAACCGAGTTTAGGCCCGTCCTCCGGCACGGGGTGGCCATGTCTTGCGTCCTGCGCGGCGAGATCAACGAGATCGACGACCAGTTGCCGGAAGGCGGGCATATCCAGCGACGGTCCCGGCACGGCGATGATCGACACCACCTTGCCATGGGTGGCCGGAATGGGGTTCCAGCGGCATGAGAGGCCGGTGAGATCCGGCCGCTCGCCCGCTGCGGCTGCTGGCAGGGTATATTGCCCATCCTTCATCCGCGCTTCCGCCCAGCTGTTGCCGCCGCCTGAAAACATGGCGTAGGACACATCCTCACTTGCCTGAAAGCGGGCTACGCGAATATCGAACCCGTTTGCGCGGATGTCCTCTATGGGGACCAGGGCAACGCGCATCGAAAGGTCGAGGTCGTCGTTCACCCAGCGCTGCACGTTCGAAAGGGCGGTGCCTGCAAGCGGCAGTCCATTTGCCGGCACGGCGACGGCCGCACCATCGCCGCCGAAGACGAAGGGCAGGTCGTGACGGCCAAGACTGTTCGAGACGCCTGATATGACGGCCGCGCCCGCCATGTTGACGGCCTTGTATCTGCCGGCGCCGATCGCCGCCGTCGAATCGACGATATCGGCGATGGCCAGCCCCCATCCCGCCGGCAGGGCGCGGTAAAGCGCCGGGTCTGCCACGTCCTCAAAATGCCGGAAGACGGGAAGGCCCGTCAGAAATGCGTCATCTGCTGCGATCATGCCGGTATTATCCACTTCTGGCGGCCAAACGCCAAGGGTTTACGACGGGTCGATTATCGGTTCTGATGGCGCAATCATGACGGGCGGGGCGATTGATTTACAGGTAATAGACCTTATCCAACAAAGGTGACTTGCATAAATCATCAAACCTTCCGTATGAGTTGAGATTGAAGGCTCGGAATTCAAACATGGAACGAGTTTTCGCCGGGAGGCGTCCGATAAGTTTCATTCGGTCAACGCCCATGGCGCTCACCGGGTCCGCGACCCCTTTTAAGGAGACACCAGGATGAAACTGAAGACATTGACCAGCGTGACGCTTGCAGCGTCCTTCGCATTCGCACCCCTTGCCCATGCCGAAATCGTCATCGGCCTGATTGCGCCGCTCACCGGTCCCGTCGCCGCCTATGGCGATCAGGTCAAGAACGGCGCCCAGACGGCAGTCAATGAAATCAACAAAAAGGGCGGCATCCTCGGCGAACAGGTCGTGCTGAAGCTGGCCGACGATGGCGGCGAGCCGAAGCAGGGCGTTTCCGCGGCCAACCAGCTCGTTGCCGAAGGCATTCATTTCGTCGTCGGTCCGGTGACGTCTGGCGTCGCCATTCCGGCATCGGATGTCTTTGCCGAAAACGGCGTGCTGATGGTCACTCCCACGGCGACCGCGCCGGGCCTGACCAACCGTGGCCTTTCCAACGTCTTCCGCACCTGCGGTCGTGACGACCAGCAGGCCGAGGTTGCGGCGAAATACGTTCTCGCCAACCTCAAGGACAAGAAGATCGCCGTCATCCATGACAAGGGTGCTTACGGCAAGGGTCTCGCAGATGCCTTCAAGACGACGCTGAATGCCGGCGGCGTTACCGAAGTTCTCTATGACGCGCTGACACCCGGCGAAAAGGATCTCGGCGCGCTGACGGCCCGCCTGAAATCTGAAAATGTCGATATCGTCTATTTCGGCGGTTACCACCCTGAAGCCGGTCTTCTGGTGCGCCAGCTGAAGGACATCGGCTCCAAGGCTGCCGTTATCGGCGGAGACGGCCTGTCGAACAGCGAGTTCTGGAACATCGGCTCGCAGGCTGGCGAAGGCACCATCTTCACCAACGCATCCGACGCGCTGAAGAACGACGACTCCAAGGCCGCAGCCGAAGCGCTGAAGGCTGCCAACATTCCGGCGGAAGCCTTCACCCTCAATGCCTACGCTGCCGTTGAAGTTCTGAAGGCCGGCATCGAGAAGGCTGGAAGCGCCAAGGATGCCGAAGCGGTTACCAAGGCTCTGAAGAGCGGTGATGCTTTCCCGACAGCAATCGGCAAGGTCACCTATGGCGAGAATGGCGACCTGACGTCGCAGACCTTCTCGCTCTTCAAGTGGCAGGACGGCAAGATCGTCGCCGCCGAATAAGTTGACGATACCGGCCGCACCCGTTGCGGCCGGTATTCTTTCGTGGCCTGAAAAAGGGGCAGGTGAGAATGGGCGACGCCGGAAAGCACAGCCTTTCAGGAATCGGTTTCGAACGAACATTCCCGATCGTCAGGATTTTCGACGAAGCCAAGGCGCGGGAATTCTATGTCGATTTTCTCGGTTTCGAGATCGACTGGGAGCATCGCTTCGGCGAAAATTTTCCCCTCTACATGCAGGTATCGCGAGCGGGAATGGGGCTGCACCTCAGCGGCCATCACGGCGATGCGACGCCGGGCTCCAACATCTTTGTCACCATGCGCGGTGTTCACGCCTATCAACGGGAACTGGTGGCGAAAGACTATCGCTTCCTGAAGCCGGGCGTCGAAGAACTGCCCTGGGGCGATGTGATGGAAGTCATTGATCCCTTCGGCAACCGCATTCGTTTCTGCGAGCAGAAAAGCGAGGATTGAGGTCCTTGCTGCGACCTTGAGGCTCTTGACCTTGCCTGCGGTTTGAACGATAGAAACCCCAATAGCGAACCGCGCGCACGGAGACCCCGTGCGCGCGGTTCGTGCGTTTTGGCAGTCGGTCATGCAATTCGTTCGCATCCGCACGGGGGCAAAAATGAACAGTGAAGGAAATGCACTGGTAAGGAAGCTCGCATTCTGGGGCATTCCACTTTCTTTCGGCGTGCTGGGCCTCAAGCTTCTGGCATGGTGGGTCACGGGGTCCGTCGCACTTCTGTCTGATGGTCTGGAATCGACCGTCAACGTTGTCGCGGCCTTCATCGCCTATTTCGTCATTCGGTATGCGCAGAAACCCGCCGATGACGACCATCAGTTCGGCCACCACAAGGCGGAATATCTCTCCGCTGTCGTGGAAGGCGTGCTGATCGTCGTTGCTGCGCTCCTGATCGTGCAGGAGGCATGGGGCAGCCTCTTCAATCCGAGGCTGCCGGAAGCGCCGGTTCTCGGTCTTGCCATCAACGCATTTGCAGCGGTCATCAACGCCGTCTGGGCGACGACCCTGATCCGCGTCGGCAGAAAATACGCCTCGCCGGCGCTGACCGCCGACGGTCATCACATCATGTCCGATGTCGTGACCTCGGCGGGTGTTCTCGTCGGTCTTATTCTGGCGCTTCTGACGGGTTACGCCATTCTCGATCCGCTGCTCGCCATACTGGTTGCCATCAACATCCTGTTTCAGGGATCGAAGGTCATCCTGCATTCGCTTGGCGGGTTGATGGACCGGGCGGTGGAGCCTGAGGAAGACGAGGCGATCAAGAAGGCGATTGCCGAACATTCCGGCGGCGTCATCGGCGTGCATGATCTCCGGACCCGCCGCGCCGGTTCGGCCGCCTTCATCGATTTCCACGTCGTCGTTCCCGCCACGATGACGGTGCGGGAGGCGCATGATATTTGCGACCGCCTTGAAGATGCCATAAGGGAGGTCATACCGGGCGCCAGCCTTGCCATTCACGTCGAGCCGGAAGGCGAAAAGGCGCATGGCGTCAAAGTCATTTTATGAATGAACAGGAGTTTTCCATGTCCGTGACGGATGTTTCCGGCCTGTCGCAGCTGGGCACGAAGGTCGATACGCCTGAAAGCCCGGAAAAGGCCATTCTCGAAAAGGTGCCGAACGGCAATGCCGGCACCGATTACGTGGTGCGGTTCACCGCGCCGGAATTCACCTCGCTTTGCCCGATGACCGGCCAGCCGGATTTCGCCCATATCGTCATCGATTATATTCCGGGTGATTTCCTGGTGGAATCGAAGTCGCTGAAGCTGTTCCTGCAATCCTTCCGCAACCACGGCGCCTTCCACGAGGATTGCTCGGTCTATATCGCCAGGCGGCTGGTGGAACTGTTGCAGCCGAAATGGCTGAGGATCGGCGCTTACTGGTATCCGCGCGGCGGCATCCCGATCGACGTCTTCTGGCAGACCGGAGCGGTGCCCGACGGCGTATGGCTGCCGGATCAGGGTGTCCCGACCTATCGCGGTCGCGGTTGATCCGGCTGTTTACGTGATTGAAGGCTCAGGCGAACGAACCGTCGTCGCCTGAATCGGAATCCGTATCGTCAGCGCTGTCGTCATAGTCGGCCTGCTGGATATCGTCATCGTCGTTATTTTGCGGGTTGGCGCTGTCGCCGTAATAATTGTTGACGACGGTTTCCTCGACGGGGGCGTTGCCCGCAGGATTGCTCCCGCCAAAGGGTGAACCCAACCCCAGCGACGACATATGGCTTCCGAAAATGCCGCTGAGCGAATTGGCAAGCAGCATGCCGCCCGCGACGCCGGCGGCGGTGCCGAGCGCGCCTTGCAGAAAGCCACCGCCTGAACGCCCGACGGCAGTGGGCTGCTGGCTCCATGGGCCGCCGGGTTGCTGCTGGCCGGTCGGCGATCCCCAGGGGCCAGCCGTCTGGCCGGCGGTATCGTTGCGCCATGAGGTTGGGGCGGCAACCGGGGCTGGCGTCGGTGCGGGTGGCTGCGGTTGTCCTGTGCCGAAGATCGAACTGAGGAACCCGCCCTGTGCGGCTGCCTGCGGGGCGCTATTTCCGCTTTCCAGCGCATGGATGCGGTCTTCGAGCTGTTTGATGTGCGCTGCCGCTGCTTCCAACCCCTTTTCCTGAACGATCACCGCCTGGGCGAGATAATAGGGGGCTGCTGGCTGATCGCGCACGGCGTCCGCGATCAATGTTTCCGCCTCGCCGTCGCGTGGGGTGGCGGATGCGGTTTTGGTCCTGTCGAACAGGCCCTTGAGAAGCTGGCTTTCTTCCGGTGACATAGGCTGCCTCCTTACCGTGAAGCGAAAATCCACGACAAGGAGGTAGGCGCAAATTCAGGCTTTTCAAAGCGGCCGGAATTTTAAATTTCGGTAATGATCGTCAGCCGCCGAAAGCAAGTGACAGGCCCGCAATCGCCGTCAATGCACCCACGGTGCGGCTGGCGGCTGAGCCAAAACGGGCAATGCCGAGACCCATAGCGATGCCGGCCAGATGCAGGGTCGCGGTGGCGATCATGAAACCGAGGCCGAATTGCCACGCACCGGCGCTGCCGAGTTCGCCGCCATGGGCGTGGCCGTGGAACAGTGCGAAAGCGCCGACAACGGCGGCTGCCGCTGCCGTGGGGAGCTTTGCCGCTGCGGCAACCAGCAGGCCAAGGCCGATGACGGAGGCGAGAATGGCGGGTTCGACGAAGGGAAGCTCGATACCGTAAACCGCCATCAGAAAACCGATGGCCATGGTGCCGACAAAGGCTGAAGGCACGATCCACAGCGCCTTGCGATCGTTCTGCGCCATTGCGATCTGTGAGGCCCAGATGCCGACGGCCACCATCGCCAGAATGTGGTCTGCGCCGAAGAAGGGGTGGGAGACGCCGGCCATGAAGGAGCCGTGTTCTTCCGGGTTCAGATGGGCGAAGGCGGGCAGCGTGGTAACGCCGAGCGTGGCAGCGGCGAGGCTTAGTCTTTTCAGCATGGTTCCCTCTTTTGATTGTCGCCGCCCGCCTGAGTATCTTGGGGTTCCCCGCAACGGTCGGCACTGCAATGAGGCGCTGACGATATCGCGAAGGCCGAGAGGCTGTCCATGCGTCATCTGCCGGGGGTGCTGTTTATTGTTCAGGCGCGAACCTTGTCTTTTTTGCTCATTGCCTTACGTAACAAGTCGCACTATGTCCGAAGGGCACGAATTACGCTGGAGAGAGCCGTTGATGAACGAAGACGAAGACGACAAGAGCAAGGAACTGCCGATCGGCAAGGAAACGGAAGCGAATCTTTTCAAGTCGCGTTCGATCTTCATCTATGGTGGCATCACACAGGAACTGGCGCAGAAGGTCTGCACGCAGCTGGTCGCCCTTGCCGCTGCCAGCGACGACGACATTCGCGTTTACGTCAATTCGCCGGGCGGTCATGTGGAATCGGGTGATTCCATTCATGACATGATCAAGTTCATCAAGCCGAAGGTCTATATCATCGGCACTGGCTGGGTCGCTTCCGCCGGCGCGCTGATCTATGTTTCGGTGCCGAAAGAACGCCGCCTCTGCCTGCCGAACACCCGCTTCCTGCTGCACCAGCCCTCCGGCGGCACACGCGGCATGGCGTCCGACATCGAAATCCAGGCCCGCGAAATCATCAAGATGAACCAGCGCCTGATCAAGATTTTCGCCAAGGCCACCGGCCAGAGCGAAGAGAAGATCGCCAAGGACATCGATCGCGATTACTGGCTGAGCGCGGAAGATGCCAAGGGTTACGGCCTCGTCGGCAAGATCGTCGAGAGCCAGTCGGAACTCTGAGTTTCTGACTTCCCGTTTTAAAAAGCCCGCGTCGGTGCAAACCGACGCGGGCTTTTTCATTCAGGCTAGAACATTTCCGGTAAAAGCGGGATCGCTTTTACGTCAGGACAATGCGTAAAAACAAAGAGACAGAGTGTTTCGCGTTTCGGAGAAAAGCGGAAATGCTCTGGCGTCATTTCATTGTGTCACAGGCCTTCATCATGTCGGCCTTTTTCATCTTGTCCATTTCCATGCCGGCCTTGTGCATGCAGTCCTTTTTGCTGGCCATGGACATGCCGTCTTTTTTCATCGTCTCCATTTTCATCGTTTCAGGCTTCATGGTGTCCTTCTTCATCGTGTCGGTTTTCATGCTGTCAGCATGGGCGATGCCTGCGAAAGAAAGAGCGGACAGCATGGAAGCGGCGGCGATGGCGGAAAAAATGCGGGTCATGAAGGTCTCCTCTGGACGTCTTCGAGTGTCGGCCGGCGTCTTGCCGGGGCTCACGATTGTCCATTCGGTCGGAAACGCCTCATCGTTACACCTTCACGCGCTTGTGAGGTCATATTCGGGCGAGATTTTTTAAAAGCGATTATGTAACAATATTCTGTGGAGTGCGTATAACCCGATAGTGACGATGACAGGCAGCCTTTCGGAAGAAACATTAAAAACACTGATGCTGCGTTCCCTCGATGGGGACGAAAGCGCCTACAGGCATTTGCTCCATGCCTTGCGCCGGCTGCTGCTTGCCTATTACGGCCGGCGCATGGCGTCCGCCTCCAGAGGCGATGTGGAAGATCTTGTGCAGGAAACCCTGTTGTCGCTTCACGCCAAACGGGAGACCTATGATCGTGGGCGACCGTTCACGGCCTGGTTCTTTTCGATCGCGCGCTACAAGCTCATCGACCACTACCGCGGCAGGGGCGCGCGGATGCGGGCCGAAGTCGAGCTCGATGAGACGCTGGAGGCGGAAACGTCCGTCGACGCGGTCACGGCGCGCATGGATGTGGAACGGTTGCTCAATGATTTGCCGGAGCGGCAACGCGACCTTATTCGCAGGGTAAAACTCGAAGGTCAGTCGATCGCCGAAGCGGCGGAAAAATCCGGCCAGACCGAACTTGCGGCGCGGGTCGGCATCCACAGGACGTTGAAAGCCCTGGCGGCAAAATTGCGAGGCGAAACGTGAGAAAGACGGAAGACATCATCGAGCAACTGGCAGGCGACCTCAAGCCTGTCGCAGCTTTTGCAACGGAGCGCAGGCTCGCGCTCGCGGCCTTGCCCGCGCTCGGCGTTTCGCTGTTGTTGATGCTCGTCATTCTCGGGCTGCGCGGTGATATGGATGATGCTCTGAGCGAACTGGGTTTCTGGATCAAGTCGGCCTATAATGCCCTGCTGGCCGTGGCCGCATTTGCCGCCGTCCGACGCCTTGCCCGGCCTGATGGCGACAGTGGCCTTTTTTTCGTTTGGCTCGCGGTGATTTTCATCGCGATGGCGGCGATTGCGCTCGTCCAGCTGGGGTTTGCCGTGCCAGGTAGTTACGCCACCCTTATTCTGGGATCGTCGGCGCTGCATTGCCCGTTTCTGATCGTCGCTTTTGCGCTTCCCGTGTTTCTGGCGAATTTCACCGCTCTTAAGCGTTCCGCCCCCGCTGATCCCACGCTTGCCGGTTTTGTCGGTGGCCTTGCGGCGGGTGCGGCCGGAGCCTGGGTCTATTCCTGGTTCTGCACCGAAAACGGCATGGCATTCGTGTTGATCTGGTATTCGCTCGGCATTCTCATGATGGGCCTGATCGGCGCCTTTGCGGGTTCCCGTTTTCTGCGCTGGTGAAATGCGCATCTCTGCCGGCTCCGAACATGGTCCGGAGCCGGTATCTCATGTCGTCATAGATTTCACTGACCCAAATTGGCGGGAATTGCGAAGGCCGCGAACTGGGTGAACTGCTTGCCGGGATTGAAATTGTCGTCCGAGGCGATGAAGAAAAGCTGCTTGCCATCCACCACCGGTCCGAATGCGAAGCTTTCGATATTGTCGATGTCGAGACCGAAATCACCTTCGTTGATCTCGAACCACGGGGTTTTTGATACGGCGCGCACATTTGCCGCCTCGATCTTGTCCTTGCCGAGGATGTTTTCCGCGCCGGACAGGTCGGCAATGAAAAAGCGGATATGGTTGCCGACGCCGGAAGCGAAATTGCGCTCTACAGTGACGAAGCGGCCATCCGGCATGGCGGCGATGGCGGAGAGACCATTGTCGTTATATTTCGGCTCGGCGGCTGTCGGGGTCTTGGAGATCGCCTCGGTGACATAGACATGTTCGGCAACCGGCTTCAGTGTCGCCGTGTCGATGACGAGAATGCGGGACGGGCTGCCGGCCTGCGGCGTCGCCTTCTGGCCGTCCTGGGTCAGCGCGTTTTCCGTGGCGGCGATGAGCTTGCCGGATGTCAGCGTTAGCCCCTCAAAGCCGAGATTGTTCTGCACGCCCCGGGTCTTGGCGTCATTGACAAGATAGGCCTCGGGCAGTTCCAGACGCTTCACATTGCCGCCATCGACGTCCGAGACATAGATCGCCGGCTGATTTTTCAGGTCGCGTTCCGAGGACCAATAGAGCTTGCCGGCCTTGCCGTCGAGCGCGATGCCTTCGGCGTCGATGCCCTTCAACGCGAAGGCCGCGCCGGTCTCGTCCTTCAATTCATGTGTGGCGGCGATGTTCAGCGTGACGGCACCTTCCGTCACGGCCAGTTCCAGTTCGTAATAACGGGCAGGGCCTTTTTCGACACGGTCATCGGAAATAGCCAGATAACGGCCGGTTTCGCTATCAAAGCTCAGATCGGAAATGCCGCCGAAAGCAACGCCATTGATGGAGAGGCCCGAAGGCACGACGATCTGGCCGAGAAAGGCCGGCGGTGGCGGGGTCTGGGCGGCGGCCGGAAGGGCCACAAGGCAGAAAGCGGCGGCGGTGGCGATGCGAAACATGGAGACGATCCTTTTTGCGGCGGATGCCTTGTTGTGATGGATGCCGCGAGGATTAGCGCCCTGCCGCTAAACTTTGATGACGTTTTCCGGATCTCCGTACCTGAAGTCCGGCCACTCATCTTGCCAAGCCTTGTCTTTTTTGATCCTGAATATAGTCATGCTTCATCCAAAGCGTGTCGCGCTGTCCGGATTCGCGCCCTACGCTTCAAATTTTGTTCCTGCCTGTCGCCCCGCCGTCCGCTGCGGTTCTTGCGACTGGCAGCAGGCCCGCAGAGTGCTTCATGCTGAAAGATTTTTCCGTCCAGAGCCTGTTCATGGGGTGCCTTACCGCCTTTGTCGGTTTTGCCAGCTCCTTTGCCGTTGTGTTGCAGGGCCTGAAAGCCGTCGGCGCGACGGATTTCGAGGCAGCTTCCGGGCTGATGGCGCTTTCGGTGGCGATGGGGCTTTGCGCCATCGTTCTTTCCGCCACCACCCGGCTGCCGGTCAGCATTGCCTGGTCGACGCCGGGTGCGGCCCTTCTGGCAACCACCGGGGTGATCGATGGCGGATTTCCGGCGGCTGTCGGCGGGTTCATCATCTGCGCTGTCCTGATCATCATCGCCGGCCTGTTCAAGCCGCTCGGGCGCGCCGTTGCCTCCATTCCCGCACCGCTTGCCAATGCCATGCTGTCAGGTGTCATCATCGGCCTGTGCTTTGCGCCGGTGAAGGCGATCGGCTTTAACCCGGCGCTTGGTTTGCCGATCATTCTCGCCTGGATCGTGGTGGGGGCTTTCCGGCGGCTTTTCGCCGTGCCTGCCGCGCTTGCCGCCTTCGTGCTTGTCATGATCTTCGGCGTCGACATTCCGGCGGGCGCGCTTGATAGCGTGGCGCAATCGCTGACGCCGCCGATGGAATGGGTGACGCCGGTTTTCAGCCTGCACGCCATCGTCTCGATCGCGCTGCCGCTCTTCATCGTCACCATGGCTTCGCAGAACATTCCCGGCATCGCGGTGCTGAAGGTCAATCATTACGATCCGCAACCCGGACCGCTTTTCGCCGCGACGGGCTTCTTCTCGCTGATTTCCGCCCCCTTCGGCGGCCACGCGGTCAATCTTGCGGCGATCACCGCGGCGATGTGCGCGGGCGAGGACGCCCATGCCGACCCCAAACGGCGCTATTGGGCAGCGATCATCGGCGGTGTCGGCTACATCATCTTCGGCCTGTTGGCCGGCGTGGTCACGGCCTTTGTGGCGCTGGCGCCGCCCATCCTCATTCAGGCGGTGGCGGGTCTTGCGCTGGTCGGCGCCTTTTCCGGCTCCGCCGTCGCAGCCTTCAAGGAGCCGGAAACCCGCGAGGCAGCGGCGATCACCTTCCTCATCACAGCTTCCGGCCTGTCTTTCGCAGGCGTTTCCGGGGCGTTCTGGGGCCTGATCGGTGGCGGGCTGATGATGGCGTTGCAGCGGGTGGTGAAGCGTGGTTAGATAGGATGCTTATTGTTTTAAAGAAATACTATTTATGGATTTCGAATTCGATCCTGCCAAAAGTCAGAGCAACAAAGACAAACACGGAATAGATTTCGGTGAGGCAAAGGCGCTTTGGCTTGACGAGAAAAGACTTGTCGCACCTCTCGAAACCACGTCGGAAGAGCGGTATATTATGATCGCTCAATTGCGCGGAAAGTGCTGGAGCACAGTCTATACCTACAGAAATGACCGGTTGCGGATTATTTCCGTCAGACGTTCCAGAGACAAGGAAAGGCAGCGTTATGAAGACGATCAGCGCTGAAGATCTCGACAGGAAATTCGACGATGGCGAAGACATCGACGACTATGTCGACTGGTCGAAAGCCAGTCGCCCCGGCACGGAACACACTCATTTCGATCTTCCCAATGGCATTTTGCGTCGGGTGGATGCGGAAGCGGCTCGTCTTGGAACGACGCGCGAGGCGCTTATCGTCAAATGGATATCGGAAAAGCTTGAGAACAATCAGCGAGCAAAATAGGCGCGGAAGATGGACAACATCACTTGTCAGACCGCCAGCCGCTGTTTATACACGTGCCCATGAGCAACAGCATCGCAACCATTTTCGGCATGAGCGCGCAGATTTCTGCGAAGGCCTCGCCGTGCGGTGCACTCTCGCTTCTTAGCCTCGACCTTACACGCGGTTGCCGGGTCCAGTGAGGAGCGCCCGGCGGCCGAAAGCCCGCTGGCGCAAACGCTCCTCATCTCGAAATCTCATTTTATACTGGATTTAGGCCCTCAAAGGGCCGCGCATCCGCCGATGGCTTGAAGAAGCCCGCGGACTGCGCAAGGAGGAAGCGAAAATGGACGGCAAGATCACCAATATTTCCAAGGGCATGAACGACGCGAACGTCAAGTATCGCCCTTATCCGACCATCAATATTCCTGACCGCACATGGCCGGGCAAGACCATCGACAAGGCGCCGATCTGGTGTTCGGTGGATCTGCGCGACGGGAACCAGTCGCTGGTCAACCCCATGGGCCACGACCGCAAGGCCCGCATGTTCAAGCTGCTGCTCGAAATGGGCTTCAAGGAAATCGAGATCGGTTTTCCTTCCGCCTCGCAGACGGATTTTGATTTTGCCCGCTGGTGTGTGGAAGAAGGCAATGTGCCTGATGACGTGTCCCTGCAGGTGCTGGTGCAGTGCCGTCCGGAGCTGATCACCCGCACCTTCGAGGCACTGCAAGGCGCCAATAAGCCGATCATCCACTTCTACAATTCCACTTCGGAACTGCAGCGCCGCGTGGTGTTCGGCAAGGATGTGCATGGTATCAAGCAGATTGCCGTTGATGCCGCGAAGATGATCACCGACATGGCGGCGAAGGCCGGTGGTGGTTTCCGCTTCGAATATTCGCCTGAGAGCTTTACCGGCACCGAGCTGGAAGTGGCGCTGGAAATCTGCAACGCCGTGGTCGAGGTGGTGAAGCCGACGGCGGACAACAAGCTCATCCTGAACCTGCCTTCGACAGTGGAAATGGCGACGCCGAACATCTATGCCGACCAGATCGAATGGATGTGCCGCAATATCGACAACCGTGAAAACGTCATCATCTCGCTGCATCCGCATAATGACCGCGGCACCGGCATCGCCGCAACCGAACTGGCTCTGATGGCCGGCGCTGACCGCGTCGAGGGTACGCTGTTCGGCAATGGCGAGCGCACCGGCAATGTCGATGTCGTGACGCTGGCGCTGAACATGTATACGCAGGGTGTGGACCCGGAACTGGATTGCCGCGATATTGAGCGCATCAAGGCGGTCTATGAATATTCCAACGAAATGACGATCCCCGAGCGCCATCCTTATGTTGGCGAACTGGTCTATACGGCGTTTTCCGGCTCGCATCAGGATGCGATCAACAAGGGCATGAAGGCGATCAAGGTCGCCAACCATCCGGTCTGGGAAGTGCCCTATCTGCCGATCGATCCGAAGGATGTCGGCCGTTCCTACGAGGCGATCATCCGCATCAACTCGCAATCCGGCAAGGGCGGCATCGCCTATATTCTGCAGCAGGATTATGGCATCAACCTGCCGCGTAACCTGCAGGTGGAGTTCCGCGAGGACATCCAGCGCATCACCGATGAAGAAGGTGTCGAACTGCCGGCCAAGCGCATCTATGAGCGCTTCATGGAGCGTTACGTGACGCAACCGAATGCGCGCATCAAGTTCGTCGATCACCACACCTATCCGGCGGGCGATTTCAAGGGCGTGCGCATCGTTGCCGCCGAAATTACCGATAATGGCGAGGTGAAGCGCATCGAAGGCAAGGGCACCGGGCCGATCGACGGGTTCATCAATGCGCTGTCGGTTTATCTCGGGGTTGATCTGTCGGTGAATGATTATTCGGAGCATTCGCTGCAGCACGGTTCGAATGCTTCGGCCATCGCTTATGTCGAGATGGAGCATCCGGGTGGGAAGCTGTTCGGGGCGGGGGTCAATACGAATATTGTTGGCGCTTCGCTGGAGGCGATTGTTTCGGCGGCGAACAGGGTGCTGGAAGAGCGGGCGAAGTAAGTTGGCTTTGAGGGTGGGGCTTTACCCCCCTCTGTCCTGCCGGACATCTCCCCCTCAAGAGGGGAGATCAGCACGAGGCGCTACCGCCACTTCATTCACAAATGTTGAGATGGGCGGGACCTACCCGCGAGTCGATCTCCCCCCTTGAGGGGGAGATGCCCGGCAGGGCAGAGGGGGGTGAAGCCCCACCCTCCAAACTCACGGGAGCGAACGCTATTCCCCCAACCGCGAAAACCCCAACGGCCGCCCGTTGTCATAAAACACCCGCACATCCTCCAGCGCCACGCCCGTCCCCGTCTCATCAAGACTATGCCGTTCGCAGGTGACGTTCCATGTGCCGGGACCGCCGGAAATGTGGAAGAGATTATAGGCCGCGCGCGGTTTCTCCCCACCCGGCCCCTGGCTGGCCGAGGCGATGCCGACGACCGGGATGTGGTCTTCCCCGTGATGCGTATTCAGCCAGTAGACCGTGTTGAGATGGGTATGCCCATGCAGTACAAGTTCCGCGCCGCCGACGCCGAGCGCTGCGGCAAAACGGCGAACGCCGAACATGCGTTTGTGGGCGGCAGTGGCTCCCCGGATCGGCGGGTGATGGATCATCACCACGCGGAACAGCCCCTGTTCGCCAGCTTTTTTCAAAAGTTCCGCCGTGGCGCGGGCCTGCCGGTTGCCGAAATAGCCGGTTGCCGAAAAGGGCGGCGTGGCAATCGAGGTGGAGCAGCCTATCAGCGCCACGGGGCCGCGCACGCGCATATAGGGGAAGATCTTGCGGTCATCGTCCCATTCCGGCGGATCGCCATCACCGCGCACATAGGGGTACCAGGCCTGCATGGCCTTGTCGTGCGCGCCGGAAACATAGGCGTCGTGGTTGCCGGGAACGACGGAGGTCTTTTCAGGCTCGCCCACTTCCTCCAGCCAGTCGGCGGCGGCGCGAATTTCAATGCCGGTCGCAAGATTGACGAGATCGCCGGTGATAGCCAGATGATCCGGGGATTTGGTCTCCAGATCGTCGAGCAGCTTTTCCAGCGTATCGGTGAACAGGTGCTTGCGACGGTTGCGGTGCCAGTTGACGAAACCGGTGATGCGCTTGGATGCAAGTTCCCGGAAAGTGAGTTTTGGCAATGGCCCTAAATGGACGTCTGAAATATGCGCAAGTTTGAACATGGCGGCAGAGATAACCTATGATATGCCGCACGTCCAACAAAAGCCTGCCGACGGGGAGAAACCAGAGTGAGTGATGAAACAATGCGGCGGGAGGGCCGTCCGTTCCACACGCGCCTGCTGATCCGGCTGATGCATTTCGTATTTCTGTTCACGCGCGGTGCAACCCTTGGCGTGCGGGCTGCCTGCTTCGACGATCAGGGTCGGATTTTTCTGGTGCGGCACACCTATCTGCCCGGCTGGTACCTGCCCGGCGGCGGGGTGGAGCGCGGCGAGACCCTGCTGATGGCACTCAACAAGGAAATCCGCGAAGAGGGTAATCTCGTGGCCGCCTCGACGCCTGAGCTGATCCACGTTTATCTCAATCTGGAAGGCAGCAACCGCGACCATGTGGCGCTTTACCGGCTGGTTGTCACCCAGACCGAGCCGAAAAAGCCCGACCATGAAATTGTCGAGAGCGGCTTTTTCGATCTCTCCAACCTGCCGGAAGGCATGACGCCCGCCACCCGCCGCCGCCTTGCCGAATTGTCCGGCGAAGCAACGGCCATTGGCGACTACTGGTAGCGGCCGTCTTTTCCGTCAGGCAAGCACCTCGCGGCCATGGGCCATGGTCAGGTCCAGTTCCGGGCCAACGGACACGATGCCGGTCGGGTTGATGGTGTGGTGGCTGCGGTAATAGTGCTCCTTGATGTGGCGTATATCCACCGTGTCAGGTACGCCCGGCGTCTGGTAGAGATCGCGCAGGTAACCCGTCAGGTGCGGATAGTCGTGGATGCGGCGGATGTTACACTTGAAATGGCCGACATAGACGGGGTCGAACCGCACCAGCGTCGTGAACAGGCGCCAGTCCGCTTCCGTCTGCTCCGCACCGAACAGGAAGCGCCGATCCTTCAGGCGATCTTCCAGCATGTCCAGCGTTTCGAACACCTTCACGGCATTCTGCTGATAGGCATCCTGCGTGGTGGCGAAACCGGCCTTGTAGACGCCGTTATTGACGGTGTCATAGATGACGTCGTTCAGCGCATCGATCTCGGCGCGCAGCGCCTCAGGGTAATAATCCGCTTCCGATCCGGTGAGATCGTTGAAGGCAGCGTTGAACATGCGGATGATTTCCGCCGATTCATTCGAAACGATGGTGCCGCGCTGTTTGTCCCAAAGCACCGGCACGGTGACGCGCCCGGAATATTTGGGGTCCGCTTTGGTGTAGACCTGCCAGAGCGTGGAGGAGCCGAACAGGTGGTCTTCCGTCGCGCCCGGTGTGCGTTCGTTCTCAGGCCTGAATTCCCAGCCGTTTTCCAGCATCAGCGGATCGACAACGGAGACGGAGATCAGGTCTTCCAGCTTTTTCAGCTTGCGGAAAATCAGGGTTCGATGCGCCCAGGGGCAGGCGAAGGAGACGTAAAGGTGGTAGCGATCCTTCTCCGCCTTGAAACCGCCTTCTCCCGAAGGACCGGCAGCGCCATCTGCTGTGACCCAGTTGCGGAATTGCGAGGCGCCGCGCTTGAAATGCCCCTTGGTTTCCTTGGTGTCGTACCAGACGTCTTTCCATACGCCTTCCACCAGCATGCCCATAACGATCTCCTTGTTTGTTTCCTTGACGGCGATCCTAACCGTTCCTTGTCGTCTCGCGAACCCGCAAGGCGTTGAACAATGCGTTTCTGCTCTTGCAGAGGCTGAATGAGATGGCTTCGAGATTTGTTCTGGACGGGTGGGAATTTTCCTGATAATTGCGATTTTCACAAATCTGAGGAAATTGCCGACTATGATCGAACTACGGATGCTCCGACGACGCTGACGCTCCTGAACGCCCTTACCGGCGCAGTCGTCATCTATTGTCGCATCCGCATTCTGGAAGTTTCGGTCTCTTCATGTCCAAGCACGATCTTGTCTACCTCACCGAGGACGCGTCGCACGACGCCATCATCGAAGTCATCAACGAAGAAGCATTTGGTCCCGGCCGGCACACACGGGCGGCAGCTCGCATTCGCGAGCAGGGTCCGCATGACCGGTCGCTGTCCTTCGTCTGCGCCGATGATGGCGAGACGATTGCCTCGGTGCGCATGACGCCGGTTCTGGCCGGTGGGGTAAAGGGCCATATGCTTGGCCCGCTCGCGGTTCGGCCCTCGCACAAGAACAAGGGCATCGGCCGGGAACTCGTTCGGATCGCCATTGCGGCTGCCCGGCGGAAGGGTTCCGAGGCTGTGATCCTGATCGGCGATCCGCCCTATTACATGCCGCTCGGTTTCGAGAAGGTCGCTTATGCGGCGCTCGATTTTCCGGGGCCGGTCGACCCGAACCGGGTGCTGGTGGTGCCGATTGGCACCGACGTTCACCAGCGGTTGGAAGGCAAGATCGGCTGGCGCAAATGCGAGGCTGCTATGCCGGCCGCCACGGCTGAGGACGATGGTTGCGAGGAGCCTCTTCGGGTTTATGGCTGAGAGCGTTTCTTCTCAGGAGGCTTGATGTTTTACAAAAGTACCTGCCCCGTTATCCCGGCTGAAGGCCGCCACCGTTCGATTTAAATGGTCGGATGCGCTTTATGATGCCGCTCTGGGCACGAGCAAAACATAGCATCATCAGATGAATGACGAACCTCGCCAGACACGCAGACATCATCCTCGGGCTTGACCCGAGGATCTGCTAACGTATTGATTTTTTCAATGTGCTTAGATCCTTGGGACAAGCCCAAGGATGACGCCGAGAAAAAGGTGCGCCGTTCCCGCCAACCTCGATGCAATGCAGTGTATCCGGTCATTTAAACCGGACAGCAGGGGTTCAAGGCGGGGATGACGGAAGGGAAACCTTGAGAACTCCGACAAACATCGAGACTGCCCGCCAATCTTCGCGAGGCGCAAGGTGACATGAAGTTCTCCTCACAACGTGAAAATTCAATTCCGTTTCTTCCCCCCATGCGATAGCAATCGACAGTCGATTTCGGCAAGGGGGCGGGGCATGACGGCGATTACCATGAACGATGCGCTGGAGCGCGCGGGTGCAGGTGCCTATCAGCGGCGGCTGATGGGTATATTCGGCCTCGTCTGGGCGGCGGATGCCATGCAGGTTCTGGCGGTTGGTTTCACCGCCGCCTCGATTGCCGCGACATTCGGCCTGACGGTGCCGCAGGCGCTGCAGACCGGAACGGCGTTCTTCTTCGGCATGTTGCTGGGCGCTGCCGGTTTCGGGCGGCTGGCGGATCGTTACGGGCGTCGCCGGGTGCTGATCGTCACCGTTGCCTGTGACGCCGTGTTCGGCGTGCTTTCGATATTCTCACCCGATTTCACCATTCTGCTCGTCCTGCGGTTTCTGACCGGTGCGGCCGTGGGCGGCACGCTGCCGGTGGATTATGCGATGATGGCAGAGTTCCTGCCTGCCAAAAATCGCGGGCGTTGGCTGGTCTTTCTCGAAGGCTTCTGGGCCATCGGAACGCTGATCGTGGCGCTGGCCGCCTGGGGTGCGAGCCTTGCCGGCGTGGCCGATGCCTGGCGTTATATTTTCGCCGTGACGGCCTTTCCGGCCGTTCTCGGTCTTGGCCTGCGTTTTCTGGTGCCGGAATCGCCGCTTTACTTGCTGCGCAGCGGGCGATTGGAAGAAGCCAAGGCTGTCGTCAACCGTATGCTGGTGACGAATGGCCGCGCGCCTCTCGATGCCGGGACCGCGCTTTTCCAGCCTGACGTCGGCAAAGGGCAGGGGATATTTTCCCCGGCGCTCCGGCAGCGCAGCATCATGATCCTCGCCATCTGGTTCCTCGTCTCGGTTTCCTATTACGGTGTCTTCACCTGGATGCCGGCGAAACTGGCGGGAGATGGTTTCGGCTTCGTGCGCGGTTATGGCTTTCTCGTGCTGGTGGCGCTGGCACAAATCCCCGGTTATGCGCTTGCCGCCTATGGCGTTGAAAAATGGGGCCGCAAGCCGACGCTAATCGGTTTTTGCCTGCTATCCGCGCTTGGATGCCTGCTTTTCACGCTCGCTTCCGGCGGCGCTATGATTGCCGCCTCGCTTCTCATCATGAGCTTCGCGCTGCTTGGCACCTGGGGTGCGCTTTATGCCTTCACGCCGGAACTTTACCCGACGGAATCGCGGGCGACCGGTATGGGTGCCGCAGGCGCCATGGCAAGGCTCGGCGGCCTGCTGGCGCCGTCACTACTCGGCTATGCCATTGCGCAGGGCTTTGGGGTCGCGATCGGCATATTTGCCGGGCTGCTGGTGCTGGCTGCCATTGCGGCCACGATGATCAATGCTGAAACGCGGCAGGTGGCGCTGACTTAGTTGCCGCCAAGGGTGATGGCCTGATCTGAGCCACGATCAGGCCATTCTGTTCTTCGCTTACAGCGGCGTGTAATTGACCGGCAGCCAGTCGTAATTGGTGCTGTCGGTGCGCACATGGCCGATGCCGGGGAAAGCGATATGGGCGCCGGCCACCAGATATCTGCCCTCTACCGCCTGTTTGAATGCCAGATCGCGCGCCACGACGGCGGCCTTCTGGTCGACGTCGAACTCGATCGCCACATCAGGCTCATCGAACTGGAGGATATCGCCATGGGTGATATCGCCCCAGAAGACGATCTTCTGGCCGTCGCTTTCCAAAACAACAGCACTGTGGCCCGGTGTGTGGCCGGCATAAAGGATCGAGCCAAGACCGGGGACCGGTGCGGCATTATCGTCGAAAGTCTCGAATTTACCGGCATCGATATAGGGCTGAATGCTTTCCTTCGCTTCAGCATAACCCTTCTTCAGTGCTTCAGGGGCTGCCTTGGCCTTTGCCCCGTCAAGCCAGAAGGCGGCTTCGCGCGCATTGACCCTCAGCGTTGCATTGGCAAAGACGCGTTTGCCATCTGCCGATAGCCCGCCGGAATGGTCCGTGTGGATATGGGTGAGGACAATGTCGTCTATCTCGTCGGCCTTGTAACCGGAGGCCTCGATATTGGCGACGAGCTTGCCGAGGCTCGGGCCGAGATAGGTGCCGGTGCCGGCATCGATCAGCACCAGCCTGTCTCCGGTATTGACCAGAAACGCATTGACCGAAGTGGGTGTCTCTTCCGGTAGGAACGCATCCCGTAACACCTTGGCGGCATGTTCCGGCGTCGTGTTGGTGTAGATTTTGGCGAGCGGCAGCGCAATGACGCCGTCCGAAAGGGCGGTAACTTCCGCCTTGCCGACCATCAGCCGATAAAAGCCGGGTGCCTGCGTGGCGGCCAGGGGCGCCTTGGCGAATGCGACGGTGGGCGCAACGAAAGGCGCGGCGAAGATGGCGCTGGCGGCGCCTTTGAGAAGCGAACGACGTGAGGGCATGGGTGGCTCCTGAGTTGGGGGAAGGTCTTGAAAGTTTCCGAACTCCAGCTAAGTGTAGAGAGGCCAGCAATCAAATCGATGTGACTTATGCAAACTATCGATCATTTCAATCTCCGTTCCTTCGACCTCAATCTTCTCATCGCTTTTGATGCGATGATGGAGGAAATGAATGTCACGCGCGCTGCGCGGCGGCTGAAAATCCAGCAGCCGGCCATGAGCCACAACATCTCCACCCTGCGGACGTTGTTTCAGGATGAGCTTTTCATCCGCGTGGGACAGGAGATGAAGCCGACGGCGCGGGCGCTCAATCTGGCCGGACCGGTGCGGCAGGCGCTCCGGCAGGCGCAGGCGGCGGTGATGACGGCGGACGTGTTCGATCCGGCGACGGAGCGCCGCACCTTCCGGCTGGGCATGTCGAGCGAGGTGGAACTGCTGCTGCTGCCGGACCTGACGGCGCGGCTGCGCGAGATCGCGCCGGGCATCCGCATTCTGGCCCGCAGCGGGCAGGAGCAGGAAATCACCGCGATGCTGGATACGGGCGTGATCGATATGGCCGTAGGATGCGCCTATTCGCAGGAGCAGCGTCACCATTGCGAGCCGCTTTATGTTTCAAGCGTCCTTTGCTGCTTCAATCCGAATTTGCTCGATCTCGCCACGCCCGTGGGGCTCAATGCCTATATGGCGGCAAAACATGCAGTGATATCGCAGACGGACAGCTTGCAGGGCTGCATCAAGGACGCGCTGGAATTGAGCGGCGTGGAAATCGATGTCGTTGCAGCCGCGCCGGATTTTCTCTCGGTTCTGGCAACGGCGCGATCTTCGGCGGTGCTTGCCACCGTGTCCTCACGCATCGCGCTGCGTTATGCGCCGATGCTCGGGCTTGAAGTGAGCCCGGTGCCGGTGACGCTGAATTTCCCGCCGGTTGCCATGGTCTGGACCTTGCAGACCGATGCGGATCTCGGCGCCATGTGGCTTCGCCAGCAAATCCGCGAGGTCATGGGCCGAACCGTTGAGTGCGGGATATCGGGGATTGCGGCCTAGAAGCGTTTCTCCAGCCATGTGATCGACTGGCCGCTGGAGAGAGGCGCGAGCGAGCCGATCCTGGTGAAACCATAGCGTTCGTAGGTTCTCAGGGCATCCGGGTTCATGGTGTCGATATAGGCGCCGGTGCAGCCGCGCTTTCTGGCTTCTTCCTCCGCCATGGCAAGCAGCTTCGCAGCCGTGCCCTGACCGCGCATGGTTTCCGGCACGAAAAGAAGCTGCACATAAAGCCAGCCGCGGCCGGTATATCCCACCAGACCACCGGTCACAGTGTTTTCGTCATTGCGGATGGTGATATTGAGCTCGCGTTTGTCGCTTTCGCCGAAACGGGCGATATTATAGGCCACCAGCGGATCACGGATGGCTTTTTCCGCGTCTGCATCCGCGACGTCGCTCAAAACGAAATTCATGATTTTCTTTCCCGGACGCCGGGCGGCGACCGTTTATCGTTTTCCCGTTCAAGACGCGGAAAGTCTTCCACTACTGCTAAGGTTCTATCGTCCTTCACGCCACCAGAGCGCGGAGAAGGCAAGCAGCAGGGCGCCAAGCCCGGCAAAACCGGCAAACAGCGGCAGGGTGTTGACACCTTTCAGCACCGTCTCATCGGTCAGGCGTATCAGCATGCGATCCTCGTCGGCAACCCTGATGTCACCGCGCACCGGCAATATATCGGGCAGCGCGATGCGGCCGGAATTATCGGCCACGCGGTGCACGCTGCCTTTGGTGGCGTCGGCCAGCGGCTTCAGCGTTTCGGTCGTCGAAATCATCGCCTTGAATTCCGGCGCATCCACCGCGCCGACATGCACGAGGGTGGTGAAATCGCCGTTCTTGATCTCGAACAACCCGGTTTCGTCCATACGGCGCTCGATCTTGTAAAGACCGGGCTCGGTTGTGGTGAAGGCCATGTTTTCGGCTTTTCCGGAGGGGAAACGCACGCTTGCCTGACCGGGATCGTCGCCGATGGTCTGGCGGGTGATTTCCAAGGTGCGGCCGTTGGCGCGCGCTGTCAGCGCCTCTTCCTCAAGCTCCGGCTCCTTCATCAGCCAGTGGGCGATGCGGCGGTAAAGCGCCACATGCGGGCCGCCGCCTTCGAAACCACGCGCCCACAGCCAACCCTGATCGGACAGCAGCATGGCGACACGGCCTTCGCCCTGACGGTTCAGCACCAGAAGCGGATCCTGCCCGTCGCCCAGCATCACGGTCTGGCCCTGGGGCGGGTCGACGCTGATGGTGCGGAACCAGCGGCCCCATTGCGGCGGCTCGTTGGCCGATCCATCCAGCCCGCGGGTGACGGGGTGCTTCTTGCCCGCTTCCGAAAGGCGGGGATAGAACGCAGCCTGATGCACCTGACCTGTCGGCTGGGCCGGCAGCACGGAGGCGAGCGGCGTCATGGCGATCGAATCCTGGCCGGCATGTTCCGGGCCGGCGGCAATCAAAAGCGCGCCGCCCTTTTCGACATATTGGGCGATGTAATCGTAATAGAGGATCGGCAGCACACCGCGATGCTGGTAGCGGTCGAAGATGATGAGGTCGAAATCCTCGATCTTTTCCACGAACAATTCGCGTGTCGGGAAGGCGATCAGCGACAATTCGTTGATCGGCGTGCCATCCTGTTTTTCCGGTGGGCGCAGAATGGTGAAGTGCACCAGATCAACTGAGGCGTCGGATTTCAGGAGGTTACGCCAGGCGCGCTCGCCGGCATGCGGCTCGCCGGAGACCAGCAGCACGCGCAGGTTCTGGCGGATGCCTTCGATCAGGTGAACGGCGCGGTTGTTCGCTGCCGTCACTTCGCCGGGGAGCTCGGCGACGGAAAATTCCATGACATTGTTGCCGCCACGCGGAACCTTGAAGCTGAACGGCGTCGGCTGGCCGGGTGTCGCCTGAAGCGTGGCGATTTCTTCGCCGTTCATCTTCACCGTCACTTCCGCCGGACCGCCGCTCGCGGGGCGGCCGTCGTCGAAGACGCGCAGCGTCAGTTGCTGCTCCTCGTTGACGATGCCGAAGCGGGGCGCACGGACGATCTCGATACGGCGGTCGAATTCATCGGCCTTGCCGGTGATCAGCCCGTGAACGGGGGCGCGGAAACCAAGCGCCTGTTCGGCATTGGGCAGTGCATTGGGAATATCGTGAATCTGGCCGTCGCTGAGGAAGATCGCACCGCCGACGCGCGACGGCGAGACATCCGAAACGGCGGAGGAGAGCGCCGAGAAAAGCTGGGTCGAGGGGGAAACGCTCTCGCCATCGTCGCGCACTTCCACGATGCGTGGTTCGATGCGCGGGAAGCGGGAGAGCCGGTCTTTCAGCGTCTCCAGCGCCGTATCGGTCATTTGCGGCCGGTCTTGCACGTCCTGGCTCTGCGAGCGATCGACGATGACGGGGACAATGGTGGACAGCGGCTCGCGTTCCTCCTGCGTCAGCAAAGGGTTGGCGATCGCCGCAAGCAGGGCGGCAAGCGCCAGCCCGCGCAGCCATGCGCCGCGCACGCCACGCCAGAGGCCGATGAAGGAGAGGGCAAGCGCTGCGACGGCCAGAACGGCAATTACGATCCACGGCAGGAAGGGGGCGAATGTCAATGTCATGTCACTGCCCCAATCGTTCGAGAAGTGCGGGAACGTGAACCTGATCGGCCTTGTAGTTGCCGGTCAGCATATACATCATGATGTTGACGCCGGAGCGGAAGGCGTGTTCGCGCTGCATCTCGTCCGGTGGGACGGTCGGCAGAACCGGTGCGCCCTGCGGATCGACGGCCCATGCGCCGGCGAAATCATTGCCTGTTATCATGATCGGCGTCACGCCATCGCCGGAAGAGGAGAGGCCCGACGTGGTCTTGGCGGCTCCCTGACGGGATTCGACCCAGAGTGGCGAACCGTTGTAGCGGCCGGGGAAATTGGTGAGCAGGTAGAAGGACCGCGTCAGGACGTGGTCTTCCGGCACAGGTTCCAAGGGCGGAATATCGATATTGGCGAGGATCGCCTGCAGACGTTCGCCATTTGGGCTGGTCGCGCCGGTATCGAGCGAGGTGAATTGGTCACGCGTGTCGAACAGCACGGTGCCGCCGGCGCGCATATAGGCGTCGATGCGTGAAATCGCAGCGCTTGACGGCATGGGCGCAGAGGCCGAAACCGGCCAGTAGATGATGGGGTAGAAGGACAATTCGTCCTTGGAGATGTCGAGGCCGACCGGTTGACCGGGTTCCAGCGTCGTGCGCCAGGTCAGGAATTCGCTCAATCCCTGCAAACCCTGTTCGGAAATGCGGTCGACATCATCCTCCCCGGTGCGGACATAGGCGAGGTGGGTGGTGTCCAGCCGCTCGAAAATCTGCTCGTCGCCGGGTTTGGGGTCGTCGGCGCGCGCGTCACTCGGCGACATCGCGGCAAAGGCGCCGAGCGCCAGAAGCACGGTGGCGACTGTGGCGCTGCGGGCTTTCGGCAGGCGTGCGAAGGCGCCGTTCATGAACAATACGATCAGGCTGTCGGCGATCAGCATCAGGAAGGCGGCGATGAAGAGGGCGGGTCGCAGTGATTTCGCGGTTTCGCCAATCAACGCTTCGCTTGACGTGTTGATGCCGGCGACCGATGCATCGAGCGAGCGCAGCGTCGCACCTGCGGCTAAAAGATTGAGAGCCACGAAACCATCCTCTGTGCCGTAAAGGCCGGGGGGATTGTCGAAACCGGTGCGGGGGGGCTGGCCGGCTGGCATTTCCAGCGGCCGGGCAGTGCCGATTTCGGCGGACAGAGCGCCTTCGGCCGTCAAGAGGCGGAACGGGGGCAGGGCTGCGGCTGGGGCATTGGCGGAGGCCGAAGCGCCGCCCGCTTTCGACAATTGCACGATACGGCGCAGCATATCGACGAAATGGCCTGAGATAGGCAGGTCGGACCAGCTTGCCTCGGCGCTGACATGGAACAGCACGATGCGGCCCGCCTGAACGTTGCGGGTGGTGACGAGCGGCGTGCCATCGGCAAGGCTTGCCCAGGTGCGCTCGGCAAGGTCCGGTGTCGGCTCGGCCAGAACCTGACGTTTGACGAGGATGCCATCGGCCTTCGGCATGCCGGCGAAAGCGCCGAAATTCGGGAAATCGGCAAGCGGTTGCGGCTCGGCCCAGGAGAGCGCGCCGCCGAGCGCGCGTTCGCCCTGCCGCAGCGTGACCGGCACCAGCGGATCGTCCGCAGGCGCTGCGGCAAGGCGTGGCCCGGCGAAACGGATCAGCGTGCCGCCGCCGGAAAGCCAGCGCTGCATCGGCTCATAGGTTTCCTGCGGCAGGCGGCCAATATCGGCCATGACGATGACGGATGGGTTGGATTGCAGGATTTCCGGGATTGCCTGCGCCAGATCGGCCTGCCGCTGCGGGATGAGATCGGCAAAAGGCTGAAGCGCGCGGCTGATGTAATAAAGCGGCTGCAGCAGCGGCTGGAAATCATTGCCGGTTTCGCCGGCCAGCAGCGCGACGCGGCGGCGGCGGAAACCATCATCCAGCAGATGTACCGCGCCAGCCGTCGAAACCCCTTCGATGGAGAGACGGGCGAAATCGTTGCGAAGTTCGAATGGCGCTTCCACCGTCGCCGTCGTTTCCGCTTCGCCGGGGGCGAAAGCGGCGGTACCGTTGGCGAGAATGCGGCCCTGACTGTCCTGCGCATTGACGGTGAGGCTTTCGGCTTCCGCTGTGTCCAGCCGCGAAAGGGTGACGCTCATGGCATCGGCATTGTTGGTGGCGTCGGTAATAGCGGCGATGGCCTTGCCGTCGCCCTTCACGATGCGGAATTCGGCGGGCGAGAGGCTGGCAAGTGTTCGCATCGCGTTTTCATCCTGCGCGGTTTGAACACCATCGGCAATATAAGCGAGCGTGCCCGGGGCAGCACCATTCAGCGCTTCGGTGATGGCTTCGGCCGTGCGCACGCGGTCTGGCACCAACGGTTTCGGCTTGGCGGCGGCGAGCTTGTCCAGCGCCACGGCCGTCGTTCCCGGCACGGCGTCGTGTTCGGCATCGGCGGTGAAGCTGATGGAGACCGGGCGGTCGGCCCGTTCCGCATCACTGATCAGGGCTTGAGCGGTGGCCACGCGTCTTTCCCAGTCGGGTGCGGAGGCCCAGCCATTATCGACCACCAGCACCAGCGGGCCGCTGCCGGCGATGCTGTTGTTGCGCGGGTTCACCACCGGATCGGCCAGCGCGAAAATCACGGCGGCGGCGAGCGCCATACGCAACAAGGTCAGCCACCACGGGCTTTTAGAGGGCGTTTCCTCGCGTTTCAGCACCGTTGCCAGAATTTTCAGCGGCGGGAAGACTTCCACCTTGGGGCGCGGCGGGGTTAGCCGCAGCAGCCACCAGATGGCGGGCAGTGCCAGAAGACCGAAAAGAATGTAGGGGCTGGTAAACACGAAAGGCAATGCGCTCATCGGTTGCCACCACCTTGCGCGGGCGCGCCGGACAAATACATGTGCATGGCGACCAGCGCCTCGGAGGCGAGATGATCGGTGCGGTGGAACACGAAATTCCAGCCCAGACGGCGCAGCGACGATGACAGCGCCTCGCGCCTTGCGAGATAGGCGCGGGTATAATCCTCGCGAATGGTTTCGGCACGGCCGGAGACGAGTTTTTCGCCGGTCTCGGGGTCGCTGAATTCGGTGCGGCCTGAATAGGGGAAGGTTTCTTCGGCCGGATCGGCGATTTCCACCACATGGCCGCGCAGTCCGCGTCGCGCGAGCGGCGAAATCCGCTCCATCACGTTTTTCGCATCATCGAGAAAATCGCCGATGAGCACGATGTCGCTTGCGCCGCGGATCATGCCTGTTTCCGGCATGCCCGATGTAAGCGGCGCATGCATGAGGGCGGTGGCCAGACGTTCGGCGGCGTTTCTGGCTGAGATCGGCTCCATGATGCCGGGGCAGCCGATGCGTTCGCCCGAGCGTGCGAGGATTTCCGCCAGCGCCAGCATCAGCACCAATGCGCGGCTTTCCTTGGAAACGGAGCCGAGGGTGGATTTGAACATCATCGACGGCGACATGTCGGCCCAGAGCCAGATGGTGTGGGCTGCCTCCCATTCCCGGTCACGCACATAGGTATGGTCGTCGCGGGCCGAGCGCCGCCAGTCGATGCGCGACAGGCTTTCGCCTTCGGCATAGGGGCGGAACTGCCAGAAATTCTCGCCGATGCCGCGCTTGCGGCGGCCGTGCCAGCCGGCGGTGACGGTGTTGGCGATGCGCTTTGCCTCGACCATGCAGTCCGGCACCAGTGCGGCACGCTGGCGCGCGCGCGCCAGAACTTCGCTACCCGGCGTCTTGTCTACGATCTGGCCGATGGATGCCACAGGCACTCCTTTCGCGAAAGGTTAGGCACGCGTCTTTTTAGTTCTTTGCCTGCTCCACGAGGGCTGCGATGATATCGCGCACCGACATGCCTTCGGCGCGGGCCGCAAAGGTAAGCGCCATGCGGTGTTCCAGCACCGGCTCGGCCAGCGCGTAGACATCATCCAGCGACGGGGCGAGCCTGCCTTCGTAAAGCGCACGGGCGCGGGCCGTCAGCATCAGCGACTGGCCGGCGCGGGGACCCGGCCCCCAAACAACGTGTTTGTCGGTCAATTTGTTGCCATGGCCGGGGCGGGCGGAACGAACGAGCGACAGGATCGCGTCCACCACCTTGTCGCTGACCGGCATCTGGCGAATGAGGGTCTGGATTTCAATCAGGCGTTCTGCCTCGATCACGCCACGCGCTTCGCCGGAGGCGGTGCCTGTGGTGTCGAGCAGGATCTGGCGTTCGGCGGCAAGCTCGGGATAACCGACATCCACCTGCAGGAGGAAACGGTCGAGCTGGGCTTCGGGCAGCGGATAGGTGCCTTCCTGTTCCAGCGGGTTCTGGGTGGCGAGAACATGGAACGGCTTCGGCAGCTCATAGGTCTGGCCGGCCATGGTGATGTGATATTCCTGCATGGCCTGCAAAAGTGCGGACTGCGTGCGCGGGCTGGCGCGGTTGATTTCATCGGCCATCAGCAGCTGGCCGAAAATCGGACCCTTGATGAAACGGAAGGAACGGCGGCCGTTTTCGTCCTGATCCATCACTTCGGAACCGAGAATATCCGATGGCATCAGGTCCGGCGTGAACTGGATGCGGTTGGCGTCGAGACCAAGAACCGTGCCGAGCGTGGTGACGAGCTTGGTCTTGGCAAGGCCGGGAACGCCGACGAGCAGCGCGTGGCCGCCGGAGAGAATGGCGAGAAGCGTGTTCTGCACCACTTTTTCCTGGCCGAAGATGACCTTGGAGACTTCCGCACGGATGGCGGCGATGTCCGAAAGCGCCTTTTCGGCCGAAGCGACGATGGCTTTTTCGTCGAGGGTTTCGCCGGTATTCATCACGCCCATGTCGCTCTCCTCAAACCTTCGCCGCCGAGCCTATATCGCCCTGCTTACAGCTTATTGCTCTCTTGGCCGCTGACAAGCGCCATTCGAATGACTATGTCGTGACTTAGTATTTCCTTATCGGCAAAGCGAGACTCGAATATGGCAGCGGAGACGATAAATTCGGCTGATGATGCGGCGGGGCTGGCGGCGATGATTTCCCGCGCCTCCGAGCAGACCGGCGACGCCAAACGCGGGCCGGCCCCGGTGGAACGCTGGAATCCACCCTTTTGCGGCGATCTCGACATGGAAATCCGCGCCGATGGCACATGGTTCTACCTCGGCACGCCCATCGGCAGGGCGCCGCTGGTACGGCTGTTTTCCACGGTTCTGCGCAAGGATGAAGACGGCAAGACCTACCTCGTAACTCCTGTGGAAAAAGTCGGCATCCGCGTGGTGGATGCGCCTTTCGTCGCCGTGGAAATGAAGGTGACGACGGGAGAGGCGGATGGCGAACCGCTGCTGACCTTCCGCACCAATGTCGGCGACGTGGTGGAGGCGGGGCCGGAGCACCCTCTGCGCTTTGAGGTTTTCGGTGAGAACCGCGAATTGAAACCCTATCTTCTGGTGCGTGGCCGGCTGGAGGCTCTCGTCTCGCGGGCGGTGATGTATGATCTCGTGGCGCTGGGCGAGGTGATCGACGTGGATGGCGTTGACATGTTCGCCGTGCGCTCGGGCGGGATGATTTTTCCGGTCATGCCCGCCAAGGAACTGGAACGGCTTTCGCAATGAATTTGACGACTGACTTCAAGACTTTTACCGCAGCCGATTTCCGCCGCCGGATTTTGCAGGAAGGCGAGGGCGTGGCCGAGCGGGAAAATGGCGACCATATCCTCAATCCGGGCGTGGTGCTGTCTGGCAACGGCATCCGGCTGAAGGACGCCGCCGTGCTGATACCGGTTATCGACGATGGCAACGATGCGCGGGTGATCTTCACCCAGCGCACGGCAACCCTGCGCCAGCATTCCGGCCAGATTTCCTTTCCTGGCGGCGGCATCGATGCCGAGGACCGCACGCCGGAAGAAGCGGCGCTGCGCGAGACCGAAGAGGAGATCGGCCTGTCGCGTTCTTTCGTGGAAACGGTCGGACGGCTGCCGGATTATATTTCCGGGACGGGTTTTCGCATCAAGCCGGTGCTGTCAGTCGTCCGCCCCGGCTTTGATTTGACGCTTAATCCCACTGAGGTGGATGAGGTTTTCGAGGTGCCGCTGTCCTTTCTGATGGACCCGGCCAACCACGGGCGCGGCAGCCGCATCTTTCAGGGGAAGGAGCGGTTTTTCTACGAAATGCCCTATGGCGAGCGCTACATTTGGGGCATTACGGCGGGCATCGTGCGGACGATTTACGAGAGGTTTTATACATGAATAGCCTTGCCGGGCAGGACTGGTTCGAAAAACCGGCGCTGAAGCGCATCTTTACGCTTTTGAATGCCGATGGCGGCGAGGTGCGGATCGTCGGCGGCGCAGTGCGCAATGCGCTGATGGACCTGCCGGTCGTCGATGTCGATATGGCAACGACGCTTACCCCCGATGTGGTGGTTGCGCGGGCGAAGGCGGCGGGCATAAAGACGGTGCCAACCGGCATCGAGCACGGCACGGTGACGCTGGTGATCGATGGCGAGGGTTTTGAGGTGACGACGCTGCGCCGCGATGTCGAGACCAATGGCCGCCATGCGCAGGTGGCTTTCGGCACCGACTGGCAGACCGATGCCGAGCGGCGAGACCTCACCATCAACGCCCTTTATGCCAACGAAAAGGGTGAGATCATCGACCTTATCGATGGCCTTCCCGATGTGGAAACCGGCACGGTGCGCTTCATCGGTGATGCGGCGATGCGGATTGCGGAAGATTACCTTCGTATCCTGCGGTTTTTCCGCTTTTTTGCCCATTATGGTTCAGGTCGGCCCGATGCCGACGGTTTGCGTGCCAGCGCGCGGGCCAAGGACAAGCTTGGGACGCTTTCGGCCGAGCGGGTGTGGAGCGAGCTGAAAAAACTGCTTTCCGCGCGGGATCCTTCCCGTGCCCTGCTGTGGATGCGGCAATCCGGTGTTCTGACGGAAATTCTTCCCGAAACGGAAAAATGGGGCATTGATGCCATTCACGGGCTGGTGGCGACGGAGCAGTCCCTCGGCTGGGCTGTGGACCCGATGCTGCGGCTTGTCGCCATCGTGCCGCCCGACAAGGACAGGTTGGCGGCACTTGCGACGCGGCTTAGGCTTTCGAAGGCTGAGGCGGGATATCTGGCTAGTTGGGCTTCCGCCCCGGTGATCGACCCTGAAATGAAGGAGACGGCGCTTGACCGGCTGCTTTATCGCCAGGGTGTCGAGGGTGTGAGGACGCGGCTGAAGCTCGCGCTTGCCTCGGCCCGCGCCGACCTTTCGGCGGGTGGTGCGGCGATGCAGAAAGTGGCGCGTCTTTCGACGCTGCTGACGAGAGCGGAAAAATTCAAAAAACCGGGATTTCCGTTAAGCGGCGCGGATGTGATGGCCGCCGGCGTCGAGGCTGGCCCGAAGGTGGGCGAGGTGCTGAAAAGCCTCGAGGAAAAGTGGATCGACGTCAATTTCTCGCTGGACCGGGCAGCGCTGACCGCCCGGCTGAAAACCATGCTGGAGAATTGAGACCGCAGCGATGACGGCGGTTCGGCTTAAGCCGCATTTGCCTCGTCGCGGATGCGGGCCTTGATGTTGTCGATCATATTTTCGCGGATCGTGGTTTCGCCATGGGCCGAGCGCATATGTTCCACCGTGCGGCGGACAACTTCGGCGTCGTCATCGGCGCGTGTATGCCAGGCACAGCCGGGCACGAGCGTTCCACATTCAAACAGTCTCATTGGTTTTACCTCCCTGTTTCGAGTGAGGGACAGCATTGAAAGAACATGCTGTCCCTCTGCCAAGAAACGAACGGTCGCCGCTTATGTTCCAGAGCGGCACCCTTCGACCCTGTTCGGGTCTCTATTCTGGTCCTTATTCTGGCCCCTATTCTGGCATTGCCCAGCACTGGAAAACAGAGGATGTGCTTGCTGCCGGAATTTTTGTACGAGGCATTTCGTCATTGGCCGCCCGCCGTGCCGTGGTTTGTCCGGCAAGGGTGCGCTTTACCTGTTCGACATAAAAGGAATGCGGCAATTCGCGATCGCCCGTGGCACGCATTTCCGCTGCCAGGCGGTCGATCAATTCGGGGGTATCGATGGAATGCTGCGCTTCCTCGGGGGAAGCAGAAATAGGCATGCTGTTCGAAGTAATCATGACGATAGCTCCTCCAGTACGTCTGCGGGAGGAGACTACCACTGCCTTTATTTTTCCATAAGTCCTAATTTGCGCTATTTGCGACAAATTGGCTGATGAGCGTCAAATTTGCGTGAGGTTTTTTAAGGCCAGCGCACCACCGGCGGCAGAGACGACAGGATCGATTCGACATTGCCGCCGGTCTTCAGGCCGAAGATGGTGCCGCGGTCGTAAAGCAGGTTGAATTCCACATAACGGCCGCGGCGGATAAGCTGCTCGTCGCGGTCCTCTTCCGTCCAGGGTTGATTGAAATTGGCACGAACGATTTTCGGATAGACCAGATTGAAGGCGCGGCCGACATCCTGCACGAAGGCGAAATTGGCGTCCCAGCCACCCTTCTCTTCGTCCGGATGCAGCCAGTCGAAAAAGATGCCGCCGATACCCCGGGCTTCATTGCGATGCTTCAGGAAGAAGTAGTCGTCGCACCAGCTTTTGTAGCGCGGATAATCGGCGACCGGGTGGCGTTTGCAGGTGATTTCGAAGGCGCGGTGGAATAGCTGGGTATCTGCGTCCTCCTGCGTCCGTCTGCGGCCCAGTACGGGTGTCAGATCCGCACCGCCGCCGAACCAGTGGCTGGTGGTGACGACCATGCGGGTGTTCATGTGCACGGCCGGGACATTGGGATTGACCGGATGGGCGATCAGCGAAATGCCCGAGGCCCAGAAGCGCGGGTCTTCTTCCGCACCCGGTATTTGCTGGCGGAATTCCGGCGAGAACTCGCCATAGACGGTGGAAGTGTGCACGCCGACCTTTTCGAAGACGCGGCCTTCCATCATCGACATCCTGCCGCCGCCGCCTTCGCCATTGTCGCGCAGCCAGTCCTTCTGCACGAAGCGACCGGGCTCCTGATCCGACAGGGGGCCGGTCAGGTCGTTTTCGAGCGTTTCGAAGGAGGTGACGATGGTGTCGCGCAGATGCTGGAACCAGGCTTGGGCAACGGCCTTCTTGTCTTCGATGTCCTCGGGCAAGCCCTTCGGCAAGATTGGCCGTTCCATGCATAGTCTCCTTAGAGCATTTCCAGGAAAAGCGGCATCGCTTTTCCGTCAGGACAATGCGTAAAAATAAAGAGCTAGAGCGTTTTCGCGATTCGAAGAAAAGCGGAAACGCTCTAGGTGAAGTCGATTCTCCGTCGCGTCTAGCAGGTGCCGGCTTCATGCACAAATTCGACTCGCCAAGTTCACATGCGGACACTATCTTTATCGATGTAGGTGCCAGAGGTGAATATCATGACGAAATTTGCCGGACCGCCGCCCCTTGACGGGCTGAAGCGCAGGATTGCCAATCACCGCAGGGAACGCGAAAGCGCCGGCGGTGAACAAAAACGTGACGGCATGTTCGTGCGGCAGACCTTCTGTCTTGAGCGTGAAGAGGCCCGCGCCAAGGCGCGCGAATGGTTCGACAGCTTTCCCAAGGCCGCCTATTGGACTGAAGTGGAAAGCTGGCGGCAGCTTGAAGGCGACCGCATCGAATTCACCATGCGGCGTTTGCCCTCGGCCGATTGAACTTTAGAAATGCTCAGGCGCGCGGCTCGGCGTAACGCAGGCGGCTTTCGATCAGCACGCCGCTTTCATCCAGAATGGGGTGGGCCACCGTTACGATATGAGCGTTGATGCGCTTCAGATCCCGCAGCATGTCGAGGTGCAGGGAGCTGGTCTGCATGCTTTCCGCCAACCCGTCGCGCAGCCGCTCCAGATGGCGATTGGAGGACTGTTTCTCGAGGCGGCGGATGTCCACCTTGCTTTCCATCAGCCGGCGGGCGAGATCGAAATCGCCGGTGACCAGAATGCTCTGGGCAGCGCGCAGGTTCTCGATGGTCATGTCGAACAGGGTCTTCAACTCCTCATAACCGTCATCGGAAAACTTGAAGCTGTTCAGCACTTTCTTGCGGATCTGCTCGCAGATGCCTTTTTCGATGATATCGCCGATATGTTCGAGATTGATCGCATAATCGATGATGGCGATCGAACGGCGGGCTTCCTCGTCGGAAAGCCCCCTGCGCCCCAATTGCGAAAGATAGACCTTCACCTCCTGCTGACGGCGATCCACTTTGGTTTCGAGGAGCGAAACTTCCTGAAGCGGTGCGAGATCATTGTGCTTGAAGGCGTTTTCGGCGCGGATCAGCATGCGCTCTATGCTGTCACCGACGCTCAGGACCTCGCGGGTGGCGTTGGCAAGCGCGACGACCGGCATATCAAGCGCCTGCTGGTCGAGGAAATTCGGGCCATCCTCAGCCTTCGGATCGCCCGGCACCAGCTTTGCCATCAGGTCGGATATGAGCCCGGAGAAAGGCCAGGCGACGGCTGCCAGAATGACATTGAAGATGAGGTGGGCATCGACCGGCAACTTGGCGGGCGAAAGCGGCAATTGCTGCAAATACGTTGCGCCGTAAGAGGCGAGCGGCATGGCGATGAGGCAGCCGATGGTGCGCACCACAAGGTTGCCGATGGTGATGCGTCGCGCAGAGGCGGGGCCGGAGAGTGTGGCGATGACGGGCGGAATGGCGCCGCCGAGATTGGCGCCGAGAATGAGAACAATGATGAGGCCGGCCGACAGCGTGCCAGTGGCGGCCAGCGACAGGATCAGCACCACGACGGCGAGGCTGGAAGAGGAAACGAAGGCAAGAACGGCGGAAAAGATCAGCGCGACGGGCCATGCGCCATCCAGCAGGCCGATGAAGACGCCGAGTGCCGGCGAAGCGCGCATCGGCTCGGTGGCGCCGCTCAAAAGATGCAGCGACAGAAGCATGAGGCCGATGCCGATAACCGCCGTTCCGCCGCCCTGTCTGGCGTTGGAGCTGCCTTTTTTGAGAATGATGCCGGAAAGGATCAGAAGCGGCGACAGCCATTCCACGCCGGCCGCCACAATCCAGGCGGTGACGGCAGTGCCGACATTGGCGCCAAGCAGCACCACCTGCGCCATGCGCGGTTTGATGAGGTCACGTTCGGCGAAGGAGGCGACGGTGAGTGCCGTTGCCGTCGAGCTTTGAAGTGCGACGGTGGCGAAGAAGCCGGAAAAGAACGAGCGCGGGCCGTTCTGGGTGCCGGTGGCCAGCACGCTTCTGAGTTTCATGCCGAAAGCGCGGGTGACGCCGTCCTTGACCTGCGCCAAGCCGAAAAGCAGCAGCGCGACCGCGCCGAGAAGGTTGACGATGACAATGGTGGATTGCATGCGACGTCTCCTCACACCCGCCGGCGGATTGTCCCGGCGAGGGCGATTTTTAATTGCCCGGCTAATCAGTATAGGAGCGTAAACGCCTTCGGTACAGGCCGGGTTGCGACAGTTTCGCGGTAAAATTGGTCAATCTTTATGTTTGCCTGCAAAAATGGCTACAAAGATGGCAGGTCAGGCCCATGCCGTCTGGCGCAGGGCCTCGCCGGTGATCATTGCCGCCGACATGGCGACGTTGATGGAGCGTTGTCCGGCCACCATGGGGATGATGATTCGCTCATCGGCCTTGTCATGCACGTGGTCTGGCACGCCGGCACTTTCCCGGCCAAAGAGCAGGATATCATCGGTGCGGTAGCTGATGTCAGTATAGGGCAGGGCGGCCTTGGTGGAGGCGAGAACAAGGCGGCGGCCAGTGGTTACCCGCCATTCCTCGAAGCGCTCCCAGCTGACATGGCGCATCAGCGCCGCCGCGGCAATATAATCCATGCCAGCGCGTTTCAGATTGCGGTCGGAAATATCGAAGCCGGCCGGCTCGATGATATCGACCCCGAGGCCAAGGCAGGCGGCCAATCGCAGAATGGTGCCGGTATTGCCGGGAATATCGGGCTGATAAAGAGCTATTCTGATTTCGGGCCTGATTTCGGGCATGGTCTTCTCATTGCGGTTGGCGTGCCTGCCCGATTATCACGAGCGGGGGGCGGGCAACAGATGCGGCACAAAAAGTCTCTTTTCCGGTGCCGTTGCCGGGCGGATATTCATTCGCGTGACACACAGGGCGGCTACCCATTCATCAGCACATCGTCAGGCCTGCCCGCAACAGCGGACGTGGCCGTCACGATACTTTTCGAGCCGGATTTTCTGCACGCAACAACAGGAGGACGCCATGTCCGAACGGGTGAATTTTGTCCATCTGACCGATCTGCATATCGGCAATCCTCAGGTGCAGGATGATGATCTTTATTCCGAGACCTCAGCCACGTTGTCCGCCACGCTCACGCAGATCAAGGCGCTGGTGCCGCCGCCGGAATTCATCGTCGTCAGCGGTGATCTGACCAACCGGGGCGATGCCGGCAGCTATGAAGAACTCAAGCGCCTGATGGCTGAGGCGGAACTGGATGTGCCGGTGCTTTTCGCTCTTGGCAATCATGACCGTCGCGACGGTTTTTATCCCGTGATGCTCGGCCGCAATGAAGATCTGGATGCGCCCTACGACCATTCGCAGGTGATTTCGGATATCCATGTCATCGTCATGGATACCAGCGTTCCCGGCAAGGTCGGCGGCGCTTTCGAGCCCGGCCAGATTGAATGGCTCGAGGAGGAACTCGAAAACCATCCCGATCTGCCGAAGCTTCTGGTGATGCACCATGCGCCGGCGCTCGATTTCGACCGTCCCGACGCAGAGTGGGAATCCTTGTCCTTCGACGATACCGAGGCGCTGGACGAAGTGTTGTTCGAACACGACGTCATGGGCATTCTGGCGGGCCATATCCATTATGATCGCATGTCGCACTGGCAGGGTATTCCCGTTGTCGTCGGCATCGGCCAGCATTTCGCTACCGACCCGTTGTGGCTGCATGAGGGTGTGCGCATGCTGTCCGGTGCATCTTTCGCCATCGGCACGGTGCGGGATACCGGTCTGACCGTCACCTTCGCGCCGCAGCCCAGCGATCGCCGGGAACTCAAGCGTCATACGCAGGCCGGCATGGTTGAGCTTGTTACGGAATATGAGAGCGGGCAGGCGCAGGACGCAGCTGAATAAGACGACATATCCAGGTTGATGATGGGCGGAAACCTTTGCGGGTAAATCCGCCCATTTTGTTATGTTCGACACAATCGGAAGTTTTCTGGCGTATCCAGTATCTTTCCGACTGGTCATTGATTATTTTTTGCGCTACAAGGCCACATCTTCAACACCAGCTAGGGAGGTTCTCATGGATATTGACATTCGCTTTCGCCTCCCGGCCCCAGTAGTGCCGCTGCTGGCTTAGGTGTTACTCCGCGGTTTGACCGCGTTTCCCATTTCTCGATTCGTCATGTGGCTGTCACGGCCATATCCAAAGACTTTTCCGTTCCGTCGTGAGCCATATTTGCGTTTGCTCACCTTTCGATGGGGCGATTGATTGCCGGAGCTTGGCCTATGTTTGGCTGGTTTGAAAAACGCCTCGATCCTTTTCCTTCTTCGACGCCCGATGTGCCGCCGAAGACGCTGTTGCCGTTCCTGTGGCATTATGTGAAGCCCGCCTGGCCGTGGCTGCTGCTGCTTGGCCTGATGTCCATGGGCATCGCCATTGCGGAAGCCATGCTCTACAAATTCCTCGGCAGTATCGTTGACTGGCTTTCCACGGCCGATCGCGCGACGTTTTTTGCCGATGAGGGCTGGCATCTGATCGTCATGGCCGGGCTGGTGCTCTTCCTGCTGCCGTTGATGGGTGCGATCCACACCATGACGATGCACCAGACGCTGGCCGGCAATTTCGGCATGATCGCGCGCTGGAAGATGCATCGTTTCCTGCTGCGTCACTCCATGAACTTCTTCGCCAACGAATTTGCGGGCCGGGTTTCGACCAAGGTGATGCAGACGGCACTGGCGATCCGCGAAGTGGCGCTGAAGGTGATCGATGTTTTCGTCTACGCCATCAGCTTCGTCGTTTCGATGCTGTTCATGGTGGCGGCGGCCGACTGGCGGCTGGTCATTCCGCTTCTGGCATGGCTCGGCATCTATATGGGTATCCTTGCCTATTTCGTGCCGAAACTTGGCCGGCTGGCGCAGGAACAGGCCGATGCGCGCTCGCTGATGACGGGGCGGATCGTCGACAGTTACACCAACATCTCGACGATCAAGCTGTTTTCCCATGCGGGGCGCGAGGAGCGATATGCGCGTGAGGGCATGAACGTGTTTCTCGGCACCGTTCACCGCCAGATGCGCAAGATTTCCGCCTTCAACATCCTGATCGACCTCAATAATGCGGTGGTGCTGTTTTCCACGGCCTCGCTTGGTCTTTATTTCTGGATGCAGGGTTCGGTGACGGCCGGCTCGGTCGCCATCGCCATCAGCCTTGCCATGCGCGTCAACGGCATGTCGCAGTGGATCATGTGGGAAGTCACGTCGCTGTTTGAAAATATCGGCACGGTCTATGACGGCATGTCGATGATGACGAAGCCGCATGATATCGTCGATGCTCCGAAGGCGCCGCAGCTTGCGGCACCGCAGGGCGCCATCCGTTATGATAACGTCCGCTTCCACTACGGCAAGAACAAGGGTGTGATCGACGGGCTGACGCTCGATATCAAGCCGGGCGAGAAGGTTGGTCTCGTCGGTCGCTCAGGCGCTGGCAAGACGACGCTGATGAACCTGCTTTTGCGCTTCTATGATCTGGAAGCGGGCAGGATCACCATCGACGGGCAGGACATCTCCAAGGTGTCGCAGGACAGCCTGCGCGAGCTGATCGGTGTGGTGACGCAGGATACGTCGCTGCTGCACCGCTCGATCCGCGACAACATCGCCTATGGCCATCCCGAGGCCACCGACGAGCAGGTGATCGCGGCGGCAAAGCGGGCAAACGCCTGGGACTTCGTGGAAACGCTTGTCGATATGCATGGCCGGCAGGGCCTCGATGCGCAGGTGGGCGAACGCGGCGTAAAACTCTCCGGCGGCCAGCGCCAGCGTATCGCGATCGCCCGTGTCTTCCTCAAGAACGCGCCGATCCTGGTGTTGGACGAGGCGACCTCGGCACTCGACTCCGAAGTTGAGGCGGCGATCCAGGAGAACCTGTTCTCGCTGATGGAAGGCAAGACGGTGATTGCGATTGCCCACCGCCTCTCGACGCTGACGGAAATGGACCGGCTCATCATCCTCGACAAGGGCCAGATCGTCGAGGCGGGCAGCCATGCGGAACTGGCGGCGATGGGCGGCATCTATGCCGATCTGTGGCGGCGTCAGTCCGGCGGCTTCATCGCCGACCATGACGCGGAAGTGGCCGCGGAATAAAAAAGGCATAGGGGCGGGGAACACTCCCCGCCCTTTTTCATTTCCCGAACGTTACCGAAATATAATCTCTTCCCCAACGCTCTGCGGCTGTTCCGGCAACGGGAATCCGCCTATATCCCGATGATGGTCATTACCCGCATCTTCGAGTTTTTCGAGAACTGGATAAAGCCCTTCGCCCGCAAGGACGATTTGCGGCCGCCTGAAAACACATTCGCTTTCATCTGGTTTTACATCTCGCAGGCCAAGGCGCCGTTTTTCGCCATGCTGGTGCTGGGCGGGCTGACGGCGGCCATTGAGGCGGCGCTGTTCTGGTTTGTCGGGCGGCTTGTGGATATTCTCTCAACCGTGAAGCCGGGAGAAGGCTGGGCGGGGCTGCTTTCCGCCCATGGCGGCGAGTTGGTGGGCATGCTGGTGTTGATCGGCGTCGTGCGTTTCATCGTCACCATGATTACGGCGCTGGTGGACCAGCAAATCATCACGCCCGGTTTTTACAATCTGGTGCGCTGGCAGTCCTACATGCATGTGGCGCGGCAATCGCTTTCCTTTTTTCAGAATGATTTTTCCGGCCGTATTGTCACCAAGGTATGGTCGGGCGGGCAGGCGGCGGGCGATCTGGTTACCTCGCTGATGGAAAGCGTCTGGTTCGTCGGCATTTATTCCGTCTCGATGCTGTTTCTAATCGGCGGGCTGGACTGGCGGCTGGCCGTCGTCGTGCTGGTCTGGGTGCTGATCTTTTCGGCGCTGGCGCGTTATTTCGTGCCGCGCATCCGTTATCATTCGAAAGAGACGGCGGAAGCCGCCTCGATGCTGTCCGGCCGCATGGTCGATGCCTATAGCAATATCCAGACACTCAGGCTGTTCGGGCGCGATGACGCCAATGACCGCTACATGCGGCAGGGTTTCGATATTTTCCAGCACGCCACCATGACCTTCACCCGGTTCATCACCGGCGTGCGCGCCTCCATGGCGCTGCTGTCAGGCGTGATGATCACGTCAATGGCGGCGCTGTGCATTGATCTGTGGCTGTCCGGCAGGATCAGTTCCGGTGCGGTGGCCTTCACGCTGGCGCTGGTGCTGCGCCTCAACTTCCTGCTCGGCCGCTTGATGACGCAGTTTAACGGAATCATGCGCAATTTCGGCACGGTGCAGAATGCCGCCGAGTTGATCTCGCAGCCGATCGGCCTTGTCGATGCGGCGGATGCGGCGGTGCTGGAGGTCAAAAAGCCGAGCATCCGCTTTGAAAATGTCAGCTTCCATTATGGGCGGGCCAATGGCGTCATCGATAATCTCAATCTTGATATCAGGGCGGGTGAGAAGGTCGGTATCGTAGGGCGTTCCGGCGCGGGCAAATCCACCCTCGTCAACCTGCTGCTGCGGTTTTACGACGTCGAGAAAGGCCGCATCCTGATCGACGGGCAGGATATCGCCAGAGTGACGCAGGAATCGCTGCGCGCCCATATCGGCATGGTCACGCAGGATACCTCGCTTCTGCACCGGTCCATCCGCGATAACATCATGTTCGGTCGCATGGACGCCACCGAAGCGCAATTGCGGGAGGCGACGCGGCGGGCCAAGGCGGATGATTTCATCGAGAGGCTGGAAGACCAGCGCGGCCGCACCGGTTTCGACGCCCATGTTGGCGAACGTGGCGTGAAACTCTCCGGCGGCCAGCGCCAGCGCATCGCCATCGCCCGCGTGATGCTGAAGGACGCGCCGATCCTCGTGCTCGACGAGGCGACCTCGGCGCTCGATTCGGAGGTGGAGGCGGCGATCCAGAGTAATCTGGATGAGCTGATGCAGGGCAAGACGGTGCTGGCCATTGCCCACCGGCTGTCGACGATCGCCGCGCTGGACCGGCTGATCGTGATGGATCAGGGCCGCATCGTCGAGCAGGGCACGCATTCCGATCTGGTCTCGCAGGGCGGACTTTATTCGGAGCTTTGGGCACGGCAATCGGGTGGTTTTCTCGCTGCCGAGGAGACCGTCTGAGACTGCGCTTTGCGAGCGGGCGGCTATTCAATATGCACAAATATAAAATCAATGGTTGCTAATATCTGAAAAAACACACGAATAAAAAAGATTTATTCAACCTGAAATTTATAACAGGGCGGTAAGCTCTTGTTTATCGGTGCATGCAAAAAAAGGACCGCGGGAGGAACGCGCTCATTTTTTTGTGGATCGAGAACAATGCATATTTTTAGAATTCGTATTCTTCTGCCGGCATTGTTCGGCATCACAGTTCTCTTTTCCATCGCCCAGGGGGCCGCAAGCATGCGGTCCATCGGTGAGATGGAGCAACAGGCCGGCAACATCGTTCGGCGTATGGAGCGTTCGCTCATCATCGCCGATCTGAGCGACAGGCTAAGCGATATTCGTCGCAACTATCTGGTGGCGATGAACGCGGCAACGCCGGAGGCGCGAAATGCCATGTTCCAGCGCATCCTCAAATCCCAGCAGGAGCGCGCCGAGGCGTTTGATGCCTATGGTGCGCAATTGCAGCTGCCTGCAACGATTGAAAAATTCCAGCGCCTGAATGGAATGGTCACAAATTACGAGGCCATGGGCGCGGAGCTGAAAAAAAATCATCGTCACCGGCGATGTCGACGCCGCCCGGGCGCAGGTCGCCAAGATGACGCCGGTGGGCAACGCGGCGGGTGTGCTGATGAAAGAGATGATTGAGGACAATCGCGAGCGCGGTCTGGCGGACCAACAGGCGGCAGAGGCGGCGGGTGATTTTGCCTTCTTCATGTCGCTTGGCGGCATGCTTGTTGCCGCTGCCGTTGCGCTTGCCGCTGCGGTTTTCAGTTTCCAGCGTATCTCGCGCCCGATCAATGACATCACCCGCGCCATGAACGGGTTGGCTGCTGGCGATAATGAGAGCGCCATTCCACATTCCGGCCGCAAAAACGAGATCGGTGAAATGGCCGCGGCCGTTGCCGTATTCCGCGACAATGCCATCGAACGCGAGCGTCTGGAGCGGGAAACCGAGGCCAATCGCAGCCTCAGCGAGCAGGAGCGGATCGAGCACGAAGCACAGAAAGCGCGGGAAGCGGAAGAAATCCGTTTCGCGGTTGAAAATCTGGGCGCCGGGCTGAAGAAACTCTCGCAGGGCGACATGACCTGTCGTCTGGATATCGCCTTTGCCGAGCGGCTGGATGGTTTGCGTGGCGATTTCAACGAATCGGTCGCGACGCTGCAGGCGGCGCTGCGCTCGGTCGGTGAAAATGCCCGGGTCATCGATGCGGGCGCCGGCGAAATTCTGGCGGCGGCAGGCGATCTTTCCCGCCGCACAGAACAGCAGGCATCTTCCGTCGAAGAAACGGCGGCGGCGCTGGAACAGGTGACGACGGCGGTGAAGGATTCGGCCAATCGCGCCGCCGAAGCCGGCCGGATCGTGGAGCGAGCGCGGGAAAGTGCCGAAATGTCCGGCCAGATCGTTACACGCACGGTTCTGGCGGTGCAGGATATCGAAAAATCCGCCAATGAGATCAGCAATATCATCAGCGTCATCGATGAAATCGCGTTCCAGACCAACCTTCTTGCACTGAACGCCGGGGTGGAGGCTGCCCGGGCAGGCGATGCCGGCAAGGGTTTTGCCGTCGTGGCGCAGGAGGTGCGCGAACTGGCGCAGCGTTCGGCCAATGCCGCCAAGGAGATCAAGGTTCTCATCAACCGTTCCGGCGAGCAGGTGCGCGAAGGGGTGTCGCTGGTCGGCAAGACGGGGGAGGCGCTTGAAGGGATCGTCAACGAGGTGCGGGAAATCAACCGCCACGTTGCGTCCATCGCTGTCTCGACGCGTGAACAGTCGACCGGCCTTTCGGAAATCAGTTCCGCCGTGAACCTGATGGACCAGGGTACCCAGAAAAACGCAGCCATGGTGGAACAGACGACGGCTGCCAGCGGCAGCCTCGCTTCGCAGGCGGGCGCCCTCAACGTGCTGCTTTCGCAGTTCACATTACGGGGGGCGGGGGAAAACATTCTTGTGGCCGGTCCGGCCTCGGTTCCGCAGCCTTCGCCGGCACGCGCCATGGGGCAAAAAATCGCTGCCGCCTTCGGTGGTGGACGACAGGCCGCGTCGGCGCAGGAATGGTCCGAGTTCTGATCCGCGCTCTGCGACCCGGCAAAATAAGGACGGCGGCTTTCGGGCCGCCGTTTTCGTATGGCAGGGCGTCTGGTGTTACCGGCCGATCATGAAATCCGCCATCAGTCCGTAATGATTGGAGCCGAGGCTGTCTGGCAGGCGGGTGGTCTTCATCAGGGTCGCCGGTTCGCGGGCGAAGATGTGGTCGATGGCGATGCCGAAGCGGCCTGCCTCCGTTGGCCATGTGGCGGGTTCCCATGGTGCTTTCTTCAGGTCGTTGGCGGCAAGAAAAGCGCGCATGTCGGGGGCGATGCTCGCCGAATTGAAGTCGCCCGCCAGAATGAGCGGCCCTGTGACGCGGAACAGGATTTCGCTGATCTCGTCCAGCTCATGTGCATGATAATCGTCGAAATAGGGTTTGGTGATGTGCCCGGCGGCAAGCGTCAGCTCCGTGCCGTCGAAATCGACGCTGGCGATGGCGAAACGGTCGCGGCGCAGATCGCTGAGGCTGTGGAAATGGCCTTCCAGCAATGGCCGTTTCGACAGGATCAAAAGGTCGCAGGTCGGCGTTCCGGCATAACAGCCGAGCCTGTGGGGATAGGTTTGCTCAAGCCGTGGCAGAACCGATTGCAGCGCCGCCGCCTCGAACAGATAGACCGCATCCGCGCCTGATTCGAGAATGGTGTCGGCAATCGCATCCGCATTGACGGCATTGTCCATCAGCACGTTGAAGGACAAAAGCCGGAAGGGCCTCGCATCCGATGCCGGGTTGGCGGATGTGGAGAATTCCATCAGCATGGCGATGGCATGGATGGCAAGTGCCAGCGACCAGACCATGAGCAGGGCGGAAACGGTGTCGCGCGTGAACCAAAAGACGAGGCACGACAACAGGATACAGACAAGGGCGATGTGGAGCTGGAAACTTGTGACGAAGGCGAGAAGCCAGAAATCCGTCACATAACGCAGGCTGGCGATGAAAAGAACGGCAGCCACCATCGTGGAGACCATGCAAGCGAGCTTCGCCGTCATCCGAATCCCTGCTTTCCAAGCTCTCCCTGTGCGTCTCGTAACATGGGGCACAGGCGGGCACAATGTTGCCCGCCTGCCAAGGCCCGCGAAAAATGCGAAACAAATCGGCCCCCTCAGGCAGAATTACGGCAGCTTTGTGTGCTTTGCTCTTGCCAAGTCAGTCAATATTTTGCGATCAAACACATTGACGCGGTTTCTTGATGCCGCAGTTGTGTCCAGGATGATGGGACGGAGTTTGTCCTGGATCAAATCATAGCGGGAGGACTCATGCGATTTACGGCAAAAACAGCGCAGAGGATGGTGTAGCGGTGAGCGAGCACGTAACCAATCACGACGCCTCGGGTGAACCGACCCGTCGCGATTTTCTTTATCTAGTAACCGGAATGACGGGCGCCGTTGGCGCTGCTGCAGTCGCATGGCCGTTCATCGACCAGATGCGTCCCGATGCATCGACGCTGGCGCTCGCTTCCATCGAAGTGAATGTCGCGGCGGTCGAGCCGGGCATGTCGCTTACCGTGAAGTGGCGCGGCAAGCCGATTTTCATCCGCAACCGCACGGAAAAGGAAATCGATGAAGCCAAGGCGGTCGCTCTTGGCGACCTCAAGGATCCGGTGGCGCGCAATGCCAACATTGCCGCCGAAGCGCAGGCGACGGATATCGACCGTTCCGCCGGCGAGGGCAAGGAGAACTGGATCGTCATGATCGGTTCCTGCACCCATCTCGGTTGCGTTCCGCTCGGCCAGGCCGGCGATTTCGGCGGGTGGTTCTGTCCCTGCCATGGCTCGCACTACGATACGGCGGGCCGCATTCGTAAGGGCCCGGCGCCGCAGAACCTCGCCATCCCGACATTTGCATTCACATCCGATACCGTGATCAAGATCGGATAAGGGGACAGATATTTATGAGTGGCCATTCCAGTTATCAGCCGTCCACCGGCATCGAGAGGTGGATCGATTCGCGGCTTCCCTTGCCGCGCTTGATCTATGACAGCTTCGTTGCCTATCCTGTCCCGCGTAACCTGAACTACGCCTACACCTTCGGTGCGATGCTTTCCGTCATGCTGATCGTGCAGATCCTTACCGGCGTCGTGCTTGCCATGCATTATGCCGCTGAAACGACGGTTGCCTTCAATTCCGTCGAAAAGATCATGCGTGACGTCAACCACGGCTGGCTGCTGCGTTATATGCACGCCAACGGCGCGTCATTCTTCTTCATCGCGGTCTATCTGCACATTGCCCGCGGTCTTTATTACGGGTCCTACAAGGCGCCGCGCGAAATCCTCTGGATTCTCGGCTGCGTGATCTATCTCTTGATGATGGCGACGGGCTTCATGGGCTACGTGCTTCCCTGGGGCCAGATGTCCTTCTGGGGCGCGACCGTTATCACCGGCTTCTTCACGGCTTTCCCGCTGATTGGTGAATGGATCCAGCAGTTCCTGCTCGGCGGCTTTGCGGTGGATAATCCAACGCTCAACCGCTTCTTTGCGCTTCATTACCTGCTGCCCTTCATGATCGCGGGTGTCGTCATCCTGCACGTGTGGGCGCTGCATGTGACCGGCCAGACCAACCCGACCGGTGTGGAAGTGAAGAGCAAGACCGATACGGTTCCCTTCACGCCCTATGCGACGCTGAAGGATGCGCTCGGCGTTTCGGTGTTCCTCATCGCCTATGCCTGGTTCATCTTCTACATGCCGAACTTCCTCGGCCACCCTGATAACTACATCATGGCCAATCCGCTCTCGACGCCGGCGCATATCGTGCCGGAATGGTATTACCTGCCGTTCTACGCGATGCTGCGCGCCATCACCTTCAATGTCGGGCCGATCGATTCCAAGCTCGGTGGCGTTCTCGTCATGTTCGGGGCGATCATCGTGCTGTTCTTCCTGCCCTGGCTCGATACGTCGAAGGTTCGCTCTGCCGTCTATCGTCCGTGGTACAAGTTGTTCTTCTGGATTTTCGTGGTCAACGCCATCCTGCTCGGCTGGCTGGGTTCACGTCCTGCGGAAGGCCTCTATGTCGTCATGTCGCAGATCGGCACGCTGTACTATTTCGGGTTCTTCCTCGTCATCATGCCGATCCTCGGTCTGGTCGAAACGCCGCGGCGTATTCCGAATTCGATTACCGAGGCCGTTCTTGAAAAGAACGCCGCCAAGAAGGGTGCCGCGCCAGCGGCCGCCCAGATCTGAGCGCGAAGGAAGGATGACGACAATGAAGACGCTTCTCACGAGCATCGCGCTTATCGCCGCCATTGGCTGTTCCGCCGCCGCTTTTGCGGCGGAGGAAAGCCATGACCTCGCCACCAAGACCGAACATGCTATTGTCGGCAGTCACTTCCCGGTCATCAAGCCCGAGGAGCAGAGCTGGTCCTTTGCCGGACCTTTCGGCAAATACGACAAGGGCCAGCTGCAGCGCGGTCTCAAGGTCTATAAGGAAGTCTGCTCCGCCTGCCATTCGATGAGCCTTGTTTCCTTCCGCACGCTGGGAGATTTCGGTTATTCAGAAGATCAGGTGAAGGCTTTCGCTGCCGAATATGAAGTGCAGGACGGCCCGAACGCCGATGGCGAAATGTATAATCGCAAGGCTGTGCCTTCCGATCATTTCCCTTCGCCGTTCCCGAACCATGAGGCGGCAGCCGCCGCCAATGGCGGGGCCGCACCGCCCGACATGTCGCTGCTTGCCAAGGCGCGCGGCGTGGAGCGTGGTTTCCCGCAATTCATCATCGACATGATCCCGATCATCGGCGGTTATCAGGAAGGCGGCCCGGATTACATCCATGCGCTGCTGACCGGATATCAGGATGCGCCGACGGGTATCAAAAACTCGGATGGTTCGGACTACCAGGTGCCGGAAGGCACGCACTTCAACCCGTATTTCGTCAGCGGTCCTTCCTTGAAGATGGCGCCGCCGATCAGCGCCGATCAGGTGACATACGACGACGGTGCGCCGCAGACGGTGGATCAATATTCCAAGGACGTGTCCGCCTTTCTGATGTGGGCTGCGGAGCCGCATCTGGAACAGCGCAAGCGCACCGGCTTCATGGTCATGGTGTTCCTGTTCATCTTCACGGCACTGATCTATCTCACCAAAAAATCCGTCTATGCCCGCAAGGAACATTGAGCGGCATCCAGTTGCCGGCCAAGCATCGGCCCCCACGGTTTTCCGTGGGGGCTTTTTTATGGCCTGTCGGACAAAGGAACTGTTATCCGATCGCAGTTCACGCGACCCAGGCTGTCGAGGTTCTGTACCAACAGATGATGGCCGACGGTCGCGGTCCTTTTTTGTTGGTCCGCCGCCATCAAGTTGATAGGGTGGCCCGAACCCTCTGATCATTCCCATACCAAATGGAAATACCATGACCGTTATCGCTTCGGAGCTTTCCGCTGCCATCCGTTCCATTCCCGACTATCCGAAGCCGGGCATCATCTTTCGGGACATCACCACATTGCTCGGCAATCCGCGCGCTTTCCGTCGGGCGGTGGACGAGCTTGTGCAGCCCTATGCGGGAACGAAGATCGACAAGATTGCCGGCATGGAGGCGCGCGGTTTCATTCTGGGCGGGGCGGTGGCGCATCAGCTTTCCGCCGGTTTCGTGCCGATCCGCAAGAAGGGCAAGCTGCCACACACCACGGTACGGGTTGCCTACAGTCTGGAATATGGCGTGGATGAGATGGAAATGCATGTGGACGCCGTGCAGCCCGGCGAGAAGGTCATTCTGGTCGATGATCTGATTGCGACTGGCGGGACCGCCGAAGGCGCAGTCAAGCTTTTGCGGCAGATGGGCGCGGATATCGTCTCCGCCTGCTTTGTTATCGATCTGCCCGATCTTGGTGGCCGCAAGAAGCTGGAGGACCTTGGCGTGGAGGTGCGGACGCTGGTGGAGTTTTCCGGCCATTGAGGCAGAAATAGTGGTCAGGGCTGCTGCGGTAGCCCGCTCGTCCCGCCGGTTTTTCGTAAGGCAATCCATGTCCAGTAAACGCCCAGAGCGCGGTTCCCGGCCTGAATGGAACCGACCTCCGCTTCCCGGATTAACGTGAAGCCAAGACGGGCGGCCTCGTTTATGGTTTCCGCCGGGGAAATGGCAAAGGCGCGACGGCCCTCGGGCGCCGGACCATGACGCAGCGACATGATGAGCAATCCGTCTGTCGCCGTCATCGCCGAGAGGCTTTCCATCGCAGCCCGCCTTGCATCCTGATCAACGTGGTGCCAGACGCCGCACAGGGCAACCAGATCGAACGCGCCATAGCGGCGAGCCTTTGTCAGCGCGGGCAAACTGTCATCCAGCCACGTTATTCTCTCCGATGAATGCAATTGCATGCCGGGTTCCCGAAGCTCTCCGACCGGCTCGACGGCAAGAACGCCATGGCCCTGCGCGGCAAACCAGGCGGCGTCGCGGCCGGTGCCGCTGCCAATATCTGCGATCCGGGAGGGTGTCGTCGGCAGCAGGTCGATGACGGGTGCGTAAATCGCCCCGCAGTCGAGATTGTCAAATCTGGAAATCAGGTCGGGCGTTGCTGCTTCGGCATAACCCTTGAGAATATCATCCATATTTACCGGCCCGCCGCTTTTCCTGCTGAAAGCTATCGCGGCGGCGTGATAGGGGCCAGTGCCTATTCGAACTCCAGAACCCCGCTGCGGAAGGTCAGAACCGTTTCTCCCGACTGGTTCACACCTTCGTTGAAGGTGGTGTTGAGCCAGACGCCGGCGCGCGATTCCAGCGGCCGGGTATCGAGCAGCGTCACGAAATAGGTCACATCATCACCGGCAAACACCGGCTTCTTCCATTTGAGCTCTCGAAAACCCGGCGAGGGGCCGAGCCGTGGTGGCTCAAGGCCTTGCTGTTTCAGCCTCTTTACCTCTTTTGCCCAATGGGACAGGAAACACTTCATCCAGCCCGCGCCCGTGTGCCAGCCGGAGGCACAGAGGCCGCCGAAAACGCTGTCTCTGGCGGCCTCGGCATCGAGATGGAAAGGCTGCGGATCAAAATCGCGGGCGAAGCGAATGATGTCTTCGGCGGAAAAATGCAGCGTATCAAGGGTCACGCGTTCGCCGATCGGGGAAAGTTCTGCCAGTCTCATGCTGCAAGGCCTCCATTTGCCCGCATCAGGAACATGACGGTGTTTTCGCCGTGCGATACCAGCACGCCGCGCTGGTTAAAAAGCTCGTGGCGGAATTTCACGAGGCCGATGCCGGGGCGTGAGCCGGAAGGGCGCTGTTCCAGAACGATGGATTTTCCCGAAAGCGTATCGCCCGCCAGAACCGGTTTTTTCCAATCGACGTAATCGATGCCGGGGCTGCCCTGCGAGGTCGAGTTGCCGATGTAGCTGTCCGCCATCATCCGCATTAGCAGGCTGCAGGTGTGCCAGCCTGATGCCGCCAGCCCGCCGAGAATGCTCTGGCGGCCGGCTTCTTCGGAAAGATGCATGGGTTGCGGGTCGAATTCGCTGGCGAAAGCAATGATCTGCTCGGCCGAAATCGATTGCGGTCCGAGGGGAAATTCCCGTCCGACGGGGAAATCCTCATAGGCATAAGTCGCGACCGGCGTCATGGCGTCCTCCCTTCGCACAGTCAAGGTTGGCGCATCTAAGATGATTTTTCCGTTTACGTAAAGGTCAAATCGAAGGTGTGATGCGATGGAGGGATGGCGAGCGGGTGAGGCCCGTTTCTTCTCCCCGCCGGGGAGAAGTCCGCGGCAGCGGGATGAGGGGGCGAGGGTAGAGATATTCGGAGAGCTAGCCCCCTCATCCGACCCTTCGGGCCACCTTCTCCCCCTCGGGGAGAAGAAACGGGCGGTAAGGCCGGCGCCCCTTCGATCAAGGCTTCAAAGAAGCGATCTATCCCCCAGACGGGCTCCAAACCAGATCAGGTATTGAAGCGGAAGTGGATGACGTCGCCGTCCTGAACCACATATTCCTTGCCTTCATCGCGCCCCTTGCCGGCTTCCTTGGCGCCCACTTCGCCCTTGTAGGCGATGTAGTCGTCAAAGCCGATGGTGAAGGCGCGGATGAAGCCACGTTCGAAATCGGTATGGATGACGCCGGCGGCGGCGGGGGCTTTGGTGCCGCGCACGATCGTCCAGGCTCGCGTTTCCTTCGGGCCGACGGTGAAATAGGTGATGAGGTCGAGCAGGTGATAGCCGGCACGGATCAGCCGGTCGAGACCAGCTTCGGTAAGGCCAAGCGCCGAGAGGAATTCCTCGGCTTCATCGGCCGGAAGCTGCGCGACTTCGGCTTCGATCGCCGCCGAGATGATCACGCATTCCGCGCCCTGCTGCTTTGCCATCGCTGCGACGGCCTCAGTGTGCTCGTTACCGGAGGATGCGTCGGCTTCCGAGACGTTGCAGACATAGAGGACCGGGTGCGATGTCAACAGATTGAGGCCCTTGAGGATTTCGATCTCCTCGGCCGCCAGCGACTTCAAAAGCAGACGTGCCGGCTTTCCGTCGTTAAGCAGCGCGATGACGGCTTCCATCACGGGCAGCTGGGCGAGGGATTCCTTGTCCTTGCTGCTGGCGCGCTTGCGGGTCTGCTCGACGCGGCGCTCCAGGCTTTCGAGGTCGGCGAGCATCAGCTCCGTCTCGATCGTGTCGGCATCGCCGACAGGATTGATGCGGCCTTCCACGTGGGTGATATCGTCGTCCTCGAAGCAGCGCAGCACATGTACGACGGCATCGACTTCGCGGATGTTGGCGAGGAACTTGTTGCCGAGACCTTCACCCTTCGATGCGCCGCGCACCAGGCCGGCAATGTCCACGAAGGAGATGCGGGTCGGGATGATTTCCTTAGAACCGGCGATGGCCGCAAGCTGCTGCATACGCGGATCAGGCACCGCAACTTCGCCGGTATTCGGCTCGATGGTGCAGAAGGGATAGTTGGCAGCCTGTGCGGCAGCCGTTTTCGTCAGCGCGTTGAAGAGGGTGGACTTGCCGACATTCGGCAGCCCGACGATACCGCATTTAAAGCCCATGGCTTGAAACCTGTCCGTTTGAAAGAATTCGTTGAGGAGCCTTTTGCGGAAAGGGCAGGGCAAGGTCAAGCCCGCGGGCCGATTTGGGCCGGCAAAGCCCTGCGAATGGGTCGGAATTTCGCGCGAGCGCCGCACCGGGCTTGTCGATGGTACGGTTGCGGCGCAATATAAGTGGATCAAACGATCTTTCGCTAGCCAAGGGGATTTTCCCCGTGAACGACCATGATGAGCGACAATCATGAGTGACAGTCCTGTCGATCTCAAACCGAAACCGAAAGTCAAACCGAAGCTGGAGCGGCCGAAGCTCTACAAGGTCATGCTGCTGAATGACGACTACACGCCGCGCGACTTTGTCACCGTGGTGCTGAAGGCCGTCTTTCGCATGAGCGAGGAAACCGGCCATCGGGTGATGATGACGGCGCATCGCTTCGGCAGCGCGGTGGTTGTCGTCTGTGAGCGCGACATCGCCGAGACCAAGGCCAGGGAAGCGACCGATCTTGGCAAGGAGGCTGGGTTTCCGCTGATGTTCACCACGGAACCGGAAGAGTGAATATTAGTCCTGCCGGATCTGAAAGCCGGTCTTGTTCTGCACAAAACCGCAGCTTTCGTAAAAGGCATGAACCGCGGGGTCGTCGCGGCCCGTCAGCAGCATGACCTTGTAACAGTTTGCGGTGAAAGCGGCCTCGATGGCATGGCGCACGACCATGCGGCCATATCCCCGACCGCGCTGGGCCTCCAGCGTCACTACATTTTCGATGAGGGCATAGGGGCGGGCGGCACGCGTCAGGTTTGGAACAACCAGAAGCGTAGCGGTCGCAACCGGTTTTCCGTCATGCATTGCCAAAAACACCGTCAGGCCGGGTTGCTCAAGCATGGCGGTGAAGGGCGCACCAGCCTCTTGCGCCGTCAATTCGGGGTCGGATGGATTGAGCGCCCGGTAAAGTTCAAGCAGGCCAGGCAGATCGCCGGGACCGGCTTCGCGCAGGACAATGGTCTCTGAAGGCATTCGAGTTAGTCCTTCTTGCCGAACATTCGCTTCAGCATTTCTGCCATTGGCCCGGTTTCCGGCAGCTTTTTCGGCTGGGCGCTGTTGCGCGCCTGATGGATGTGGGACTGCCCGGCGGGTTTGGCCGCCTTCACCGGCTTTTCGGCTTCCGGCTTGCTGCCCGTGGCGAGCGCAAGCTTGTTCATCAGCTGCGAATCCTCACCCCTCACCAGCATGGCGGCGTTGTCGGCAATGGCGTCCAAAAGCGGATCGAGCCAGACCCGGTCGGACTTGGCGAAATCGCCGAGCACATGGCCGTGCACGCGTTCCTTGTCGCCGGGGTGGCCGATGCCGAGGCGCAGGCGGCGGTATTCCTTGCCGCAATGGGCGTCGAGCGATTTCAGACCGTTATGGCCGCCATGGCCGCCGCCCGTCTTGATGCGCGTGCGGCCGGCCAGAAGATCGAGCTCGTCATGGATGGCGATGATGTCGCCCGGTGTAAGCTTGAAGAAGCGCATGGCTTCGCCGACGGATTCGCCGGAAAGGTTCATATAGGTGAGAGGCTTCATCAGCAGAACCTTCTCGCCGGCGATTTCACCTTCGGAAATCTCCGCCTTGAACTTTCTCGCCCACGGCGAAAAGGAGGGTAGGCGCTGCAATGCGTCGACGGCCATGAAACCGATATTGTGGCGGTTTCCCGCATATTGTGCGCCGGGATTACCAAGTCCTGCGATGATCTTCATGGGGCATGTCCGCATTTTTACCTGATGATGCTGTTGTCACCACCCCGAAATCCGCTGGCTGTCAATCATTTTATCGATTTGGGCAATATTTGAAGGATGTCAGGGGCTGACGAGATTATAGCGGTCGAATATCCGCTGTTGCGCGCCGTCGGCGATCATTCTGTCCAGCCGTGCCTGCAATTTCGCGATGACCGCGTCGGGAACACTCTTGTTGCAGGCAAGTCCCAGCTGTTGCCGCGAAAGCGTTATCACTTCCCTGAAGGTGTCGGCCGGCAGGCTTTTGAAGGTGCTCTCCGACATGGGCATCAGGTCGATGCGCCCCGCTCTCAATTTATGAAGCGTGATCTGGAAATCCGCGCCGACATCCACCTGCGGGAAACCGAGCGTTTCCAGAAGGGCTTCGGTATAGTCGCCGCGCTGGGTGCCGACGCGGTATTTCTTCGCGTCCTCAAGGCTGGAGACATTGATATCCGCCTTGCGGCGCGCCACGAGAATGTTGCGGTCGGTGTGGATCGGCGAGACCCATTTGAAGAGTTTTTCCCGTTCCGGCGTTCGCGCCGTGGCGAAGACGCAATGCATGGTCTGTGTCGTGGCGAGCGCAATTGCCCGCGCCCACGGCATGACAGCGACTTCGTAACTGGTGCCGGTTTCCTCCAGCAGGATCTTCAGCTGGTCGAAATAGACGCCGTGCACGCTGCCGTCGGCGGCCTGCAGATTATACGGAGGATAGACTTCGGTCGTCAGGAAAAGCTTGGCCGCGCTGGCCGGCCATGGGGCAAACAGGGGTGCGAGAGCAAGAAAGATCAGACAAATGCGGATCAATCCCATGGCTGTCTCCACCGCCTCACGCTTGCCGTGCCGCAATGCGGCCAATATCGGATATTGTGTCCAATGTGGTGACCAGCCTTTCGACGGGCTGTGGCCTTGCGAAGAAATAGCCCTGTCCGTAATCGGCGCCTATTTCCGTCAGAAGTTCCTTCTGCTCTTCCGTCTCGACGCCCTCGGCGATGACGGTGCAGTTCATCTTGTGCGAGATGGCGGCTATGCCTTCGACCAGCATGCGGTTGCGCTGCCTGATTTCCACCGCGTCGTCGCAGATGGAGCGGGTGAAGGACTGGTCGATCTTGACGATATCGACCGGAAAACGGCTGAGATAGCTGAGTGAGGAATAACCCGTGCCGAAATCATCCAGCGCGATGCGGCAGCCCAACTGATGAATGGCGTTGAGGATCGCCCGGATTTGCGGGTCGTCCTTCATGATGACGGCCTCGGTTATCTCGATGACCAGCCGTTTGGGAAGGATGCCGTGCCGGTGCAGCACGCCGGCGATCCGTGTCGGCAATCCCGGTTCGAACTGTAGCGGCGAAAAATTCACCGCCACATAGGTCTGTTCCATGCCCGGCAGGCGCGACAGTCTGGCAAGATTGGCGATCGACTGATCGAGGATGACATTGCCGATGCGATTGATGGTGCCGTTCTCTTCCGCAAGGCTGATGATGGCGGCGGGGGAGAGCAGACCCTTTTCCGGGTGGTTGAGACGCAGCAAAGCCTCGAAACCCGCTGTTCCGCCGGTCGAGAGGTCTTGAATTGGCTGGAAATGCGCCTCGAACCAGTCTTCGGAAAGCGCCTGGGCGATATCCCTCTCCAGTTCGGCATATTCGCGCGCCCGGTCCATGATCGAGGGATCGAAGATCTGTGAGCCGTTTTTGCCCGTTCTTTTGCGGCTATACATGGCCATGTCGGCATTCTGCAGAAGCTCGGAGGCGCTGGTTGCATGCAGGGGATAGACGGCCATGCCGATGCTGGCGCTAAGGCGGATACTGTTGCTTCCGATCTCAAAAGGCGTATCCAGTATGGCGCAGATACGCTCGCAGAACTGCAGGGCGCGCTCTTCCACCGTGTGGCCGGCAAGCAGAATGGCAAACTCGTCGCCGCCCAGACGCGATGCGCTGTCGAGCGGCGTCAGTAGAGGTTCGAGTTTCAGCGTGAATTCGCGCAGAACCGCGTCGCCCGCAGCATGGCCGAGATTGTCGTTGATGGCCTTGAACCGGTCCAGATCGATGAAGAGGCAGGCCAGTTCGCTGCCGTTCCTGTCCGCATCGCGGATTTGCAGGTCGAGAATCGCTTCGAAACCCTGACGGTTGAAGAGGCCGGTCAGATGGTCGGAAATGGCCTGCTGGCGGTTACGTTTTTCAGACTGGCGCAGTTCGGTCACGTCAGTCATGACGCAGAGGCATGTGCTCTGCTGCGTGGCATCGCTGGAATCGAGGGCTTTCTCGAGAATGAGGGCGTCCATGACGCCGCCGTCCATGCAATGAAAGCGGACCGTAATGCCGGTATGTGGGGCGTCCGGCGACTGTTGTGCCGCCTTGCGCTGCTGGAACAGGGTCCGGTCATCCGGGTGGATGAGGTCGGCGAAATTCAGGCCTAATATTTTCGCGCGGTCGTAACCGGTCGCCTGCACCCAATAATCGCTGACGGCGGCAATCCGGTCATGCCTGTCGAGCGAGAACAGCATGGCGGGTGTGCGGTTGTAGATCTCCGTCTTGCGTTCATGGGCGTTCTTGATCTCCAGCTCTTCCTTTTCAAGCTGGGTCTGCATTTCGTTGAAGCTTTTCGCCAGCCGGCCGATTTCGTCCTTCGAGCGCCAGTCGACATGGTGGCGAGAGCCGAGACGCCGTGTCGCCTCTATCGCTGCCGCAAGCCGCATCAGCGGGCGGATGACCATGAAGCGGTTGCCGGCAATGGCCGCCAGGACGATGGTGAGAATGGCGAGAACGAAAATGGTGATGAAAGCCATCTCGGTGCGGCTGAGAGAGGTGAGAAGGCTGACATTGTCGTAATAGACCGTCAGTTCGCCAACGGTAACAGTGCCCTTCGTCGTCTTGTAGGTTACCTCGCGCGTCGTTGAGGCGGCATCCTGAATAAAACCGCTGCCGGCCGTCTGTACGATATCGAGCTGGCCGGACGTATCCTTGACCTCGACCATCTTGATCGTCGGGTCGGAAACAAGGGTTCCGGTAATCTGATTTATGGTGTCGTCGTCCATATCCCAAAGGGGGCGGGCGAGCGCCTGCGCATTTGTCGACAGCAGAATCTCAAGGTGATTGCGCTGGCTACGGATGGCCTCGTGATAGGAGAGCGTCAGCAAAAGGGTAAAGAGCGGAGCGACCACTGTAAGAAGTGCGCCGGAAACAATCGCGATAAAGCGGCTTTCGACGGAATGAGCCATGTTTGATTGCAGCTACCCTTTGCCCCGGAATTTTGCGCCCCGTTTTCATCCGTCCGAAGTTTCCACGACAGCGCAAGGGTATCTTTTCATGGAAGTGTTAATCGACACTGAAACAGGTCCCGCATCATGGGCTGGCGGCAAGCTTTCTGTCTTTAAAGTTCACAAAAACTAAAAGGCCCGTTCCGAAAACGGAACGGGCCTCAATGTCCAAAGCTATCCGGCCCTGCGGCCGCCGATTATTCCTCGGAAGCTTCTTCGGTCGTCTCTTCTGCAACGCCTGCAGCCGGAGCAATGATCGTTGCGATCGTGAAGTCACGGTCAGCGATGACAGGCGTGATGTTCTTCGGCAGCTTCACATTCGAAATGTGGACGTTGTCGCCGATCTTCAGACCGGAGAGATCAACCGTGATGAATTCCGGAATGTCGTTGGCCGGGCAGTGGAATTCCACCGTGTGGCGAACGATGTTCAGAACGCCGCCGATCTTGATGTCCGACTTTTCTTCGTTTTCGAAGTGAACCGGAACTTCAACGTTGACGAGCGTGTTGCCCGAAACGCGCAGGAAGTCGACGTGCATGGTGAAGTCGCGGACCGGATCAAGCTGGTAATCCTTCGGGAGAACCTTGATCTTCTTGCCGTCGACGTCGATCGTCCCAACCGTCGTCATGAAACCGCCGGCGTGGATACGCTTGGTGACTTCATTGGTCGAGAGTGCGATAGAAATGGGGGCCTGCTTGTCACCATAGATGACAGCGGGAATCAAACCGTTGCGGCGAAGTTCACGAGAGGACCCCTTACCAACTCGTTCGCGCGCCTCGGCCTTGAGCTCATACGATTCTTTGCTCATGGCAATTCCTTTCGAGGTTATATGGAGAGTTCATGCCCGCAGGCGCTGAACTGGAGAGGCTTAAAAGCCATCCCGCCCGCGTTGCCTCCAAGGGTGTCTACACGGGTGCGGGCGCTATAATACAAAAGGACCATAAAGACAAGAGCGGCCCGTTTTTCACGAGGGCGTAGTCCTGATTTTATTAGTTGCAACTAATTCACTCGTTTGTTGCAACTTTTAATATATGCTTATCCATGCATATAAACCCGCTGAAAACCTGGCAAATGATAAAGCTGCACAAAATTCCAATAGTGTAGATGATAATGCTGACAGTTCTCCAGTGCCTCGCCATCGATCATGACTTCCGATATACCATTGCAGCGGTCTTCGTCTGCATGCTGGGAAGCTTCGTTACGATACGTCTTTTTTCGAGGGCGCGCCTGGCAACCGGGCTGCAAAAGGTCAATTGGCTGTTTCTGGCGGGTGTGAATGGTGGTGCTGCGATATGGACCACCCATTTCGTGGCGATGCTGGGTTATTCCGCGGCGGGCGAGGTGGGTTACGATCCCTATCTGACCGGACTGTCGCTTCTTGTGGCCATTGTCACGACAACTGCCGGCTTTGGCATTTCCGCCTATGCCGGACGCAGCGCGCTGGTGGAAGCGGGTGGCATGATCCTCGGTCTTGGTATCGCGGCGATGCATTATACCGGCATGGCCGCTTATAATGTGCAGGGCGTGATTTTCTGGAACCAGGCTTATGTCATCGCCTCGCTGGTGCTGGGCGCGGTGCTGGGCGCGATTGCGGTCAACCGAGTGGCGCGGCCCCTCAACCGCTTTTGCCAATATAGTGCGGTAACGTTTCTGATCCTGGCCATCGCCTCGATGCATTATACCGGCATGGCCTCGATGTCCTTCGCGTTTGATCCTCGCGTCGTCATTCCGGAGAATCTGCTGCCGCCGGCCATTATGGGCGGAGGTGCCATCGCGGTCACGCTTCTGCTGCTGGCGCTCGGACTTTCCACCTATGTCATCGATGCCCAGTCCACCCAGCAGGCGGTTGCCCGCTATCGCCATCTTTCGCTGCACGATCCGCTGACGGGCATTCCCAACCGCGCGGCTTTCATCGAACATCTCAACCGTCGCACGCGTCATATTTCCCTGGGCGCGCATACCGCACTTTTGTCCATCGATCTCGACCGCTTCAAGGAAATCAACGACGTGCACGGTCACGCGGCGGGGGACGCGGTGCTGCGCGCCATTGCCGACCGGGCGAGTTCCGTGCTGAAGGCCGGGGAGTTTCTCGCCCGCATGGGTGGCGATGAATTCGTGGCGATGACCCATTCCTATTATACCCGTGCCGACGGCGCGGAATTCGCCCAGCGACTGATCGAACAGATCAGCAAGCCGGTCGAGTGGAACGGGCAGACATTTTCCGTGGGCGCAAGTGTGGGCATATCGGTCCGCAACAGCGGCGCCATTGATGCCGACACGCTGATGGCGCAGGCCGATGTCGCCATGTATCGGGCAAAAGGCGGCAGTTCGGATACGATCTGCTTCTATGATAAATCCATGGACGAGGCTGCCCGCGAGCGCAACGCGCTTGCCATCGCCATGCGCAGTGGTCTCGCCAACAAGGAATTCGAGCTTTATTACCAGCAGCAGAACGATACCAAAAGCGGCAGTATTGTCGGTTTCGAGGCGCTTTTACGCTGGAAACATCCCGAACGGGGCATGGTTTCTCCCGCTGAGTTCATTCCGATTGCCGAACAGACCGGCTTCATCGTTGAACTCGGCGAATGGGTTCTTCGCGAAGCCTGCGCGCAGGCCGCGCTCTGGAAAAAGTCGCTTTCCATCGCCGTGAATGTCGCGCCGCAGCAGCTCGCTGATAATGATTTCCCCGAAAAGGTGGAGAAGATCATTCTGGAGACGGGACTTGCGCCGGAACGGCTCGAGCTGGAAATCACCGAAGGCAGCATCATTGCCGACCATCGCCACGCGCTCATCACGATCCGCAAACTCAAGGCGCTCGGCGTCAAGATTGCCATGGACGATTACGGCACGGGCTATTCCTCGCTGTCGACGCTGCAGAGTTTCCCTTTCGACAAGATCAAGATCGACCGCGCCTTCATCGATGGCCTGTCGACCAATGTGCAGTCGGAGGCGATCGTTCGCTCGACCCTCATTCTGGCGCACAGCCTCAACATCCCGGTGCTGGCGGAAGGGGTGGAGACCAAGGCCCATATCGAATTCCTGCGCCGCGAAGGCTGCCTGCAGGTGCAGGGCTTCTTTTTCGGCAAGCCCGGTCCGCTGAACTCCATCGCCAATCTTGTCGATGATACGTTCCTATCAGTTGAGGAAGAAACCGACGCGACCGACGGCCGGCGTTACTTCAAGGCGGTTCGATAGGCTGGCCGCAGCCCGCGGTTGCGGCCAGCCATGCCGGTCGCAAAGTTTTTAGTTGAAACATGAACGCTTCCAGCGCACCATTGCCGAAAAGCTTTGGGAGGAGCGTATGCCGACAGACATCGCCCATGCGGACCGCGTCTATGAAACCGCGGGCCACCGTTCCGCAGCCGCAAGTTCTCCGATTGTCGCTTCATGGCGTCGTTGCATGGTCAAGCACCGTCTTGCGCCGGAGGAAAACCGTAAACCGATCTTCCTCAGTGATGTCGAGTTTCGCCGCGCCCGCGAAAGTGCTGCGGGCCTGATCGCCGAAAGCACTGATGAACTCGACCGCATCTTTCACAGTGTCGGCAAATCCGGCTGCTGCCTGCTTTTGACCGATGCGCAGGGTGTTGCGCTGGAACGGCGCGGTGCTGCCGCCGACGACCGGGAATTCCGTGCTCTCGGTCTCTGGTCCGGCGCGGTCTGGAGTGAGGCGAGCGTCGGTACCAACGGCATTGGCACGGCACTTGTCGATGAGCGCTCGGTGGTGGTCTATCGCGACCAGCATTTCTTCACCTCGAACACCGAACTCTGCTGCACCACGGCGCCCATCCGCGATCACACCGGCCGGGTGACGGGGGCGCTCGATATTTCCACCTGCCGCGACGACATCAACGAGATGACCTTCTCCTTCGTCACCCAGGCGGTAAGGGATGCGGCGCAGCGCATCGAGGGCAATCTTTTCCGCCGGGCCTTTCCCGGTGCACGCATCGTCGTTGTGCCGAGCGGTTTCGGCGCGGCGCTTTCGCTGCTGGCGGTGGATCAGGACGATCTCGTTCTCGGCGCGACGCGTGCCGCACGTCTGGCGCTGAAGCTCGATGACCATGCCATCGCGCAGGGTCTGCCCGCCGCGGATATTCTGCAGGAAGAACGTCACGACGGCGGTTCCGACCTTGCGGAAGCCGAGCGCTCGGCCCTGCGCCGGGTTCTGTCGCGCACCAATGGCAATGTCACGCAGGCTGCATCCCTGCTCGGCATCAGCCGCGCCACGCTGCATCGCAAGATGAAGAAGCTTGCCGTGCATTGAGGCTGTTTAAGCCGTCCCGCAGCGCGTCTGTCGCAGATGTGAGACAATGTGCGCTGCGGAACTGCGCCGCCCCTCTACCGGACCGCACCATCCAGGCCCACCTTCCTCTCATGCGATCCGTCGCGGATCGTTTTCATCAGGGAGGATGAAATCATGAATATTCAGGTTCAGCAGAAAGCCGGCGAAGCGCCCTTCAAGCTGAAATACGGCAACTACATCGGCGGCAAATGGGTGGAGCCGAAATCCGGCCGCTACATGGATAATCTTTCCCCCGTCACTGGCCACAAGATCTGCGAAGTTCCACGCTCTGACGCGTCGGATGTCGAATTTGCGCTCGATGCCGCCCACAAGGCGAGGGAGAAATGGGGCAAGACGAGCGTAACTGAGCGCTCCAACATCCTGCTCAAGATCGCCCAGCGTATCGAGGACAATCTCGACCTCATCGCCCGGGCTGAAACCTGGGATAACGGCAAGCCGCTGCGCGAGACGACCAATGCCGATATTCCGCTCGCCATCGACCATTTCCGTTATTTCGCCGGCTGCATCCGCGCACAGGAAGGCACGATCGGCCAAATCGACAACGACACGGTCGCCTATCATTTCCATGAACCGCTCGGCGTTGTCGGCCAGATCATTCCGTGGAACTTCCCGATCCTCATGGCCACATGGAAGCTTGCGCCAGCGCTCGCCGCCGGCAATTGCGTGGTGCTGAAGCCCGCCGAACAGACGCCTGCCTCCATTTTGCTGGTGATGGAGCTGATCGAGGACCTGCTGCCACCCGGCGTGCTCAACATCGTCAACGGCACCGGTCTCGAAGCGGGTAAGCCACTGGCGCAAAGCAACCGCATCGCCAAGATCGCCTTTACCGGTTCCACCTCGGTGGGCAAGGAAATCATGCGTTATGCGGCCGACAACGTCACCAACATCACGCTGGAACTGGGCGGAAAGTCGCCGAACATCTTCTTTGCCGATGTGATGAACGAAGACGACGCTTTCCTTGATAAGGCGCTCGAAGGTTTTGCCTTCTTCGCGCTCAACCAGGGTGAGGTCTGCACATGCCCGTCGCGGGCGCTGGTGCATGAATCGATCTATGACCGCTTCATGGAAAAGGCCATCAAGCGGGTTCAGGCCATCAGCCAGGATGATCCGCTCAATCCGTCGACCATGCTGGGCGCGCAGGCCTCGCAGGAACAGTTCGACAAGATCATGAGTTATCTCGACATCGGCAAGAAGGAAGGCGCCAGGGTTCTGACCGGCGGCGACCGCAAGACACTCACTGGCGATCTGAAGGACGGCTATTACATTCAGCCGACGATCTTTGAAGGCAACAACAAGATGCGGATTTTCCAGGAGGAAATCTTCGGTCCGGTTGTTTCCGTCACCACCTTCAAGACGGTGGAAGAGGCGCTCGAAATCGCCAATGACACGGTTTACGGACTGGGCGCCGGTGTCTGGAGCCGTGATACCAACATCGCCTATCGGGCCGGTCGCGGCATCGAGGCGGGCCGTGTGTGGACCAATTGCTATCACGTCTATCCGGCGGGTGCGGCATTCGGCGGCTACAAGCAGTCGGGCATTGGTCGCGAGACCCACAAGATGATGCTCGACCACTACCAGCAGACCAAGAACCTGCTGGTTTCCTACAGCCCGAACAAGGTTGGCTTCTTCTGAGTTCCTCCCCGGAAGCCGGCGGTGGTTCTTTATGATCTCAAGCCGCCGGCGCGTTCCCAGGGGCTTCGGCCCCTGGGAACCCGGTACAAACAAAAAGGCCGGAGGTTTTGCCTCCGGCCTTTCGTCGTTACGGCTTATGCCGCGTAACGCTGATCCCGCTGCTGGGTATGGCCGACGGAGAATTGCCCTACCTGTTCGGTCAGGCCATCCGCCTCGTTTGCCAGCGAGAAGGCCGCTGCCGTGGTTTCCTCCACCATGGCCGCATTCTGCTGCGTCACATGATCGAGTTCGTTGACCGAGGCATTGATCTCGCCAAGGCGGCCTGACTGTTCGCGCGATGCCGTGGCAATCGCGCCGATCTGGTCGCTGACCGACTGGACGCGTTTCTGGATTTGCTCCAGGCTTTCGCCGGTCTTCAGCACCAGAGCCACGCCGCTTTCCACATCGCCCGCCGAGGTGGCGATCAGCGTGGTGATGTCGCGCGCGGCGGCGGCCGATTTCTGGGCGAGTTCGCGAACCTCCTGCGCCACGACCGCAAAGCCCTTTCCGGCTTCACCGGCGCGCGCCGCTTCCACGCCGGCATTCAGCGCCAAAAGGTTGGTCTGGAAGGCGATCTGGTCGATGACGTCGATGATCTGGCGGATCTTCGACGACGAGGTTTCGATGCGCTCCATGGCGACGATCGCTTCTTTCACGACAGCCGTGGATTTATGGGCGTCCTGCATGGTTTCCGCCGTGGTGCCGACTGCGACATCGCAGCGTGACAGCGAAACATTGACGGCCTGCGTCATGTCGCCCAGTGCCGCTGCGGCTTCTTCAAGGGCGGCGGCCTGACGTTCCGTGCGCCGCGACAGATCTTCCGATGCGCTTTTCAGTTCGCCGGAACCGGAGCGGATGGCATTGGCGCTTTCGCCGATATTGGAGATTGTCGCTTCCAGCCCTGCCATCGAGTTGTTGAAGTCGATGCGCAGATGATCGAGCGACGGCACGAAGGATTTTTCAATGCGAAGGTCGAGCCTGCCGGCTGCAAGATGAGCAAGGCCCGAGGCAAGCGCACCGACGGCCTCTTCCAGTTCCTTGGCGCTTCTTGCCTTTTCCATTTCGCGCTGGGCGCGTTCCTCGTCCAGCTCCTCGCCCTTGCGATGCGATTCGGCTTCCATGTTCTGCTTGTCGAGAATGCCCTGACGGAAGGATTCCAGCGCGCGCGCCATGGTGCCGATCTCGTCGCCACGGGAAACCGCCTTGATCTCGATGTTGTTTTCACCACCGTTCAGGCGCTCCATCAGCCCGGCAAGGCCGGTCAGTGGCTTGGTGAGGCTGGCGGAAACGAAGATGCCGATAAGCGTCATGACGGCGAGCACCGCCAGTGTCGCCAGCGTAGCCCAGAAGGCCAGATCGTTGGCGGCGGCGAGAACCTTGCTTTCCTGCTGACCGATGGCCAGAAGATGCTTCTGTCCGAAGACGGAGACCGGGCGATAGGCATAGAAGATGTTGCCCGCAGACGTATGCGCCATCACCGTTCCGGCTTCGCTGCTGCCGGAGAGGGCCGCGAGGCTTTCGGAAATAGCGGCATCTGCGCCGCCCGAGAGCACGCCCGCCCGGCGTTTGCCATCCGCAGTCAGAAGAACGGCGTCGTCGATGGTCTTGCCGGTTTCCTCAGGGGTGACCACCGCACCGATGCGGTCGGCTGAAATGCGCATGATGACGGCGCCCTTGCGCTGCAGTTGCCCCCAGTTGGAGACCGCGAGCGGCATGCCGACCATGGCCGCATCATTTGCTCCGCCGGTAAATCCGGTCGTGCTGACGACACCGTCCTTGCCGGCTTCCACGCGGTCGAACAATTCCTTGATCGCGCTGTTCTCCGGGTCCTTCACATCGGTCAAGAAGTTCTTGCCCTTGGTGACGGAGTAGATAATCAGCCCGGTCTTGTCGATCACATAGATATCGCTGACCCGGGTGTTGCGCCAGACGCTGGCGATGGTCGCGTTGATCGTTGCGTGGCGAATGGCGTAGAGCAGCCGCAATCCTTCGCCGTTGAAGGAGGCGCGCTCTTCCTCGGAGACACCTTCGCGGCGGAAAGCCTGGATGATCGCATCCTTTTCCGTCGGCACGACATTGGTCATGGTTTCCAGCGCCTGGGCGATCGCAGCATTTTGCGACAGTTCGGAAATGCTCTGTTCAACCCGCAGCGTGTAGGCGTCCAGCTGCTTGGACTGGTTTCCTGCAACCGTCTCCAGCCTGATTTTACTGGCGTCGATCAGGCCCGACTTGCCCATCTCATAGGACAGCAGCCCCACGGACAGGCAGGAAACCAGCGTTGCGCCCGTGACGAGCGCCGCAAATTTAGCCTTGATTGACAATGATTTAGCTCTGACAGCAGTCGGATTTGCACCCGGCATCTGTTTCCTCCCCCAAAAAAACGTTGCCGCAGCGTCGCAACAATTGTTTACGGCCACGTTAAAGGGCTGAAATTTGTATGATTATTTCCCGCATACCGCGAAAAAATCGTCGACCTGCTCAGGCGTCGTACTCGTAATAAAACTGCAACAGAACGGGCGCATACCGTGCAAAGTTCAACGGTCGTTCATGTTCATGCAAGCTTTTCGCGCTCCATCTCCTGCCACAATCGATGATGTTTGCGGAACCCGCGCAGACGGATATGACGGAGCCACTTTGCGATCGACGCCTGATTTCGCCGTTATCGTGCCCATGCACAATGAGGAAGCGAGCGTTGAGACGCTCGTGGCAGAGATCGTGGCTGCGTGTCAGCCGGTCGGCCAGTTCGAGATCGTCGTGGTAGATGACGCCTCCTCGGACCGCACGGCGGACGCCGTTCTTGCGCTTGGCGATCGTTATCCCATGTTGCGGCTGGTGCGGCACGACCGCCAGGGCGGGCAGTCGGCGGCGATCCATAGTGGTGTGCAGGCGGCGCGCGCGCCCATCATCTGCATGCTTGACGGCGACGGCCAGAACCCGCCGGACAATCTGCCGGCGCTGCTTGCACCGCTCCTTACCGCCAAAGCCACCGGCCGCCTTGGGCTCGTGGCCGGCCAGCGCGTCGGCCGGCGCGATACGCTTGGAAAACGTCTTTCCTCCCGCTTCGCCAATGGGCTGAGGGCGCGGATATTGAAGGACGGCACGCGCGATACCGGCTGCGGCCTCAAGGCCTTCCGTCGTGACGCCTATCTCGCCTTGCCCTATTTCGATCACCACCACCGCTATTTCCCGGCGCTGTTTAATCGCGACGGCTGGCAGGTCGCCCATGTCGACGTGACGCACCGGGCGCGGCAGCATGGCAATTCCCACTACACCAATATCGGCCGCGCGCTTGTCGGCATCCACGATCTGATCGGCGTCGCCTGGCTGTTGCGCCGGCGCAAGCGGGCAAGCTGGGCTGAAACTTTCAAAACGGAGACATCGCCGTGAACACACCGGCTCTATGGTCCATGCTGCATGTGAACAGCTGGAAGGAATTTCTCTGGGTCATGACCGGCTTCATGGGCCAGATGCTGTTCACCATGCGTTTTCTGGTTCAGTGGATTTCGTCGGAACGGGCCAACCGTTCGGTCATTCCCGTGGCCTTCTGGTATTTTTCCGTGCTCGGCGGTCTGGTGCTGCTGTCCTACGCGGTGTGGCGCCGCGACCCGGTCTTTATCATCGGACAGGCATCCGGGCTGTTCATCTATGCCCGAAATCTCTGGTTGATCCATGCAGAACGCCGCCAGCATGCATGACGGGGCAGCAGCTCTTCCCTATGCGCAGGCGAGCGAACAGCGGCAATGGATGACGCTGGCGCTTGCGGCCATCGTGCTGGTGACGGCGCTGCGCGTCCTCGGTCTTGCCTTCAATCGCACCGATCTCTTCGTCGATGAGGCGCAATATTGGCTATGGGGCCGCGAGATGGCTCTCGGCGCCTATTCCAAGCCGCCGCTGATCGGCTGGCTCATTCGCGCGTTCGGCATTCTGGGTGGCGGCGAAGGCACTTTTCAGGTGCGGCTGGCCGCTCCTGTGGTCCATGGCGTGGCGGCGGCGGCCATCCTTGTTCTCGGGCGGATGATCTATGACGCCAGGCTCGCTTCGCTCGCCGCGGTCGTCTATCTGACATTGCCCGCTGTAACGCTCGGCAGCCTGCTGATCTCGACCGACACGCCGATGATGCTGTTCATTGTGCTGTCGATGATCTGCGTGCGCAAGCTGGCGCAGGCCCGCGGTGAGGGCAGGGCGGCGGTGGGCTGGAGCCTTGCGCTCGGCCTCTGTTTCGGCCTCGGCCTGATGTCGAAATACGCGATGATATATTTTCTGCCGTGCTTCATCGCGGCTGGCTGGCTTTGCATGGGCTGGCGTATCCGGCTGCGGGATGCGGCGATCGCTGCTCTGGTTTGCGTCGCGGTCATCGCTCCCAATCTGTGGTGGAATGCGGCGCATGATTTCATGACCGCGCGCCATACGGCTGACAATGCCAACTGGAACGGTATTCAGCTGAAAATCGGTCCGGCGCTTGAGTTTTTCTTCTCGCAGGCGGGTGTCGTCGGGCCGTTTGTCTTCGTCGCCATGATCGTCGCGACCCTCCGGGCAAAGAGTGCCGAAACCAGGGCGCTGGTCGCCCTTTCGGTGCCGATCGTGCTGTTGATCACGGCGCAGGGGTTGATGTCGAGGGCGCTCGCCAACTGGGCTGTCGGAGCCTATGCGGCGGGTGTGCTTCTGGCGGTGCCGGTGCTGGCATCCCGGCGCTGGCTGACGGTCTCCACCCTCGTGCTCGGTGGTGTCGTCGCCGTCGCGCTGCCCGTCATGACAATTGCCGGGACGCAACTGCGCCTGCCGAGCGGCGAACTGGCGATGAAGCGGTATCTCGGCCGGTCGGAATTGGTGTCTACTGGTTTTATTCGGGCGAAAGAAGCGGGGGCGGATGCCATTGTCGCGTCCGATCGCTCCATATTGGCCGAGCTTTTTTATCAGCTGCGGGACGAAAAACAGCTGCTGACACGCGCATTGCCGGAAACGGGCGTGCCTTCCAGCCACTACGCGCTTCTTTACCCGCTGAAAGCCGGTGAGGCGAAAAACCCGCTGTTTCTGGCAAGCGCGGATGGCCTGCCTGCCTGCCTTTCCGGCGAAGCGCCGGTTGCACGCTGGACTGCCGGGCCGGGTTTCCTCGAGGGCAGGGAAATCGGGCTCTGGCGCCTGCTGCCGCAATGCATTCCGGGAGGCGCTAATGGACAATGACCTTTCGCATATGCGGATCACGATCTGGGTGATGTTCGTCACCCTGGCGCTTGTCATCCTGTTTGCGACCTTCCCCTCCATCGATCTTGGGTTCTCTTCGCTGTTCTTCTCTCCCGAGGGAAATTTGTGGTCTGGCCGCGAACCGCTTCCCGAGTGGTTTCGCGACACATTGCGCGAGCTGACGGAACTCGCCACCATTTTGGCCTTCATCGTCTTTATCGGCAACATCCGGCTCGGTTCCCAGCAGCGCACCGGCTGGCGCGTCTGGGCTTTCCTCTGTGGGCCGGTGGTTTTGTGCGCCGGGCTTCTGGTCAACGGCGTGTTGAAGGCCAATATCGGCCGCGCCCGGCCGTTCAGCGTCAGCGATTTCGGCGGGCAGCAGCTTTTCACACCACCCTTCCAGTTCAGCACCCAGTGCTTTTCGAACTGTTCGTTTTCGTCGGGGGAAACGGCGCTAATCGCCAGCTTCTTCCTGCCGCTCTGCGCGCTCGTCTGGCCCCGCCTGCAATGGCCCGGTCGTGTCGTGATGGGCAGCTTCGCCGCCGGCGCGGTCATCCTCATGTCCGGTCTTCGTATCGCGGCCGGCGGACATTTCCTCAGCGATGTGGTGATGTCTGTGCTGTTTTCAGCCCTGACGACGCTGTTTCTCTACCGGGTGCTGGCAATCGGCCGTCATCGCCATCTGTTTACGAGTGATGCCGTCACCGCAGATACGGTCAGCCTGTGGCGCAATGGCAGCCATGCCGTCCGTCTCCGGGCCAAGCGATGGTGGCCGAAAATCAAGGCAGCCGCCACACGCCTGCAACGGCCTCCGGATGCGGGCGCGGCGTCGTCTTGAGTGGCGTAGAATGATTTTTGCGGTCGTGCTTTAGCGCTTCAATGGTTTTCCGGGAGGCGAGGGCGACGACCTTTCGGACTTGCATGAAGTATGGGGGTCATCCGATGAATGGCAAACCTCACCCAGCACTCCGACGTCATCCTCGGTCCTGTCCCGAGGATCTGCAACGGCTTGATTTCGTTGACGTGTTTAGATTCTTGGGTCAAGCCCAAGGATGACGTTGAGATGATGTGTAACGGCAGCGTCAGTCGAACAGGCCGGAAACCGACTGTTCCTGTGCGGTGCGGTTGATTGCTTCGCCGAGCAGGCCCGCCGTGCTGATGACGCGGATATTGTGTGCGGATTGCACACCGGTGGTCGGCTGGATGCTGTCGGTGATGACGAGTTCGCGCAGCTTCGAGGAGGCCACGCGGGCGACTGCGCCGCCGGACAGCACGCCGTGGGTAATATAGGCGGTGACGCTGGTGGCGCCCTTTTTCAGCAGCGCTTCGGCTGCATTGCAGAGCGTGCCACCGGAGTCGATGATGTCGTCGATGAGGATGCAATCCTTGCCGGAAACATCACCGATAACGTTCATGACTTCGGATTCGCCCGGACGGTCACGGCGCTTGTCGACGATAGCCAGCAGACAGTCCAGACGTTTCGACAGGGCGCGGGCGCGCACTACGCCGCCGACGTCAGGTGAAACGACCATGACGTTGTTGGTGTCGTAATGTTCCTTGATGTCGCGAGCGAGAATCGGTGCTGCGAAAAGGTTGTCGGTCGGAATATCGAAAAAGCCCTGGATCTGGCCGGCATGAAGATCAAGCGTCAAGACGCGGTCGGCACCGGCTTCGGTGATCAGATTGGCAACGAGCTTGGCGGAAATCGGGGTGCGGGGGCCGGCCTTGCGGTCCTGGCGGGCGTAGCCGAAATAGGGAAGCACTGCCGTGATGCGTTTTGCCGAGGAGCGGCGCATGGCATCGATCATGATGAGCAGTTCCATCAGATGATCATTTGCCGGAAACGATGTGGACTGAACGACGAAAACGTCCTCGCCACGGACGTTTTCACTGATTTCTACGAATATTTCCTGATCAGCAAACCGCTTTACGGTGGCATTTCCCAAGGGAACGTTGAGATACTTGCAGATCGCTTCGGCAAGGTGCCGGTTCGAATTGCCTGCGAAAACCTTCATTGCGCCCGCCTGTTTCCATGCCATCGCCTTGCGCTACGGAAATCTGTCTGCCGTAACCAAGCGTCGTTCAAGGGGAGGAACATCCGGCTGAAAAGCCTTTGCCGGACACGCCTTGTTGCCATGCGCGCCTTAATAGCGCTGTTGCTTCCGATTGCAAGAGGACTCAGCGCTTTCGCAATGATTTTCATGAAATCTCTGTGACTTCTCCCGCCGTTTCACCTCATCCCCTTTGAGACTGCTTCCATGATGAATAGTCGCTAAGCGTTTTTGCGGCGATATCCTGCATGACCCTGTCGGTCACGGCGGCCCATGGATCGCTGCCCTTTGCGGCCACTGTCTCCTGTCCCTGAAGACGGTGAAGCCGCACGCCATTGGCATCCAGCACATCCCACACGTAGATAACATTGACCTTGGCGCCATCGGCAAAGGCGGAGAAATATCCTTTCAGGATGTTCTCTGCCGAGTTGTCGTTGGAGGCGCGGATGGTCAGTCCCTTCGCCCGTGCCTCGGCACCCAGTTGCCGCGAGAGCGGCGTGACGGCCTGAACGGGCGCACCGATGATCGGCAGGAAGCGGATGGTATTGCCGGGAGCGGCGGGTGCGAGCGACGCCGTCTGCTGCGAGGGCGGCGGCTGGGCACCTGCAGGGGATTGTGCGGGTGACTGGTTCTGACCTAGCGGTTCGCCATACTCGCTGCCGCTGGAAAGCGCCTGTGCCTGCGCCTGCAACGAATTCTGCGGCGCATAGGCCGGTACGGAGGATGCGATTGCCGAAGCGCCTGCCGGCGCGCGGTCGGCGGCGGCGGCCATCTGGTCGAGATCGCCCTGGGTTACCGGCGTCGACTGCGACGTATTGTGGCCGACATCCACCTGCGGTGTCAGCGCTTCCGTGGTGTTGCAGCCCGAGAGGGCCAGCACCAGTGCCGGAACGACAAGAGCTGGAGAGACAAAGGCTGGGAAAGGGGAGACAAACCCCGTCCGGCTCACGTGACGTTTTCTCTCATGTTCCGCTCCTTCCTGCCCAAGGTGGCGGCAATGTAAGGGCGGTTTTCCCGCTCTGTCAAACCCGGCGGCGATTTAAGCTGTGAGAAGATCGAGACTATGGCGCGAGAGCGGCTCCGGAGCGCCGTCGGTGGTCAGATAGGTCTGGCCGAGCGTCATGGCGGTGCCGGCATCGGAGTCCATCACGATCATATGCACAAACAGCGTCATGTCGCTGGTAATCTCCTGCGGATTGCCGGCGTGGAACATCTGATGCTCCATCCAGGACGGCGAGAAACGCGCGCCCAGCGAATAACCACAGGAGTTCAGCCGGTGACGGGTGAGCCCGCGCTCGTCCATGACGCGGGCGTGGACGTCGAAGACATCGCCGAAGGTCTTGCTCGGCCGCAGCACTTCCTCGATGGCGGTGAGGTTTTGCAGGCAGGCGCTGTAAAGCTCCTTCTGGCGGAAATCCTGCTCGCCAATCACCACCGTGCGCATCATGGCGGCGTGGTAGTGGGCGCTGACGCCGGCCCATTCCAGCGTCAGCTGATCCTTGGTATCCAGCCTGCGGCGGCCGGCCTTGTAACGGCATAGCAGCGCGTCGGCGCCGGAGCCGATGATGAATTCATTGGCGGGATAATCGCCTCCGCCCGCCAGCACCGCGCCCTGCATCGCTGCGAGAATTGCGGCTTCGTCCGCGCCGGCCTTGATGAGCGGCAGAGCGGCGTCGAGGGCGTCGTCGGCAAGCTGGCCGGCCCTGCGGGCATAAGCAATCTCGGCCGGGCTTTTGACAAGCCTAAGCGTGCTGACGAGGTGGGAGGCGTCAACCATCTGGCCGAAGCTGGCAAGCTGGTTGTCCAGCAGGCGGGCGACACGGCCGGTCATGCCGTGGGTATCGTATTCCACGCCGATCTTTGCGCCGAGCAGGTCGAGGTCACTCAGGAGATTTTTAAGATCGAGCGTCGGGTCGGCATTGGGCCGGTCGACCCAGATGAGGATATTTTCGATGATCGAGGTGTTGCGCGCCTGACGCAGATCGGCCGAGCGGGTCAGCAATGTCATCGAGCCGTCCGACTTGACCACCAGCGTCTGGAAGAAGCAGTAGCCGAAGGTATCGTAACCGGTCAGCCAATACATGCTTTCCTGCGCGAAAAGCAGCAGGGCATCCAGCTTCTCCTCCGCCATTTTCGCCATCAGCCGCTCGCGGCGGGCTTCGAATTCCGAAAGCTCGAAGTGCAGGGCCATGTCAGTCCTCCAGAATTGCGATTGCGGAAATCTGCCGGCCATAATCGGGTTCGGCGCGGTGGGTCGTGCGGCGGTAGGAATAGAAACGTTCTTCATCCGGATAGGTGCAGAGGCCGAGATTTTCTGCCTTTACGCCGGCTTTCGTCAGGCGGTCGATGGTAAACCGCTTGAGGTCGAAGAGCGCGTGGCCCTGCTTCTCGGCTTCGGTGAAATAATCCGCGTAAGCCGGATCGATATCGATGAAGCGCGCCACATATTCTGGCCCGACCTCGTAATTGCTCTGGCTGATGGAGGGGCCGAGCGAGGCTGCAATGCGCTCGCGGCTGGCGCCCAGCTTGGTCATGGTCTCGATGGTGTTTTCTAGCACGCCGAACAATGCGCCTTTCCAGCCGGCGTGGGCAGCGCCCACGACACCGGCCTCGGCATCGGCAAACAGGATCGGGCCGCAATCGGCGCTCAAGACGCCGAGTACGAAACCCGGCGTCGCCGTCACCATCGCATCGGCTTGCGGGCGGTTGCCGTCATAGCTCTCATCGACCACGAGAACATCGGGAGAATGGACCTGATGAACGGTGGCGAGGCGTTCCGGGGACAGGCCGAACCATTGCGCCACACGCCGGCGGTTTTCCTGAACAAGTTCCGGCTCATCATGCGAGCCGAGACCGACATTGAGACCCTGATAAAGCCCTGAGGAGACGCCGCCCTGCCGAGTGAAGAAACCGTGGCGAACACGGTTTTCACCTGACGCGGCGAGCAGGGGGCTCTGGATGGGGAGCGGCAGCGTTACGTTCTGCATGGTGCGGGAGTTCCTTGGAGAATATCGCTGTTGGCCAGTGGGGTGCGTTAAGCGAGATGTTTCCTGTTGCTGCGGCGTTGCGCGGCGTGTGTGATGCAGTGTGCCTGCTTCGTGTGTCGCGACGATGTTGGCCCAGAGGTTATTGCGCTGTCAATCCACCGCACGAAACGGCATGAGATGAAGCGCGGGACTTGAAACGGCGATGACCTTGAAAAGTTCCCCCATCTTGCCGGCGCCTTCGCCGGCGAGACGGTTGACCGCTTCGGCAATCGCCAGCGTCTGGTCGGGTGTCGCCTTGGCGGCAAGGGCTGCCGCCCGCTCCTTGAGACCGAGACCGTAAAGAAAGTCACCCTGTCTCAGGGTGCCGTTGACATGCACACCGGTCGCTTCGGCTGTTTTCACGAGGCTTTCGAAATCGACATGGCTGGTCAGATCGGCTTCGCCGGGATGCGCAAGCGGCGGGTCGAAGGCGTGGTGGCGCATGGCCTGCAGCGTATCGCCAAATCCGGCGACCAGATGGCCGTAGTCGATGGCGAGCGCCGTGCCGCCATGGATAGACAGGCGCTCGCAGATCGCCGTCATCACGGCTTCGCGGGCGGGTGAAACTTCGAATATGGTGCCAAGCGGCTGTCGTTCAGGCTGCGGTGGCAAGAGGGCTGGGTCGATGCCGGCAAGGCCGGTCGAGAAGACAAGCTCGTCATTTGCATCGAGACTGACAACCCGCTCGCGGAAACCCTGCGGTGTTCTCACGAATTGCCGTATCGGGATGGCGTCGAAAAGTTCGTTGGCGACGAGGAGCAGGAAGCCTTCCGGCACCGCGTCGAAGCTTTCATGCCATGTTAGCCGGCCGGCATGGTCGGCAAGCGTTTCCTTCTGGATTGTGGAAAGGCGAGGACTGGTCTCCACCAGATGGACCCGCATCGCCTCGTAAAGCGGCGGTGCGATGCGGCGGATGACGCGCAGCATGTCCGACATCATGGTGCCGCGGCCGGGGCCGATTTCCACCAGCCGGGTCTCCGTGGGCGCGCCGTGCCGCTGCCAGGCATGCACCACGAAAACGCCGAGCATTTCGCCGAAAAGCTGGCTGACATCAGGCGCGGTGATGAAATCACCCGAGCGACCGAAGGGCTCGCGGCTTTTGTAATAACCGTGTTCGGGATCAGCGAGGCAAAGCGAGAAATAGTCGGTGACGCTGAGCGGACCGTTGAGCCGGATAAGGGATTTGATGCGTTGCGCAAGCGGTGTCGTCATGGCAGGCCATACCGCTTAGGCGATTTTTGCGGCGCTGCGTGCGCGCAGGACCGCCCAGAGGCCGAGAAGAAACATGGGTGTGGAAAGCACCATGCCCATGGTCAGCCAGTTGCCGGCGAGATAACCGATCTGCGCATCCGGCTCGCGGAAAAATTCCACGAAGATGCGTGACAGGGCATAACCGCAGACGAAGATGCCGGTGACGACGCCGGGTGTTTTCAGCGCCCTGAAGGCATAGATGGCGATGGCCAGAATGATGACGAGTACGAGGCCTTCGAGGCCTGCTTCATAAAGCTGGCTCGGGTGCCGCGCAAACGGCCCGCCGGTCGGGAAGACGACTGCCCAGGGCACATCGGCGATGCGGCCCCACAATTCGCCATTGATGAAATTGGCGATGCGGCCGAACAGCAGGCCGATGGGTGCGACGGCTGCGATGACGTCGAACATGCTCCAGACCGGGATGCCGTTCTTGCGGGCAAAGAGGATCATGGCGACGGTGGTGCCGATGAGGCCGCCATGGAACGACATGCCGCCGTTCCATATTTCGAGCGCCCTTAGCGGATTGGCGGCGACGGCGCCGAGATCGTAAAACAGGATGTAGCCGATGCGGCCGCCGAGCACGATGCCGCCGGCTGCCCAGAGGATGAAATCATCAAGGTGCTGTGCCGAAATCGGCGAGGTATCGTTCGGCCACAGGCGATCCGTGCGGGCGAGGCGGCGGGCATAAAACCAGCCGAGCATGATGCCGGCGACATAGGCAATGCCATACCAGTGGATCGCCAGAGGCCCAATGGAGAGCGCAATCGGATCGATATTGGGAAAGGGCATGATGGCAAGTTGGGTGGGAGCGGCTAACAATCCGTATATTCCGTCATCGTTGCTGGGCGGACAACAGAATGATCCATTGCCTCAAGGGGCCGGGCGATGATGCTCACCGGTCTCCCTGACGCCAAGGAAAATGGCGATTGCCGAGGCGGCGGTCAAGGTGATTTTTCGTGAGCGGATTGCGATGTCGGGCGCTGCAGCGAAAGGCCGCATTTTTCGATTTCGCTTGCAAGGCGGCTGTCGAGCACCTACCTGAAAGGCATCAACAGCAGGGAATGGAACGCTCCCTGAACCGACGAAGGAACAGCGCCATGAGCACGACAGGCACCAACCGTATTCTGGATGAATTCGCCAGGCTGATGACCGATGCGGCCGGCGCGGCGCAGGGCGTGCGCAAGGAAGCGGAAGCCGCCCTTCATGCACAGGCGGATCGCTGGCTGAACAGTCTCGATGTGGTCAAGCGTGAGGAATTCGACGCGGTGCGTGAAATGGCCATCAAGGCGCGCGATGAAAACGACGCGCTGCGCGCCCGCATCGAGGCTCTGGAAGCAAAGCTTTCGGCCGCCAAAGACTGATTTTTAGCGCTTTTTCCTGATGGGTCCCGGATCGCCTGCGATTCCGGGACTTTTTGTTTGCGGGCCATGCAACCCGAAATAATCTCCGGTTGCCAAAACCAGCCTCTGGCGCGATTTTTTTGGTGCCTGTGGACACTTCCAAAAAACGCAATCGCCAGAGTCGCTTATGTATCTCGCCTGAGGTGATGGGGGAGAAGATATCCACTGCTCAAAAAGCAAAAATGGTGAGCGAGGGGTGGCAGCAGGACTCGGCCATTATACACTGATTTTAAATGATGATTCGAAACGACCTGGTAAGCTCCGGACAGGGTGAATGCTTAATTCTGTTGGTGTCGGGCAATCGTCTCAAATGTTGAATCCGGTTTGTGTGTGCGTTTTGTGCCCGGCGTTCAAAACAGAACATTCAATACCGGCTGAGAAGGTGCCGCATGAGCCTGATAGAATTTGAAATTGAACGTCAGTCCAATCCCGTGGACATGATCGAGATTGTCGCTGCCTCCAACGACTGGTCGTTCGAGCGTTCCGGCGAAGACGAGATCGCCATGACGGTGGCTGGTCACTGGGCCGATTACCACGTTTCCTTTGCGTGGATGGAGGATTTCGAGGCGCTGCATCTGGCCTGCGCTTTCGACATCAAGGTGCCTGACCACCGCGTCAACGAAGTCATTTGCCTGCTGTCGCAGGTCAACGGGCAGGTGCTGATGGGTCATTTCGATCTGTGGCGGCAGGAAGACGTTGTGATCTTCCGCCAGTCCCTGCTTCTGGCGGGTGGTGCCGAACCCAACAACCAGCAGGTGGAAGTGCTGCTTTCCAGCGCGCTTGAGGCCTGCGAACAATATTATCAGGCATTCCAGTTCGTCGTCTGGTCGGGGCTGGATGCGAAAAGTGCAATCGAAGCGGTCATGTTCGAGACCGTCGGAGAAGCGTGAAGATGGTATACAAGGCTTCCGGTCCGCTCGTCCTCGTCGGTGCCGGCAATATGGGCGGCGCCATGCTTTCGGGCTGGCTGAAAAAGGGCGTGCCGGGATCTCAGGTCATCGTCATCGATCCGCGCCCTTCCGATGCCATGCGAACGACGATTGCCGAGGCCGGAGCGACTCATAACGAAAGCGTGCCTGAAGGCGTCAAGGCTGGCATTCTGTTTGTGGCGGTGAAGCCGCAAATGATGGAAGCCGTGCTGCCGTCCCTCAAGCCTCTGCTCGGAGCGGATACCGTCGTCGTCTCGATTGCGGCCGGCACCACCATCGGCACGTTCGTCTCTCATTTCGGCGCGGTTGCCGCCGTGCGGGCCATGCCCAACACGCCGGCCATGGTGGGGCGCGGTGTGACGGGGGCTTATGCCAACGATCTGGTGACGCCGGAACTTAAAGCTGTGGTGGACGGGCTGCTAAAGGTCAGTGGTCCGGTCGAATGGGTTGAAACCGAAAGCGATATAGACGCGGTGACCGCGGTTTCGGGCAGCGGCCCGGCCTATGTCTTTTATCTGGTGGAATGCATGGCGGAAGCCGGCCGCAAGGCCGGTCTGCCGGCGGATGTCGCCATGCGCCTGGCGCGAGAAACCGTGGCCGGTGCAGGCGAATTGCTGCATCAGTCCCCAGACGAGGCGGCGCGCCTGCGCCAGAACGTGACCTCGCCCGGCGGAACCACGGCGGCGGCACTTTCGGTGCTGATGGCTGATGATGGCATGCAGCCGCTGTTCGACAAGGCGATTGCGGCGGCAAAAACGCGTGCGGAAGAACTTGCTGGTTGAGAAACTTGCAGGCCAGCGGGAGCAGGGTATGAGCGGTGAAATTTCGTATGCCGATTTCGAGAAGGTCGATATCCGTGTCGGCACCATCGTCGAGGCCGAACCCTTTCCCGAAGCCCGCAAGCCGGCAATCAAGGTGAAAATCGATTTCGGTCCTGACATCGGCATCAAGAAATCTTCCGCGCAAATCACCGTGCATTATACGCCGGAAAGCCTGATCGGCCGGCAGGTATTGGGTGTGGTGAATTTTCCGCCGCGCCAGATAGGCCCGTTCCGCTCGGAGGTCTTGACGCTGGGCTTTGCTGACAGCAACGGCGATATCGTGCTTGCTGCCGTCGAGCAGCAGGTGCCGAACGGCGAGAAGATGTGCTGAGACAGCAGCATGGCTGCTCGATCTCTTAGGTTGAGCACGGTATTCCCGAACTCATGACAGTTTTCGCTCCGGTGTCTCATGCCGGAATTTTAACGATTACCCGCAAACCGCCCATCGGGCTGTCGTCCAGCGATACGTCGCCGCCATGGCCGCGCGCGATGTCACGGACGATGGAGAGGCCAAGTCCTGTGCCCGAGGCGTTGAGGTTGCGCGCCTCGTCCAGCCTGAAAAACGGCTTGAAGACATCTTCGCGGGAGGCCTCCGGAATGCCCGGCCCGTCATCATCGAAGGTCATGATAATGGAGCGCGGCGCCTTGCGGATATCGACATGGAGATTGGTGGCATAACGCCGGGCATTTTCCGCCAGATTGGCGACGAGGCGGGAAAGGGCGTTCGGTCGCGCGATGATGCGGTCGATATTATAAAGCTCGTAGCTGAATTTCTTGCCGTGAAGCTCGAAATCATGGCCGATCTTCTCCAGAAGTGCGGGAAGCTCCAGCGTGCCGACATCCTCCTCGACATCGGTGCGGGCAAAGGTCAGATAGGCCTCCAGCATCGACTGCATGTCCTCGACATCCTTGTCCAGCCCTTCAAGGTCCGGATTGTCGCCCGCCAGAGCCAGTTGCAGCTTGAAACGGGTGAGGATGGTGCGCAGGTCGTGGCTGACGCCGTTCAGCATGGCGGTGCGCTGCTCCATCTGCCGCTCGATGCGTTCGCGCATCAGGATGAAGGCGAGACCCGCCCGCCGGACTTCATCTGCGCCACGGGGAGAATAGGCACTGATCTTCTGGCCGCGACCGAAATTTTCGGCCGCTTTGGCAAGCGCTTCGATGGGCTTGATCTGCCCGCGCAGGAAGAGGATCGAAATAGCAATCAGCACCAGCGATGCGCCGACCATCCAGACGAGGAAGATATGGGTATTGGAGGCATAGGCCGCGCTACGGCTGGTGAAGACGCGCAGCGTCTTGTCTTCCAGCTGGACACGGATTTCCACCAGCGAGCCGTTGCCATAGGTATCGATCCAGAACGGCCTGCCGATTTGCTGCGTCAACTGATCCGCCAGAATCCTGTCGAGGATCGAAAACAGCGGCTCGGGCCTAGGCGCGGGCAGGTCTGCCTTCGGTTCGATATAGACGCTGAGATCCAGCTTGTCGCGGGCGATGCGGATAACGCGCTGGTAGTCATCCTCTTCCGGATCGGTTTGCAGAAGCTCGATGATCGCGGCGATATCGCGCGTCACGGCGGCAGAAAGACGCTCCGTCACCAGCTGCCAGTGCCGCTCCATGAAGACGGCGGCGACCACGCCCTGAAGCAGGATCATCGGCAAAATGATGATCAGCAGCGAACGTGTGTAAAGCCCGGTGGGCAACCAGTGGCGCAGCCCTCTGGCAAACGAACGCCAGGCCTTCGCTATGCCGCTTTTTTTGACCGTATTGAGAAAATCGAGGCTCGCCATGGCCGTGCGCCCGCCTTTCGTTTGTCCTGTCAATCCACGCTCAGCCGGTAGCCGATGCCGCGCACCGTCTGCAGATAGATCGGGTTGGCTGGGTCGTCCTCGATCTTGCGGCGAAGACGGTTGATCTGCACGTCGATGGTTCTTTCGCCCACTTCCGATTCCGCCTCAACCAGTTCATGCCGCGGAATGGTGTCGCCGGCCCGGAGTGCGAAAAGCAGCATGATCTCCTGCTCGCGGTCCGTCAGGCGGATCGTTTCGGGGCCGCGGCGCAATTCCTTTTTGGGAATGGAGAAGCTGTAGGGACCGAACATGATCTGCTCGATCTTGGGCGTATCGGGCGAAGTGTTGCGCCGCAGGATATTGTTGATGCGCAGGACAAGCTCACGTGGGTCGAAGGGCTTGGCGAGATAGTCATCAGCGCCTGCCTCCAGTCCCTCGATGCGGGAATCCGCTTCCGAGCGGGCGGTCAGCAGAATGACCGGCACGGATTTGTCCTCGTTCAGCGAGCGGGTGAGCGAAAGTCCGTTTTCTCCCGGCATCATCACGTCGAGGATGAGCAGGTCGAAACGGATGCCGATCATTTTGCGGCGCGCTTCGGCCGCATCCGCAGCGACGGAAATGCGGTATCCCTTTTCGCCCAGAAACCGCTGGAGAAGATTGCGAATGCGGGCATCGTCATCGACGATCAGGAGGTGGGCGGCGTCGTCATCCGCCGGCGGGCGTTTTGTCGTTGCTGTCGCCATTGTCAGTCACTTTCGCCGGTTGCCGGGCTGCGCATTTGCGCCAGGAATTTTCGCACGCAGGCGCGGGCATCGGGGCCAAGTCCCTCCAGCGCACGATCGATACGCCGCGATTGTGGTTCGCTCAGGGCCAGCGCCAGTTCGCGTCCCGTCAGTGTCGGATAAAGCCGGCGCTGGCGGCGGTCTTCGGGTCCGGCCATCTGGCGGATATAACCGTCGTCGATCAGTTGCTTGAGGACGCGGGCGAGGCTCTGTTTGGTGATCTGCAAAGTATCGAGCAAATCCGCCACCGTCATGCCGGGCTGCCGGCTGACGAAATAGACCACCCGGTGATGCGCCCGTCCATATTCCAGTTTCGACAGAATGACATCGGGATCGGAGACGAAATCGCGATAGGCGAAAAACAGCGCCTCGATTATATCGAAGTCGATCTTGCCGTCGTCAACCTTCGGGAGTGCCGGTATTTGTCTCGCGGCGGCGGTTTTGAGCGATTGCGGTGGCACTGCGGTTCCTTCATATCCTGCGGCTGACATACGTCGATGCGCCAATATTCTGTAAACATAGCCGAAAATGCGTCCGCTCGGGAGAATGCCGCCGATCATTTTCTGTTGCGGTGGATAATATGCTGCGGGTGCGGGTGCAACTGGAATCCTGAGTGGGCTTTACCGGAAATAGAAAAGAGCGCGGAAAGCCCGCGCTCTTCAGTTGTTCCATACCATTCAGCCAATGGGTCTACTGATAAACGTAGACGATCCGGTGGGTTGATGGCTCGACCAGAACCGGCACGTCGTTCACCCGGACATAACGATACTGATAGTCGGGGACTTCAACGAGACGGGTATCGGACGGCAGAGTTGTGCCGACGACCACATCGCCATCGAAGGTAACTGTGTCCCCAGGATGCTCGTCCATATAGGTGATAACCGCTTCGGGCGGGGTGATGTCGACGTCGCCGACGCGGCCGAGGTTCGGGTCGCCGGGATTGGGTTCGGCCTGCACGCTTGAGGTCTTCTCATACGTCACGACAGGCACGCTGAGTTCCGTGCGGCGGTCTTCGAGAATGACGGGAGAACCCTCATACATCACATTCAGATAATCGGCATGCGCCCAACCGCGCAGGCCATTGACCTCGATACGGCACCAGCTGCTGCCATCCATGCAGCCGTCCAGCACTGCGCTGCTGCCACGGGTGGCCAGACCCAGTTCGGGATAGTCTTCGCCGGGGCCGGAGCGAACGGAAATGTCCGATGCGGTGGTGGCGACCATGGCGGCGTTTGCATAACCGGCCATCAGGGCGAAAGCGCCGCCAGCCATGAGCATTTTAAGCGTCTTGTCCATGTGTCTCACTCCTTTTAAGACTGGAGCTACAACGTCGCAGCCACCCGGGCGTTCCACATTTTTCGACGGCTATTGCCGTTTTTGGCCAGGGGTTAATCGCTATCTGATTGAATTTTATTGTGATTTTCAAGGTCAGTCTGACAGCGGAAAAGCCATATCTTTTCTCCGCCATTGTGCTGGGAACGGTCGCGGTCTATAGGAAGCGGGATTTGTCGGACAAGGAGATACGGGATATGGGAAAGTTGCAGGCGGGCATTATTCCGGTCACGCCGTTCGAGCAGAACTGCACCATCCTCTTCGATGAGGACACCAAGGAGGGTGTTGTCGTTGATCCCGGCGGCGATGTGGACGTCATCCTCCAGGTCGTCGCTGAAAACGGCATCACGCTCAAGGAAATCTGGCTGACGCACGGGCATCTCGACCATGCCGGCGGTGCCGAGGAATTGCGCGCGAAACTCTCGCTGTCGGTCATCGGTCCACATGAGGACGACCGGCCGTTGCTTGAGAGGATCGAGACGCAGGCCGAGAAATATGGCATCACCGGTCTTCAGAACGTCGTGCCGGACAAATGGCTGAAAGACGGCGACAGGGTATCCTTCGGGGGCCATGTCTTTGAGGTCTATCATTGCCCGGGCCATGCGCCTGGTCATGTCATCTATTATAATCGCGAGCAGCAATTCGCCCATGTTGGTGACGTGCTGTTTGCTGGGTCGGTGGGGCGGACCGATCTGCCCGGCGGAAACCATGAGCAATTGATGGCGTCCATTCGCGACAAGCTTTTGCCGCTCGGCGACGATGTCGGGTTCATCTGCGGGCATGGCCCGGGCGGGCGGCTGGGCGATGAACGCCGCAACAATCCCTACCTTCAGGGGCTCTGAGTGCCTTATGCATGGTGCGTGGGGCAGGCATAAAAAAACCCGGCATTCCTGCCGGGCTTCAACTAGAAAAGAAAGCCGTTTTAGGGTCAGCCAGCAATCTGCAGATTGACTGCCTTCGGGCCCTTGCCGCGACGATCCGGTTCCGTGTCGAAGCTCACTTTCTGATTTTCTGAAAGTCCGGACAGGCCGGAAGCCTGTACAGCAGAGATGTGAACAAAGATATCAGCGCCACCATTGTCTGGCTTGATGAAGCCGAAGCCTTTGTCTGTATTGAAGAATTTTACGGTGCCAGTTTCGGCCATGCATCAGGTCCTTTTCGCTCTGCCCGCGTTCAGCTACAGGCAGCATTACAGTTTTGCCCCGCGAGGGCGTTGGCAGGCAGCTCTTGACTATTGAGAAAAAGGACCTTCACAGCGGGAAGTAATGGCGTTCTCATCCAACGTTTTTCGTCCCACCGCCCGAGGTTTATAGCGTCCCCAGTGCGCAAATTTTATAGGCCTTCCCATGCTCGCAAATTGCCCGAACCGCAGTAGATTGATGCGTTTATGGAAAATTGGCAAGCAAAAGTTTTCACGGGCTTTTTGTCAGATAAAAAACCTGCGGTAGAATTAAGGCGTGTAATCGCACATTTTTTTCGCATAAGTGATACTTGATGAAATAATTGCCGGTTGGCACGGGTGTTCCCGGCAAAAAATTGGATGCCAAAACGCGTTTTTCCGCCGGGTGAGAAAAAACGGTTCTTTTTGCGTCAGGCAGTTCCAGCCACGGTTTTTTGCCGCTTTCGCGTCAGTTCCGGTACCAGTTCTACGATCAATATGGCGATGAATATGATCAGGCATCCGACATAACCGGCGCTGGAAATGGCCTCATTCAGGAAAAGCGAGGCCATCAAAGCGCCGAAAAGCGCCTCCGAGGACAGGAATATCGCCGCCTGCGGCGCCGTGGTGTAACGCTGGCCGATGACCTGCAAGACGAAGGCGAGGCCGGAGGAAACAAGGCCGACATAGAGGATTTCCGCCAGCGACGCCTCGATGGCCGCCAGGCTGATCGGTTCGAAGACGATGCCGATCATGCAACTCAGGAGAGCGCAAACCGCAAATTGTGTGCAGGAGAGCGCCAGTGGTCGCCCACTCTCGGAGACGAAACGCCCTGCCAGCGTGATCTGGATCGCCCAGAAGAAGGCGCAGATGATGCTGAGAATATCACCCCGCGTCAGTGTCTCGAACGCGCCGCCGGACAGAAGGAAGATGCCGCCAAGCATCATCAGCGCGCAGGGCCAGACGACCCAGTGGGGATGACGCCGGTAAAGGACGACGGCGATCACGGGTACGAAAATGACGTAAAGCCCGGTCAGGAAGGCGGAATTGGTAACGGTCGTGGTCAAAAGCCCGACCTGCTGGGTGGTGGCGCCGCCGAATAGCGCCAGACCCACGAGGATGTAGCTACCGATTTCCCTACGGCGTGGCGGTGATTTTTTCGACCGGGTTTCCATCATGGCAAAGGGCAGCACGGTGATTGCGGCGATGGCGAAACGCAGGCCGACAAACCAGAATGGACCAATGGAGGCCATGGCAGAGGATTGGGCGACGAAACCGCCTCCCCAGATCGCTGCGGCGAGCAAAAGCAGCATATTGGCCTGAATACGCGTCATGATTGGCACCAGCACACAAGGGGCCGGAAGATCATTCAATCGGCCTTGGCAATTCGGGGATTTTTTGAAATGTCGATCAGACGGTTTCCCGGGTGCTTTAGCAGTAACCTGCCGGTGCCGCAAGCCGGCGGAAGGCGGTCACTCTCACAGGCGCGACTGCCACGGCTTTTGGAGCCCCGGCTTATTTGTAGCGGCGGGCTTCGTCCTTGAGGCTCCGCCGGGTCAGCGTCAGGCCGCCGATGCCGAGGCCGATGAAGGCCGCCGCCGACAGGATGATGAGCAGGACATGGGGACCGGCCCGCGACGTGGCCGCTTGCGGAATAGAGGCGGTGTGCAATGTATCGACGGCTTGGGCCGCTGCATTGGCGGATGTCGCGATACCCGCAGCCATGGTGACGATGACAAGAAAAGCAGCCGCCGCCATCCAGAGGGAAAACAGCGTTCTCTGCGCCCTTAACCTTTCAACGGAAGTCCGGTCGTTGGTAAACATGGCGATTGCCTCTTGTCCCTGTCCATGAAGGATAAAAGAGGCTTCGAAATGGACGGCTTGGAGACCGAATTCTGGCGTTCCGCGGTATTTATTGCGGCAATATTGTGGCAAACGGGATTACAGGGGGTGCCTGCCGCAGATAACCTCAGAGGCCGCGTTTTCCGAAGGTGCGGGTCGGGCGCTGTGGATGCGGCTCAGTCGGGCGCTCTTCACGGAAAAATGGCGGCATCGTGCCGTTCCGGTCCGTCCGCGGCGCAGTGTTGAAATAGGCGCTGCCGAGTTCGGGAAAACGTGCGTCGAAACTTGTAGGTGCGAGTTCCGGCTTGGCGAGAGCATAACCCTGCATCAGCAGGACGCCGAGATCTTCACACAGATCGACCTGCCAGGCGCTCTCCAGCCCTTCGAATACCGGCTCTATTCCATCGTCGCGAAACTGGCTGACGATGACGCGCAGGAGGGCGGCGCCGGCTGAATTCTGCATGAAATCACGCACCCAGCCCGCTTCGAATTTCACATAATCGGGCTTGATGAGCTTTACCCGGTCGATGTCGGAATCGCCTGCACCGTAATCGTCCAGCGCCACGCGAAAGCCGATGTCGTGCATGTGGTAGGCGAAGTCTGCGACCATCTGCGTGTCGGAGGCTTTTTTCTCGGAGATTTCGCAGACGATGCGGTCTGCCGTCATGCCGGCTTCGTGGGCGGTAAGCCGCATGCGCTCCACTTCCTGCCGCATCTTGGCGGGGGTCTGGAACAGGCCCGGATGGAAGTTGACGAAGATGCGGGCGCGGGAACGGTTGAGCCTGCCGGTATTGAGAATGTGGATCGTGCGCAGGATGCTGTCGATATTCTCGATATCGTCAGGCTCCACCAGCGAGAAGAACTCGCCTGGCGTCACCGGTTCGCCATTGCGATGGGGCCGTACCAGACCTTCGAAGGAATCGATGTCGAGCGCGCCGCTCGTCGTTCGGCGAAAGATCGGCTGCAGGGCCGATTTCAGGTTGAATGTTTGGTAGGCCGTGGACCATGTGCCATCGACCTCGCGGACAAGACTGGAAAAGATGCTTTTGGGCGCCATTTTTCAACCAGCTATAGAGACACGACCCCTAGGCTCGCGAATGTAGCGTATCAAGCGTTACTTCCGGGTTAAGGAAGGTTAAATTCTCCGCTACGGCACATAAGCCGGCTTTTGACCTTGAAAGAAGGCCAGTCTTTCGACATAGAAAATGCCGCAGATGACAAGTTTTTCAGCCTCTGCCCCAGCCTCTGTCGATGTCAACCACAACAGGACCGATTAAAAATGGCCTTCCTTGCCGACATTCTCTCCCGCGTAAAGCCATCCGCCACCATCGCTGTTACCCAGAAAGCCCGCGAGCTTAAAGCGAAGGGCCGCGATGTGATCAGCCTTGGCGCCGGCGAGCCGGATTTCGATACGCCCGAAAATATCAAGGAAGCGGCCATTGAGGCCATCAAGCGCGGCGAAACGAAATACACGCCTGTTTCCGGCATTCCGGAACTGCGCAAGGCCATCGCCGACAAGTTCAAGCGCGAAAACGGCCTCGACTACAAGCCGGAGCAGACGATTGTCGGCACGGGCGGCAAGCAGATCCTTTTCAACGCCTTCATGGCCACCCTCAACCCGGGTGACGAAGTCGTCATTCCCGCACCTTACTGGGTCAGCTATCCGGAAATGGTGGCGATCTGCGGCGGCACGCCTGTATTCGTCGACACCACGCTTGAAGACAATTTCAAGCTGACCGCGGAAGCGCTGGAAAAGGCGATTACGCCGAAGACAAAGTGGTTCGTCTTCAACTCGCCTTCCAACCCCTCGGGTGCCGCCTATTCGCATGACGAGCTGAAGGCGCTGACGGACGTGCTGGTCAAGCATCCGCATGTCTGGGTGCTGACGGACGACATGTATGAGCATCTGACCTATGGCGATTTCAAATTCGTCACTCCGGTCGAGGTGGAGCCTGCGCTCTATGACCGCACGCTGACGATGAACGGCGTCTCCAAGGCCTATGCCATGACCGGCTGGCGTATCGGTTATGCGGCCGGCCCGCTGCCACTGATCAAGGCCATGGACATGATCCAGGGCCAGCAGACTTCGGGCGCCAGTTCGATTGCGCAATGGGCGGCTGTCGAGGCGCTGAACGGCACGCAGGACTTCATTCCGGCCAACAAGAAAATCTTCGAAGGTCGTCGTGATCTCGTCGTTTCCATGCTCAACCAGGCCAAGGGCATCAATTGCCCGTCGCCGGAAGGCGCATTCTACGTTTACCCGTCCTGCGCCGGCCTGATCGGCAAGACCGCGCCGTCGGGCAAGGTCATCGAGTCGGATGTGGATTTCGTCTCCGAGCTTCTGGAAGCCGAAGGCGTCGCCGTCGTGCAGGGATCGGCTTTCGGCCTTGGCCCGAACTTCCGCATTTCCTACGCCACGTCGGAAACGCTGCTGGAAGAGGCCTGCAAGCGCATTCAGCGCTTCTGCGCCGATTGCCGCTGATCGGTTGATACAGTCTTGAAGGAAGCCCGGCAGCAATGCCGGGCTTTTTTCGTTTAAAGCCCGAGAAACAGCAGCATGATGAAGGTGGCGAAGAGGATGAAATGCGTCATACCCTCAATCGCATTGGTTTCACCGTCATTGAGATTGATGGCGGCGGCGATAAGGGTGATGAAGACCATCACGGTTTGAACCGGCGTCATCGCCATGATGAAGGGCTGGCCGGTGTAAAGCGCAATGCCTTCCATGACAGGCACGGTGAGAATGACTGTCGACAGTGATGCGCCCATGGCGATGTTGACCACGGCCTGCATGCGGTTGCGCAAGGCTGAGCGGAGCGCGGTAAGGATTTCCGGCGATGCCGAAATCGTCGCCACCACCACGGCCATCAGCGCCGGTGGCGCGTTAGTGCCTTCAAGGCTGACGCTTAAAAAGCTCGACATGAATTCCGCCAGCACGCCGATCAGCACCACGCCAGCGATAATGAGGCCGATGGAGAGCGGCACGCTGCCTTCGTCCTCTTCTTCCGCGTGGCTGTCGGACGGTTGACCGGCTGGGTGCGCCTTGCGGGGATAGGCATAGCTGAAGAAATAGCTGTGCGGGCCGACCTGCATTTTCAGGAACAGGGCATAAAGCGCGATCATCGCGACGATGGTGAAGGCGGAATAGACGTGCCAGCTCTGTTCCGGAATGAATTCCGGCACGATCATCGAGATGCCCATGGCGGTGAGGATCATCACCCCGTAAGTCCTGCCGGAATCGTCATTATAGGACTGTTCGCCGTGGCGCAGCCCGCCGAGCAGGGCGGCGAGGCCGAGAATGCCGTTGATATCGATCATTACGGCGGAATAGATCGTATCACGCACCAGCGTCGGCGAATTGGATTCATTCATGATGATGGCGAGGATCAGCACTTCCACCGCCACCGCCGAGAGTGTCAGGATCATCGTGCCATAGGGATCGCCGACTTTGGCGGCGAGGATTTCGGCGTGATGGGCAACTCGCATCGAGACCAGAACGATGAGCCCGATCAGGGCGATCGCGGCGATGAGCGATGCCGTTTTCCCGCCCTCGAATATTGCATGTTCGGCCATATAGGCGGCGATTGCTGCTGGTATCGCCAGCAGCAATATGCGCTCCTGCTTCAGAATAGAACCCACCATCGATTTCCCTTCCCCTGATAGTCGCAGGCTGTGACGTATCGTCCCTCAGATCAAGCAGGATTTGCGCTTGAGTGCTTTTGGTAGGATAGTGGTGCCGTCAAGGACATGCTGCTCATGCCGTGTTGTCCCCTGTCGGGTGCAATGCTTGAAGCGCGGTTGTGGTTGCCATGTCGCCGACTGAAACAGGAGGAACATGCATGACCAAAGTGGTGTATGAAGTCGTGGAACATGACGGTGGCTTCGCCTACCGCATGAACGGCGCTTATTCCGAAACTTTCCCTTCCTATGCGGATGCCGTCGAGGCTGCGCGTATCGTTGCCGCCGAACAGCAGGTGGGCGGCGATGACGAGGAAATCAGCTATCAGGACGAACGCGGCCAATGGCATGAAGAATATAGCCAGGGCGGCGACCGGCCGGAAGCCGAGGTCGTGGACAAGACTTTACCGTCGGCCAGACCGTTTTGATGAAAGAGCCGGCATTTCCGGCGAAATCCACATCATCTTCCATGTTCCGCCAGTTGGTTTTCAAGTCATCGCGGACGAGACGCGCTCGACAACCCGTTCTCGAGTAATCCTAACGCCGTTGCGGCGGAGCGCCCGGATCGGTCTCCTTGAGATGCGCCTTCAGGCCTTCGACGAGGGCGCTGAACACGGCACGGCATCGCGGCGAGGTCTTCAGATTTTCATGCATCGCCACCCAGGTGTGCAGCGGGATGTCTATACCAGGAAGAACCTGCACCAGCCGAGGATCCTTGCGCGCGAGACCGATCTGGCAAACGCCGATGCCAGCGCTGGCGCGGATCATGGCAAGCTGGGCGAGATTGCTGTCGGCGCGGATTTCGAAGCAGATGTCTTCAATGTCGGGTATTTCCGGATCAAGGGCGCGCATTCGCTGAATGGCCGCCCTGATGAAAGGCGTCTTGCGGTCGAAACCGACCATCCGGTGCTCGTTTAATTCTTCCATGACCTTTGGAATGCCGGCTTTCGCCAGATAGTCGCGCGTCGCATGAAAGCCCAGACGGAAATTGCCGATGTAGCGCATGACGATCGCATCCTGCTGCGGTTCGGTCATGCGGATGGCGATATCGGCTTCGCGCCGCAAAAGGTCTTCCAGCGTATCCGATAGCGAAAGCTCGATTTCGAGCCGCGGGTGAATCTCCTGCATGACCGCGATGATGGGCGGCAGCATTTCCACGCCGATGATGTCAGACGCGCTGATGCGCACTGTGCCTTCGATCTTGCCGACTTCGCCGGAGGCCGCCCGCATGAGCGCTGCCGCTGTCGCTGCGAGATTTTCCGCATAGGGCCGGAGCGCAAGGGCAGCTTCCGTCGGCATCAGCCCGTGCGGTGAGCGGATGAACAGCGGAAAACCGACCGCCTCTTCCAGAGCGCCGATATGACGCCCCGCAGTCGGTTGTGTAATGCCCAGTTCACGCGCGGCCGCAGACAGCGAGCCGTCGCGCAGCACGCTGAGGAAGGTGCGGTAAAAATCCCAGCTGACATCCCGGCTCTTGATCATAAATTTTTGTATACCTGCTCCACTCATTTCGACAATTTCGTATATCGCGCGACGGAACGATACTCCAGCCAGAAAACGGAGTGTTGGTCATGATAAATGAAAACCACGCAAATACAGCAGAGAATAACAAGCCTCTGGCGCTGATCGTCGGGGCGAATGGCGGCGTTGGCAGCCATGTTGCGAAGATGCTGTTGCAACGCGGCTGGCAGGTGAGGGCGCTGACGCGCCAGCAAGCATCATCCGGTGCGTCGGACGGTATCGAGCGTGTGACCGGCGACGCGATGAACCGACGGGACGTGGTGGAGGCCGCGAAAGGGGCAACGCTCATCGTCCATGCGGTCAACCCTCCGGGATATCGCAACTGGGACAGGCAGGTGCTGCCGATGCTCGACAACACCATCGCGGCGGCTGAGGCTTGTGGGGCGAGGATCGTGTTTCCCGGCAGCGTCTATAATTTCGGCCCGGACGCTTTTCCGCTCCTGACGGAAGACAGCCCGCAAAAACCTTTCACCCGCAAGGGTGCGTTGCGGGTGGAGATGGAGCAGCGGCTGAAGATGGTGTCGATGCGCGGCGTACCGGTGCTGATTGTCCGCGCCGGGGATTTTTTCGGACCGGACGCGAAAAACAACTGGTTTTCGCAGATGCTGGTGCGTCCGGGCAAGCCTGTCCGCAGTGTTCAGAACCCTGCGGCACCCCATGCCGGACATCAATGGGCCTATCTGCCTGATGTGGCGGAGACGATCGGGCGGTTGCTTGACCGCGCGGGCGAGCTTCCGGCTTTCGCCGTCTTTCATATGGAAGGTTTCTGGGATTTCGACGGGTTGCAACTGGTTGCGGCGATCGAGCGGGTCGTTGGTCACCCGGTCAAGATGCGGAGGCTTTTCTGGCCGGGCGTAAAGCTGGCCGCGCCCTTCGTTCCCCTGTTTCGCGAAGTGCTGGAAATGCAATATCTCTGGCAGATGCCGATCCGCATGAGCAACCGCAAGCTTGCGGATTTTCTCGGAACGGAACCACGGACGCCGATTGATGCGGCCGTCTCGGCGACGTTGGCGAGCCTCGGCTGCCTCGCGCAGGTCAAGCAACCGGCGAGCCTCCATCATCCGGCGGATGCAGGAGGCACGGTGTGATGGCAACCGCGGCAAATGGGATTTCAGCTCGGCGTCGCGTGTTCGCGGTGATTTCGGCAGGCGTGCCGGTGCTGATTTTTGCACAGGTGCTGCTGGCGGGGCTGTCGATCTATTATGACGGGTCGCTGCTTTCGGTGCACAAGGGGCTCGGCATGTTTATCGCCGTCCCCATCGCGTCGCTGGTGGTCCTTGCGCTGCGTTACGATGATCTGCGGCCGAACCTCAATCGTGCGCTGGTGCTGCTCGCCCTCTATTGCCTGCAGGTGGCGCTGATGAGCATCGGCCGGGAAACGGGCAATGGCCTTCTGCAGGCGCTGCATGTGGCCAATGCCTTTGTCATGGGTGCATTTTCCGATTTCGCCGCGCGGCAGGCGCGCGCCCCATCCTGAAACGCAAAACGCCGCACTGCGGAGAAGCAGTGCGGCGTTTGGTTTTATCAATGATCAACCGAGCGCGGGATAGTCGGTATAGCCTTCTGCACCGCCGCCATAGAAGGTCGGCTGGTTCGGCTCATTCAGCGGTGCATCGTTCTTGAAGCGGCGCACCAGGTCCGGATTGGCGATGAAGGCCTTGCCGAAGGCCACAGCATCGACCTTGCCGCTTTCCACGGCTTCGATGGCGCTTGCACGGTCGTAGCCGTTATTGGCAATCCACAGGCCCTTGCCGCCGGCATTGCGATAAGCGCCCTTGAAGGCTGCGTAATCAAAGGGCTTGTCGCCCTGTTTGAAATCACGCGGGCCGCCGGTCGCACCCTCAACGACGTGGATGAAGGCGAGATTGCGCTTGCCGAGTTCAGCCGACACATAATTGTAGAGCGGCTGCGGGTCGGCCTCGAAAATATCGTTGGCAGGCGTGACGGGGGAGAGGCGGATACCTGTGCGGCCTGCACCGATTTCTTCCGTAACCGCATCCACCACTTCCAGAAGGAAGCGGGCGCGGTTCTCGATCGAGCCACCATAGTCGTCGGTGCGCTGGTTGGTGCTGGATTTCAGGAACTGCTCGATCAGATAACCATTGGCGGCATGGATTTCGACGCCGTCGAAACCAGCTTCCAGCGCGGCACGGGCGCCGCTGCGGTAATCTTCAAGGATGAGGCCGATATCGTCGATGGTGAGCGCGCGCGGTTCGGAGGTTTCCGCAAAAGCGCCGGTGCCGTCATCATTGATGATATAGGTCTTCGACTTGGCGGGGATGGCGGAAGGAGCGACCGGCTGGCCGCCATGCGGCTGCAGTGAGGTATGCGAAATGCGGCCCACATGCCAGATCTGCGCGACGATCTTACCGCCGGCCGAATGCACGCCGTCGGTGATCTTTTTCCAGCCCTCGACGGCTTCCTGCTTGTAGAGGCCCGGAACATCCGCATAGCCCTGTCCCTGCTGGGAAATCGGCGTGCCCTCTGTAACGATCAGCCCGGCTGTGGCGCGCTGCTCGTAATAGGTGGCGTTGAGGTTGTTGGGAATTGCGCCCGGCGAACGGTTGCGGGTCAGGGGAGCCATGACGATACGGTTGGCGAGTGCGATATCGCCGGCCTGTGCCGGTTCGAAAAGACTGGTCATGCGACTTCACTTTCTGGTCGGTTGGTGAAATTGCGCTTAAGGCGCGCTGTCTTTCGGTCTGGGTGCCGGACTGAAAACCGTTTGGTGGTTTCCGGTTCGGCACCCCAGGGCTCAAAGCTTGGGAGGCTCAGAGATTCGCGTGCAGATAATTGCGGAACGCGTCGATGGTTTCCTCGTTGCGTTCGAAAAACACCCATTGCCCGACCTTTTTCGACCTTATCAGGCCGGCTGCCTGCAACACCGCCAGATGCGACGAGACGGTGGATTGTGACAGGCCGCTGATCTGGAACTGGTTGGCGCACACACCCATGCTCAGCGGGTGGTCCTGACAGAAGTGACTTTCGGGGCTTTTCAGCCATTCAAGGAACTTCAGCCTTGCGGGGTGCGAAAGAGCTTTGAGGATTTCCTCCGGGTTCATCGGTATTTCTTCAATATCTGGCATGAACGATATTTATATCGATGATTTACGATATACAAATCACGTATCCGTGAGGCCTGTCAGGGTGGCGGGAGTGCTTCCCAAAAAAGAAGGCCGCTGGATGTCTCCGCGGCCTGATAAGTTTGAAGGTTAAAACCTCCAGAGGGGAACAGCTGTCTCGTGCCTTTTGGGAGCGTGACAGCCAACTAAAATATGGGAGCGCTAATAATGCAAAACAAGGTTGCATCGTGCGATATTTCGCCAAATTGGGGAAAATTCTTGCGGGTAAAAAAAGAGGGCCGCCGGATAGATCCAGGGCCCTTTAAGTGTGAAGGTCAAAAACCTCCAGAGGGGAACAGCTGATGCGGTGGAACTGGGAGGAAAAGCCACCGTGTGCATCAGCTGAGTGCGATATGATGCTTATTTGTGCACGAAACAACTCTTTTTTGTGCAGGTCAGGCATGCGCATGATGCAGGCCTCGATATTTCCGGTATATTTTATGTGCAATGCTGGTTGGCAAAAGGTCTGGCGCGCGACCGCGCCAGACAGATCAACCGTCTGAATTAGTATGATTTTTTATGGTGCTGGCCTATTTAAACGTCAGAAATTCCAGTTTCGGGCTTTTGCCACGACAAAGTCTCTGAAGGCTTTCAGTTTTGCTGCGTTTTTCATCTCGTCCGGGTAACAGAAGTAGGTATCGAACGAGGGAATATCTGCCGCGAGCGACAGCTGGATCAATCCCGGATCGCGGCCGACAATGTAATCCGGCAAACAGGCTATGCCTATTCCCAGCAGACAGGCGCGTTTGATCGAGGTCTGGCTGTTGATCTGCAGATGCGGAATGCGCGTGTTGTCCGAGGAGCGACCGGCATTTTCCAGCCAGTTGACATCAAGCAGGTAGTTGGGCGCCGGTTCACCGAACGAGATGATGCGGTGATTGTCTAAATCCTCGATCGACTGCGGTTCGCCGTGGCGATTGATGTAAGACGGCGCGGCATAGACGTGCATATGCACTGTAAACAGCTTGCGCTGGATAAGGTCCGATTGCTGCGGCTGGCGCAGGCGGATGGCGCAATCGGCGTGACGCATGTTCACGTCCAGCTCCTCATTGTCGAGGATGAGCTGGATCGACATTTCCGGATAGAGTTGCAGGAACTCCTGCACCTTGTCCGTCAGCCAGCCCTGGCCGAGACCAACCGTGGTCGTCACGCGCAGCTTGCCGCTCGGCTTCTCCGTCGTTTCGGTCAGCTGCATCTTCACCGTTTCGAGCTTCAGCAGCACGTCATGGGCGGTGCGGTACAGCAACTCGCCCTGCTCGGTAAGAATCAGACCGCGAGCGTGGCGATGGAACAGCTTGACGCCGACATCCTGCTCCAATGCGCTGACCTGACGGCTGATGGCCGACTGGGACAAATGCAGCTTGTCGGCAGCGTGGGTGAAAGACCCAGCTTCGGCTGCGGCATGAAAAATGCGCAGTTTATCCCAGTCCAATGGCATTGCCATGCCTATCCTGCCTTTCGGTTATTCCGCTGCAACCGCGAGCGGTTGTTGTGCGGTGAGATAGCGTTCTGCTTCCAGCGCCGCCATGCAGCCCATGCCGGCGGCGGTGATCGCCTGGCGGTAAATGTCGTCGGTGACGTCGCCGGCTGCGAAGATGCCTTCCACGTCGGTCGCCGTGGAATCGGGCGCGGTCCACATGTAGCCGTTGTCTTTCAGCTTCACCTTGCCCTTGAACAGTTCGACTGCCGGCGCGTGGCCGATGGCGACGAAGACACCGTCGATGGGCGTGTCGTTGACGACGCCGGTTCTGGTGTCACGCAGCCGCACACCCGAGACGGAGGGTGGCATGGGCGGCTTGGCGGGTGCGCCGGTGATTTCGGCGATTTCCGTGTTCCAGAGGATCTTGACGTTTTCCTTGGCGAACAAGCGTTCCTGCAGGATTTTTTCCGAGCGGAAGCTGTCGCGGCGGTGCACCACGGTCACAGACTTGGCGATATGGGCGAGATAGAGCGCTTCTTCCACGGCTGAGTTGCCGCCGCCGACCACGATCACGTCCTTGTTGCGATAGAAGAAGCCGTCGCAGGTGGCGCAGGCGGAAACGCCAAAACCCTGAAATTGCTGTTCGCTTTCGATGCCGAGCCACTTGGCCTTGGCGCCGGTGGCGATGATCAGCGTGTCGGCGGTCCAGACCTGACCGGAATCGGTCTTGACCACGAAAGGCCGGGTGGTGGTATCAACTTCGGTGACGAGGTCGCTGACGATTTCCGCGCCCACATGTGTGGCCTGCTTCAGCATCTGGTCCATCAGCCAAGGGCCTTGGATCGGATCGGCAAAGCCCGGATAGTTCTCCACATCGGTGGTGATCATCAGCTGGCCACCCTGTTCCATGCCGGCAATCAGCACGGGTTTCAGCATTGCGCGGGCCGCGTAGATGGCCGCCGTATAACCGGCGGGACCAGAGCCGATGATCAATACCTTGGTATGGCGGGCAGACATGGAAACAATCCTTTCAATAACGGGGTCTTTCGGTAAGGGGCCTTCCAGCCGCAGAGCGGCGGACGGGCCGCAACCCCTTCGTTGCCCGGTATTTAAGGTTGTCTAGTGTCTTTATTCAAGGGCAGCCTTGCGTTACCAACAAGGCAGTTGTGGATGCACACGCAATTTTGTGTCCGGCTGGCGGCATATTGTTGCGAATCCTGTACCGAATAGTACAAGGAAGTTCCCCTGATTAACGAGGAACCTCTCCGTGACCAGCGTCGACCTCGATGCCATCGATCTGAAAATCCTGCGCGAATTGCAGCGTGACGGGCGCATGACCAATGTGGAGCTGGCCGAAAGGGTCGGTATTTCCGCACCGCCCTGTCTCAGGCGCGTCCGCAAGCTGGAAGAAGCCGGCGTAATCGAGGGTTATCACGCCATGTTGAACGCGCCGAAGCTCGGTTTTGACCTCGTCGCCTTCTGCATGGTCGGCCTCAAGCGTCAGTCGGACAGCAATCTGAAGGCCTTTGCGGCGGCGACCGCTGGCTGGTCGCTGGTGCGCCAGGCGTGGATGGTGTCTGGCGAAAGTGATTTCCTGCTGCATTGCATCGCCAGAAACCTCACCGAGTTTCAGGATTTCGTCATCGAGGTTCTGACGGCGGACGAGAATGTCGATACGGTGCGCACGATGCTGACCATCCGTCAGGTCAAGCGCGTCGGTCTCGTGGAAATCTGAACGGCGGGCTTTGCAACTGCTTTGCTGAGCGTTATCCGCGCCGTAGCGCGTCATAGACCGCACCGAGACTTGTCGCCTCTTTTTCCAGCGGGAATGCGGTGCGCACATGCGCAAGCCCGGCGAGTGAATGGCTCTTGGCCAGAGCCGGATCGGCAAAATAGGGCTTTATCGCATCCCTGAGCGATTCATAGTCGCCCGCTTCGACCACCATGCCGGTCTTGCCCTTGACGATCATTTCCTCATAGGCGCCGGCATTGCTGGCAACGACTGATGTTTCCGAGGCCATGGCTTCCAGCGGCGTCAAGCCGAAACCCTCGTTGCGCGACGGCGCGACATAGAGCGTCAGCCGTCTGTACCAGGGTTTGATGTCATCAACTTCGCCCTGAAACACGATGCGGTCGGAAAGGCCGGCTGCCGCGACATCGGCCTGGAGCTTGTCACCAAAGGCCTTGTGTTCCGCCGTCACGCGGCCCGAAACCACGGCCGTCCATTCAGGGTGTGCGGGCAAAAGCTCGATCATGGCGCGCACGAAGAGATCGGTGCCCTTCTGGTGGCGCACGCGTCCGAAGCAGCCGATCAGATAGTGTCCCGGCAGACCGGTTGAGGCGATCGCGTCCTCGGGGCCTTCCGCCGGATGAAACAGATCGGTGTCGACGCCATGCATCACGACGCTATGTGGGACTTCCAGAAACGAGCCGGAACGGCCGCTGGTTGCGACCACCGCGTCCATCTTCGAAACCAGAAAGCGGGTATAGGCGGAATGTCGTCTTTGCGCTGCCGAGGTGAAGAGCAGCTTTATCTTCATGCGCAATACATCGCGCATGAAAATGCCCGGCAGCATTTCAAGATTGCGGCGGGCGTGCCAGATGCGGGGGCCGCCGAACGGCCCGTTTTGCCAGAGACGCCACAGATCGCGGAAACGCACATGCGGCAGATGTGGCGGCAGGCCGGGGCCGATGACGGCCACTTTCTGTCCCAGCCGGTTCTGCACAGGAATGAGCTGTACGATGGTGGAGGTAACGCCGGAGAGCCTGCGCTTGAAGTTCGGTGCAAGCACCTGCACATCTTTCAGACTGACGTGGGGCAAGATGAGCTTCCGTTGTTCCGGCTAATTGGCTTCAGCGCGTCAGAGCGCCATGCATCCGAGAGGATGCATGGCCTGCGAGAGCAATCAGCCCCACTGTACGGCGAGGATTTCGTAACCCTTGGCGCCGCCCGGTGCGTTGACTTCGATGCTGTCACCGACTTCCTTGCCGATGAGGGCGCGGGCAATCGGCGAGGAAATGGAAATGCGGCCAGCCTTCACATCGGCTTCCTGATCGCCGACGATCTGGTAGGTCTTTTCCTCGTCGCTATCCTCGTCCACCAGCTTGACGGTGGCGCCGAATTTGATCTTGGAGCCGGACATCTTGGAAAGGTCGATGACTTCCGCGCGCGCGGTCAGGTCTTCGAGTTCAGTGATGCGGCCTTCATTATGGCTCTGGGCTTCCTTGGCAGCGTGGTATTCGGCATTTTCCGAAAGGTCGCCATGGGCGCGCGCTTCCGCAATTGCCTCGATGATACGGGGACGCTCCTCCTGCTGGCGAACGCGCAGCTCCTCCTGCAGCTTGACGAATCCACCCTGAGTCATCGGTACTTTTTCTACCATTTTTTTATCCTTCGCATTCCGGTCGCTTTACTTGCAGACACAAAAAGAAACAGGTTCCGGAGAGGAACTCCGGAACCATGCCAAAATCAAAACTGAGCCGACTATATCAGAAGAGGACAGCGAAATGCCAGCAAATTTGAGCCGGTGAAATTTCCGCAATTATTCATTGGCTTAGTCGACATGATTGACATTTTTCAATAGAACATATAGTGAACATTATTATGAAGAAGTCAATCAGGCAACGGCTTGCCATTCTCTCCGACGCGGCGAAATATGACGCGTCCTGCGCCTCCAGCGGCACGACGAAACGCAACTCCGCAGTATCAGGCGGACTGGGTTCAACGGAGGGGTCGGGCATCTGCCATGCCTATGCGCCGGATGGGCGCTGCATCTCACTCCTGAAAATCCTGCTCACCAATTTCTGCATCTTTGATTGCGCCTATTGCATCAACCGCTCTTCCAGCAATGTCGAGCGGGCGCGGTTTACCGCCGAGGAGGTGGTGTGGCTGACGCTGGAGTTCTATCGGCGCAACTATATTGAGGGGCTGTTTTTGTCCTCCGGCATTATCCGCTCCTCGGATCATACGATGGAAGAGATGGTGCGCGTGGCGCGGGAACTGCGTGTTACGCATGGCTTTCGCGGTTATATCCATCTGAAATCGATCCCTGAAGCGTCGCCAAAGCTCATAGAGGAGGCGGGGCTCTACGCGGACCGGCTGTCGATCAATATCGAGTTGCCGACCGATAGCGGTATTGGTCGCTTCGCGCCGGAAAAGCAGCCTGCCAATATTCGCCGCTCCATGGCCGATATCCGTCTGAAGATCGAGGAGGCGGGCGAGCCGACGGTGCGGACGCGCCGGACCAAGCGCTTCGCGCCCGCCGGGCAGAGCACCCAGATGATCGTCGGGGCTGACGGCGCTGACGACAGCACCATCCTCTCCACCAGCGCCCGGCTTTATGGCAGTTATGGTCTGCGGCGCGTCTATTATTCGGCCTTCAGCCCCATTCCGGATTCCTCGAAAAACCTGCCGCTGATCAAGCCGCCCTTGATGCGTGAGCACAGGCTTTATCAGGCGGACTGGCTTTACCGTTTTTACGGTTTTGACATCGGCGAAATAACCGCGATCGGCGGCGATGGCATGCTCGATCTCGATATCGACCCAAAGCTGGCATGGGCGCTCAAAAATCGCGACCGTTTTCCGGTGGATGTGAATGCCGCGGATCGGGAAATGCTGCTGCGCGTGCCCGGTTTCGGCACCAAGACGGTCGCTTCCATCCTGTCATCACGGCGGTTTCGGCGGGTACGGCTGGAGGATGTTGCCCGTTTTGGGGTGTCCTTGAAAAAGGTGAAGGCCTTTATCGTCGCGGACGGCTGGACGCCGGGCAAACTGACGGAACGGCCGGATCTGCGGGCGATGTTTGCGCCGCAGCCCGAACAGTTGTCGCTGTTGTGATGTATGGCCCGGTTCTGGAAGGACGGGGCGATTTTGGCGAGTGGCGTGATGCGGCGCGTTCGGCGCTTGCCGCCGATGTGCCGCCGGAGGCGATTGACTGGCGGCTACGGGACGATGAGGCGGGACTGCTGGATTTTGCCGGTGCGCCGTTGCCGACGCCCAAGGCTGGTGAAACGCAGGTTTCCGTTCCGGCCGCCTTCGTGGCACTGGCGCAGGCGGTGATCTGTCACAGCGAGAAGGGCCGTTTCGCGCTGCTCTACCGGCTGCTGTGGCGGCTTAGGCAGGATCGGGCTCTGCTGCAGTTCAAGTCCGATCCGGATGTTTCACAAGCGCGATTGCTCGAAAAATCCGTCCGTCGTGACTGTCACAAGATGACAGCCTTCGTTCGTTTCAAGGAGTTACCCTTACCGCAGGGGCAGGGCGTGCGACGGCGCTTCGTCGCCTGGTTCGAGCCGGATCATTTCATTGTCGAGCGCGAGGCCCCGTTTTTCCAGCGGAGGTTCACTGACATGGACTGGCTGATCGCGACGCCGAAAGGCTTTGCGCGATGGGATGGAAGCGTGCTGCAAACATCGCGGAAGGCCGCCGCCAAACCCGATTTGACAGACGAGACGGACGATCTCTGGCGGACCTATTATGCCAATATATTCAATCCGGCCCGCCTGAAGATCAAGGCGATGACGGCGGAGATGCCGAAAAAATACTGGAAGAACCTGCCGGAAGCGGATCTCATTCCCGGCCTCATTCTGGGGGCGGAGGCGCGGGTGCTTGATATGGCGGCCAAGGCCGCAACCCAGCCGCAGCCGTTTCACCACCGCTTGCAAGCCGTTGCCGCCGCGGCACGGGAGGAGGCCCCGCGGGAGCCGGAGGATTCGCTTGGTTCCCTGAGGCGGCAGGCAAGCCAATGCACCCGGTGCCCACTGCATTGCAAGGCGACGCAAACTGTTTTTGGTGAGGGGCCGCAGGATGCGGATGTGATGATCGTCGGCGAGCAGCCTGGCGATCACGAAGATCTTGCCGGAAAACCTTTCCTCGGCCCTGCTGGTCAGCTCTTTGACCGGACGCTCGGCGAGATCGGCGTGGATCGCAGGCGGCTTTACGTCACCAATGCCGTCAAGCATTTCAAATATGAAACACGTGGCAAGCGGCGTATTCACCAGCGGCCGGATGCGGGTGAGGTGCAGCAATGTCGCTGGTGGTTGAACCAGGAAATTGCACTGGTGCAGCCGAAGCTCATCGTTGCCATGGGCGCGACGGCGCTTTATGCGCTGACCGGTGGCAAGGAGAAAGTCACCGACGTTCGGAGCCGCCCTCTTCCCATGCAAGAAGGGCGAACGCTGTTTGTCACGGTGCATCCATCCTATCTGCTGCGCCTGCCGGATGCGCGGGCGAAAGAGGCGGAAATTCTGCTCTTCAAAAAGGATATGGAGTTTATAAGACTATTCGAATAGATTGTTTTATTAATTTATGAATATATTGTATTATTCTTTTACTTTTATGAATATAATTTACTATTTTTTGGTTCGGTATTTTTATTGAAATTTTATACTTATCGACGATAATTGAATCGGTTTTATTTGTTTATTGCGTGGACATATCATGTTGGGTGAACTCGACCTCACGACAGTCATACTGATGCAAAAATGCTCTTATATTGTGGGATTGCTAAGTTTCATCTATCTTAAGTTGTCAAATCGTGGATTGCGTGGCCCGGTTGCTCTTGCCGCCGGCTTTGCAGCCATGACTATTGGCTCCACACTCGCCGGTTACGGCGAATGGGGGATAATGTCACCGGCTCTATCGCAGCTCGGCAGTGTCGTTTTCGGCATTATCGGTTATGCGCTGATCTGGCTCGGTCTGAAAGTTTTGAGCGACGGACGCCCTGTGGGCCGGCGGACGGTGGTCGCCCTCTGTCTTGTCGCGCTGCTGGCGATTGTCGTCGCGCTGCAGGTGGCTGAAAACAATGCGTATCGTGCGGCTCTTTTCAATGGTTGCGCGGCTCTCGCCTATCTTGCGGGCGCGGGTGGGCTTTTCGCCAGGTGGAGCAAGGAGCGGCTTCTCTCCCGTCTGGCGCTCGGCGCAATCACCGGCATTTCTGGTCTGATTTCGCTATCCGTGGTGAAAAGCATATTCTTCCCGGACTATGCCACCATCAATCTGGTCAATGCGTTTTTCTTCATCATCATGTTGAACTTCGCCATCGCGCTGTTCGTGATGATGCTGGTAGCCGAGCGGTCCGAACGGAAATTGCTGGTTCTCGCCAACACCGATCCGCTGACCGGCGTCAAGAACCGCCGGTTCTTTTTCCAGGCCATGCCTGCGGCACCCGATCCCGCGGATGCGGCCATGCTGCTCGATATCGATCACTTCAAATCGATCAACGACCGTTTTGGCCATGCCGTCGGCGATAGCGTCCTTCAGGAAGTGGCAAAACGCATCGGCGGCAGCATACGCGGCGGCGATGTGCTGGCGCGTTACGGTGGTGAGGAGTTCATCATCTTTCTGCCGGGTGCGGGTGGTCAGAAAGCCTCTGTTATCGGCGAGCGTATTCGCAATGCGGTTGCGGTCAATGACGTCGATTGTGGCGGGCTGCGCGTCGGCGTAACGATCAGCATTGGCGTCGCGACCACCGGCGAAATGCGATGCGACCTCCAGACGCTGGCGGAAATGGCAGATCGCGCCCTCTACCGCGCCAAGAGCGAAGGGCGCAACTGCGTGCGCGAGGCGCTGGCGGCCTAGCCTCGCGGCTCGTTCACTTCATCCGCTGCGGCGCGATGGTGCAGGGCTTCCTTGAGCAAAATTTCGATCTGGGCATTGATACTGCGCAATTCGCCGCTGGCGGTGTTCCTGATCACGTTCAATATTGCGGGTTCGATCCGCAGCGGAAAAGCCACCCGTTCCGGTCCCGGCGGACGTCCTGCCATAGCTTCAGTCCCGCAAGGTTTCGGTGTTGATCATCGGGGTTGTGTCGATAGGCGCGGAAATGCCGGCGATCATGCGGGCAAGCGCATATCCGCCTGTGGCCGGCGACGGTGTTTCGGCAATGGATAAGGGCATCACGGACCTCACGTGGGAATGATGCGTTTTTGATACCGGAAATGGATTGCAGGGGGATTACGCAATGCGAAACGCCGCAGATCTTGCGATCTGCGGCGTTTCGGTTTCATTCAGTATTCAATCCGCGGATTTCTCGCGCAGGCTGCTTACTGGAAATAGCTCTGCAGCGGCTTCACTTCGAGATTGCCGGCCTTCAGTGCCTTGATGGCAAGGGCGGCGGCTTCTGCGCCGGCCATCGTCGTGTAGTAGGGCACCTTCTGCATCAGCGTCGCGCGGCGCAGCGACTTGCTGTCCGAAATCGCCTTGTTGCTGTCGGTGGTGTTGATGACGAGCTGAACCTGACGGTTGCGGATGGCGTCTTCGATATGCGGACGGCCTTCCTGCACCTTGTTGATCTTTTCGGCGTTGATGCCCTGTTCGGCAAGGAAACGCTGGGTGCCGCCGGTTGCGAGCACCCTGAAACCGCTTTCCACCAGAATGCGGATGGCGGGCAGAACCCGATCCTTGTCGTCGTCACGCACCGAAACGAACACCGTGCCAGAACGCGGCAGATCGACGCCGGCACCGAGCTGGCTCTTGGCGAAGGCCAGTGCGAAATCCGTGTCAAGGCCGATGACTTCACCCGTCGAGCGCATTTCTGGTCCAAGCAGAATATCGACGCCGGGGAAGCGGGCGAAGGGGAAGACGGCTTCCTTGACGGCAATGTGCTTCAGGTTGCGCGGATCGGGCTTCTCGCCATAGGCGGCAATCGCCGCATCGAGCTTCTCGCCGGCCATGACGCGGGCGGCGATCTTGGCGATCGGCGCGCCGATGGTTTTTGCCACGAACGGCACGGTGCGCGAGGCGCGCGGATTGACTTCGAGAACGTAGATCGTGCCGTCCTTGATGGCGTATTGGACGTTCATCAGGCCGCCGACATTCAGCGCCTTGGCAAGCGCGGTCGTCTGGCGCTCCAGTTCGTCAAGGGTTTCCTTGCTCAGCGACCGCGACGGCAGCGAGCAGGCACTATCGCCCGAATGGATGCCGGCTTCCTCGATATGTTCCATGATGCCGGAAACGAACACCGTTTCCCCGTCGCACAGCGCATCCACATCCACTTCGACGGCGTTGGTCAGGTAGCTGTCGAACAGAAGCGGGTTCTTGCCGAGCAGGGTGTTGATCTGGCCGGTCTTGTCGTTGGGGTAACGCTGCTTGATGTCTTCAGGGACGAGACCCGGAACCGTGTCGAGCAGGTAGGTCTGGAGCTGGCCTTCCGAATGGATGATCTGCATGGCGCGGCCACCCAGAACGTAGGACGGGCGCACGACCAGCGGGAAGCCGATTTCCGAGGCGACGAGGCGGGCCTGCTCGACCGAATAGGCGATGCCGTTGTTCGGCTGGGCGAGATCGAGCTTCATCAGCAACTTCTGGAAGCGGTCGCGGTCTTCGGCGAGGTCGATCATGTCAGGCGCGGTACCGAGGATCGGGATGCCGTTCTTCTCCAGCGCTTCGGCGAGCTTCAGCGGGGTCTGGCCGCCGAACTGCACGATGACGCCGACGAGTTCGCCCTTTTCCTGTTCCGCGCGCAGGATCTCGATCACGTCTTCGGCCGTCAGCGGTTCGAAATAGAGGCGATCGGAGGTGTCGTAATCGGTGGACACCGTTTCCGGGTTGCAGTTGATCATGATCGCTTCGAAACCGGCATCCTTCAGCGCGAAGGCGGCGTGGCAGCAGCAATAGTCGAACTCGATGCCCTGGCCGATACGGTTCGGACCACCGCCGAGGATGACGACTTTCTTGCGGTCGGAAACATGCGCTTCCGAGCGGGCAGCGCCGACGAAGGGCGTTTCGTAGGTCGAATACATATAGGCGGTGGGCGAGGCGAATTCGGCGGCGCAGGTGTCGATGCGCTTGAAGACCGGGCGAACGTTAAGGCTGTTGCGCAGTTCGGCCACTTCCTTCGGGCGCTTGCCCGTCAGAATAGCAAGGCGGGCGTCGGAGAAGCCCATGGCTTTCAGCATGCGCAGGTTTTCGGCATCCTGCGGCAGGCCGTGCTCGCGGATGCGGGCTTCCATATCGACGATTGCCTTGATCTCAGCGATGAACCACGGGTCGATCTTCGAGTTTTCGTGGACTTCCTCTTCGGTCATGCCCGTGCGCAGCGCCTGTGCGACCATGCGCAGGCGATCCGGCGTCGGCGTGCCGATGGCGGCGCGGATGGCGTTCTTGGAGCCTTCGCCTTCCTCAAAGCCGGGGATTTCGATCTCGTCGAGACCGGTCAGGCCGGTTTCCATGCCGCGCAGCGCCTTTTGCAGCGATTCGGGGAAGGTGCGGCCGATGGCCATGACTTCACCGACCGACTTCATGGCGGTGGTGAGGATCGGCGAAGCGCCGGGGAATTTCTCGAAAGCGAAACGCGGGATCTTGGTGACGACGTAGTCGATGGACGGTTCGAACGAGGCGGGCGTCGCGCCGCCGGTGATGTCGTTTTCCAGTTCGTCCAGCGTGTAGCCGATGGCGAGCTTGGCGGCGATCTTGGCGATGGGGAAGCCGGTCGCCTTGGACGCCAGCGCCGAGGAGCGCGAGACGCGCGGGTTCATTTCGATGACGACGAGGCGGCCGTCCTTGGGGTTGACGGCGAACTGCACGTTCGAGCCGCCGGTTTCCACGCCGATCTCGCGCAGCACCGCAATCGAGGCGTTGCGCATGATCTGGTATTCCTTGTCCGTCAGCGTCAGCGCCGGCGCAACGGTGATACTGTCGCCCGTGTGGACGCCCATCGGATCGATGTTTTCGATGGAGCAGATGATGATGCAATTGTCCGCGGTGTCGCGGACCACTTCCATCTCATATTCCTTCCAGCCGAGCACCGATTCCTCGACCAGCACTTCGGTGGTCGGCGAGGCATCGAGACCGCCCGAGACGATATCGAAGAATTCCGAGCGGTTATAGGCAATGCCGCCGCCGGTGCCGCCGAGCGTGAAGGATGGGCGGATGATGGCGGGCAGGCCGACATGGTCTATGGCCTGGGCGGCAATGGCAATTGCATGCGCCATGTAGCGCTGCTTGCGGTCGGTCTCGCCAAGATTCCACTGGTTTTCGAGATCGTCCAGCGCCTTGTCGAGTTCCGGGCCGGAAAGCTTTGCCTTCAGCTCAGCGCGCGCCGCCTCATGGGTCTTGCGGTCGGCGTCCTTGATTTCGGTGGCGTTGGCCAGCATCGATTTCGGCGTTTCAAGGCCGATACGCATCATCGCCTCGCGGAAGAGCGCACGGTCTTCGGCCATGTCGATGGCTTCGGGCTTTGCGCCGATCATTTCCACATTGTAGCGGTCGAGAACGCCCATGCGCTTCAGGGAAAGCGCGGTGTTGAGCGCGGTCTGGCCGCCCATGGTCGGCAAAAGCGCGTCCGGACGCTCCTTGGCGATGATCTTGGCCACGACTTCCGGCGTGATTGGCTCGACATAGGTTGCGTCGGCAAGGCCCGGATCGGTCATGATCGTCGCCGGGTTGGAGTTCACCAGAATAACCCGGTAACCCTCTTCCTTCAGCGCCTTACAGGCCTGGGTGCCGGAATAGTCGAATTCACATGCCTGACCGATGACAATCGGTCCTGCGCCAATGATGAGGATGGACTTGATATCTTGGCGCTTCGGCATGGCTCTCTCGTTCCGCGTTTTGGTTGCGCAAAACACCAGCCAGGGTGAAGGATCACCGGCCGGGGCGCGCAATTCAAAGTTTTCAGGCTAGAAGCGGCTTATAGGCAAATGTTTTTGAGAACGGAACCCCATAAATTCCGGAATCGACAGAAACTCTTAACGGTTAGGGCCATGGGCGGAGAAACGGGCCTGTACCGCGGCATTATAGGAGCGGCTGACGGGAATTTCCGTGCCGTCCCCTGTTATGAGATGCAGACGGCCTGCATGTTTGCGCAGTGAGGCGACGTCTGCGTCTGCAATCCAGTGGGACCGGTGTACCTGCAAGCCCTGCGTAGCGCCAATTTCCTTCATGGCGTCGGCAAAACGCAGCAGAACCAGTTGACGTCCTCTGGTCGTCACCACCTCGGTGTAATGATCCTCCACGGACAGCCGCAGCAGTTCTCCACGCTTTTGCGGGGGTAGCCGCTCCAGCAGCGTTGCGGTGTTTGTCTCCTTGCGACCGGCATCATCATGTGTCTCGGCCGTCGTCTGGAGAGACTGACGGGCGGTGAGATAACTCAGCAGACAAAAGATCGCGCAGAGCGGCAGGGCGGTGAGGCTGCTTTTAAGAATGGAGAGGACGCCGAGTTGCTTGTCGTAAAAGGTGTGGTTCGTAAGGCCGAGCAACAAACCGATCGGCAAAGACGCTAGCAGCGAGCCGATCATCATTCGCGCCAGCATGCTTTTTATACGAGCTGCAAGGATGGCATTGGCGACAATGGAGAAGACTATGGCGATTGCCCAAGCCCCAGTCTGAACGATGGTCCAGTAAAGCAGCCGGTCGGCGAAGCTCATGGTTTCGCTCGTTCCGAAAGGTCCGGTCAGGATGAAGATCGCCAGTATCGCAAGGAATGTCAGCCACAGCCTGCGGGACTGCAGGATGGCGTGCATTTCACGAAGCGTGGATTGCAGATAGGGGTGATCCACGAAGTTTTCCTGCGATTGACGCCAATCCATTTTTCTTTCGTGCATGTTTTGCCGAAATTGCCGGTGATTTCAACCGGGCCAGACAGGAAAGCCATGTCACTCCAGCCTTTGCTAAACGCACCGCTTGCCGTGCAATTTCATGTCTTCACTGTCGTTCCCGCCGCCCTTCTCGGAGCCTTCGTCTTTCTGCGACCCAAGGGCACCGCCATCCACCGGCTGCTGGGCAAGATCTGGGTGGCGCTGATGGTCATGACATCAATTTCAACCTTCTTCATCCATGAACTCAGGATGTTTTATGGTTTCAGCCCGATCCACCTGCTGTCCATCTTCACCATATATGGCTGTCTGCAATCGGTCTATTTTGCGCGCCGTGGCGATATCAGACGCCATATGCGCATCATGCAAAGCGTTTATCTCGGCGGTATCGTGATTGCCGGCGGCTTCACCTTCGTTCCGGGACGTATCATGTATGAGGTTGTTTTCGCTGACGGTAAGGCGGGTTTTGCGACCCTTTCCGCCGGCATTTTCGTTTTTGCCGTCCTGCTTCTGACCGTCATCAAGCAAAGAAGGAGAACAGTCTGAGCGGGCCAAGCTTTCTTCCGGAACAAGATGTATTATAGTGCCGTTATAAGGCAGCTTGTTGAGGCGATGTTCGCCGGGAGAATAGTATGGAATGGAGAGGGCGTCGCCAGTCGGACAATATCGAGGACCGGCGCGGCATGTCGGCGGGTTCGGGGCCATCCGGCAACGATCCCTTTTCCCGAGGCGGGATGCGCGTGCCGATCGGGCGTCGCGGCGGTGGTCTTGGTATCGGCGGTATTCTGGTCATCCTCCTGATCAGCTGGGTGCTTGGAATCAATCCGCTGACGCTGCTTTCAGGCGGCGATATTTCACTGGATGGCGGTGGCACGACACAGCAGCAATCCGGAACCCAGCAGTCCGGCACGCGTCCGCAGGGCCAATCGTCCGATGAGACGACGGCTTTCGTGCGCACGGTGCTGGCCGAGACCGAAGATACGTGGAGCGGCATTTTCCAGTCCGCCGGCGAGACCTATCAGAAACCGACGCTGGTGCTGTTTTCGGGCCAGGTATCGTCTGCCTGCGGTTCTGCTTCGGCGGCCAGCGGTCCGTTTTATTGCCCGGGTGACCGCAAGGTCTATCTCGACACCAGTTTCTTCAATGAACTGGACAAGCGTTTCGGCGCTTCCGGCGATTTCGCGCAGGCTTACGTGATTGCGCATGAAGTGGGCCATCACGTCCAGAACCTGACCGGCGTTCTGCCGGAATTCAACCGTCGCCGTCAGTCCATGAGCCAGGCGGACGCCAACAAGATGTCGGTGCGTGTGGAGCTTCAAGCCGATTGTTATGCCGGTATCTGGGGCAAGTTCACCGAGCAGAAGGGCATTCTGGAAACCGGCGACCTCGAGGAAGCGCTCAATGCCGCCCACCAGATCGGTGACGACACGTTGCAGAAACAGACGCAAGGATATGTGGTGCCTGATAGTTTCAACCACGGCACCTCGGCGCAGCGCATGGAATGGTTCAAGCGCGGTTTCCAGAACGGCCGTGTCGAAGATTGCGACACCTTCTCGGCGAATATCTGAGACTTAAACAGGTGAGGGGGCTTTTCAGCCCCCTTTTTATTTAGCGCATCAAAAGCGCCACGGCATACATGCCCAGCGCAAAGACCGTGTGGGCCACGAGGTTGAGAATACGAACCTTGGTGGGATTCGGCGTTTTCGATGCCGCCCAGCCGATGCCAAGACCCGGCTGCAGCAGGAACCAGCCCGCGCCGACCGTGACGATGCCGACGATCCATGGCTGGATGAAGGACGGGTTCACAAACCAGGCAGCCGGCACCACCAGCGCCAGAATGATGCCGTAGAGGATGCCAACGGCGTAGTGCGAAATCCAGCCGAGCGCCAGTTCATGCTCGTAAGGTGCGGCCGTGGCGATGCTATCGTGAAATATTGTGCCCTTCGGCACATGCCAGAACCAGCGACCAACCGGCGCCCAGTTCGGCGCTGACTGGCCGAAAAACCGGTGCAGCACAATCGCCCATATATCCATAAACACCGTGCCGCCAATGCCCATGGCAATGCCGCGCCAAATCAGTTCCAGCATAAATCCCTCCGCAAATCATGATCGATCAAGCTCTAGCGGATCGTGTGAGTGGCGGGAACCGGCTATTATGAGGGTGGACAAAAAAATGGCCGGATCGCTCCGGCCATTTTGATTGTAGGCTTTTCCGTTTTTGGCCTTCAGGCCGCACGCCCATATTCCGCCTGCCGCCGGGTTGCCGTGGCGAGCTGGAATTGGGCCAGCAGATCGTTGAGCGCTGCCGCTTCCGAAGCCAAACCATGGCTTGCCGCTGTCTGTTCTTCGACCATGGCGGCATTCTGCTGTGTGCCCTGATCGATGGTGTTGATGGCCGTGTTGATTTCCTGAAGCCCGGTGGACTGTTCGCGCGACGACGTCACGATGGCGTCTATGTGGCGATTGATCTCCTGCACTTCGCGCACGATGGTTTCCAGTGCCTTGCCGGCATTGCCGACGAGATCGACGCCGGATTGCACCTGCGAGGTCGAGGCGTTGATCAGCGTCTTGATCGCTTTTGCCGCATTGGCGGAGCGCTGGGCGAGCTCGCGGACTTCCTGCGCGACGACGGCAAAACCCTTGCCGGCCTCACCGGCACGGGCAGCTTCCACGCCGGCATTCAGCGCAAGCAGGTTGGTCTGGAAGGCGATCTCATCGATCACGCCAATGATATTGCTGATCTCCGACGATGATTTTTCGATGCCTTCCATGGCGCGAACGGCGTCGCCGACGATGACACCGGACTGTTCCGCATTGTTGCGCGTGCGGTCCACCAGACGGCCGACTTCTTCTGCCCGGCGGGCGGAATCCTTGACCGTCGTGGTGATTTCCTCGAGTGCTGCCGCCGTCTCTTCCACGGAAGCCGCCTGCTGTTCGGTGCGCCGCGCCAGATCGTCGGCGGACTGGCGGATTTCGCCAGCCCCGGCGTCGATTGCCAGCGCGTTCTGGCCGACGGTGCTGAGCGCGACGTTCAGCTTGGCGACGGAATTGTTGAAATCGTCGCGAAGGCGGTCGATGCGGCTCACGAACGGCGTGTCGATACGGTAATTGAGATCACCGTTCGAAAGATGCGTCAGACCCTTGGCCAGCGAGTCGACTGCGAACTGGATGTCCGCCGCGTCTTTTGCCGTCAGTCTTTCACGGTCGCTGCGCTCCTGTTCGGAAAGCGTGCGGTTCTGTTCCGCGTCACCTTCGAGGCGCAGACGCTCCATGGCGTTCGATCTGAAAACGGCAACCGCTGCCGCCATCGAGCCGATCTGGTCGCTGCGTTCCTGGCCGGGAATGGCGACATCGAGATTGCCGGCCGCAAGGCCTTCCATGGCCGAGGTCATCTGTGTGACGGGGCGGACGATGAAACGGGAGAGCACGGTTGCAAGCAGCATGATCATGATTGCAGCGGCAAGAACCGTGGCAATTGTCGCCGCCAGCCGGAATTGGCCGATTGCGCTGTAGGCGACATCGGAATCGACGACGAAGCCGAGATACCAGTCGACCGAAGGCAGGCCGGCAACCGGGATGAAGCTGGTGATCTTGCCCTTGCCGTCAATTTCGGTCTGGGAAATTGCCGAGGAAATTGTCGGTGTGTTGACCTTGAAAAGATCGGTCAGCGGCTTGTCGACGAATTTCGGATCGGGATGAATAAGGATCTTGCCATCCTTGCTGACGAGGAAGGCATAACCGTCCGTGCCGGCATCCACCGACTTGATCATCGTCACCAGTGATTCCAGCGAGAAATCGCTTCCTGTTACGCCGGCCAGTTTGCCGTCGATGGAGACCGGAATAGCGGCAGTGATGATGAGACCACCGGTCGATGCGTCGTTGTAGGGTTCGGTCAACACCGGCTTGCCGGCTTTCACCGCATCCAGATACCAGGGGCGCTTGCGCGGATCATAACCTTCCGGCAGCGATGTTTTCGGGAATGTCGTGAAGACGCCGTTTTCGGCATTGCCGAAATAGGTAGACATGAATTGTGCGGTCAGCACGTCGTTCTGCAGGAATTGCACCTTGGCATCATCGTCGGAAAGCTTGGAGAGCGTTTTCGCCACCGTGTCGGTGAGCATGATGCGGCCGTTCAGCCAGTTGGCGATGCTCTGCGCGGCCTGTTTGCCGGACGAGTCGATGTTTTCTGCCACCGCTTCCGTCGTGACCCGGTGCTGAAGACTATCGATATAGAAAGAAAAGCCCGCAAAGGCGGCGACGACCAATGATGACGCCGCAAACAGAATGCGCGTCATGAGGTTGGATTTTTTTGGCAAGCTACACGTCCTTGAAACCAGATGTACCCGGTCGGGTCATCTTGGAGAATGGGGGGAAAGACATGCCTCTAAGGCGGGAATATTCTGCGTCATGCAGCTTATGATTTAAAAGAACTACGCGATGTTCTAATAGGTAAAGTGAAATGGTAAAATTCGACTAAATTTGTTTTGGTTCATGCCGTTTCAGTTGGTGCGGGCAGGCTTTGTAATTCTGCGTAAATTTTGATCATTGGGCTGCAAAGGTTGCGTGCAGGAAGGGAATATTTTATTCATCACCCTGCTGCCGTTGCGCAATTCGCGGGCAATGGCCAAAATTCAGGTGAATTACAATGTCTTCGTCGGTTGTTGCAGAAACCGTTCCCTCCGGATCGGGGTCGTGGCTTTCGCATTTCAAGGCTACGCTTGCGCTTGGAATTCCGCTTATCGGTGCGCAGCTCGCACAGCTTGGCATCCATACGACTGATATGGTCATCGTGGGCCAGCTGGGGGCTGAAAAGCTGGCGGCCATGGTGCTGGCCGGGCAGTTCTTCTTCGTCGTCTTTATTTTTGGCTCGGGATTTTCCGTGGCCGTGGTGCCGATGGTGGCGCAGGCTTACGGGCAGGGCGATGCGACGGCGGCCCGCCGTTCGCTGCGCATGGGCATGTGGGTGGCGATTGCCTACTGGGTGCTTGCCCTGCCGATATTCGTCAATGCCGAGCGAATTCTGGTCTATCTTGGGCAAAACCCCGAAGTTTCGGCGCTGACCGGCCATTATCTCGCCATCGCCAAGTTCGGCCTCCTGCCGGCGCTACTTTTTTACGTGCTGCGCGGACTTGTCAGCGCCATCGGTCGTGCAGGCATCATTCTTTACGTCACCATCATCATGCTGGTGATGAACGGTTTGATGGCTTATGCGCTCGTGTTCGGCCATTTCGGCCTGCCGGTAATGGGCATGAATGGCGCTGCCGTCGTTGCCGTCATCGTTAATGCCTTCAGCTTCATCTTCATCGTTGCCTATGTGCAGACGCGTGAGGAGACGAAGAAATACGAGCTTTTCGTGCGTTTCTGGCGGCCGGACTGGCATGCGCTGTTCGAAGTGCTGCGTCTCGGGCTGCCGATCAGCATCACCATCCTTGCCGAAGTGACGCTGTTTGCCGCCGCATCGATCCTGATGGGGCAGATCGGCACCGTGCAGCTTGCGGCACATGGCATTGCCCTGCAGCTTGCCTCCATCGCCTTCATGATCCCGCTCGGCCTGTCACAGGCGGCAACCGTGCGCGTGGGCATCGCCCGCGGTCAGGGCGATTTCAAAAACCTCATTCGCGCATCGATCATGATCTACGCCATTGCCTGCGGCATTGCCCTTTGCGGCGGCATCCTGTTTGCGGTCGTTCCGGACTTTCTGGCGAAATGGTTCCTCGATCCAAAATTGCCGGAAGCGGCGGAAGTGCTCGCTTATGCCAGCAGTCTCGTGGTGATCGCCGGCGTCTTCCAGCTGGTGGATGGTATTCAGGCCGTGACGGCGGGGCTGCTGCGCGGGCTGAAGGATGCGCGTATTCCAGCGATGCTGGCGCTGATTTCCTATTGGCCGATCGGCCTGGCGCTTGCCTGGACCATGGCCTTCCCGCTCGGTTTTGGCGGGCGCGGCGTCTGGTTCGGTTTCGTGATCGGCCTTTCGACGGCGGCTGTTCTGCTCACCATACGTTTCGTCATTCTGGTGAAGCGCGAAATGCAAACGGCCCGCTGATAGCGGGCCGCATATTCTTACCGGATATTCTGAAAGTCTATCAGCGCTCGGCGAGCGCTGCCTCACCTTGTCTCTCGCGTAGCAAGTTGACGAAGCGGCGGAAGAGGTAGTGGCTGTCCTGCGGGCCGGGCGATGCTTCCGGGTGATGCTGGACGGAGAAGACCGGCTTGCCGATAATGCGCAGGCCGCAATTGGTGCCATCGAACAGCGACGTGTGGGTTTCCTCGATGCCTTCAGGCAGCGACTTGGCGTCGACTGCAAAGCCGTGGTTCATCGAGACGATTTCCACCTTGCCTGTCGTGAAGTCCTTGACCGGGTGGTTTGCGCCGTGGTGACCCTGATGCATCTTTTCGGTTTTCGCGCCGACGGCGAGACCGAGCATCTGGTGGCCGAGGCAGATGCCGAAGATCGGCAGGTCGCTGTTGATGAGGTTCTGGATGACCGGAACGGCATATTCGCCTGTCGCGGCCGGGTCTCCCGGACCGTTGGAGAGGAACACGCCATCCGGCTTCAGCGCCAGAATGTCTTCCGCCGATGTCTGGGCCGGAACCACCGTCACCTTGCAATCGAGACCGGCGAAGAGGCGCAGGATGTTGCGCTTGACGCCGAAATCCACGCAAACAACGTGGTACTTCGCATCGGCTTCGCCGAGCGAACCATAACCCTTGTTCCAGACCCACGGCGTTTCCGTCCAGGTCGAAGACTGGCCGGAGGTGGCTTCGATGGCGAGGTCGAGGCCGACGAGGCCGCTCCATGCCCTGGCTTCCGACTTCAGCGCTTCAATGTCGAAGACGCCGTTCGGATCATGGGCGATGACCGCGTTCGGTGCTCCGTTTTCGCGGATCCATGCGGTTAGCGCGCGCGTATCGATGCCGCAAAGACCGATGACGCCGCGGGCCTTCAGCCAGGCATCCAGATGCTTGACGGCGCGGAAGTTCGACGGTTCGGTGATGTCGGCCTTGAAGATGACGCCGACGGCGCCGCGGCGGGCGGCGGGTGTCAGGTCTTCGATGTCTTCTTCATTGGTGCCGACATTGCCGATATGCGGGAAGGTGAAGGTGACGATCTGGCCGAGATAGGACGGGTCGGTGAGGATTTCCTCGTAACCTGTCAGCGCCGTGTTGAAGCAGACTTCGGCCTGAACCTTGCCGGTTGCGCCGATGCCTGTTCCCTCGATCACCGTGCCATCGGCAAGAACAAGCATTGCGGTGGGTTTGCGGGTAGTCCAGGGCGCTGTCTCGGTCATCTCGTTCCGTTTCTGCCGCTTCGCACCCCGCCTCTTGAAAGGCAGGGGGTAAGGGGCCATTTTTGTCGCAGGCTTCGTGACATAAAGGGGCGCGCGAAAAACTCGCGTTCCGACCCTTCGTTAAAATCTCGTGCAGGTGCCGGAAAATAACGAAAGCAGCCCAAGCGGTCAACCGCAGGCTCAAGATTTACGCGGATTTAAGATGCCGTGGATTCAAGGGCTTATGCAATTGATTTGCTTGAGCGTAGTTGCTCGTTTATGTCGTTGCGAAAAATAAGGTGGAAAGTTTGCCTATCGCGAAGCTGCGGAATGGGCTTTCCCAAGGAGAAGAAAAATGCTGCGCGACACGTTCGCAAATACTTTGAAAGATGCGCTGAAGGCTCGTGATGCCCGACGTACATCGACCGTGCGTCTCATTCAGGCGGCCATCAAGGATCGCGATATCGCCAATCGCGGCGTGGGAAAAGACCCCGTCAGCGAAGAAGATATCATGCAGATCCTGACCAAGATGGTGAAGCAGCGCGAAGAGTCGGCCGCCATCTATGAAGGCGCCAGCCGACCCGAGCTTGCCGCGCAGGAGCGCGAGGAAATCGTCATCATCAAGGAATTCATGCCGGAAGAAATCCCGGCCGAAAAGGTGCGCGAACTGTGCCAGGCCGTCATCAGCGAGACCGGCGCCTCCGGCCTGCGTGACATGGGCAAATGCATGAATGCGCTGAAGGAACGCTATCCCGGCCAGATCGACTTCGCCAAGGCCTCTGGCGTCGTCAAGGATTTGCTGAAGTAGGTTTCCGCCACTTGAGAGAAGTAAAGGCAGGGTAGCCGGAGCTACCCTGCCTTTTTTCTGCCGACGAAGATGCATTCCGGCGGATCAAAATGCTCTTCCGCGCAGGCTTTTTTCGGGGGACGTGCCTGCGGGCGTCGGCAGATTTATGGGAATGTTCAAGCACTGCCTTTGACTGTGCTTTGTTTTTACATCGTCGCGATGGGCCGCTCAAATTACAAAAACATAATTTTTGGTGATGTTGCACTGCCATAAATTTGCCTGAAGCCAGCGCAATGGCGGCCGGCCGTCTTCAACCCGGCCGCTTTTTTTGCTCATTCACATAGTGGCGCAGCACCGCATTCATGCGGGTTTGATAGCCTTTGCCAGTAGATTTGAAGAAGTCCACGACATCCTGATCGACGCGGATCGAAATCGATTGCTTGGGGGTGGGGAAAACCACTTCGGCCTTTGACCAGTCGATGTCTTCAAAGCCGGCCCAGTCCGGATCGTCGCGCGTGGCGCGGTCGATATCTTCGTCGGTCATGGCGTCGATGCGGGCCAAATCGGTGCGATCTTCACCTCTGGCGATCTTTTCCCGGATCTCATCCAGAGAATATCTGACGATACGTTCTTCGCTCATTTTTCCTTGTCGCTCTTGCCGATATGATCCGGCAGACCTCGCCCCGCATCGTATAGATGATTGCGATGAGATCGTCTGTTTCCGGGCATATCGCCAGAATACGACACTCCCCGTTTTGATCGGAGCGACTTTCCAGATGGGGTTGTGAAAGTGCTCTTGCCGCCCTTGGAAAGTCGATGCCGTGCTTCTCGATGTTGCTCAGTCGCTTGTTTTCATCCCATTCAAAGGAAATGAAGTTTTTCGTCACCACATCCATGAGTTACCTATCGCTGTTTTCAGCTCATAGGCACTTATGCATCGCGCGTGTATATGCGTTCGTATATGCGCCTGTATATACACTGATGTCAATGCCGCCTGTGAATATCGGGTATTATTTACCTACCCGTTTTGTAATGCGGTCTTTATGCGCTTATATGAAAGACTGGCCTCCAACAGGTAACCCATGCGCTTTTCCAATTCTTTTCTCGATGAGATACGCGACCGCGTGAACATCTCCGATGTGATCGGTCGACGTGTGTCCTGGGATAAGAAGAAGACCAACACGCCGAAGGGTGATTATTGGGCCTGCTGCCCGTTCCATGGCGAAAAAAGCCCGAGCTTTCACTGCGAGGACCGCAAGGGGCGGTATCATTGCTTTGGCTGCGGTGTGTCCGGCGATCATTTCCGGTTTCTGACCGATCTTGAGGGTCTGAGTTTTCCCGAGGCCGTGCAGCAGATCGCCGATATGGCCGGCATTTCCATGCCGCAGCCCGATCCGCAGGCGGAAAAGCGTGAACGTGAGCGCACCTCCCTGCAGGACGTCATGGAAATGGCGACGCTGTTCTTTCAGGATCAGTTGCAGACGGCGCCTGGTGCGCGGGCGCGGGCTTACTTGCGCGATCGCGGGCTGACCGGGCGCACCATAGAAACGTTCCGACTTGGTTATGCGCCGGATAGCCGCAATGCGCTGAAGGAACATCTGGCTAGCAAGGGCGTGGCGAAGGAGCAGATGGAGGCCTGCGGGCTGGTGGTGCATGAAAATGTGCCGGTTTCCTATGACCGGTTCCGCGACCGCATCATGTTCCCCATCCTGTCGTCGCGCGAGAAGGTCATTGCTTTCGGCGGCCGCGCCATGGCGGCGGATGCGGTGGCGAAATATCTGAACTCCAACGAGACCGAGCTTTTTCACAAGGGCAATGTTCTCTACAATTTCGCCCGTGCGCGCCGCGCTTCGCAGGCGGCCGGCGGCACGGTCATCGCCGTCGAAGGTTATATGGATGTCATCGCGCTTTATCAGGCCGGTGTCGAAAATGCGGTGGCGCCGCTCGGCACGGCACTGACGGAAAGCCAACTCGATCTCCTCTGGAAAATGTCGCCGCAGCCGGTTCTCTGCTTCGATGGCGATGGTGCGGGCATTCGCGCCGCCAACCGTGCGGCTGATCTGGCTTTGCCGCATATCAAGCCGGATCGCTCCGTCAGCTTCGCTCTTCTGCCTGATGGCAAGGATCCGGATGATCTCGTGAAGCTCGAAGGGCGTGCACCATTCGACCGCGTGCTTTCGGAAGCCAAGCCGCTTGCCGCGATGATCTGGAGCCGCGAGACGTCGTCGATGACCTTCGATACGCCGGAAAAACGCGCCCAGCTTGAAAGCCGCCTGCGGCAGATCGTTGCCGTCATCGGCGACGAGGCGGTACGGCGGTTTTACCAGCAGGATATGCGCGACAGGCTGAATGGTTTCTTCCAGCCCCGCTTTCAGCAGGGCGGGCAACAGGGCAATAACTTCCGCCGCAATAATGGTGCGCAGACCACGGGCCGTGGCTTCCAGCGCAATGCGTCGGGGCGGGGCGGGGCCATGTCCGCGCCGGCCAGCAGTATATCGGACCGGTTGACGCAGTCGGGTCTGGTCAGGGGGCATCAGACCAAACCGTCGCTCCGGGAAAGCGTTCTTGCCATCACCATCGTCAACCATCCTGAATTGCTGCTCGAGGAATATGACGAGATCGCTGCGATTGACTACGAGAACCGCGATCTGCAGCGGCTGTGGTCGACAGTGCTGACCTATGCGGCGGAAAGCGCGGCTGATATATCGCGGGCAGGGCTGATCGAGCGCCTGTCACTGCAGGATTTCCAGGTGCTGTTGAAGACCATGGACCAGCAGGTGCGCAATGCCCGCCTGTGGACCGCGACCGAACAGGCGGCGATGGAAGATGCGCGCGAGGGCTATGTACAGGCGCTTTCGCTGCACAAGAGAACGAAATCCCTGCTCTGGCAGAAGCGGGAGCTGGAGCGGGAAATTGCCGAGGCGACGGATGACGAGCGCGGCACGCTTCTGGTGCGGGCGCTGGCCGAGGTGCAGCTGGAAATCGGCCGCATGGAAAATCAGGAAGCGATCATCGATGGTTTCGGGGTCATGTCCGGCCGGGTGAAGGGGCCAGCCTTTGGCCATGGCTGAGAGAATTGAAAGACGTGTGGGGTTGCCTTTTCCGGCAAGCGTCCTAAATAGGGGATAGTCTGGTGATAACCGCGAAATGCGGCCTTTTTTGAGAAATTCCGTGGCTGTCTCGCCCTCAAAGGCTTGACGGGGCGGGAAATAGCGGGAATCACCATTTCATGAATAGTAAAGTGGAATGAGCCTTGGCGGATAGAAATTGCATGAGCAAGCATTTCCGGGTGCACTGTCTTTGCATTCTGCCTGAGGCTGCCGTGGTTAATCGGCAATTAAAGATCACTCCGTTAGGTGTCTGACAGTGATTCGCGGCAAACCGCTGGATGCTCAAGGGGCGGACGGCGATGCGGCGGAACAGGTGTTAGCGTCAGGGAAAGCGACGAGATAGATGGCAACCAAAGTCAAAGAAAACGAAGAAGCAGAAAACGAACGCGACGGTGCGACGGACGGTCCGCTTCTCGATCTTTCGGATGACGCGGTCAAGAAAATGATCAAGGCCGCCAAAAAGCGCGGCTATGTGACGATGGACGAGCTGAATTCCGTCCTGCCGTCCGAAGAGGTGACGTCCGAGCAGATCGAAGACACGATGGCGATGCTGTCCGATATGGGCATCAACGTCATCGAAGACGAGGATGCTGAAGAAGCGTCTGGCGAGGCTGAAAGCGACGATTCGGAATCGGAAGAGTCCGAAGGCGGCGAACTGGCGCCTTCCAGCGGCACAGCGCTCGCGACCGCCAAGAAGAAAGAACCGACCGACCGTACCGATGACCCGGTGCGCATGTATCTGCGCGAAATGGGTTCCGTCGAGCTTCTGTCGCGCGAAGGCGAAATCGCCATCGCCAAGCGCATCGAGGCCGGCCGCGAAACGATGATTTCGGGCCTGTGCGAGAGCCCGCTGACGTTCCAGGCGCTGATCATCTGGCGCGACGAACTGAACGAAGGCACGACGCTGCTGCGCGAGATCATCGATCTCGAAACCACCTATTCCGGTCCGGAAGCCAAGGCGGCACCGCAGTTCCAGAGCCCGGAAAAGATCGAGGCGGACCGCAAGGCCGCCGAAGAGAAGGAAAAGACCCGCAGACTGCGCGCGCCGACCGGCGACGAAGATGTGACTGACGTGGGCGGCGATGGCCTTCCGCCGGAAGAGGAAGAAGAGGACGACGACGAGTCCAATCTTTCGCTTGCCGCGATGGAAGCCGAACTGCGCCCGCAGGTCATGGAAACGCTCGACACCATCGCTGACACCTACAAGAAGCTGCGCAAGCTTCAGGACCAGCAGGTCGAGGCGCGTCTTGCCTGCACGGGCACCCTGTCTTCCGGACAGGAGCGTCGTTACAAGGAACTGAAGGATCAGCTGATCACGGCCGTCAAGTCGTTGTCGCTGAACCAGAACCGTATCGACAGCCTCGTCGAGCAGCTTTACGACATTTCCAAGCGTCTGATGCAGAATGAAGGCCGGCTGCTGCGCCTTGCCGAATCCTACGGCGTCAAGCGCGACAGCTTCCTCGAGCAGTATCACGGTGCGGAACTCGATCCGAACTGGATGAAGTCGATTACCAATCTGGCCGCTCGCGGCTGGAAGGAATTCGCCCGCGAGGAAAGCAACACGATCCGGGAAATTCGTCAGGAAATCCAGAACCTCTCCACGGAAACCGGCATTTCCATCGCCGAATTCCGCCGCATCGTTTCGATGGTGCAGAAGGGTGAGCGCGAAGCGCGTATCGCCAAGAAGGAGATGGTTGAGGCCAACCTGCGTCTGGTGATCTCGATTGCGAAGAAATACACCAACCGTGGTCTTCAGTTCCTCGATCTCATTCAGGAAGGCAATATCGGCCTGATGAAGGCGGTGGACAAGTTCGAATATCGCCGTGGTTACAAGTTCTCGACCTATGCGACCTGGTGGATCAGGCAGGCGATCACCCGTTCGATTGCCGATCAGGCGCGCACGATCCGTATCCCGGTTCACATGATCGAGACGATCAACAAGATCGTTCGTACCTCGCGCCAGATGCTGCACGAGATCGGCCGCGAGCCGACCCCGGAAGAGCTGGCCGAGAAGCTGGCCATGCCGCTTGAAAAGGTGCGCAAGGTTCTGAAGATCGCCAAGGAGCCGATCTCGCTCGAAACCCCCGTGGGTGACGAAGAGGATTCGCATCTCGGTGACTTCATCGAGGACAAGAACGCGCTGCTGCCGATCGACGCTGCTATTCAGGCGAACCTGCGTGAGACGACGACCCGCGTTCTGGCGTCGCTGACGCCGCGTGAAGAACGCGTTCTGCGCATGCGCTTCGGCATCGGCATGAACACTGACCATACGCTGGAAGAAGTCGGCCAGCAGTTCTCGGTCACGCGCGAACGTATCCGCCAGATCGAAGCGAAGGCGCTGCGCAAGCTGAAGCATCCGAGCCGCTCGAGAAAGCTGCGCAGCTTCCTCGACAGCTAAGCGTTCCGCTTCCTTTAAAATTGAACCCGGTCAGTCATCTCTGGCCGGGTTTTTTGTTTCCCGCACTGGCGAACTCTGCGACAAGCCTTATGTGTGAAAATAAAGCGCTCCGCTCTTCTCTGAAAAGCCAGATGCTTTATCCCTTTGTTTTTACGCATTGTCCTGATGTGACGGCGGTTTCGCTTTGACAGGCAATGCTCAGGTTCGATGAGATGGAACAGGTTTCGGCAGAAAAATGGCGGTGGAGAGGTTGGGCTGTGCCCGTCTCCGTGCTGCTGCATCTTGCCGTTGTCGCGATCTTCCTTTTCGAACTGCCGGAGCGGATAGCCGAACCGCAGGAGCCGGAAAGCATCAGTGTCGATCTGGTGCCGCCGCCCGAGGAGAAGAAGGCAGAGGAAGGCAAGCCGCCCGGTGCGGAAGAGGCAAAGCAGGAGGAGAAACCGCAACCTCCACCACCACCGCCTGCGCCGCCGGCAGAGGAAGCAAAACCTTTGCCGCCCATGCCGGCAACGCTGCCCGCCATCGCCATGAGGCCGGAAGAGGCGCAGTCGGACCCCGAAGACAAGCCGGGAAAGGCGGAAGAAGCGGAAAAGACCGAGCCTTCCGAGCAACCAGAAAGCCAGCCGGAAAAAACGGCAGAGGAGAAGCCCGCGCCTGCTGCCGCCAATAGCGATCTTCAGGCGTCCGCCGATCAGGGGGAAATTGCGGTTTCGCCCGTCAGGCAAGAGGCTGAGCCGGAGCGGGCGCCTGTGCCGCAGGCGAAGCCCACTGAGGAAAAGCCAGCTGACGTGGCGGAAGAAAAGCCCGCAAAACTTCCTGCTGCCAAAAGTCTGCTTTCCTCGTCGCTGCTTTCCCCCGCCCAGAGACGTCAGATGTTCGGTGATTTGCCGCCGCGTCGCCGTATTGTTAATCTTTGCAGCACGGAAGCTCTGGCCCAAATTCAAAATGCGGGTTTTCCCGCCCGTGGCATGATACCGACATCGGATACCGGTCGTAAGATTTCCGGAAGTTCGATCGACGCGACTGGCGGTGCATTCAACGTCGGTGGAACCTGGTATGATGTATCGTTCCAGTGTGACGTCGATCTGGAAAACTACGCAGTCACGGAATTCCGGTTTAAAATCGGGAACGCCATCAGCCCGGAAGATGCGAAAAAGCGGGGCTTCACGCGTTTCCAGTAGTGGCGGTAGATTCTGATGTCGCCAGTGAAACTCCCAACATCTCTTTCGTCATCCTCGGGCCTGTCCCGAGGATCTGCCAACGTATTGATTTCATTCGACGTGATTAGATCCTCGGCACAGGGCCGAGGATGACGTTGAGGGAGTGCGCACCCTTCACGATTCACGGCAAGGGGACTGCAGCCTGCACGGAAATTCAGACCGGACAGCAGTGGGACAAGCCCGAGGATGTCTTAGAGTACGGCGTCAGCGTTCTCGCGAATCAACGGCGTTACACCCTCTCCGGATCACCCACCAACAGCCCGATACCCGCCATCAACGCATCCTCGTCATAGGGTTTGCGTATCACCGGCACATTGCCGAATTCATCCGGTACCATGCTGCCATCCGCATAACCGGTGGCAAAGAGGAAGGGAACGCCGCGGCGGTGAAGTTCTCTGGCGACCGGGATCGAAGTGTCTGAACCGAGGTTGATGTCGAGAATGGCGACATCAGGCACGTAAGTCTTCAGCTTTTCGATTGCCATCGCCGATGAGGTCGCTGTTTCAATCGTCTTGATGCCGTTGTCTTCCAGCATGTTTTCGACATCCATGGCGATCAGCATCTGGTCTTCGACAAGCAATATCTTCAACGGTTCCTCCCGATTGTAACGTCTGGCCTGTGGCGCGATTTCTTCTTCGGTTTTTGCGGTGGAAGCCGCCGCGACCGATGAAACGTGGCGGGAGGGCAGGACAAGGTCCGCCTCCAGCCCGTCCGGCAAATATCGCATCGTGCTGCGTCCGCCGAGATCATAAGGAATGCTGCGGCTGATGAGCGCCGTGCCGAAACCGGCGCGCGACGGCGTCGGCAGCGTGGTTGGCAGGGTTTCACGCCATTTGATTTCGCAATCGCGGTTCTCGTTGATTTCCCAGTGCACGTGCAATTGCCCGCCGGTCTGCGAAAGCGCACCATATTTGGCGGCATTCGTTGCCAGTTCATGCAGAACCAGCGCCATGACGGAGAAGGCGCGCGAATCGAGCGTGACCTGGGGTCCGGCAAGGTGCACCACGGTTTCCGGCGACCGATGTGGTGACAGTTCGGCATCCAGCAGGTCGCGCAGCGCTCCGCCGCCTTCACCGCGAATGATCTGGTCATGGGCAAAGGACAGCGCCTGAATGCGGCCCTTCAGCGCGGTGACGTATTCCTGCAGGGTCTTGCCCTCCTGCGAGGGATTGCCGACCAGCGATTTGATGATGGCCAGAACATTCTTGACGCGGTGGTTGAGCTCCTCGTTCAGCATGCGCTGGCGCACTTCCGCGCGCTCCCTTTCGCCGGCCATCAGCTCGCTGTGATGGAAGGCGACCTCGACAAGCGCAATTCTGGCGGCTTCGGCAATTTCCCGGTCGGCTTCCGACCAGGGCTGCGCCTGCAGGCGAACGGTTTCTTTCCAGATCGCGAAACTCTTGCGGGGGGTGAGGCGGTCGCCCAACGGCCCGGTCTCATAGGATTTTTCCGGATTGCCTGCCCAGTTCAGATTTTGCACGATCTCCTTGCGGAAAAACAGCAGATAGTCGTTCTTGACCTGCGACAACGGAATGGCGAGCATTCCGGCAGCGGTGCCGGCATAGATCTCCGCTTCCGGTATGGCCTGCGACAGCGCATGGGTGGCCCAGACCTTGCCTTCGGAAGCGGATGCAACGAAACGCGTCAGTCTTGGAATGGTGTCCTGCGGCGGTGTTGCGCCATGGCCGTGCCAGTTGTTGCCCACCCAGAGCCCGACGCCATCGCAGGGCATCAGATCGGCAAAATCCTGAAAACTGTCGATCAGCAGTTCTTCGATGTTGGCGTGGTGGGCGGCAAGCCGCAGGAAGCGGTCAAGTGCAGCATGGGCGTGGTTGACGGTATCGAGCCGGCGCTTCTGCTTCAGGACCTGCAGATGCATGGAGAAAAACTCTCCGAACATTTCGGCGGCGATCCTGACCGGCATCGTCAACACGCGCGGAGAATAATGGTGACAGGCAATCAGGCCCCAGAGAGCACCATCGACAATCACCGAAATCGACATGGAGGCGCCGACACCCATGTTGCGAAGATATTCGCAGTGGATGGGTGAGACGCTGCGCAGATGCGCGAAGGACAGATCGAGCGGTTCGCCGGAGACATCGAGAGCGGGCAGGACTGCAACGCGTGCGCCGCTGGCGTCAGAAATGATGCGCAGCGTGTTTTTGAGATAAAGCGCGCGCGCCTGCTGCGGTATGTCGCTGGCCGGAAAATACTGCCCGAGAAAGCTCTCCAGTTCCGGCTGCTTTGCCTCAGACACGACCTTGCCGGCCCCGTCTTCCTCAAAACGATAGATCATCACCCGGTCGTAACCGAGCGTCGCCTTTATCAGCCGGGTCGTTCTGGAAATCAGGCTTTCGAGACTGTCGGCCTCGCGGATGCGGTCCACCATCTTGCGTGCCGTGCCGAGCGGCTGTGTTTCGCTTTGCGACGGTTCGAACTCGATGATGGTGGTGGATTTGTAGCGGTGCAGAGCAATATCGAAGTTGCGGCCATCGATCATCTGCATGTGGGGCAGCATGGCGGGGCGCGTGGTTCTGCCGGTGACAGTCAGCGCGTTGCGAAGATCGTGGACGAGGTCTTTTCCGAGCACCTCTTCGGCAGTCCTGCCGTTCAGATCGCCCTCGATACCCAGAATGTCGCGACAGTTTTCCGAATGCCGCAGAACCATGCGCAGGGAATTGTCGCAGGCGATCAGACAGCCATGCGGTTGAATATAACCTGGAATGTGGATGGGTTCGCGGTCGCAATTGGTCAGGTCGACTTGATAGTCAGTGGATGCCATGAAGAAGTCTTTCGCACCCTGTGCCTGGCTTGGTTCTTGTCTTGCGCTGAAAATGATCTGTTCGTCGAGGGACGGGGAAGCCTGAATAGTTCATTCTGATATTGCCAACCCTTCCCCGTTTTCTTGCAACCGTGACGCTGCTTTTCCGTTAGTTGTTACGGCCCGCCGTCGCGTTATTATTTTATCTCTATCGTTATCGGATAGAATTTGACATGCCGTAACGTTGGCAGCGCCGATTTTGTTCCAGCCTGTTTGAAAGAAAAAATGTGCCGCAAAAGACAATAACCATCGCCACCCATGGTCAGGGGCTCTACGAATTCACATCCGAGGCCACGGGTTTCGTGAGAGAGACCGGCGTGGATGAAGGCTTGCTGACCGTCTTCGTCCGGCACACATCCTGCTCGCTGCTTATCCAGGAAAATGCCGATCCGGATGTCCGGCGCGATCTCTCGATGTTCTTCTCCCGCCTCGTGCCGCCTTCGGACGACGCCTCGATGCGCTGGATTATCCACACGCTGGAAGGCCCTGACGATATGCCTGCCCATATCAAATCTGCCCTGACGGCGGTTTCCATTGGCGTACCGATCGGGCAGGGCAGGCTCGCGCTTGGCACGTGGCAGGGGCTTTATCTGTTCGAGCACCGAGACCGACCGCATCGCCGCGAAATCGTGCTGCATATCTCCGCCTGATATTTCGTTCGATAATGTGTGTTCTCCCGTTAACAACCATGAACCTCTGCTGAACATGCGGTTCTGTTCATATTCAGATGTTTGAGGCTAGGGTCTCCTCAATCGCTGAGGGACGTTCCCTGCCGGCGAAGAACAAATGGAGTGAGTTCATGTTCAACACCTTTGCAAAAGCCGGCCTCGCCGCTCTCATTGCCTTCGGCGGCATCTCCGTCACCGCTCCTGCGGCTTCGGCTGGTTCGGATGTTCAGTTCAGAGTTCAGGTTCAGGATGGCTATGGCCATGACAGAGGCCGTGGCCCGGGCTGGGGTCGTCCTGATCGCCCGCGCTTTGGTTGCTCGCCGCGTTTTGCGGAAGAAAAGGCAAGCCGCATGGGTCTTCGCCGTGCCCGCGTTGTTGATGTATCGCCGCGCCGCGTTGTGGTTGCAGGCTTCGACCGTAGAGGCCGTGACCGCATCGTTTTCGCTAATGAGCGCGGCTGCCCGGTCATCCGCCGCTAAAGCGGACACTATCGATCCGGTGACATCCCCGTCCGCCGGATGGATAAAAAATGCCCCTCGCTTGTCCGGAAAGGCATGCGAGGGGCATTTCTTTTTTAACCGGCCGATGGCCGGATTTAAAAACAGGCGGGAGGCGACACGCGGGTGCCGCCCCTGAAGTGTGCTTACTGTTCGAGGGCGAAGGTGACGTTGACCACCACGCTGTAATTGTTCTCACCCGAAGCGATCGGCACGCTGTCGGCTTCCTTCATCATCGAAGCACGCATCGCGCCGGCTGGTACCGGCATCGGGCGCTGCGAGTTTTCGCTGATCTGAATGACGCGGCCGAGCTTCACGCCTGCCGCTTCCGTCAGCGTCTTCGCCTTGGCGATAGCATCGGCCACGGCCTGCTTGCGGGCCTCGGTCACCGTGGCTTCGGGCTTGTCATTGGTGAAGGTGATATCGCCGCCCTGATTGATGCCAAGCTTGACGGAGGTATCGAGGATCGCGCCGAGCTTCTTCAGGTCGCGCACCCGCACGGTCAGGCCGTTGGAAACCTGATAGCCGGTGATCTCTGGCGCAATATAAACGCCATCCTTGGGCTCATAATGCTTGTAAAGCGGCTGTACCGAGAAATTGCTGGTCTGCAGATCCCGGTCTTCGATGGCGGCTTCTTTCAGCGCTTTCAGAACCTCGGCGAGCGCCTTGGAATTCTCCGTAAGCGCCGCAGCCGCCGTCTCCGCCTGCTTGACGACGCTGAAGGACAGGATCGCCATATCAGGGGCAATGGCCGCCTGGCCTTCACCGGAAACACTGATGGTGGCTTCACGCGGGTTGGCGTCCTGCGCAAGCACCTGGCTGGCCAGCGGCACCATTGCTGCTGCGGTCAAAGCGGTGAGTGCGAAAAGGCGGACCTTTTTTGTCGTCATGGTGTTTCCTCGTTGATTGTGTCCCTTTGGAGGGTATTGCCTTAGATTGTGAAGCTATTACGGCGGCACTGCCTTGCGAAAGCATCAATGGCTTGTCGGGCTATAAAAATTACGTTAGAGCGTGACCCACCGGATTCGAACCATTGCGAAACCGGTATTTCGGATCACCTTGCTCCGATAAGGGCCTGTAGCTCAATGGTTAGAGCCGGCGGCTCATAACCGCTTGGTTGGGAGTTCGAGTCTCTCCAGGCCCACCAATTTTTTCAACGTCATATCATAGCGTGTCTCAAATATCAGTGTTTCTAAAGTCCTTTAGAACGATCTGATCGTTACCAAACCGTCTGTCGAATCGATGTTGCGGCACGCTTATGCGTTCAGTTGATTGCGAGGCAAATGTTGTTCAATGAACTGTCGTTCTGCATCACCGTACACAAATTTCTTCGAGGTATTTAGTGTCGACACGTTGCTCGCTTTCACAATTTCTCGGGCGGACAATGTCACCAAATGGTCAATGATGTCCAAAGCATCACTACCGAAAAATACGTGTGTTGGCGAAAGCGGGATGGAGATCAGCGTGCGCGGCTTGTAGAGGTCTCCAATTCGTTCGAACGGGTTATCGCCCAGAAGCAAACGGTGCGAGGCTGATGATACATCTTTTATCAGCCAACTAAGTTGAATAATACGATAGATTGCTTTCTTGCTCCCGAGCAAACTAACCAGCACGTTCAAGCCTGAGTTGGCTAACCGTGCAGGCGCGTGATTTGCGGCCCAATCGAAAAGTGTTGCTTCGGGAGCATCACCTTTAGCTGCATCGTACTCGGGAATGTTCTGCGAGAGTTCCTTTTCCACGATTTCCTTCGCTCCGACTTTGATCTTTTCGACCACATGCGGCACGCGAAGGAGTGAGGCATTCAAATAGATAGCCCACCAATACCGTTCACGAGTTGTCAGGCTGTCCGGGCCTTTGTTAATTAGCTTCGCCAAAACTGGTCCGGCCTCACTTTCGATTTTTCCGAATATGTCCCTTTCGATCTGTTGTGCTTCTGATTGGCTTACATGCTCAAGCGAATAAAGACCGGGTAGGTAGGCGGTGGCCGCTGACGTGACGGGTGTGCAGATGAGCTTGTCGTTGAAAGGGATACGACCCCACTGATTAATTTTGCCGTCCGCTCCCTCCCACATTCGAAGATGGAACTGCGGGACATAGTGATGGTCGCCTTCTTTGCTCAAAGTGGTCCTCCAGTAGTAGGCTTTGGCTGAAAACCTCGGTAGTTCAAATATTTCACCGAGGTGATCTCCTCAGTTTCTGCAGACACCCTTTTTCTCACTAACGAGATTCCACAAACCGAATCGATACCTCAATCATCATTGCAGTCTTTGGGATTTGTCCGCCAAACAAAAAATCCGACCAGCCATTCAGACTGATCGGATCATCCGTTTATAAATCTCAGCTATGCGGTCAGTTACAAACTCGCATGCTCTCCGTATGCCAGCCGCCGTCATAGGAATTGGGAACGCGGCGGTCTTCGAACCAGCAGCGCGGGCGGGGCGGCGGTGGGGGTTCGTAGTAGCGGGGGGCGTTGTTGTTGCCGTTGGCGATGGCGCCGCCGATCAGGCCGCCGATGACGCCTGCAGCGAGGCCGCCGGCGATTGCGGCGCCATCATTGTGGCGGCGGTGTTCGCGGTAGGGGGGCGGGGGTGGGCCGCCACGGTCATAACCACGGTCGTGGCGCGGACGATAGGGATAATCCTGCGCGGCAGCGGTGCCGTAGGATGCGAAGACGCTGCCGGTGGCGACCAGCGCAGCAAGGGTGGAAAGAATGATCTTTTTCATCGGGGCTACTCCATAAGCCTGCCTTGGGAGATAGAGGCTTATTATGCCCGCATGATGGCACGGGTCTGCTGAACGGTTTGTGAATGTTTCGTTGTTGAGGGGTTCATGTTTTTCGCGTCGCTAACGTCGGCGACGGGTTGAGGCGGGCATTGTTTTGTCAGTCAAGAAAAAGCCCGGCGATGGCCGGGCTTTTGATGCTCAATCCGGTTGGACAGGATCAGAATTTTACACCGAGACCCACCTTGACGGTGTGCTGGTCGAAATCGGTATTGACGCCGAAAATGTCCTTGTCGCCATAATCGTTGTAGCGATATTCGAGCCGGCCGAACACATTGTCGGTGAAGGCGTAGTCAAGACCCGCGCCAACGGTGAAGCCGTTGAACGTGGTGCTGTCCTTGCCGGCGCCGGGAGTTTCGATGAAACCGCGTGTGGCTGTCCAGCCGGCCGTACCGTAGAGCAGGGCGCGGTCGAAGGCATAACCGACGCGGCCACGGACGGAGCCCTGCCAGTCGGTGCCGATCTGTACGCCGGCATAGTCATTGTCGTTCCAGTTATAATCGACGTCACCTTCGATGCCGACGACGAAATTATTGTCGAACTGGTAATTGTAACCGGCAAAGGCACCGAGAATGCCGCCATCGAAATTATCCGAGGCGACGGGGCCGCCAGCCGAAAAATCGCCATTCGCCCAGCCCGCGCCGCCTTGAATACCAAGATAGGGACCAGACCAGGTGAAGACCGGCAGGGTTTCCTGCGCGACCGGCGGTGCCGGCGTTTCGTAGACGGCATCCGCGGCCATTGCGGTGCTGGCCGAAAGGGCCAGAAGTGACGTTACGATCAGCGTTTTCATCGTTATTCTCCCTGAGCTGAATGACCTTCCTAGCATATATTAGGTCAATTTAATATGGGTTGGGGCTCGGCAGTTCCAAGGGGCATCGTTCCCATTGTGTCTCTGGCTGTCTTGCCCGGATCGCGAGCGTTTTTTTGCGCCCCCGTCATGCTGTTCTGATGCTGCGAACGTCTTTGGCGGTGTTTGGTTCCCTTGATCTTGTCCTCAAAGGTTCGGCGGCGCGGTTGGCCGGTGTCACGCTTGGTTGTCTTGACAGCAGGGGGCATGACCATAGAGTTGTGCTGTCTGCGGCGTGTCCGGTGCTTCGGGCGCACCGGAAAAGGTGTGGCGGGGTCGTCATTGCAACGGCGTGGTGATCATGGTTACCGCAGGCGAGAATGAGTAAGGGAGGGCAGGATCGTATGAGGGTTTGTTTTTATGTGGGAGGGGCGACGTGATAGTCGGAGCCGTTCTCAGCGCCATTCTTCTCCTCACCCTCATTGCATTTCCTCGGCATCTCAAACCCGTCGTCATCTGCCTGCTGCTGATCTGGGGGGCGACCGCTGCCTTTGTCATTTATGACTGGTGGCGCGGCAGCCAGCGGCTCGGCCATGTCGTTGCGACAGCCAGTTTTGATACGACCTGTGCGGATCCGGCTTTGCCCATTCGCGTCAGCTTCCGCAACGACAATGATGTGGCCGTGCAGCGCCTGACCTATACGCTTGAAGGGTTCGAGCCGGCCTTCCGCGCCTCCGTCGCGTTTGATCCCTATCAGGTCAGCGAAAGGCGCATCGAGGCGGGGGAGACTTTCGCCGCATGCCGGGCTTTCCGGCTGCGCAACAATGAAACCGTGGAACCGCAGCGGCTGGAATGGCGCGTTACCGTTATTTCGGCGGAGTTCGACTAAGCGGCTGGACGCGGTTCCCGTCATCACGGCATTTTGAAAACTTCCGCGCCGTTGCGCAGCCACCGGCAAACCCCTGCGGCGCAACGGGTGTGCGAGGGCTGCCATCGGGCCGCCGGCCACACCGATGCCCGTTCGGCCGGCGTCGGACTTGTTTTCGCCGGTTTGCGATGCCATCTCCGCACCCGTTCGATGAATGTCGCGGGTTGATGTTTTGCGTATTGTTTTGAAGTTTTTGAAAATCACGGCCATCGGTCTTGTTGCCCTGCCGGTTCTGGCGGGCGCGCATATGGGCATCGGCCAGCTGACCGGAAATTTTCACGAGGTCATCCCCGGCGAGCTTTATCGTTCGGCCCAGCCGAGCGGTAAGGACATCGCAGCCTATGCCAAATCCTACGGCATCAAGACCATCATCAACCTGCGCGATGAAAAGCGCGAAGGCTGGTATGACGCCGAAAGCCAGGCGGCGAAAAGCAATGGCATCCGGCTTGTCGATTTTCCGATGAGTTCAAGCGAAAAGCTCTCGCCGCAAGATGCTGAAACGCTGGTGGCCGTGCTGCAGAATGCGGAAAGGCCGATCCTCATCCATTGCGAACATGGCGCTAACCGCACGGGGCTTGCCTCGGCGATCTATGTGGGGGCCGTGGCTGGCAAGAGTGAGGCGGCGGCCGAATTCCAGCTTTCGCCCTATTACGGGCATGTGCCTATTCCCGGTATCGGCAGATATGAGATGTATCAGTCGTGGGATGACTTCGAGGAAACCATCGGCTTTTGATGCGGTTCAAGGGCTTTTGATACCGCTCTCGACGTCATCCTCGGCCTTGTGCCGAGGATCCATCCACGTCTCGTTGAGTCGATAGGTTGCAGATGCTCGGGACAAGCCCGAGCATGACGGAGAGTGGTTCGCGACCTCCGTCGCCATCCGCCTATCGCAACACTCTCAATAATCCCCGCCGCTTTCCGCAATCACCTTCGTCAGGCTTCCCGTGGCCGGGAAAAGTGGAATGAGGCAGGCCTGTAGCGCGTGGTAGATATCGCCCTTGCCGGGGAATAGCGTATGTGCCGGAACCAGATTATCCGTCAGTTCCTCGTGCCAGCCGCCATTGTCGTGGTCGATGAAGTTGTTGGCGATGGTGCTCCAGATGCGGCGGTAGCTGTCTTCGTAGAAAGGGTCTGCCGGCAGGTTTTCGTTGAGGAAGTGGGCAGCGCCCGCCGCCTCGCACATCGGCCACCACAGCTTTGCCGTCTTGTCGGGCGTGTCGTTCCAGTCGAGCGTATAAAAGAAGCCGCCCTTTTCCCGGTCCCAACCGAGCGCCATGGATTGCACGAACAGCGATTTTGCCGCCACCGGCATCCAGTCGTGGCGGCGTTCGCCCAGCACCCATAATTGCAGGATGAGGCGCGCCCATTCCAGCCAGTGGCCGGGGGTGGAGCCGGAGGGGCGGAACATTTCATTGCCGCGATAATCCTTGTCGAGCGTCCAGTTCTCGTCGAAATGCTCCGGCACGCGGAAATCCAGTTCGCCGGCGCGGCGGCGAATGACGAGATCGGCGATGCGTTCGGCCTTGTTGAGATAATTGCTGTCGCCTGTTGCCTCATAGGCGGCCATCAGCGCTTCGGTCAGGTGCATGTTGGAATTCTGGCCGCGATAATTGTCGATGGGCGACCAGTCGCGGTTGAATTCCTCGGCAATCGCACCGTGTTCTTCTTCCCAGAAGCGGGTTTCCAGCACTTCGGTAATATCGGCCAGCATCCGGTCGGCCAGCGGATGCCCGACGGTCTTGGCGGAAGAGGCGGCCAGAAGCACGAAGGCATGGCCGTAACCCTGCTTGGTGGCGTCCACTGGGCCGGCATCGTTCACCTGCCAGAAATAGCCGCCATGCTCGCTGTCGCGATGATTGTTCCAGAGATAGGTCATGCCGTGGTCGACGATATCGCCGCAGCCGGGCCGGCCGAGCAGATGGCCGATGGAGAAGCAATGCACCATGCGCGCCGAAGCATGGATGCCGCGCACGGGGTCGTTTTTCTGTAACGGTGCGCCCTTGGGGTCGAGGTCGAAAAAGCCGCCGGCGGAATTCACGGCGCGGTACTGGAAGAAGTCGAAAAGCCCCTCTGCCTGCTTGACCAGCCATTGGCGGTGCCATGGCAAAGCGTTCCAGTTTTTGCGATCGTCGTCGGCCATGTCGTTCTCCCATGCGATTTGCTGCCTGCGCTTATATCCTTGCCGTATAAACCTGTCATCTGTCAGTGAAATTTCGTAGGCTGCCGCAACGGCGCAAAGCTATGTCTGGCCCTTGAAGATATATTGACATAAACATATCTTTATGTGACTTGACGGCTTGCGTTCTTGCAAATCGAAATGAGGAGTGTGCCCGTGTTTGACAACCTGTTCGGTCCTGAAGGGGCAAAGCGCGACGGCGCGGAAATCTTGCAGGCGCTGCGAAAGGCCGCCAGCGAACGCATCCTCATTCTCGACGGCGCGATGGGCACACAGATCCAGGGTCTCGGTTTTGATGAAGACCATTTCCGGGGCGAGCGTTTTATCGGCTGCGCCTGTCACCAGCAGGGCAATAACGACCTTCTGATCCTGACCCAGCCTGACGCCATCGAAGAAATCCATTATCGCTACGCCATGGCAGGTGCGGATATTCTCGAAACCAACACGTTTTCGTCGACGCGCATCGCGCAGGCCGATTACGAGATGGAAAATGCCGTCTACGACCTCAACCGCGAGGGTGCCGCGATCGTTCGCCGTGCCGCCCAGCGTGCCGAGCGGGAAGACGGTCGCCGTCGTTTCGTCGCCGGTGCAATCGGCCCGACCAACCGCACGGCCTCGATTTCGCCTGACGTCAACAATCCAGGTTACCGCGCCGTCAGCTTCGACGATCTGCGCATCGCCTATGGCGAGCAGATCGACGGCCTGATCGACGGCGGTGCGGACATCATCCTCATCGAGACGATTTTCGATACGCTGAACGCCAAGGCGGCGATCTTCGCCTGCGAGGAGCGTTTCGAGGCCAAGGGCATCCGTCTGCCTGTCATGATCTCGGGCACGATCACCGACCTTTCCGGCCGCACGCTGTCCGGCCAGACGCCTTCGGCGTTCTGGAACTCGGTGCGCCACGCCAACCCTTTCACCATCGGCCTCAATTGCGCGCTGGGTGCGGATGCGATGCGTCCGCATTTGCAGGAATTGTCGGATGTCGCCGATACCTTCGTCTGCGCCTATCCCAATGCCGGCCTACCTAACGAATTCGGCCAGTACGACGAAACGCCCGAGATGATGGCGCGTCAGGTTGAGGGCTTCGTTCGCGACGGTCTCGTCAACATCGTCGGCGGTTGCTGCGGCTCGACGCCGGAGCATATCCGGGCGATTGCTCAGGCCGTGAAAGGCTACAAGCCGCGCGAAATTCCCGAGCACAAGCCGTTCATGTCGCTGTCGGGCCTCGAGCCTTTCGTGCTGACCAAGGACATTCCCTTCGTTAATGTCGGCGAACGCACCAACGTTACCGGCTCGGCCCGCTTCCGCAAGCTCATCACCGCCGGTGATTATACGGCGGCGCTGGCTGTCGCGCGCGATCAGGTGGAAAACGGCGCGCAGATCATCGACATCAACATGGATGAGGGCCTGATCGACTCCGAAAAGGCGATGGTCGAGTTCCTGAACCTCATCGCCGCCGAACCGGATATCGCCCGCGTGCCTGTCATGATCGACAGTTCGAAGTTCGAGATCATCGAGGCTGGCCTGAAATGCGTTCAGGGAAAATCGATCGTCAATTCGATTTCGCTGAAGGAAGGCGAGGAGAAGTTTCTCCAGCAGGCGCGGCTCGTCCACAATTACGGTGCGGCGGTTGTCGTCATGGCTTTCGACGAGACCGGGCAGGCCGATACCTATCAGCGCAAGATCGAGATTTGCGCGCGTGCCTACAAGCTCTTGACCGAAAAGGCGGGCCTGTCGCCGGAAGACATCATCTTCGATCCGAACGTCTTTGCGGTGGCGACGGGTATCGAGGAGCATAACAACTACGGCGTGGACTTCATCGAGGCCACCAAGACCATTCGCGAGACTATGCCGCTGACGCATATTTCCGGCGGCGTCTCCAACCTGTCCTTCTCCTTCCGCGGCAATGAGCCGGTGCGTGAGGCGATGCATGCCGTGTTCCTCTACCATGCCATTCAGGTCGGCATGGATATGGGCATCGTCAACGCCGGGCAGCTTGCAGTTTACGACAATATCGATGCGGAACTGCGCGAGGCCTGCGAAGACGTGGTGCTGAACCGTCGTGACGACGCGACCGAGCGCCTGCTCGAAGTGGCGGAGCGTTTTCGAGGCACGGGTGAAAAGCAGGCGAAGGTGCAGGATCTTTCCTGGCGTGAGCTGCCCGTCGAAAAGCGGCTGCAACATGCGCTGGTCAACGGCATTACCGAATATATCGAGGCTGATACCGAAGAGGCGCGCCAGCAGGCCGCCCGGCCGCTGCATGTCATCGAAGGGCCGCTGATGGCGGGCATGAACGTGGTCGGTGACCTGTTCGGTTCGGGCAAGATGTTCCTGCCGCAGGTGGTGAAATCCGCCCGCGTGATGAAGCAGGCGGTTGCCGTGCTTTTGCCTTACATGGAAGAGGAAAAGCGCCAGAATGGCGGCTCCGAGCGCAGTGCCGCCGGCAAGGTACTGATGGCGACCGTGAAGGGTGACGTGCACGATATCGGCAAGAACATCGTCGGCGTCGTGCTTGCCTGCAACAATTACGAGATCATCGATCTCGGCGTCATGGTGCCGACGACGAAAATCCTTGAGACGGCGATTGCGGAGAAGGTGGATGTGATCGGCCTCTCCGGTCTCATCACGCCGTCGCTGGATGAGATGGTGCATGTGGCGGCTGAAATGGAGCGGCAGGGTTTCGACATTCCGCTCTTGATCGGCGGCGCGACGACCAGCCGTGTGCATACGGCAGTGAAAATCCATCCGCGTTACGAGGCGGGGCAGGCGATCTATGTCACCGATGCCTCGCGCGCCGTGGGTGTCGTCTCAGCACTTCTTTCGGCCGAGCAGAAGCCCGCTTATATTGACGGCATCCGCGCCGAATATCAGAAGGTGGCGGAAGCCCATGCCCGCAATGAGCGCGAAAAGCAGCGCCTGCCGCTTTCCCGTGCCCGTGACAACGCGCACAAGATCGACTGGTCGAGCTACAGCGTCGTCAAACCGCAGTTCTTTGGCACCAGGGTGTTCGAGACCTATGATCTTGAAGAGCTTTCCCGTTACATCGACTGGACGCCGTTCTTCCAGGCCTGGGAATTGAAGGGCCGTTTCCCGGCCATTCTCGAAGACGAAAAGCAGGGTGAGGCGGCGCGGCAGCTTTATGCCGATGCGCAGGCGATGCTGGCGAAGATCATCGAGGAGAAGTGGTTCCGGCCGCGGGCGGTGATCGGCTTCTGGCCCGCCAATGCGGTGGGCGACGATATCAAGCTGTTCAACGATGAAAGCCGTAACGAAGAGCTGGCGACCTTCTTCACGCTGCGCCAGCAGCTTTCCAAGCGTGATGGACGCCCGAATGTGGCGCTGTCGGATTTCGTCGCGCCGGTCGATAGTGGCGTTGCCGATTATGTCGGTGGATTCGTGGTGACGGCGGGCATCGAGGAAGTGGCGATTGCCGAGCGCTTCGAGCGGGCCAATGACGATTATTCGTCCATTCTCGTCAAGGCGCTGGCCGACCGTTTCGCCGAGGCCTTTGCCGAGCGCATGCATGAGCGGGTGCGCAAGGAATTCTGGGGTTATGCGCCGGACGAGGCCTTTGCAGGCGATGAACTTATCGGCGAGGCCTATGCCGGTATCCGCCCGGCGCCCGGTTATCCGGCGCAGCCTGACCATACCGAAAAGAAGACGCTGTTTGCTCTGCTCGACGCCACCAATGCGGCGGGCGTGGAACTGACGGAAAGCTACGCCATGTGGCCGGGCTCTTCGGTCTCCGGCCTCTATATCGGCCATCCCGAGAGCTATTATTTCGGTGTCGCCAAGGTGGAGCGGGATCAGGTTCTCGACTATGCGCGCCGCAAGGATATGCCGGTCACGGAGGTGGAGCGCTGGCTCGGGCCGGTGCTCAACTACGTGCCGACAAATGGTGCAGAGGAAATCGACAGCGCGGCCTGATGTTCCGGGCGTGTTGCAATAAAAAAGCGCGGGTCCTGCCCGCGCTTTTTTTGTCTCGTCGTTGAGCTTACGACCTTAGCGCCGCCAGTTCCTCGATGCCGACATGGCTCTCGACCTCGCTGCCGCGCAGATAGAGGTAAAGGCCGATGCAGAAGGCGAGGACAGCGATGAACACCAGATACCAGGCATGCGCCATGGGATTGATGGCAAGTGCCGTGGTCACGCCAATCGGCGTCAGCCCACCGAAGATGGCATAGGAGACGTTATAGGCGAAGGAGAGGCCGGAGAAGCGGACTGATGCCGGGAAGGCGCGGACCATCACATAGGGCACGGCTCCCGCCATGCCGACCGAAAGGCCCATGACGCCGTAGAGAATGAACATGGTTTCAAGCGACGCGCCGGCATAGCTGTAGAAGGTGAAGGTGGCGATGCCAAAGAAGATGCTGGCCGCCATGAAGAAGATGCCGGAGCCGACACGGTCGATCAATGCGCCGGCGATGATGACGCCGAAAATCAGAAACAGCGTGCCGAAGCTGGTGCCGGCAAGCGCCTGCGTCGGGGTGTAGCCATAGAGCTTCTGCAGGAAGGTGGCCGTCATCAGCGTGGTCACCACGATGGCCGCCGACAGCACCCAGGTGAGCAGGGCGGAAATGATGACGCCGCGCATATGGTGCTTCAGCACCAGCCCGAGCGGCAGCTTGTCCGTCAGTGATTTCGATTTCTTCATCTCGTTGAAGATCGGCGTTTCTTCCAGCCACCGGCGCAGATAGACGGCGACCAAGCCGAAAATTCCGCCGAGCAGGAAGGGAATACGCCATGCATAACCGGCAACATCTTCCGGCGAAAAGAGCGAGTTTATGGCAAAGGCAATCAGCGATCCCAGCATGATGCCGAAGGAAAGGCCGGATGTCAGAAAGCCGCAGGCGAGCCCGACGCGGCGGAAAGGGACGTGTTCGGCAACGAAGGTCCAGGCCCCCGGCACTTCACCGCCGATGGCCGCACCCTGCAGCATGCGCAGGATGATGAGGAGGATTGGAGCGGCGACGCCGATGGTGGCATAGGTCGGCATGAGCGCCATGCCGAGGGTGGAGAGCGCCATCAGGAGGATAGAGAAGGCGAAAACCCGCTTGCGGCCATAACGGTCGCCATAATGCGCCAGAATGATGCCGCCGAGCGGTCGCACCAGATAACCGGCGGCAAAGATGCCGAAAGTCTGGATCATCACCAGCCAGTCCGGCATTTCCGGCGGAAAGAACAGGTGGCCGATGACGGTGGCGAAAAACACGAAAATGATGAAATCGTAAAATTCGAGCGCGCCGCCCAGGGCGGAAAGGCCGAGAGTTCTGTAATCCTGGCTGTTCAGGGGCCGGGCCGCTGCCGGTGTGCTGGTGGGAGACATAAGCCTGCTTCTTTTTCTAATTCACATGTTGCTAATGGGCATGCTGCAAGAGAAGCGGGATTTCAAGCCTTATCGGTCCCTAATCGCTCATGAATTTTGATGGACGATCGAGAAATCGCCTAAGAAATGAGATGTTCTCCAGCTCGTCATAGAGGCGCTCGGTTATACCGTCCTCATCGAAATAATAGATTGTCGCTTCGGGAATAGCCAAAAGCACGGGCGAATGGGTGGCGATGATCAGCTGCCCGCCGCTATCGGCGGCGTGACGGACGATGGCTGCAAGCTCCAGCTGTTTTTGCGGTGAGAGCGGGCTTTCCGGTTCGTCGAGGAAATAGAGGCCGGCGCCATGGACCCGCTGCTGCATGATGTCGAGAAAGCCTTCGCCATGCGACCGCCGATCGATGGTGTTGTTCCTGACGATCCTGCGAAAGGTCTCCGGGGTTTCTTCCGGAAAATCTTCGCCTTTTTGCAAGGCTTTTTCCCGCTCCCAGCGAAAATCGTCCAGCGTCTCCTCGTTCAGCCGGCGTATATAGCCAAGCACATCTTCCGCACGCATGAACATGCGGATCTTCGGATATTTCTTGCGGGCGAAATAGAAGGCTTTCGCCACTGTCTCGGCATGCTGAAGATAAAGATCACCCGAAACCTGGCCATGATTGCCGATGGCGTAGGCCGTCATTCCGGCCGCCAGTCCTTCCAGCAGCGTCGATTTACCGGAGCCGTTATTGCCGGCAAAAAAAGTGATCGGCGACTTGAATTCGAGGCGTTCCAGATGGCGCAGCGCCGGAACCGAGAAAGGATATTCATCCCGTCCGCCCGGGGTTTCTTTCATGGTTACGCTATCGAGAAACAGCATGTCACGGTCCTTGCATCTCATCCGTCATGTTCACCGACGTTGCGCTCTGTCGCATCATCGCGGCGCTATGCTCAAAGCAATTGCGTGCGATTGCGGCTTAACGTGGGGCGCTGTTCGCACCAATGGTTTACAGCGTTGGCGGAGATACGTCATGTCGCATCGTTAGAAATTCATTTTATTATAAATTAGTACAGCTAACTCTTAGTAATAAAGTGATATATATTAGATATACGCAATAAATGCCTTAAATTTAAGATGTTATCGTAAGTATAAACTTCAAATTAATTCAGTAATGCCAGTTGTCATCATTCTCGTTGTTATTGGAGAGGGTGAATGAAGCATATTGCGCTTTTTTCGGTCGCGATTCTATTTTCCGCGATATTCGTGAGCGAAGCTGAGGCGCGGAGGTCTCGGTTTTTCGCCGTCCCCGGATTTGGCGGCGGCGAGACCATCGATCTCGTTTATGATCTGCCGGACAACGGGCCTTTTCTTCGCGACGGGGAAGCATTCGACATTGGTTATCTCAACAGCGGGGATAGGAGCGGTTATGTACTGTATCGTGGCGAGCGGTACAGCAGGCTCAGTGATGCTGACATCGCCAGGCTGAAGGCGACGCTTGGTTTTGATCCGACGACAAAAGATCGCATGGAGCGGGCGGCAAGGGGCAGCGATGCTCCCTGGAACCTCGTGATTATCATAGCGGTCGCAATTATTGGTATCTTTGTGCTTGTTCACAAGGGCATGCAGATCGTGCGGTGGATTTCGCGATTGGCGACGACCTCCGCAGTCACGGGAAGTAAGCAGTACCAGGAGGAGGACGCCCCCGACCCGCTGGAAGTCCGCACGAAACAGCTGGTGAACCGTCAATGGAGCGATAGCCAGACGGATCACGCGACGCGTATCCCGGCAGCATCGTCGGTCCATGCGTCTGCCCCGGGAGCCGCTCCTGTCCGGGCGTTCGGGCGCAGGGGTGCCTGAACCGGACGCAATTCGCGAATCTAAGGTGGTTGCGGGTGCCTGCACTATTCGAAACGGTCGATGATGCTGATGCCGCTTTCCCTGAAACTGTCCATGGCGGGCAGGGCCGTGATGGCGTCGGAGAGGGTTATGTGGCGGCCGATCAGTTTTTCCGGTGCAAGTTTGCCGCTTTCGATCATGGCCAGCATGTCTTCGTAACGCCACGCCTGCATGCCGTGGCTGCCATAAATCTCTAGCTCGTGGGCGATGACCCGGGCCATGGGAATAGCGGGCATGGCGTGATCGGCCAACATGAGACCCACCTGCACATGGCGTCCGCGCCGCCGCAGGTTGCTGATGGAATTGCAGCAGGTCTGCGGATGGCCGAGCGCGTCGATTGACACATGCGCGCCGCCGCCCGCTACTTCGCGTACCGCTTCCGAAACATCGGCGACCGAGCGGCTGTTGATGGTGACCGTCGCGCCGAGCTGGCGGGCGAGTTCGAGCTTGTCTTCGGCAATATCGATGGCGACGACCTGCGCGCCGAGGCCAGCGCCGATCATGATGGCGGAGAGGCCGACGCCGCCGCAGCCATGCACCGCCAGCCATTCGCCACCCTTCAGACGTCCCTGATCGGTCACGGCGCGGAAGGAGGTGGCGAAACGGCAGCCGAGACCGGCGGCGGTGGCATAGCTCATCGATTCCGGCAGATGCACGAGATTCTGGTCGGCATAATCGATGGCGACATATTCGGCGAAGGAACCCCAATGGGTGAAGCCCGGCTGGAACTGCGTTTCGCAGACCTGCTGATTACCGGAGCGGCACTCATGGCAATGACCGCAGCCGGAAACGAAGGGGACCGTGACACGGTCGCCTGCCCGAAAGCGGGTGACGTTTTTTCCGACCGCGGCGATGACGCCAGCGAATTCGTGGCCGGGAACATGCGGCAGGCGGATATCCGTGTCATGCCCCATCCAGCCGTGCCAGTCGCTGCGGCAGAGGCCTGTCGCTTTCACCTCGATGACCACGCCACCATCGGTTGGCTCCGGATCGGGCAGGGATGCGACGACAGGGGTCTCGCCGAATCGTTCGTAGAAAAGCGCGCGCATCATGGCCTCTTATCGCTGGTATGCAGGTTCGAATTTAATACCTGCTCTAGCGTCTTCCACCGATGGAGAAAAGCGATTTAGTCCTTGATGACCATCAGATCGCCCGCTGCGAATTTGAGCGTTACCTGTTCGCCAAGGGCGGGTGGCGCGGTGCCGGGATCGTTAAACATGTCGAAAGACAGGGTCGAGCCGCCGAGATCAAGACGGGTTCGGATGACCGACCCGAGGAACTGGCTGGAGGTGACGAGGCCGGAAATGGCGACATCACCTTTGGCATCGCTGCCGAGCGCGCCTGCTTCCGGGCGCAATGCGAGGGTGATTTTTTCACCGTTCGCAGCTTCGACCGGTTTGTGCAGTGTCACGTTTTGCTCTCCGACACGAATGGTGTTGGTCGAGGAGTCAATGACGGTCGCATCGATGAGGTTCAGCGTGCCGACGAAGGAGGCGACGAAACGGGTCGCGGGCTTGTTGTAGATATCGAAGGGCGTGCCGATCTGGTCGGCGCGGCCAGAATTCATCACGACGATACGGTCGGAGATCGACAGGGCTTCTTCCTGATCGTGGGTCACGAAAATGGTGGTGATGCCGAGTTTCTGTTGAATCTGGCGGATTTCCTCGCGCAGCGATACGCGGATCTTGGCATCGAGCGCCGAGAGCGGTTCATCCAGAAGAAGCACTTCCGGTTTTGGTGCCAGAGCGCGGGCAAGCGCCACGCGCTGCTGCTGGCCACCCGACATCTGGTAGGGATAACGGTCGGCCAGATGTTCCAGATGGATAAGCTGGAGCATTTCCTTCACGCGGGCGTCGATCTCGGCTTTCGGCTTGCCGGCGACTTTCAGGCCGAAGGCGACGTTCTCGTAGACATTCATGTTCGGAAACAGCGCATAGGCCTGAAACACCATGCCGATATTGCGCTGGTTAGGCCTGCGTGTCGTCTGGTCCTTGCCGTTGATGACGATCGATCCGCCGGTCGGGATTTCGAAGCCGGCGATCATGCGCAGCACGGTGGTCTTGCCGCAGCCCGATGGTCCGAGAAAGGAGACGAATTCGCCCTTTTCGATGGCCATGTCGAAGTCATGCACGACCTGCACGGAACCGAAGGATTTCTTGATGTTGCTAAGTGTCAAAAAGCTCATGAAAATCTGTCCTCAGGCCTTGGGAGGCGCGCCCTTCTGGTAGCGTGAAACGAGTTGGATCAGACCCAGGCAACCCCAGGTGATGCCGAAGGAAATCACGGCAAGCGCTGCCGGTTCATAGGCGCGGTTGGCGCCGAGCAGCTGCATGTAGGGGCCGAAGGCCGGGCGGTTCAAAAGGGCTGCCATGGTGAATTCACCGATGACGATGGCGAAGGTCAAAAACGCACCTGACAGCACGGCGACCAGAACATTGGGCAGGATGATGCGCGACAGGATGGTCGTCCAGCCGGCCCCAAGGCTTTGCGCTGCTTCCGTCAACGTCGAGACATCGATGGTTCTGAGACCGGTATCGACGGCACGGTACATATAGGGCAAAGCGAGCGTCGCATAACCGAACATCAAAAGCAGGTTGGTGCCGAAGGTCGTGCCGGTCAGCGGCAGCCAGCTGGAGGTGTTGTAAAGCCGGATGTAACCAAAGACGATGACGATGGCCGGGATGACCAGCGGCAAAAGCGTGATGAATTCGATATAGGGCCGCAGGCCGGGTAGTTTCAGCCGCACCCAATAGGCGGTGGGCACGACAAGCAGAACACCGAAAACGATGGTGAACAGCGCCATCACCACCGAATAGCTGAAGGTCTCCTGAAAACGCGGATCGCTGAGCACCTTGCCATAGGCGTCGAAGGAATATTCGCCGCGCCGCATCTTCAGCGAAAAGTTGGTCATGCCGATCAGCGGCAGGGCGAAATAGAGCAGGCCGAAGATTAGCGCGCCCCAGGCGAAGAACTTCTTCATTTCAGCCACCTTTCGCTGCGGGCGCGCAGCCAGATGTAAAGCGCATTGGCAATGCCTGTCACGACGATCATGCCGAAGGCGAGCGCGTAACCAAGGTGCGGATTGCCGAGAACGTCGCCGCGGATCTGCGCGAAGAGCAGGATTGGCACGATGTTGAGCGAGGAGCCGGTGAGCGCGATTGCGGTGGCCACCGCGCCGAAAGCATTGGCGAACAGCAGCGACATGGTGCCGAGCAGCGACGGCAGCAGGATGGGGAATGCCACCATGCGCCAATATTGAAAGCCGGTTGCGCCGAGAATTTCCGCCGCTTCGCGCCATTCGCGCTTCAGGCCGTCCAGCGCTGGTGTGATGATGAGGATCATCAGCGGAATCTGGAAGAACAGATAGGTGACCGTCAGGCCCCAGAAGGACAGGATGTTGAAGCCGAGCAGCCGAAGATCGATGCCTATCTGCGTCTTCAGGAAGACGGTAAGCAGGCCAACCGGGCCGAGGGTGGCGATGAAGGCAAAGGCGAGTGGCACGCCCGCAAATTGCGAGGCGACGCCGGAAAAGGTCAGAAGCGGCCCACGAATGCGCTGCGGCAGGCCACCGAGCACGACGGCGGCGGCGACGCCAAAGCCGATCAGGCAGCCGAGGGCCGCCGAAGCGAGGCTGATCTTGATTGAAATCCAGTAGGCCGAGAGGATGGACGGGGTGAAAAGCCCGGCAATGTTTTCCAATGTCAGGCTGCCATCGGCATCCTGAAACGCGCCGATGACGATCTTCATCGTCGGCATGATCAGAAACAGCATGACAAAAACGGCAAAAGGTAAGACGCCTATCCAGTGCAACGGCAACTTTCTGCCCGCGTCGGATGGTCCGCCGGTGTTGGTTGATGGCATGCGTTGTCCCCAAACGCCGTTTTCGAACGGTCTGTCTATTAAGGTATTTATTATAAGAGAAACACCCCGGCCTTTGATCAGCCGGGGTGCGTTTTCAACAATTTACTTCACGTTCGCGCCGACGACGCTATCCCAGCCGGCCGTAACCGCGGCCTTGTTGGCATCAACTTCCTCGAGCGTCGGGAAGATCGCCTTTTCATAGGCTGCTGCCGGCGGCAGGCTGTCGATCAGTTCCTGCGGAACCTTGCCGGCCTTGACCATGGCGTTGAAGCGGATCGGGTGGCAATAACCCTTCAGCCAGCCGAGCTGACCGTCGTCGGAATAGAGGTGTTCCATCCAGAGCTTGGCAGCATTCGGATGCGGCGCGTAAGCGGAGATGCCCTGCACGTAGACGCCAGCCAGAACGCCCTTCTCGGGAACGACGACTTCCGTCGGCGGGTTGTCGTTCAGCGTCTTCTTCCAGGACAGTGCGTTGTAGTCCCAGGCGACGATGATCGGGGTTGCGCCCTGTGCCAGTGTGCCGGCCTTGCCGATAACAGGCAGGAAGTTACCGGCCTTGTTGAGGTCGGCGAAGTACTTCAGGCCAGCTTCACCGGCTTCCTTGCCGGATTTCGCACCGGTGGAAAGACCAGCGGCGAGAACGCCGAGGATGGCCTGGTTGGAGGCGCGCGGATCGCCGGCAAGAGCGACCTGACCGGAATATTCCGGCTTCAGCAGGTCGGCCCAGTCCTTCGGCGTGTTCTTGACGAGGTCCTTGTTCACGAACATCGACATCACGCCGTAATAGTCGCCGTACCAGTAACCGTCGGCATCCTTGACGTTATCAGGGATTTCGCTCCAGGTGGAGACTTTGTAAGGCTGCAGCAGGCCTTCGGCCTTCATCTGCGGGCCGAAAGCGAGACCGACGTCGACGACGTCAGGAGCCTGCGGGCCTTTGTTGTCCTTGTTCGCCTTGACTGCTTCCACTTCGTCGGCGGAGCCGGCGTCGGGGTTCAGTTCGTTGACGGTGATTTCCGGGTACTTCGCCTTGAAGGCGGCGATGACGTCGCCGTAACCACACCAGTCGTGCGGCAGCGCGACGGTGGTCAGCATGCCTTCCTTCTTGGCGGCAGCGATTAGTTCGGCGCTCGGTTCAGCGGCAGCGATGGCGGTGGAGGCGATGACCAGTGCGGTGGTCGTAGCGAGCAGTCGGCGGCAGTGAGAGATCACTTTTTTCTCCTCTTCGTGTTCTCATATTGCGGACGCTGATACGGATTCTAGATGAAGCTAATGTGACGGCCGGATTGCAATTTATTTATCCGGATTCCGTCACTTTACGCCCGTTTTCCGCCATTATCAGGCTTTTTGCCTGCAATTGCGGGAGTTGTCCGTTGTCGTCCGTTTGGCAGGATACGTTCCCCAGCTTGGTGTTTTCCCCTGTTTTATCGTGCTGGTAGCGATCACAGGTATCCAATCAGCGAGTGGCATCCGCGTCAAGTCGTATGCCGGCTACGCAACTCAAGTCCGATCTGGTCGGCGGAACAGACGTGTCTGCTCGAACAGGCCCTCCAGCGCGTTCATGCGCTGCTTCGTTTCATCCCAGGTGCCGCTCTGCACCGCTTCGATCAGCGCTTCGACCACAAACAGCGTGACGACCGAGGAATCCCACGCCGAGGGCGCCTCGATCCTGACGCGGAAAATGTGCAGCGCGTGGCGCGCCACAGGTGATGTCCATTGGTCGGTGAAGAGAATGATCTGCACGCCGTTTGCTTTCGCGACCTCGGCGAGCGTCGTCATATCGTGTTCGTAACGGCGGATATCGAAGATCACCAGCACGTCGCCGGCGCTCATATTCAGCATATATTGCGGCCAGGCGCTGGAGTTCGACGACATCAGCGTCGTTTTCGGCCGGATCACCTGCATATGGGTGAAGAAATATTCGGCAATCGCGCCAGTGATACGGCCACCGACGAAATAGATGCTGCGTTTGCGGTCGGAAAGCAGTGCCGCGGCATTGTCGAAGACGGCGGTGTCGAGGTCGCTCAGCGTATCGCGCAGATTGCCGGTGATGGCATCGGCGAAGCGGTTGAGAATATGCAGGCCTGGCGCATTGGTGGCCCAGCGGTCATGTTTGGCGACCGGGCCGGAGATCGTCGCTTCCAGTTCCTGATGGATATGCGCCTGAAATTCCGGGTAGCCTTTATAGCCGAGCTTCTGGACCATGCGCGCCACGGTCGGCGTCGAGACGCCGGCATTTTCGGCAATCGTGGTGATGCTGCCCAGACCCGAGACGGGGTAGTTGCCAAGCAGGCTCTCCGCCAGCCGTTTTTCCGAACGGGTCAGCGCATCGTAGTGGCCATGAATGACATCCGACACGGTTGCGGTCGAGCTGCGCAAATTTTTCCCCTTCCGGTCTTTTTGCCGGTGTGCTGGCTCAAATAAACATCTCAGTCAGCTATCGAGTCAATGGAAAAAATGAAGAGAAAATTTCAAAATTCCATTTGACACTGGCATTAATGTGAAGAATTCTTTTCGGCATTGGCGGGATAGCGGGTTTCGGAGCGGATGCTTGCATGACGGTGCGTTCACGGTTTTTCACGGAAGCAGAGGGGCAGGCTGTCGGTGTCGAGAACGCCGGGGCCAGTGGTGACGTCCTGCTTGTCTGCGAACACGCCTCCGCGACCATTCCGCAAAAACTGGGGACGCTCGGTCTTTCGCCGGAGGTGCTGGCAAGCCATGCGGCCTGGGACCCCGGCGCGCTCGCCGTTGCCCGGTTGCTGTCGCAAACCATGGATGCCACGCTCGTTTACCAGCGGTTCTCGCGGCTGGTCTATGATTGCAACCGCCCGCCCGAATCACCTTCCGCCATGCCGGTGAAGAGCGAGATTTACGATATTCCCGGTAATTTCGAGCTTGGCGAGGCGGAGCGTTATGCCCGCACGTCGGCGCTCTACGTGCCATTTCACGACCGGGTGAGCCAGATTATCGCCGAGCGGCAGGCCGCCGGGCGCAAGGTGGTGGTGGTGACGGTTCACAGTTTCACGCCGGTCTATCACGGTAAATTCCGCCCGGTGCAGATCGGCATTCTGCACGATACCGATAGTCGCCTAGCCGACGCGATGCTGGCGGGTGCGCAAGGATCGGCGCTGACGATCAACCGCAACGATCCTTACGGCCCGGAAGACGGCGTAACGCATACGCTCAGGCTACATGCGCTGCCGGACGGGCTTTTGAACGTCATGATCGAGATCCGCAACGATCTTGTCACCAATGAAGGGGAGCACGCGGCCATCGCCGGTTTCCTCCACGAGCTTATGGGGAAGGCGCTCTCATCAATCGATGAGTGAGGGAGCAAAGGGCTGGCCGATGGTGAAAACACCGGGGCCGGCCGTCAAAACGAGACTGCCGACATTCAAGGAAAGCCGGAAAGGCATGAAGCGGCAAGGGAACAGCAAGTGCGTGCGGCACAGCGCGGAAACATTCCGCAAGTGCTGAAAACTGGGGCACAATCGGCCAATAATGGCTGACTGGCTTGTTTTTTTCTTATTCAGGAGAGAAGGGCATGGACAGTTCATCATCAGGCGTCAGCTATAAGAAGGCTGATGCATCCTATTTCGAAAAACGCGGACTATCCCGTTATGCGGGCGTGTGGTCGCTCTGGGCGCTCGGCGTCGGTGCGGTTATCTCAGGGCATTTTTCCGGATGGAATTTCGGTTTCTCCACCGGCGGCTGGGGCGGCATGCTGGTGGCGGGCATCATCATCGCCATCATGTATCTCGGGCTGACATTTTCGATCGCGGAAATGAGCCCGGCCTTGCCGCATACGGGTGCGGCCTATTCCTTCGCCCGCACCGCGATGGGTCCCTGGGGCGGCTTCGTCACCGGACTTTGCGAGAATGTCGAATATGTACTGACGCCGGCGGTCATCGTGACCTTCATCACGGCCTATATGAATTCCATTCTAGGGCTCGATCCGGCCTATTCACCCTTTGTGTGGATAGGTTTCTATGTGATCTTCCTTGCTCTCAACGTTTTCGGGCTGGAGCTTTCCTTCAAGGTGACGCTGGTCATCACGCTGATTTCGCTCGGCGTTCTGGTGTTCTTCTGGATCAGCGCCATTCCGAACATGGATTTCTCACGTTATGCGCTGAATATCGGCGTCGGTCCTGACGGCAAGGCGGTGGAGTTGCCGGAGGGCGGCGGTTCGTTCTTCCCCTTCGGTTTTTCGGGCGTTCTCGCCACGCTGCCTTTCGCGGTCTGGCTGTTCCTCGCCATCGAACAGTTGCCGCTGGCGGCGGAAGAATCGGTCGATCCGAAACGCGATATGCCGAAGGGCATCATTCTGGGCGTCATCACGCTGATGGTTTCGGCCTTCATGATCGTGTTGCTCAACCCGTCCCTGCCGGGCGTTGGCGCCTTCCATCTCAGCTCGTCGCTTGAACCGCTGCTGGATGGCTTCAAGGCGATCTATGGCGATGGCGGCGTGGTGCTGCTCGGTCTCGTGGCGCTGACGGGTCTGATCGCCAGCTTCCATACGATCCTCTATGCGCAGGGCCGGCAGATCTATTCGCTGTCGCGTGCGGGCTATTTCCCGACCGTGCTGTCGATTACCCATCGGAAATACCGCACACCCTTCGTCGCTAACATTGCCGGCGCGCTTGTCGGTCTTGCGGTCATGCTGGTCATCTGGTTCTCGCTGGGTGCGGAAGAGGGCGGCAGCATCATCGGCAGCGTGCTTTTGAACATGGCCGTATTTGGTGCGATGTTCTCCTATATCCTGCAGGCGATTTCCTTCATCCTGCTTCGGAAAAACCTGCCGCATATCGAGCGGCCTTTCCGCTCGCCCTTCGGCATTCCGGGCGCGGTGCTGACCATCATCATCGCCATCGTCACGCTGCTTTATCAGATCCAGGATCCGAACTTCAGCAAGGGCGTGCTTTGGGTAGCGGTGTGGTTTGCCGTGGCGATCGCCTATTTCGCCTTTATCGGGCGCCATCGCCTCATCCTGTCGCCGGAAGAGGAATTCGCACTGGAGCACAAGCAGGCTGCCATGGCAGCGGCGGCTGCAAAGGCCTGATACTCAAACAAACGGGCGGCCGCATCCGGCCGCCCGGCCAGGACAATAGAGGGAACGGACAAAATGACGAGCTATACATTCGACGCGCTTAAGATGGATGTCGCCGAGGGGCGCATCGACACGGTTCTGGCCTGCCTTGTCGACATGCAGGGGCGTCTGATGGGCAAGCGATTCCAGGCGGAGTTCTTCGTCGAAAGCGCCTATGAGGAAACCCATAGCTGTAACTACGTGCTTGCCACCGACATGGAGATGGAAACCGTTCCCGGCTACAAATCCTCCAGTTGGGAAAAGGGTTATGGCGACTATGTACTGAAACCCGACCTTTCGACGCTGCGGCGCGTGCCGTGGCTGGAAGGCACGGCGCTGGTGCTGTGTGATGTGCTTGACCATCACACCCATGAAGAAGTGCCACATTCGCCGCGCGCGCTTCTGAAAAAGCAGGTGGCGCGGCTGGAGGCCATGGGATTGAAAGCCTTTATGGCGACCGAACTGGAGTTTTTCCTGTTCGACCAGACTTTCGATGCAGCGCGCGTCAGCGGCTACAAGGACCTCAACCTCGCCAGCGGCTATAACGAGGATTACCACATCTTCCAGACGACCAAGGAAGAGGACGTCATGCGCGCGCTGCGTAAGGGCCTGCAGGGTGCGGGAATTCCGGTCGAAAATTCCAAGGGCGAGGCGTCCCCCGGTCAGGCGGAAATCAACGTGCGTTATGCCGAGGCGCTGACCATGGCTGACCGGCACGCCATCATCAAGAACGCCACCAAGGAGATCGCCTGGTCCAAGGGCAAGGCGGTGACGTTCCTTGCCAAGTGGAACTATAACGCCGCCGGCAGTTCCTCGCATATTCACCAGTCGCTATGGAGCCTCGACGGCAAGAATCCGGCGTTTCTGGACAAGGACGCCAAGCATGGCATGTCGGAGTTGATGCGGCATTATGTTGCCGGGCTTCTCGCCCATGCCAGTGAGATCACCTATTTCCTGGCGCCCTACATCAATTCCTACAAGCGGTTCATGGCCGGCACGTTTGCGCCCACCAAGGCGATCTGGAGCCTTGACAACCGCACGGCGGGATATCGCCTGTGCGGCGAAGGCACCAAGGGCATCCGTATCGAATGCCGTGTCGGCGGATCCGATCTCAATCCTTATCTCGCCATGGCCGCTCTTCTCGCGGCGGGCATTGACGGCATCGAAAATAAACTCGAACTTGAGCCCGCTTTTGTCGGCGACGCCTATGGCGGCAATGGCGTGCGCGAGATACCCAAGACATTGCGCGACGCCACCGCCTTTCTGGACGGATCGAAAATGCTTCGCAGCGCCTTCGGCGACGACGTGATCGATCACTACGTCCATGCCGGACGGTGGGAACAGGAAGAATACGACCGCCGCGTGACCGACTGGGAAGTGGCGCGCGGTTTCGAACGAGCCTAATCATTACGGGAAAACATCATGACCATGATCCAGAATATCTCGCCCATCGATGGCTCGGTTTATGCCGAGCGGGAGGCGATGTCGCTGGAGGCGGCGCGGGCCGCCGTTTCGAAAGCGCGCAAGGCGCAGAAAGACTGGGCTCGACGTCCGCTTGAGGACCGGGTTCAGCTGGTTCTGAAGGGTGTGGCGCGTCTCAATGAGATGGTCGCCGAAGTGGTGCCGGAACTGGCGCATATGATGGGCCGGCCGGTTCGTTACGGCGGCGAGTTCAAGGGATTCAACGAGCGCTCCAATTATGTCGCGTCGATTGCGGCCGATGCGCTGGCGCCGCTCGTCATCGAGGAAAGCGGAAATTTCGAACGCCGCATCGAGCGCGAGGCGCATGGTGTGGTCTTCGTCATCGCGCCGTGGAACTACCCTTACATGACGGCGATCAACACCGTCGCGCCCGCTTTGATGGCTGGCAATACGGTGGTCATCAAACATGCGGCGCAGACGTTGCTGGTGGGCGAGCGGATGGTGAGGGCTTTCGTCGAGGCTGGCGTGCCTGACGATGTCTTCATCAATGTATTCCTCGACCATGGCACGACCTCGGCGCTGATTTCCGAGGGCCTGTTCAACTTCGTCAATTTCACCGGCTCGGTGGAAGGCGGCCGTGCCATCGAACGCGCAGCTGCCGGCACCTTCACCGGTCTCGGGCTTGAGCTTGGCGGCAAGGACCCCGGTTACGTGATGGAGGATGCCGATCTCGACGCCGCCGTCGATACGCTGATGGACGGCGGCACCTATAATTCCGGGCAATGCTGCTGCGGTATCGAGCGTATCTACGTCAACGAAAACCTCTATGACGAATTCGTCGAGAAGTCGGTGGCGTGGGTTTCGAACTACAAGCTCGGCAATCCGCTAGAACAGGAAACGACGCTTGGGCCGATGGCCAACAAGCGCTTTGCCAAGGTGGTGCGGGCGCAGATGGCTGATGCTGTTTCGAAGGGTGCGAAGGCGCTGGTTGATCCGAAGCTGTTCTCTGCCGATGACGGTGAAAGCGCTTATGTCGCGCCGCAGATCCTCGTCAATGTCGATCATTCCATGGAATTCATGACCGAAGAGACTTTCGGTCCTGCCATCGGCATCATGAAGGTCAAGAACGACGATGAAGCCATCGCGCTGATGAATGACAGCAAATACGGCCTCACCGCTTCGCTGTGGACGCAGGATGCGGCGCGGGCTGCGCGGATCGGTCGCGAGATCGAAACCGGCACCGTGTTCATGAACCGCGCGGATTATCTCGATCCGGCGCTTTGCTGGACCGGTGTGAAGGAAACCGGCCGTGGCGGTTCGCTCTCCGTGCTTGGTTTCCAGAACCTGACCCGTCCGAAATCCTACCATTTGAAGAAAGTCACGAAATGAATATCGTCGCCAACTGGAGCTACCCCACCGCCGTCAAGCTTGGCCGTGGCCGGATCAAGGAACTGGCGGAAGCCTGCAAGACGCTTGGTATCAAGAAGCCGCTTCTCGTGACGGATCGCGGCCTTGCCAATATGGCGATCACCGCGCATGCGCTCGACGTGCTGGAAGAGGCAGGCCTCGGCCGGGCGATCTTCGCCGATGTCGATCCGAACCCCAATGAGATCAACATGGAAGCGGGCGTGAAAGCCTATCGCGATGGCGGCCATGACGGCGTCGTCGCCTTCGGCGGCGGCTCTGGTCTCGATCTCGGCAAGACCATCGCCTTCATGGCCGGACAGACGCGTCCGGTCTGGGATTTCGAGGATATCGGCGACTGGTGGACACGGGCGGACGCTTCCAAGATCGCGCCGATCGTCGCCGTGCCGACGACGGCGGGTACCGGCTCGGAAGTCGGCCGCGCCAGCGTCATCACCAATTCGCAGACCCATGTGAAGAAGATCATCTTCCATCCGAAGCTCTTGCCGGGCGTCGTCATCTGCGATCCGGAGCTGACGGTCGGCATGCCGAAGGTCATCACGGCCGGCACGGGAATGGATGCCTTCGCCCATTGCCTCGAAGCCTATTCGTCGCCCTTCTTCCATCCGATGAGCGCTGGTGTAGCGCTGGAGGGCCTGCGTCTCGTCAAGGAATTCCTGCCGCGCGCCTATAAGGACGGCACGGATATTGAAGCGCGCACCAATATGATGGCAGCGGCAGCGATGGGGGCGGTGGCTTTCCAGAAGGGTCTCGGGGCCATTCACTCGCTCTCGCATCCGATCGGCGCGGTCTACAACACCCATCACGGCATGACCAATGCCGTCGTCATGCCAGCGGTGCTGCGTTTCAACCGTCCGGCCATTGAAGACAAGATTGCCCGCGCAGCCGCCTATCTCGGCATCTCCGGTGGTTTCGACGGCTTCTATGACTACGTGCTGGAACTTCGCAAGGAACTCAACGTGCCTGAAAATCTCACCGCCATGGGCATCAAGCCGGACCGTATCGATGAACTGGCGGCGGAAGCGATCAAGGATCCTAGCTGCGGCGGCAATCCGGTGCCGATGACGCTGGAAAATACCAAGGCGCTTTTTGAGGCTTGCTTTTAAGGGGTGGGCAGAGTGACCGCGAGATTCTCACTTTTTTCGTCACTGATCGCGGTGGCGTTGTTGGGGTCGCCCGTCGTTACGCAGGCTGCTTCTTTTAAGGAACTTTCAGGGCAGGGCTACAAAGTTGGAGCCCTCTCGAGCAACAAGGCGGGAATTCGAGGCTGGAACCTGTCTAAAGGTTCTGACCGCTATTTTTGCGAGATGCGCGCGACCATGGCCTATTCCGGAAAGAATGGCATGGTGTCCTTCACCAGTGCCGGGCGCATGATTTCGCTTGATCGCAATACCGTTGAGAAAAAGTTGGGCGGTTCGCTGAATCTGCCCAAATATGAAGATCTTAAAGCCGGCCGGTTGCGGGCGGACGATGTGGGTTCCTGCCGTAAGCTGATGTAATCCACTGAACTGGAGAAGCCCGCGACGACCCGGTCGCGGGCTTTTCGTTGCGGTCCAAAACGATCTTAGCTTTTTCTTAACCATGTTCGTTAAGGTTATGGAAAGCACCATGAATTGCTTCGGTGCGTGAATGAGCATGAAACGGCTCTGACCAACAGGGGGTATCATGTCAGTCATCACTTTCGCCAATACCAAGGGCGGTGCCGGAAAAACCACGGCCGTGCTGCTTCTGGCAACCGAACTGGCCCGCAGCGGCCACCGCGTGACGGTTCTGGATGCCGATCCGCAATTGTGGATTTCCCGCTGGCACGAATTATCAGGCGAGATCGAAAATCTTTCGGTGATTTCGCATGTGACCATGGCGTCGCTCGAGGGCCATATCCGCGAGAATAAAAGCAGCACCGACTGTTTCATCATCGATCTGCCGGGGGCGAAAAATCCGCTTCTGACCATGGCGCTCGGTATTTCCGACCATGTACTGATCCCGGTTCAGGGCTGCGCCATGGATGCGCGCGGCGCTGCCGAAGTCCTTGATCACATCGAATTCCTGAACCGCAAGATGGGCAAGGAGATTGCCCATTCCATCGTGCTGACGCGGGTGAACGCCATGGTGGCGACGCGTTCGCTACTGCTCGTCAAAATGCTGCTGGCCGAGAAAAATGTCTCGGTTCTCAGCACGCCGATTGTCGAGAGAGCGGCCTATCGCGATATTTTCGATCTTGGCGGCACGCTTCTCTGTCTCGATAAGAACAAGGTGAGCAACATCGACAAGGCGGTGGAGAATGCCAAGGCATTCGCGGGTGAAGTGCTCGGCCTGCTGCCGAAACGCCTGTCGCGGCTCGGCACACCACCCGCGCGCCTTTTCACCCGCAAGGCTGCCTGAAACACTGCTTTCGACATTCGATCCGTCTGCGGCGTTCATCGCCGCAGAGGCGGGATGATGTTCCAGACGATCGACTGCCGTTCGGCTCGCTCAAGTGCAGTCGCGGCTTTTCCTGTCAGCTTCATTATTTGCTTGATTTGGAAATGATCGTTTCCTATATTCCGGTCATGAGCAATATCAGCCACAACCAGTCCGAGGAACAGCGCCATCGCGGCAGGCCGCGTGAGTTCGATATTGACCGCGCGCTCGATGGTGCGATCCGGGTTTTTTCCAGGCGCGGTTATCACGCCACCTCTGTGGGTGACCTTACCGATGCGATGGATCTGGCGCAGGGCAGTCTTTACAAGGCCTTCAAGGACAAGAAGGCTGTCTTCATCGCCACGATGGAGCGCTACAGGATCGTGCAGACCGAGCGTTTCGAGGCAGCGGTGGCCGGTTACGATACCGGTCGCGAACGCCTGCGGGCAGGGTTGATGTTCTATGCGGAACGGTCGCATGGCGGTGCCGGCTCTGATGGATGTCTGGTTGTCGGTGCTGCTGCCGATCTGGCGGCGCTGGATGACGACATCGCCGCCGTGGTCGAACGGGCCGTGAAGGTGAGGGAGCGGATTGTCGCCCGCCTCGTTGCCGAGGGGCAGAAGGATGGTTCGGTGCATTCGAAGGTCGATCCCGATGATCTCGCCCGCGCAATGCTGTGCATGATGTATGGCATGCGCGTGGTGGGAAAGACGGGGCGCAGCCTCAAGGACATGGTGGCCGTGGTGGATATCGCCATGAAGCTTGCCGAGTGAATTTATGTCGATTTAGGAAACGTTTGTTTCCATATTGGAGAACATGATGACGACGCGTGTAATTGAAGGGGAGGATGTTGATGCAACATCTCTTTCTCCGGCTTTGACTTTTCTGCTGGCGACAGCCTGTGGGCTGATTGCCGCCAATCTTTATTATGCCCAGCCGCTTGCCGGCATCATCGGGGCGGAACTTGGTCTTTCCGCCGGCGCGACCGGGCTGATCGTGACCCTGACGCAGATCGGTTATGGCGTCGGCCTGCTATTCGTCGTACCGCTCGGTGATCTCATCGAAAATCGCAAACTGGTCGTCAGTGCCGTTTCCATGGCGGTACTGTCGCTGGTGGCGGCGGCATTCGCGCCGCATGCGGCCCCGTTTCTGATCGCGGCCTTTCTGGTTGGCGTCAGTTCCGTGGCGGTGCAGGTCATCGTTCCCTATGCCGCGCATATGGCGCCGCACGCCATTCGCGGACGGGTGGTCGGCAACGTCATGAGTGGGCTTATGGCCGGCATCATGCTGGCGCGTCCGGTCTCCAGCCTGTTGTCGGAAGTGGTGTCGTGGCGTGGTGTCTTCCTGACCTCGGCGGGCGTTATGACGATCCTCGCTGTCGTGCTCTTCCGGCTTTTGCCTGCTCGTATGCCTGAGGCAAGACTGGGTTATGGCGCGTTGATGGCCTCGATGGGCAGACTGGCCATGCATACGCCCCTCCTGCGGCGGCGGGCAATCTATCACGCCTTCCTGTTTGCCGCGTTCAGCCTGTTCTGGACCACGACGCCGCTTTATCTGAGCGGGCCGCATTTCAATCTCAGCCAGGGCGAGATCGCGCTGTTTGCGCTCGCTGGAGCGGCGGGCACCGTTGCCGCGCCGATTGCCGGGCGCATGGCCGACCGAGGCTGGACCTATGCGGCCACATTCCTTGCACTGGTGGCGGTGGCGCTCTCCTTCGCCGTCACACATCTTGCGCCCGAAGGCTCGCATCTGGCACTCGCCATTCTGGTCGTTGCCGCCATCGTTCTCGATTTCGGTGTTACCACCAATCTGGTGCTCGGCCAGCGGGCGATCTTCACGCTCGGTGCGGAATTCCGCAGCCGTCTCAATGGCATCTATATGGCGACGTTTTTTATGGGTGGAGCGATCGGCTCTGCGGTCGGCGGTTGGGCCTATGCTGTGGGTGAATGGGGTGCAGCCTCGTGGATCGGCTTTGCGTTGCCGGTGGCGGCTCTGCTTTACTTCCTGACGGAAAAGCGCGGATAAAACTTTCTCAACGAAAAAAAGCCCGGAGGACCACAGTCCGCCGGGCTTTTCTATTGTTTTCACCGTCAGCTCTATTCCGCGAATTCGACCACAACGCCGGGGCGGACCATTTTCGCCAGTTCGGTCGCATCCCAGTTGGTGAGGCGAATACAGCCATGGCTGTTGGTTTTGCCGATCTTCGACGGTTCCGGGGTGCCGTGAATGCCGTATGTCGGCTTCGACAGGGCAATCCAGACCGTGCCGACCGGGCCGTTCGGACCCGGCGGGATCTGCAGGATCTTGTCGTTCTGGCCCTGCTTGAAGTTGATCTTCGGATTATAGGTGTAGCCGGGATTGAGCGCGATGCGCTCCACCGTGTGCGTTCCGCTCGGCGAAGGCGTATCCGTGGAACCGATGGTGGCGGGATAAGCGGCGATCAGATTGCCGTCCTGACCATAAGCGAAGACCTGCTTGATGCCCTTATGCGCGACGATGCGGGCCACCTGTCCCTTTTTCGTCTCGCCCGGATTGACCACCTTGATGATGGTGCCGGGCACCGTGAAGTCGATGCCGGGGTTCAGTTCCTTCAGGTAATTCTCATCCATATGGAAGCGCTCGGCCAGCGCCTCCGAGGTCTTGGTGAAGGACAAGGCGGGCAGCTGCGATTTCTCGGCATAGTCGTCCGGAATGGAGGCGACATAGGGGCCGGCGGCATCGGCAGCGCTAATGGTGTAGTCGACGATCGGCATGCCGCCCGAGGAGCGCAGACGTTCCAGAATGTCGTCGGAATTGTTCGGGTCCAGCTTTTCGCCGGTCATGTCCTGCCAGGCGGCAATCGCCTTGTTGACGTTGTCACCCATCTTGCCGTCGATTACGCCGGGGGAGATGCCTTCACGGTCGAGGAAAGTCTGAAGTGCGACGATTTCCTGACGGGAACGGTTGACCGGTGTCGTCACCGGCGTGTGGCGTTCGATCAGGTGATCCGGCTGCGGAACGGCGGCCGTGGTGCTTTCGCCGGGCATGGGCTGGCCGAGCGGCCCGCTTTCCACCGCACCGGGGCCGGGAACGGAACCGGTATAGACATTGTCGCCGGAACCGTCGCCGCGATATTCGCGATAGTCACGCACGCTGCCATTGTCCTGATAGCCGTAGTCGCGTTGCGGCTCACGATACTGGCCGCCGGGGGCGGGCGGATAATAGGTTGTGTCGCGCTGCTGGCGCGCCTGCTGCCGCTGCTGCTGATAGCCGGAGGGCATTTCGGTGGCGAGCAGATTGCCGTACTGGTCGTAAAATACCGTGCGACCCATCCCGTCGCGGCTGATGACGATATCGCCGCGCTCGGGCATGAAGTCGAGCACACGGCCATCCGGTGTCACCAACATCGTCTGCTGGTCGCCATAACGCTGCTGCGCGCCAGCCTGTAGCGGGGCGAAAGCCGCCACTACCGTGACTGTCAAACCCAGAGCTGCGTTAAGAAACTGTTTCACGATTCTGCTATCCTTGCTTCGTTCGCCCATAAACACACCGCAATCTTGACCCTATTGTGAAAAAGGTGAATTCGCGGTTAATGCAATCTTAATTTCCGTCACGACTAGTAGCGTTTCCGTGATTCATGCGTTTTTACTGCCACAGGAGAGGTTGTCTTGCGTTCGTTTCAGGCCGGCAGATCGCCCCATATTTTCCTCGATGAAACCTCTGTTTTCGATATTGGTTCGTGTATTGTCGATGGCATCGACATCGCGCCCGGCCGTGCCATTCCCGATGATGGCGATGCGCGTATCGACCACTCATTGGAAGGCTTCCTTTTCACCTGCGGTCCCGATCATATCCGCCATCCCGAGCCGATCGAGGGTGACGGGGAGGGGCGTCGCTATCCGTTGCATGGCTCCTTTTCCTCCCATCCCGCGACGATCATTGCCTTTGACGTTCATGAGACCAATGCATTGGCGCGCGTCGAGGTTCCCGTGAAGCTTGCCGATGGCGGGACTGCGCTGCTGGAGCGGACATGGCGCATCGATGGCGAAAGCGGCGAAGTCAGCCTCGATGACCGGATCGTCAACACTTCAGAGCGGCCGATTCCGGTCTTTCTCATGTATCACATGAATGTCGGTGCCCGTCTGTTTGACGATGCCGTGCGGCTGGAAGGCGCGATGCTGGATGGAGGCGGCCATGGCTGGCGTTTCGGGGATGAGCCGGGCACCGTCTTCTGCGTTCCCGCCGGCAATGATGAATGGGCGGAATTGCAGCTTGGTCCGATTGCGGCCATCGGCGGCAGGACGCTGACCGTGCGCTTTCGCTCGGAGACGCTGCCCTATCTGCAGATGTGGCGTAACCAGCAGGACCCGGCCAATGTGCTCGGCATCGAGCCGGTTTCGCATCGCTGGGTGGGGCGCCGGGAGCTTGAGGCTGCCGGCGAGTTCAATATTCTCCAGCCGGGTGAAAGCCGCTCCTTCGGCCTGCGCTTTTACATCCTTTGATCGCCGTACCGAATGAACACGGCGCATCATTGACGCATGGGTTTTCAGCCCTTACATCGGATGCGGATTTCTAAGGATGGCGAGAGCGTGCCAGCGGCGCGGACGTCGGTTTCAGCGGAGGCAAACATGGATATCAGGCGTATAGACGACGACTATTCGGTCACGGGACAGATCAGCGTCGCCGATCTGGATGAGGTCAAGGCGCTCGGCTTCAAGTCGATCGTTTGCCACCGCCCTGATGGCGAAGAAGATGGTCAGCCGCTTTTTGCCGATATTGCCGAGCGTGCCGAGCAGCTTGGCCTCACCATCATGCATGTGCCGGTCGGCCGTTATGGCGTCGATGCCGATGCCGTTGCCGGCATGGTGGATGCGCTCGACGAATTGCAGCGCCCGATGCTCGGCTATTGCCGTTCCGGCGCGCGCTCCACGGCGATCTACGAAAAGACCCATCACCTGCGCGGCTGATTTTTCGCGCATCATTCTATTTTTAAATGCCAATCAACAGGAGTTTTCCATGACCATCAAGCGTATCGAGCCAGGCAAGCGCATGAGCGGCGCCGTCGTTCACGGCAACACCGTTTATCTGGCCGGCCAGGTTGGCGAAGGCACCAGCGTGACGGAACAGAGCAAGTCGGCGCTGGCTGAAGTCGACCGCCTGCTGGCCGCCGCCGGTTCCGACAAGTCGAAGGTCCTGCAGACCATCATCTACCTCTCCGACATGTCCACCTTCGGCGAAATGAACGCTGTCTGGGAAGGCTGGATCGACCCGGCAAACCCGCCGGCCCGCGCCACCAGCGAAGCAGCGCTGGCAACGCCGGACTACAAGGTTGAATTCATCGTGACCGCTGCTCTCTGAGCATCAGTCTGATTTTCCAAAAAAGGCCGGATCGCGGAATGCGACCCGGCCTTTTTTGATGGGAAATTCGAAACACTCGTTTCGTCATGCTCGGGCTTGTCCGAGGACCCCGAGCATGACGGAGGAGGGGCGATTGTCCCAGGTTTGTGAATCGTTTGCGCCCTTCATTTCAGAAGCAAAGCAAGCGCCTTCTCAAACTGCTTAACCGTCTCCACCCGCGCCGCAAACCACAGCCGGGCCAGATCGTTGGCCGAGGCGAGGTCCATGCCATCCGGGTCGATAGAGGTGATTGTCCAGCGGCCGGTCTTTGCACCGGCGAGAACTGCTAACCGCGATGCTTCGCCCTTGATGGCGTTGAGGCGGGTCGCCTCGCTTTCCGCCGCCGCCATCAGCTCGTGCGCGCCTGACAGATCGGTGCGCAGGTCGGCGGGCGTGATGTTGCTGGCATTGCGGGCCGGGCCGCCATTGATCTGCACGCCTTCCGTCCGCAGCCGGTAAAGCCTTGTGTCGGGAAGGGAGAGATAAAGTTTCGCTTTGGGGTAACGGGCAATGTAGCGCCTGATGGCGAGTGGCGTCTCATCGGGGCTGAGCTGCTCCACCTTGCCCACCAACGTCAGCCGCGGCAGCGTGAGCGCGTCGCCCTTGCCGAATGGCGCAAGCGTCAGCGAGATGCGCGGGTCGGCCTCCATGTTGCGGGCGTGCAGCGTCAGGCCGGCTGCGAAGAAGAACGGCGTGCCGTCAGGCTCAATGCCGATATTGGTGGCGGTGGTATAGGGATAGCCGCTGACTGGATCAAGGGTTGCGAGCGCTGCCGTGCGGGATGTGTGCAGGACATCACGGGCCACGCGCACGGCCTCGAAAGGTGCGCCGGCCGAAGGCTCGATCTTCGCGCCGCGTGGGGTGATGACGGGAGGAGCAACGTCCGGCATGTCGTATCCTGAGTTAGTGGATGCTGAAAGAAGCGTAAAACCTCTCCACGTCATGCTCGGGCTTGTCCCGAGCATCTGCAACCGATCGATTTAACGCGACGTGGTTGGATCCTCGGGGCAAGCCCGAGGACGACGTCAAGCGAGCGTCAGGATTTACACCATGCCGGAGGCATGTCCATGCGTCATGTCAGCTTTTTGTCCTGATCTGTGTCAGCGTGCGCGTCGGCGTGATTGCTTCCGGGTCCAGCTTCACTTCTATGATCGCCGGCTTGCCGCTTGCACGCGCCCGCTCGAAGGCGGCGGCGAAGTCTTGCGTTTTCTCTACCGTTTCGCCGTGGCCGCCATAGGCCTTAGCAAAGGCTTCGAAATCCGGATTGACGAGATCGGTGCCGCTGACGCGGCCGGGATATTCCCGCTCCTGATGCATGCGGATGGTGCCGTAGGTCCCGTTATTCACGAGGACCGTGATAATGGGCAGGCCGTAACGCACGGCGGTGATGAATTCCTGCCCGTGCATCATGAAACAGCCGTCGCCGGCAAAGCAGATCACCTCACGCTCCGGGAAGAGATGCTTGGCAGCGACGGCTGCCGGCAGGCCGTAACCCATCGAGCCCGAGGTCGGGGCCGATTGCGTGTTGTAGCGGCGGAAACGGTGGAAGCGGTGGACCCAGGTGGCATAATTGCCAGCGCCATTGGTGAAGATGGCGTCATCAGGCACATTGGCCTCGATCCAGTCCATGATCGGACCCATCTGCACCGCGCCGGGGCCTGTCTGCGGCGGCGTCGACCAGCTGAGGTAGGCCGCGTGCATGGCGGCCGTGCGGTCTGCCCAATCGTTGACCGAAAGCGAGACGGAGGCAAGGGCAGCGACGAAATCATCCGGTGCGGCGCAGATGGCGAGATCGGGGCGATAGACGCGGCCAAGCTCTTCGGCTTCCGGATAGATGTGAACGAGTTTCTGCGACGGGTAGGGAATGTCGAGCAGCGTATAACCGGAGGAGGGCATTTCGGAGAGGCGGCCACCGAGCAGCACCACGAGGTCGGCTTGCTTGATCTCCTTCGCCAGCGCCGGGTTGATACCGATGCCGACATCGCCAACATAGGAAGGGCTCAAGTGGTCGAACAGCATCTGGCGGCGGAAGGAGCAGCCGACGGGCAGATTGTGTTTTTCGGCGAAAGCCCCGAAAGTCGCGACACTCTCTTCCGACCAGCGTGTGCCGCCGATGATGAAGATCGGGCGTTTTGCCTCGCTCAGCATTTTTGAGAAGGCGGTGATCTGCGACGGGCCGGGATGCGCTTCGACGGGCGTATAGGGTTTTGCTTCCGGCGCTTCGACCTCTTCCACCAGCATATCTTCGGGCAGCGTCAGAACCACCGGGCCGGGGCGTCCGGAGGTGGCGACGGCAAAGGCGCGGGTGACGAATTCGGGAATGCGGCGCGCATCGTCGATTTCGCCCACCCATTTGGCGAATTCGGAGAAGGCGCGGCGATATTCCACTTCCTGAAACGCCTCGCGCTCGCGGGCTTCGCGCTGCACCTGGCCGATGAACAGGATCATCGGGATGGAATCCTGCCTTGCAATATGCAGGCCGGCCGAGGCGTTGGTGGCGCCCGGTCCGCGCGTCACCATGCAGATGCCGGGTTCACCCGTCAGCCGGCCCCATGTATCGGCCATCATGGCGGCGCCGCCTTCCTGGCGGCAGACCACGGTTTCGATGCCGCTTTCATAGAGCGCATCCAAAACCGCCAGATAGCTTTCGCCCGGAACGCAGGAAACGCGGGAGACGCCATTGGCCTTCAGCGCTTCGACAATCAGTTCTCCGCCCGTTCTTTTCATGGCGTGGTGGTCCTTTCGATGTTTTCCAGTTCGGCCAGCACCTGTGCCTGATGCTCTCCGAGCTTCGGGCTGGGGCGTTCATAGCGCAAGGGGGTTTGCGAGAGCACGATGGGGGTGCGCACGCCGGGAATGACGGTGCCGTCTTCCGCTTCAAGATCGACACGCAAGCCCCGCGCCTTGATCTGCGGATCGGCGAACATGTCTTCGATGGAATTGATCGGCCCGGCCGGCACGGCATTCTGCTCGCAGGTGTTCAGAAGATCGCGCTTGTGCCATTTCAGCGTCTCGGTGGAAATGATCTGCCGGACTTCCACCTTATGCGCCACGCGCGCCTTGTTGGTGGCGAAACGCTCGTCATCGGCAATCGCGCCGATGCCGAGGATGTTGCAGAGGCGGCGGAACTGGCCGTCATTGCCGACCGCGAGGATCAGGAAACCATCGGCTGTCGGCACCACCTCATAGGGGGAAATATTCGGATGGGCGTTGCCGAGCCGGACGGGCGGCTTGCCGGAAATCAGGTAGTTCATGTTCTGGTTGGCGAGCACCGCCGATTGCACATCGAGAAGCGCCATGTCGATATGCTGGCCTTCGCCTGACCGTATGGCGTGGATCAGCGCGGCCTGAATGGCCGTCACGGAATAGATCCCGGTGAAGATATCGGCAACCGCCACGCCCGCTTTCATCGGCTGGCCATCCGGTTCACCTGTTATCGACATGAAGCCCGACATGCCCTGTACGATATAGTCGTATCCGGCAAAATCGGCATAAGGCCCGGTCTGGCCGAAGCCGGTGATGGAGCAATAGATCAGCTTCGGATTGAGCGCCCTCAGGCTCTCATAATCGAGGCCATATTTGGCAAGCCCGCCGCGCTTGAAGTTTTCGATGACGACATCGGCGGTGCGCACCAGCCGGCGCACCAGCTCGCAGCCCTCAGGCGTCTTCAGATCGGCAATGATGGAGCGTTTGCCGCGATTGGTGGCGTGGTAATAGGCGGCGGAAAGGTTTTCGCCTTCCGCGTCTTCAACGAAGGGCGGTCCCCATGTGCGGGTGTCGTCGCCGCCTTCGGGGTTTTCCACCTTGATGACGTCAGCGCCCATATCGGCCAGCATCTGCCCCGCCCAGGGTCCGGCCAGAACACGCGCCAGCTCGATGACGCGAATGCCTGATAGCGGCGGTTTCCTGTTCGGCATGTCGGTCATCTGTCCTCCGGTATTTTGTGCCTGCCGGTTATAGACCGCGCCTTGCCCCGCCGCATGTGATTTTATCTCATGGACTTATTCCGTTTCGGCAAAGACATCCTCAGCCGTTAACGACGCGGCCGCACCAGGCGGCGAAATCCGCCGCTACCGCCTGCCAGCCGATCTCGTTCAGCGTTTCGTGCCGCATGCCCTTGTAGATGGTGTGTTCGACATGGCTGAAGCCGGCTTGCCGAAACCGCTCTGCGAGCCAGACGATCTCTCTGCCGTCATTGGTAGCGGCGTCCTGGTCGCCGCTGACCAGCAAAAGCGGCAATGTCTTCGGCAGGCGTTCGATGAGTTTCGGGGCGCGATAGGAGAGTTCGAAGACGTCCTGCCAGAGGGAAACGCTCGCCTCGAACTGGCAGAGCGGGTCTTCCACATAGGCGTCCACTGCCAACCTGTCATGGCTCAGCCAGTCGGCATGGGTGCGCCTTTCCGGCATTTTTGCATTCCAGGCGCGGAAGGTGGCTTTCGGCAGGATGACGCTCGGCACATCGGAGCCTTTCAGCATCTTTTCAAGCCGCAGCACCACCTGTGCGAGACGACCCATCACGCCGGGATTGAGATTGGAATTCCAGATCGACAGGCCATCGAAGGCATCCGGATGACTGACGGCGGTGTTGAGCGCCACGAGGCCGCCCATGGAATGGCCGAACAGGATGACCGGCAGGCCGGGATGTCTTTCGCCGACCATGACCCGCATCGCCATGACGTCGGCGACGACCTTCTCCGCACCATCTTTCCAGGCAAAACGGCCGATCGGCGCATCCGTCGCTTTCGTGCGGCCATGGCCGCGATGATCGTGGGCATAGACCTCGAAACCCTGCTGCGACATGACATCGGCAAAACGGCGGTAACGGCCGGCATGCTCCACGAGGCCATGGCAGATCATCAGCACGCCGCGGGCCGGGACGAGGGTGGAAGGCTGGTGGCGGAAGGCGATGGATGCGCCGGAGGGGGCGTCCAGCCTCTCTATCCGGCTGAAGGCGAAGTTATCCGTCGTCTCATTCATCATCTCACCCATCGTGTCATCACGCAGCTTGTCATAATCATGGGGTCATAATCGTGCCAGAGGTTGCCCCAAGGTCCTATTTACCCTACATAGCGGCAAATTTCCCGATACGTACTCTTAAAAATCCGATGTGGAGCATTCGCTACAATGGCACGTCAATTCATCTATCACATGGCTGGGCTGAACAAGTCCTATGGCGCGAAGAAGGTTCTGGAGAACGTCCATCTCTCCTTCTACCCCGATGCCAAGATCGGTATTCTCGGCCCGAACGGCGCCGGTAAGTCGACCGTTTTGAAAATCATGGCCGGCCTCGACAAGGAATATACCGGTGAGGCCTGGCTCGCCGAAGGTGCGACGCTCGGTTATCTCGAGCAGGAGCCGAAGCTCGACGAAAACAAGACCGTGATGGAAAACGTCATGGAAGGTGTGGCGAGCAAGACGGCGATCGTCGACCGCTACAACGAATTGATGATGAACTATTCCGACGAAACGGCGGATGAGGGCGCAAAGCTCCAGGACATGATCGATAGCCAGAACCTGTGGGATCTGGAAAATCAGGTCGAAATGGCCATGGACGCCCTGCGTTGCCCGCCCGGCGATTCTGCCGTAACCGGCCTTTCGGGTGGTGAGCGCCGCCGCGTGGCGCTTTGCAAGCTGCTGCTGTCGCAGCCCGACCTGCTGCTGCTCGACGAACCGACCAACCATCTGGACGCCGAAACCATCGCCTGGCTCGAAAAACACTTGCGCGACTATCCCGGCGCCGTGATGATGATCACCCACGATCGCTACTTCCTCGACAACGTCACCGGCTGGATTCTCGAACTCGACCGTGGCCGCGGCATTCCCTACGAAGGCAACTATTCGGCCTATCTGCAGGCGAAAGCCAAGCGCATGCAGCAGGAATCCCGCGAAGACGCCTCGCGCCAAAAGGCCATCAGCCGCGAACAGGAGTGGATCGCTTCCAGCCCGAAGGCGCGCCAGACGAAGTCCAAGGCGCGTATCCGTGCTTATGACGAGCTGGTGGAAGCCGCTGAGAACCGCCGTCCCGGCGACGCGCAGATCGTCATTCCGGTCGCCGAACGTCTGGGACGCGTCGTTATCGAGGCGGAAAACCTCACCAAGTCCTATGGCGACCGTGTGCTGATCGAAAACCTCACCTTCAAGCTGCCTCCGGGCGGCATTGTCGGCGTCATCGGTCCGAACGGTGCTGGTAAAACCACACTGTTTCGCATGATCACCGGTCAGGAACAGCCGGATAGCGGTTCGGTGACCGTGGGTGAAACCGTGCAGCTGGGTTATGTCGACCAGAGCCGCGATACGCTGGCGGGTGACAAGACCGTGTGGGAGGAAATCTCCGGCGGCAACGACATCATCAAGCTCGGCAAGTTCGAAGTGAACTCGCGCGCCTATTGCGGTGCCTTCAACTTCAAGGGTGGCGACCAGCAGCAGAAGGTTGGCAATCTCTCCGGCGGTCAGCGTAACCGCGTGCACCTTGCCAAAATGCTGAAGGCCGGCGGCAACGTGCTGCTGCTCGACGAACCGACCAACGACCTTGATACCGAAACGCTGGCGGCACTTGAAGAAGCGCTGGAAGCGTTTGCCGGTTGCGCCGTTATCATCAGCCACGATCGCATGTTCCTCGACCGTCTGGCCACCCACATCCTCGCTTTCGAGGGTGACAGCCATGTGGAATGGTTCGAAGGCAACTTCGAAGACTACGAAAAGGACAAGGTCCGCCGCCTCGGCCCGGAAAGCATCAAGCCCGGCCGTGTGAGCTACAAGCGCCTGACGCGCTGATCCTTTTCCGCTCTCTGCAAAAGGCCCGCCGTAAAGCGGGCCTTTTCGCGTGTAATAAGTGGACTTGATCAAGGTGTAAGACAGTTTGTGCTTGCATCCCGCGCCACATCGACATAAAGATATCTTTATATGTTGATTAGCTTGCGAGGCGCGACAGAGTGGCGTTCGGTTTAGACAAATTGGTGGATCTCTTGAAGGCGGCGGGTGAACCGACGCGCTTCCGATTGCTGGCGCTTCTTGGGGCTGGCGATCTGACCGTCACCGATCTTACCGAAATTCTCGGCCAGTCGCAGCCGCGTATTTCCCGTCACCTCAAGCTTTTGACGGAAGAGGGGCTGATCGAGCGTTATCAGGAAGGCGCCTGGGCCTATTTCCGCCTGCGGCAGGATGGTGAGCCCGCCGTTGTCGTCCGACAGCTGCTTGGCGCGGCATCGCCCGCTGACGCCGTTCTCCAGCGTGATAGTGAACGTCTTACAACCGTCAAGCGGGCCAGAGCGGAGCGGGCGCAGGATTATTTCAGCCGCAATGCGTCCGCCTGGGATGAGCTGCGCCGTCTGCATGTGAGCGACGAGGCCGTTGAAGGCGCGCTGTTGAAGCTGGTGGGCACCACGCCGGTCGATTCGCTGCTTGATCTCGGCACTGGCACCGGCCGCATTCTCCAGCTTCTGAGCGGCATCTATCGCCGGGCGATCGGTGTCGATGCCAGCCGCGACATGTTGTCGGTGGCGCGCGCCAATCTCGACAAGGCGGGCGTGATCAATGCATCCGTTCGCCATGGCGATATTCTCAACCTGCCGCTGGAAGGCCAGGATTTTGATCTGATCGTCATCCATCAGGTTTTGCATTTTCTCGACCAGCCAGAAATCGCACTTTCCGAGGCCGCGCGTATGCTGCGTCCCGGCGGGCGGCTGATCGTCATCGATCTTGCGCCGCATTCCTTCGAATATCTGCGCGATGACCATGCCCATATCCGGCTCGGCTTTTCGCATCCGCTGATGGAAGAATGGCTGAAAAAGGCCGGGCTCGCGCCCGACCGCGCCGTTGACCTTCATTCTGAAAAAGCGTCCGACGAAGCTTTGGACGTGACGATATGGGTTGCCCGCGACCAACGGCTGCTGATGGCAGACGATGTGGTGCAAGAGGCGGTTTTACTTGGCTCCCGGAGGGCATGATATGTTGAGGTCGGAAACCATGCGCCACAATGGCGATAACCGGGGCGATATCCGGTTATCTTTCGAGTTTTTCCCGCCCAAGAATGCCGAGATGGAAACCCATCTCTGGGAAACGGTTGCCGAGCTGAAAAAATGGAACCCGGATTTCGTGTCGGTCACCTATGGCGCTGGTGGGTCCACCAAGGCGCCGACGCTGGATGCGGTGCGCCGGATGATCGGTGACAGCCATCTGCCGACTGCCGCGCATCTGACCTGTGTGGATGCCAGCCGTGACGATGTGCATCAGGTCGTCGAAGAGTTCCGCAATGCCGGCGTTCGCCATTTCGTAGCGCTGCGGGGCGATCCCTCCACGGGCATCGGCACGGACTACAAGCCACACCCGGAAGGTTACGAGAACGCCGCCGCTCTGGTGAAGGGCCTGCGCGAGATCGGTGACTTCGAGATTTCCGTGTCGGCCTATCCGGAAAAACATCCCGAAAGCGCCAGCGAGGCTGTCGATATCGACATGCTGAAGCGCAAGGCGGATAATGGCGCGACCCGCGCGCTGACGCAGTTCTTCTTCGATAATGACGTGTTCGAGCGTTACATGGAGCGGGTGACGGCGGCGGGCATCACCATTCCGGTGGTGCCGGGCATCATGCCGATCCAGAACCTTCATCAGCTCAAGCGTTTCGCTGGCCGTTGCGGCACCAGCGTCCCCGGTTTTCTGGATGAGCGTTTCGAAGGTTATGACGACGATCTCGAAGGGCGCGCCCGCGTCGCTGCCGAAGTTGCCGCCGAGCAGATCGCCGATCTGCAGCGGCGCGGCGTGAACGAATTCCATCTCTATACGATGAACCGCGCGCCGCTGGTTGATGCCGTGCTAGAAAATCTCGGGCTGGAGCGTTTGCGCCGCAGCGCCGCCTGAAGTAAAAAAGTTTATTTTCGACATGAAAAAAGCGCAGGTCCCTCGGGGCCTGCGCTTTTTAAATTCGTGTCATCTACGGTTCTTATCTGCGTTTGGTCTTCACGTCTCGTTAGATGAAAAGCATCATCGCTACGAACAAAAACGCCAAACCGACTGCCAAGGCATTGAGAGATTTTGTAAGTCCCATGGGTGCCTCCTGTTGTTGACAGGTTCGATAATATGACCGTTTTGTGGCAGTTGAAAAGCGGTTTCTGTGATGCAGTGCAGCACGTTTGGCAGTCGCATAAAAAAGCGTTTTCTGTAATATATTGAAAATAAAGGATTATTTTCTAATCACGCACTGCTTCATTTATTTAAAAAAAGTAAATGACCGGGGTGTTATCCCCAGTCATCCGGTCGAGATTAACGATTTTGCCTTGATTCCGGCGGACAGATTAAAGGCCCGCCAGCGTCGTTAAGATTGCTTAAAGCGCCTGCAGAAGAGCCGCCGAGGGCCAGCCATCCGCGGGCATGCCGAGGCGCTGCTGTTCCTTCTGAATGGCGACGCGGGTGCCGGAACCGAGGATGCCATCGACCTTGCCGACATTGTGTCCGCGTGCTTCAAGCTTGGTCTGAAGCTCCTTCATCGTCGCGTCATCGAAGCCGGGCTCTGGGTTGCCCTTGGTGTAGACGGGCGCGCCCATCAGCCGGTTGGCGAAATAGGCGGCCGAAGTCGTGTAGATGAACGACTGGTTCCATTCCAGATATATGTTGAAATTCGGATAGGTGATGAAGGTCGGTCCCTTGCGGCCCTGCGGCATGATGAGGGCTGCGGGCAGGGAAGCGAAGTTTTTGTTGCCGTCACGCGGGGTCACGCCCAGCGCGAACCATTCGCCGGCGGTGAGCGGACCGCCGAGGCCGGATTTTTCCCATGGCAGGTTTTCCGGCAGGGAGACTTCCTGAATCCACGGCTCGCCCTTCTTGAAGCCGAGATGCTGGATGAATTTTGCAGCCGTCAGGATGGCATCCGGGGCGCTGTCCTTGACGTTGATGTGGCCGTTGCCGTCACCATCGACGCCGAAAGCGATGATGTCCTTGGGCAGCATCTGCACCTGGCCGATTTCACCGGCCCATGCGCCGGTGTTGGCGGCGGGGTCGAGATCGCCATGCTGGACCATTTCAATGAGCGCCAGCAGTTGCGGACGGAAAAGTTCCGGACGGCGGCAATCATGCGAGAGGGTCACCAGCGCGTTGCGGGTGTTGAAATCACCCTGAACGGCGCCGAAGTCGGTTTCCATGGCCCAGAAGGCGGCGATGACGCCGGCCGGTACGCCATATTCACTTTCGGCGCGGGCGAAGGTGGAGGAGAGCTCCTGCAGCTTCCTGCGGCCGATATCGAGACGGGCCTGGCTGACGGTGCGCTGGGAGAATTCGAGGAAGGTCTGGCGGAAGACGCCCTGTGCACGGTCACGCGACAGCACCTTCGGGTCGATCTGCGCGCCGGCAAGCGCCTTCTGGATCGCGTCGGCCGGAATGCCCTTGGCCAGCGCATCGGCCTTCACGCCTTCGAGAAATGCGCCGAGATCACCGCCGCAGGCGACCTGCTTGGGATCGTCAGGCGAGGCGACGGGCGGCGTGGCAAGGGCGGAGCCAGTGGAAAGAAGCGACAAAGCGGCGGCAAAAATGATGCTGCGCGACCGGAAGGTAGACATGGGAATTTCCTCAATGGGTTGTAGGCCCGCTTTACCCATATGTTTGCGACAAAAAAACGGGTCTCGCAGCCAGACGACAGGTGAGAACGCGGTTTTTTCGAATGTGTTGCTTCTTGGCCGTGTTTATTTGGCGGAAGCGACCCATTTACGCCAGTTTTTCTCGCTGCCGGCAAAAACATTGATGTCGGTCGGGCCGTTGACGCCGGGCACAACCCCGGTTGCCGTATATTGCCAGAAGGCCCATTGGCGTTCCTCGTAAATCTTGGCCGGATGGGCGGCGACGGAGCGCACCCAGAAATGGTAATTCTTGAACTGGCCGACGAGATTGTCGCGGTGGAAATCAACCGAGGTGTAGATGATCGGTCGCTTGCCGTAATGGTCTTCAAGACGATCCATGAAACGCTGCATTTCGGCGCGAACGATGCCCGGCGCGGGCCTTGTCTTGCAGGTGGGCGAGGAGGGGTTCCACTCCACATCGAGAACCGGGGGCAGGGTGACGGCTTCCTTCGGCACGTTGCGAATGAACCAGTCGGCCTGAGCATCGGCTGTCGAGCAGAAATAGTAGAAATGGTAGGGCGCGTGCAGAATGTCTGCCGCTGCCGCACTGCGCCAATGGTCGCCGAATTTCGGATCGATGCGGTCTGATCCTTCGGTCGCTTTGATGAAGACGAAGGAGACGCCGGATTTGCGCACGGTTTGCCAGTCGACGTCGCCGTTCCATTTGGACACGTCGATGCCGTGCACCTCATGGCGATGCGGATTGTTCATGCCGAAATCCTGCGGATCGGTATCGGCAAATTTCGGCTTGGAAACGGATGCGGTTTCAAGCAAGTCGTAACTCGTGGAGGTGCAGCCGCCGATCAATAGCAAAGCCGACAATAGTGCCGATAAACGCAGCCGCATTTGAACCCTGATGAAAGTGTTGTTGCCCATCCCGCAGCCGCAACATGGCGCGGCGCATCTCCCAATTTAGCCATAACATGGTAAATAAACTGATATGGCAAGGGGCAACGGCCTTTTTCGGCCTTGCAAGGCACTGAATATGAAGCGATTTGTCATCCGGTCCGCAAGAAAACGCCGGAGTTCTCTCTGGTGCGCGGCGGTTGGAATAGTATCGGGCGGTGCCGCGCCTGCCTCCGAATCGACAAGGCGCAATCCGTCGAAAATCAGGCGTCCGCCAACATCCGGCTGATTTTCGGCTGCATTTCGGCGACCGGAAGCGTGATGATGGCTCGCCAGGCGTAACCGCGGGCAATCTCTTCGAATTGGAGATTGCCGTCAAAGCGGCCAGCCATATTGGCCAGAACATAACGAAGATTGGCGCGGGGCGTGACGTGGAAACGGGTGAGCCACGCCTGCAGAAGGGTGCGGAACCACTTCGGCAATTGTTCCTGCTGGCCGAAATCGACGATATGCAGCGAGCCGCCGGGTTTCAGCGCCGTGAGCGCCCGCTCGATCGCCTTTTCCCAGTCCGGTATCATCGATAGCGCATAGGGGATCATGACGCGGTCGAAACCGTCAGGCTGGCCGAATTCAGCAGCGCGGAAGGCAGTGGCATCGGCCACGCGCAGGATGGGGCGCTCCGCCTTGCCGGCAAAATTTTCCGATGCGGTCAGCAGCATTTCGGAAGAAATATCGAGGCCGAACAGTTTTGCCTGCGGAAACTTGCGGCTGGCCAAAAGCAGGTTGCGGCCGGTGCCACAGCCAACTTCCAGCAGCGTGCCGCCATTCGGTACGTCGAGGCCGGAAATGGTCCGGTCGCGGCCGAGAAGATAATATTTGCGGGTAATATCGTAGATATGCCGCTGGTGGCGATACATGCGGTCCATCATGCCCGCATGCGCGCTGTCTGCAAGGCCCACATTCTCGCCGATGGTTTTCATGCCATAGCCCTCTGATAGATATGGAAGCCGCCATAGATTGCCGAACGATCCATGGCGTTCAGCTCTTGCGAACGCTCCTCGAGATAGACCCACTGGTTGCGGATGTCGGTGGAGAGCCGACCTTCGATAACGCTTTTTTCGGCGGCGGTGCGGAAGATGACGCGCGCGCCGGGAGCAGCAGTGCGGCTGATCTGGGACCACAACTCGTTGAGCTGCCCGTCCGTCATCCAGTCCTGCGCGTCGAGAAGAATGTAGCGATCAACGCCGCTTGCCGGCTTTTTGGAAAGAAGCTCGGTATAGGTGGCGTGATGCACCGCGACGCGGGCCGTATTGTTGCGGATCGTCTCGTAATATTCCGGCTTCAAATAGGCGGGCAGGGTGCCTTCATGCGGCTCGGGATAACGGCGTGCAAAGGCCTGCCAGGCGAAATAATTGTCGCTGAGCGGGAAATTGCAGGCGAGCTTTTCCAGCCGCTCCCTAAGCACGGAGGCAACCGTGCCGTCGTCGGAAAGGCTGGCCAGCTCGTCATATTGGCGGGGCGGAATGCCGAGGCCGAAAAGCGAGCTTTTGCGCTTCGTCAGCCAGCGCACCACGGGCTTGTCGAACAGCGGCGCGACCTTGCTGTCGAAAAACTGGCGCTGTTCATCCATCGTGCGGCTATTGGCCATTTCCGTCAGCTTGACGCCGTGCAGGCGGGCCATGAGGTGACCGGCGCCGATGAAACGGCCGAGCAGGCCGGTACGGTAGATGTTCCTGTCAAACACAGAGATGCGGCGGCGACCGGACAGGGTGCGCTTCGACCAGTAGGCCTTGGTCGTGTCGTCGAGGTGATCGGCGATGAAACGGTCGTAACCGTTGCTGTTGCTGCGCGTATTGGCGCGGCCGAAGTGACGCACCACGTCCTGATGGGCGGGCAGGTGGCGGAAGGCGGCGAGCTTCAGCTTGTTAAGGGCGATGTGATGCGGGTTCAGATCCACGACATCGATGCTGGCAGGGTTGCGGGAGAGATAGGCCAGCATGTTGCAGCCGCCCGAACCGATGGTGACGATGCGATGGCCTTCGCCCAGTTCCATCGCCTCCATGTCGATTTCCGGGTCTTCCCAGATTTGCGGATAAACGAGACCGGAGAAAAGAACTCCGAAGAACCGTTCGGACAGGCCGCTTTTCGAGAGTGCCTTGTGCTGGAGCAATGCGGACTTCAGTTTCGTGTTCTTGCTGAAGCCGGTCTTGGGTGCCGCACTCGTCATATGTTCACCTCTCAGTCGATTGAGAGGCGTCTACAGCCGTGACGCTACAGTTTGATGACAGGGGCTGTGGGTGAAAGCAACGAATCAGAAAGACGGTGGGGAAACCAGCCCGTGCCCGCCCTGAACCGGACACCAAAGAAGAGCGCGTCGCTAGATGGGAATGCGAGCCACGCACTCACGCAGACGTCATCTTCGGGCTTGTCCCGAGGACCTGCAACGGATCGATTTTTTCGATGCGCTTAGATCCTTGGGACAAGCCCAAGGATGACGAAACAAAGTACCTGGCATGTTTACCAGAGAAGCTGCAAGCTGCGTGGCTTCTCCACCATAGTCAAAGCTATTACTTCCGCAGAACGTGCAGCATGCCCTTGCGCTTGGCGTCGTAATAATATCCGCGAGCATAAAGACGGACCGCGTTGTCGCGGTTGTTATCGGCCACCAGCCACGCGCCGCTCAGATATTTGACGGCGTATTTGAGGTTGGTTTCGGCATCGAACAGGCCAGAGGCAGGGCCATCGAAGCCCATGGAGCGGGCCGTGGCGTGCCTGATCTGCATCAGGCCGAAATTGCCGCTGTTATAGGCGCCGGGATTGTACATGCTCTCACGCTGCACAACGCGGTGAACCAGATCTTCCGGCACATTATACATGACGGCATATTTGGAAATCAGCCCGCTCAGCTTTTCGCGCCCTGCGGGCGCTGCTTTGAGCGGCACCGTCATCGCTTCGTTCTGCCGGATGGCGGCAAGGGCGGCGTTGGTGGGGCCGGAGGCGTAAGCGAGAACCGTGCTGTCCGGCTTCGGCAGCGGAATGACTTTCCGCTCCGCCGTCAGTTCCGTGCCGATGGAAGGCGAGCCGGGCGGCGGCGGTGCGGGTGGGAAGCTGCCCTTCACGGCAACGACCTGTGGCAGATCGGCTGCGGCGTTGTGGATGGCCGGCTGTGTCGCTGAGCCAGCGGTTTCAATCGCGGCTGCCGCCGGAGTGACGCCTGTCGGTGCGAGAGCCGCGACCGTGGTCGGCGCGGATGTCATCACCGCGGCTTGAGCCACTTCATTCTGCTGCGGCTGCATCTGCGCGCTAATGGCGGCCGCCGCTGCGATTTCAGAGGCCGGCGGCAGGGCCACGCGTCCGCCCTTGACGGCGACTGCGGTGGGAAGTGCTGCAGGCTGGGAAGAGGTTGCCGCATCAGCGGTCTGGGTCGCCGGTGCGGCTGCTGTCGTCTGCGTCGATGCCTGGGCGGATGCCGTAGCGGGGTTGACTGTCGCGATTTTCGGGCCGTTCGGACCTTCCTTCGCGGTATATTCGACGCTGGTGCAGCCGCTCAATGCCAATGCCAGACCCACGGTGGAAGACAGAAGAAGTGCACTTCTTCCGCGGAATTTGCCCGAATTTCGCATGTTGCCGCCTTCGTTATGCCTGTCTCTCGATACCCCCGCGTCAAGCGAAGCAGGCAGTGTCCCGTCGAGCCTTCATTAACCTATTGTAAGGATAGCGGCAAGCCGGGACGTGGTGTCCCGGTTTTTCAGGCTGCGATGCGCCTGTATCCGGCGCTGACGGCGCGGCCGGAAATGAAGTGGGTGCGGTACTTTGGCCGGATTTTTTTCTCGCCCGACATGCGGCGCACTAGCGCCAGTGTGGAGCCGGCAAACAGCGCCTGTGCGGTCAGAACGGCGAGCGCCACGAGCAGGATCGCGGCCTGCGCCATGGCCAGCGTTTCCACGGCGTTGCCGGAGGTGGACATGAATTGCGGCAACAGCGCCAGAAAGAACGTGAAGTAGCGCGGACGCAACGCGGCAATGGCGTAACAATCACGGAAAATGCCGCTCCATGATTTGCCTGGCAGATTGTCGTTATCGGCATTGGCCGCCTGGGCGGCGGGCGTCGCAAATGTCCACAGCAGAAACAGCATCAGCCAGCCGATGCCGGCCCATTGCACTATACCCAGAAAGGATTGCGGCAGATAAGCCAGACCGGCCACCGGAATGGCTGAGATCGTCATGGCTGTGACGATGCCGAGCGCGCCGCCGCTGACGGAGGCGAAGATGGTCTTCTTGCCGCGGATGGCGGCATAAGAAGCGACAGAGAACACAAGGGGAGAGGGAAGTGCGAACACAACGGCACATGCTGCACAAAAAATCAGCCAGGCCTGTCCAGACATTCTTTTCCTCCTTGCCCTCCCTGTCACCGCATTAATTAGCCTATCGTAAAATTAGGCCGCTGTGAACGGTTGACCGACGTGTTCCATCACTTCGGTAAACCATTTTGCAGAAAGGTCGAAATGCTTTCCGCCCTTGATACGCGGAAACTCGATCGTCCGCAATTTGCCGTTCTGATCTTCATCATGGCCGGTGACGCCGGAGACCTTGTTGAGCGCGCTTTCGACGGCGAGATCGACCATGCCCTGGATGAGGCGCAGATCGGCGCCATTTGCCGGCGCGGACCGGGCGAAATAGCCTGACTTCTGTACCATGGAGCGTTCCGCGCCGATAAGGCCGGCAAATTGCTTCTGGAACCAGCCACCGACATTGATGGTGTCGATCTTCACATGGCCGAAGGCGTCGCGCTTGACGGCTTCGCCGGACGATTCCCGTTCGGCAACGATCGAATCAAGGCCCGCGCCTTCGGAAACGAACAGCGTGACGTAGCCGTGTTTGTCCATGATCGCCTTCAAACGCTCGGCTTCCGCCTCGATGTCGAAGGCCATTTCCGGCAGGTAGATGCCGTCGATGTTCTTCATCTGCGTGTTCATCATCAGGCCTTCGACATATTCATTGCCGCTGGTCTTCTGGATATAGGCGCGCGCGGTTGCCGCTGTCAGCCAGCCGCAATGGCGGCCCATGACTTCATGGATCACGAAGGTCTTCGGCGCAGCGCTCTGTTCGTTGCTGACATTGTCGAAGAAGGCGGCACCAACTTCGGCGGCGGTCCATGCGCCGAGAGACTGCTTGATCGGCACCACGTCATTATCCACCGTCTTCGGCAGGCCGACGACGGTGAGGTCGTAACCATTGGCGCCGAGATAAGCGGCGAGGTCGGCGGCCGTGGTATTGGTATCGTCGCCGCCGATGGTGTGGAGAATGGTGATGCCGTCAGCGGCCAGCCGTTCTGCGGCGACGCGCAGCGGGTTTTCACCCTCCTTGACCAGCCCACGCTTGGCGCAATCGGCGGCGTTGGTGAGCTTGACGCGGCTGTTGCCGATGGGCGAACCGCCATAACGATGTAACAGATGCGCCTTTTCGCGCATGTCTTTGTTGATCTCGATGCGATCGCCCAGAAGCACGCCCTGATAACCGGAGCGATAGGCCACGATGTCGATTTCAGGCGCAATGTCGCTGTAGCGCTCGATCAGGCCGCCAACGGCCGAAGAGAGACAGGGGGCAAGGCCACCCGCGGTCAGCATTGCGACTTTCTGTTTGGCCATCATGGCTCTCCTTTTTGCATATACTCAAATACATGTCTGGCAAATGGATGCGACAGCCGCGTGTAGGTGTAAAGTGAATTTATCAAGAAAAACGCCGATTTCTCGCGGGTTTTCAGCGGCTTGAGGAAACTGGCCGAATATAATCGTTTCAATCCGCATCAAGGCTGCCAGCTGCCGGTGTCCACTCGTTGCACCTGTGGAAAACCCCGGTCATGCTGTTTGGCCCGCTCTTGTTCCTGAAGCAAAACTGTCGCAAAGATGAATAAAAGTTAATGCCGCAGCACTGCCGGACATATTGCATTCACGGCAATATCCCGTCATGCTTGGCGTCATGATGTTCGATTTTGCCTGTCTGCAAATTTCATCCCTGTGGGAGCGGCTGCTCGGCGCAATCGGCGACGCGGCAGGTGGTGCGCTTGGACGCGTGGTTGAAGCCATCCGTACCCTGTTCGAAGGTGATCCGGAGACGCGGCGCAAGGTTTCCTTTTCCGTAGCGATTATCGCACTCTCCGCCAAGATGGCGAAGGCTGATGGCGTCGTCAACGATGCCGAGGTACGCGCCTTCCGGCAGATCTTCGATTTTCCCGAAGAAGAAGCGCGAAACGTTGCACGTCTTTATAATCTCGCGCGTCAGGACGTCGCCGGGTACGAGGCTTATGCCGAGCGGCTGGCCGGTCTTTGCGGTTCCGGCCACGACAATTGCGAGATGCTGGAAAGCGTCATCGACGGCCTGTTCCATATCGCCAAGGCCGATGGGCTGATCCATGAGCGGGAGCTGGCCTTCCTCGGCCGGATCGCGGAAATCTTTCATATCACCGAAGACCACTTCGAAACGATCATGGCGCGGCATGTCCATATGGACGGGCGCGATCCTTATCGCGTGCTCGGCGTTTCGCCCTCGGACGACTTTCTGGATATTCGCAAGCGTTACCGTTCGCTGGTTGCCGAACACCATCCCGACAAGCTCATTGCACGGGGCGTGCCGATGGAATTGCATGCTGCGGCCAATGAGCGTATGGCGGCTCTCAACGCCGCCTATGCGGCCATCGAGAAAGAACGCCGCGTCGCATGAATGAATGTCTGCCGGATTTTCCGGGCGCAGCCGTTGCGCCGTCGCCTAACCATGGCGAGAGACTTGATGTTGTCGGCCCTGATATCATTCTCCTGCATTATACCGGTATGACGACGGCGGACGGCGCGCTGTCGTGGCTCCGTAACCCCGAAAGCCAGGTCTCCAGCCACTACTTCGTCTTCGAGGACGGCCGCGTCATCCAGATGGTGCCGGAAACCCGTCGCGCCTGGCATGCGGGCAAAAGCACCTGGGCGGGGGATCAAGACATTAATTCCCGCTCCATCGGCATCGAAATCGCCAATCAGGGCCACCCCGGCGGTTTGCCGGAATTCCCGAAAAAACAGGTCGACGCCGTCATCGAATTGTGTCGCGATTGCGGCCAGCGCTGGAATATCGCGCCTGAGCGGGTGCTGGCGCATTCCGATGTGGCGCCAATCCGTAAGGTCGATCCGGGTGAGAAATTCCCGTGGGACATCCTGTCGCAGCATGGCGTTGGCCATTGGGTAGAGCCTGCGCCGATCCGCGGCGGGCGTTTTTTCCAGCGCGGCGATCATGGTCAGCCCGTCGAGGCGTTGCAATCGATGCTGTCCATTTATGGATATGGCGTTGAAATAACAGGTTCTTATTGCGAAAAGACCGAAGGCGCCGTGGCTGCCTTCCAGCGGCATTTTCGCCCGGCGCTTGTGGATGGCATTGCGGATTTTTCCACCATCGACACGTTGCATCGGCTGATCACCAGCCTGCCGAAATTTTCGGCCGCCTGAACGCGAATTCTGGAAAATAGTTCCTTGTTTTCCGGGCTTTCAAGTCGCTTTTTTTGATGTGCCACAGTTAATCCGCATTGAGGAAGTTTAAGAACAGCACTGTATGCGGTGCCGTTCTTCAGGGGAACCAGCCGTCAATATCAATCAAGGAGACTGGACTGCGGAAGGTCACGATCGACTTTCCGGGCGCTCACTATTTGTGTCACTTCATTGGTTCAGTCATCCGATCTGGAGACTTTTTCTACATATGAACAGGGTTGTTGTTGCTGTTGCAGCGGGTGTTGTTATGCTCGCTTCACAGGCGGGGATTGCTTTTGCCAAAGACGAGGACGTGAAGACCAAAACCGTGACGCTGGAGACCTTCTTCCGCAAGCCCGGTTATCCCATTCCGGAAAAGAGTCTGCCTTCGTCGCTCAAGAATGGTTATTCCGATTTGATCGTCAAATATGCCAAGCGTTATGGCGTTCCCACCAATCTGGCGCATGCCGTGGTGTCAGTGGAAAGCAAGTTCAACCCCAAGGCGCGCGGCAGTGCCGGCGAGGTCGGGCTGATGCAGATCAAGCCGGCAACGGCGCGCATGATGGGCTTTCGCGGCACGACAAAGGCGCTCTATGATCCCGAGACCAATATTCGCTGGGGCATGCAATATCTGGCGACCGCCCATCAGCTTGGCGGCGGTGAGGTCTGCAGCACCATCCTGCGTTATAATGCCGGCCATGGCGCCACACGGATGAATCCGGTGTCCAAACGTTATTGCGGCAAGGTGCAGGCGCTGCTGGCCAGCTGAGGTCCGAGTATCTTTCAGGAGGCATTGCCTGGAAAAGCGGAACGGGTTTTCCGCCCGGAAATCCGACAACGCCCCAAGCTTTTGCGAAAAGCGATTCCGGTTCGCGCGGGCATGCTGTAGTCAGGAATAAATCTGATACGGAGCATGTCATGCCGGATTTCAAATATATCGTGGTCGGGGCCGGGATGATGGGTGCGGCCGCGGCGCGGCACCTTTCGGCGCAAACGGACGGCGTGGCGCTGATCGGGCCGGGTGAGCCTGCCGATCGCAAGAGCCACAAAGGCGTATTTTCAAGCCACTACGACGAAGCGCGTATTACCCGTGGGTTTGACGGCGATCCGGTATGGGCGGAACTCGCGCGGCGTTCTATCCAGCGTTATGCGGAGATCGAGGCCAAAAGCGGCATCCGGTTTTTCACCGAAGCGGGCTGCCTGTTTACCGGAAATGGCAAGGGGCTTGCCGGAGACTATGTGTCGCGGGCGCTTTCGTCGGCTGAACGTCTCGGTCTCAGCGTGGAAACGCTCGGTGTCGACCGGCTTGCCGACCGATTTTCGATGTTTTCCCTCCCGGCCGATCACAGCGGTTATTTCGAGGCCCGCAATGCCGGCCACGTCAATCCGCGCGCCTTGGTGAAGGCGCAATGCGCAATTGCCGAGGCACAGGGCGCGCGGCTGGTGCGCGAGACTGCAGCGCATATTCGCGATACTTCGCAAGGCGTCGAGGTGGTAACGCGGCAAGGTGTTGTTCACACCGCCGAAAAGGTCATCGTGGCAGCGGGTGGTTTCACCAACATGGCCGAGCTGCTGCCATCGCCGGTCGATATGGCGGCGACGGGCCGCACCATCGTATTTTTCGAGCTGGATGAGGCAAGGCAGGCCATGTTCGGCTCCATGCCGTCAACCATCGTGCTGGCGGAGACGGAGGACGACATCGTCTACATCCTGCCGCCGGTGCGGTATCCCGATGGCAGGATCTATCTGAAAATTGGTGGTGAGAGCGAGAAAGGCAGGCTCGAGACGCTGACCGAGGCGGTGGAGTGGTTCCACTCGGACGGCACGCCCGGCGAGGTCGAATTCCTGACGAAGAAGGCATTGTCGTTGATGCCGGAACTTGCTGGCTGCCCCGTGACCTCCGGTTCCTGCGTCGCCTCCATTACCCGTAGCGGTTATCCCTATATCGGTTATACGCAATCTTCCAATATTGCGGTTCTGACCGGCGGTAATTTCGTCTCCGCCAAGTCGTCGGATGAAATCGGGCGGCTGGGCGCGGTGCTGCTTCTCAACGGTCAACTGACCGAGGATGAATTCGCCGCCGAAATGTCGCCGGTTTTCGTCTGACATCCTTCTGCGAAGCGGCTACAAGGTTGCGATTGAACAGGGTGGATGAAGAGGGCGGCATGTCGGGGCATTTCAACTATATCGTCGTTGGTCGTGGCATGATGGGTGCCGCCGCCGCCCGCCATCTGGCGGAAACGGTGGAGGGCGTCGCGCTAATCGGCCCCTGTGAACCTGCCGATATCAAATCGCACCAGGGCGTTTTCGCCAGCCACTATGATGAGGCGCGCATTACCCGCACCATCGATGGTGACGCCGACTGGGCGCTGCTCGCCAACCGCTCGATTGCGCGTTATGCCGATATTGCCGCGAGAAGCGGCGTGGAATTTTACGCACCGGTAGGTTGCCTGATGGTGGGGCCGGAGCGGGGCGGTGACAATCCGTTTGTCGACGATGTTCGCAAGGCAGCGGCGCGGCTCGGCGTTTCGACGGAATTGCTGGATGGTGAAAGCCTGAAAAGCCGCTTTCCCTATTTCTCCTTCGAACCGGGCTGCGAAGGCGTCTTCGAAAGGGACAATGCCGGATACGTCAATCCACGCGCGCTGGTGAAGGCGCAGGCTATTCTGGCGGCAAAGGCGGGTGTTGCGCTGATCGATGATATCGTCGTCTCGACGCGGGAAGAGGATGGCCGCGCATCGGTTCAGACGGCTTCGGGGGCGGTTTATTCCGCAGACCGGGTGCTGGTGGCGGCCGGCGGTTTCTCGATCACGAAGGATCTGCTGCCGCAGCCGGTCGCGCTTGATGTCTATGCGCGGACTGTCGCTTTCTTCGAGATTGATGAAACCGATCTTGGGCAATATGCAGCCATGCCGTCGCTGATCTACGAGCCGCGCGACACGACGAAACATATCTATCTGCTGCCGCCGGTGCGGTATCCCGATGGCAAATTCTATCTGAAAATCGGCGGTGATCCCGACGACAAGCCTGTTGGCAGCGACCCGGAAATCCGGGAATGGTTCCGTTCCGGTGGGCGTGAAAGCGTGCGTGATCATCTGTCAGCCATCGTCGGAGCGCTGGTGCCTGCCGTCGATCTCTCGCGTGTCTCGATGGCCGCCTGCGTCGTTTCCAAAACACGGAGCGGTTATCCCGCCATCGGCTTTACGGCTTCGCCGCATATCGCGGTTCTGACAGGTGGCAACGGGACGGCGGCCAAGAGTTCCGACGAGATCGGGCGGCTGGGTGCCGCATTGCTGCGGGACGGTGAAATTGCCGACGAGGCTTTCACAACGGATTTTAAACCGGCATTTCTTTGATCGTTTGTTGCGCTTTTCGGTGGCTTTCGTTCCAGAACATGGTTATGCAGCGCATGCCAGTTGGCCGGGCAGCCGCGCTTTACCAATGTCGAAAGACGGTAAGGTGAGGAAAGTCCGGGCTCCACGGAAATACGGTGCCGGATAACGTCCGGCGGGGGCGACCCCAGGGAAAGTGCCACAGAGAGCAAACCGCCATGCCTGCATGGTAAGGGTGAAAGGGTGGGGTAAGAGCCCACCGCGCCGCTGGTGACAGCGGTGGCAAGGTAAACCCCACCGGGAGCAAGACCGAATAGGGATGACACGGGATGGGCGAAAGTCCGTCTACAGCCGGTTTCCGGGTCGTCATCCGGGTGGGTTGCGAGAGGCGGCATGCAAATGCCGTCCCAGATGAATGGCTGCCACGTTCCGGGTCAAACCGGGGCCATACAGAACCCGGCTTACAGGCCAACTGGCGAATTTCCCCCGACCTTGTGTGCGGTGCCTCTATTCTTCCGGAGCATTTCCGGTGCGGGCGAGAGCGCTTAATGCTCTCGTGATTTGCCTTTGCGAAATGGCTCGCTCAGAACCGCTTCGATGTTGCGCCAGCATCGGCGCTCTTTCGTCTGCGATGGGTGGATCATTCGGGCATCGCGACCCGAATAGGGCGGGTTCCGACCGGAGCGCCGGTCGCGCGATCGATGGTGACGGGGTCGATCTCGGTTCCGGTTTCGGCATCGAAAAACCGGGTCACCTCGCCCCCGCCGCGATGTTTACGTCCCCAGGCGCCGATAGCAAACAGCACCGGCAAAAAATCGCGGCCAGCTTCCGTCAGTACATATTCGTCCCGTGGCGGGCGGTCGGAATAGCGGCGTTTCATCAATAATCCCTCCTCCGTCAACGATGAAAGCCGCCCGGTCAGCATCGTCGGAGCGATACCGAGGCTCTTGCGAAAATCGTCGAAACGGGTGAGCCCCGCATGGGCGTCGCGCATGATCAGCATGCTCCATGCGTCTCCCACAAGCGCCAGACTGCGGGCGATCAGACAGGGTTGCTCAGAAAGTTTTTTCATGTCGATATCTTTTTAGTAGTGACTTAATACTGATTTGATAGTAACTGAATGTTCATCAATGTTCCACGATAAAATGAAGGCGGAAGAGATGAGCAAGACAGAACGCGGCATTGCCCTGGTCACGGGCGCGTCCTCCGGCATCGGGCTGGTGACGGCGCAGGCGCTGCGGCGCGATGGTTACCGTGTCTTCGGCACGAGCCGAAAACCGATGCCCGATACTGCTGACGGAATCACGATGCTGATCTGCGATGTTGTCGACGATGCATCCGTGCAGCGTGCCGTGGATGAGGTCCTCGGCCGGGCAGGGCGGATTGATCTTCTCGTCAATAATGCCGGAATCGGACTGCTTGGCGGCGCTGAGGAATCGTCGGTTGAACAGGCGAAGGTCGTATTCGACGTCAACGTATTCGGCACCATGAGAATGACCAATGCGGTCCTGCCCTTCATGAGGCGGCAGGGTCGAGGCCGGATTGTCAACCTCAGCTCCATACTCGGGCTGATCCCCGCCCCCTATAATGCACTTTACGCGTCAACCAAGCACGCCATCGAAGGTTATTCAGAATCTCTTGATCATGAGGTGCGAACGCACGGTATCCGCATCGTACTTGTCGAGCCGGGGGTAACCCGCACGTCTTTTGAAGAGAACATTACGCGGCCGGACCGGCCGCTTGCCGTCTACGATACGGTTCGTGCGGATGCGGAGAAATTGATGCGCGAGATCATCGAAAAGGGCGATGCGCCCGAGGTGGTCGCGAACGTTATCGTACAGGCCGCCAATGCGGCGTCACCCAAACGGCGCTATACTGCCGGAAAAGCTGCGGGACAGGCCCGCTTTATCCGCCGCTTCCTGCCTGAGTCGTTCGTCGACAAGAGCTTTCGGAAATTCAGCAGACTTCCCGATTGAGCTTATCGCCCGTGCTGTCGGCTGACCACAGAAACGAAAGTTAGTTTGATGAAATCATTCCTGATTGATCGCTATGCAAAAGGCGGCGCTCTCCGGCTCAGCGATAGCCCCGAACCTGAGTTGCGCGCAAACGACGTTCTGGTCGAAATCCGAGCCGCCAGCGTGAACCTTCTGGACAACAAGATCAGGGACGGAGAGTTCAAGCTTATCCTGCCATACCGCCTTCCACTGGTGCTGGGCAACGATGTGGCGGGAGTTGTGGTCCGCGTCGGCGCGAATGTCCGCAAATTCAAGCCCGATGACGAGGTCTATGCCCGCCCGAACCAGAATCGCATCGGAACATTTGCAGAGTACATTGCCATTGATGAGGCCGATGTAGCGATCAAGCCGAACAATCTGACCATGGAGGAGGCGGCGTCCATGCCACTCGTCGCCCTGACGGCATGGCAGGTGCTTGTCGAGCGGGCCAATGTGCAAAAGGGACAGAAGGTTCTGATCCATGCCGGCTCGGGTGGCGTAGGCACTATCGCGATCCAGCTTGCCAGGCATCTCGGGGCATATGTAGCCACAACCACGAGTACAGCCAATGTGGCGCTTGTGAAAAGTCTCGGGGCAGACGTCGTGGTCGACTACAAGAAGGAAGACTTCGAGAACGTGTTGCAGGGCTACGACCTCGTGCTGAACAGCCTCGGGAAGGACACGCTGGAAAAATCCCTTGCGGTGCTCAAGCCGGGCGGGAAGCTGATTTCAATTTCCGGTCCGCCCGATCTGGATTTCGCGCGGCAGAATGGCCTTGGCTGGCTGCTTCGGCAGGTTATGCGTCTGCTAAGCTCCGGTATCCGGAGAAAATCGAAACGCCGGGGGATCGGCTATTCTTTTCTCTTCATGAGAGCGAATGGCGGGCAGCTTGAAAAGATTACCTCTCTGATCGAGGCGGGGAGCATACGTCCGGTAGTGGATCGGGTCTTCCCGTTCGAGAAGACCAATGAGGCATTGGATTATGTCCAGACGGGTCGTGCGAAAGGGAAGGTCGTCATCGCAGTGAAGTGATGACTGTAGTCCGGGCTGGTTTTTGACCTATCGGGCGACCCTGCAAAACGCTGCGCTTCTTTGCTGAGATTGCTCTCAATCGGGTAGATGCCGTAGCCTTTTCTCCTGAGGCACCGGGTACCAGCGCCGGTTTCGTCTTGGACGCATTTGGTCGGGGTCGTGTTGGCCAGTGTCGTGTGCTGAACGATGCGTAAGAGCCATGAAATTTCAATGATGACCCTCGCGACTGAGATCAAGAGCGGGGTCTCGCAAATCATTCCATTGTTTTAAAACAGAAAAACGGTGATTTCACTGCGTCTTGGTGTGCCGTGAAACAGCATCTTCCTGTGCGAAGTAAACCATTCGTTAAACTTAACGGCTTATGAATTTCCGATGCGAAGTCGGTATCGTGCCGGCTTCTCCCATTGACGCCCATAGTGTCCCATGGTATCCCAAATGCACACCACACTGGGTCGTGTTTTTGACCCGCAATCGCTGAAACGAGTGAGGAGCCTGCAAGGGGCTGCTGCAGGGCATGTTGCCCTGGCGCTTGGCGATGTGTCGTGCGTACCGGTGTTGTCTGTGGGGCGGATGGTTCGCCTGGCGGATTGCGGTTTGGGCGAGTTGAGTAATGGACCGCTTTTTATCGAACGTGACGAACAGGATCGACGCCAAGGGGCGCGTTTCGGTTCCGTCTCCGTTTCGTTCGGTGCTGGTGAGGCGCGGTATCCAGGAGCTTTATTGCCTTCAGGATTTCGCTTTTCCGGCAATCAGTGTCGGCGGTCCGGATTTGCTGGAACGCTACGAGCGGCAGATTGCATCCATGGATGCCTTCTCGCCGGAGGCGAACGCGATGTCGCTGCTGGTTCACGGCGGCGGTATCTTCATGAAGCTCGACCAGGAAGGTCGGTTGATGGTGACGGATTTCGTGCGGGAATTCACCGGCATATCCACCGAGGTCACCTTCGTCGGACGAGCGGATCATTTTCAGCTTTGGCAACCGCAGGCGTTTTTGGGCGCGCAGGCGGCAGCAAGAGCGGGGCGCGGTTTTTCGGCTGCTCGCCCCGCATAGGACGGGGACACGGAATGGCGGCGAATTCTGGCGGGCGATCTTCTGATGCCGATGGCGGACCTCAGCGTCACGTCCCGGTCCTGCTTCGCGAAGTCATTGCCGCGCTTGAGCCCGCATCCGGAAAGATCATCCTCGACGGCACGTTCGGCGCCGGCGGCTACACCCAGGCCATTCTCGATCAGGGCGCCAACGTCATCGCGCTCGACCGCGATCCGACCGCAATTGCCGGCGGTCAGGCGATGGTTGCCGCCAATGGCGGCAGGCTTACCCTTATTCAATCGCAATTTTCCGATCTGGCCAGCCACGCGCCTGAAGGCGGCCTTGACGGCGTCGTTCTCGATATCGGCGTCTCCTCCATGCAGATCGACGAGGCGGAACGCGGATTTTCCTTCCAGAAAAACGGCCCTCTCGATATGCGGATGTCGGCTTCGGGCGTGTCGGCGGCGGATGTCGTCAATCGTGCGAAGGTTGGTGATCTGATCCGTATCTTCGGTTTTCTCGGTGAAGAAAAGCAGCCGGGCCGCATTGCCCGCGCCATCGAGAAGAGGAGGGCGGAAGAGCCCTTCCGCACCACGCGTGATCTCGCCGGTCTCATCGAGATCGTCACGCCGCGCAAAGCAAAAGACAAGATCCACCCCGCAACACGGGTGTTTCAGGCGCTTCGCGTTTTCGTCAATGACGAACTCGGCGAGCTGGCGCAGGCGCTTTTCGCTGCCGAGCGGTCCTTGAAGCCCGGTGGGCGGCTGGTCGTCGTCACGTTCCATTCGCTGGAAGACCGCATCGTCAAAAAATTCTTCTCCGACCGTTCGGGTAAAGCTGCCGGTTCCCGGCATCTGCCGATGGTCGAAGACAAGCCGGCCATTTTCGACAATATCGGCAAGCCGATGATCGCTGCCAGCGAAGAGGAAGCGGAGCTTAATCCGCGTGCGCGCTCGGCGAAGTTGCGGGCGGGTCTGCGCACGACCGCGCCGGTGCGGGCGGCGGATTTCTCGATTTTCGAACTTCCCGATCTCGCCAGCCTTGAAAAGATGGGAGGCTGATATGCTGCGCACTTTCGATGTCATCTTGATGGGGGTCATGGTTGCTGCGGCCGTCGTGACCTATTCGATCAAGCACAAGGCCGATCTGAAGCTGGAAGAGGTCCGCAAGCTCGAGGCTGAAATCAAGCTCGAGAAGGATACGATCGATCTGTTGCGGGCCGACTGGGCGCTGCTGACGCAGCCGAACCGCCTGCACCGCCTCGTCAATGCCTATCAGGACGAGCTTGGCCTTTCGCCGACGCTGCCGACACAATTGGCGCAGCCGCGCGAACTTCCCATGCTGCGTTCGCAATTGCCGCAGCCGCCTGAGCCGGAAGGCATGAGCGTCGAGGATGTGATCGCCGCCGCCGTTAACGGTTCCAGGCCGGGCGCGACGCTTGGCGCTGCCACCAAAAAGAAATCGCCGCCGGCGGGCCAGATCGCTGCCAATGGCGCTCCGGTTCCGACGCCGAGGGCGCGTGTTTCCCGTCCCACCGCGGCTCCGGCCGTCTCCGCCGTCGCCGGTGATGAAACCGACGACATGGATGACACGATAACAGGATCGGTGAACCGCTGATGTCTTTTCTCTCCCGCGCCATGGTTTTGAAGAGCAAGGCTCACTTTTCCGCCAGCACCACCGGCGTTCACGCCGACCATGCGGCTTTCGAGGGCGCCCGCAAAAGGCGCGCTGCCCAAGCGAAAAGCCGGGTCGGCCTGATCATTTTCGGATTCATCGCTTTTTACGGCGTCGTTGGCGGTCGTCTGGTGCAATATGGCATCGCGGAACAGGAAACCGTTTCAAGCATCGCGCCCGCCGACAGGCTGATGGCGTCGCGTCCCGACCTTCTTGACCGTAACGGTGAGGTTCTCGCCACCGACATCCGCACCGTTTCGCTGTTTGCCGAGCCGCATCGCATCGTCGATATCGATGAGGCGATCGAGAAGCTGCGTACCGTTCTGCCTGATCTCGACCAGCGCGGCACCTATCAGAAGCTCACCTCCAATTCCCGTTTCCAGTGGCTGCGCCGTCAGTTGACGCCCAAGCAGCAGAGCCAGATTCTCGCACTCGGCATTCCCGGCGTGGGGTTCCGTCCGGAAAAACGCCGGTTCTATCCGGGCGGGCCAACGGCTGCCCACGTCGTCGGTCACGTGAACATCGACAATCGCGGCGTGGCGGGCATGGAGCGCTATGTAGACAATCAGGGCCTTGCCGATCTGACAGCGCTCGGCATGACCAGCGACCAGCCGCTGGAACCGGTAAAGCTCTCGATCGATCTGCGCGTGCAGTCTATCGTGCGTGAGGTCGTAACCTCCGCAATCGCCAAGTTCCAGGCAATCGGTGCCGGCGCCGTCGTTCTGGATGTGCATACGGGTGAAGTTCTCGCCATGGCCTCCGTGCCGGATTACGATCCGAACAACCCGGCCGAAGGCGCGAAAGAGGGCTGGCTCAACCGCATGTCGAACGGCACGTTCGAAATGGGATCGACCTTCAAGTCCTTCACCATCGCCATGGGCCTCGATTCTGGCCGCGTGCGTCTGGGTGACAGTTTCGATGCCCGTTATCCGATCCGGATCGGTGGTTTCACCATCAAGGACTTCCATGGCAAGAACCGCGTTCTGTCGGTGCCGGAAATCTTCCAGTTTTCGTCCAATATCGGTACGGCCAAGATCGCCGACACTGTCGGCACCGAAGGCCACAAGGAGTTTCTGACGAAGCTCGGGCTTTTGACCCGTATGCAGACTGAATTGCCTGAAGTGGCGCTGCCCTCGCAGCCGCGTGAATGGAAGAAGATCAACTCCATCACCATTTCCTTCGGTCACGGCGTTTCGACGACGCCGCTGCAGACGGCGGTTGCCGGCGCAGCCCTTGTCAATGGCGGCAAGCTGATCGAGCCGACCTTCCTGCCGCGCACCCGCGAACAGGCGGATCTGGTTGCCAAGCAGGTTCTGAAACCCACCACCAGCAAGGATATGCGCTTCCTGTTTGAATGGAACGGTGTGAACGGATCGGGCCGCAATGCGCGCGTCGACGGTTTCAACGTTGGCGGCAAGACCGGCACGGCGGACAAGGTCGTCAATGGCCGTTATGTGCGTGACAAGAACTTCAACGCCTTCCTGTCAGCCTTTCCGATCGACGACCCGCAATATGTGGTGTTGACCTTCATCGATGAACCGAAAACGGACAAGGGCAATGGCGCAGCACTTGCCGGCACGTCCGCAGCGCCGATGGTGCGCGATATTATCGCGCGCACCGCAGCGGTTCTGGGCGTGAAGCCGAAGTTCGGCAAGGATGGCTCGGCCTTGCTCGTGTCTTATTGATTGTTAGAGCTTATGATGTTCCGGCGATTCGCGCCGGGGGGACAAGACGGACACAGTCGATGAATTTGCGAGATATATCCGGAAACGCGTTTCCGGAATTGAAAGAATTGCTCCTGTCTGAGATCGGGGCGATCGAAATCGGGGGAATAACCGCAGACAGCCGCAAGGCTCAGCCCGGCAGCCTGTTCGTGGCGGTCGCTGGCACCAAGGCGGATGGCGCGGCCTATGTGAAAGACGCGGTTGCCAAGGGTGCGGTCGCCGTCGTTTCCGCACATGCGGTGGAGGCCGATGTGCCGGTCCTCGCTGTCACCGATCCGCGCCTCTATCTCTCCCTTGCCGCCGCCCGGTTTTATGGAAAACAGCCTGAAACCATGGTTGCTGTCACCGGCACGGCTGGAAAGACGTCCGTCGCCTCCTTCGTGCGGCAGATCTGGGCCTTTGCCGGCCATGCGGCCGCGCAAATCGGCACGACGGGCGTCATCGCTCCGGGCCGCGAGGATTATGGTGCGCTGACGACGCCGGATCCGGTAACGCTGCATGCGCTTCTGGCCGAGCTTGCCACCGAGGGCGTCACCCATGCGGCGATGGAGGCTTCGAGCCACGGCCTCGACCAACGCCGCCTCGATGGCGTGAAGCTTGCGGCGGCCGGTTTCACCAATCTCGGTCGCGATCATATGGATTATCATCCGACTGTTGAGGACTATATGGCCGCGAAGATGCGGCTGTTCGATACGCTGATGGAAAAAGGTGCGCCAGCGGTGATCTTTGCCGACGATCCCTGGTCGGAGCAGGCGATCCGCTCTGCTGGTGATGCGGGCCTTGATGTTCGCACTGTCGGCCGCAAGGGCGATTACCTGACGCTGAAACGGGTGGAGCATTTCCGTCACCGGCAGATGATCGAAGTGCATCATGACGGCGTGATCCACGAGGTGGATATTCCGCTCGCCGGCGATTTTCAGGTGGCCAATGCGCTGGTTGCGGCCGGTCTTGCCATGTCCACCGGCGTTTCCGCCACTGTAGCGATGAAGGCGCTTGAAAAGCTGATCGGCGCTGCCGGCCGGCTGGAGCTGGTGGGCCAGACAAAGAACGGCGCGCTTGCCTATGTGGATTATGCCCACAAGCCGGATGCGCTGGAAAATGTGCTGACTTCGGTCAGACCTTTCACGTCGGGCCGCATCATCACCGTGTTTGGTTGCGGCGGTGACCGTGACAAGGGCAAACGCCCGATCATGGGTGAAGTGGCGACGCGGCTTTCCGACATTGTCATCGTCACCGACGATAATCCGCGCTCGGAAGACGCAGCCACGATCCGTTCCGAAGTCATGGCGGCGGCACCGGGTGCAGTGGAAATTGGCGACAGGTCGCAGGCTATCCACCATGCGGTATCGCTGCTTTCAAACGGCGATACGCTGATCGTCGCGGGCAAGGGGCATGAAGAGGGGCAGATCGTCGGTTCGGTGACGCTGCCGTTTTCCGATCATGAACAGGTGCGTTCCGCGCTGGAAGGATTGAAGATTTGAGCTGGTTATGGACAGTCGCCGACATGATCGCCATCACGGCAGGACGCCCGGTGGGCAACCTGCCGACCGGAATCACCGGCATTTCCATCGACAGCCGGACGGTCAAGCCGGGAGAGGCCTTCTTCGCCATCAAGGGTGATCGGGTCGACGGCCATGATTATACCAGTTTTGCCGTTGCGAATGGTGCTGGCCTTCTGGTGGTGGCCGAAGGCAAGCTGCCGGCGCTCGGCCGGCTGACCGTGCCGATGATCGTGGTCGAGGATGTTCTCGCCGCACTCGGCAAGCTCGCTATTGCAGCACGTGAAAGAACGTCGGCGCGCATCATCGCGGTGACCGGTTCGGTCGGCAAGACGACGACGAAGGAAATGCTGCGGCAGGCTCTGGAGCCGTCGGGACGGGTTCACGCGGCAGTCGCTTCCTTCAACAACCATTGGGGCGTACCGCTGACGCTGGCGCGCATGCCCGCCGATACCGAATTCGGTGTGTTCGAAATCGGCATGAACCATTCCGGCGAAATCCGCCCGCTGGTGAAGATGGTGCGCCCGCATGTGGCGATCATCACCACCATCGCCGCCGCCCATCTCGGCAATTTCAAGAATATCGAAGAGATCGCGGCTGCCAAGGCGGAAATATTCGAGGGTCTGGAGGGTGGCGGCTCCGTCATTCTCAACCGCGACAACGCCCAGTTCGAGCAGCTTGAAGAGGCGGCGCAGGATCAGGGCATCGAACATGTTCTGACTTTCGGACAGCACGCCAAGGCCGATTTCCGGCTTGCCGATTTCGAAAGCACGCCTTCGGGTTCAACCATCTGGGCGATCCTGAACGGCGAGACCAGCGAATTGCACCTGAACGTTCCCGGCCGTCACATCGCCGATAACGCCATGGCCGTGCTCGGTGCCGTCGCTGTGACCGGCGCCAACCTAGATCGGGCTTTTGAGGCGCTTGGAACACTCGAGGCGGTGAAAGGGCGTGGCCAGCGCCATCGCCTGACGATTGAAGGCGGCTCCTTCCTGCTGATCGACGAGAGCTATAATGCCAACCCGGCCTCCATGCGGGCGGCGATTGCCGTGCTGGCGGAAACCGAGACGCAGGGCCACGGCCGGCGTGTTGCGGTTCTTGGCGACATGCTGGAGATGGGTGAATTTTCCGCGCAGCTGCATGAAGAACTGGCCGGGCCGTTGTTGGCGGCTGGTATCGAACATGTCTGGCTGGCGGGTGAGGCGATGGCCGCCCTTCGCGATGCGTTGCCGGACAGCGTCACCGTCATCTGGTTCCCGACGACGGCGGAACTCACCGATTTCGCCCTGCAATGGGTGCAACCGGGAGACGCGCTCATGGTAAAATCGTCACTGGGGCTTGGTTTCGGGAAGATTGTCGCCGCCCTGCTTGACAAGTATCCGGCATTCCCCGAGACGGAACGCCAAGTCTGAAATAGCCTTTTGAAAGGGCAAATATGCTGATCTGGCTCGTCGAACTGTCGGATAAAGTTCAAGTCTTCAACCTCTTCCGGTACATCACCTTCCGGGCGGGCGCGGCGATGTTCACCTCTGCGTTGATCGTCTTCCTGTTCGGACCGGCGATCATCAACTCGCTGCGCGTTCGCCAGGGCAAAGGCCAGCCGATCCGTGCCGATGGACCGCAGACCCATTTCAAGAAGGCCGGCACGCCGACCATGGGCGGACTGATGATCCTTGCCGGCATTCTCGGCGGTTCGCTGCTCTGGGGTGACCTGTCGAATGTCTATGTCGTCGCCGTCTTGATGGTGACGCTGGGTTTCGGGGCTATCGGCTTTTATGACGATTACCTCAAGGTGACGAAGCAGAGCGACAAGGGTTTTTCCGGCAAGGCCCGTCTCGGCTTTGAATTCCTGATCGCGGCGATTGCCGTGTTCTTCATGATGAAGATGGCGCTCGCCTCCGCGCCGCATGGCGGCACGCTCGGCAGCTCCATCGCCTTTCCTTTCTTCAAGGAATTCGTGATCAATCTAAGCTATTTCTTCGTGCTGTTCGGTGCTTTTGTCATCGTCGGCGCCGGCAATGCCGTGAACCTGACGGATGGTCTCGATGGTTTGGCCATCGTGCCCGTCATGATCGCCGCCGCCACCTTCGGCGTGATTGCCTATCTCGCCGGCAACGCGGTTTTCGCCAACTATCTGCAGATCAATTTCGTGCCCGGCACGGGTGAACTCGCCGTCATCGTCGGCGCTGTCATCGGCGCGGGCCTCGGTTTCCTGTGGTTCAACGCGCCGCCCGCCGCCATCTTCATGGGCGACACGGGTTCGCTGGCGCTTGGTGGTCTTATCGGCTCTATCGCAGTCGCTACCAAGCATGAAATCGTCATGGTCATCGTTGGCGGTCTGTTCGTGATGGAAACGCTCTCTGTCATCATCCAGGTCTTCTGGTTCAAGCGCACCGGCAGGCGCGTCTTCCTGATGGCCCCGATCCACCATCATTTCGAGAAAAAAGGCTGGACGGAAAGCCAGGTGGTTATCCGTTTCTGGATCATTTCCGTTGGCCTCGCACTGCTTGGCCTCGCCACCCTGAAGCTGAGGTGAGCGATGATCCCGGTCACGTCGTTTAGAGGTAAGAAGGTCGCGCTTTTCGGGCTTGGTGGTTCGGGTCTCGTCACGGCCCGGGCGCTGGTGGCCGGTGGTGCGGATGTTGTTGCTTTCGACGACAATCCAGACAGCGTCGCCAAGGCGCAGGCTGAAGGCATCACCACGGCGGACCTTCGCACGATTGACTGGTCCTCGATGTCCTCTTTCGTGCTGGCGCCGGGCGTGCCGCTGACGCATCCGAAGCCGCACTGGTCGGTTGACCTTGCGCGTGCGGCAGGCGTCGAGATCATCGGCGATATCGAGCTTTTCATTCGCGAACGTCGCGCCCATGCGCCGGATTGCCCCTTCATCGCCATCACCGGCACCAACGGCAAGTCCACGACGACGGCGCTGATCGCCCATATTCTCAAGGCTTCAGGCCGCGATACGCAGCTCGGTGGCAATATAGGCACGGCGGTGCTGAGCCTCGATCCGCCGAAAGCGCAACGTTTTTACGTCGTCGAATGCTCGTCCTACCAGATCGATCTGGCACCGACGATCAATCCCACTGCCGGTATCCTTCTCAATCTGACGCCTGACCATCTCGACCGGCATGGCACGATGCAGCATTATGCCGACGTCAAGGAACGGCTGGTCGCTGGCAGTAACACTGCGATCGTCGGCGTGGATGACAGCCATTCGACGCTGATTGCCGACCGCATCGAGCGCGCCGGCGTGAAGGTGGAGCGCATTTCCAAGCGCAATGTCGTGTCCGAGGGTCTTTATGCCGAATGCAGCCGTATCCTGCGGGCGCATGGCGGCACATTTTCGCTGCTGGTTGATCTTGATGGTATCCAGACCCTTCGTGGCAGCCACAATGCGCAGAATGCGGCGGCCGCGATTGCCGCCTGCCTTGCTGTTGGCGTCTCGGAAGATGAGGTTCGTGCCGGTCTCAAATCCTTCCCCGGTCTCAAACATCGCATGCAGCCAGTCGGCCGGCGTGGCAACGTCACCTTCATCAATGACAGCAAGGCGACCAATGCCGATGCTGCGGCACCGGCGCTTTCAAGCTATGAGCGGATTTACTGGATCGCCGGCGGTCTTCCCAAGGCGGGTGGCATAACCAGCCTGTCGCCGCTGTTTCCTCACATCGCCAAGGCCTATCTGATCGGTGAGGCGGCGGCGGAATTTGCCGCGACGCTCGGCGAGGCGGTGCCTTATGAAATATCCGGCACGCTGGACAAGGCTGTGCAGCATGCGGCAGCCAATGCGGAAAAAGATGCGACGGCCGGTAATGTCGTGATGTTATCCCCGGCTTGCGCAAGCTTCGATCAATATAAGAACTTTGAAATCAGAGGTGATTCGTTCGTCGCGCTGGTCGCGGCGCTCGACGGCGTGACGATGCTCGTTCACTCTGGAAAAGGGGGCTGAAGGCCATGGTAAGCCGAGTTGATCGCGGTCCGGTCGCGGAATGGTTCTGGACTATCGACCGTTTCTTTCTGGCGGCGTTCGTCGCACTGATGGGCATCGGCCTGATGCTGTCCTTTGCGGCGTCGCCTGCGGTTGCCGAGCGTATCGGTCTCAACAGCTTCTTCTTCGTTGAACGTCAGGCGATGTTCATGGTGCCGTCGCTGGCGATCATGGTCGGCCTTTCCTTCCTGTCGCCCCGTCAGGTCAGGCGTGTTGCGGTCATCATGCTGATCGCCGCGCTGTTGATGATGATCTTCGCGCTGTTCTTCGGCATCGAGGTCAAGGGTGCACGTCGGTGGATTTCCATCGGCACCTTCTCGATCCAGCCTTCGGAATTCATGAAGCCTGCCTTTGTGATCGTCTGCGCCTGGCTGTTTGCCGAACGGGCGCGCCATCCTGAAATTCCCGGCAATCTCTTCGCCATCATCACCTTCGGCATCGTGGCAGCACTCCTGATCGCCCAGCCGGACTTCGGCCAGACGATCCTGACCTCGGTTGTCTGGGGCGGCATGTTCTTCATGGCGGGCGTGCCGTGGTTCTGGATCATCATGCTCGGTGGCGTCGGTGTCGGCGGCATTATTTCCGCCTATCTGATGTTGCCGCACGTTGCGGGTCGTATCGACCGCTTCTGGACAGGCGAAGGTGATACGTTCCAGGTGGATACCGCACGTGAGGCGATCATTCGCGGTGACTGGTTCGGACGCGGACCGGGCGAGGGTATCGTCAAGCGCATCATTCCCGACAGCCATACCGACTTCATCTTCTCGGTGGCGGCGGAAGAATTCGGCATCGTTTTCTGCATGTTCCTCGTTGCGATCTTCGCCTTCATCGTGCTGCGCGGCCTGTCGCACGCCTTCAAAGAAAAGGACGATTTTTGCCGTTTTGCCGTGGCTGGCCTCGTGCTGCAGATCGGCATGCAGTCGATGATCAATATCGGCGTCAATCTGGAGCTTATGCCCGCCAAGGGCATGACGCTGCCGCTGATTTCCTATGGCGGTTCGTCGATGATGGCGATCTGCGTCACGGCCGGTTTCCTTCTGGCGCTGACACGCCACAGACCTGAAAAGCGGGCGCAGGAGCGCAGCTTCTTCCGCGTCGGTTCCGGCGTTCCTGCGGAGTAAACGATCATGAGCAAGGGTATTGTTCTTCTTGCCGCCGGTGGAACCGGCGGCCATGTGTTTCCGGCAGAGGCGCTGGCGCATACGCTGAAAGCGCGCGGTTATCAGGTGCATCTCGTCACAGACAGTCGCGCCGAGCGTTATGCCGGTAAGTTCCCGGCGGATGAAATCCATGTGGTGCCTTCGGCCACCATCGGCTCGAAAAACCCGATTTCCGTGGCGCGGTCGCTCTGGAAGCTGTGGGTGGGCTTGCGTGCGGCGCGTCGGCTGGTGACGAAATTGAAACCAGTCGCGGTGGTCGGCTTCGGCGGTTATCCCACCGTGCCGCCGCTTCTGGCATCCACCGGGCTTGGCGTTCCCTCAATCATTCATGAGCAGAATGCGGTGATGGGCCGCGCCAACAAGGCGCTGGCTGCCCGCGTGAAGGCAATCGCCGGCGGTTTCCTGCCGCCCGCCAACGGTCAATATTCCGACAAGACGGTGGCGACAGGCAATCCGGTGCGCCCGGCGGTGCTGGCGGCATCTGAAATTCCCTATACGCCGTCGCAGACGGGGGAGCCTTTCCAACTGGTGGTTTTCGGCGGCAGCCAGGGTGCGCAGTTCTTTTCGAGCGCCGTTCCGGCGGCGATCTGCCTGATGAAGGACGAGCAGCGCAAGCGCGTCGTCGTGACCCAGCAGGCCCGCCCCGAAGACAAGGACAGCGTGATAGCCTCCTACCAGAAGCTCGGTGTGAAGGCTGACGTTTCGCCCTTCTTCGGTGACATGGCCTCGCGCATCGCTGAGGCCGATCTCGTCATCAGCCGCTCGGGCGCTTCGACGGTGTCGGAGCTTTCGGTGATTGGTCGCCCGTCGATCCTCGTGCCTTATCCGCATGCGCTGGATCATGATCAGGCGGCCAATGCCGCAGCACTTTCGGCTGCCGGCGGCGCAAGCGTCATCAAGCAGGCGGAACTGTCACCGCAGAAACTATCCAGCCTGCTGTCCTCGGCGCTTTCCGAGCCGGACCGTCTTTCCGCAACGGCGGCGGCGGCCAAGGCGACCGGAAAACCGCATGCGGCGGATGTGCTGGCCGATCTGGTCGAGGCGATTGCCGAAGGCCGATCCGTCCAAGAATTTAAAAAGAACATTGAAGGAGTTGATGCATGAAGATGCCGAAAGCCATAGGCCTTGTCCATTTCATCGGCATAGGCGGGATCGGCATGAGCGGCATTGCCGAAGTGCTTCATAATCTTGGCCACCGCGTGCAGGGCTCGGACCAGTCCGACAGCGCCAATGTGCAGCGCCTGCGCGACAAGGGCATCGAGGTATTCGTCGGCCATACCGCAGATAATCTCGGTGATGCGGAGGTCGTTGTCGTTTCCACCGCCATCAAGAAGAACAATCCGGAACTGATCTCGGCGCGGGAAAAGCACCTGCCGATCGTTCGCCGTGCCGAAATGCTTGCCGAGCTGATGCGTTTCCGCAATGCCATCGCCATTGGCGGCACCCATGGCAAGACCACGACGACCTCCATGGTCGCGACCCTGCTCGAAGCCGGCAATCTCGATCCGACCGTCATCAATGGCGGCATCATCAATGCCTATGGCACCAACGCCCGCATGGGCGAGGGCGAGTGGATGGTGGTAGAAGCCGACGAGTCCGACGGTACTTTCCTGAAGCTTCCGGCCGATGTGGCCGTCATTACAAATATCGATCCGGAACATCTGGATCATTATGGCAATTTCGACGCCGTGCGCGCCGCATTCCGGCAATTCGTCGAGAACGTGCCGTTCTACGGTTTCGGCGTCATGTGCCTCGATCATCCCGAAGTCCAGGCGCTGGTCGGCCGGATCGAGGACCGCAAGGTCATCACCTATGGCGAGAACCCGCAGGCGGATGTGCGGTTTTCGAATGTGCGTATCGACGGTACGCGGTCGATCTTCGATGTGGAAATCCGTCGTCGCCGCACCGGCAAGATATTCTCTTTCACGGATCTCGTTCTGCCGATGCCCGGCCGCCACAATGTGTCGAATGCGACGGCGGCGATTGCCGTTGCCAATCGCCTCGGCATTTCGGAAGCCGATATCAAGAAGGGGCTTGCCTCCTTCGCGGGCGTCAAGCGCCGCTTCACGCTGACGGGCGAAGCCAATGGCGTGCAGGTCTTCGACGATTACGGCCATCATCCGGTCGAGATCAAGGCCGTTCTGGCGGCTGCGCGGGAAGCCTGCAAGGGCCGCATCGTCGCCGTGCATCAGCCACACCGCTACAGCCGCCTTTCCAGCCTGTTTGACGATTTCGCGCATTGCTTTAACGATGCCGACACGATTATTCTTGCTCCGGTCTATGCCGCGGGCGAAGATCCGATCGAAGGCGCAAGTTCGGAAGCGCTGGTTTCGGCCATCAAGGCCGCCGGCCACCGCGACGCCCGTTTTCTCGAAAAGCGGGAGGACCTTGCGTCACAGGTTGCAGCCATTGCGAAACCGGGTGATTTCGTGGTTCTCTTGGGGGCAGGAAACATCACGCAATGGGCAGCGGTGCTGCCCTCTGAATTGAAGAGCATATCAGGAAAGTCTGAATGAGACAGGTCGATGGGGTTAAATTGCTGGGGAGGCTCGGCGAAGGGGTAAATGAACTGCGGGGACGTCTGACACCGGATGCGCCCATGGACCGCGTGACGTGGTTCAGGGCTGGTGGTCTGGCGGAAGTCATGTTCCAGCCGCACGATACTGATGATCTGATTGCCTTCCTGAAAATTCTGCCGGAAGATGTGCCGTTGACCGTGGTCGGCGTCGGCTCGAACCTTCTGGTGCGCGATGGCGGCATTCCGGGCGTTGTCGTCCGTCTGTCCGCCAAGGGTTTCGGCCAGGTGGAACTTGCCGACGAGAACCGCATCAAGGCCGGCGCCATCTGCCCGGACAAACATATTGCCGCGATGGCCATGGATAATGGCATTGGCGGTTTCCATTTCTTTTACGGCATTCCCGGCTCCATCGGCGGTGCGCTGCGCATGAACGCGGGCGCCAATGGCGGCGAGACGCGCGATCGCGTGGTGGAAGTTTACGCGGTGGACCGTCAGGGCAACCAGCATGTGCTTTCCAACGCAGATATGGGCTATAGCTACCGCCATTCCGGCGCAGATAAGGGCCTGATCTTCACCGGTGCTCTGTTTGAGGGGTATCCGGAAGACAAGGCGAAAATTCGCGCCGATATGGATGCCGTGCGTCACCACCGTGAAACCGTGCAACCGATCCGCGAACAGACTGGTGGCTCTACCTTCAAGAACCCCGAAGGTCACTCTGCGTGGGAACTGATCGACGAAGCGGGCGGCCGTGGTCTGGTCATCGGCGGCGCGCAGATGTCATCGCTGCATTGCAATTTCATGATAAATACCGGCCATGCGACCGGTTACGATCTGGAATATCTGGGTGAAACCATTCGCAAGCGGGTGTTCGAGAAGTCGGGCATAAGGCTTGAATGGGAAATCAAGCGCCTTGGCCTGTTCATGCCGGGCCGGGAAGTGGAGCCTTTCCTGGGGGCTTGATGTATGAGCCTGGTGCATAACGAGCGCACGAAGTTGCTGGCGAATTCGATTGACCGCCTGTCAACGGCGTGCGTGGCGGCAGGCTTCATTGCGCCTGCCGTTTCCTTAGCGAATGGCTCCGGCTTGAGCATTGCCTGGGGTATAGTGGCTTCAACTTGCATTTGGCTTTTCACAGCTTTTACATTACATTTGGGGGCGAGACACGTACTTGGAAGGCTAAGGCCATGAGTTCTGCGACGTTCTTTTTTCTCTATATTTTGCCGCTTCTCATCGGTGCAGGGGTGTGGTCGCTTATCTTGTTGAGCGATTTTTCCGGAACCCGCCGAAACAAAGTTCATCCCGGCGAATAAGATCCCTACCTAATAAATGTAAAATCCCGCGAAACTGATGTTTCGCGGGCTTTTTGCTGTCAGTATTTTATGCGGCTCAGACTTCGTCCTTGCGGGACAGAAGAATGCAGGCGAGCGTGATGATGGCGGAGACGCAGAGGTAATAACCAACATATCCCATGCCGTAATTCACCTGCAGCCATGTGGCGATGTAGGGCGCAAGCGATGCGCCGAAGATGCCGGCCATGTTGAAGGTGATGGACGAGCCGGTGTAGCGCACGCGGGTCGGAAAGGGGGCGGCGAGCGCCGTGCCGATCAGACCGTAGGTCATGCCCATCAGCATCATCGCAAGCGTTGCGAAGATGAAGATCGAGCCTTCGCCGCCTGTCATCAGGCTGGGCAGCAGGAAGGAGAACAGGGCGATCAGCACCGTCGTCAGGATCAGGATTTCACGACGGCCGAATTTCTCGGCAAGCTTGCCGGCGATCGGGATGAAGATACCGAAGACGATGGAGCCGAGGATTTGCACTTCCAGCGCGTCGAGGAACGGAATTTTCAGAACCTTGACGTTGTAGGACAGCAGATAGGCAGTGCCAATATAGAACAATACGAAGGTGGCCAGCGCCACGAAGGTGCCGAGCACGAGGCTGCGCTTGTGGCTGCGGAATAGTTCCACGACCGGCACAGCAACACGCTCTTCCTTTTCGATCGCCTGCTGGAAGGCAGGCGTCTCGGTGATCGACAGGCGAACCCACATGCCGACCGCAATCAGGATGATCGAGGCGACGAAGGGAATGCGCCAGCCCCAGCTTAAGAGCGATTCCTGCGACATGAAGTGCAGAAGGATCCAGAAGACGCCGGAGGAGAGGAACAGGCCCACGGGTGCGCCAAGCTGCGGGAACATGCCGTACCAGCTGCGTTTGCCGGGCGGAGCGTTTTCCGTGGCGAGCAGGACGGCGCCACCCCATTCACCGCCAAGGCCGAAGCCCTGACCGAAGCGGCACAGCGCCAGTAACAGCGGCGCAAGAACGCCTGCCGTTTCATAGGACGGCAGCAGGCCAATGACGACCGTCGAGACACCCATGGTCAAAAGGGCTGCGACAAGCGTGGTCTTGCGGCCGACGCGATCACCATAGTGGCCGAAGACCACCGCGCCGAGTGGACGGGCGAAAAAGGCGATGGAGAAGGTGGCGAAGGACGCCAGGAGCGCCGTTGTCGGGTCGCTGTTCGGGAAGAACAATGTCGGGAACACGAGCACTGCGGCCGTGGCGTAAACATAAAAATCGAAAAACTCGATGGTCGTGCCGACCAGGCTGGCAGTGAGAACTCGTGCAGGCGAATTTGTCTTTACAACGTTCGAATTGCCAGCTGTCGGCGATATCGGAGATATCGCGTCAGTCATGGTATTGGTTCCATTTCGGATGATTGGAATGTCATGCCCTTGGGAGGCGATGACTGCGTTAACGCAATTTTCGTTCTTTTGAAATGCTAAAAAAGAAATAAAGCAGATAATGTGATCGCAGGCGCATTGGCTTGGTGCATGTCGTCATTCAGTGTTTGAGAGACTGATTCAGGCCCCGGATTTAAAGCGCTGAAACGCCAGATGATTTAGCCGTGGAAAAACGCGCGTCGTTAACGTTTGTCTCTTGCCTTTAGCGGGCGCGGACAGGTGCCGTATGCGGATTTTATTTCCGACCATTCAAAACCTGCATGTTGCAATCGGTGCAACTCTCTGATTCCAAGGAGGGAATCCGGATCGATGCTGATTCTTTAATGGAACTCGGCATGTTGGGCGCGGCGGTTAACGAAAGTAAACGATTCATTAACCTTAATGGCGTTTAACTGATCTCAAGGGTCATGTGCCAGAATCACCGTCCGTCAAATTCGGTCGGTTCGGGCGTGGTTCGTAACGGAGAGTTGGTGTCAGAGGGTTCGATGGGCGGCAAACACGTAGCTGTTCTTTTGGGTGGGTTTTCGTCGGAGCGGCCGGTCAGCCTCTCGTCGGGCAACGCTTGCGCGCTTGCTCTGGAAGGCGAGGGCTATCAGGTCACCCGTGTCGATGTAGGGCGCGATGTCGCAGCCGTACTCGCCGAGCTGCGCCCGGATGTCGCCTTCAATGCGCTGCATGGCCCCTTCGGTGAGGACGGCACCATTCAGGGCATTCTCGAATATCTCGCCATTCCCTATACGCATTCCGGCGTGCTGGCTTCCGCCCTTGCCATGGACAAGGCGCAGGCCAAGAAGGTTGCTGCCGCCGCTGGTATCCCGGTTGCTGCCGAGCGCGTCATGAACCGCTTCGATTTCACCAGCGAACATCCGCTTGCGCCGCCCTATGTGGTGAAGCCGGTGCGCGAAGGCTCGAGCTTCGGCGTTGTGATCGTCAAGGAAGACCAGTCGCATCCGCCGCAAATCCTCACCTCGTCCGAGTGGCGTTATGGTGATCAGGTCATGGTAGAGCGCTATATTCATGGGCGCGAACTGACGTGTGGTGTGCTCGATGGCGAGGCGTTGGGCGTCACTGAAGTGGTGCCGCTTGGTCACAATTTCTATGATTATGACGCTAAATACGCGGCTGGTGGCTCGAAACATGTCATTCCCGCAGAAATTTCACCGAAAATTTACCAAAAGATTCAAACATTGGCGGTTATGGCGCATCAGGCGATCGGGTGCCGTGGCGTAAGCCGTTCAGACTTTCGTTACGACGACCGTTTCTCAGAAGATGGCGAAGTTATCTGGCTTGAAGTGAATACACAGCCGGGCATGACGCCGACCTCCCTGGTGCCGGAAATGGCGGCTCACGCGGGCCGCTCCTTTGGTAACCTTGTCAGCTGGATGGTGGAGGACGCTTCGTGTTCGCGGTGACCGGCAAAAAATCGACGGCGAAAAAGCGCGAGCAATATGCGGCGGCGGCCAATGCCGACGATCGCAGGGTGCTGCCGCGTCCGCTGCGCCGCTTCGTGCGTTTCGGTGTCAGCCTTGCGACCGGACGCATTCACATTCCCGCCCATACCGGTACGATTTCGGCCATCGCCTTTTACGCGGTGACCGGGCTTTACGGCATGTCGCTTGGCGGACACACCAACATCGTCACCCAGACCACGACATCGGCCGCGGGCTTTGCGGTTGAAGACGTGAAAGTCTCCGGCAATCTGCAGACCTCCGAAATCGAAGTCTTCCAGCTTCTCGGCCTTGATGGCAGCACGTCGCTGATCGCGCTTGATATCGATGCGGCGCGCCGCAAGCTCGTGCAGCTTCCCTGGGTGGAAGATGTGGATATCCGCAAGGTTTACCCCAAGACGGTGGAAGTTCGCCTGAAGGAGCGTCAGGCCTTCGGCATCTGGCAGCATGGCACGGAACTGTCGCTGATCGAAAAAAGCGGCAGCGTGATTGCGCCGCTGCGTGACAATAAATTCGCCGAACTGCCGCTGTTCGTCGGACGCGACGCAGAAACGGGCGCCGCCGGTTTCGTCGGGCAACTGGCCGACTGGCCGGAAATCCGCAACCGTGTCCGCGCTTATGTCCGCATTGCCGGCCGTCGCTGGGATCTGCATCTCGACAACGGTATCGTCGTCAAGCTGCCCGAAGAAAATCTGCCGCAGGCGCTGCAATTGCTGGCGCGGCTCGATCTCGAGGAAAAGGTTCTGTCGCGTGATGTCGCCGCGGTTGATCTCCGGCTCGCCGACCGCACCACGATCCAGCTGACCGAAGGTGCGACGGCCCGTCGTCAGACCGCCGTCGATGCGCGCACCAAGGCTCTCAAGAAGGCGGAGAAGAACACATGAGCTTATTCGGTTCTTCCCATTTCGGCCTGCCTCGCCTGAAGCCGCTTTCCTCCAAGCGCAGCCACATCGTTTCGGTGCTGGACATCGGCTCGACCAAGGTCGTGTGCATGATCGGCCGGCTGACGCCGCGTCAGGAGAGCGAGATTCTGCCGGGCCGCACTCACAAGGTGGAAATCATCGGTATTGGTCATCAGCGCTCACGCGGTGTCAAATCCGGCGTGATCGCCGATCTCGATGCGCTCGAAGGTGTCATCCGTCTGTCGGTCGATGCGGCCGAGCGCATGGCGGGCCTCACCGTGGACAGCCTGATCGTCAATGTCTCCGCTGGCCGGCTGGCGAGCGATATCTATACGGCGAGCATCGATCTCGGCGGCCAGGAAGTGGAAGCAAGCGATCTGCGCAAGGTTCTGGTGGCGGCAAGCCAGCAGTCCATGCGTCAGGACCGGGCGATCCTGCATTCGCTCCCGACGGGTTATTCGCTGGACGGCGAGCGCGGCATTCGCGATCCGCTGTCGATGTATGGCGATCTTCTCGGCGTTGACATGCACGTTGTGACTGTCGAGCGCACGGCGCTGAAGAACCTCGAACTCTGCGTCAACCGCGCGCATCTGTCCGTCGAAGGCATGGTGGCGACGCCTTATGCCAGCGGTCTTGCAGCGCTCGTGGACGATGAAGTTGAACTCGGCTGTGCCGCCATCGACATGGGCGGCGGCACGACCACGATCTCGGTTTTCGCCGAAGGTCGTCTGATCCATACCGACGCGATCGGCCTTGGCGGCCATCACGTTACGACAGATCTTGCACGTGGCCTCTCGACACGAATCGAAGATGCGGAGAGACTGAAGGTGGTGCATGGTTCGGCTTTGCTGAATGGCGCGGATGAGCGCGACATGATTTCGATCCCGCCGATTGGCGAAGATGATCGCGATCAACCATCGCAAGTTTCAAGAGCCCTTGTAACCCGCATCGTGCGGGCGCGTATCGAAGAGACGCTGGAATTGATCCGTGATCGTATCCAGAAGTCCGGCTTCAGCCCCATCGTCGGCAAGCGCGTTGTGCTGACCGGCGGCGCAAGCCAGCTGACGGGGCTGCCGGAAACGGCACGGCGCATTCTCGCCCGCAACGTTCGTATCGGTCGCCCCATGGGGGTATCCGGTCTTCCGGTGGCGGCAAAGGGACCGGCATTTTCAACCGCCTGCGGACTGATGATCTATCCGCAGGTGGCGGACATCGAAATTCATGCGGCGCAAGGCGGAATGTTCTCGCCGTTTGGTACGGGCAGCGGCCGGATAGCCCGGGTGGGGCAATGGCTGAAAGAGAGTTTTTGAGTGGCCTCGTGGCGTAAGCCGGAGGTTTCAGAGTTGAGTTTTCAAGAATCGGCCAGCGGGGCGATGCGGCCAGAGAAAAAAGGAATGGTAAAATGACGATACAGCTGCAAAAGCCTGATATCACCGAACTGAAGCCACGCATCACCGTCTTCGGTGTTGGCGGTGGCGGCGGTAACGCTGTCAACAACATGATCACGGCTGGCCTCCAGGGCGTCGACTTCGTCGTCGCCAACACGGATGCGCAGGCTCTGACCATGACGAAGGCAGATCGGGTCATCCAGCTCGGCGTCAACGTCACCGAGGGTCTTGGCGCCGGTTCCCAGCCGGAAGTCGGCCGCGCCGCCGCTGAAGAATGCATCGATGAGATCATCGACCACCTGAACGGCACCCACATGTGCTTCGTCACCGCCGGCATGGGCGGCGGCACCGGTACGGGTGCTGCTCCTGTTGTCGCACAGGCCGCCCGCAACAAGGGCATCCTGACGGTTGGCGTCGTGACCAAGCCTTTCCACTTCGAAGGCGGCCGCCGCATGCGTCTTGCCGAACAGGGCATCGAGGAACTGCAGAAGTCCGTCGATACGCTGATCGTCATTCCGAACCAGAACCTCTTCCGCATTGCCAACGACAAGACGACCTTTGCCGACGCCTTCGCCATGGCCGACCAGGTTCTCTATTCCGGCGTTGCCTGCATCACCGATCTGATGGTGAAGGAAGGTCTCATCAACCTCGACTTCGCCGACGTTCGCTCGGTCATGCGTGAAATGGGCCGCGCGATGATGGGCACCGGCGAGGCTTCGGGTCCGGGCCGCGCAATGCAGGCTGCGGAAGCGGCAATCGCCAACCCGTTGCTCGACGAAACCTCGATGAAGGGCGCACAGGGCCTGCTGATCTCCATCACCGGTGGTCGCGACCTCACCCTGTTCGAAGTCGACGAAGCGGCGACCCGCATTCGCGAAGAAGTCGATCCGGATGCCAACATCATCCTCGGCGCGACCTTCGATGAAGCTCTGGAAGGTCTCATCCGCGTCTCCGTCGTGGCGACCGGCATCGACCGCGTTGCCGGCATCGGCGAACAGAACGTTGCCGAAATGCGCGCTGCTGCCGCCAAGCCGCTTATCCGTCCTTCAGCGGCCGTTGCTCCCGCTCCGGCCGCAGTTCAGCCTGCACATGCAGTATCGCAGGCACCAAAGACCGTAGACCAGATCGCCCAGACCATCCGTTCGGCGGAAGCTGAAATGGAACGCGAACTCGGTTTTGCCGCCCACCAGCAGCCGTCTCAGGACTTCCGTCCGCAGAGCAAGCTGTTCGCATCCGCTCCGGCTGAAGCGCCGGCGGCTCTTCGTCCGGCTCAGCCGGTTCAGCAGGCCGCTCCGGTTGCTCCGGCACCGGTCTATCATGCTCCCGAACAGGTTGCCGCTCCGCGTATGCAGCAACCGCAGGCACCGGTCTACCAGGAGCCTGCTCCGGTTGCCCGCCAGCCAGAGCCTGTCCGCATGCCGAAGGTCGAGGACTTCCCGCCGGTCGTGAAGGCCGAGATGGATCATCGCGATCGCGCCGCTCCTGCCGCCCAGGAAGAGCGTGGCCCGATGGGTCTTCTGAAGCGCATCACCAACTCGCTTGGTCGCCGTGAAGAGGAAGAAGTTCCGTCCGACATGATGGATGCGCCGAGCATGGCGCCGCAGCGCCGCGCGCCGCTTTCGCCGGAAGCCAGCCTCTACGCACCGCGTCGTGGCCAGCTTGACGACCACGGCCGTGCAACGCCTGCAGCGTCCAGCCACCACGACGACGACCAGCTGGAAATTCCGGCCTTCCTGCGCCGCCAGTCCAACTAAAGGCGATTCCATCCGCCTCTTCAAACGCCCGGGTTTCACGACCCGGGCGTTTCGTTTATTTTGCGTGATTAACACTAAATTAATTAGCGTTTTCAATATTTTACGCGTGTAACAATCCGAAACGAACAGTGATTTGTCGTGGCACCTACATGTGCGTATGTATGAGGCTGGGTAAGGGGAAATACGGACTTGGCCGGTCGCCAAAACCGGCTTTAAAACTTGAACGGCGCTTCACCAAACGGCGCGGTTTGCAAAACAAGGCATATACGCATGACTATCGGACTGCTCGGATTTCAGACAACTATCGCACATGCTGTTCAGCTTAAAGGCATTGGCGTGCATTCCGGCAATCCGGTCTCCATGACGTTCCAGCCCGCAGAAGCTGGCACGGGCATCGTATTCCATCGCCTTCATGACAATGGCAACGTCACCGAGTTGAAGGCGGTTTCGGCCAATGTCGGCAATACCGACCTGTGCACCGTGCTCGGCCGTTCGCTATCCCAGTCAGTGGCGACGATCGAGCACGTCATGGCCGCCATTTACGCCATGGGCCTCGACAACCTCGTTGTTGAGGTTGACGGCCCGGAAGCGCCCATCATGGATGGCAGCTCTGCTCCTTTCATCGAGGCGATCGAATCGGTCGGCATCAAGAACCTTGGTGCGAAGCGCCGTTATATTCGTGTCACCAAGCCGGTGCGCATCGATTCGGGCGCGTCCTGGGCGGAATTCCGTCCCTATGACGGCACACGCTTCGAGGTCGATATCGATTTCGACACGCCGCTGATCGGTAAGCAGTCCTGGAAGGGCGACCTGACGGCAGAAACGTTCAAGAACGAACTGTCGCGCGCCCGCACCTTCGGTTTCATGCGTGACGTGGAGCGCCTGTGGGCTGCCGGTTATGCGCTTGGTTCTTCGCTTGAAAATTCCGTCGTCATTTCCGACGACAACAGCGTCATCAACATGGAAGGCCTGCGTTACGCCAAGGACGAGTTCGTCCGTCACAAGACGCTGGACGCCGTGGGCGACCTGGCGCTGGCCGGCGCGCAGTTCATCGGCTGCTATCGCTCCTATCGCGGCGGCCACAAGGTTAATGCCAATGCGCTGAAGGCCCTGCTGAACGACCGTTCCGCCTATGAGATCGTCGAAGCTCCGGCTGCCCGCAACCAGATGGTGCGCGCCCGCGAATTCGTACCGGTCAACATGCCGGAATTTGCGCCCTGGTCGGCTTGAGTTTGTTCGCAGGCTATTGATTGACAGGAAAGCCGCTCCCCTTGGGGGCGGCTTTTTTATGATGCGGGGCGGGATGTTTCGTCATATCGCCTGATATTCATGCGATTGCGCGCGCGGATGCCATAAAAATGCGTTAATGCGTCATCATTGCGTTGCCCTGCGGATGCTTTTATGGCTAGAAACGCCAGTGCAAAGCCGATGCTTATGTATTTGCGCGGGAAGTGGGAACTGTCGAATGAAGCATGTAGGGTCTGGTGCGATGAAGGGTACGATGCGGGGGATCGCCGTTTCGTTGTTGTTGGTCGGTGCAAGTGTCGCCGTCACGGCCTGCCAGTCCGATCCGGATATCGACATTACCAAGCTCGGCTTCGAATCCGATCCGCCTGACGTTCTGTACAAGCAGGGGCTTGCCAACATGAACGCCGGCAACATGACGGAAGCCTCGCGCAAGTTCGAGGCTATCGACAAGCAATATCCATTCACCGAATGGGGCCAGAAGGCGCTTGTCATGCAGACGTTCATTGCGACGCGCACCAACAAGAATGATGTGGCCATCACCAACGGCAGCCGCTTCCTGCGGCAATATCCGCGTTCCAAGGATGCGGCTTATGTTCAGTACATGATCGGCCTTGCCTATTCGAAGCAGATTTCCGACGTGACGCAAGACCAGCGCGCAGCACAGCGCACGGTCGAGGCGATGAGCAAGGTCGTCAACGACTATCCCGATTCGGAATATGTCGCTGATGCGCAGGCCAAGATTCGTTTCGCCCGCGACCAGCTCGCCGGCCGCGAAATGCAGGTCGGCCGTTATTATCTTGAGCGCAAGGAATATCTCGCCGCCGTTTCGCGTTTCCGCATCGTCGTCGAGCAGTACCAGAACACCAACCAGATCGAGGAAGCGCTGGCGCGTCTGACGGAAGCCTATTATGCGATGGGTCTTGCCGAAGAGGCGCAGACCGCGGCTGCCGTTCTCGGCAACAACTATCCCGACAGCCAATGGTATGCGGACTCCTACAAGCTGCTGAAAGGCAACGGGCTGGAGCCGCGTGAAAACAAGGGGTCCTGGATTTCGCGCGCCGGCAAAAAGCTTATCGGCGCCTGAGACGGGGCATAGGCCATGCTGGTCCAGCTCTCGATTCGCGATATCGTCCTGATTGAAAGGCTCGACCTCGGTTTTGAGGCGGGCCTTTCCGTGTTGACGGGTGAGACGGGGGCGGGCAAATCCATTCTGCTCGACAGTCTTTCCCTTGCGCTTGGCGGCCGCGGTGATGGCGGCCTGGTGCGTCACGGCGAAGAGAAGGGGCAGGTTACCGCCGCTTTCGAAGTACCGAACAATCACCCGACACGGCTGCTGCTGCGCGAAAACGGTCTCGATGACGATGGCGATCTGATTTTCCGCCGGGTGCAATCCGCCGATGGACGGACCAAGGCCTATATCAACGATCAGGCGATCAGCGTGCAGATGATGCGCCAGCTTGGGCAATTGCTGGTGGAAATTCACGGCCAGCATGATGACCGCGCCCTTGTCGATACCGATGCCCACCGCACGCTGCTGGACGCCTTTGCCGGGCTGAGCGATGAGGCTCGCGCCGTGCAGGGTTTCTACCGCACCTGGAAAGACGCCGAGCGTGCGTTGAAGACCCATCGCGCCAAGGTAGAAGCGGCAGCCCGCGAGGCGGATTACCTGCGCTCTTCCGTCGAGGAACTCGAAACGCTTTCGCCGCGTGACGGCGAGGAGAACGAGCTTGCCGAGCGCCGTGCGGTAATGCAGAAATCCGAACGCATTGCCGGCGATATCGCTGAAGCCAGCGAGTTTTTGAACGGCAACGCTTCGCCCGTGCCTGTCATCGCTTCGATGATGCGCCGTCTTGAACGCAAGAGCCACGAAGCTCCCGGCCTCTTGGAAGACACCGTGCAATTGCTGGACGCCGCGCTCGACAATCTCTCCAATGCGCAGATGGAAGTGGAGGCGGCGTTGCGCCGCACCGAATTCGATCCGCGTGAGCTGGAGCGGGTGGAGGAGCGGCTGTTTGCGCTGCGCGCCGCCGGCCGCAAATATAACGTCGCTGTGCCTGACCTACCGGCTCTTGCGGAAAAAATGGTGGCGGATCTTGCCGATCTCGATGCCGGTGAGGAAAAGCTCGGCAAGCTCGAGGCCAATCTCGGCGTGGTGAAAGCCGATTTCGACCATGCGGCGAAATCGCTTTCCGAAAAACGTCGCCATGCGGCGGACGCACTTTCCGATGCTGTGATGGCCGAGCTTCCGGCGCTGAAGCTGGAGCGGGCGCGGTTTACCGTCGAGGTAACCTCCGATCCCGAGCAGGCGACGGCGGATGGCATCGACACGGTGGAGTTCCACGTTCAGACCAATCCGGGCACACGCCCCGGCCCGATCATGAAAGTGGCGTCGGGCGGTGAATTGTCCCGTTTCCTGCTGGCGCTGAAAGTGGCGCTGGCGGATCGCGGTTCGGCACCAACTCTGGTGTTCGACGAAATCGACACAGGCGTCGGCGGGGCTGTGGCGGATGCCATCGGCCAGCGGCTGCGTCGCCTGTCGAAAACCGTGCAGGTTCTGTCCGTTACCCACGCACCGCAGGTGGCCGCGCGGGCTGCAACCCATCTTCTCATTTCCAAAGGGCCGTCTGGTGATGGCAGCGAGCGCATTGCCACCCGCGTGGCGACGATGGAGCCGAAACACCGCACCGAAGAGATCGCCCGCATGCTTGCCGGTGCGTCGGTGACGGACGAGGCGAGGGCTGCGGCGGCCCGTCTGCTGGCTGCCAAGGACTGATTGCTCGCGAAAGCGTTACGAGAGCGCCTCGGTGTTGTGGGTCTTGTGAGTCTGGCGGCAAAACTGATTTTATTGCTGTTTTATTTCGGCTAAAAGCGTTCGGTAATTCTGAAAAGAGGCCGCTATGTCGAAAGACCAGATTCCCGTCGAAAACCTGACTGAGCTTGAGGCCTCTTCCGAGCTGGCATTTCTGGCAGCCGAGCTTGCCCGTCATGATGCGCTTTACCACGGCAAGGACGCGCCGGAGATTTCCGATGCGGACTATGATGCGCTGAAGCGGCGCAACGATGCTATCGAGGCGGCGTTCCCGGCGCTCGTGCGGGCCGACAGCCCATCGAAAAAAGTCGGCTTCGCACCGCTGCCGACCTTTGCGCCCATCGTGCATGCCCGCCCGATGCTGTCACTCGACAACACGTTTTCGGAAGAGGATCTGCGCGATTTCGTCAGTTCCGTTTATCGTTTTCTCGGACATCTGCCTGACGATTCCATCGCATTTACCGCAGAGCCGAAGATCGACGGGCTTTCGATGTCGATCCGCTATGAGAAGGGCAAGCTGAAGACGGCGGCGACGCGCGGCGATGGCACGACCGGCGAGAATGTCACCGCCAATATCAGGACCATCAAGGAAATCCCGAACGAATTACCTTCGGACGCGCCTGATGTGGTGGAGGTGCGCGGTGAAGTCTATATGGCCAAGAGCGATTTCATGGCGCTCAACGCCCAGATGGAGGCCGAAGGCAAGCAGACTTATGTGAACCCGCGCAACACGGCATCCGGTTCGCTGCGTCAGCTTGATGCCAATGTCACGGCGAAACGCAAGCTGCGGTTCTTTGCCTATGCGCTGGGGGAGGTCTCGAATGGCGGCCAGCCCGCACGCCTTGCCGATACGCAATATGGCATCGTCGAGAAATTCCGGGAGTGGGGATTTCCGGTCAATCCGCTGATGAAGCGATTCACCTCCGCCCAGCAATTGCTTGAACATTATAATGAAATCGGCGTTGCGCGGCCTGATCTCGACTACGATATCGACGGTGTGGTCTATAAGGTCGACCGGCTTGATCTGCAGGAGCGGCTGGGTTTCCGCTCGCGCAGCCCGCGCTGGGCCACCGCGCACAAGTTTCCGGCCGAGCAGGCCTTCACCACGGTTGAAAACATTGAAATTCAGGTGGGTCGTACCGGCGCATTGACGCCGGTGGCGCGATTGACGCCAATTACCGTCGGCGGTGTCGTTGTCACCAATGCGACGCTGCATAATGCCGATTACATCGAGGGCATCGGCAATAGCGGCGAGCGTATTCGCCCTGAAGACCACGACATACGCATCGGCGACACTGTTATCGTCCAGCGCGCCGGCGATGTCATTCCGCAGGTGCTGGATGTGCTGCTGGAGAAGCGCCCGGCCGAGGCGGTGAAATATGCGTTCCCGGAAAAATGTCCGGTCTGCGGCAGCCATGCGGTGCGCGAACGCAATGAGAAAACCGGCAAGCTCGATTCGGTCACGCGCTGCACCGGCGGTTTCGTCTGCCGGGCGCAGGCGGTCGAGCATCTGAAACATTTCGTTTCGCGCAATGCCTTCGATATTGAAGGGCTGGGCACCAAGCAGATCGATTTCTTCTTCGAAAGTGATGATCCAGCGCTCTCTATCAAGACTGCGCCCGATATCTTTACGCTGAAGGCGCGGCAGGAAGCGTCCCACCTGACCAAGCTCGAGAATATTGACGGTTTCGGCAAGGTCAGCGTCAAGAAGCTGTTCGATGCCATCGATGCCCGCCGCGAGATCGATCTGCATCGGCTGATCTTCGCGCTCGGCATCCGTCATGTCGGCGAGACCACGGCAAAGCTTCTGGCGCGCTCCTATGGCACCTATGAACATTTCGAAGAGGCCATGAAGGCCGCGGCGGATCCGGCAAGTGACGCTTGGGCGGAACTCAACAGTATCGACGGCATTGGCGAGGTCGTGGCCCGCGCCATCATCGAGTTTTACAAGGAACCACGCAATCTCGATGTCATCGACCGGCTGATCCGGGAGTTGCAGCCGAAAGAGGCTGAAAAGCCGTCCACCGAAGGCAGCCCTGTGGCGGGCAAAACGGTGGTGTTTACCGGCTCGCTGGAAAAATTCACACGGGACGAGGCGAAGGCCCGGGCCGAAAGCCTCGGCGCGAAAGTGGCCGGTTCCGTTTCGAAAAAGACGGATATTCTGGTGGCAGGGCCGGGGGCCGGCTCCAAGCTTGCCAAGGCGGCGGAGCTGGGCGTGCAGACCATGGACGAGGATGAGTGGCTGGCGTTGATCGGCGGTTGAGGTGCCGTCATCGCTGTGTTGTCTTGCACCGCTAGAGGTTCGCGCCTGAAACGGGGAACGCATCATGGATGACCGCATTGTCGTCACCACTCAGCAGGTCCGGGCGCTGATCGAGAGCCAGTTTCCGCAATGGGCGGTGCTGGATGTTCAGCCGGTGGAACTGAGCGGCTGGGACAATCGCAGCTTTCGCCTCGGCGATGCGATGCTGATCCGCATGCCGAGCGCTGAACGTTATGTGGCGCAGGTGGAGAAGGAACACCGATGGCTGCCGGCGCTTGCGCCCCTTTTGCCGGTTCAGATTCCAGCGCCGTTGGCGCTTGGACAGCCGGGCGAGGATTATCTGTTCTGCTGGTCCATTTATCGCTGGCTGGAGGGCGAACCTCTCGCTCGACATTTGGACGGTGTTGATCTTTCGGTTATCGCCATCGATGTGGCGGCGTTTTTGCAAGCCCTGCACGGTATAGATGCTTCGGCTGGTCCACCTGCGGGCGCGCATAATTTTCATCGCGGCGGATCGCTAGCGGTCTATGAGGAGGAGGCGAGGGCCTCAGCGGCACGCCTTTCCGATGAAGTGGATCAGGCGCTGGCCATGGAGATATGGCAGCTTGCACTTTCGAGCCGCTGGCAGGGGCAGGGCGTGTGGGTGCATGGCGATATTGCCGAGGGCAATCTGCTGGTGCAGGACGGGCGCCTGTCGGCCGTCATCGATTTCGGCAGTTCCGGCGTCGGCGATCCGTCGTCCGATCTCATTCTGGCGTGGAATGTGCTTGATGCGGAAAGCCGGGCTGTTTTTCGCCGGGCGTTGGATCTGGATCAGGCTACATGGCAGCGCGGGCGCGGCTGGGCGTTATGGAAGGCGCTGATCGTGCTGGATTCCGAGCGCGGGCGGAATGAAAAAATGGCCGAATGGTCGCGAAGGACCATTCGGGAAGTGTTTGAGGATCATCTGAAAAACTGACCGCCTATCGAAGCCGTCCCATCACGTGGGCATCGACGTATTTTCCATCACGATAGGCATCGTTGCGCAGCGTGCCTTCGTGTTCGAAACCGAATTTCTCGTAAAGCCTGATTGCCGCGAGATTGTCGGTAAACACGTTCAACTCGATGCGGCGGATATCGTGCCAGTTATCGGCCGTGTCGATCAGCGCTACGAGAATATGCGAGCCTACACCCTTGCCCGCGAATCCGTCATGGACGCTGATCGCCAGATCGGCCACGTGAAATTGCCTTCCTGCCCTGCGGCGCAGGGCTGCATTTGCAACGATCTTTCCGCGCCACTCGCCGACGATGGAGATATCGGTCGGGCCGCGATTTTCCAGCGCCTGTCGTGTCTTTTCAAGTGACTGAAACGGTTGGCGAAGGGTGCCGTAACGAACCCCTGGCAGGTTAAACAGTTCGGTCAAAGCTTCGGTATCGTCCAAACGCGCAGCGCGCAGGACAACGTCGCTCAACTGGAACTGTTTATCTTCATTGTCGGCAAATTTCACATTTTGCATGCCTGTCTCCTTGGGCGCATAAGGAGCAGGTGTCCGAACCCTGCTCTTACTGGCAGGGTGGAAATGGATCGCTTAAGGCGACGACATACCTTTCCCTGCCGGACGGCCGGTGATGGTATGGCGACGGGTGGTCTTCTGTTGCGAAGCGATCATGGGCGCAGAATGCTTTTGCCCTGTGGTCCTGTCAAGCGGGCACGTTGCGGAACAAGTTCCTCAGTTTTGCCGGCAACCGGCCATCGATTGCCGCAAGGCCGGCGGCGATCATCGTCATGCCGGCGAAGTGCTTGATTTCCAGCTTCTCACCGAGAAGCAGCGAACCGAGCAGGATGGCGCTGACGGGAATGAGGAAGGTGACGAGGGCGAGGTTGGTGGCGCCGGCGCTGGCAAGGATGCGGAAGAAGATGAGATAGGCGAGCGCGGTGGACAAGAGGGCGATGCCGATGAGTGCGCCCCAGGTTCCGAGGCTCGGCATGGCCAGCATCCATGGCTTGTCGATGAGAAGGGCGGCCGGGATCAGCATCAGCGTCGAGGACGATATCTGGCCGGTGGCGGTCATCAACGGCGGTACGCCCATGGCCTTGAAACGACGTCCGAATATGCCCGCGAAGGAATAGGAGATGGCCGCGCCGAGAATGGCGATCTGGCCCCAGAGGCCGGATGATCCGCCGAAGGCTGCCGGGCCGATCATTGTCGCCACGCCGACGAAGCCGATCAGCACGCCGACGAGCTTGTTGCCCGTCATCTTTTCATCGGCGGTCAGAAAATGCGCGACGATGACGGTGAAGAGCGGCGTTGTGGCATTGAGGATCGAAGCAAGCCCGCTGGCAATATGGGTCTGGCCCCAGACGATCAGGCAGAAGGGAATGATGTTGTTGAGCAGCCCCATGCCGAAAAAGGCACGCCACACCGCCCATTCGCGCGGCAGGCGAAGGCCCATGATGCGGCAGACGATCAACAGTGCCGTGGCGGCAAGGCTGACGCGCAAGGTGACGATGGTGACGGGTGGCAGTTCTTTGACGGCGACACCGATGAAAAAGAACGATCCGCCCCAGAGCAGCGAAAGTACTATGAGCATCGCCCATTCGCGGGCATCCATCTGTTTCTGTATCGCCATCTTCGTCTCCCAGGGCTTGAATATTGACATGGTCGCAGACAGGCCCGCCGTCATCCACCCGATATCGGTTGAGTTTACCTCAAGTAGGCGTTGCGTGTTTTCTGCAGCTTTTCATGTCCCATTGCGGCTATTTACTCCCTGTTTTATGATGTTTTCAAACGATTGTTTCTCGTCAGATAATTGAGTTTAGCTAAATCATGGCAGCGGAACTTCCATCGCTCAAAGGACTACAGGCCTTCGAAGCCGCGGCGCGGTATCGCAGCGTCACGCTTGCCTCCAACGAGCTGAATGTCACCCCCGGCGCGGTCAGCCTGCAGATCAGGGAGCTGGAAGCGCGCCTTGGCGTACAGCTGTTTTTCCGCAAGCCGCGCAGCATCCAGCTGACACGTGAGGGGGAACGTTATTACGGCGCGCTTCGCACTGCCTTCCGGATGATGCGCGAGGCGACGGCGGAACTGACGGCGCGATCCGAGATCACTGTTCTGACACTCAGCTGCACGCCGACTTTCGCCATACAATGGCTGATGCCGAGATTGCCTGCCTTCCAGCAGCAACACCCGCATGTGGATGTCCGCATCAGCGTGACGAACCGGCTGGTGGATTTTTCGCGGGACGATGTCGATCTGGCGGTGCGGCACGGGTTCGGCCGCTATGAAGGGCTGGAGAGCATCCGTTTTATCGATGACAGCACCCTGCCGGTCTGCTCGCCGCAGCTCTTGGAAAAATATGGGTCACTTCAGGAGGCGGGGGACCTGAAATCCGTTCCGCTGCTGCATGATGAAAACCGCAATGAGTGGCGGCGCTGGTTGGAGGCGGCGGGAGCATCGGAGGTTGATGCCTCCGGGGGGACGGTCTTCATCGACAGCAATGGTGCGCTGGATGCGGCGAAAGCCGGGCACGGCATTGCGCTGACCCGCCGTTCGCTCGTTTCCCGCGAGCTTGCGGAAGGCGCATTGATCGCGCCATTCGGGAAAGACATGGCCAGCACACTTGCCTATTTTCTCGTTTATCCGCGACGGATGCTTGATAATCCCGATCTCGTGTCGCTGATGGACTGGATGCTCTCGGAAGCGGGTTCGACCGAGGCCGGTTCTCTTTGAGGCCAATCCGGTCTATGCCGGAATGAAACAACGGGAATCACTCTTGAAAACCATCGCCATCGATTTCGAGACCGCCAATGAAGAGCGGGGCAGTGCCTGTTCAATCGGGCTTGCGTGGATAGAAGACGGTGAGATCGTTCGTGTCGAGGAACGGCTCATCCGGCCGAAGGACATGCGGTTTTCGTCCTTCAACATCGCGGTACACGGAATTCGCCCCGCCGATGTCGAGGACGCGCCGGAATTTCCTGAGGTGATGGAAGAGTTTATCGACGACTTCCACGGCGCGACAATGATCGCCCATAATGCCGCCTTCGATTTCAGCGTCATGCGGGCATCCTTCGACAAATACCGGCAGTCCTATCCCGATCTTTCTTATCTGTGCAGCGTGAAGATCGCCCGCCATGTCTGGCCGCATCTGGAATCGCACAAGCTGAATGTGATTGCCCATCATCTCCAGCTGCGTTTTGTGCACCATAATGCCGCCGAAGACGCGGTTGTCTGCGCGGCAGCGTCGATTGCTGCTGCCAAGGCTTTGCGCGTTGCCCATGTCCGCGACCTGCCGGAAAAGATCGGCATGGTGGCCGGCCGTCTCACTTCCACCGGTTACCAGCCCTGCAGCATGAAAAAACGCACCGTCTCCCGGGTTGCGTAACCGTTCCTCGCGCTTATGTTTGAAGCAGCGAAACGGAGAAGATGCGATGACGATGAAAACTCTGTCGGGTGTGATTGCGGGCTTTCTGGCATTGCTTCCCGTGACAGCGGCGCATTCACAGGTCGTAGGCAAGGTTGGGGTCGACTGGATCGGTAATGACATCGTCATCGAGGCGGTCGCTGATCCGAAGATCAAGGGCGTGACATGCCATGTCACTTATTTCGAGCGCGGCGTTATCGACCGGCTGAAAAACGGCAACTGGTTTGAAGACCCTTCCAACAACGCCATTTCCTGCAGCCAGACGGGGCCGGTGGAGATCGGCGACATCGATCTGTCGAAGGGCGGCGAGGAGGTGTTTCGGCAGGGCATGTCGCTGGTCTGGAAAAAGCTCGTCGTCAGCCGGGTTTATGACAAGGCGAACGATGCGCTGATCTATCTGGTACATGCGCGGGAACTGACCGACGGTTCGGCGAAGATGGCGATCTCGACCGTGCCGCTGTATAGTCAGCAGGTGACGTGGGAAAAGGGCAAGCCGTGAGGTTTTGCCCTTTGCAGATGTATCGTTAACTGCCGGTAGGTCTGATCAGGCCGCTTCGCGCGCCAACTCGTCCGCAATGACGGTGTCGAGGTTGAGGAAGCAGACCATGCTTTTTTCCAGCGCCACGATGCCGCGGCAGAAGTTGCGCTGTTCTTCCGGAATGATATCGGGCGCGGGCTGCAGGTCTTCGGAGCGGATGGTCATCATGTCGGAGACCTGTTCCACCAGAAGTCCGACCAGCTTGCCGCCGATATCGGTGACGATGATGGCGGAGCGTTCGGAAGGTTCGGTCATTTTCATGCCGAGGCGGCCAGCCATGTCGATGACGGGAATGACGGCGCCGCGCAGGTTGATGAGACCGAGAACATAAGGCGGTGTGTGCGGCATGGGGGTGACGGGCGCCCAGCCACGGATTTCGCGGATCGCCATGATGTCGATACAGAATTCCTGACCGCCGAGATGGAAGGAAACGATTTCGAGATATGCGCCGGATTGTTTGATGGCGTTGGACATGACGGCAGGTTTCCTCTGATGGCTCTTGAGCAGGCCCACGCAGGATTGAGCTTTATGCGGTGGCCGGAATGGACCGGAAGACATCATGTCGAGGCTTTAAAACCGCTATGGTCATAATGCACAGCAAGATTTTAAACTTTCCCTAACAATTGCGGCTGCCAGGCCGCCAAAACCCAGTATTTTGGCGGTTTTCGCATCGGTGCAAAAAGGTTATGATGGAAGCATGAAGGCACTCACGTTCCATCCGCTGAAGTTTATTCTCGCAAGTCTTGCCGCTGCGGCTTCGCTTGCCATCGTGCTTCTTGCCTTTGACGGCTGGGTGCGGCACAGCACGGATATTTTCCTTTCCACGGTGCAGAGCGGCATCGCCTGGTGTTTGTGAGCCTCGCGACGGTTGCGGCTTTGTGACAAATCAGCGCGGTACCCGCAAATACGCCCAGTTGATTTGCCGTCGCCGTCGCCGTTCGTTATCAGTCTGCCAAGGCCTGCGATATGCCGCCGGCTTTCGGGGTAGGATTGGACAATGAGAAACATTCGCATCGTATTATGGGCCGTGGTGGTCGTTCTCGCCGGTGTTGTCAGCTGGCTGACGATCGAGATGACGAAGACCCGTGAGGAGATGGTGGAGACGGCCTATGGCGTGCCGTTCGAGCTGACGGCGCAAAATGGCCAGCCGATCACCGAAAAGGCGTTTCAGGGCAAGCCGACGGCCTTGTTCTTCGGTTTCACCCATTGCCCTGAAGTTTGCCCGACGACACTGTTCGAACTGAACGGCTGGATGGAGAAGGTGGACCCGGCCGGGGACAAGATGCAGGCCTATTTCGTCTCCGTCGATCCCGAGCGCGATACGCCTGACATCATGCAGCAATATGTCTCCAACGTTTCGAAGCGGATCACCGGCATCACCGGTCCGGCCGACAAGATTGCCGAGACGCTGAAAGGCTACCGCATCTATGCCAAGAAGGTGCCTGTCGACGAGAAAGATCCGAATGGTGATTACACCATGGATCACACGGCGTCCGTCATTCTGCTCGATGCCAATGGCCGGTTTGCGGGAACGATCGCCTATGGTGAAAACCCTGACGTCGCCGAGCAGAAGCTGCAAAATCTTCTGAAGGGTACGAAGGCATAATTGCGCTGAGCTGCTTGGACTGATGAAGGTTTTGTGGCAAAGGCAGAACGAGTAGCCTTAGCCAGAGAAAGCAGCCCGCCGTGAGCGAAATCCGACTTTACGTCACCACGACCGAAATCAAGGCCGGTGAAATCCTCGATCTCATGTCGGATTATTTCGGCGAGGAGGATGTTGCGATCGCCACGACCGAGGTGGATGAGAAGCGCGACATCTGGGAAGCCTCGGTCTATCTGATGGCCGAGCAGGAAGACGAGTATCGCGAGCGCGTCAGCGCTTTGCTTGCGCCCGCCTTTCCGGGTCTCGTCATCGAAAAAGATACAGTTCCGGATGTCGACTGGATTGCCAAGTCGCTGGAGGGGCTGAAGCCGGTGCGGGCAGGGCGCTTCATCGTGCATGGCGCGCATGATCGCGACAAGGTGCAGCCGCATGATCTGGCAATCGAGATCGAGGCGGGGCAGGCTTTCGGCACCGGCCATCACGGCACGACGGCGGGTTGCCTTGAAATGATCGAGGATGTTCTGCGGGCACGGACGGTGCGCAATGCGCTCGATCTCGGCACTGGCAGTGGCGTTCTGGCGATTGCGGTGCGCAAGATGCGCCCTATTCCGGTGCTTGCGACGGATATCGACCCCATTGCCGTCAAGGTAGCGAAGGAAAATGTGCGGCTGAACGGCATTGTTTCCGGGCTGGCGCTGGAAACCGCCCCCGGTTTTCACTCCGATGCCTTCCGCAAGTATGGTCCGTTTGATCTCATCATCGCCAATATTCTGGCGCGGCCGCTTATCAAGATGGCGCCGCAGCTTGTCACGCATCTGGCGCCCGGCGGCACTGTCATCCTGTCAGGTATTCTCGCATCGCAGCGCTGGAAGGTTCTCGCCGCCTATAATGGCGCGCGGCTTTCCCATATCCGCACCATTTGGCGCAATGGCTGGGTGACGCTGCATCTGCGCAAAGACTGACGCTCTCCCAACATTCCTTTCGGGCAAAAGAAAAGGCGGCGCTTTCGCGCCGCCTGGAACCCGCGAGCATAGGGGAGGAGCTTGCTCAAGCGGGTCGACGTATTCCTGTTCAGACGCGGTGGAGGGAGGATCGCCGCGCCGGAATTAATCAGAATACGTAGCTGGACTTTGCCTTGCGACGCAGATCGGCGCGGTTCACACCGAGTGCTTCGAGCGACTTGTCGTCGAGGTTCAAAAGTGCTGCGTTGACATGGCGGCCGACCTGACGCTGGCGTGCTTCAACGACGCGATCGAAGGCGGTGCGGAGGAAAGATTTTGCCATTGCTTCAAATCCTTGTTTGCCAGGAGAGTATCTCTCTCGCTGTGTTGATCTTGATATAAGCGATGTGATTTTGTTTAGTTAGATGGGATATCTCAATGTTGATATGCGGAAAATGCATATCACTTGTTTTTTAGTATTACTTATTTCGCAAAATATGCACAATTTATCGCCGCAATCGGTTCTGTCATATATGGCTTGAAACGGGGTTTGCCCACGTGGCATTGTCGTTGTGCGCCAATGATTTGACGGCGTGAATGAACCGCTTTCCTCATGACAGTTCCCGAAAGACGCCCATGTTCCAGACCTTCGAAAACAAATCCGCGCCGCAATTTGGCAAGGCCCGTGTCGAGGCGCTGCGCGCCGGTTTCGACGCGCTGGCTATCGACGGTTTTCTGGTGCCGCGCGCCGATGAATATCAGGGAGAATATGTGCCGGAATGCGCCGAGCGCCTGTCCTGGCTGACGGGGTTCACCGGTTCGGCCGGCATCGCGTTGGTGACACGCAGCGAGGCCGTGGTTTTCGTCGATGGCCGGTATACGACGCAGCTCAAGTCGCAGGTCGACCAATCCGTCTTCACGGGCGGTGATCTGGTCGGGGCGCCGCCTTCCGTATGGTTATCCGAACATGCGACGCAGGGCTTCCGACTGGGGATTGATCCGTGGCTGCATACCGGCGCTGAATTGAAGCGGCTGGAAAAGGCGCTTGCGGCCAAGGGCGGTTCCGTCGTGCTGCTGGAGCGCAATCCGCTTGACGCCCTGTGGCAGGATCGCCCTTCCGAGCCGCTGGAGCCCGTTATTATCCAGCCGGAAGCCTTTACCGGCAAGCTGGCGAAGGAAAAGATCGCGCTGCTGGCGGAGACGGTTTCGGCCAGGCAGGCTGATGCCCTGCTGGTTACCGATCCGTCTTCCATTGCCTGGATTTTCAATATTCGCGGCAATGACGTGCCGCACACACCGCATCCGCTTGCCCGCGCCATCATCTATGCCGATGGCCGGACGGATATTTTTCTCGACAAGCGCAAGACCGGCATCGAGGCTGAAGCCTATCTGGCGCAAATGGCGACACAGCTGCCGCCATCCAAGATTGCCGATCGCCTGCATGCGATTGCCAGCGCCAAGGGCCGGGTCATGGTCGATGCCGATCTGACGCCGGTGGCGCTAACGGGCGCAATCACGGCGGCGGGCGGTATATTGGTGGAGACGTCCGATCCCGTCCGCCTGCCGCGCGCCTGCAAGAACAAGGCGGAGCTTGCCGGTTCGGCCGCAGCACACGTGCAGGATGGCGCGGCCATGGTCGAATATCTGAGCTGGCTGGACCGCCAGCAGCCGGGCAGCGTCACCGAAATCGCTGCGGTCAAGGCGCTGGAGGCAGCGCGGGCCAAAGTGGGGCAGGCGATGCAGAACCCGCTGAAGGACGTGTCTTTCGACACGATTTCCGGTGCTGGCGAACATGCCGCCATCATCCATTACCGTGTCACCACCGACACGGATCGCACACTTGCCGACGGCGAGATGTTCCTCGTCGATTCCGGCGCGCAATATGTCAACGGCACTACTGATATTACCCGTACCGTCGCAATCGGCACGGTGCCGGAAGAGCAGAAGCGTTTCTTCACGCTGGTGCTGAAGGGAGTGATCGGCATCAGCACCGCACGGTTTCCGAAGGGAACGCGCGGTTGCGACCTCGATCCCCTGGCGCGCATCGCGCTGTGGAAGGCCGGCGCGGATTATGCCCATGGCACCGGCCACGGTGTCGGTTCCTACCTTTCGGTGCATGAGGGACCGCAGCGTATCGCAAGGCTTTCGACGCAGGAGCTGCTGCCGGGCATGATCCTGTCGAACGAGCCGGGTTATTACCGCCCCGGTGCTTTCGGCATCCGTATCGAGAACCTGATCTATGTGCGGGAGGCGCAGGAGGTGGCCGGCGGCGACCAGCCAATGCTCTCCTTTGAGACGCTGACCTGGTGCCCCATCGACAACAGGCTTGTCGTCGTGTCACTCCTGACCGACGAGGAACTCGACTGGCTGAATGCCTACCACGCCGACGTTCTGGAGAAGCTCTCTCCGCTGATCACCGATGAAGAGGTGAAAGCCTGGCTTGTTGCCGCGACCAGGCCACTGGAGAGGATCGCTTAAAGCAGCCCAAAATGTCTGATGGCGATGACGACGGCCCAGCCGATCGCCAGCATCGTCAGGCCGGGAAACCGCAGGCAGACCAGAAGGGCTGCCGCCATGCCGATCTTCACCTCGTATCCGCCTTCGAAAAAGGCGGGTGCGACAAGCGTGGTCAGAACCGCAACGGGTACGGCGTTCAGCCCCGCTTCCATGCGCGGCGGGATGGATTTCATCCGCGTCATCAGCACATAACCGCCGATGCGGGTGAGATAGGTGGCGACGGCGGCGAGCGCGATCAGGATCATCGTATCGGTGTGGAGCATGTCGCTCATGGCGTTTCCACCCTGTTTTCAGGAGTGGCCTCGCCGTTGGGTTTGGGCGGATAAAGGACTGCGACGAGAATGCCGGCGATCGCACCGAGGCTGACATGCCAGGGGGAGCCGACGAAGTGATAGGCGACCGTTGCGCCAACCGCGCTTGCCAGCATCACCGGGTAGAAATTCTCCCGCTGGCGGAAGCTCAAGACCATGCCCATGAAATAGATCGGCAAAAGCACGTCAAGGCCGATGGCCTTTGGATCGCCGACGAGATTGCCGAGCGAGGCCCCGAGAATGGTCATGGCCAGCCACAGCACATAGACCGGCGCGGCAAAGCCCATATACCAGGAAAAACCGACCGTGCCGGTGTTTTCATATTTCCGGACAGATTCGGCAAATTGCGGATCTACCAGAACGAAGAAGCCAGCCGCCTTTTGCATCAGCGACCAGCCGGAGATCATTCGGGCAATGGCAGCCGAATAAAGGATATGGCGGAAATTGACGGCGAAGACGGAAAGAACGATCAGCCATGGGGCGACCTTCTGGCCAAACAGTTCGATGCCGACAAGCTGGCTCGCGCCGGCATAGACGGTGCCGCTCATGATCGTGGCTTCGGTGACGCTCAGGCCGTTATCGACTGCAACCGCGCCGAACAGCGCGCCAAAGGGGGCGGCGGAAAGGGCGATTGGAAAACCGGTCCTCAGTCCCTCGCGAAAATCTTTATTGAACATTCTCTGGAAACTCCTTGCCGCCGCTCTATCGCCGTCCCGGCTGGCTGGCAAACGAATTGCATGAATGGATCGATTGATTCCCTTGAAGCTTCCGTTACGGTAACGCCGACAGGCAACGCTGGACGAGAGACCTCATCGGGTTTCGTCTGCGCACCCACACCGTGAAATCATGGAAGATCAATGCTCGAAAAGCAGGAAAAGGCCGTCCTGGCCGCGCGTATCAAGGACTACCTTGCCCGGGAGACCGAAACCGAGATGGGCCTTCTTGAGGCGGAAATCTTCGTGGAGTTTCTGGCCGAGGAGGTCGGATATGTTTTCTATAATCAGGGGCTGAAGGATGCACATGCTGCAATCCTGCGGCGTCTTGAGGACGCGGCCGGTGACATCGACGTGTTGGAAAAACCGAGGTTGCGTTAAAGGGGCGGTCAGTCGCGCAATATGTCGCGGCTGTTGACGATCGCGGCGCCCTTTTCCCGCATGGCCGCAATCGCGGCCTTTATGCCCTGTGGATCGATGCCGCGGCTTGCATCCTCGATGAAACGGACCTTGATACCGGGTAACATGGCGATGGCATCGAGCACCGAAAAACTGACGCAATAATCGGTGGCGAGGCCGCATATATCGAGCTGCGTCACGCCCTGACGGGCCAGATAATCGGCAAGGCCCGTCGTCGCCGACTGGTCATTGTCGCGAAAGGCGGAATAGCTGTCGACGGCGGGGTTTTCACCCTTCTGCTGAATATAGTCGAATGCTTCCGTCTTCAGATCGGGGTGGAATTCCGCATCCTGCGTGCCCTGCACGCAATGGTCCGGCCACATCATCTGCGGTTTGCCGGAAAGTTCGCCCATGTCGAAAGGTTTCCTGCCGGGATGCTGGGACGCGAAACTGCCGTGGTTTTCCGGGTGCCAGTCCTGCGAGGCGACGATGAGGTCATAACCGCCATTGTCGATCAGGGCATTGGCGGCAGGCACGATCCTGTCGCCTTCGGTAACGGCCAGATTGCCGCCGGGGCAAAAGCCGTTCTGGATGTCGATGAGCAGCAGCGCCTTCATGATGTGCCTCCCTTTTGCCAGCAGGATGCCAAGCCGGCTTTGGCGGATCAAGTCCCCATTCAACCTTTGTGCCCACGTGACTGGTGGATGACGACAGCTTGTCCCGTCGCAGTCCTGCCGCATTTTCAGCAAATTTCCGGCCAAGTCGGAATTTACCTGACGATGCGGCGACGGAAACTTTAAAGGCCGATGACGCCCCGCGGGGCATTTTTCAGGACGAGCGATGTAATGCACGCCGTTCCCGTACAGGTCATCGTTTCGCCTTCGCCTGACATGCGCAGACCTTAACGAAGTATTTTTGCAGGGACTCGTAAACACTTTGGTTACCATAATTCGTCATGCTTCGAACCAGTCAGTTCCGAAAGCGGCGTGGTGTTCACCCGCTCTTTGGATGCCCCAAAATCCCACCGGCATGGTCCGGGTGTGCGTGAACGGTTCGAGTAACGAGTATCATGGCGTTTTCTGCTGCGGCCTATAATGGCGCCGGTCTTGCCGGGTCGTCCTGCCTCAAGAAAGGCAAATCCTTTTCGCTTGGCCGAATGTCCGCGCTGCTCGGCGGCGGTGCCTTTGCCGGGCTTTTCGCCTTTGCAGCCTTCGCATCGCTGCACAGCATGGCGGCCGCCTCGCATGGCGTTGGGCAATTTGAAAAGACGCTGGTGGCCAGGCTTGATTCCGCCGAAGCGGCGATCGGCCACGTGACGGGGCGGGATATTCACGTCCGCAAGTTTTCCCGCTTGAGCGATCACAGCCATGGCCCGCAGAAGGCCGTTCGCCTTGCGGGCATCATGCCGGAGATCGGCGCGAAGGAATTCCGCGAGCGTTTTGGCGCGGCGGCGAATGCCAAAGGGCAGGCGACGGTGAAGGAACTTGCCGCGCTCAGGCCTTCGGCAATCGTCGATTCGGCGCTTGGGCGCACCACTGATGTGGCCTATCAAAGCGCTGCCTCGCAACATCCGGCATTCGAAGTGGCGCTGGCACGCCCGCAGATCGAGGAAGAGGCGAGCAGCCTGCTTCCTGATGATGTGCCGCTTCCGAGCTTCCGGCCCGAAGTGGCGGCGGCCGAGACGGTTGAGCCGTCGCCGCGTCCGGCCCTTTCCAAGGCTGCTGTTGCTTCAGCCCCCGATTTTGATGCGCCGGTTCCGCTGCGCGCGCCGCAGCAGCCCAAGCAGGGCACCGGTGCCATGCTTGCCTTTGCAAAGCCTGACAATCCGATGCGCGAGCCGAGCAAGATGGATGCGGTTCCGTGGCCGGATCGCGGCAATGGCACGGCGATTTACGATATTTCCTCGGGGACTGTTCACATGCCGAATGGCGAGAAGCTGGAAGCGCATTCCGGCATCGGCAAGATGCGCGACAATCCCGACTTTGTTCACGTCAGAATGCGCGGCTCTACGCCGCCCTCCAGCTATCGTCTGACGATGCGCGAAGCGCGGTTCCACGGCGTCGAAGCCATTCGCCTGACACCGGAAAACGGCGTCAACCCGCATGGCCGTGATGGGCTTCTTGCCCATACCTACATGCTGGCGAAACGCGGCGAATCAAATGGCTGTGTCGTGTTCCGGGATTATTCCCGCTTCCTGGCCGCCTTCAAGCGCGGCGAAGTCAAGCGCATGATCGTCGTGCCGAAACTGAACGGTAACCGACCGACGCTTGCCAGCAGCGGCGGTAAAAGTGGCGGCAAGACGCTGCTCAGCATGTTCTCGCGCGGCAGTGATTCCTGATCCGTCTTGTTTCTTAGCGGCTGCGCCGCTGCGTCAGCACCATGCCGGCGAGGATGAGAAGAATGCCAAGCGCGCTTGCCCAGATTTTCGGCGGATGATCGCTGAAAAGATCGAGCACAACGCCTGAGACCATCTGGCCGCTGATGACCAGAAGTGCGGTATTGACCGCGCCGATGCGCGGGATGAGCCAACTGCCCGAGGCGATGAAGACGACGCCGATCGGCCCGCCGATAAAGGCGAGCCACGGTGCATCAGCCGCGCCCGGCGGAATGAGACCGCCGACGATGAGGCCGATGACGGTCAGCACGGCAAAGCCAACGATATGGTTCCAGAAGGAAGCGATAAGCGGTGAGTTCGACAGGCTCAAGCGGCCGTTGATCTGGCGGCTCAGCGCCACGAAGACACCGCCGGCAAAGGCCATGGCGATCCAGACGATCATGCCGTTCTCCCGACCAGAATGATGAGTGCGCTGCCGCAGAGGATCAGCGCTACCGCTGCCATGTCCCGCACATCCGGACGCCGTTTCGGCAGGCCGAAGAGGCCGAAAAGATCGGCCAGCAGGCTGAAGATCACCTGTCCGCCGAGGCCCAGCGCTATGGTGCCGGAAAGCGCCAGCGGCGAATTGACGGCGGTGGAGGTGAGGATCACGATGGCCGCACCCACGACCCCGCCGCAATAGGCCCAGAGCGGCGCCTTTGGTTTTGCCGGTGCCGTGGGGTCGTTCTTCGGGCGCACTATGGCGAGATAGATGAGCGCTGCCACCGTACCTGTGCCATGCGCCGTCCACGAGGAAAACAGCGCACTGCCGTAATGGGCTAGCTGGCCGTTGAAATGCACCATCAGGGTCAAAAGACAACCGCTCGCGAAGGCGGCGGCAAGATGCAGCGGGTTGAGGCGGGGATGCGTCATATCTGTCATGGCGGGTCTATTGTGGCGTGCCGGGAGAGCTGAAGAGGTATCCGAGCTTTAGCCGATATGTGCCTGAAGCGGAATCGAATTGCGCCGTTTCTCGGCTTCAGGTGGCATTATCCTGTGCGCTACGGAACCAGTGACCCTGCCACGCATTATTCCAGCATGAAGAAAACGACGCGCAAGCCATTGAACCGGATGATGATTTTCGTCATTTCGATTTTCGTTCTCGCAGCCGTGATTGCGGCGGTTTATCTCGTCGGCTTCACGCCCGGCGAGGCATGATCCAGCTTGTTCAATTGCCGGCGGGAGCAGTCTTGCCCTTGCCGCCTTCGAGCGTGACACTCAGCTTGGCGATGGCGAATCGGAGGCCGCGCAGAAGAAAACGGCTGGTTTCCAGATAGGCGCGATAGGGCAGTACCGTAAAATAACGCCAGCGCGGCAGGCGGTAAATGCGCAGATTGTTCTGAATCTGGCTTTCGCCATCCGCATCCTGCGTGGCGCAGAGCGGGTAGATGAAAGCCCCCTTCAGGCCTGCCAGATATTCCAGATCGAATGCGATATCATAAGCCAACCGCATGGGGATCAGTTTCGATATCCATTTTCCGGCGCGACGGTTGACGAGATAGGCGCCTGAGCCTTTTTCCCGCGTCAGGGCAATGGCCAGCGAACGGCCATTGGAAAGTGGACGAAACGGAAATTTGCTGCCGTTGCTGACCGTCGTCAGCCGCAGCAAATCCCAGTCGCTGCCGTTCAGCACTGCCTCATCGATTGCATTCAGAAAATCATTGTCGAAGACCACGTCGTCTTCAAGGATGAGCGCGATATCGGCGTCGCCATCCATGAATTTATTGGCGCAGGCGACATGGCTGAGATAACAGCCGATTTCCGGCGGTGACGTGCGCCGGCCATGCATGAGCATGTAGGAAATCTCGCTGAATTCCGGGATCGGATAATTCAGTTCGCGGCCATTGACGCCGGCGATACGCATCGCCTGCAGCCCGATGGCGTCGAGCCGGGCAGTCATATCCTCAAGGCGCTTGGTGGCGCTATCCATGTTGATCAGGAAAACGGCAAGCTTGCGCTGGCTTTTCGGTAAAATATGCAAAGCGGTCCTCGCCCGGTTTTCACTGTCGTGTAGCAATTTCTTTATTGCAACGGCATGACGTGGGCTATGGAAAAAGCTGTCTTGAACCTGTCTTAACCGTTCGAATCAAACCTTTTCCACAAATCCATCCAGCACGCGCTTTTGTCCGGCGCGGTCAAAATCGATGGTCAGCTTGTTGCCCTCGATGGCGGAGATATTGCCGTTGCCAAACTTCATGTGGAAAACGCGGTCGCCGACGAAGAATTTCGACGGCGTATCGGCAACGGACTTGGCCACCAGCTCGCCGTCGATGGTGCGCGTGCGCGGGCCGCTTTCGCCATAACCGATCCGCTCGACCGCATGGCCGGAGCGTGTGCCCCAGTTATCGCGGGTGGCGTCCGACTTGTTGGCCTGCGCCCGTTTCCAGCCGGGGGTGGAATAATTATTGGCGAAGGGTTCCGCCTTGTCGAAGCGGGACTGGCCATAGCCGCCGCGTCCGCCATAACCGCCGTAATTGCTGTCGGAGGCCGCGACATCCACATGGGCGGGCGGCAGTTCTTCCAGAAAACGCGAGGGCAGGGTGGATTGCCATAATCCATGGATACGCCGGTTCGACACGAACCAGATATGGCAAAGCTTCTTGGCGCGGGTGATGCCGACATAAGCAAGACGGCGTTCTTCCTCGAGACCGGAGCGGCCGCCTTCGTCCAGCGCCCGCTGATGCGGGAACAGGCCTTCTTCCCAGCCGGGCAGGAAGACGGTGTCGAATTCCAGACCCTTGGCGGAATGCAACGTCATGATGGATACGGCATCCAGTTCCGCATTCTGCTCGGCGTCCATGACGAGTGCGACATGTTCGAGAAATCCGCGCATGCTTTCGAAGGATTCCATCGAACGGATAAGTTCCTTCAGGTTCTCCAGCCGTCCCGGTGCTTCGGCGCTTTTGTCGGCCTGCCACATGGCGGTGTAACCGCTTTCGTCGAGAATCTGCTCGGCAAGCGTCGTGTGCTCGGTATTTTCCAGGAGGCCCTGCCAGCGGCGGAAATTCTGCACCACGTCGAACAGTGCCTTGCGTGCCTGTGGTTTAAGCTCGTCGGTTTCGATGATGTCAGCTGCCGCCGCCAGCATGGGAATATCGCGAGCGCGGGCGTAGGCATGTAAAGCGCTTTTAGTTGTGTCGCCAATACTGCGCTTGGGGGTGTTGACTATCCGCTCGAAAGCAAGGTCATCGGCCGGTTGGCAGACAACACGAAAGTAGGCCATGGCATCGCGGATTTCGAGGCGCTCATAAAAACGCGGACCGCCGATGACGCGGTAATTGAGGCCAAGCGTGACGAAACGGTCTTCGAATTCGCGCATCTGGAAGGAGGCGCGAACGAGGATGGCCATGTCGTTCAGCTTGTGGTTCTTGCGCTGGAGCTGCTCGATTTCTTCACCGACGGCGCGGGCTTCCTCTTCGGAATCCCAGGCAGCATGCACCATGACCTTCTCATCGTCCGGGCTGCTGCGCTCGGTGAACAGCGTCTTGCCGAGACGCCCTTCATTATGGGCGATCAGATGGCCGGCCGTTCCGAGAATATGTTCGGTGGAACGGTAGTTGCGTTCCAGCTTGATGACCTTGGCGCCGGGGAAATCCTTGTCGAAACGCAGGATATTATCCACTTCGGCCCCGCGCCAGCCATAGATCGACTGGTCGTCGTCGCCAACGCAGCAGACGTTCTGCGGTTCGCCTTTCGGGCGCTGCGCAAGCAGCCGCAGCCACATATATTGGGACGTGTTGGTGTCCTGATATTCGTCGACCAGAATGTAACGGAACTTCTGGTGATATTCGTTCAGGATATCGGTGTGACGACGGAAGATGCTGATCGGGTGCAGCAGCAGATCGCCGAAATCGCAGGCGTTCAGCGTTTTCAGCCGCGCCTGATAGGCGGCATAGAGTTCGCGGCCCTTGCCATTGGCGAAGGCACGGCTGTCGCCCTCCGGAATATCCGGCGGCGTCAGGCCCTTGTTCTTCCAGCCGTCGATCATGCCGGCGAATTGTTTGGCCGGCCAGCGCTTGTCATCAAGACCTTCGGCCTGGATGAGCTGTTTCAAAAGCCGCACCACATCATCGGTATCGAGAATGGTGAAATCCGACTTCAGGCCGATCAGTTCGGCATGGCGGCGCAGAAGCTTGACACCGATGGAGTGGAAGGTGCCGAGCCACGGCATGCCCTCAACGGCGCCACCGACCAGAACGCCGACACGTTCCTTCATCTCGCGGGCGGCCTTGTTGGTGAAGGTCACGGCGAGAATCTGGCTGGGATAGGCGCGGCCGGTCGCCAGAATATGGGCAATGCGGGTGGTCAGAACGCGGGTCTTGCCGGTGCCGGCGCCGGCCAGCACCAGAACAGCGCCATCCAGCGTTTCCACGGCCTCACGCTGTTCCGGGTTGAGGCCCGAAAGATAGTCGGGTGTCGGCCGGGCCTGATCGCGCGCCGCCATGGCGCGCGCGGCAATGCCAAGCCCGCCGCCGCCTTCCGAAGGGGCATTGTTCGTCGCCCTGCGCGGCGTCACGGGTTCTTCATCGAAGAACGGCATATCGTCAAAACTATTGCTCATGCGGCCCAATGTAGTGATTCGGTATGTAAAGGCCAGAACTCTGTTCTGCTTTTATTCCGGTATCAACCGTCAAAACGCCTATTCCAAGGCATTTTCTTTGCGACGTGCTGGAGAACACGACGCAAAACAGCAATGGCGCAGATCCGGTCGCGACGTGAGTAGCAGCGGTTTCAGCTGGGATGCTCAATCCTTTACAACGCGCGCTTCTTTCAATTTCTTGAGGTAGATCGCGCATTGTTTCGAAGTCAGTCCCGGCGACCTATCTGATTCCCACAATGCAATAAGCTCATTGATGTTGAGATAAGGTTCGAGGTAAGGCGCGGCCTTGTCGGCTATCAGGCCAGAAACTTCATTCGCCAATGCAATTGGATCTGTTGCGCCGGTAATCTCCCACCATTTGTCATGCGGCTCCGGCAACAGCCGACCTATTCTTAACCTCAAATGGCCATCTGTGCTTGTCGTCTTTTCCAGGTGAGAGCACGATCCTTCCTGAAGTTCGCCATAAACAACTGCGAGATTGACGGTGAAAAGCAATCTTTCCGATGTGTTGGACCTGCTTTTCTGAAATTCGATGATTGCAACATTGTCGTCCATCCTCTTCCTGAGGGAGTTACGGCGTTTGACAAATCCGCTGTTCACGACTTTTCCAGCGGACGAACCAATGACGTGCTTAAAAATATCTGGAATGGGGTTAAGCTTCGTCATCTATCTCTCACAATGGATTGCAGGTTTAATCATTCACTTTAAGCCTGCCTGTCGGCATCGAAAGCGGCATCCACCGGCAATTGCAGTGCCACGGCGAGCTGGTTGGTCTTGGCGGCAAGGGCGATGACACGCAGCAGGTCGGCATGCTGTTCGGTGGTCATGCCCTTGGCTTTTGCGGCCGCCGTGTGGGAATGGGCGCAATAGGAGCAGCCATTGGTGACGGAGACGGCGATGTAGAGCATTTCCTTCACCACGGGATCGAGCGCCGAAGGTGTCGCCATCACGGCCTTGACCTCGGCCCAGGTCTTTTCAAGCAGGTCGGGATCAAAGGCGAGATAGAGCCACATATTGTTGATGAAATCCGATTTGCGGGTGGTGCGGATATCATCGAACACCGCCTTGACGCGCGGGTCGGCTTCAGGGTTTTCGGTTCTCGATACGGTGCTCATGGCTTCCTCCGGGGGTGGTTTTCGGCTTTTAGAGTAACCGATCGGCGGAGATTTGCGACAGAAACGGTTGCGCGATGCTTTCCGACGAAAATTCATCACAAATTACAATTATGTAAGGAACGGTTTTGTGCGTTGCCTTCGTCAAGGCAAGCAGGAATACTTTGCGCGTTCCAACGGGGTTCGGTTTGGAACTCCTTTTACTGAGCGGATCAACCGGAGAAATATATGCGGGTCTGGAAACAGGTGGGTGTCAGTGTTGCCGTGGTGGGAGCGGGGCTCTGTCTTTGGGGCTTTTATTCGCCCGAAGCCCGCAATGTTCTCGCTGCTATCGGGCTTGGCAAAATGCCGGCCGGTGCGATCGAGGTTGCCGCATCCGGCGCCGGAAGCCCTAGCACGCCAGCGGGCCAGAATGCCGGCGGTGCGCGTCGCAACAGCAACGCGACCCTGGTGGTGATGGCTCCCGTCAAAAAAGGCACGGTCAATGATCGCCTGAATGCCATTGGCAACGGCGAGGCGATCCAGTCGGTCGTCGTCATGCCGCAGGTCTCCGGCACCGTTTCGGAAATCCGCACCTCCTCCGGTGCCCGCGTCGTGAAGGGGCTGGTCCTTGCAAGGCTCGATGATGAGGAGCAGGTGATCGAACGGGACAAGGCGCAGGTCACGCTGCGCAGCGCGGTTGAAAAATCCAGTTCCTATAAGAACCTGAAATCCGTCTCCCGTCTTGACGTGCTGGATGCGGAGATTGCCGAAGAGGCTGCCAAACTTGCGCTGAGCACTGCTGAGTTGAACCTTAAGCGTCGCGACATCGTCGCGCCGATCGAAGGCGTTGCGGGTATCGTCGCTGCCAATATCGGTGACAATGTCACCACGCAATCGACCATCGTCAGCATTGACGACCGCTCCGAAATTCTCGTCAATTTCTGGGCTCCCGAGCGTTTCGTAACCGCGATCAAGGTCGGCATGCCGGTGGAAGCGACGTCGATTTCCCGGCCCGGTGAGACCTTCAAGGGTGAGATCGAGGCCGTCGATAACCGCGTTGACGAGGCAAGCCGCACGATCCGCATCCGGGCGAAGTTTGGCAATGAGAAGGATGAGCTGAGGGCCGGCATGTCCTTCGGCGTCACCATGCGTTTTGTCGGCGAAACCTATGCCTCGGTCGATCCGCTGGCCGTGCAGTGGGACGCGGAAGGCTCCTATGTCTGGCGCGTTGCCGACAACAAGTCGCACAAGGTGCGGGTACAGATCGTGCAGCGCAACCCCGATGCGGTTCTGGTCAAGGCCGAGTTGGCGGAGGGCGAGCCTGTTGTGATCGAGGGTCTGCAGCGTGTGAGAGAAGGCGGCGCGGTCCGCGTCGGCAATCAGCCAAAGCCTGAAGAGGTTGCCAGCCAATGACGACGCAACCGCCTGCCGGTCAAGATTCCAAGATCGCCTTTACCGCCTTGTTCGTCCGCCGGCCTATTCTGGCGGCGGTTCTCAACACGTTGCTGGTTGTTGCCGGCCTTGCCGCGCTGGTCGGCGTCGAAGTGCGCGAACTGCCTGATGTCGACCGACCGACGATCAGTGTCAGGACCACCTATGAGGGGGCGGCACCCGAGACCATCGATCAGGAAGTGACGCAGACCATCGAAGGCGCGGTTGCGCGTGTCAGTGGCGTCAAATCCATCTCTTCCAATTCGCAGTTCGGCACAAGCCGTGTGACACTGGAATTCGGCGACAATGTCGATCTGCCGGTTGCCGCAAACGACGTGCGCGATGCCATCGGCCGCGTCACCAACCAGCTGCCTGACGATGCCGACGAGCCGCAGATCATCAAGGCGGATTCCGACAGCCAGCCGATCATGCGCCTTGCCGTCACCTCGACCACGCTCAGCATGGAAGACCTGACCAAGCTGGTGGATGACGAAATCATCGATCGTCTGGCCGCCGTTGACGGCGTGGCGGATGTGGAGCTTTACGGCGATCAGGAAAAGGTTTTCCGCGTCGATCTCAATCAGGCGGCACTTGCCAGCCGTGGGCTGACGGTCACGGATGTTTCGAACGCGCTCGCGAGTGCTGCCCTTGACGTGCCGGCGGGGTCGCTAAAAAGCACGACGCAGGACATCGTCGTGCGCGCCACGGCCAGCCTGACGAAGCCCGAAGATTTCTCCAATCTTTTGATCAAGAACAATATTCGCCTGAGGGACGTCGCGACCGTCATGCTGGGCGCGGATGATGAATCCACCTCGCTGCGTTCCAACGGCGTGCAGGGCGTCGGTCTCGGCGTCATCCGGCAGGCGCAATCGAACACGCTCAGTATTTCCACGGGCGTGAAGGCCGCTGTCGACGCCATGTCGGCCAACCTGCCGGAAGGCACGCGTATCGTTGTCACCAGCGATGACGCCGTCTTCATCGAAGGCGCGCTGCGCGAGGTCGAACTGGCGCTCGGACTTTCCGCGCTTATCGTCGTCGTCGTACTTTACCTGTTCCTGCGCGACTGGCGCGCCACACTCATTCCCGCGATCACCATGCCAGTGGCGCTGATCGGCACCATTGTCGCCATCTATATGGTCGGCTTTTCGGTCAACATCCTGACGCTGCTCGCCATCGTTCTGGCGACCGGTCTGGTTGTCGACGACGCCATCGTGGTGCTGGAAAACATCGTGCGCCGCCGCACGGAGGGGATGGGGCCGCGGGCCGCAGCCGTTCTCGGCACGCAGGAAGTCTTCTTCGCGGTCATCGCAACGACGGCGACGCTTGCCGCCGTGTTCATTCCGCTTTCCTTCCTGCCGGGGCAGCTTGGTGGCCTGTTCCGCGAATTTGGCTTCGTGCTGGCCTTCGCCGTGGGCTTGTCTTCAATTGTGGCCCTGACGCTTTGCCCGATGCTGGCCTCGCGCATGCTCAAGGAAGGGTTGAAGGAACCGACGGGACCGCTTGCCTGGTTCGGCAATGTCTTTGCCTCCACCTATAAGACGACGCTTGCCGCCTGCCTCAACAATCCGCTGATTGTCATCGTTGTGGCGCTGATCTTTTCCGGCCTGTCGTGGATCGCCTTCGGCATGATCCAGAACGAGCTGACGCCGCGCGAGGACCGTGCATCGATCATGATGCGGGTGACAGCGCCGCAGGGCGTCAGCCTCGAATATACCCGCGACCAGCTGCAGCGGATCGAGGAAAACCTGCAGCCACTGCGCGACAGTGGCGAAATCCGCAATATCTACTCCATCACCGGCATGAACGGGTCTTCCAATACCGGTTTCATGGTGCTGACGCTCGCCCCGTGGGCCGATCGTGAGCGCACGCAGAACCAGATCGCTACCGACGTCACCTCCGCTGCCAACAGCGTACCGGCGCTGCGCGGCAATGCGATGCAGCCGAACAGCCTCAGAATTCGCGGTGCCGGCAACGGGTTGCAGATGGCTATGGTCGGCAGCAATTATCCGGCGCTGACGGCGGCGACGCAGAAATTGCTGCTTTCCATGGAAGAAAGCGGCCTGTTCGACACGCCGCGCTTCGACAACGAGCCCAATCAGGCGCAAATCTCCGTCTCCATCGACCGTGAACGCGCGTCGGATCTCGGTATTGATATCACTGGCCTGTCGCGCGCCATGCAGTCGCTGCTGGAAGGACGCTCGATCGTCGATGTCTTCGTGGATGGCGATGCGATCCCGGTGCGGCTCCTGTCCTCCACCCGGCCGATCAACGATCCGACCGATCTTGAAAACGTCTTCCTGAAAACGGGCGACGGCAAGATCGTGCCGATGTCGGTCATTGCCACGCTCAAGGAAAATGCAGTTGCCCCGCAGCTGAACCGCGAGCAGCAGCTTCCCTCCGTCGGCTTCACCGCCAACCTCAAGGACGGCGTTTCGCTTGGTGAGGCCCTTCAAAAGGTGAATGAGCTGTCGCAATCGGTAATGCCGCCCGGCGCCCGCCTGCTGCCGCTCGGTGAAGCGGCGACGCTTGAGGAAAATTCGAGCGGCATGTTGCTGACCTTCGGTTTCGCCATCGCCATCATCTTCCTCGTGCTCGCCGCACAGTTCGAAAGCGTGCTGAGTTCGGTTATCATCATGTCCACGGTGCCGCTCGGTCTTGCCTGCGCGGTCATCGCGCTGCTGGTTACCGGATCGAGCCTCAACGTCTATAGCCAGATCGGTCTCGTGCTGCTCGTCGGTGTGATGGCCAAGAACGGCATCCTCATCGTCGAATTCGCCAACCATCTGCGCGATCAGGGCGCCACGGTGCGCGAAGCCATCGAAAAGGCCACCAGCATCCGCCTGCGCCCCGTGATGATGACGATGATCGCCACCATTCTCGGCGGTGTGCCGCTGGTGCTGGCGCAAGGAGCGGGTGCGGAAGCGCGCATCGCGCTCGGCTGGGTCATCGTCGGCGGTCTCGGTTTTGCGACACTGGTGACGCTTTACATCACCCCGGTCTCCTATCTGCTGATTGCCCGCTTCGCCAAGCCGCAGGCGGATGAGGAAATCCGCCTCCACCGCGAACTGGAACTTGCCGCTCGTCGCAAGGCGCTGGAGGAAGACAAGCCGCTGCTTGCGGCGGAGTAGAACGAGGTTTTCGCTAAACCGCGTCCGGCGCAATTCCGATGCTGGACAAAGGGTTAACCTTATCCCATACCACCTGACGGAATTTCGTAACGGATCTGCTCCGTTACGGGCGGATGTTGCTGTGGAGATGGATGATGGCGCTGAAAGATGTGGTGGCGGGTGAGCGGAACGAAGAGGGTATTGCCTCAGTGCTCGCAGTGCTAAAGCAGCAGCTGGGCGAAAGGCTCCAGACCGGACAGGCGTTTCGCGAGCAGCACGGCCACACCACAACTTACCTGACCCTGCAGTCGCCGGATGGCGTGGTCTTTGCCGAAAGCGCTGACGATGTGAAGGCCGTGGTGAAGGCCTGTGCGCAATATAAGGTGCCGGTCATTCCCTTCGGAACCGGGTCTTCTCTGGAAGGCCAAGTCAATGCGCCGAATGGCGGAATTTGCATCGATTTCAGCCGGATGAATCGCATCATTGAGGTGAATGCCGAAGATCTTGACGTGACGGTGGAGCCGGGCGTGACGCGCGAGGACCTGAATGTCTACCTGCGCGATACCGGCCTGTTTTTCCCGATCGATCCGGGCGCCAACGCCTCGATCGGCGGCATGGCCTCGACGCGCGCCTCCGGCACCAATGCCGTGCGCTACGGCACGATGAAGGACAATGTGCTGGCCGTCACCGCCGTCGTTGCCAATGGTGAGGAAATCCGCACCGCGCGCCGCGCCCGCAAGTCGTCCGCCGGTTACGATCTGACCCGGCTTTTCGTGGGTGCGGAGGGGACGCTCGGCGTCATCACCTCGGTCACGCTGCGCCTGCAGGGCATACCGGAAAAGATCGCCGGCGGGGTTTGCACCTTCGATAGTATCAAGGCGGCGTGTGACGCCGTTATCATGACGATCCAGATGGGCGTTCCGGTTGCCCGCATCGAATTGCTTGATGAGGTTCAGGTGCGCGCCTGCAATGCCTATTCCGGTCTGAACTACGCAGAAAAGCCGACACTTTTCGTGGAGTTTCACGGCACGGAAGAGACAGCGGCGCTGCAATCGCAGCAATTTGCCGAGATCGCAGCCGAATGTGGCAGCGTCGATTTCCGCTGGACGGGCGATGCGGCCGAGCGCAACAAGCTGTGGAAGGCACGGCATGACGCCTATTGGGCCTCGCGGGCGCTCGCGCCTGACCTCGACGGGCTATCGACCGATGTCTGCGTGCCGATTTCAAGACTGGCCGATTGCGTGGTGGAAACGCAGCAGGATATTGCTGAAAACGGCTTCTTGGCGCCAATCGTCGGCCATGCGGGCGACGGGAACTTTCATGTCCTTATTCTGTTCGATGGCAAGAATGCCGAAAGCGTTGCGAAAACCGAAGCGTTCGTCGCCCGCCTCAACCGCCGGGCGATCGCCATGGACGGCACCTGCACCGGCGAACATGGCATCGGCCAGGGCAAGATGAGTTTTCTGGCTGAAGAGGCAGGAAATGCGCTGGATGTGATGCGCACCATCAAAACGTCGCTCGATCCGGATAATATCTTTAATCCGGGCAAATTGTTCCGTCTTGTCTGATCATCCTCACATTTGATTGGTACAAAAGGCTGCTTGCCGTTAAGGCAGAAAAGAATAGGTTTGCAGCGTTCGCGAAGGGAGATGCAGGTCAGTGCTCGGGCGTATTCTGGTTTTTCTGGGCGGACTGCTGGCCTTGGTGCTGTTTTCGGCGCTGCTCATTCCCTATTTCGTCGACTGGACGGATTTCCGCCGCGATTTTGAAGACCAGGCAAGCCGCATTCTGGGCAAGAAGGTGGTGGTGCACGGTCGTGTCGAGGCGCGTATCCTGCCTTTCCCTTCGGTGACGCTGCATGATGTGCGCGCCGGAACGGATGCGGATGGATCGCCGCTGATCCAGGTGGCGCGTTTTTCCATGGATGCCGAGTTGGCACCTTTCCTTTCCGGCGAGGCGCGCATCTTCGACATGCGCATTGAGGAACCCAAGGCCAAGATCCGGCTGTTGAAAGACGGCACGCTGGACTGGATGCGTGGCAGCCGGGCGGAAATTCCCGCCCGCACCGTGGTTCTGGAAAGCGTGCAGATCGAAGGCGGGCAGATCGAATTCATCGACGAGCAATCCGGCCGCAACCGTGTCGTGACCGGCCTTAACGCCGACATGTCCGCCAATTCGCTGGCCGGGCCGTGGAAGGCGGAGGGGCGTGCTGCCGTTGACGGGCATCCGGGTTCCTTCTCGCTCTCCAGCAGCGAGCCGGATTATGCCGCTGGCCGCATGGGCCTCAGGGTGCGCGTGGTGCCGGATGAACATCCGGTCGAGGTCGATCTGGACGGCGCGATTGCCGCGACGGCCGGAAAGCCTGCCTTTAGCGGCTCTTTCTCGTTTATCTTCCGCGAAGACGAAAAGCAGAAGCAGCAGGCCGGGCAATCGCTCTTTTCTTCGCCGCGCACCCGCGGCAGTTTCGAACTGACGAACGAAAGTGTGCGCATCCCGAGCTACCGTATGGAACTCGGCGGCAGCGAAAATCCTTACGTCGTGACCGGCGAGGCGACGCTTGATACCGGTGCCAAGCCAGAATTCCTGCTGACGGCGGATGGCCAGCAGATCGATGTCGCCCGCTTTGCTCCACCCGTCGTGCAAACGGGCAAGACCTCGCGCCAGCCCACCGTCTCGGTGCGCCAGCGCATCGAGGCCTTTGCGGCCATGGTGGCGCGCATTCCGGTGCCGCAGGTGCCGGGCAAGGCGAGTATCAGCCTTCCGGCGCTGGTTTCCGACGACACGACCATTCGCGACATCCGGCTGGATGTGCGCCCGGAAGGCAGCGGCTGGCAGGTGGTGAATGCGGTTGCGACGCTGCCGGGCAGGACGCAGCTGGAAGCCAAGGGATCGCTGACATTGCTTGGCGGTCCGGCCTTCAACGGTAATCTGCTGCTGGCCTCCAACCAGCCATCGGGGCTCGCCAACTGGCTTTCCGGTTCGGTCGATCCGGCGATCCGGCAGCTCAACGCTGCTGGTTTTTCTGCCGATGTTTCGCTGACGACGCTCAACCAGCGGTTCAACAATCTCGAGCTTGCCATCGGCGACGCTTCGCTGAAGGGTGAGCTGGAGCGGCGCTCCGATGGCAAGACCTCCAATCTTTCCATCGATCTTGCCGGCAATGAAATCGATCTCGATGCGCTGAAGGCGCTCGGCAGTCTGGTGCTGGGCGATCAGGTTGGAAGCTCGGTTCTCGATCATCGCATCGATGCCAAGTTCAAGGCCGACCGGTTCAACATGGCCGGGGTGACCGCAAACCATGTCGAAACCGCTTTCACCATGGCTGGTGGTGTTCTGACGCTCGAAAACATGACGGCCGGCGATATTGCCGGCGCCGAGGTCAAGGCCACAGGGCAGCTGCAGGGCTCATTGCTGAAATATGCGGGCAAGGGCACGGTGAACCTGCATGCGACGGACATGCAGCCGTTCTTCACCATGTTGCAGCAGAAGCTGCCGAACCACCCGTTCCTCAGCCGTCTGGCGGCGAGTGCGCCCTGGTACGCCAATTCGGACCTTGCCATGGATGTCTCGGTCAACAGCGACAATGGCGGGGCCAATGTGGCCGTGTCAGGTACCGTCAATGGCAGCCGCCTGTCGGCCGTTGCCAAGATGCCGGATTTCCTGTCGATCACCGATGATACGGCGATGTCGCTGGAAGCGGTGTTGAAAAACCAGTCGACGGCGATCCTGTTCGGACAGGCGGGGCTTGACCCGTTGCCGTTCGATGCGGATGGCGAGGGGCTTCTCTCGGTCAAGCTCAATGGCACGCTCGGCTCACCCGCCCAGACCGATATCCGCTTCTCGACGGAGCGGACGCATTTTTCGATGAATGGTTCGTTTGCCGTTGCTGCCGCCAATTTTGGCGAAGGCAGCGCGGATGTGGCGCTCGAAAGTGCTGATATCGAGCCCTATCTCATCATGAATGCGGTGGGGTTGCCGCAACTCGGCGGCGGCATGGCCGTGAAGGCCAATGCGAAAGTGGCGATCGACGCGCAGAAAATCGCTTTTTCCTCCGTTGGCGGGCAGGTGGGTGGCAATCCGTTCTCCGGCAATCTCGCGGTTCAGCGCGCCGCGCCTTATCCTGTCAGCGGTGATCTGTCGGTCAGGACCGCCGATCTCGCCTGGCTGGGGGATGCAATCTACGGGCCGGTGATCGATCCGGAAAGCGGCGCGCTCAACGCCAAGCCGCTGGCCATGGCCGCTTTCCCGCAGCTCAAGGCCTCGGTGTCGCTGAAAGCGGAGAATTTCGAAGCGGGTCCGTTTGGCACGATCACGGGTCTGGCGGCCAAGGTCACGCATGATTCGGGCAGTCTTTCGCTCGATGATGTCACTGGCGGTTTCATGGGCGGCAAGCTGACGGGCCGGCTTGCCATGTCCACGGGTGAAGGGGCGGGGATTTTCCGCACCAAGATCGCGGTGACCGACGCCAATCCGGAGCCTATCCTGTGGGCGAACGCCAATGGCCCGGTGGCGACCGGCCGGGTTGCCATCGACCTGACGGCCGAATCGACGGGCAAGAGTGTCGGCGAAATTCTGAAATCGGCGGGTGGTTCAGGTGAAATCCGTGCTGGCGGGCTGGTGCTGAAGGGGCTCAATCCCGGCGCCTTGCCGCCGATCCTGCAGGCGGCGGATGGTTTGCAGCAGCCGATCGATGCGCCCAAAGTGCGGCCGCTGGTGGACCAGAACCTGTGGCAGGGTGAAATCGGGCTCGGTGATGTGGCTCTGCCGTTCTCGCTGAATGGCGGTGCGCTTCATTTCCAGAATCTGCGCGCCGGGATCGATCCGGTGACGCTTGCCGGTGATGCGACGGTGGATATTGCCGCATCGACCGTGAATGGTGATCTCGATCTTCTCTTCAATCCCGGTGCCGAGGCGGTTGCGGGAGCCGAACCTTCGCTACGCCTTAACTATAACGGTCCGCTGGCTGCGCCTGCATTGACGACCGATGTTTCGGCACTCAGCAATTACCTGTCGCTCAGGGCTTTCGAAAAGGAGCGCCGCCGGGTGGAAGCCATGCAGGCCAGCGTTCTTGAAAAGCAGCGCCTGCGCCGCGAAGTGGCGCTTTACCGCTCCCAGGCGGCCGAGCGGCAGGCTGAAAAGGAGCGGGTGGAGGCGGAGGCTAAAGCAAAGGCGGAAGAGGAGGCCCGGCTGAAGGCTGCGGCCGAGGAACGTCTTCGCCAGGAAAAAGAACAGCAGGAACGGTTGCAGCAACAACAGCAGCAGCAGCCCGTGCCCGAGCGGCAATCTGCGCCAGTTCTGGTCGTGCCGCCGACGGAAAATGCGATCCGGGACCTGGCGCCGGAAAATGCGCCAGTCAATCCATAGCCTGTTTGAAAAGTGAAGGTAGATCGCATTTAGATTTGCAGGATGTGGAATCTGGCACCCAAAAACGGGGTCATTCCTTTTCCCGGGGATCTATGGCCATCGTTGCGCCCGGTTGCGCGACCTCGGTCAAGCCAGAGGAAGGGTGTCTGGCAACGGCTCATGACATTGGCTCAGGACAAATGCTGGCGCGATCTGGATACTTGTGTTTTTGGCGGTCTTTCCCGAATTACCCGGCAGCCGATCAAATCCAGCTCTCGCGTTCGCCGAAGGGCGTCTCGGCATCGAAATTTTTCGTGCCAATCCTGCTGCTCTCTCCCGACAGGCTGGGCTTATCCGCGCTGCCGCCTGAAGCTGCCGATTTGTCGGCGCTGTTTTCGAGAGTTTCAAGCTGAGCCTTGAGCGATGCGATGGCGCTTTTCAGTTCTTCCTGGGCTTTCGCTTCGGTGGTCTGGGTCAGCTCCGACTGCTTTTCGGCAATCTGCGATTTCAACTCGGAAACGCTTGAAGAGGAGGTGGATGAAGAGGAAAGGACGGAAACAGCGGCGCTTGTTCCCGAAACGGCAGAAACCATTGGTCGCCTCGTGGCGGATGTGTGGATTGGAAAACTATGAAACAAAGACTGAAAACAAGGCTACGCAATACGGGAATGCCTTGCAGCGCAGATTAGGCTGCTAATGTTTAATGAATGCTTTCGCGACGTTACGAGTTTTTTGGCAGGAATGTTTGTAGTCTGTGGGCTGGAAAGATCAGGGCCGGTGCACATGTCGTCGGCTGGAGGGAAAAATCACCGGGTCTTCAGCCAGTTCAGCACATAAACGCGCAAAGACGAGGACAGATTGCTGTCGGCGGGCCGGTTGTCATCTATTTCCGCGAGCAGGGCGGCGAAGCTGATCTTGCGCTTTTCGGCAATCGTCTTCAGTTCTTCCCAGAAGGCATCTTCAAGTGAAATGCTGGTGCGGTGGCCGTGCAATGTGGCTGAGTGCTTGCGGATCATCAGATCGGCCTCCGGCTGGAAATCTGAATCATGTTTCGCCGGCAAGCCTCTGTTTCGCGATTGATTTCCGATTTTGCGGGGAGTTCGCTGCGGCAGGTCCGATCGTCAGTCCCTGTCGGCTCCGCCATCATCCTTTTCGAGCCGTCCCTGATCGAGCGCTTTTTCAGCTTTCTCATTGAGGGCCGATGTAAGATTTTTTTCGGTCTTGCTGCGGCCGAAGGACAGGCGGTTCTGTTCCGCCTGTTTTTCCTTTTCGTTACGGGCTTTCTGCTTCCGAAACTGACGCAGATTGACGATATCGGCAGCCATGCGGATATGTATCCTTCGGTTTCGGGGGCGGAAAAAAGGCCGTTATTGTTTCTTGCGGAAGGCATCCAGCGAAACGACGGAACCTTCCTTCTTTTCCTCACCGGCTTTGGGTGTCTCGGAGGTGGAGACGGGCTTTGCCTCGTTGGAAACGGGATAAGCGGTGATTTCGGCCTCTTCCATTTCTTCTTCGTCGGCCAGGGGCACGTCGAATTCAAGTTCGAAATTGACGGAAGGATCGTAGAAACCGCGAATGGCGTTGTAGGGAATGACCAGCTTTTCCGGCGTATCCGAGAAGGACAGGCCAATTTCGAAGCCGATTTCCGTCACCTTCATGTCCCAGAACTGGTGCTGGATGACGATTGTCATCTGTTCGGCGTATTTTGACTTGAGGTGCTGGGAAATCCGCACGCCCGGCGCGCCAGTCAGGAATGTGATGAAGAAATGATGGTCGCCCGGCAGGCGGCCGGTTGCGGCCACTTCACCCAAAACCTTGCGAATAACGCCGCGAAGGGCATCCTGTGCGAGAATGTCGTAACGGATATGATCCTGCCCCATGCGGTCCTGTCTTTCCCTTATTCGAACGTCTTTTAATGCGCTGCGCGCCTTGCGCGCCAAGGACGCTGTAACACTTTGAATCTTTGCGCAATCCTGAACCGGAGATCGAACTCGATCCAGACGGCTGCGCTTTGCCCAAGTATACGCAATGTCCTGAACGGCAGCAACGGAAAAGCCGATGCCGTTCGCAAGTCAGCTATCATATAACCAATTCAGGCAAAATGGAGAAGGTGGAGGTTTCTGTTGCCAGGTACCTCCGAACCCCGCCTTACGGGGCTAACCGTAAGGACTTAGAGCGGAATTCCCGCACCGCCATTAGGCAGCGAGAGCGTATTCCTTAGCGTTGTTGTCGTTTGCAACTACACTTGTGACCCGATAACGGCGGTATCATGCCGAGCAAAAGTTCGATCTTTACGCCCTTGTCGATCCTATTTCGCCCCCATCAAAAGCCGGTCTCGTTCTCACAAAGCCCGCCGGTTTTTGGTGGAGGCGCCGGGTACCGCCCCCGGGTCCAATAGGTTTATTACATCGTCCGTTTATCGCCATAGCCGGGTTGCCCCGGCAAAGCTCATATAGGCGTTTCGCCCGGCGGAGAAAAGGGGGGCTATGACAATTCGATGAAAAGGTTTCGTGTTTGACCTTGGCTATTTAGACAATTCTTGACGACGAGAGATTGCTGACACATTCTCCATGCAACCGGTCACCAGAAGCAACGTGGCGCCGGGGACACACGAAGGAGTTGATATGACCGACTATCTCGCAGATGTGAAGAAATACGATGCGGCAGCCGATGAAGCCATCGTAGGCAAAATCGTCAAGCATCTCGGCATTGCGTTGCGCAACCGGGATTCATCGCTGGTGTCCGCTACCGATCCGGAAGAGCTGGCGCGCGTCAAGACAAGCTGGTGCGGCAAAAAGCTCGGCGTGACCGATGATAGCGCCGACAAGGCGATCGACGCCGTCTGCAAGACCATGGCCGCGGATCGCTCCAAGTCGCGCGTCACCTTTTATTATCTGGTGGCCAAGGAACTGGGCAAACTCCAGTCGCTTTGATTTGAGCCGGGGATAAGCCCGCATTAGGTGATTGGTTCTGCCGCCCTGTGCTATTATATTCTCTGGATATCAGGGAATCGGCGGCAGAACGCATGAAACAATATCTCGATCTTCTCCGGCATGTGATGGATACCGGCTCCGACCGCGGAGACCGCACCGGCACCGGCACGCGTTCGGTCTTCGGTTACCAGATGCGTTTCGATCTTTCGCAGGGCTTTCCGGTTCTCACCACCAAGAAGCTGCATCTGCGCTCCATCATCCATGAATTGCTATGGTTCCTGAAGGGCGACACCAATATCGCCTATCTCAAGGACAATGGCGTTTCCATCTGGGATGAGTGGGCCGATGAGAATGGCGATCTCGGCCCGGTCTATGGCGCGCAATGGCGCTCGTGGCCGGCCCCGGATGGCCGGCATATCGACCAGATCGCGCTTCTGATCGAGGCGCTGAAAACCAATCCCAATTCCCGCCGCCACATCGTTTCGGCCTGGAACCCGGCGCTGGTGGACGAAATGGCGCTGCCGCCCTGCCATTGCCTGTTCCAGTTCTATGTTTCGGATGGCAAATTGTCCTGCCAGCTTTACCAGCGCTCGGCCGATATCTTCCTCGGCGTGCCGTTCAACATTGCTTCCTATGCGCTGCTGACGCTGATGGTGGCGCAGGTGACCGGTCTGAAACCGGGCGATTTTGTCCACACGCTCGGCGACGCGCATATCTACGCCAACCATTTCGAACAGGCGCGGCTGCAGATGACGCGGACCCCGAAGGCCCTGCCGACGATGCGCCTCAATCCTGACGTGAAAGACCTTTTCGGCTTTAAGTTCGAAGACTTTACGCTTGAGAATTACGAGGCCGATTCAAGCATCAAGGCGCCGATTGCGGTATGAGTGAGCCGCGCGTCACCATCATTGTCGCAGTGTCGGAGAACGGCGTTATCGGCCGTGACCTCGACATGCCGTGGAAACTTTCCACTGACCTCAAGCGCTTCAAGGCGATGACGATGGGCAAGCCGCTCATCATGGGCCGCAAGACGTTTCTGTCGGTCGGCGAGCGTCCCCTGCCGGGCCGGCCGCATATCATCGTCAGCCGTAATGCCGATTACAGGCCGGAGGGCGTTGATGTCGTCTCGTCGCTGGAAGAGGCTTTGAAGCTCGCCAAAGACAAGGCTGCGGAACTGGGCGTGGATGAGGTTTTTGTGGCTGGCGGCGGCGAGATTTATCGTCAGGCCATGCCGTTTGCCGATCAACTTTCCGTCACCCATGTGGCGGTAAAGCTCGATGGCGACACTTTTTTTCCGGATATCGATCCCGCCGTCTTTGAAAAAATCGACGAGAATGCCGTTCCCGCAGGGGAAAGGGACAATTATCCGGTTCTGTTCACCACTTATTTGCGAAGAGCCGCGTCAAAGTGAACTATTTACCGCGATTGGGTATTTAGTTACCACCTCTGCGTTGAAACGGACGCTTCTCCTTCTTATAACGGGTCGATATTCCCGCCGCACGCGAGCAATCGCTTTCGAACGGAACCGGGAGAGGCTTTTATAAAGAGGTATTGATGCCCTGGAGCAATCAGAATGGCGGCGGCGGCCCTTGGGGCGGCGGCGGTGGAGGAAACAACCAGGGCGGCGGTGGCGGCCCGTGGGGACAGGGGCCTAACCGGCCTCGCGGCGGTGGCGGCGGCAACAATGGCGGCCCGCCCGATCTGGAAGAGATCATCCGGCGCAGTCAGGACCGTTTCAGGAATGTCCTGCCGGGTGGCTTCAATGGCGGCGTGGTTGCGATCCTCGTTCTCGTCGTGCTCGTTTTCCTCGGCATTCAGTCCATCTATACCGTCCAGCCGGACGAGCGCGGCGTGGAGCTGCGTTTCGGACGTCCCAAGGACGAAATCTCGATGCCGGGTCTGCATTTCCATCTGTGGCCGATCGAGACGGTTGAAATCGTCAAGGTCACCGAACAGCAGCAGAATATCGGTTCACGCGCCTCGTCTTCCTCATCGAGCGGCGTGATGCTGACCGGCGACCAGAACATCGTCAACGTTCAGTTCTCGGTGCTCTATACGGTTTCGGATCCGAAATCCTATCTCTTTAACGTCGATAGCCCGGCGGAAACCCTGCAACAGGTTTCCGAAAGCGCGATGCGTGAAGTCGTCGGTCGTCGTCCGGCACAGGATATTTTCCGCGATAACCGTCAGGCGATTGCGGGCGATGTGCGCGCCATCATCCAGTCCACCATGGACGGTTACGGCGCCGGCATTTCCATCAATGCGGTCGCCATCGAAGATGCGGCACCGCCGCGCGAAGTGGCCGATGCCTTTGATGAAGTGCAGCGTGCGGAACAGGACGAAGATCGCTTCGTTCAGGAAGCCAACCAGTATGCCAACCAGAAGCTGGGTGCGGCACGCGGTCAGGCAGCACAGATCGTCGAAGAGGCGAACGCCTACAAGTCGCGTGTTGTCAACGAGGCCGAGGGTGAGGCACAGCGCTTCATCTCCATCTACGACCAGTATCGCACGGCGCCTGATGTGACCCGTCAGCGCATGTTCCTTGAAACCATGGAACAGGTCCTGAAGGGCTCCAATAAGGTCATCATCGACGAAAAACAGGGCGTGGTGCCTTATCTGCCTCTGAACGAGATCATGCGCGGCAATACAGGCGCAGCACAGCAGGGAGGCAACTGATATGAGCAACCGTCTTACGGCCGTTCTCGTCGGTCTCGCCGTCCTGCTTTTCCTCGGCTATTCGTCGATCTTCGTCGTCAACGAACGCCAGCAGGCAATCGTTGTCCGCTTCGGTCAGATTCAGGACGTGAAAACCGCGCCGGGCCTCTACTTCAAGATGCCCTTCGCCTTCATGGATGCCGATCGGGTGCAATATGTCGAGAACCGGGCGCTACGCTTCGATCACGACAATATCCGCGTTCAGGTTTCAGGCGGCAAGTTCTATGAAGTAGACGCCTTCGTGGTCTATCGCATCACGGATGCACGCCGGTTCCGCCAGACGGTCTCGGGTGACCAGATGTCGGCCGAATCGCGTCTTCGCACCCGTCTCGACGCATCGTTGCGCCGGGTCTACGGTCTTCGCGGCTTTGAATCGGCGCTTTCGGACGCACGTGCATCGATGATGCAGGAAGTGCGTGACGATCTGCGTCCCGATGCAGAATCGCTCGGCATCAGCATCGTGGATGTCCGCATCCGCCGTACTGACTTGACGCAGGAAGTGTCGCAGCAGACCTTCGAGCGCATGAAGTCGGAACGTCTGGCTGAAGCCGAACTGATCCGCGCTCGTGGTAATGAAGAAGCCCAGCGTCGCCGCGCTATAGCTGACCGTCAGGTTGTCGAGTTCGAGTCCGACGCACGTCGCCAGTCCGAAGTCCTTCGCGGTGAAGGCGATGCGAACCGGAACCGCATCTTCGGTGAAGCGTTCCAGCGGGACCCGAACTTCTTCGAGTTCTATCGCTCCATGGCGGCCTATGCCACGTCGCTGAACGGCACCGGCACGACGCTGGTCCTGTCCCCGGATTCGACCTTCTTCCGTTATTTCAACAATATCGACGGCGCTCCGTCTGCGGCCCCGGCTGCACCTGCGGCGCCCGCGCCGGCGAATTGATAGCGGATAAAATGAGGTTGGAGGGGCCGGTTTTTACCGGCCCTTTCTTTTTTTGCAAAGCGATCCTCATGCTCGACGGAGCAGGGGCTCGACCACCAATGTTGGTAATTTGAGGACTGGTTTTGGCCGGCCCTTTCTTTTCACTCCGTTTTCGTGCCAATGCTGTACGCTCCGGGCAAGGCGGCATCCGCCTGTTCACGAAAAGGTATTTTTACACTTCATCATTCCGCCTTATGCTTTGTCGATATAGCAAGGCGAGACTATTTGAAACGCGAGGACGCTTATGGCCGTGACCCTTCTTTCGCCCTTTCGCAGCAGCATTGCCGCAGTCGCGGGCATCGCGCTTGTGGCGGGTAGCCTTTCGGCACCTGTTGCGGCATGGGCGCAGAGCCATGGGCCGGAATCGGTGGCCGATCTTGCCGAGCCGCTTCTGGATGCGGTGGTGAATATTTCCACGTCGCAGAACGTCAAGACCGAGGGCAAGGGGCCTGTTCCGCCAAAGCTGCCGGAGGGGTCGCCCTTCCAGGAATTCTTCAAGGATTATTTCGATAGCCAGAAGCCGGAGGGTGGTGAAAAGGTCAACTCGCTGGGTTCCGGCTTTGTCATTGATCCCGCCGGTTATGTCGTCACCAATAATCACGTCATCGAGGGCGCGGATGCCATCGAGGTGATTTTCCCTAATGGTTCGAAGCTGAAGGCAACGCTTGTTGGCACCGATACCAAGACCGACCTTTCGGTCTTGAAGGTAGAGCCGAAAACGCCACTGAAGGCCGTCAAGTTCGGCGATTCGCGCAGCATGCGCATCGGCGACTGGGTGATGGCGGTCGGCAATCCCTTCGGACTTGGCGGGTCGCTGACGGTCGGCGTCATTTCCGCGCGCGGCCGCAATATCAATGCCGGTCCTTACGACAATTTCATCCAGACGGATGCGGCGATCAACAAGGGCAATTCCGGTGGTCCGCTCTTCAACATGAAGGGCGAGGTGATCGGCATCAATACGGCGATCATTTCGCCGAGCGGCGGTTCGATCGGCATCGGCTTTGCCGTTCCGACGGAACTTGCGCAGAATATCGTGCAGCAGCTGATCGAATTCGGCGAAACCCGTCGCGGCTGGCTCGGCGTTCGCGTCCAGCCTGTTACCGACGATGTGGCCGCAAGCCTTGGCATGGAAAGCGCCAAGGGTGCTCTGATCTCCGGCGTCGCCAAGGGCGGCCCGGTGGAGAACGGCCCTATCCAGGCTGGCGATGTCGTGCTGAAATTCGACGGCAAGGACATTCATGAAATGCGCGACCTTCTGCGGATCGTGGCGGAAAGCCCGGTTGGCAAGGAAGTTGATGTGGTGATCCTGAGCGACGGCAAGGAGGAGACCGTCAAGGTCAAGCTCGGCCAGTTGCAGGATACGACCGACGAAAAGGCCGCGACCGAAGACCCGCAGGCCGAGGATGGCGATGGCGGCGTGGTTGCGCCTGAAGATGATGGCGGCACCGACGATCAGGCGCAGGACCAGACGCCGGAAGTGCGTGAAGCGCCGCAGAGCGTGCTTGGCATGAATCTGGTCGTCCTCAGCAATGAACTGCGCACGGAAAAGGGCATTGCCGAAAGCGTCGAAGGTGTGCTGGTCGCCAGCGTCGATCCGGGTTCGCCCGCCGAACAGAAGGGCATGAAACCGGGCGATATCATCGTCGAAGTCGGCCAGGACTTCATGGAAGTTCCCGGTGACGTGCTGGTGCGGATCAACGGCCTGAAATCCGAAGGCCGCAAGAATGCGCATATGATGGTTGCCGATGCGCAGGGCAATCTGCGCGTGGTGGCGCTGGCGCTGGAATAGAGCGCTTTCCACCCGGTTCGGCAGGAATCGGGTGGTTGTGATCCCGGCCTCTCTCTAATCCTTGGTCTCCATCAACGGAGGCCAAGGATATGAAATTACTCGAAAACAAGGTTGCCATCATCACTGGCGCGTCATCCGGCATCGGCCGGGCGACGGCGAGGCTGTTTGCCGCTGAAGGGGCAGCCGTCGTCATCAATGCGCGGGGTGCTGCAGCACTGGAAGAGGTTGCCGCTGAGATTCGCGAGATCGGCGGCCGGGTCCATGCCGTTGTCGGCGACGCTAATCTTGAGGAAACCCATTCCCGACTGGCGGATGCGGCCGCAAGCGTTTTCAGTGGTCTTGATATCGCCGTCAATAATGCGGGCGCGGTCGGAGCCATGAAGCCGATGGCGGAGATTTCCGCCGAGGAATGGGATCATGTCCTCACAGCCAATCTCACTTCCGCATATCTCGGTGCGCGTCACCAGATTCCGTTGATGCTTAAGCGGGGCGGTGGCTCGATCATCTTTATCTCCAGCTTCGTCGGCACCAGTGCCGGCATCCCGGGAATGGCGGCCTATGGTACGTCGAAGGCGGCGTTGATGGGGCTGGTGAAAGGCATTACCGCCGATTATGCCGTGCAGGGCATTCGCGCCAACGGGCTGCTTCCCGGCGGGGTAGACACGCCCATGGCCGGAGATGCGGCTCAAAAGGAATGGGCTGCGGGCCTGCATGCGATGAAACGCATCGCCGAGCCGGAAGAACTGGCGCAGGCAGCACTTTTCCTCGCCAGCCCGATGTCGAGTTTCGTCGCCGGATCGGCCCTGTTTGCGGATGGCGGCAATGCGGCGGTGAAGTAAGGTTCCAGACTGGCGGGGAGGGCGTTATTGCGCTTGCCGTTCCCGCCATTCCGTCAGCGTCAGCGCATAGGTCACATGCGGACGCAGATGCGGATGGGTGTCATCAGGCACGCGCGGATGGTCGAAATCGCGTGACGGGTCCCGTTTCAGGCCGATGCGCTCCATCACACGCGTCGAACGCTCATTGTTATGGACAGCGAAGGAGACGATTTCCGGCGTCTCCTTTTCATCGAAGGCCATGACGAGCAGCGATTGTGCGGCTTCGGTGACATAACCATGGCCCCAGTAACGGGTGGCGAGCCGCCAGCCGATCTCCATGGTGCCGAGCGGGAAAGGCGGATCGAGGTTCATGACGGGCGATATGCCGCAGAAACCCATGACTTCGCCGGTTTCGCGCAGTTCCATGGCGTAGAAGCCATAACCGCTGCCACGGATCATGCCGTTGATGGTTTCCAGAACCGCATCCGCTTCCGCATGGTTGCGGCGGAAGGGGAAAAATTCCATGACCTTTTCGTCCGCGTTGATTTCGCGAAAGAGGTCGCGGTCGCTCTCCTTCCATTCGCGCAGAATGAGCCTTTGTGTTTCGCGAATGATCATGGAGTGACAAAATCCGTCTTGCGGTAGCCCTGGATGTAAAGAAGCGCGGTCAGGTCGCCATGGTCGATGCGCATCTGCGCCTCAGCCGCAACGGCGGGCTTGGCGTGCAGGGCAACACCCGCGCCAGCCAGATGCAGCATGCCGAGATCGTTGGCGCCGTCACCGACCGCCATCGCCTCTTCCGGCGAGATGCCAAGCGTTGCGGCAATGTCGTTCAGCGCGTCCACCTTGGCCTGTTTGCCGAGGATCGGTTCGGCAACCGTGCCGTCAAGCTCGCCATTGGCTTCGCCGAGCAGATTGGCGCGGTTCTCATCGAAACCGAGCATGGCCGCGACGGGGCCGGTGAAGACCGTGAAGCCGCCGGAAACCAGCGCAGTATAATAGCCCTTGGCCTTCATGGTGGCGATCAGTTCCTTGCCGCCGGGGGTCAAGGTGATGCGCTTTTCAATGACCTCGTCGACCACCGAGACCGGCAGACCCTTCAGCAGCGCCACGCGCTCCCTGAGCGCCGGCTCAAAAGCGATCTCGCCATTCATGGCGCGGGCGGTGATGGTGGAGACCTTGTCCTTCAGGCCGACTTCGGCGGCCAGCTCGTCGATGCATTCCTGGCCGATCATGGTCGAATCCATATCGGCGATCAGAAGTTTCTTGCGGCGCTGGTCCTGCTCCTGGATGACGATATCGATTGGCTGGCCAGTGAGCGCCTCGGCAATCGCGTTGCGGGCCTCTTCGGCACTGGTGCCGGAAGGCAAGGCGATATCGCAGGCGACACCATCCGCCAGCCAGTAAAGACCTGACGCATTGACGGCCTTTGCGGCGGCTTCGCCGAGGGCCGATGTCAGAACAGGATTTGACGGATTGGCGATAAGCGTGGCAACGAAAGCCATGATGAAAAACCTTGATGAGAATTTTGATGCGATCCTGATAACCGGCCCGACGGCAAGCGGCAAGTCCGCGCTTGCGCTTCGTTTGGCGCGGGAGCGGAATGGCGTCGTCATCAATGCCGACAGCATGCAGGTTTATGACACGCTGCGGGTGCTGACCGCCCGGCCTTCGGAAGAAGAAATGCAGGGCGTGCCGCATCTGCTCTATGGCCATGTGCCGGCGAACAGCCTTTATTCCACGGGGGAGTGGCTGCGGGATATTTCCGCCCTGCTTTCGGATCTGCGCAAGCAGGGGCGTTTTCCTGTCATCGTCGGCGGCACGGGGCTTTATTTCAAGGCGCTGATTGGGGGACTGTCCGACATGCCTGTCATCCCGGACGAAATCCGCGACAGGCTGCGTGGAAGGCTGATTGAAGAGGGGCCTGCGGTTCTCCACATGGAATTGTCGCGACGCGATCCTGCGATGGCGGAGGATCTGCAGCCGGGAGACGGCCAGCGTATTGTTCGAGCGCTGGAAGTGATTGAGGCGACCGGAAAATCGATCCGGGATTACCAGAAGGCCAGCGGTCCGGTGATCGTTAATCCCGACCGGGCGCAGAAATTCGTCGTTTTGCCTGAGAGGCCGGTGCTGCATGACCGCATCAACCGTCGTTTCGAGGCCATGATGGAAAGCGGTGCGGTGGAGGAGGTCGAGGCGCTTCTGGCTCTCAAACTCGCGCCCGATGCGACGGTGATGAAGGCGATTGGCGTTTCTCAGATCGCTGATATGCTGGCCGGGCGCATCAGCGAGGCGGAGGTCATCGAAAAATCGGCCGCTGCGACCCGCCAATATGCCAAACGGCAGATGACCTGGTTCCGCAACCAGATGGCGGAGGACTGGACGCGCATCCAGCCCTGAAGGCTGGCGTCAGTCCTTGCGATAGAGACTGCCGAGCGGCTTTTTCAGGAGACTTTCGCGCAGCGACGGGCGTGTATCCGCCGGCGAGGGGCCACTTTGCGTCTGCATCTGGAAACCGGCCCGACGCAAGTCGTTGACGGCGCCAGAGGCGCTGTCCATCCTCTCCGGGTTTTGTGGCTGTGGCGATGTGCGTCCGGGCAGCATGTCCGGGCGGTAAGGCTCATAGCCCTCCGTTGCGGGCGTTCCCAATTCTCGCTTCCAGCGATCGATATCGTCTGCTTCTCCGGGCTCCACCAGCGATTCCGGCAGATCGGAAAAGGCCGCTTCAACGCTTTGCTGGAAGCCGGTGATGACTGGCCTCGCTGTGGCCCGCATGCGGGTGACAATGCTGTTGAGGTCGACGGTGTCGGGTGTTTCGTGGGGCGCGTGGCTCACCGTACCGCTCGCCTTCGGCAATTTGATTGTCGGCACACGGTCGAAGCGCATGCGCATCGGCACACCCACCGCCTCGCCGAAGGCGATGGCCTCGCCATTGCCGATGGAGGAAAGAAAGCTGGTGGTCGAGGCCGAGGCGTTTGGCACGGCCGACAGAATGATCTTCTGGTCGATCTCGTTTGACAGCCGCATGGCAAAAACGGTCGAGCATTGCGACAGGATGGTCTGATCTAGCTCGCTTGGCCGCTGGCTGATGACACCGAGTGAAATGCCGTATTTGCGGCCTTCCTTGGCGATCTGGGCGATGGATTGCCGGGTCGGGAAAAAGCCGCGCTCGGGATCGGCCGGGACATAACGGTGGGCTTCTTCGCAGACGACAAGCATGTGCAGCGAGCCGCGTGCCAGCACCGCCAGCTCAAACGACATGCGGCAGAGAACGGAGACCACCGAGTTCACCACTTCGGAGGGAATACCCGACAGCTGGAACACTGAAATCGGCTTGCCTTCCCCCGGAATACGGAAGATATGCGCCACCGTTTCCAGAATGGTGTCGCTGATCGTATTGCTGGAGAACATGAAATTATAGCGCGGGTCGTTGATGGCCGAGAGGATGCGGCCTCTCAGGGAGCGGAGCGCCGGCTTTTCGCCGCGTCCTTCCAGCCGCCCGATACGCTCGTCGATGGAAGCCAGAAGATCAGCCATGCGGTAAGGCACCGGCGAATCCGGTGTGATCGCGCTCTTGTCGGAGGTGCGGCGGACGGCGGAACCATCCGTTCCGCGAAATACCTTTTTCGCCTCGGGTATGACTTCACGCAGAACGTCCATCTCTTCCGGCACGGGCTTGCGACCACGGAAAACCACTTCCGCGAATTCCTCAAGGCGCATCAGCCAGAAGGGAAGGTCGAGCGTATCGGTATCGATGACAACTGAATGATCGGGAAAGGCGGCTGCGAATTCATTGTGCGGATCGAGAATGAGGACGCGCAGTTTCGGGTCCGTTTCGATCGCCTTGTTCAAAAGCAGGGAAACCGCAGTGGTCTTGCCGACCCCGGTAGAACCGACGACGGCGAAATGTTTTGAAAGCATCTGCGGAATGTTGATGGCCGCGCCGATCGTGTCGTCCTGCGTCAGCTTGCCAATGACGCAGCTGTCACGCTTGCCGCTGTCGTAAATCTTGGCAAGGTCGGCGGTGCGGATGCGATGCGCGACTGCGCCGAGATAGGGGTAACGGGAAATGCCGGTGGAAAACCGTTCGCTGCCGTCTTCGGTGCGGTAAATTTCGCCCACCAGTTCCACGTCGATCAGCAACCTGTTCGACTTCTCCGACGACCAGTATTCTTCGCTGGTGCGCATGGAAAAGACCAGCGCCGTAACACGGCTCGTGCCCATTTCGATGGAGATCAGGCGCCCGACAGACCAGAGCTGGGCGACATCGGTTGAGCCCATCTCTGTTTCGGCGGCGATGGTCGCATGGGCGCCATTGCAGGCGATGACGCGGCCAAGCATGCGGTTTGCCGGTTGCTGGCCGGATCGTCGTTCGTTGTCGTCCATGGGGGACGCTTTATGAAACTCGTCGTTTTTCACGTCTTATCCCGGTACATGCGGATGATCGCGGTGGTTCGGGCAGTATCTGCGCTTTCGATCATAAAAGATTATATTTAACAACAGGTGTATCAATTGGGTTCGAAAATTTCGTCAACGGCACTTTTTGAGTAATAAAAGAAGTGGTTGCCGATTTTTTCCGCAATATGCGTTGACGGCTTATGGTTTTGTGGCTAACACTCCGGCCCATGAAAAATCTTAACGTACTTATCGTGGTGGGACGGCGCATGGGCAGGATGGTGTAACCATCCGGCGAAAGCACCCATGCGCTGAACGAGGCTCCTCTAGGGGCCTTTTTTTATGTCTTCAAACAGGCCTTCGGGCTCCTCGATATCCAAAGCCAATGCGGGATGGAAACAGGCAATGACGGATAAGGACAATACGGAAAACAGCAATCGCATGACAGGTGCGGAGATCGTGCTCAAAGCGCTGAAGGACAATGGCGTCGAGCACATCTTCGGTTATCCCGGCGGTGCCGTGCTTCCGATCTATGACGAGATTTTCCAGCAGGAAGACATCCAGCACATTCTCGTGCGCCACGAGCAGGGTGCCGGCCACGCCGCCGAAGGTTATGCCCGCTCCACCGGTAAGGTCGGCGTCATGCTCGTCACGTCCGGTCCCGGCGCCACCAATGCGGTAACGCCGCTGCAGGATGCGCTGATGGATTCCATTCCGCTCGTCTGCCTTTCCGGCCAGGTTCCGACATCGCTGATCGGTTCTGACGCGTTTCAGGAATGCGACACGGTCGGTATCACGCGCCCCTGCACCAAGCACAACTGGCTGGTAAAGGACGTCAACGAGCTGGCTGGCATCATCCATGAGGCCTTCCGCATCGCCCAGACGGGTCGTCCCGGTCCCGTCGTTGTCGATATTCCGAAGGATATCCAGTTCGCCACCGGCACCTACACGCCGCCATCCGCTGCCGTTCAGCAGAAAAGCTACAAGCCGAAGGTTCAGGGTGACCTCAATGCCATTCACGCCGCCATCGACCTGATGTCCAAGGCGAAGAAGCCGGTGTTCTACACCGGCGGCGGCGTCATCAACTCCGGCCCGGACGCGACCCGGCTGCTGCGCGAGCTGGTGGAGCTCACCGGTTTCCCGATCACTTCGACGCTGATGGGCCTCGGTGCCTATCCGGCATCCGGCAAAAACTGGCTTGGCATGCTGGGCATGCACGGTTCTTACGAGGCCAATATGACGATGCATGATTGCGACGTTATGGTCTGCGTCGGCGCGCGTTTCGACGACCGGATTACCGGACGCCTGAACGCGTTTTCGCCGAACTCCAAGAAGATCCATATCGATATCGACCCGTCCTCGATCAACAAGACGGTGCGTGTCGAGGTGCCTGTTATCGGCGATGTCGGCCATGTTCTGGAAGATATGGTTCGCCTGTGGCGCGCTTTGCCGAAGAAGCCGGAAAAAGCCCAGACGGCGGACTGGTGGTCGCAGATCGAGCGCTGGCGCGCCCGCAACTCCTTCGCCTACAAGAATTCCAAAGATGTCATCATGCCGCAATATGCCTTGCAGCGGCTTTATGAGGCATCGAAGGGACGCGAGACCTTCATCACGACAGAAGTCGGCCAGCACCAGATGTGGGCGGCGCAGTTCTTCGGTTTTGAGGAGCCGAACCACTGGATGACCTCTGGCGGTCTCGGCACCATGGGTTACGGCCTGCCGGCGGCGATTGGCGTGCAGGTCGCGCATCCCGAAGCGCTGGTCATCGACATTGCCGGCGATGCGTCGATCCAGATGTGCATTCAGGAAATGTCCTGCGCCATTCAATACGGCCTGCCGGTGAAGGTTTTCATCCTCAACAACCAGTATATGGGCATGGTGCGGCAGTGGCAGCAGTTGCTGCACGGCAACCGCCTGTCGAACTCCTATACCGAAGCCATGCCTGACTTCGTCAAGCTGGCGGAGGCCTATGGTGGGGTCGGCATGTATTGCGACGATCCGAAGGAGCTGGACGACAAGATTGCAGAAATGATTGCCGTCAACAAACCGGTTATCTTCGATTGCCGCGTCGCCAATCTTGCCAATTGCTTCCCGATGATCCCGTCTGGTAAAGCCCATAACGAGATGCTGTTGCCGGATGAGGCGACGGATGAAGCTGTTGCCAACGCCATCGATGCCAAGGGCCGTCAGCTAGTCTGAGCCGGGAGAGGAAAAGGACATGAACGCACACCTACAACCCACCGGCTCCGCCTATTTCATTCAGAAGGAAACGGCTGCCGTCGAAAATCACACGCTGTCGGTTCTCGTCAGCAACGAGCCGGGCGTTCTCGCCCGGGTCATCGGCCTGTTTTCCGGCCGGGGCTACAATATCGAAAGCCTGACGGTTTCGGAAACCGAGCATGAGGCGCATCTGTCGCGCATCACCATCGTCACGCGCGGCACGCCGATCGTGCTGGAGCAGATCAAGGCGCAGCTGGAGCGTATCGTGCCGGTGCACCGGGTTCTCGATCTCACCGTTCGCGCCCGCGAACTGGGGCAGGAACGGCCGATAGAGCGCGAAGTGGCGCTGATCAAGGTCGCAGGCACGGGCGAAGTTCGCGCTGAAGCGCTGCGCCTTGCCGATGCGTTTCAGGCCAAGGTGGTGGATGCGACTGTCGAGCATTTCATCTTCGAAATCACCGGAAAGTCATCGAAGATCGACCAGTTCGTCGCCATCATCAAGCCACTCGGCCTGATCGAGATCTGCCGCACGGGGATTGCCGCGATGAACCGCGGTTCGCAGGGGATGTAATCTCCGCACGTCAGGCAAATGCCTCGGAATTATCCAAGCCCGCGCTACGTCGCGGGCTTGTCGTTTTCCTAGCTACCGTCCGGTGCGTTTTCCAAAGGGAATGATGCGTGCGTTTCCGGTCCTGCCTGGGTTTTGCGGCGGGTCATCCGCAGGACGCGTCACGACGAGACGGCCGCCGGTACCTTCGGCCAACGCCTCGCTTTCGCGCATTTTGCGAAGCCTGGCTCGGGCTTCCGGCGTCGCCGTGCCGATCAGTCGTTCAACGCCGTTGACGCCACCCGGGACCGTGAGCCGGCGTTCGAGATCCTGCGCCATATAGCCATGTTGACGAGAGTAGCGAAGGGTTAGCTGATAGCAATCCGGCATGCCTTCTTCGGTGTTCGCTTCGACATGGCGAACCCGGTAGGAAACGGAGTCGTCTTCTATCCCGAAGATGTCGCCATCGGGGATGATATATCCGTTTTTCTGGGTGGCAATTTTGATGAAAGTGAGCGCGCCTTCATACAGTTCGGGCCATGAAACGGGAGCGGCTTCCACATGGATTTCCCGCCCGATATAGTCTGCCGCCCCCAAGGTGTGAATGCCGACATATTGCCCCGTCGTTCCCCGGGGCGGCTCCTCACCGTAAATGCAGGGATGAACCGTCAGCGGGCCGATAGGCTCTCCCACCAATGTCGTGAAATTGTCGGGCGAAAACACCATGTTGCTCTGGGTCCAGTGGATCAGGCTTGCCCGCATGCCTGTGCAGATCGTTTCGCAGGCAATTGACAGGACTTTGATCCGCTCGAGAAACTCGGCAAGCGAATGGCCGGGTTGGTGCATGCCGAGTTCGTCGAACAGGCTCGAAATACCTTTTTCCCGGATCACGCCGCCAAATACATCGTGCTGTACATAGACAAGCAGATGGGATTTGTGGCGCCGGATCCGTTCTGCGGCATCGGGCACCAGCATGGTTGAGATTGGTGAGCCGAGCGTGCCAGCGAAAACGCCATGATCTGCCGGCCCGGTTATGAACTCGACGGTGACCTGAAGATCGTTCGGCCCGAACATCTGTACATAGGACGAAGACATTCCGGGGCATGTCAGGGGAATGCCGAGCCGATTGAACACGGTCTGGAACTGCTTGACCAGATCCGGTAATGGCGAGGAGGGGATGTTGCCTTCCAAAAGGATGGCTGCCTGCATCTGGTTGGTATATTTCCCGATCATAATAATGGTGATCCCGATGAATATGCCAGTATCATCACGCATCCGGGTTGCGCTCTCGTAAATAGAACTCACGCAATTTAATCAATGTAACATTTTTTATTTGTCTGTGATTAAGATTATTAGCATTATTGTATATTTATATATGTCGTGCGTATATTTCTTTCTTCGTGCCTTGGTGTCTACATTTCAAAGACAGCCCGTCGGGCATTGGAGTTTCTCCAAATCCGGTTCCGCTCCGAAAGCTCGATCCGCCGCTGTCAGCCGTTCGGCCTGCGGTTTGTCGCAGCCATCCCAGCGCGCCTTCGGTTGATGGATTTATATTCAACCATATGGTTGACTTTCTGGGTCGGTGAGCTATATTCAACAACATGGTTGAATTATCTGTTCCACAACTCGACACTGTCTTTCATGCTCTCGGCGACGCGACGCGGCGCACGATGCTGCGGGACCTTTCTTTTGGCGAACGAACGGTAAGCCAGTTGGCCGAGCCGTTCGACATTTCGCTCGCCGCAGCCTCCAAGCACATCAAAGCGCTTGAGAATGCCGGGCTTATCCGCCGTGAGGTGAAGGGGCGCACCCATGTGTGCCGACTTGCGCCCGAACCTCTGGCGCAGGCGCATGAATGGCTGGGCTTCTACCGGCAGTTCTGGAACAGCCGTCTCGATATTCTTGAGCAAATGCTCCGGGAGGATGAGCAGGGGAAAACCCCTGCAAATGGAGGAAATGACAATGGCTGATATCGCAATACCCGACATCTATGGCCGGCTCGTGGAGCCTGCGACCCTGAAGATCGAACGGCTGTTGCCGGGACCGATTGAGCGGGTGTGGGCCTATCTGACCCAAAGCGATCTTCGTCGCCGCTGGCTGGCATCAGGCGAAATGCGGCTGGCGCCCGACGCGCCATTCGAACTGGTCTGGCGCAATGACGAGCTTTCCAATCCGCCGGGTCGCCGGCCGGAGGGCTTTTCCGAAGAGGAAAAGATGGCGTCCCGCATCATTACCGTCGTTCCGCCGCATCGCCTTGTCTTCAGCTGGGGCGAAGGCGGGGAGGTGTCGATCGAACTCCAGTCCCTCGGCAGGGATGTGCTTCTGACGCTGATTCATCGTCGGCTTTCGGATCGGAAGAGCAAGCTCGATGTCAGTTCCGGCTGGCACGCGCATCTCGATATTCTTGCGGACCGCCTTCAGGAAAAGGAGCCCGGCCCCTTCTGGGATGCATGGCTGAAACTGAGAAAAGAGTATGAGCAGCGCATAACTTCATAAAATGCGTCAAGCCTGACGGCGCGGCTGGTCCGCGCCGTTCAAAGGGAGGCTTAGCGCGGTAGCTCCGGCTCTCACCTTCTGATTCAACCGCCTCAGCGCCCGATTCCGAAATGTCTCTTAACCCCTTGCTCCATCAGAGCATTTCCAGTGCCGTCTTTCGCGTTGGCAACGGGAAGGCGGCATCGAGAGCGGTCCAGTCTTCGTCACTTATTTCAAGATCGGTCGCACCGCGGTTTTCTTCCACACGGGAGGCGCTGGCGGATTTCGGGATGGCGATGACGCCGTCTCTTTCCAGCAGAAAGGCCAGCGCCAGTTGCGCCGGGGTCGCCTGATAGGCCTTGGCGATGCGGATGAGTTCGTGGTTCTTCAGGATGCGGCCCTGCTCGATGGGGGAGTAGGCCATCAGCGGTACACCGCGCTCTTGGCACCAGGGCAGCAGCGAGAACTCGGGGCCGCGCCGCGACAGGTTGTAGAGGACCTGATTGGCGGCGCAGTTTTTGCCATCTGGCACCGCGAAAAGCTCTTCCATGTCGTCGGTATCGAAATTGGAGACGCCCCAGTTGCCGATCTTGCCGTCGCTCTTCAATCTTTCGAAAGCCGCCACCGTTTCGTTCAGCGGGTGTTCGCCACGCCAGTGCAGCAGATAGAGGTCGATATGATCGGTGCCGAGCCTTGCAAGGCTGCGCTCGCAGGCCTCCACCGTGCCTTTGGCGCTAGCGTTCCACGGATAGACCTTGCTGACCAGAAACACGTCGTCACGATGGCCGGCAATTGCCGTGCCGACCACCTCTTCGGATCGGCCATCGGCATACATCTCGGCGGTATCGATCAGCGTCATGCCGAGATCGATCGCCTTGCGGATGCTGTCGATCTCCTGAGACGCGGACGATCTGTTTTCTCCCATGTTCCAGGTGCCGAGGCCAAGGGCTGGAACCTCTTTTCGAGATGGCAGGGTAACGGAAGGAATGTCGTCATACATTGTTTCGCTCCAGCGGTTGTCGGGGGAGAATAGCCCTTTGTGCTGACTTCTCAAACCCGGCACGGGTGGGATCGATCCATCAAAAAAATTGACCCCGGCCATCGGCTTGCCGGGCTGGTTTGATAGTGGTCGGGTGGGTAGGGTCTCTTTCACAGGAGAAATCATGACCGTTGAAACCTTCGCTGCACTGGTGTTGTTTGCCTTCACCACCTCCATCACGCCCGGCCCAAACAATATGATGCTGTTTACCTCTGGCGTGAATTTTGGGTTCCGCCGCACCATCCCGCATATGCTGGGCATCGGCGTGGGGTTCTTTTCGCTGCTGATCGGTGTCGGTTTCGGTCTAGGTGCGGTGCTGCATTCGGTGCCGGCGCTTTACACCGGGCTGAAATTTGCGGGCGGGCTGTATCTCGTCTGGATCGCGTGGAAGATCGGTACTTCCCGCAGCCTGAACGAGGGGACGGCCGCATCGCAGCCGATGAGCTTCCTTGCCGCCGCTGCCTTTCAATGGGTCAATCCGAAGGCCTGGGTGATGGCGGTGACGGCAATGGCGACCTATACCAACGAGGCGCAATATTTCGTCACCGTTCTGGTCGTCGGCGTGGCCTTCGCCGCCGTCAATCTTCCCAGCGTTTCGACCTGGGCGGGCTTCGGCTCTGCGCTGCGCGACTGGCTGTCCGTGCCGGTCCGGCTCAAATGGTTCAACATCACCATGGCCGTGCTGCTCGTCATCAGCCTCTGGCCGATGCTGAAATAACAGCCTTTACGTCGGGAATTGCCGATAACATTCCTCGGCAATCTTCTGCACTTCGTCGCGCGTCAGTTCGGCGGAAACGGCATAGCCCAGTTCGTTGTCTATCCAGTAGAAAGTCTCGATGCCGTCGGCGCTCGCCATGCGGAAACTGGTGGTGCGGTTTTCCTCGTTATGACCAATCAGCACCGTCACGCGTTTGCCGGTCTTGTCCTGATACATCAGCATTGCGCCCGGCTTGCCGCTGACGGGGATGAGACGCCCACCGACGAGGTCATATCCGATCTTGGAAAGGTCGGGTATGGCGAAGGGATAACCGAGCCGCTTGCCGAGCCATGTCGCGAGATGCTTCTGCTCGCCTGCGCCGACTTCGACGGGGTGGCGCACCTCGCTCGCATAGATGAGGTAGGCGGATTTCGCCTGTGCGGGAATATCCGTCGGCAGCGATGCCAGAACCACATCCTGCGGCGTGGGGACAGACGGCGGCAGAAGCCTGCCGGCTGCGGCGCCCGCCACGAAGATCACGAGGGCAGCCGCTATTTTCGCCAGAGCCGGTTTCAGCCGCCATGGGCGATCCGGCTTTTGGGGGCTCAGCATCGATGCGTCGTGCGGATGCGCGGCGGCATAGGAGGCGAAGGCGTTTCGCAGACTATCGGCCTGTTTTTTCCAGTCCTCCACACGGGCACGCTCTTCCGGCCGTTCCGCCAGCCACGCCTCGACAGCCGCACGGTTGTCGTCGGAAAGAAGTCCGTCGACATAGGCATGCAGATCGTCTTCGGTTATGGCATCGGGCCGTTTCATCGTGGTCTCCGCAGGGGAATGATATTATCCGCCGCCAGATGCTGGCGAAGGGTTTCGCGGGCGCGGGACAGTCTGGACATGACGGTGCCGACGGGGATCGTCAATGTCTGCGCCGCCTCCTGATAGCTGTAACCTTCCACCGTCACCAGCATCAGCACGGCCCGCATATCGGGCGAAAGAAGTGCGAGCGCGCCGTGCAGCCGGTCGTTTTCCAGCGTGTCGGAAAGCTGATCGGTGACGGCAATGGTTTCGTGGCCATCGAGGCTTTCGGACGGGTGACGTTTCTCGGCACGGTGGCGGTTACGATAAAGATTCGTCATTATCGTGTAAGCCCATGATTTCAAACCCGTTCCGCGCCATTGCCTTTTATTGATCAGCGCTTTTTCCACGCAGTCCTGCAAAAGGTCTTCGCCATCCGCATCCGAGCGGGAAAGGCTGCGGGAATACCGTCGCAGCATGGGTATCAGGGCCAGCACCTCCGCCTCGAAGGCGCCGGCTGCGGGGGAGTGGCTCCCCCGCGTTTTGCCATTCATGCCATCAGGGTTTTGCGGCATCCCATACACCGTTCATACCGTCGCCGGTGGCGTCGCCTTTTTTCATGTCCTTGACCCAATAGTAGAGCGGCATGCCGTCCTTTGCCCATTGCATCTTGCCATCCTTGCGCGTCACGGTCGTATAGGCCCCCTCGGCCTTGGCGCCAGTGGCTGCGAAAAACGGCGGCCAGTTCACCGCGCATTTGTCATAACAATTGGATACGCCCTTCTTGTCGTTCTTGAAAGTGTAGAGCGTCATGCCTTTTTCGCCGGCAAGTACATTGCCTTTGTCGGTCTTGACCGTTTCGACCGCCGGGGCCGCATAGGCCGTTCCGGCGAAAGCCAGAACGAGGGCGGGAACGATAAAGCGGATTTTCATGGACATATCCTCCTTGGTTCGGGCGGGCTTTGCCGCCAACAGATCAAGAGACACCGCAGCCTGCCGGTTTATTCCCTGCCGTGGACGATTTTTGTGATTTTTAAACTTACCCATTGAGCTAAGTGTTTTGTCGTGATAGTTAGCCTTATGGAAAACTATTCAGATGCGCTCGACGACATCTTCCAGTCTCTTGCCGATCCCACCCGCAGGGCGGTGATTTTGAGGCTTGGCGGCGGGGAAGCAAGCATCGGCATGCTGGCAGAACCTTTCGATATGGCCCTGCCGTCGTTTATGAAACATATCCGCCAGCTGGAGGAGGCGGGGCTGATCGTCACCCGCAAGCAGGGCCGGGTGCGGTTCTGCTCGCTGGAAAAACAGCGATTTTCCATGCTCGATGGCTGGTTGTCGCAACAGCGCGCCATCTGGGAAGGCCGCACGGACAGGCTTGAGCAATTCGTCATGGCGCAAAAAGATATGGCGGCCACACGCAAACGGGAGAATGACACATGACCGAGACTTTCAATCCCGATCTCGACCTCAAGATTTCACGCATCATAAGGGCGCCGCGACAGCTCGTCTGGAATGCATGGGTCGATAAGAGCAGGCTCGAACAATGGTGGGTGCCGCATCCCGGTCAATGCCGCGTCGAGAAAATGGAGCTTCACCCCGGCGGCGCGTTCGAGACACGCTACAGTGAGGACGGCACGGCATTCGGCGACCATATCAGCGGATGTTTTCTGGCGGTGGATGATGGCGAGCGTCTGGTTTTTACAGATGCGCTGACCTCCGGCTTTCGTCCCTCCGCCCGTCCGTTCCTCACCGCCGTGATGACGTTCCGTGATCACCCGGAGGGTATGGAATATGTGGCCTATGCCATGCACCGAAACCCTGTAGATCGCGATAAGCATGCGGAGATGGGTTTCTTTGACGGCTGGAACACGGTTGCCGGGCAACTGGCTGAGCTTGTCGAGAAGCAGGCGGTCAATTAACGCGCGTCAGCCGAACAGGGGGATATCTGGCTTGGTGAGCATCAGCCAGATGATGCCGACAACCGCGAAGAAGGCGGGGAAACCGCAGGCGAACCAGATGCGGTAAAGGCGGAACCATTGCGCCGGCAAGGCCTGTCCCGTGGCGGCGCAGTCTCGGGCGATATTGCGCAGCTTGATCTGGATCCACACCACCGGCAGCCAGAAAATGCCGGTGAAGACATAAAGGCCGAGCGAAAGGGCGATCCAGCCTTCGGTCAGCGGCCAGCCGATGATGCGTGCCAGAAAATAACCGGTCACCGGCTGGATGATCGCCGCCGTGGCGGTGAAGATGGTGTCGGCGACGACGACCGTGCCCGCCACATGGGCGATCAGCGCCGGGTTTTCCGTTCGCCGCGCCATCACCATGAAGAATGCGATGCCGGCACCGGTGCCGAACAGCACCGTCGCGCCGATGACATGGGCGAGCCGCAGAAGTTCCTCAAGCGTCATCAGCGTTCATCCAGCGTGGCAAGGGCGACAAGTGTCAGGGCGACCGAAGGCAGAACCTTGACGAGGGGGCCAAGCGGATCGAGCCACAGGTCCGGTTCCAGCAGGCTGCCGCCGGCAAGGTAAGCAGCGCTGACCAGCAGCATGCCGATGAGCGCTTTTCTGGCGAGCGGTCGCAACAGGACGGTGACGCCGAGGGCGATATCGATGAGGCAGGTGGCGAGCGTCAGAGTGACCGCCGGTGCCTGCGGCATGAAGGGCAGAAAATGTGCCGCCGCTGCGTTGATATTCAGCAGCGGGACGAGGCCGGACAACAGCCAGAATAATGATAGGCACAGAATGACCAGCGGTTTCAGGAGATATAATCGGGCGAACCGCAGGTCCTGCACGCCGGAAGGGTGGGCGGCCAGCGTTTGCCTCAATGTCCTGAGCGATGTCGCCACCGGTCTCACCTCACCCTCCGTCACGATGCCTTCCGACATGACCGTCATGGCGGTGGAACGCAGCGGCGACCGCCAGCCGAGCGCGCCTGCGGCATCCGCCATGAGGCTTACGGGACGCATGAAGGCGGCTGGAAGATTGATGGTGGGGGCCGGGCGCAGGCCCAGCCATTGCCGGTGCATGGCGACCACGTCTTGCAATGTCAGTGTTTCCCCGGCGGCGAGTTCGAGATCGCTGCTCGGTGGAATTTCACCGTCGATCGCCGCACAGACGGCCGCCGCCACATCCTCGACCGCGACCGTTTGGACCGGCATCGTGCCATTGACGAGCGGCAGCATGAGGGGAAAGCTCGCAAGTGCGCGCACCAGTGCCGTGCCGCCATGGGCATTGCGCCCGACAACCAGCGCGGGGCGGAGAAAGACAAAAGGCAGGACGCTTGCGGCAAGCGCCGCATCGGCACGGCGTTTGGTGGTGAGGAAGGGCAGGTCCGATGCGGCTCCCGCCGTGCGGGCCGATATCTGGATCATCAGCCTGCCACCGGCCTGCGTTGCTGCATCGTAGAGCGCCAGCATCGCTTTTTCCTGTGTCGCGGCAAGATCGTCCGAAAGACCATCCTGAAGCGCGCCGGCGCAATTGACGATGGCGTCGTGATCGCTGACCAGCGCCTCCCAATCCGGGGCGTGCATCATGCGCGCGAGATCGGCGGATATCCAGTTCGCGAAAGGCCATTTGTCCATGGCCCGGACAACGGAACGGGCCAGTCCGGTGACGGCGTGGCCACGCCCGTGAAGGCTACGCATCACCTCCGAACCGATGAAACCTGTCGCGCCGAGAATCAATATCTTCATGCGCGGCATAATAGCGGCCGGGGTTTAAAAACCAGCCGTGTTTTATTGCCGCATTCTCGCGCATCGATTCATCTTTCGTTCTTTTTCTGTTGCGCATGAGGCTCGAATCCTGCGATGAGGGCGCATGTTATTTTCTCCGCAACAGGACGAAGCGCTGAAGGCTGTTTCCCGCTGGCTGAAGGAAGGCCGGACGCCGGTTTTCCGGCTGTTCGGTTATGCCGGAACGGGCAAGACGACGCTTGCCAGACATTTCGCGGAAAATGTCGATGGCGAGGTGCTGTTTGCGGCCTTCACCGGCAAAGCGGCGCAGGTGCTGCGCTCGCGCGGGGCGACCAATGCCCGCACCATCCATTCGCTGATCTACCGCCCGCGCGGCGAAGAAACGGTGGAAGACGAGGAAACCGGCAAGACCTCGGTCGCGCCCATGTTTTCCATCAACCGCCAGAGCCCGCTTGCCAAGGCGGCGCTGATCATCATCGACGAATGTTCGATGGTGGACGAGCAACTCGGCAAGGATCTGATGAGTTTCGGCACGCCGATCCTCGTGCTCGGCGATCCCGGTCAGTTGCCGCCGATTTCGGGCGGCGGTTTCTTCACCGAGCAGGAGCCGGACTATCTGCTGTCGGAAATCCATCGGCAGGCCAAGGACAACCCCATCATTCATCTTGCCATGGATGTGCGCGAAGGCCGCGAGATCATGCGCGGCGACTACGGCACGGCGCAGGTGATTTCGAAGTCGGAGGTGACGCAGTCGCTGGTGCTGGAGGCCGATCAGGTGCTCGTCGGCACCAATCGCACGCGCCGGCGGTACAATCAGCGGCTTCGCGAACTGAAGGGCTTTTCGACCGATTATCCGCAATCCGGCGACAAGCTGGTGTGCCTGCGGAACGATCCGGCCAAGGGCCTGCTGAACGGTTCGCTCTGGCAGGTGATGAGTTCGTCGCGCGAGACGGTGAAACCGGGCATCAACCTGATGATCCGGCCGGAAGACGACGATATGGATCGCGGTGCGGCGAAGATCAAACTGCTGAAGGCGGCGTTTGAGGATGCCGAGACCGAAATTCCGTGGACCACCCGCAAGCGTTACGACGAGTTTGATTTCGGATATGCGCTGACCGTGCACAAGGCGCAGGGTTCGCAATGGAACAATGTGGTTCTCTTCGACGAGAGCTATGCCTTCCGCGACACGCGCGAACGCTGGCTTTACACCGCCATTACCCGTGCCGCAGAGACACTGACCATCGTGCGTTGAGATAGAGCATGTGCTCTATCTCCCGGTCTGCGCCTTGTCCGGATGGAAAACCGCGACGCAGTTTTCCTGCAAATGCTTTTATGCGCGGATGACGCCCAGCAGCACTGCCTTGGCGACCGCCTGAAAGCGGTTGCTGGCGTTGAACTTGCCGATGATCTTCGCCTCCAGAGCATTGAGATCGCTGCCCGAAAGGCCAAGGGCGCGGGCGAGTCGTACCGGCGCATAACCCTCCGCCATCAGTTCCAGACATTTTCGTTCGCTGTCGGTGAGGACAATGTCTCTGGCAGGACCGCGCTCGGCGCCGTCGAAGCCGTCTGTATCGCCATCGCTGACGAGCAATTCCTCGATCTGTTGGGCCTGTCGCTGAAGGGTGGAAAGCTCGGCGGTCAATTCTCTCTTCCGCTGTCTCAGCGCGGCGTGGAATATGTCGTCCGCCTCTTCCTGTGAGAGCGAGCGGACGAGTTTTTCCATGATCTCGGTAATGGCGGCAACCGAAATGCCCACTTCGCGACAGACATTGATAACGGCCATGCGCTGGACGTTGCGGTGGGTGTAGACCCGCATCTGGCCGATGCGCCTTGAGGTCAACAGCGCCTTTTCCTCGTAAAAATGCAAGGTCCGGTGCGTTACTCTGAAGATGTTGGCCATATCGGCAATGGGGACGGGTTCTGCGGGCAGGGAGGACGGCAGGCTTATATCCGGTAGAAAGCTGCTGAGCCTTAGATTGGGTTTGTCCTCGTCGCCGTGTTCAAACGGCATACGGCCATCCTGCATCGTTTCCCCCTTTTCGCTTTTTGACAGCGTGCCCGGTTTTTAAAAGACCGCCGTTGCTTGTTCCCCCACAACGGTCAGTCTCAAGACATCATGCCAAACGCTACATAAGAACCGTAACGTGTATTGTGTTTTTTCGTTCCCGCATTCCAAAAAATTTTATCGGCCTCCTTGCGGTCGGCGTCAACCTGCGTGAAACAGGATGCAGATTCCGAACCGGAGCCCGATGCCATGCCCGCAAAACTTTCCGTCAATCTGAACGCAATCGCCATGCTGCGCAACCGTCGCGATCTTCCGTGGCCGGATGTCGCGCATTTCGGGCAATTGGCACTCGCTGCGGGTGCAAGTGGCCTGACTGTACACCCTCGTCCCGACCAGCGCCATATCCGCTTTTCAGACTTGCCGGTGCTGCGCGCGTTGATTGATGACAGCTTTCCCAAGGCGGAATTCAACATAGAAGGGTATCCGACCGAAGATTTTCTCGTTCTTTGCGAAAAGACCCAGCCGGAACAGGTGACGCTGGTGCCGGATGATCCCTCGCAGGCAACGTCGGACCATGGCTGGGATTTCCGCAAGCACGACGTTTTCCTGAAGGAAGTCGTCGGACGCCTGAAGGCCGGCGGTATGCGGGTTTCGCTGTTTGCCGATGGTGACGGGGAACGCGAGCCGGTGGAACTGGCGGCTGAAACGGGTGCGGCGCGTATCGAGCTTTACACCGGCCCCTATGGCGGCTGCTTTGACGATCCGCAAAAGGGCGAGGCGCTTCTTGAGAAGCTGGGACAGACGGCGGACCATGCTGCGGCACTCGGGCTTGCCGTCAATGCCGGCCATGACCTGACTGTCGCGAACCTGCCCAGGCTGATGAAACGCATTCCTTATCTGGCTGAAGTTTCCATCGGCCACGGATTGACGGCGGATGCGCTGGAATATGGCATGGCTGAAACAGTCCGGCGTTTTTGTCAGGCCTGCGGTCAGCCTATTTCATAACCAAAGTCAATTTTTTCGCCTATGCTTTGGCTTGCGCATGCTCCGTGCGCGAGCTTTTGAAGGCAGAGACATATGCAAGAACATCATGTTGTCGTCGTGGGTGGAGGCTTCGGCGGTTTACAACTGGTACACGGGCTGGAGGGAGCCCCTGTCCGCATCACACTGATCGATCGCCGCAACCATCACCTGTTCCAGCCCCTGCTTTATCAGGTTGCGACCACGGCGCTGGCGACATCCGAAATCGCCTGGCCGATCCGCCATCTTTACCGCGACCGCAAGGAGGTAACGACCCTGCTTGCGGAAGTGACCGGCATAGACCGGGCGGCGCGGACCGTGCATTTAAGTTCGGGCCAGGTGATCGGTTTCGATACGCTGGTGCTGGCCACCGGCGCGCGCCACGCCTATTTCGGCCGCGACGAGTGGGAACGGTCCGCCCCCGGCCTCAAGACGCTGGAGGATGCGACGACAATCCGCCGCCGCCTGCTGCTGGCTTTCGAGCGGGCCGAACTTGCCACCAGCGAAGAGGAACGGCAGGCGCTGCTGACCTTCGTCATCATCGGCGCAGGCCCGACGGGTGTGGAAATGGCGGGCATGATCGCCGAACTGGCCCACAAGGCGCTGCCGCCGGAATTCCGCAATGTGGATACCCGAAAGACCCGCGTGCTGCTTGTCGAGGCCGGCCCCCGCGTCCTGCCGGTTTTCACCGAGGATCTTTCTGCTTATGCCAAGGAAGCGCTTGAGAAGCTCGGCGTCGAGGTTCTGCTCGGTACGCCGGTGACGGCCTGCAGTGATGAAGGCGTGACGGTGGGCGAGACCCATTATCCCTGCCGCACGGTTGTCTGGGCCGCCGGCGTGCAGGCGTCTCCCGCTGCTAAATGGCTGGATGCCGCCGCCGACCGGGCCGGGCGTGTCATCGTCGGACCTCACCTCAATCTGGAAGATGACGCTGATATTTTCGTTATTGGCGATACGGCCGCCGTCAATCAGGAAAACGGCAAACCGGTGCCGGGCATCGCGCCTGCGGCAAAGCAGCAGGGCGCCTATGTGGCGAAAGTCATCAAGGCCCGGCTCTCCGGCAAACCTTCGCCTGCACCCTTCCGCTACAGCCACCAGGGCAATCTCGCCACCATCGGCAAACGCGCAGCGGTGATCGATTTCGGCAGGTTCAAGCTCAAGGGCGTTCTGGCATGGTGGATCTGGGGCCTTGCCCACATCTACTTCCTGATCGGAACGCGTTCGCGGCTGGCTGTGGCGTGGAGCTGGCTGTGGATTTATCTGAGCGGCCAGCACAGCGCGCGGCTGATTACCCAGAAAGAGACGCTGAAGGACGAGGCCTGAGGGCAGGCGGATAAAGCAAAGGGCGGGAAGCATCGGCTTCCCGCCCTTTTCACTCAGTCGGTTGTCGTGACGCCCATCATGCGTCGAGCGACGCCATATCGATGACGAAGCGGTAGCGCACGTCGCTTTTCAGCACGCGCTCATAGGCTTCGTTGACATCCTTGATGTCGATCTTTTCGATTTCCGACACGATGTTGTGCTTGCCGCAGAAATCGAGCATTTCCTGGGTTTCCTTGATCGAGCCGATCATGGAGCCGGCAAGCGAACGGCGTGCCGGAATGACGGAGAAAGCATGGACGGGGATCGCATTTTCCGGCACGCCGAGCAGCACCATAGTACCGTTGACCTTCAGGAGATTGAGGTAGGCGTTCCAGTCGATTTCAGCCGAAACGGTGCAGAGGATCAGGTCGAATGTGCCTGCTAGCTTTTCGAAGGTCGAAGCGTCGCTGGTGGCGTAATATTCCTTTGCGCCCAGCTTGAGGCCGTCTTCCTTCTTGGACAGCGTCTGCGACAGGACGGTGATATCCGCGCCCATGGCCGAGCCGATCTTGACGCCCATATGGCCAAGACCACCCATGCCGACGATCGCGACCTTTTTACCCGGACCGGCATTCCAGTGGTGCAGAGGCGAATAGAGCGTGATGCCGGCGCAGAGGAGCGGCGCGGAAGCGTCGAGCGGAAGGTTGTCCGGAATGGACAGAACGTAGTCTTCCCTCACGACGATGTGGTCGGAATAACCGCCCTGCGTGGCGGTCTTGCCGTCTCTATCGACGGAGTTATAGGTTCCGACAAGACCGGGCATGTACTGTTCATTGTCGAGATCGCGGGTGGCGCAGCCGACGCAGGAATCGACGAAACAGCCGACGCCGACGTGGTCGCCGACCTTGAACTTCGTGACCTTGGAGCCGACAGCCTTGACGACACCGGCAATCTCATGGCCGGGAACGATCGGGTAGACGGCATTCTTCCATTCGTTACGGACGGTGTGGATGTCCGAGTGGCAGATGCCGGCATATTTGATGTCGATGACGACGTCGTCGTCGTTCGGCTCGCGACGTTCGAAGGTGAACGGGGTAAGCGGCTTCGACGCGTCGGTCGCAGCGTAACCTCTTGCAGTAGCCATTTGAATATCCTTATCGAGGGGTTGGGGACGGCGGAATATGCAATGGAAGTGCGGGGCGGCGTTAGAGCGATCCTCCGAGCTTTTTGCACGATCCTGCAAAAAATATGCGGGCATGCTCTTTGCGGAAGTCCGGTGGCTTTCTAGATAAGTGGCATCTGCCGCGTCTCTTCCTTCACTTAAGGGATTCCCCTCATGTCCTTGCCGTTCAATGTCTATCAGGAGATCGCCTCCATCGCCGCACGACATGCCACCCGTGACGGTGAGGTGCAGACGGCCATCGAATCCCTCGGCATCAGCCGGCGCACCGCGCCAAGCGCGCCGTGTCACGGCAGCTACCGTCCCTGTCTTGCGATGGTGATACAGGGGTCGAAAAGCGTTCAATTGGGAACGGATACCATCAATTACGGCGCCGGCGACTATCTGCTGACCTCGCTTGAGCTGCCGGTCGCCTGGCGGGTGGTGGAGGCGAGCAGGGAGGCGCCGCATTTCTGTATCGCGCTTGCCATCGACAGCGAGAAGCTGCTCGATCTCATGCGTCGCGTGCCGATCGATACGCCGACGGAGCCCGCGAATGCGCAGCGCGGTATCGTCGTTAATGCCGCCACGCCGGAGCTTCTGGATGCGGCCATCCGTCTGTTGCGTTTGCTCGATCGTCCGGCAGAGATTGCCGCCATGGCGCCCTTGATCGAGCAGGAAATCCTCTACCGCATCCTGACCGGACCAGCCGGCGGGCAGCTGATGAACATCATCGCCGCCGGCAGCCAGGGCAATCGCATCGCCCGCGCCATCGCCTGGCTGCGTGAGAATTTTGCGCGCCAGCTGCGCATCGAGGATCTTGCCGAGCATATCGGCATGAGCGTCTCGTCTTTCCATCACCATTTCAAGACGATCACGGCCATGACGCCTGTTCAGTATCAGAAGCAGTTGCGGCTGCATGAGGCACGCCGGCTGATGCTTGCAGAGCGGCTGGATGCGGGCACGGCCGGCCATCGTGTCGGTTACCAGAGCCCGTCGCAGTTCAGCCGCGAATATAGCCGCTTCTACGGATTGTCGCCGTCGCGGGATATCGACGCTTCGCGCGAGATTGCGGCTGGGTAGATGTCCATGCATGGCGGAGCGATGGCGCGTGGGGCTTACCCCCCTCTGCCCTGCCGGGCATCTCCCCCACAAGGAGGGAGATCGGCAAGCAGCTTTGGCCCTGCTTCATTCTCTGTCCTCGAGATTGGCGAAGCGTAGCGGCATATCGATCTCCCCCTTGTGGGGGAGATGCCCGGCAGGGCAGAGGGGGGTGAGCCCCACGCGCCATCGCTCCGCTACCAAGGCGCAACCGCCCAAAGATTCCCACTACGCCGCCATCCCCACCACGCCGTACCGCACCAATTCTTCTCGCCCCCGAAGAATCCGCTTGACCGCAACGCTGCCTCCGCTTAAATGGCGCTCGAACCGTACCGTACGGTACATTAATCGAGCCCCTGGAGTGGAAAGACTTGGCTTCCGACCCGATCACAGCGCAGGAATTTTCGCCGCGCCAGAACGCTGTTCTGGACCAGGCATTGCGTCTTCTGGTCGAGGGCGGCGAAAAAGCGCTCACCACATCGGGGCTGGCGCGCGCCGCCAACTGTTCCAAGGAAAGCCTCTATAAGTGGTTCGGCGACCGGGACGGCCTGCTGGCGGCGATGATCACCTTTCAGCAGAGCAAGGTCCGCACTTTCGAGAAGGCGGGTGACCGCGTTTCCGCGCCGCAGCTTGCCGATCATCTCGAGGTTTTCGCCCATGATCTGCTCGATGTGCTCGCGGGTGACGTGTCGCTGGCGCTCAACCGTCTGGCCATCGGGCAGGCGAGCCGTGACGGTTCCAAGCTCGGCGATCTTTTGCTGGAACGCGGCCGTCGCCAGATCGATCGCCGCGCCCGTGGACTGATCGAGGCGGGTCGCCGTTCCGGCTACCTGCGTTTCGATGATGCCGAAGAGGCATATCGCGGTTTTTACGGTCTCATCGTTTCGGATTTGCATGTGCGCATGCTGCTGGGCGAGGCGCCGGACAAGGATTTTTCCGCCCGGGCAAAGAAGGCGGTCGTCGCCTTTCTGACCCTCTACGGCACGGAAAAGGTACATTCGGAACTGGGTGGCAAGGTCGCTTAAGGTTCCGGTTAAGACAACAGATACAAGTATCAGGGAAGGACCATAAAATGCGCGTTTATTATGATCGTGATGCCGATCTCAATCTCATCAAGGCGAAGAATGTCGTCATCGTTGGTTACGGCTCCCAGGGCCGCGCCCATGCGCTGAACCTCAAGGATTCCGGCGCCAAGAACGTCGTCATTGCGCTCAAGGCCGGCTCGCCGACCGTCAAGAAGGCCGAAGCCGACGGCTTCAAGGTCATGACCGTTGCCGAAGCCGCCAAGTGGGGCGACCTCCTGATGATGGCGACGCCTGACGAATTGCAGGCCGACATCTACAAGGCCGACATTGCCGGCAACATCCGTGATGGCGCAGCGATTGCCTTCGCACACGGCCTCAACGTTCACTTCGGCCTCATCGAGCCGAAGGCATCGCTCGACGTCGTCATGATCGCACCGAAGGGCCCCGGCCACACGGTTCGCGGCGAATACCAGAAGGGCGGCGGCGTTCCCTGCCTCGTTGCCGTTCACCAGAACGCTTCGGGCAACGCTCTTGAACTCGCTCTCTCCTACGCCTGCGGCGTTGGCGGCGGCCGTTCGGGTATCATCGAAACCAATTTCAAGGAAGAGTGCGAAACCGACCTCTTCGGCGAACAGGTCGTTCTGTGCGGCGGTCTCGTCGAACTCATCCGCGCCGGTTTCGAAACGCTGGTCGAAGGCGGTTATGCGCCTGAAATGGCCTATTTCGAGTGCCTGCACGAAGTGAAGCTGATCGTCGACCTGATCTATGAAGGCGGCATCGCCAACATGAACTACTCGATCTCCAATACGGCAGAGTGGGGCGAATACGTTACCGGTCCGCGCATCATCACCGCCGAGACCAAGGCTGAAATGAAGCGCGTTCTGCACGACATCCAGACCGGCAAGTTCACCACCGAGTGGATGCAGGAATGGAAGGCCGGCGGCGCTCGCTTCAAGGGTATCCGCCGCAACAACGATTCTCACCAGATCGAAGAAGTCGGCGCCAAGCTGCGCGGCATGATGCCCTGGATCGGCAAGAACAAGCTGGTCGACAAGGCCGTCAACTAAGCTTCATTGTTTGGTGGAAGATATGGAGGCCGGGGCGAAAGCTCCGGCTTTTTCATTCCGGGCTAAACTACGTAACCTTGACTTTCGTCGTCAAATACGTACATAAATCTGTACATATTTCCGAAAGGCAGCTTCCATGGCAAATGTGCGATTTACGGAATTCCGTCAGAACTTCGCGACCCATTTCGACCGGGTTCTGGAGACGCGCGCTCCTCTTCTTGTCACGCGGCAAGGCAAAGAGGCGGTCGTTGTTCTTGCAGAAGGGGAATATGAAAGCATGCAGGAAACGTTGCATCTGCTATCCAACCCTGCAAATGCGTCACGGCTTCGTGCTTCCATGCAGGAGCTTGAACGTGGTGATACCGTCGAGCGGGACCCGACCGAAGAATGAAACTCGTCTGGACCACGAGTTCATGGGACGATTATGAGTTCTGGCAGAGAACCGATGCGCGCATGGTCGAGAAAATCAACGACCTTATTCGAAATGCGAAGCGAACACCCTTTTCGGGGCTTGGAAAGCCGGAGCCCTTGAAGGGCGACATGGCTGGTTACTGGTCACGGCGGATTACCGGCGAGCATCGCTTTGTCTATCGGGTGTCCGGGTCTGGAAGCGAGCAAAAGCTGGAAATTATTCAGTGCCGCTTCCATTACCAGTAGCCGCTTACTTCGGCTGGATGACGCCCTTCGTAAGGAGGAAGCAGCCATAAAACCGCGTCTCGCCAGTGGTGATGACGCAATAGGCCTGCTTCGCTTTTTCGTAAAAGGCAAAGCGTTCGATGCCATACATAGGAGCGGACTTCCCCTCGGCCGCGTCGATTTCCTTCTGCACCTCGGCCTGGACCGGCTCCAGCTGATCGGGTGCGCCCATCACTTCCATACGGCCGACCGAGGCCTGCAACGGCGTATCGAGCGGCAGGACGGACAGGATGGCTTTCATGGCGCGCGCGGCGGAGACATTGTCGATGTGTAACGCCCTGCCGACCGTGGTGTGACGGGAAACCGAATCGGACGGGAAATTGGTATCTGAGATCACCAGCGTATCGCCGTGACCCATGGCGCGCAGCGCATGCAGCACATCGGCATTCAGCGCCGCGTCGATATTTTTCAGCATGTCGTCTCACTCCCATGGATGCTTTCGCCGCGTCGCGGCGTGGCCCGCAATCCACCCGGAAAAGCTTGCCGCGTCAATCGCAAACGGAAGATTGTTAAGCTTTGCGGGAGGGTGTATTTGGCTTTGTTCGCCAAAGGCGGCCCCAAATGCCGGTCGGCTGCGGGCAATGTGCAGGGAGGCAGAAATAATTCGAAAAACTGATAAGTCAGTATTGCTGACATATCGACATTTCTGTAAAGATGCACGCATAAAAACGACACAAGAGGAAACGTACCCATGCTAGATTGGGAACAAATTTTCGCCACGCGCTCTTCGCGCATGAAAGCGTCTGAAATCCGCGAGTTGCTGAAGCTGCTCGAACAGCCTGATATCATCTCCTTTGCCGGCGGCATTCCGGACCCGGCTCTCTTCCCCGCAGAGGAATTCCAGCAGGCTTATGCGGAAATTTTTTCCGGCGCGCAGGTCAATGCAGCGCTGCAATATTCTGTTAGCGAGGGTTACAAGCCGCTGCGCGAATGGCTGGCGGGTGAGATGGCCGAGATCGGCATCGACTGCACCGCTGATAATGTTTTCATCGTTTCCGGCTCGCAGCAGGGTCTCGATTATCTCGGCAAGCTGTTCCTGTCGCCGAAGGACACGGCGCTTGTGACCTGGCCGACCTATCTCGGCGCGCTTTCCGCCTTCAACGCCTATGAGCCGAATTACGATCAGCTCAATCCGGGCGGCAACCGCACGCCGGAGGCTTATCGCGAAACCGCCGCCAAGCATGGCGGTGCGGTGAAGTTCGCCTATCTCTCGGCCGATTTCTCCAATCCGACCGGCGAGACCGTCGATCTGGCCGGCCGCGAAAAGGTTCTGGCGCTGGCCGACGAGCTTGACATCGCCGTCATCGAAGATGCCGCCTATCAGTCGCTGCGTTACGATGGCGAGGCGGTGCCGCCGATCATGGCGCTCGACATTGCCCGTTCCGGCGGCATCGAGAACACCCGCACCATCTATTGCGGCAGCTTCTCCAAGACGCTCGCACCTGGCCTTCGCGTCGGTTACATCGTCGCTTCCCCACCTGTTATCCGCAAGCTGGTGCTGATGAAGCAGGCCGCTGACCTGCATTCCTCGACCATCAACCAGATCGCCATCGAACGCGTCGCCTCGCGCGGCTTCGACAAGCAGGTGGCCAAGATCAAGGCCGCCTATAGCGCCCGCCGTAATGCGATGCTGGCCGCGCTCGACAAGTACATGCCGAAGGGCACGCACTGGACGAAACCGGAAGGTGGCATGTTCATCTGGGTCACGTTGCCGGAAGGCATGGATGGCGCCGCACTGCTGGCAAAATCCATCGCCACGGAAAAGGTGGCCTTCGTTCCCGGTCGTGCATTCTTTGCGGATGGCTCGGGTACGAACACGCTGCGCATCAGCTTCTCCTGCGCCAACGAGGCGATGATTGAGGAGGGGATGATGCGGCTGGGTCGGTTGATTACGACGGCGCAGGCGGAAACGGGTGAGGTGCTTTCGGCGATTTGATGTCGGCAGCTTACGGCAGCGACGGAGGTTGTGGTTTCACCCCCTCTGTCCTGCCGGACATCTCCCCCACAAGGGGGGAGATCGACCTGTGGCGAGGTATCGCCCATCTCAACGTTAGAGAATGAAGTGGTAAGAGAGCCTCTTGCCGATCTCCCTCCTTGTGGGGAGATGCCCGGCAGGGCAGAGGGGGGTAAGCCACAATGTCTACCTTGCTGTAGAGATCACACCCCAAAAATCCTGCCTGTCACATACATGTTATGCAAGCATGTTTAAGCGGTCCCACCAAACAACAGGGACCGACCCCATGAAAACGCTGCTCTCCGCTTTCACCGCCATCGTATCGCTCGGCTTTATCGCCACCGCTGCCAATGCCGCCGATCTGGTGCTCTATACCAGCCAGCCGAACGAGGACGCGCAGGCGACCGTTGATGGTTTCAAGGCTGCCAATCCCGGTCTTGAAGTCGAATGGGTGCGTGACGGAACGCCGAAGATCATGGCCAAGCTGATGGCTGAGATCAGCGCCGGCAATCCGGTTGCCGACGTGCTCTTGATCGCCGACACCGTAACGCTCGAGCGCATGAAGCAGGCTGGCCAGTTGCTGGCCCACAAGTCTGCCGAAGCCAAGAACATCGACGCTTCGCTCTATGATGCGGATGGCTTCTATTACTCCACCAAGCTCATCACGACGGGTATCATGTACAACACCGCTGCCGCGATGAAGCCGACGAGCTGGAAGGATCTGGCCAAGGCCGAAGCCAAGGGTCTCGTGACCATGCCAAGCCCGTTGACCTCGGGTGCGGCGCTGATCCATGCGCAGACACTTGCTGCTGCCGATGGTCTCGGCTGGGACTATTACAAGCAGCTGAAGACCAATGAAGCCATTGCCGGCGGCGGCAACGGTGCGGTTCTGAAGTCGGTCGCGTCAGGCGAAAAGGCTTACGGCGTCGTCGTTGATTACATGCCGATCCGCGAAAAGGCCAAGGGTGCTCCGGTCGAGTTCGTTTTCCCGGAAGAGGGTGTTTCGGCCGTCACAGAGCCGGTCGCGATCATCAAGGGCACCAAGCACGAGGAAGCGGCGAAGAAGTTCGTCGACTACGTGCTTTCGGAAAAGGGCCAGCAGGGCTTCGTCAAGCTCGGCTACATTCCTGTTCGTGCCGATGCCGGCATGCCTGAAGGCTTCCCGGCCCGCGACAAGATCAAGGTTCTGCCGCTCAGTGCTGCTGATGCGCTGAAGAACTCCGAACAGGACCTGAAGACCTTCTCCGATATTTTCGGCTCCAAGGGCTGATATAGCGGCATGTCCCGTTCAAGTGCCTATGGAAGCAGCCAGCCGCGCTGGCTGTTTCCTTTTGTGGTGAGTGTCGTTTTTGCACTCAGCGCCCTGCCGCTCGGCCGGCTGGCCTATACCGGTATCATTTCATCACTCAATGGTGACATATGGCGGCTTCTTGCTGATCCAGCCCTTTGGGATGCGGCGCTGAACACGCTTTCGACCTCGTTTTTCGGCATGCTGATCTCGCTGGCGATCGGCGGTGCCTTTGCGCTTGCGCTGACGCTTTGCGATATTCGCGGCAAGTCGATTTTAAGCTTCCTGTTCATGCTGCCGATGATGATCCCGCCGCAGGTGACGGCGCTGTCGTGGATCGGCATGACCGGCCCGTCGAGTACGTTGTTGAAGGCCATCGGCCTTGCGCCGCCGATGGGATCGCCGCAGCCGCTTTATTCCATTGCGGGCATCGCGCTGCTGCTCGGCGTGCAGCATGCACCGCTTGTCTATCTGTCGCTGCGCGCCGGTCTGTTGGCCCTGCCGCAGGATGGCATCGAGGCCGCCAAGCTTTCCGGTGCTTCGCCGCGGCGTGTGCTGGTCGATATCATCCTGCCGCTTTCCACGCCGGGGCTGATTGCCGGCGCGGCGATTTCTTTCGTGTCCAATGTTGGCAATTTCGGCATTCCGGCCATCCTCGGCATACCTGGCTCGATCTTTACCTTGCCGACGCTGATTTACAGCCGTTTCGCCAGTTTCGGCACCAGCACCTTCGGCGATATCGCCATCCTCTCCACCATGATCGCCATCATCTCGGTCGCCGGGCTTGCGCTTCAGGAACGGGCGATGAAGGGCAGGGACTATCGGATCATCGGCCTTTCCGGCAAGGCCGCGACGTTTGGGCTGGCGCGCTGGCGGGTCCCGGCGGAGCTTGCCCTGTGGCTTGTGCTGTTCTTCATGCTGGTTGCGCCGCTTGCCGCGCTGATGGCAAGCTCGCTCGCTCCCGCTTACGGCGTGCCGCTCAGCCTCAAGACCGTGACGCTGCATGCCTATGAGGAACTGCTCTACCGCCAGAGTGTCACCCGTACCGCCTTCCGCAATTCGCTGTTTCTGGCAACCGCCACATCGCTTTGCCTGCTGGCGGTGACGGTGCTGACCGCTTATTTTCTGGTGCGCGGCAAAAGCCGCTTCATGTTCCTGCTCTCGGCGCTGGTGGATATTCCCTATGCGCTGCCGGGCGTAGTTATCTCGGTGTCCTTCGTGCTGCTGTTCGCAGCCCCCATTCCGCTGCTGGGCTTCACACTTTACGGCACGATCTGGATCATTCTGCTCGCCTATTTTTCCTCCTTCTTCGCCGTCAGCCTGAAACCCATGGTCAGCGCCTTCCTGCAATTCGATCCGTCGCTGGAAGAGGCCGCACGGCTGTCCGGCGCCGGTTTCTGGCGGCGGCTCACGGATATCATCCTGCCGCTGGTCGGGCCTGCGGCGGGGGCGTCGGTCATCCTGGTTTTCCTGATCGCCTGCAACGAGCTGACGGTTTCGGCGCTCCTGTGGTCGGCCGGCACGCAGACGCTCGGCGTGCTCATCTACAATCTTGATGACAGCGGCAGCTTCGATCTTGCTTCGGGGCTTTCGGTGCTCGTCGTCATCATGGTGATTTTCCTCATGTTGCTGCTCGAAATTCTGGGGCGCTATCTGCCGAAAGGAGTGGTCCCTTGGCGAAACTGATCCTCAACCGCCTGTCGAAAAATTTCGGATCCGGATCGAAGCCCGCCGTCGACGACGTGTCGCTCACCGTGCGCGACGGCGGCTTTCTCGCCTTGCTCGGCCCTTCCGGCTGCGGCAAGACGACGGTGCTGCGCATGATTGCCGGTTTTGAACAGCCGACCGACGGCTCCATCCTGCTTGGAGAACGCGTGCTGGCCGATGGGGGCAGCATGGTGCCGCCAGAGCGGCGCAACATGGCGATGGTGTTCCAGTCCTATGCGCTTTGGCCGCATATGTCGGTTGCCGACAATGCCGGTTATCCTTTGAAAGTCCGCGGCATTTCGGGTGAGAAATATCGCGAAAAGGTGCGTCAGGCGCTGGCAGCCGTGCGTCTCGAAAGTTTTGCGGACCGTCGTCCTGCCGAATTGTCCGGCGGTCAGCGGCAACGCGTGGCGCTCGCCCGCTGCCTCGTTACCGAGCCTGATGTGGTGCTGCTCGACGAGCCGCTCGCCAATCTCGACCGGCATCTGCGCCAGGAGATGGAAGAGACGTTTCGCGAATTCCACATCCGCTCCGGCGCGACGATGATCTATGTCACCCATGATCAGGCCGAAGCCATGGCGCTTGCCACCGATGTTGCCGTCATGTCGCAGGGCAAGCTGTTGCAGGTGGCGGCACCGGCGGAGCTTTACGCGCGGCCGGAGGGCCGGCTGGTCGGCTCGTTGGTGGGGCAGGGGGCGATCCTGACCCTGCCGGTAGCGGAAGGGGTTGCGCGCGATCTTGACTGGACGACACTTCGGGCGGCGATGGAGAGTGGCAGACACTTGCCGCAGGCGGATATTCTCGTGCGGCCGCAGGATGTGGTGCGGGACGCGGAGGGTGTCAGCTGCACAGTTACTTCGGTTCTTTACGAGGGCGAGCGTTATGCTCTCCGTCTCGACCTGCCAGACGGGCAGGCGCTTCGGGCCTATTCCCGGGAAGCGGTCGCTGTCGGAGATCGCATGCCGGTTGCGATTCGTGCGGCGTGGCGTCTTTAGACTATTGGCTAGGCGGGGTTGGAGCGGCTAAGCTCCTATTCCAGCAACAGGAATGAAACATGTCGCTTCGGCTTGCCACCTTCAATATCGAAAATCTTCTCACCCGTTTCGATTTCACCGGTTTTCGCAACCAGACGCGGCGCGACAGGGCGATCCAGCTGTTCGATATCAGGGACGAGGCGACCTATCAGGCGCTGGAAAGCGCGCGGACCGTCTCCTCAACTGACGATACGCGCCAGCTTTCGGCGCTCGCCATAGCTGACGCGGATGCGGATATTCTCTGCCTGCAGGAAGTCGATAACATGGCCGCGCTGCAGGCCTTCGAATATGGCTATCTTTACCGCATGGTCGGCAATGGCTATCTGCAGAAATATCTGGTCGAGGGCAATGACAGCCGCGGCATCGATGTCGCCGTCGTCATGCGCGAGCAGACCCGTGATGGCGACAAGATCGAGGTGGTCGACATCAAGAGCCATGCGGCGCTGACCTATCGCAATCTCGATCTCTTCAATCCGGCGCTGGCTGCGACCAACCAGATCGATGACAAGATTTTCAAACGGGATTGCCTGGAAATCGACCTTCGGATCGGCGGCAAGCCGCTGACGCTTTACGTCACGCATTTCAAATCCATGACCAATTCCCGCGACCCCGTCGATGCCCGGCTCGCCACCATGCCGATCCGCGAGGCGGAAGCCATGGCCGTGCGCCGTATCATCGAAAACCGCTGGGGTGTCGGCAATACGCGCAACAAGAATTTCGCCATTTGCGGCGATATGAACGACTATCAGGAGCGTGTGGCGATTTCCGGCGACCGGCGCAACGGCTATAGTTTTGCGCCCGTTGAGGAGGCGAGGAGCGCGCTCGATGTCTTCACCGCCGATGATTTCGTCACCAATCCGATGCTGCGCCGCGATGTCATGGATCGCTGGACACTCTACCATTCGCGTGGGCCGCAGGAGCAGCACCTGTGCCAGCTGGATTATATCTGGCTTTCACCGCGTCTGGCTGAAATCAATGCTACAAGGGCTCCTGAAATCATCCGGGCGGGCCAGCCGTATCGCACCATCTTTCCGCCGGGGCAGGAGGTGGAGCGTTATCCGCGCACCGGCTGGGATCGGCCGAAGGCTTCCGACCATTGCCCTGTCGTGATGACGCTGGACCTGATCTAGAGAATTTCTGCGTCTCTTCAAAACGTGAAAGTGCTATAACTATTTGTTTTTAAGTTTTTTTCCAAAATAAAAGCGATTCCGTTTTTAGTGGAAATGCTTTAGCCGCCGGCAGCATACCGATTGATGCCGGCTATCCGTTGGCGACCTTTGGAAAATAGGTGGCCCAGACTCGGTTGCGGCCGGCGCGCTTGGCTTCATAAAGCCGGTCGTCGGCGATTGCGATCAACTCGTCCCAGCTGCTTATCGCCCGCGCTTCCTGCCACACAACGCCAAAGCTTGCCGTCAGCGACAGGCCGCTCTGCTCATCGATCATCTGCGCTTCGATCAGGCGGCGAAGGCGGTCGGCGGTTGCCGTCGCGGTGGCGTGGCTGACGTCCTGCAGCACGACGACGAATTCCTCACCGCCGTAACGGGCCAGAATATCGTTCTTGCGCAACGCACTGCGCAAAAGCCCCGCGGTCTTTTGCAGCGCGAGGTCGCCCATGGCGTGGCCATAACGGTCGTTGATCGATTTGAAGTGGTCGATATCGACAATCATCACGCCGAGCGACTGATACTGTTCTTCGCCGCTCAATATGGCACGAACGGCCCGTTCCAGCGCACGGCGATTGAAGACACCCGTCAAGGCATCGGTTTCAGAGAGCGTGCGCAGCTGTTCTGCCAGCGCGCGCTGCTGGTTTTCCATTTCGCCCTTCTGGCGAAGCTGCTCACGCAGGAAATCAAGTTCCTCGAACATCTTCTTCACTTCCGGGGCAACCCTGTCTTCACAACGGGTTTCGGAAAGGTCACCGGCGGCGATCGCGGCGATCTGCGCCCGGACGGATTGCATGGGCTGGAACAGCATCGTTCGATAGACCGATGTGAGCCGCAGCAGAACCAGAACCGCGAAGGCGGCGAGCAGAAGGGATGCTCCGCCAAAGACCAGAGCCTCGTTCTTCCTTTTTTCGAGCCTTGCCCGGGTTTCGGAGAGGATGAGATCGCGCAGGGCATCGGACGAGCGCATGCCGGCAATATAGTTCCTGGAGAATTCAAGAATGCCCGGCTGGGCGGAGGGTATGGCTATCACGATCGTATTCTGCGCGTAACGCAACGCCTGACCGAAATAATAGGTCTCCATATCCTGAAACGCCTTGTCCAGTTGCGGCGTCGACAGATAGGCGGCGGTGTAGTTGATCAGCGACGCTTTCAGCGACAGCAGGCTCTGCATCTCATTATCGAATTTGGCGCGATAACCCAGCTTTTCCTGCCTGTTTGCCCGCAGGCTCATCACCACATAGGAGCCGAGTCGGCCGATCCTGTCACGCATCACGCCGGCGGTGCCGGTCATCGCGATGTCGATCGCCACGTCGGGCGTGACCTTGATGACGGCACGTGCCACTTTGCCGCGCAGCAGGTTGACGCTATCAGCCGCCTTGAACATCGATAAAATCGCGTTGGACATGGCGCTTTGGCTGCGTGTGGAAGGGGGGGACGCGGCAACGCGATCCACCGCTTCGCGGGATTGCGCCAGTTTCTGGCGGGTTTCGGCAAGTGATTTGGCGAATTCAGGCTGGGCCTTGATTTCCTCGGTGAAGGAAACTTCAAGTTCCGACAACTTGTCATCCGTCGCCTTGCGTGCAGCTGCAAGTCCCTCGACCAGCTTCGGATCGGGGGCGGGTGCGCCCATCAGATTGTTTGCAGGGCCGCGCTCGGCCGAGATCAGCCATGCGGACTGAAGGGCGGTTTCGAAACGGGTGAGCTGGGCGGCATTGGTGCGGTAACGCAGATAATTGGAGACACTTGGCACCGCGGCGAGAGTGGCCAGCAGGATTGAACTTGCGGCGATGACGATCGTGCCTGTCAGCTGTATTTTCTGTATGCTCGCGCGCATCTGAGGCGTAATTCTCACTGCAATGGTTATGTTTCATCGCCATCTTACCGGCGCTGCGTAAATACTTCGCTTATTTTCCGGGCCTTTGCCGCGATGATAGTCCAGGGGACGATGAGCGCAGGTGATGTGGAAAAGATGTTCGCTGATGCCGTGTCATCAGTTTTTGCTTTACACCAAGTCAGAATCTGATAGTTGGCAAGGCACTGGATTGCCCTTGTAGCTCAGTTGGTAGAGCACCTGATTTGTAATCAGGGGGTCACGAGTTCGAACCTTGTCGGGGGCACCAGTATTTTCAATAGCTTGAACCTGCCCCCATCCGCACTTCCGTTGCTTTTCCGGACCGCATCTACCGCTTGATGTGGTAAAGCTTGTGCACGATCGACCAGTTGCCTTCGTGTTCCAGCAGGGACAGGTATTCGTAAAAATCCATGCCATCGAAACTTGTAGTCAGCTTCACCGAGGCGCTGTCGCCCTCCTTGTCTATGCCCATGATTTCGAAAGTGGGGTCGTGATCGGGCAGGCCGCGTTCGTTTTTTCGCATCTGGTCAACGAAGTCCTCCAGAGACAGCCATTCGGTTTCGCCTTCGAAGGTGCCGACGATGTTGGCGCGTGGATCGAAAACGTCACGCATCCGGCCCTCATCGGCATAGGCCATGGCGTGCACATAGTCCGTGACGGTCTGGGTAATGGTTTGCGGCATCGGATCATCCCTCCCTTCAGATCCAAAAGCCGAGCTTACACCCGTTGGTGAGTTTCCACCATAACCTCCTGAAAACGCGCTCCTTACGCCTTCGCAAAAGTGTTTTACGGTGGCCTGCCACAAAGGCGACGCGTGGAGTGGCGGCATGTTTTGCTGTCGCTTTCCACAATTTTGTCCCGCCTGTAACTATAGTCGCCTTGGGTCCGACAAATTTCGGCATCATGGGCTTTTCCGCCGGTCGTCCTGCGGTGCGCCATGAGGCTTTTATGTGGGCTTTGCCGGTTTAACCGCCGGTGCGGGGTGCCGCGCGGGGTGGATTTGGCCTATGATCCGCCCGCAGGTCTTGTGACGGTGGTATCAGGCATGCGGGTAACAGTTTGCGTTTGAAGGTGTTTTTGTGATCGATCCCTATGTTTTGCTTGGCGTGGAGCGTGATGCCGACGAGGCGGCGATCAAGTCGGCCTATCGCAAGGTTGCCAAGGCGGCCCATCCCGACAGCGGTGGCGATACCGATCAATTCGCCCGCCTGCAGACGGCCTACGAGCTTTTGAAGGATCCGGTGCGCCGCAAGGTGTTCGACGATACCGGTTACGATCCACAGCTGGCCGACGCCAAGGACCTGAAGGGCCTGCTGATGCTGGAAACACTGGTCAACGAGTTCATTCTGGATGAGCGCGAACCGGGAAGTTTTGATCCCGTGGCGGCCATGCGCCGCAAGCTGACCGACGATATTCTCAAAAGCCGCTTCCATATTCTCGAACTCGAACGGCACCGCACGCGGGTTCGCAAACACATGGATCGTCTCGGCCGCAAGCCGGAAACCGATGTGCTGAGTTCCATGCTGCGCGCCCGCAGCCAGTCGATCGCCGAAGCCATCCGCAATGCGGAAGCTCAGATCGAGGCAATCGAGCAGGCCTATACGATGCTCGAGGGTTATTCCTATGAGCTGGAGACCATGGTGCTTTCCGAACCGCTGCTGAAGGGCGAGGCGGCGGAATAATCGCTCTTCAGGGGCCGTTGACCAGTGCGAGAATGAGCTTGTGCACCCGCCCGCCGGGGGACAACTCGTCGCGGTCGAAATCACGGCCGCGCTGGCGCTGCTCGTTGGAAAGCTCACCCAGCCGTTGCTGCAGGACAACGCGCACCTTCTGGCATTTCGGATCGTTTTCTGCCCTCAGGCCAGTGCTGAAGGCTTCGATTTTCTGCACCATGTCGAGGATATGGTCACCATGGACGCGCTCATGGGTCTCGACGCCGGAAATGAAGGTTTTCCAGCTGGCGGCAACGGCGGATGGCAATTGCGCCGGCGCTTTCGGCCAGGTGTAGATGATGGTGAGATTGGGCCTTGCTGTGGCCAGCACACAGGCGCCATCCGGCTGCGGACGATAATCCCGACGCCAGGTCAGCTTGAAGGTCGTGTGGGCGATCGCCTGTACACCGGCGGTCGGGCCGCGTTCGCCGATCGACTGGTACAACGCACCGCCGGTATTGCCGCTGATGGCATAGGTTTTTATCTGCTCTGCGGGTTTCCAGCCGGTCGATTGCGCGGACAGCGGAACGGCGCTTAGCAACATCATGACGGTGCTGGTAGTGAGGGCGGAGACGATTTTGGCGGGCACGCATGGATCCTTGGTGATTTGCGAGCCGAAGATAGGCGAGAGGCGGGCTGTCAGGCAAGGGTCTGTGCGATGGGAGTGCCAGATGCCTGGCCGGAATATAACGCATGAAAAACCCCCGCGATGACGGATCGCGGGGGCAAGCTTGCGACTGCAGGGGTAATCAGTCGTCCAGCTTGTCGTAGTCGAGCTTCGGCGCATTTTGCAGCGCTTCCTTGGTGGTGTCGACATAAGCCTTCCAGGTGCCGTTGTCGTTGTGGACCGCGACGGAGGCCGGGTCGAGCACCACGTAGCTCTTGTCTATGCCGAGGAAGCCACCGACGCTGGCCACAAGGCCAATCACCGACTTGCCGTCGCCAATGACGACATCCTCGATTTCGCCGATGTTTTCATTCTGGGCGTTATAGATGTCGAGACCGTCGAGCTGGGAGGCGGTGAGATCGGTCTTCTGGACATTCACGAACTTCAGCGGGCCGTTGGCCTTGGTGCCCATGGTGATGCCGGGACCCGACAAAGCGGCGTCCGCGCCGGCGGCAGGAGCCGTGGTTGCCGTCTGGGCAAATGCCACGGAAGAGGATAGCACTGCCGCGGCAGCGAGCGCGATGACCTTGATTTTCATGATGTTTCTTCCCTTTGTATGCTGAACATTGCGTTCGGGGAGGAAACGGTGAAGCGCGAATTTGGTTCCGCGTGGGAGGACGTGAAAATTTGGTCTATGCTGAAAGATGAAACAGTCGCGAGGCAGGCCGGGAGCGGCGGCGCGGTGAAATCGGGAGGGTGTCATGGCAAAAACGACGGTGGCGATAGCTGCGGAGGAGATTGCAGCATCGGACTTCATTGACCGGAAGATCGTGGAGCTTGGCGACTGGCGGGGCGACATGCTCGCGCATGTCCGCGCGCTGATCAAAAAGGCAGACCCGGAGGTGATTGAAGAAGTGAAATGGCGCGGCGTGCCGGTCTGGTCGCATGCGGGCATTCTGTGTACCGGTGAAACCTACAAGAGTGCAGTGAAGATGACCTTTGCGAAGGGGGCTTCACTCGCCGACCCGGCGGGTCTGTTCAATTCGAGCCTTGAGGGCAATATGCGGCGGGCAATCGATTTTCACGAAGGGGACGTGGTGAATGAGGAAGCGCTGATGGCGCTGATCCGGGCGGCGGTGGAGTTGAACCTGTCGGTAAAAACCGGGAAAAAGCGGGCTGGGAAATGATCAGGCAGTAAGAAGACAAGCGGGTTCCTCAATCTTGCGCGACATCCGCCGCCTTGTCCCATTCGCTATCGATGAACTTCAGCGCGTCGATGATGGAGACCTTCCACACCGACCAGACGTGATCGCCATCGGTCACCCGCAGCTCGGATTTGCGCTTGTCGGCCTGTAGTGTCTCATGCAGGGCGATAGCGCCGCGCCAGAGGAAGAAGCCGTCATCGTCGCCGACGGTCAGATAGGTGGCGGGCAGATCCTGGCTTTCGGCGACGTGTTGTGCGACGAGGGTGAAGACGTTCTTTTCATTAAAGAGCCTTGCATCGAAAGGCGTGCCGAAGGCGCCGGAGAAATGGTCGCCGGTGGAGGGCAGCACGATGCCGCTGGTGACGGTGGTGCGGTCGATGCGGTGAAAGAAGGCACTGTCTTGAATGAGCTTGAGTTCGGCGGGTGTCTTGTCGAGATCGGAGGCGGGCACGTTCTGCCAGATCGCGCCCGACAGGCTGGCGACGGCGCCATAGAGGTCTTCGTGACCATAGGCCAGATGCAATGCGCCGAAACCGCCCATGGAGAGGCCGGCAATGGCGCGGCCTTCTCGATCCTTGCGCACCGGCAGGGTTTTTTCGATCTGGTGGCGCAGATCGCCGGTCAGGGCAGTTTCGTAGTCGCCTGGACCGCCAACGGCGGCGGAATCGACATACCAGCTGTTTTTGACACCGGGCATGACAACCACCACCGGGCGGATGGCGCCTGCCGCGATCAGGGTATCGAGCGTCTTTTCGATATTGCCAAGATCGCGCCAGCTGTTCTGGTCGCCATCATGGCCGTGCAGGAGATACAGCACAGGCCAGCCGTTTTCCGGCGGCGCGCCATCCGGGCGGTAGATGTTGACGGCAAGCGGTGCGTTGAGGGCGGCGCTCTGGAAAGTGGCATCCTCGATCTGGCCGGACAAGGCTGGTCCGCAGGAAAACAAAAGGCAGAAGGCCGCCAGATTTTTTCGATGCATGCCGTGTCTCCCTGCCGCCATTTCCAGACGATAATCAACATCGCGGGAACCGCGTGGTCTGGGCATAATGTTGCGGTAATGCTCTCCTTGCAAGTTTGCGGGCGATCTAATGGCTTCAGCTTCGGAAACCTCGATGCGGCGGTCGTTCATATCGCGCCATAGCCTTCAGGGTTTCATGATGACATTGACATTATCGCGTTTCAAACCATTGCTTATTTTGCTCGTATTCCTCTCCGGCTGCATGACCACGCCGATTTCCAGTATTCCCAAGCTGATGCGACTCGATTTTCTGACGATGAATTTTGAGCATGTTCGGGTGGGGTTGCAGCTCCCAACCTTCCTTTCATTACGCTCCGGTGATGCGGTGATGATCATCCGTAGCGCCACTGATGGGGTGAAGGACAAGTCTGTCGAAACATTCGGGCTGATCGAAGAAAATATGGCTGAGGCTGATCGCGCACGCTTCAACGTAAAAAGCCGGGCCGGATGGGGCACAAGCGTGTGGAGAATAAAGCCCGAGGATATTGCACGGCTCACTGCATTGCAGGAGAAGGTGCGCCGCTCGCGCATTGATGGGCCGCGTATCCGCGGCAGCACGGAGATAGAGATATTGCGGGTCTGCGTCGCCGGCACTCTGCCGAGTGGGCCAATCTATTTCTCGACCTATATCAAGCCCGCGGAAAACGAGGACTATATCCCGATGTCCATCGATGCGGATCTGGTGAAGGTGTTTGGAGCAGCGCAGATTGCGACGCGGGTCAGCCGCTGCGAAAGCTAGTCGTTGTCGCCAGAGCACGTAGCGCTCTGGCTATCTCCCGGAACGATCATCCTACAGCGCAAGAAGCTGAAGCAGTGTTCGAAACTATTGGGCCTGTTCGGCCTGTCGTCCGGGTCAGCGTCCCGGCCGTCCCGTCTTCCCTTTTGTCCGGCTTTTCCGTTTCTGTTCGCCGGGGTCCTCATAAGACCCTGCGCCGACTTTGCCGCGTACCAGCGGCCTCGGATCGTCCGTCGCGCGCTCCGGCTGGCCTTCCAGCAGGGGTGAGAAACGTTTGCCGGCTTCAGTCTCGGGCTTGCCGGGAACCTCGCCGCGCACGGGTTTTTCGGTGCGGCCGACGGTCATTTCGTCCAGCGTGTTTCTGCGGAACAGCGGCTTTCCAGCGTCCGAGCCGGGACCCATCTCGTCCAGTTCGGGTTTGGCGAAGAGGGAGGTTGCGGCGCGTGGCTCATCCCCCTCTGTCCTGCCGGACATTTCCCCCTCAGGGGGGGAGATTGGCAAACGGCTGCGTCTGTTGTTTTTTCCGCCGCCTTCGACAGCGCGCGCTTCTTCCTTGGCCATGGGGTCATCCATGGTGGCCAGTTCGGCGGCCTTGAGGCGTTTGATTTCGTCGCGCAGGCGGGCGGCCTTTTCGAAGTCGAGGTCGGCGGCGGCATCGCGCATGGATTTTTCCAGCGCGTTGAGGTGGGCCTGTAGATTGTTGCCGACCAGATGGCCGCCATCGGCGAAGCCCTTGCCGGAAACGCCTGAAATATCGGCCCTTACGTGGTCGCGCTCATAAACTGAATCAAGAATATCCGAGATCTTCGCCTTGACCGATTCCGGCGTAATGCCGTGTTCGGTGTTATAGGCCATCTGCTTTTCGCGGCGGCGTGAGGTTTCCTCCATCGCCCGCTTCATCGAGCCGGTGATGTTGTCGGCGTAGAGGATGACCTTGCCGTCGACGTTACGGGCGGCGCGGCCGATGGTCTGGATCAGCGAGGTTTCCGAACGCAGGAAGCCTTCCTTGTCGGCATCGAGGATCGCCACGAAACCGCATTCGGGAATATCGAGACCTTCGCGCAACAGGTTGATGCCGACTAGAACGTCGAAGGCGCCAAGGCGCAGGTCGCGGATGATCTCGATACGCTCAAGCGTGTCGATATCCGAGTGCATGTAACGCACGCGCACGCCCTGTTCGTGCAGATATTCGGTCAGGTCTTCGGCCATGCGTTTGGTCAGCACGGTGCAGAGCGTGCGATAACCCTTGGCGGCGGTCTCGCGGATTTCGCCGAGAACGTCGTCCACCTGGCTGCGGGCGGAACGCACCTCCACCGGCGGATCGATGAGGCCGGTCGGGCGGATGACCTGTTCGGCAAAGACGCCGCCAGCCTGTTCCATCTCCCATGAGCCGGGGGTGGCCGAAACCGCCACGGTGAGCGGGCGCATCGCGTCCCATTCCTCGAATCGCAACGGTCGGTTGTCCATGCAGGAGGGCAGGCGGAAGCCATATTCGGCCAGCGTCGCCTTGCGCCGGAAGTCGCCGCGATACATGCCGCCGATCTGGCTGACCGAGACGTGGCTTTCATCGATGAAGAGGAGGGCGTTGTCAGGGATATATTCGAACAAAGTCGGTGGCGGCTCACCGGGGTTGCGGCCGGTGAGGTAAAGCGAATAGTTCTCGATGCCGGCGCAGGAGCCGGTCGCTTCCAGCATCTCTATATCGTAGCGGGTGCGCTGCTCCAGCCGCTGGGCTTCCAGCAGGCGACCGGCTTTCTCCAGCTCGGCGAGACGAACCCGCAGCTCTTCCTTGATCGACTTGATTGCGCCGTTCAGCGTTGGGCGCGGTGTGACATAGTGCGAATTGGCGTAAATCTTGACCGATTGCAGGTCGCCGGTCTTCTGGCCCGTCAGTGGGTCGAATTCGGTGATGGAATCGATCTCGTCGCCGAACATCGAGATCCGCCAGGCGGCATCCTCAAGGTGGGCCGGGAAGATTTCGATGGTGTCACCGCGCACGCGGAACGAACCGCGCTGGAAATCCATGTCGCGCCGCTTGTATTGCTGGGCCACTAGGTCGGCCAGAAGCTGGCGTTGGTCCAGCCGGTCGCCCACCTGCATCTGGAAGGTCATGGCGGTGTAGGTTTCCACCGAGCCGATACCGTAGATGCAGGAGACCGAAGCGACGATGATGCAGTCGTCACGTTCCAGCAGCGAGCGGGTGGCGGAATGGCGCATCCGGTCGATCTGTTCGTTGATCGAGGATTCCTTCTCGATGAAGGTGTCGGAGCGCGGCACATAGGCTTCCGGCTGGTAATAATCGTAGTAGGAAACGAAATATTCCACCGCATTGTCGGGGAAGAAGTTCTTGAACTCGGAATAGAGCTGCGCCGCCAGCGTCTTGTTGGGGGCGAGGATGACGGCGGGGCGCTGGGTTGCCTCGATGACCTTGGCCATGGTGAAGGTCTTGCCGGAGCCGGTGACGCCGAGCAGCACCTGGCTGCGCTCGCCGGAATTGATGCCTTCCACGAGGTCTGCAATCGCGGTCGGCTGGTCGCCGGCCGGCAGGTACTCAGAGTCCATGCGGATTGTAACACCGCCTTCCGATTTCGGCGGACGGGCCGGCCGGTGCGGCGTCCACATCTTGCCGTCCTTGAACAGCGGATTGCCGCTCTCGATCAGCGCCGATAGCGCCTCGACGGTAGCCGTGACGGCGCCGGGCGCGAGGTTGGCCGCCTCCTCCAGCGACACGTCCATGCCCGCCACCGGATTGAGACCGGCCGCCGCGCGGGTTTTCGGATCACTCGATGCGCCGATGGAAACGCCGCGTGCGGTTTTGGACGCGGTGGTGTTTTTTGCTGTCTTGGAGGCTGCCTTCTCGGCTTCCTTTCGGGCCTCGATCTCGATCTTCTTGCGGTGCTTGCCGGCTTTCGAGGCGACTTCGCGCTGGGTTTCCACCGAACCCGCCTCGGCTTCCGCCTCCAGCTGCTTCACCCAATCGGCGACGCTGCCGCTGAGCGGTGCGCCTTCGAACGACGATTGCGGGGCTTCCTCAAAGCCGGAGGGCGAGGACGGGGGATTTTTCGGTGATCTGGCCATGCGCGAAATATGGAGGGAGTCACGCGCAAAGGGAAGGGGAGGTCGTGAAAAAATGAGTACAAAAAGGAAACGAAGCGTCTGGAACAAAATTCGGGCAGATGCGTTGCGTAGCGGCTGAATGCAGCTTTATCGAAACCTGCCGAAAATCGATTCCGGTTTTCGCTGCGATGCGCTAGAGCAAATTCCTACCGGCAGAATGATGGTTACGTTTTTCAAACTGCCTTTCATGACATCCCTCCCTATTTTCAGGAATCATCATGCCGTTCTCGATCAGTCCCGCCCACATCTGGCCTGTCCTGATGCTCGTCGCCTCAAACGTTTTCATGACTTTCGCCTGGTATGGCCACCTCAAGCACAAGGGCAGCGCGCTCTTCCTGGCGATCATCGCAAGCTGGGGCATCGCGTTCTTCGAATATATGCTCGCCGTCCCGGCGAACCGCATCGGCTCGGAGGTTTATTCCACCGCGCAGCTCAAGACCATTCAGGAAGTCATTACACTCGCGGTTTTTGCGCTGTTCTCGATTTTCTGGCTGAAGGAGAGCATCACCATCAATCATGTGATCGGTTTTGCCCTGATCGCTTTCGGTGCGTCCTTCATTTTCCGCTCCTGATCCGCATGGTGAGGCTCCGGCCCAAGACCATGTACCAGCAGTCGCAACCTATGAGGTCGATACAACGATGAAGATACGCCCTGCGAGAGACGATGATGCGGCTGGAATGGCGGCGGTCCAGAACGAGATATTCTCGGCAGGCCTCCGAAAGGCACCGACTGATATCGGTGAGGTGCTGGAAAATTACATCCGGCATGCCGACCGTATCGAGTGTTCGGTCGCCGAGGACGAGGAAGGGCGTATTCTGGGCTTCCAGTCGCTGCGTTACGCACGGGCGGACAATCCCTACGGCGTGGCGGAAGGCTGGGGTATCATCGGCACCCATGTCAGCCCGCATGCGGCGCGAAGGGGCGTGGGGTCCGCGCTCTTTACGGCAACCGGAAAGGCGGCGGAGGCTCGTGGCCTGAAAAATATCGATGCCAGCATCGGCGCGGATAACAGGCTCGGGCAGAATTATTACGAGGCTATGGGCTTCACGACCTATCGTCAGCCGGAAGGGCTGGTCTGCAAGGTCTATCGTCTGGCCTAGGTACGGTTTGCGACCCCGCCCGTGCCGGCAATCCGATCAGCCGCGATTGTCGTTTTCGGAATATTGCAGGCGCGCCTTGCAGATACGAACGTGGTTCTCGTCGGCCCATTGCACCAGCAATTGCATCGGCACCAGAAATGAGCGGCCGAGATTCGTGAGTTCGTATTCCACACGCGGCGGCACTTCGGCATAAAGCGTGCGGCGGATGAAGCCGTCTTCTTCCAGCCGCTTCAGCGTGCGCGACAGCATCTGCTTGGAAATATCGTCGATCCTGCGATTCAGTTCGTTGAAGCGCAGCACGCCGCCCTGCAGGGCTTCCAGAACCAGCAGGCTCCACTGGTCGCCGATGCGGTCCAACACGTCGCGGATCGGGCAGGGCTGCTCGAAGGTGAAGATTTCCTTTGTTTGCGTGTCCGACACTGTTCTACCCCTTGCCCTTTTTCACCCTTTAAGGTCATCGCCATGTGACCAGATCAGCCGCCGCTGACTTCTTGCGGCTATGGTTGCGATATCATAGCTCTCTGTCGCGGTCTATTATCTAGACCGTTAACGATTGTGACGAAAGGACAGAAGCCATGGCTAAAATCGCGCTCGTCGGCGCTTCCGGCAATGCCGGCTCTCGCATTTTGAAGGAACTTTCCGACCGAGGGCATCAGGTAACGGCGATTGCCCGCGCTCCTGAGAAGATCGCCAGCCTGCCGAATGTGGTGGCCAAAAAGGGCGATGTCTTCGATCAGGCGGCGCTTTCTGAGCTGCTGAGGGGTCACGATGCTGTGATAAGCTCGGTGCACTTTACTGCCAGCGATCCCTTGAAGCTCATCGAGGCGGTACGCGCTTCCGGCGTTCAGCGTTATCTCGTGGTCGGCGGTGCCGGCAGCCTTGAAATCGCGCCCGGTCAGCGTGTGGTCGATCTTCCGGATTTCCCGGCCGCCTACAAGGCCGAGGCAACCAAGGGCGCGGAATTCCTGGATCTGCTGAAACAGGAAAAGCAGCTTGACTGGACCTTCCTGTCACCCTCAGCCGAATTTGTGCCGGGGGAAAGAACCGGAAAATTCCGCATCGGCAAGGACAGCCTGCTCAGCAATGACGAAGGCAGCCGTATTTCCTTCGAAGATTATGCGATCGCGCTTGTCGATGAAATCGAGAAGCCGCAGCATTCCCGCCAGCGTTTCACCGTCGGTTATTGAGAGGTCTCACCCATGAATTTCGTAACACGTCGTCTTGCCATCGCCGCTTTCGCCCTCGTGCCTGCTTTGGCGGCCGCGCCGGTTCTGGCGCAAACAGCAAACCGCGATCTGGCTCAGGAAGAAGCCAACCGCAAGCTGGTGATCGAGTTTTACGACACCGTCTTCAACAAGCATGATGTCGAGAAGGGCGCGGTCGTCGTCGCGGACAGCTACAAGCAGCACAATCCCAATGTGCCAGATGGCAAGAAGCCGTTCGTCGATTATTTCACCGGCTTCTTTAAAGAAAACCCGCAGTCGAAAGCACGGATTGTCCGCAGCGCCACGGATGGCGATCTCGTCTATCTGCATATTCATTCGACAGAGAGCGACGGTGATCGCGGCAGGGCGATTGTCGACATCTTCCGCGTCACTGATGGCAAGATCACCGAGCATTGGGATGTGATCCAGCCGGTGCCGGAGAAGGCGGCGAACAACAATACGATGTTCTAGGTCGGGCTTTCTTTGATATCGAGGGAAACAGCCGGGATTTTTCGCCCGGCTGTTTTCATTTTAGAGGATGCCTTTTTAAACGGCCCGCCGCTTCTGGCGAGACTGCACGATCAGATCCAGCGCCAGCATCACCAGCAGGCTCGCACCCACCAGCGGGAAAAGGATGCCGCCGATGGCGAGCACAGCGAGGAGCCCGCGCAGCACACGTTTTTCCTGCGGCAGGGGCGGCGCGCCGAGCGAGCCTTGCGGGCGGCGTTTCCACCACATGATACCGGCGGACACGGCAAGCAGGACGATGCCGAAACAGGCGACCAAAAGCACCATCTGGTTGGCGAGGCCATATTGCTGGCCCATATGCACGTTGATGCCCCATTCCAGCGCCTTGCCGAGCGGACCGTAATCGGCGTAGCTCATATCGATCAGAGGTTCGCCGCTATATTGATCGAGGTGGACGACGCGTTGCTGCGTCAGATCGTCAGGATAGGCGGAGCCGCTATAGACACCGGACGATTTGGTGGGCAGTGCGACGGCGTAACCGGCAGCGAGGCCCAAGGCGTCGAAACGCGCCATGGCCGTGTCGATTCCGACCGGTTGGCCGGTGGCTGGTGCGATGGATTCCGGGATTTTTGCCTGCTCCAGCGACCAGCTTGTTTTGGCCACGTGATCGAGATGGTCACCCGACATCGGAACATCGGTGCGAACGCCGGCCGGATATCCGAAATTGCTGCCATTCGCCCATTCATTGACCTTCGCGCCCCACACGCCGGACCAGGGCATGCCGGTGACGGCGAGGAAGACGATGAAAAAGCCGACGAAGATGCCGGTGACAGCATGGGTATCGCGCCAGAAGACCCGCTTTTTCGGCGTGCCGCGCACGGTGACGACACCGCCGGTCTGTTTGCGCGGCCACCAGAGATAGATGCCGGTGGCGACGAGAAGGATGGACCAGCCGGCGGCGATCTCGATCAGATAGCGGGCATAGGTGCCGAAATATTTGAGGCTGTGGAGATAGCGGATCGTCCACATGACGGTGCCGCGATCCGGCAGGGAGCCGGCAACCTCAGCCGTATGGGGATTGACGTAGACGGCGCGCTTGCCATCCGCCGTATTGACGGTGATTTCCGTCGACGCGCCGGGATCGGCGGGGCTCGTATATTTGACGGCCGTGCCGGGAACGGCAGTCAGCGCAGCGGCAACAATTTCGGAAGGCAGCGCTTTCGGTGCGTCTTGTACCACCTCTATCCGCTTCAAATCAGAATGGATGAGGTTATCGAATTCGTCCCGGAAGAGATAGAGGGCGCCGGTGACGGCGAGCGATATCATGAAGGGCAGGACGAAGAGACCGGCATAGAAATGCCAGCGCCACACGGCGCGGTAAAGATTGATGGACGAGGAATGCGCAGGCGCGCGCTCGCCCTCGAAAGAGGTCGTAACGGACATGGATGTCTCCGCAAGAAGAGTGATTTCCGGCAGGCCGGGAGTGTTTCAGTTCTGCGGAGGGAGGGGTGGTGCGCGTGGGCGCGATTCCAGATTGGGCGGCGATGGCGGCAATGCCGCGTCGAAGTTCAAAAAGGCGACTTCGTCCGTCGTAACGATCGTGTCTGCGCGTTCGACAGGCGTAACCGGAAGAGTGGCAATGGTGGCCGATGCCAGCCGGCACAGCGTTCCGCAGCAGTCGGCGGCAATTTTGCCCGCCGGGTCCTGCTTTGCGGGGCCTTCCGGCATGTGGCTGGAACAGATGACCTCATCCGCCGCGAGCGCGGCCATCGCCATGTTGCCGCTGGTCAGGCCATTGGCGAGCCCCTGCAAAAGGAAAAGCAGGACGGCCAGCGTGGCGATGGCGCCAGCCGAGCTTCGGTCCTGCATGATCCTGCGAATGTATCCCATACGGCCGGAATGCCATAGTCGCGGCGAAATGTCACCGCGACACAATGACGGCATCAGGGCGTTGCGGTCTTCAGGCCAGCAGGTCGTAGGTGCGGAAAATCCAGGCGATCTGGTAGATCAGCGCGAAGACGACGAGGAAGCGGTGGAAGCGGCGGTTGCCGATGAAGGCGGCGGACGTGAAAAGAACGACGTAAATCGCGGTACGGATGAGATATTCCGGGCCGAGTGTTGCGAGGTAGTCCTGTCCCTTCAGCAGCGTGTCACCGACATCGGTGACGAAAAGCGCTGCCAGAAAACCGAAGAACCAGCTTTTGCGGGAAAAGAAGTAGTCCTCATATCCCTTGTATTCCTTCATCTCAGTCGGAAACAGCAGCACGCAGAGGAAATAAAACAGCGAGCAGAACAGGATGAGGAACAGGAAGGCGCCGAAGCCCAGCACGTGGCCGGTGGCGGAAAGCCGGTGTTCCCACCACCAGAAATGCACCAGCATCAGAAACAGGAACGCCACCCAGCCGAGATGCAGCGGATAGATGTGTTCCTTTTTTGGGTGTTGCACGAAACCGGCAAGGCCGGTCAGCAGGCGGGCGAGGCTGAGGCCGACCACCATGCCCATGACGGCACGGATGTGCGAATAGGCTTCTGCGGCGTTGACGGCGGCCTCCATCGTGCCTACTCCCCCGGAGGAATGGGCGTCGGCTGCCCGTTTTCGTCCATCGCCACCATGATGAAGGTGCCGGCGGTGACCTTTTCCAGCTTGTCGAAACGCGACCGCTGCGCCCAGGCCTCAACCGTCAATGTGATGGAGGTGCGGCCGACGCGGGCGATATCGGTATAGATGGACAAAGTATCGCCGATCTTCACCGGCAGTTCGAAGGCCATCTCCTTGACCGCCGCCGTAACCACGCGACAGCGCGAGCGTTCCGCTGCGCGGATGCCGCTCGCCAAGTCCATCTGCGACATGACCCAGCCGCCGAAAATATCACCGGCCGGATTGGCGTCGGCCGGCATGGCGAGCGTCCGCAGGGTTAGCTCGCCGGTCGGTTTGATGGGCAGGTCGGTCATGTCGAGATTTGCTCCTTGCGAATGAGAAAGGCGCAGCATGCGTTGCGCTTTGCGATTTCGCAAGGAAGGGCAAGCGTCAGGACGACGCTTTGCCCAGAAATTGCTGCGTTGCGTAAAGGGCGATGGCCGCCGCATTCGACACGTTGAGCGATTTGATCTCGCCGGGCATATCGAGACGGGCGAGCGCCGAGACGGTTTCGCGCGTCTTCTGGCGCAGGCCCTTGCCTTCGGCTCCCAGCACCAGCGCAATTTTTGCGCCGCTGAAAGTCTGTTCGATGGGGCCGGGGCCTTCCGAATCCAACCCGACCGAAAAGAAGCCAAGCTTGTGCAACTCGCCCAGCGCATCGGCCAGATTGGTGACCTGGATATAGGGAATGAGTTCCAGCGCGCCGGATGCGGATTTCGCCAGTACGCCTGACTCGGTCGGGCTGTGGCGCATGGTGGTGATGACGGCGCCGGCGTTGAAGGCGACCGCCGAGCGCATGATGGCGCCGACATTGTGCGGGTCGGTGACCTGATCGAGCACGAGGATCAGCGGGCTTTTCTTCAGCGCATCGAGCTTCTTGACCGGCAGCGGCCTGGTTTCCAGCATCACACCCTGATGGATCGCCTCGGGGCCGAGGACCTTGTCGATATCCTGTGGCGAAACCATTTCGACCGGGAAGGGCTGGGCATCCGCCTCGCCGATATCCAGACGCGCAAGCGCGTTCTGGGTGACGGAGAGCTTGACGATCTGCCGTTCGGGATTGGACAGCGCCGCACGCACGGTATGCAGGCCGTAAAGATGCACCTGATCCGGCGCAAGCTGCGGCGGCTTCCAGTCGTCCGCGCTGCGGCTTCTGCGCCTCTGCTGTGGCGGAGTGGGGATTTCGCCCCTTTCGCGTTTGGCGTCGCGCACGGCACGGCGCAGGGTGGCGTAGTGCGTGTCGCGGGTGGATTTGTCGTTGGGATCGTCTTTGCTCATGCCGCCTTATATCTCCGGGAAGAGGCGCGCACCAGCCCCCGCGATAATCCACAGGGCTGTAAAGATGTTTGAATTTTTTCCCGAAAATTCGTGAAAGGGCGTGTTGACAGAAACGAACGAGGCCGTCATATACGCGCCACAGACGACGCAACGGCGCTTCGCCGCAGCGAAATCTGAAGAGCTTGGTAGCTCGATCCTAGCAGAAAGCTGGAGGGATGCCCGAGTGGTTAAAGGGGACGGACTGTAAATCCGTTGGCTACGCCTACGTTGGTTCAAATCCAACTCCCTCCACCATTCTGCACGGATCGAAATCACCACCGCGGGTATAGCTCAATGGTAGAGCAGCAGCCTTCCAAGCTGAATACGCGGGTTCGATTCCCGCTACCCGCTCCAGCGACCTTTCCAACAAGATCAATGACGTCAAAAAGCGTTGATTTTTCAGCGTTTTTGCCTCGCGCGTGCGTAAGGTCGTGCAACGGTATGCAGTGACATCCAGCACTTTTGTCGGTAAAAATTACGGTATTCGTCATCGTGGTGGAAAGCCGATACCGTAAAATGGCACTGACAGACTTTCAGGTTAAGAACGCCAAAGCCGACAGCAAGCCGCAGAAGCTATCTGATGAGAAGGGGCTTTACCTCTATATATCGGTTGCTGGCGGAAAGTCTTGGCGGTTTGATTATGATTTTTTCGGGAAACGAAAAACGCTGACGATTGGGGCGTGCCCGACGGTGGGGCTGGCGGATGCCCGACGACTGCGTGACGAGGCCAAGAAAAAACTGGCTGAGGGTTTGGACCCGTCGTTGGCTAAGAAACGCGATCACCTTACTGCCATCTCGGATATCTACCTTAACGGTCAACCGGCCGGGCGAAACGGTTCATTCGCTGCGGCTTTTCCCGGCATGAAGGGTGAGGTCGCCAATATTCGCGATATTGAGCAGGGCTTGGACCAGATCAACCGCCTGTCATCGAACGACGCGAAGACCTCGATGTTACCGGGTAAGGAAGATGGAACACAGTTCTAACTGTTGGATCGAGTAGAGAAAGGCTGGGCCGATGTTAAGCCACTATAACAATTTAGAATCGCTCATTGCTCCTGCGGATTGCAAACAATCTGTGGAGTTGGATTACGGTTCCATAGAACTCTACACAGGCAAATCGGCAGACAGGCTTTCGGCTGCAGGTCTCCTGAATTTGGTGCTACGTGAACCGACGGGTTGTCTATTAGCATGCACTCTGGCTTCAATTAAGAATACTAATCTGACGATTAAGTATCAAGAGGCAGTAAAAGAGCCAAATACCAGCGTGGTGATTGAAATTTGGTTGGAAGGGCCGGAGCTCCGTGCTCAGCATTGGGACGGATTTACATCGCGGTTTGATAAGAAGAGTATGAAACTTCTTTCACAAGAATTCACAAAATAGCCGGTCGTACACCCGGGCACCGAAACCTAGTTCGGATAGCCGGAGCGGTGTCAGCTTGATTGTTCCTGCAGTCTTCTTCCGTCTTCTTGGAACGAGCTGCGGCAGTCCGAGGAAAATGCACTTATCCGTGCTGGGCCGTTCACGGCTAAAGGGAGGCCTGTCAAGTGAAGTACAAATCGCCAGAAAACAGAACGGAAAAAGAAGTTATCGCGATTTTGTCGCGTATTGACAATGATTCAGAAGAAAGAATATCGGCATTTTTGTCTACTGTTTACTATGGAAAAACGATAAACGTTTCAGGATATATTTTGATAAAATAGTTTAAAAAGGCAAAATGTGGTAAAAGTTATGGTTAAAAAATATTTTTGAAACATTCTATGGAATGTGTCGGGCAAATTATTGTATTGATGATAGTATTATTGTTTTGAGGGATTTTGAAAGGCAGAATCCAGAATATAATTTGGATATTAAATCCACTATCGAAGCGCTTGTTGAGTACAAATCCATATTTAATGACGATCATAGCGAAGGGCGGTTTTGATGAAGGTTGGGGTAATTCCAATTCATTGTAGAAGACACTGCTGTAATTAATGAAGATGTTGAAATCATTCTCCTCCATTATTTTCGGATCTCTGTTCCTGACTGGACGCACCGCATTGAATCAGACATCGTCGGCCATCAACAACGCGAATGATGGTGTCGTTACTGCGATGCTGTCACCATACCGAAAACTTGCCTCCCAATGGCGAGGCAAGACACTCGCAGACTTTCAGAGCAGGTTCGGGGCACCCGCTCCATTTACTCTTCCCAGCATTATGTATCGCGTACAAAGCTTAGATTTTTAAGCGCTTTTATCGTATGTGCGGATACGCGCAGTCGTAGCCATCGGCATTTGTTTTACCGGCCGATGATCCGCATCGGCTCATCCGCACATTTGACGTTAAGTTCTGGTGCCTGGCCGCGAAGGCAGCGCCGGCCATTCTTTGCAATTGAGATCAAGGGCCGATCATGGTTCGATGCCGGGCGCGTAGCTGATTCCTCCCCGTCGATGCCAAGCTTGATCCGAGAGGCCCATGTCGATTTCAGATACGATCTTCCGCCCTTTCGAGAGGCTGATACGGCCGCTTGACATTCCTTTCCGCCCGTTGCCGTCGAAAGGCCCCGTGGCGGTGCTGCTGCATTTTATCGCGATGTTTCGCGGCGTCCTCATCGCACTTGCTTTGTCCTCCATGGCGGTGGAAGCCATCAATCTCTCCATCATCTGGGGATTGTCCGTCATCGTTGATGGCGTGACGGCGCAGGGAGCGGAGGCTTTTCTGCGCAATGAATGGCTGCTGCTCGCTGTCCTCGGAATGCTGATTTTTCCCGCCATGCCGATCGCGTCATTTCTTCTTAACACGCTCAATTCGCACACCCTTGGCATCGCGATGCCGGCGGCCATTCAGTGGCAGGGCCACAAGGCCGTGGAGCGGCAGGATCTGGCATTTTTCCATGAGCTTTATGCGGGGCAGGTCGCCTCGCGTCTTTCACAGGTGTCGTCGGCGGTCCAGCAGCAGATCATCAATGCATTCCAGACAGGACCGCGCTTCCTGTTGCAGATGGTCGGCTCTCTGGTTCTGCTGGCCGCACTATCCTGGCAACTGGCTCTGCCGGTGTTGGTCTGGATCGTGCTGAATGTGGTTCTCGCCGTTAAACTGGCTCCCGTCTTCACGGAGCGGTCACGTCGTTCGGCCAAACAAAAGAGCCTTGTCTCGGGCGCGATCACCGATCTCTACAGCAATATGCAGATGATCAAGCAATTCGCCGCTGAAGATAGCGAGGCGGGCGCAATCCGCCGCATCCTGATGAAGGCGGTGCAGACGCAGCACAGGGAGCAGCGTGTCTACCGCGCGTCCGAACTGGTCGTCGTGGCACTCAATATGGCGTTATGGCTGGCGATTTTGTCGGTCGGTTTTTCCGGTTTGGTGAAGGGCTTCCTCACGGTTGGGGAGTTTGTCGGTGCCGTCTATATTCTGCAACGCCTGTCTGGGCACACATTCACCTTCCTGCAGATGGGGCAGCAGATATTTCAGGCGATTGGCACCATCAAGGACGCCATGCCTGTCATGACGACGCCGCCCACCATCACTGACAGGGCAGGCGCTGCGGAACTGAGTGTTTCGCATGGGAACATTGATTTCGACGATATCCGCTTTGCTTATAAGTCAGGCAGGCCGGTGATTGATGATCTGTCACTGACCGTGCGCGCGGGGGAGAAAGTCGGCCTTGTGGGCCTGTCGGGAGCGGGAAAAACGACGCTGGTTAATCTGCTCCTGCGGTTTTACGACATTCAGGAGGGTGCAATTCGCATCGACGGTCAGGATATCCGTGATGTCACGCAGATGAGTCTGCGCCGTAATATCGGGGTTATCGCCCAGGATGTGGCGCTGCTGCACCGTTCCGTCGGCGACAATATTCGCTACGGGCGGCCGGAGGCGAGGCAGGAAGATATCGAGCGGGCGGCGAAAGTGGCCAAGGCCGATGCTTTCATCGCTGATCTTGCCGATAGCGAGGGCCGAAAAGGGTATCTGGCGTTTGTCGGGGACCGCGGCATCAAGCTTTCCGGCGGGCAGCGTCAGCGGGTCGCCATCGCTCGGGTACTCTTGAAAGATGCGCCCATCCTGATCCTCGATGAGGCCACATCTGCGCTGGACAGCGAGTCCGAAGCCGCTATTCAGGAAAAGCTCAATCTTGTGATGGAAGGCAAAACCGTGATCGCGATCGCGCACCGCCTGTCTACCATCGCCAGAATGGATAGGATCATCGTGCTGGATCACGGCCGGATTGTCGAAGAGGGGCGACCGGAGGATCTGGTCGAGCGGAACGGGCTGTTTGCCCGGCTCTGGAAACGCCAGATCGGCGGCTTCATGCCGGAAGATGAGTGATCAAATCCTGCTGCCGACAACGCGTGAGATGTCACCCGTCATTTTAGGTGGCTGTTCTTGCGGCCAAGTCAGTAGGGAGAAAGACACTGACTGCGTGTCCCCGCAGGGGCCATATAGCTGTTATCGGTCGGATGGTAGGAGGTGTATCGCGCCGCACACCATTTGACGTGGTTTATCTCCGCCTGTGACAGGGCGTAACCGTTGGACGTAGCTTCTTCACCCTTTCCCGCGGCGAAGGCGGATGCGGGGTAGCCGCGCTGGTTCAACTCCTGCGCCTGTTCCGGCGGTTCATAGGCCGGCTGTATGAGGCTCAGCGCGTGGGCGGGCATGACGGAAGCGCCAGATAATGCGACGCCAAGAGCGAGTGCGGAGATAGTCTTCGGCATCCTCAACATCGATAAATCCTCGTTATTCGTTCGGGATGCTAACGAAAATTTAGGAAATTCGTTCCCTGAGAGGGTTGACGCCACACGAACACGTGATTCTTCGGGATTGGCAAAAAGGTGAGGCGGCAGGATTGGAGAGGTTGCCTGCGGCGGCTGTTGGGCATGACGCGTCCACGCGCAAAATGTGAGCCGGCATGATGCCGTCTTCATTAGGAAGATGCCGTGTCCCGTGAACGCGTTTCATTCCCTCGTCAATTTGACTTTTCGTCCTTCCCGCACTGCTCGTTGACAAGCGGAAAATCCGGTCGGATAGTCGGCCGGCAATCATGCAAACGGGAGTCTTCAATGTTTAACAGGGTTGTCATTCTCTCATCCTTTGCGCTGCTGACATCTGCAGCGTTCGTCTCCCCCGCAGCCGCACTCACCATGAAAGAGTGCAGCGTGAAATATCAGGCGGCGAAAACCGACGGGTCCGCGAAGGACGTCAAGTGGAACGACTATCGCGCCAAGTTCTGCGGCAGCGACGCGGCGGCTGAAGATGCCGCTGACAATAAGCAGGTCGCGGCCACACCCGACAAAGAACCCGAAAAAGCGACGATAAAGGCCCCGAAGGGCGTCGCTTTTCCGAGTGCTGTCGATAAGAAATACTCAAGCGAAACGCCCGGCAAGGCTCGCCTGAAGACCTGTGTCGATTCCTATCACAAGAACAAGGATGACGGCACGCTCGGCGATCTGAAATGGATTCAGAAGGGCGGCGGCTACTGGAGCCTGTGCAACACGGCGCTGAAGAGCTGACAAGGGGCGGGGCGGCGACTGACTGCCGTCGCCCGACCATCAGAATGATTCCAAAATCATACCGACAGGCGGGGTGCCGTTTCAGCCGGTGAGGCCGTGTTTGCGCCACCTCCGAAGTTGTGCGCCCTTATCGCTTTTTGCAGACCCTGCCGGTAATGGCGGGGTTTTGTTCGTGCGCCGTCCATCGCCATCACCAGATGGAGAACAGGTGGGGCAATGCCCGCATTATGATCGTGCGTAAAGGTGGGTGACTTCTTGCATGCGGGTGCAAGTCCGGGGCATGGGACAACCCCGTTTTCGGGCGGGTAAAATCTGCGAATAGTCCGTGATTCAGTATCTTGGTAGAAAGAGTTGATCCTGCGGTTCGGCCCGCATCCAGCAATTCAACGGTGAAGGCTGTCCCATGACGGCCGACCGGCAATGTGGGCGGATGACCAGACGATTTCGAAACTATCTCGCGGTGCTGACCATATCATTGCTGATGTGGGCGGTGATTCTTGGCGTCGCTTATTGGATGTATTGGTAAGGGCGGCTGTTGCGACCGCCGGCACGAACGGGCAGCGGATTGACATGTGTCGCCGATAGCTGCGGTATGTCTCCGTCGTTTATATTCCCGGACATTCCAAAAGTGAGGACGGTTGGCCCAATTTTGGCTTTGCTGTCGTGACCTTATGTTTCGACCGGATCAGGAAAGGGTCGTCATGAGAAAATCCATCGCCGTCACGTGTCTTGCAATCTTGTCGTCACCGGTAGCTTCCAGCGCTCTGGCGGAAGATCTGGTGATTCCGCTTCCGAAGGACACGAAGATCGAGAAGGTCGAGGCTGTCTATCAATGCGCCGCCGACACGGTGGAGGCCGTTTATTTTAATGCCGGCGACATCAGTCTCGTGCGACTGGGTTTGAAGGATGGCGTCATTGTTGCAGCGAATGTCATTTCAGGATCGGGGGCCAGATATCAGGGCGGCGTCCATGTCTGGTGGTCGAAGGGTGAGGAGGCCGATCTTTACGATCTGATGGCGGATCCGGAGATGAAGAAGCCGGTTCATTGCGTGGAAAAGAAGAAATCCTGATCGCCGTCGGCTGCCCTTAAAGGAGCGGCGGCAGGGCGGTCATAAAACCTTGCCATGCCGCCGGTCAGCGTTGGATTGCGCGCGCGGCGCGTTCAGCCAAGAACGAGCGACGCAAGAAGCGCCAGCAGGATGAGAGAGCTTGCGACAACGCCAAGCTTCACCCGTCTAAGGCGGCGGGTACGACCACCGCTCCAGTCATAAGCCATTGGCAGCTTTACCTTTCTTTTTATTATTATGACTTATTACTAGCTCCCTAGGCTTGCTCGTGGCTGACCTCAATTGCCAAAAGCCATAGGCGAGAAATCATGATTTCCCTGTCTTGTCCGTATGTTGCAGCACGCGCGGTGAGTGATTCCCGTAGCTGCCGATACCTCTCGCGGTAAGTGGTTCTCAAGGCGGACGGTGCGGTGTTACGGGCGGCGAGGGCGGCTTGCGCCGCTGTGCGATTGAGAAGGTTTGATGCCCACATGTCAAAAAAAAGGCCCGAAAACTTGCGTTTCCGGGCCTTTTGACAATGCGCTGCTTTAGGGGATTTCAGCCGAAATAAGGCTTGATGTAAGGCAAGACTTCGATCACGCCGTGGTAGAGCATGTTGAGCGCCACGTAGATGATGACTATCAGGCCGATATAGGAAATCCAGCGATAGCGGTGCAGCAGTTTGGCGACGAAGTTGGCGGCAAGACCCATGAGGGCGATCGAGACGATAAGCCCGATCACCAGTACCGTCACATGTTCCTGTGCGGCGCCGGCAACGGCAAGAACGTTGTCCAGTGACATGGAGACGTCGGCGATGACGATCTGGATCGCGGCCTGCAGGAAGGTCTTGTGGCCTTTGGTCAGATCGGCTTCCTCGTCGGTCACCTCGTCTTCGATGGAGCCGGCCGCCTCGCGCAGTTCGGACCACATCTTCCAGCATACCCAGGCGAGCAGCAGGCCGCCGAACAATTGCAGACCGACAATGGCGAGAAGCTGTACGGTGACGGCGGCAAAGGCGATGCGCAGAACGGTGGCGGCGATGATGCCCACCAGGATCGCCTTGCGGCGAAGATGGGCGGGAAGCCCCGCAGCGGCAAGGCCGATGACGATGGCATTGTCGCCCGCCAGAACGAGATCGATCGCAATGACCTGTAAGAATGCCGTGAAACCGGCGGCTGTGAAGATTTCCATGGGATGGTCCTGAAACGGATAGACAAGGTCGCGAGGGAAAGCGACGGATCGAGATATGGCATGGGGTGGCGCCTGGCGCCGCGTTCCAATCACCTGTCTCCCCCCGGGCGATGGACTGTCCTTAAGCCATCATGGCGGTGCAGGTAAAGAAGTTGTGATGAAAATACCTTAATTAGTGATCAGCAATGGCGGGAAAGCGTTCGCCCGCGCCTCGCGTCGGTGTCCTCCTCCCGAGGGTTTAAATGTCGCAAACAACACACCATATACGGGCCTCAGGGCACGCTTGAAGCGCGTACGCAGACGCTTTCACAATTAAGTCTTGCGCATTCGCTTACAAAGCCTTAAACGGCGACACCAAACCGGTTCGCCGGGGAACCTACTTCACGTTCACAGGAAGCAATTCACATGGCAAAGAGCAAGTTTGAGCGCAATAAGCCGCACGTCAACATTGGCACGATCGGTCACGTCGACCACGGCAAGAC
>NZ_QSNV01000030.1:0-484 GCF_009498615.1 Agrobacterium sp. ICMP 6402
AGACCCGATGCGAGGTAACGCTGCCGTTCCTCGCCAGACGTGACGCTGGCAAGGCGCACCGCCGCCTTCAGCCATTCCGTCTGCGGCCACAGCCGCGCCAAGCCGTCATGCACTGAAAAATCGTCGTAAAGGCTCATGACCGCCACCTTGCGCCGCGGGCAGATGCCGTGCTCTTCGCCGATCTCGAACATGCGTTTGGCTTTTTCGATCGCCGCGCCGTTCTTGCGCAGGCTTCCCCAGCGCACCAGCAGCCACGCCCACTCGAACTGGTGGCCCGGCTCCATTATCCGGCCCTTGTCGCTCTTATGCGGCGTCCAGTCATGCTCGAAGAATTCTCGCAAGCCGCCATTACCGCCATCGATGAAGCGGGTGAGCGCCAGATCGGCGATCTCGTCGGCCAAAGCCGCCCACGGGCCTTCCGGGTCCTGCACCTCCCAGGCCAGCATCGCCTCGAACAGATGCATATGCGGATTGGAGCAGAGCG
>NZ_QSNV01000030.1:497-1044 GCF_009498615.1 Agrobacterium sp. ICMP 6402
GCGTGCGCGGCGGGTTTTCCTCCTCGAAACCGGCGACGGGATGTTTGTAGTCGCGCTCGAGAATGGCAAGAATATCCAGCGCCCGGCCGCGCATCTCGTCCTTGCACTCGGGCAGGCTTGCGGCGGTCTGTGCGGCGGCGAAAAGCGCAAAGGCCTGATTGTAGAGATCGAAGGACGGATCGATGAGTTTTCCGGTCTGGTCGGCGAGGTTTCCGTAAAGGCCGTTATCGAGGCGATAGACCTTTTCGAACCAGCTCAAGCCGTGCAGGAGCGCATCTTTCCACGGTCCCTGCCAGCCATGCTGGCCGGCAGCGGCGAAACAATAGGCCTGACGTGGCTGAACGCGGGCGCGGCGGTCATCGGAAAAAACCGGTTTCGCATCCTGGCCAAGGCGCTCGTAAAAGCCGCCATCCGGACGGGCGGAACCCGCCTCCCACCACAAGGGCAGGGCATCCTCATCCAGCCATTTCCGTAATGTTCCGACCTCTTCGGCAAGCGCCTGAGCGGCACTCGGAAATTGCACTGTCATACGTCAACTCTCTGTTTT
>NZ_QSNV01000031.1:0-542 GCF_009498615.1 Agrobacterium sp. ICMP 6402
CACAAAATTTAAATATTCCTTGCACATTTAATCGCTTGTGTATCAACACTGAACATAAATTACAAATTTTGCCATTCCGAGACAATTTTCTAATTTTTTTTCAAAATTCTTGTTAACACATTAACCCCTGGCGACGACTTTACGGGGCATGAGGTAGTAGCCTACCTCCAAGGTCTGTAGCGTCAAGGTCATACATGATACACTACAGTGGGTGGTATCATTGTAAAGTAGACAGATGTAGCTTTAAAATGATAGCAAGTAATCCGGACATTTTAATTGCATTACAAAATACAAAGGAAAAAACCGACATTTTTTGACCCATTTTTTTTTAACCCAAAAATCGTTCATGCCCGGACTCCGAATTTGTGTCCTAATTTTAGACTTTATGACCTCACATCTACGGCAAACAAGTCTAAAGCACACACAGACAGGTAAACCTATGCAAAAAGTAGGATAAGGTGGACATTATGAATAAAGACTCTTCCCCATGGGAAAAGTATGGGTCCGTTTAGCAAAAAAAAAAAAAAAAAAAAAAAAAAAAA
>NZ_QSNV01000031.1:575-849 GCF_009498615.1 Agrobacterium sp. ICMP 6402
TGCGCCAGCAAACTAACCAATGAAATACATTTTCTTCAGCAGTAGCAGCCTATTGTCTGACGGATTATTGTTTGGAAAGTGATGTATTACGGTGTATTCAGAAATAGTACCCAAAATGTGTTGCCTACTCGCATTTCATGCGAAAACAGCAAAAACCTCCAGGGGTTAATGTGTTAAACAGTCACTTTTCATGATATCACAAAATTTAAATATTCCTTGCACATTTAATCGCTTGTGTATCAACACTGAACATAAATTACAAATTTTGCCATTC
>NZ_QSNV01000032.1:0-829 GCF_009498615.1 Agrobacterium sp. ICMP 6402
AGGATCAGCTGAAGTCGATTTCCAGCTCCTCGTCCTTCTCCGGCGAAAACTGGCTGCAGGCGAAGATCAGCGATGGCGCCGGTAACCTGACCGATGTCACCAAGCAGGTTGTTGGTTCGTTCATCCGCGACGCTGGCGGCAATGTTTCCGTCAAGACGATCAATGTCGCACTGACCGCCGACACTGTCCTGTTCGATACCTCTTCGGGCACCGCCGCGAACAAGACCGGTATCCTTGATACCTTCGCATATTATTCCAAGTCCGGCACCTACGATCTCTTCAAACTGACTGCCGGTGCTACCGCCGCTACAGCAACGACCAAGGTCGTAGCAGCCGAGACCTATACTGAAGCGCAGCTGAAGGCGAGCGCCCTTGGAAATGGCGCTGCTGTCGCCGACTATGAAGTGATGGCAAACGGCCTGGCGGTCATCAAAAACGCAGCCGCAGGTTCCCCGATTGCCGCAACCGGCACATACCTTAAAGTCGGCGACGACAAGTATGTAAAAATCATCTCGGCAGCTGCTGGCGCTCCGGCCGCTTCCGACGGCCCAACGGCTCCGATCGTAAACACCTCGATTGGCTCTGTCGGCGGCGTCGCCGTATACCTCGATCAGGGCGCTGCAAGCACCGCAGACAAGCTTGCCTACTCCCTGACGTCGCTCGACATCACCAAGGATCTCGTCGGCCCGACCGGTGTGACCCAGACCGCCGAGCAGTCCCTCGACACCATGATCTCCTTCGTCGACAAGCAGCTCCAGAGCATGACATCCGCCGCTGCCGACCTCGGCTCGGTCAAGATGCGCATCGAACTGCAGGAAAACTTCGTCAA
>NZ_QSNV01000033.1:0-803 GCF_009498615.1 Agrobacterium sp. ICMP 6402
ATGGCAAAGAGCAAGTTTGAGCGCAATAAGCCGCACGTCAACATTGGCACGATCGGTCACGTCGACCACGGCAAGACGTCGCTGACTGCTGCGATCACGAAGTATTTTGGCGAGTTCAAGGCGTATGACCAGATCGACGCCGCGCCTGAAGAAAAGGCTCGCGGCATCACGATCTCGACGGCCCACGTCGAATATGAAACGCCTGCCCGTCACTACGCGCACGTCGACTGCCCCGGCCACGCCGACTACGTGAAGAACATGATCACCGGTGCTGCGCAGATGGACGGCGCGATCCTGGTTTGCTCGGCCGCCGACGGCCCGATGCCGCAGACCCGCGAGCACATCCTGCTTGCCCGTCAGGTTGGCGTTCCGGCCATCGTCGTGTTCCTCAACAAGGTCGACCAGGTTGACGACGCCGAGCTTCTCGAGCTCGTCGAGCTTGAAGTTCGCGAACTTCTGTCGTCCTACGACTTCCCGGGCGACGATATTCCGATCGTCAAGGGTTCGGCACTTGCCGCTCTTGAAGATTCCGACAAGAAGATCGGTGAAGACGCAATCCGCGAGCTGATGGCCGCTGTTGACGCCTACATCCCGACGCCTGAGCGTCCGATCGACCAGCCGTTCCTGATGCCGATCGAAGACGTGTTCTCGATCTCGGGCCGTGGTACGGTTGTGACGGGTCGCGTTGAGCGCGGTATCGTCAAGGTTGGTGAAGAAGTCGAGATCGTCGGCATTCGTCCGACCTCGAAGACGACGGTTACCGGCGTTGAAATGTTCCGCAAGCTGCTCGATCAGGGCCAGGC
>NZ_QSNV01000034.1:0-724 GCF_009498615.1 Agrobacterium sp. ICMP 6402
ACCCTCATAGGGATGGAGGACGATCTCTTCTCCGAGCACCTCTCTCGCCTTCTCAAGACCACCGACGCGCTCAAGCAACTCATCATTGACGGCTGTCAGCCAGTTCACGTCACGGATCACATCGGTGCGCTGTGAAATGATTAATCCAAAACGGATGCCATCTTCATAGAGGAGGCCGGGAAATCTGCGGAACAGTGGATAGGCCCGTTCGGTTGCACCTGTCGCGTAGGAATAGAAAAAAAGCGACATCCCCGACACGGCGTAAAAAGCCTGAAGGTCACGGCAGGCGTCAACGAAGAAACGCACGACACCTAGTGGATCTAGCGATAGTTGCGACAACCTCGTCTGGTACATCAGGTGCCCAGAGCCGCCACGATACCCAATGCCGGGAAGAAGCGCTGTCAAATAGTCGTGTACCGGATCGGTCGACCGCAGAGCTTTGGCAGGCATATGTCTGATATAAAAGCCTGCTGTCTCCTTCTCATCAGCGTAATTGCTCTGTGCTAGATGCCGCTCGATGTCATCTCTCGAAGACACACGGCGCGAACGCTCACCAACCGTCAGCAGATTGGTGTTTCCTTTCGTAAAATCGTAGTAGCGCAACGCCAGATCAAGCGCCGCTCGGCGTGTCCGCAGTGTTTCACCATCCGCAAAATAGAACCCCGCCGTCAGCCCGAACAACCATTGGATGGCATTGCCCGGCGGCAAACCGATTTCGTCCAGT
>NZ_QSNV01000035.1:0-708 GCF_009498615.1 Agrobacterium sp. ICMP 6402
AAAACAGAGAGTTGACGTATGACAGTGCAATTTCCGAGTGCCGCTCAGGCGCTTGCCGAAGAGGTCGGAACATTACGGAAATGGCTGGATGAGGATGCCCTGCCCTTGTGGTGGGAGGCGGGTTCCGCCCGTCCGGATGGCGGCTTTTACGAGCGCCTTGGCCAGGATGCGAAACCGGTTTTTTCCGATGACCGCCGCGCCCGCGTTCAGCCACGTCAGGCCTATTGTTTCGCCGCTGCCGGCCAGCATGGCTGGCAGGGACCGTGGAAAGATGCGCTCCTGCACGGCTTGAGCTGGTTCGAAAAGGTCTATCGCCTCGATAACGGCCTTTACGGAAACCTCGCCGACCAGACCGGAAAACTCATCGATCCGTCCTTCGATCTCTACAATCAGGCCTTTGCGCTTTTCGCCGCCGCACAGACCGCCGCAAGCCTGCCCGAGTGCAAGGACGAGATGCGCGGCCGGGCGCTGGATATTCTTGCCATTCTCGAGCGCGACTACAAACATCCCGTCGCCGGTTTCGAGGAGGAAAACCCGCCGCGCACGCCGCTCTGCTCCAATCCGCATATGCATCTGTTCGAGGCGATGCTGGCCTGGGAGGTGCAGGACCCGGAAGGCCCGTGGTCGGCGCTGGCCGACGAGATCGCCGATCTGGCGCTCACCCGCTTCATCGATGGCGGTAATGGCGGCTTGCGAGAATTCTTCGAG
>NZ_QSNV01000036.1:0-579 GCF_009498615.1 Agrobacterium sp. ICMP 6402
TTGGAAAGGTTTTATTGTGAAGGAACACTCTCGAAAGATCACGCCGGTTCTTCTTGCTGGCGGTGCGGGCTCGCGGCTCTGGCCTGTTTCGCGTGACCAGTTGCCCAAGCAGTTCCAGCCGCTGGTCGGCAATCTTTCGACCTATCAGCAGACGCTGATGCGGGTGGGTGACAAGGGGCTGTATGCCGAACCGCTTGTCATCACCAACGAGGATTTCCGTTTCTTCGCCCGCCGTCAGGCGGAAGAGATCGATCTGCCGGCAACGGTGGTGCTGGAACCTGCCCGCCGCGACAGCGCCGCCGCCATGGCTGCCGCCGCCGTGCTGGCCGAACGCCGCGAGCCCGGTTGTCTGGTTCTGGCGCTCGCCGCCGACCATGTGGTGCTCGATGCCGACAAGTTTTCCGATTCCGTGAAACTCGGGGCCAAGGCCGCCGATCAGGGTAATATTGTCGTCTTCGGTCTGGTCCCGACCGAGCCGCGCACCTCCTACGGTTATATCAAGCCGGGCGAGGCGATCGACGGTGAGGCCGATCTCAGCACCGTCGATGCCTTCGTGGAAAAGCCGGATGTAAAGACGGC
>NZ_QSNV01000037.1:0-509 GCF_009498615.1 Agrobacterium sp. ICMP 6402
GAGGCCTCGCCGAAAAACTCCATCGACTATGCGGTGATCGAAAAAACCAAACGCATGGCGGTGGTGCATGGCCATTTTCGCTGGTCGGATATCGGCAGCTGGGACGCGATCTGGGAGATCGCTGAGAAGCGCGGCAACGACAATGCGCTGGAAGGCGATGGCGTGTTCATTGATTCCGAGGGCTGCCTCATTCACTCCACGCAATTGCTGACGACGGTGGTGGGCGCCAAGGATCTGGTGGTGGTGGCCACCAAGGATGCGGTTCTGGTGGTGCCGAAAAACCGGGTGCAGGATGTCAAGGGGCTGGTGGAGACGCTGAAGGACAGCGACCATGCGCCGCGAACGCAAGCGCACAAACGTGTTTATCGCCCCTGGGGATACATCGAACACATGTATGTGGATGAGCGCTACCGCGTCGGCCACATCACGGTTGATCCCGGCCACCGCATCTCGTTCCAGAAACATTATCATCGCTCGGAACACTGGATCGTCGTCAAGGGAACGGCGAC
>NZ_QSNV01000004.1:0-1323 GCF_009498615.1 Agrobacterium sp. ICMP 6402
ACTGAACCGCACCGGGTTTGCCGGAGGCCATTTGGTTTGAGTTATGCGGCCATGGCTGGTTCGTCCAGCATGGCGTAGTAGCGTTCTTCAGCCTCGGCTGGCGGTATGTTTCCGATGGGCTCCAGAAGTCGTCGGTGGTTGAACCAGTCGACCCATTCCAGAGTGGCGAATTCCACGGCTTCGAAGTTCCTCCATGGTCCGCGCCGATGAATGACCTCGACCTTGTAGAGACCGTTGATCGTTTCGGCGAGGGCATTGTCATAACTGTCGCCGACACTTCCGACAGAGGGCTCTATGCCAGCTTCTGCCAGCCGCTGGGAGTACCGGATGGACACGTATTGAACGCCCCTGTCCGAATGGTGCACGAGCCCGCCGCCATGAACGGGACGCCGATCATGAAGTGCCTGTTCAAGGGCATCGAGGACAAAGCTCGCATGTGCCGTCCGGCTCGCCCGCCAGCCAACGATGCGCCGGGCAAAGACGTCGATCACAAAGGCCACGTAGACGAAACCCTGCCAGGTGGCGACATAGGTGAAGTCCGAAACCCACAGCCTGTTTGGTGCTGGGGCTTTGAACTGGCGGTTTACCCGGTCAAGCGGGCTCGGGGCTGCCTTGTCCGAGAATGTCGTGCGGACCGGCTTTCCTCGAATAATCCCCTGCAGGCTCATCGACCTCATAAGCCGAGCGACCGTGCAGCGGGCGATGTCGTAGCCTTCTCGTTGCAACTGCCGCCAGACTTTACGCACGCCATAGACCTGGAAGTTCTCATTGAACACCCGGCGTATCTCGATCTTCATGCCGATATCGCTGCGGGCGCGAACCGACAGGCAGTCCACATCCAAGCGCTTGGCGACGTTCTCGTAGTAGGTTGATGGGGCAATCGGCAAAAGCCTGCAGATCGGCTCGACCCCGAACACGCTACGGTGTTCGTCAATGAACGAGATCATCGTTTGAAGGGGCGGTCGAGCTCCGCCATCGCGAAATAAGCAGACGCCTTGCGCAAAATCTCGTTGGCCTGACGAAGCTCGCGGTTCTCCCGCTCAAGAGCCTTCATCTTCTCGGCCGCGTCGCTCGGCAAGCCTGCTCGTTTGCCGCTGTCGACCTCGGTCTTCTTCACCCATTCATGCAGCGTGGCTGGCGAACAACCGATCTTGCCCGCAATAGATGAAACGGCTGCCCACCGCGACGGGTGCTCTGCCTCGTGATCCAATACCATACGGACGGCACGTTCGCGGACTTCAGGTGAAAACTTGTTCGTTGTCTTGCTCATATCGGCTCCACTCTCTCAGAAGTTGGAGCCTCTGGCAAACCCGGTGCGGTTCA
>NZ_QSNV01000004.1:1530-389459 GCF_009498615.1 Agrobacterium sp. ICMP 6402
GGTTTTCGGACTTCTCGACGGCGAGGCCTCCGTATCCTACAATGGCTACGAAAAGTTTAGGGAATGTATCGATCCGTTTTTCGATGTGGAAAACCTCGAAGGGAATTATGTTCCTAGCTGAGCACGAAGCCGAAAATATCCTGATTAACTACGCTGACATCGTGACGTATATCGAGAATGACGTGTCACTCCATGGTTTGGGCAAACGCTCGGCGTCGGACATCGACGACGGCATAGAAGAAATAGTGTACCCGCAATACTGGGCCGCTTTGTGCAAATACGTCAGCTATGAGAGGCACAAGGCGAAGCTAATGAGCGGCGCATTTGCCAACACGTTCTATGCAGATGCGTCCTCCTGGCGATCGATGAAGTCGATCAAGGATGCTGTAACTTCTAAGAACGGTGATTGGCGCGATTTCATGGTCCGGTTCAAAGAGATGCGCAATAGGACGGAAGGCTATCTGAACCAACTCGGCGATGAGGAGCGGAAGAAGGCTAGGCGACGTCTGGCAGACGGAAAAATCGCGCTGGCTAAGATTCAGAGCGTTTTTGGCCTTAAGGCGACATGGCAGGGCCATCTGGTTAAGGAGGTAGCTGCGAGTGCTTATTCAACCGACTTCCGCAAAAGCCTGTTCGACAAAACTGGAATAAAGACTTGAGGTGACAGCAAAGGCTGCCTGCCGCCTGTCAGAAGCCAATGATCGTTCGCTAGCACCGTGCCTCTTCTCCGCACTGACGTCGGTGCTGGTCGGACGTTTGCATCCTCCCAATCGAAACCAAAACCTTCGTTTCATAAACTGGACGTGCATGTCCGCAAGGTGCAACAGCGGGTCACATAAGGGTATACCTTCATGTGACGAGTCGGTAGTTACAGCCACCCATGTAACATCTGGGTTGACAGCGACTATTTGTGACAGGGTAGCGTCAAGCCTAAAGCTTGAGGTGACACATGGCTCGTATAGGGTACGCCCGCGTTAGTACGCTCGATCAGGATCTAGAAATTCAACAACAGCGGCTTATAGCCGAAGGCTGCCAAATCGTCCGGTGCGAAAAGGTTTCCGGTGAAAGCCGTCAAGGCCGAACCGAGTTGGCAACAATCATCGAGTTCTTGCGCGAAGATGACGAACTGATCGTCACACGCCTTGATCGCCTCGGCCGTGACACCCGTGACGTTTTGAATATCGTCCACGAATGCGAACAGCGCGGCGCATACGTCACTGTCCTCGAGCCACACGTCTCAACAAAAGGTGAAATGGGAAAGTTATTTTGACCGTGCTCGGCATGGTGGCTCAGATGGAGCGACGATTCATCAAAGAGCGACAGCGCGAGGGCATCGAACGCGCGAAGAATCTTGGTATATACAAAGGTGGCAAGACACGTATCGACAGCAACCTCGTTGTGCAACTTCATAAACTTGGCGCTGGACCAACTGCAATAGCGCGGGAGGTAAAGTGCTCACGCATGCAGGTATACCGGATACTATCGTCTTTAGTGCACCTCTGAAGGTGGCAAATCCGTTCCGCAAAACTAGACGCATGCCGTTAAGCAACGAGAAAGTGTGCCTGTTATTTTTTTGTACTTTTCAAGGTTGTATTTGTTTGCTATGGCCGCAGAGAATACACCCTGAAGATGCTAGTTTACTAAAAAAACAGGTTCCGGATGAATTCTCAGTTGCCCGCCCTCTCTTTTCAGACAAGCTTTACCTGCGTCCATCATCACAAGGGTTTGACGACAGGACTCAGGGTTCCCTCCTTTTTCGCTCGAATCGCATTTACCTTGGTTATGGCGGGTACAATTTCATTCGCAACCGTTCCGAGCTGGGCGCAAGAACCAACGACTAAAGGGCAAACCGACATTCGTGCCCCTTCCGATGTTCGGGTCGAGCATTTCGACGACTGGACGTTGCGATGCGTTGCACCGCCTGCGACAAATGGAAAACCAGCAACGTCACCCGCCTGTGAAATCGCTCAGCCACTCATGGTCAGCCAGAATGGCAAGCCTCTTGAGGTCCTAAACCTTGCCGTTTCCCGCGCCAACGACAAAGCAGGAAAAGCGGATTGGGCGCTGGTGGTTTTAACGCCGCTCGATGTTCATCTCGCATCGGATTTTGGTTTCGCGGCCGGCACAGCGAAACCTTCCCTGTTGAAATACCGCAACTGCAATCATCTTGGTTGTTTCGTCATCGTTCCGCTGGACCGCGACCGCCTCGCCCAGATGAAAAAAGCAGCCGACGGAACCGCCTATTTTCGCTTGCTCAACAGCCAGACCGTGAAGGCGTCTTTCTCACTGAAGGGGTTCACCAAAGCATTCGATGCACTGGCGTCGGGAGCAGTTCCTAGCACACAGGCGGTGAATGACGATAAGACTGCTCCTTCCAAGGCCGTGGATGGCGGCAATTGAAGGTCTTGCGTAGCTCCAGCCGTTTTTCCGGCCTTGCGTTATCCGCCGCGCTGCTTTCGCTCGCCGTGAAAACAGCGCCTGCCCATGCGCAAGGCGTTACAAACGACGCGGCACGTCAGGCGAACCAGATCGAAAGACAGCAGGCCGAACAGGATCGGCTTCGACAAGAAGAAATGTTGCGCAAGACCACGCGTGCGCCGCAGGGAAGGCCGACAACCGCTCCCGATACCGCCTCCTCCGCCCCCGGCGAAACTTGCCTGCCGGTCAGTCGTATTTCGGTAAGTGGAACAACGCTCGTCCCCGCCGCGACCGTTACGCACACTATACGCCGGTGGGAAGGACGATGCCTCGGGCTTGCCGAACTAAACAGCGTGCTGGAGGCACTGACCTACCTTTACGTCGAACGCGGCTATATCGCCTCGCGCGCCTATCTGCCGGAACAGGATTTGTCCGACGGTTCACTGGATATTTCCGTGATCGAAGGGAGCCTCGAAGATATCACCTTGAATGGCAAGGCACCCAGCGATAACCGCATCGCGACCGCATTTCCCGGCATACGTGGCGAGCCGGCCAATCTGCGCGATATTGAACAGGGCCTCGACCAGATCAATCGGCTACGCTCCAGCAAGGGCAAGATCGCGCTGCAATCCGGCAAGGGTCAGGGGGGCTCGGTTCTTGATGTGGCTGTAGAGCAGGCGCGTCCATGGCATGTAAGCCTGTCGGCGGACAATCTCGGCGGCAATGCGACCGGCATCTATCAGTCACGTGCGGATTTCGGGCTGGATAACATCTTCGGTGTCAACGACGAATGGCTCTTCGGCTACCAGCGCTCGATGGATCACCATCCGCTTTTTCTGTCGAGCGATCGTCCCAACAGCAACACGCTGACAGCAGCCGTTTCCGTACCTTACGGCTATTGGACTTTTGGGATCAATGGTTCCTGGAGCAACTACCACTCTACCCTTCAAGGGCCGCTATCCGCCATCGAGACATCCGGTGGTTCGCATTCGGTGGCTCCCTACGTCTCGCGCGTCCTTCACCGGGATCAGACATCGAAGACGTGGATGACCGGGCGTCTGACATGGAAGGAAACTGAAAACTTCCTGCTCGGTAGCCGCATCGACGTCTCAAGCCGTGTGCTTTCCGTCGCGACGGTGGAGCTTGGCCACTCCCGCCAGCTCCTCGGGGGACAGGCAAGCGTCAGCTTCGGCTATAATCGCGGTCTGGATATTTTAGGTGCATTCGACGATTCCACCGCACCTGCAGGTTCCCCGAAAGGCCAGTGCGAGACGCTTTCAGCTTCGCTCGGATATTTCCGGACGCAGGAGCTCGGGGCGGCGACGATGATCTTCAACACCAGCGTTACCGGCCAGTGGACCGACGACCTGCTGTTTGGCTCAGAGCAAATGTCGCTTGGCGGTTATTCAACAGTACGGGGTGCGCGCGAGGCAATTCTCTATTCCGGCAAGGCAATCCTGATGCGCAACGAACTTTCGGTTCTGTTACCGGAACTCAACGATGCCGAGGCCACCCGGATCATCGGACGATTGGAACCTTACGTCGCGCTGGATCTGGGACATAGTGCTGCCGACCCGTCCGGAACCGCACTCGGCGGAAATATCATCGGTGGTGCGATCGGTCTCCGAAATCGCGGCGGCCGCATCAATTTCGATGTGTCCTATGCCGACATTCTTTCCATGCCCGACCTGCCCAGTAGCCTTCGCCCGTCGTCAGGACTGGTACAGGCACGCCTGTCGGTTTCATTTTAGACTGCGAACTCTGCGCGTTCGTTCACTAGCCACCTTAGTATGGAGCAATGGCATGCCAAAATCGAAACTCGAAAAGCAGCGCAGAGTTGAACAACCGAACTCGCGTAGTTTGCGGTTTGGTATCATCGCCCGCAAATCCGTTGCGCTGACACTTAGCGCTATTCTTGCAACACAGCCGCTGATGTTGAAAGCGCAGGAAATCCGGGCTGATCAGGCAGCGGGCTTCGCAAACCAGCCCGGTATCGGCGCAACCGGCAATGGCGTTCCGCTGATCGATATCGTCACACCGAACGCTGCCGGCCTGTCTCACAATAAGTATGGCGACTTCAATGTCGGCCCGAATGGTGTCATCCTCAACAACTCCAATCAGGATTTGTTGCGCTCACAGCTTGGCGGCCTCGTCCAGGGCAATGCCAATCTGCGCAATTCCGGCCCGGCCAGTGTCATTCTAAACGAGGTAACCGGCTCCAACCGCTCGCTTCTGCAAGGAGCTGTGGAGGTCCACGGCGGCGGTGCCAATGTCGTGATCGCCAATCCGAATGGGCTCACCTGCAATGGCTGCGGCTTCATCAATACACCACGCGTGACCCTATCGACCGGCACGCCGGAACTGGGACCAGACGGATCTTTGTCCGGTCTACGCGTAAATGGCGGTGACGTCCGCATCGGCGCAAATGGTGCCGACCTCGGCTCGGTCAATATCTTCGATATCGTTTCGCGCAAGATCGCCGTCGATGGCCCGGTCAGGGCTGGCGGCGAACTCAATCTCGTTGCGGGCCGCAACAGCTACGCCTATCAATCCGGGCTGGTGACACCAATGGCATCCGATGATGACGAACCGGCAATCGCCATCGATTCCTCGCTGCTGGGCGGCATGTATGCCGGCAGCATCAAGATCATTTCCACCGACAAAGGTGCCGGCGTCAAAATGTCCGGCGATATGGCCGCCAATGCCGGGGCAATGACGCTCAGCGCCGACGGCAAGCTCACACTCGGAAAAGCGCAAGCCAAGCAGGCAATCACAGCCAGATCCGCCAAGCAGGCGGTTACGGTTGAAAGCACGCTGTTCTCAGACGAAGCCATCGTGCTCGAAGGGTTGAGCGGCGTAAAACTGGCCGATAACGCCCTTGTCATCAGCAAAGGCAACGTCTCACTCAAGGGGGAGACCGTGTCGCTCGGCACGGATGCACTCGCGGCATCGGGAACTGACAGCGCCGGGCAGCAAACAGCCACCGGCACCCTGAACGTCGTGGCTTCGACACTAGAGGCAGGGAAGGGTCAACTTGCTGCCGGGGGTCTGCTGACAATCAAGGCTGATAACATCAATCTGACGCGCACAACCGATACCGGGCGCGACACGCTTCGGTCACTCTCTGACATCACGCTTGAGACAGATAACATTGTTGCAGTAAACGGGCGCATCACGGCTGGCGGCAATCTCACCGTTACATCAGTCGACCGTCTGACGATCAATAGCGGCCGTTACGTTTCGGGCGGCGCGCTTCTCGCAGAAGCTGCAAGCCTCACCTCCAGTGCCAGCCTCGCGGCGAAATCGTCGGCAACACTCAGAACTATAAGCGGCAATCTGGCAAATTCAGGCGAAATCGCCGGAAACGACGGTGCCATCCTCTCGTCAAAAGGGGACATCGAGAATTCGGGGCGCGTCGTTTCCACGGACAAGGTCACACTGACGGCGGATGGCGCGCTTCGAAACACGACGGCCGGACTTGTTGCCGCCAATGCAGGGGTGAAAGCGTCCGCCGGATCGATCATCAACGACGGTTCCATTGCCGCACAGGGAGGCACGCTCGACGTCGCCGCACAAACCGACATTACCAATGCCGGTACGCTGTTAAGCACCGCCTCCGCAACCGTCTCAGCCGGCGGGAATATCGGCAGTTCGGGTGAATTGCTGGTCGAGGATGCACTTTCATTGCAAGCCGCCAGTGGAACGATCACTAGCAACGGCACCATCAACGCCGGACGCGTGGATATGGAGGCGGCAGGGCTTGTTAATCAGGGTCTTTTGACCGCTCATGACCAGTCAATCGTCGCCGCTCTTTCCGGCAACTTCCAAAACTCCGGGAAAATCTCCGCGCGGAACGGGATCGGCCTTTCTATCGATGGCGATGCCACCATTTCCGGCAAGATAGAATCAAATGGCGCGCTGACACTAACGGGCCGAAACGATGGCCGGGCTGGAAACGTCAATGCTCAGGCAGGTGCGGTGCTTAACGGCAGCAGCGGGCTGGCGCTGCGGGCGGCATCCCTTGCCAATGCAGGTTCGGTCGGCTCAGCGAACGGGCCACTTCTCGCCGAGCTTGCGGGCAACCTTTCCAATACCGGACTGCTCTATTCCGGCACCTCCTCGACCTATTCTCTGGATGGCAGCTTCACCAACATCAATGCCGATGTGCTGTCAGAGACCGATCTTGTCATCAAAGGTCTGACCGGCCTGCGCGCTGGTGCTTTGGACAACCGTTCCGGCACAATCGAGGCGGTGTCCGGTAACATGGCCCTGAACGTCGCTTCGCTCACCAACCGGAGGGAGGGCCTGACCGCGACCATTGATGAGACATCGCAATCCTCGGCATCCGGATCAACCACGACGACCACCGTTACAAAACGGGAAAAAGCAACGGCGAACGGACCCGCCTCCCAGCTTCTGGCGGGAGGCAAGATCGAAATCGACACTGGAGCGCTGACCAACAGCTACAGCCAGATCGCTGCCAATGGTGATATCGCGATTACGGCTGCTTCGATCATGAACGAAGGTCGTGACCTGATCGAAACCATCGAAACGACGGCGGTGACAGAGCACTCTGAACGCTATTGCGCGCGAAGAATTCTCGGCGTCTGCGTCGACCGCAAGACGCGTTACTGGACGACCACAGAGTCAGGCACATCCTCACGCACCTACGATTCCGTGTTCGGGACCATCGAGGCCGGCGGCACTCTCAGCGCCAATGTCAGCGGGTATCTCAACAACAACGCCGTGCGCGGTCAGGCAAGCCAGATCGGGCTTTCATCCGGTGATCGGGCATTGTCGGTCGCCGACGTCGCTTTCGCCTCGCAGGCAAGCAATCTTGCAAACATCTCGGCGCTTGATGTCAGCGTCAATTCGTTGATCGGACGGCAGGCCACGTTCCAGACGATTGCGGCTCCCAACATGCCGTTCCTGATCGAAACCCGATCCGAGTTCATCGATGCTTCCAAGTTCCTTGGTTCCGATTACTTCCTCAGCCACATCGGCGGCTACAATCCTGACCTGCCACTGAAGCGACTGGGCGATGCTTACGTCGAATATCGCCTTATCCGCGACCAGATATTCAATCTGACCGGTAGCCGCTCCTTCGGTTCCAGCCTCGATCCCTATCAACTCATACAGGCGCTCTATAACAACGCCATCGATGCCCAAAAGGAATTGGGGCTTACCTTCGGCGTCGCGCTGACACCGTCACAGATTGGTGCGCTGACCAAGGACATCGTCTGGCTGGAAAAGCAGACGGTGAATGGGCACGAGGTAATGGTCCCCCGCGTCTATCTGTCCCATTCGACTGCGGCCAACACCAGTCTGGCCAGCGCGCAGATCAAGGCCGGTCAGGCGACAATCGAAACGGCGGCGCTGACAAACTCGGGAACGATCTCCACCGTCGGCAACCTCTCCATCGATACCTCGGCGGCCCTCTTCAACAATGGAGGAAGCCTGTTTGCGGGCGCTGATATCGTCATCGATGCCGGCAGCATCTTCTCTAACCGTTCCGGCACGGTTTCGGGCCGCAACGTCACCGTTGAGGCAGACGCCGTCGTCAACGACACGGCGAAGGTTCGTGATGTCTATGCCAACGGTTTTGCCGACCGTGCCCAGCAAACGGCTCGTATCGAGGCACGTGAGGACCTGCTTCTCAAGGCATCCGGGTCGATCGTTTCCGAAGGCGGACAGTTTGTTGCCGGCGATGACATGACGCTGGATGCGGGCAGCGCGATCGAGATATCGGCGCTCGAACTGGAACGGTCCCGCGACGACAAGATCAAGGGCGGGTATGACCGGGCCTATAGCCTGACCAACACGCTGGCGGAACTACAGGCGGGCGGCAATCTCCTTATCGATGCCGGTGACGATCTCGCCCTTCGAGGCGTGACGGTGACGGGTGGCGAAGACGTCACCGTTCAGGCTGATGGCGACGTGACCATCGCCTCCGTGCAGAATCGCGAAAGCCGCGACCTGAAGCTCGACATCAAGACGGGCGGCTTCCTCGGCACCGAAACCAATATTCGTCGCCAGTCCTCTTCCGTGGACACCGAAGCGACGACGATCACGGCAGGAGGTGACCTCTCCGTTATCTCGGAAACCGGCGATGTGACGTTGCAGGCACCGCAGATAAAAAGCGGCGGAGAAACCCGCCTCGAAGCGGAAGAAGGCAAGGTCGCCCTTCTCACAAACACCGACCAGAGCTTCAAGCAGGATTTTAAGCGTGAGGAAGATCTGTTCTGGTGGAACGAGCGTGATCAGGGCAAGGCCGAAGAAACGATCCGCCATGTCGAGATCGAGGCAGGTGGCGGCCTGAAGATCGATGCCGGCAACGGGATTGTCATCGAATACCACAAGACCGGCAATCTAGAAGCCTCGCTCGATCAACTCTCGCAGTCCCCCGGCCTTTCCTGGGTCGGAGATATCCGCAACGACCCGGCTCTCGCCGGCAAGGTGGACTGGAAGGCCGTCGATGCTCAGTTCCAACAGTGGGACTACAAGTCTCAAGGACTGACTGAGGCCGGTGCGGCGCTGGTGACACTCATCACGGCCGCTCTCACAGGACCAATGACGGGCTTCACGTCAAGCCTTACCAGTTCCGTTGCCGGTTCACTTGGCTTGGCCGGCAATGCAGTTGCCGAAGCGGCTATTCAGGCGGGACTTCAAACGCTCATCAACAAGAGCGCAGTGGCACTGGTCAACAATCAGGGCGACATCGGTGCGGCCCTAAAGGAACTCGGTTCGTCTGCCAATATCCGCGCGTTGCTCACCTCCATGGTGGCTGCAGGACTGACGGTTCAGCTGGCCGACATGGCTGGTCTTGGGAATGAGCTCCCGGCAAACGCACCGTTGGCCGACCGGATCACCCAGGACATTCAGCAGGGCCTTATTCGCGCCACCGTCAAGGCGGGTGTTTCTACCGCCATCGAAGGCGGCAAGCTCGACCGAAACCTGCTTGATGCATTCAGGCTCGAAGCCGCAGCGGTTCTTAGCGAAAACATCGCGCAGGAAATCGGCAAGGCGTATCATACAGGAGAAATCGATAAGGTTTCCCAGATGATCGCACATGCGGCGCTTGGTTGTGCGGCTGGTGCAATTGCCGCTGGCGACTGCAAGTCTGGAGCGATCGGCGGCGTTGTCGGTGAAGTTACCGCAGAGCTGATTGAAAAGAGTATCCACAATGCGTTGACAGAACGCGATCTAACGCGTGACGAAGCGATAGTGCTCGTCAACAATTGGCGTGCAAGCGGCGTGGATGTCGCACGCGTCGCTGCTGGTCTTGCCGCCGCCCTTGCCGGAGGTAATGTTGATACCGGAGCCGACGCGGGCGGAAATGCCGCCGAAAACAACGCCTTCTGGATCCCTGTCATAATCGTAATTGGCGTTATATTAGAGGTGACCGACAAGGTTCTTGTGGCGTCGGATGCCGTTGATATCACCGTCGCAACGTACCAGTGCAACGCTGGCAGCCAGTCCGCATGCGATCAAGCCGTCTCCATGGCAAAACAGGCAGCGGTAGATGCAGGCATAGAGCTAACAATCGGTAGCGTCATTCCTGGGTCGAAGGCGGGTGCTGATCTACTGCGATGGGTTCGAAAAAATGCTGATGCCGATACGGTAAGAGCAATTGAAACTGCAACCGAAACAGCGTCAGCAAGTATCGGGGGTAAAACATGCGTTTACAGTTGCGTTGTAGATGGCGCGACAAGATATGTTGGCATCACAGATGATATCGCGCGCCGAGGCGCAGAGCATCTGCGCGAAAAGGGAATAAAGATCACGGAAATTCGCGGCTTGTCGAACCTTTCACGGGATGATGCCAGAGCAGTTGAGCAAACCCTCATTAATTATTACGGTTTAGGCAAAAATAATGGCGACCTGCTCAACAAAATAAACTCGATTTCGAAAACAAAAAATCCAACGGCCTACGAGCAAGCCCTAGTCCGTGGCAAAGAGCTTCTCGACAGAGTCGAATACCAATGGACGAAATAGATATGTTGCAACGTAAAACAGTGAAAATCGGCGATGTCTTCCAAATTCTGACTTCAGAAGGGATTTGTTATGGGCAGGTTACCCACACCCATCCGAAATGGAAATTTGTTGTCGCTGTCTTTAGACAGTTCTTTGCAAAAGAGCCGGAGGATTTTTCTTCTTTGGTCTGCCAAGATCCGCAATTTATCACAACATTTCTTATACAAGATGCAGTTCGACAAGGGCTATTTACGCTAGTCGCAAATGTTCCGGTTTCAGAAAAATTAGAGAATTTCCCGATTTTTCGTGGAACCAATAATCTCAAAGGGGACGATACTCTTTGGTTTTTCTGGGATGGAGAAAAAGAATGGCGGGTAAAACGCCCTCTCACGAACGAGGAAAAGAAATATCCAGAAGGACCTTCTCTTCCTAGCGCTCCACTACTCATCGAGATGATTGAGAAAAACTATCGAGTTGAAAAAGACTACATATAATTTACTTTTTCGACTGCCAGATGAAATTACAACTACGACCGGAGACATATCAATGTCGGTGTAGCTTTCACTTTCTCGCCTTGAACCCTCAGCAAGGCCTCTCAAACATTCAACGATGCAAACTTGCCAATTGGTCAGAGCTTTTAGTGTCCGCTCGCGCCTTATCGAGAACGTCGGCCCACCACTGCATCATCTTCACTCGCTCGTCCCAATATGTGGCCCGATTGTAGATACGTCTAACGGCCCGCGTATCGAGATGCGCAAGCTGAGCTTCGATAGCATCGATGCTGAACTCTCCAGACTCGTTCAATATGCTGCTGGCGGAAGAACGAAAGCCGTGCGCGGTATGCTGGGCCTCAGTCACCCCCATGCGCCGCAGAGCTGAATTCATGGAGTTCTCGGATAGAACCTTCTTGCCGGACATCATTGAAGGGAAGACATAGGGCTTATCGTCAAACAGCTCCTTCATCTCCGTGAGAACTTCCACTGCTTGTGTTGAAAGCGGCACATGATGCTCTCTGCGCATTTTGGTTTTCTGTGCGGGTATGGTCCAAACTAACTTATCAAAATCTAACTCCGTCCACTCCATCGAGCGCGTCTCACCGGGATGGGCAAAACACAAGGCTTGGATTTTCAATGCGGCAACCAAAGAAGGCCAGCCCTCGTAACCGTAAATCGCACGCATCAGGCCGCCCATCTCAGCCTTCGTCGTTAATGCGGCATGGTTGACCGGCACGTGGCGTTGGAGAGCCCCCCGTAGCGCCGACGTCGGGTCGTTCTCGGCCCTTGACGTTGCGATGGCATATCGGAACACACGACCAATGGCAGCGCGCGTTGCCAATGCACTTTCCACTCGCCCGCTCTTTTCGATGGTGGTCAACACCGCAAGAACATCACGCGCGGTAATCTGGGTGACCGGATAAGGTCCAAGCTTTGCTGCGAGATCCTTCAACATCCATTTATTCTTCGTGATGGTCGGCTCTGCACGCTTGTCGCGTTTCAGCTTCTCAATGAATTCATCCGCAATGACACCGGTCCAAACCTTCAGCCAGCTTCTTCTTGGCCTCGTCGCGCAATCGACGGGCATCCGCCAGCCCAACCGTTGGGTACGCCCCAATCGTAAGAGTTTTTCGCTTTCCGAAAAAATCGTAATCGAAGCGCCAAGACTTTCCCCCAGCAACCGAAATGTAGAGGTAAAGCCCCTTCTCATCAGACAGCTTGCACGGCTTGCTGTCGGCTTTGGCATTCTTAAACCTGAATGTCTGTCAGTGCCATTTTACGGTATCGGCTTCCCACCACGATGACGAATACCGTGATTTTTACCGACAAAATTGCTGGATGTCACTGCATACCGTTGCACGATCTTACGCGCACACGAGGCAAAAGCGCTGAAAAATCAGCGCTTGTTGGACGTCGTTGATCTTGTTGGAAAGGTCGCTGGAGCGGGTGAAGGGAATCGAACCCTCGTATTCAGCTTGGGAAGCTGCTGCTCTACCATTGAGCTACACCCGCACCGTGAAATAAGACATCGGACAGTTCGCATCGGGTGTCAAGCACCCGGCAGGCTCATTATTCCGCGCGGAAATGCTTGGAAAGTTTCAGGCCCTGCGCCTGGTAGTTGGAGCCGAGACCCGTGCCGTAGAGGCCCTCTGGTTTGTGCAGCATGTGCTCGTAAACCAGACGGCCGACGATCTGGCCGTGTTCGAGGATGAAGGGCACCTCGTGGCTGCGCACCTCCAGCACGGCGCGGCTGCCGGTGCCGCCGGCCTGCGCGTGGCCGAAGCCGGGATCGAAGAAGCCGGCGTAGTGCACGCGGAACTCGCCCACCAAGGGGTCGAAGGGGGTCATTTCAGCCGCGTAGAGCGGAGGAACGTGCACGGCTTCGCGCGAGACGAGAATGTAGAACTCATCCGGATCGAGGATCAGTTCGGCGCGGCCGCGCGCATAAAGCGGCTCCCAGAAATCGAGCACGTCGTGCTGGGCCTTTTTGTCGACATCCACCACCGCCGTGTGATGCTTGCCGCGATAGCCGATCAGCCCATTGTCGCCAAAACCCTTGAGATCGATGGAAAGGGCGATGCCGCCACCGGTGACGTTGGGCGTTTCGCTGGCAACCAGCGTTTCCGTTTCGTGCAGCTTCAGAAGCTCATTTTCGTTGAGCAGCGAATGGCCTATGCGGAAGCGGATCTGCGACAGGCGCGAGCCGCGGCGGACCACCACGGGGAAGGTACGCGGGCTGATTTCCAGATAAAGCGGGCCGGCATATCCCGCCGGTATCTTGTCGAATTCCTGCGCGTTGTCGGTCATGACGCGGGTGAAAATATCAAGGCGACCGGTCGAGCTTTTGGGATTGGCCGAAGCCGACATCTCCGCCGGCAGTTCCAGGCTTTCCATCAGCGGAACAATATAAACGCAACCGGTTTCCAGCACTGCGCCGTTGCTGAGGTCGATCTCGTGCAGGCTGAAGCGGTTGAGCTTGTCTATGACGCGGGTTCCAGGGCCGGGCATGAAGCTGGCGCGCACGCGATAGGCTTTTGAACCCAGCCGCAGATCGAGGCTGGCGGGCTGCACCTGGTCAATATCGAGCTCGGCCTCGCTTTTCAGCTTGCCGCCCGCAAACAGCGCCCGGATAGCGCCATCCGCCAAAATGCCCGTGGTTCTCGTCATGGTCATCATTCCTTTTGACCGCGACAAAACCAAAAGGAAGGCATTGACGCAAGCGGGTAACGGCAGTATGGCAATCTTATCCCGTGGTGATTTGGCCGGTCGGCTTGCAGCCACGTTAAATAAGTGGCTAAAAAGACCGGGTGCTTGGAACCGGTCTGCTTTTGCGGCCGGTTTTTTTGTTTTGAAGGTGATCACATGAGCAATAAATGGCGCCCGGCAACCCAGCTCGTTCACGGCGGTACGCTACGCTCCCCCTATGGTGAAACGTCGGAAGCAATCTATCTGACCCAGGGTTTCGTCTACGAAAACTCCGAAGCCGCCGAAGCGCGCTTCAAGGGTGAAACGGACGGCTTCATCTACGCCCGTTATGCAAGCCCGACCAATGACATGTTCGAAAAGCGCATGTGCCTGCTGGAAGGTGCGGAAGACGCCCGGGCGCTTGCCTCCGGCATGGCCGCTGTCACCGCCGCCATCATGTGCCAGCTGCGCGCCGGCGACCATATCGTTGCCGCACGCGCCCTTTTTGGCTCCTGCCGTTGGGTGGTTGAGACGCTTGCTCCGAAATACGGCATCGAATGCACGCTGATCGACGGCCGCGATCTCGGCAATTGGGAAAAGGCGATCCAGCCGAATACCAAGCTGTTTTTCCTTGAAAGCCCGACCAATCCGACACTCGAAGTGGTGGATATTGCCGGCGTGGCAAAGCTTGCCAACCAGATTGGCGCCAAAGTCGTGGTCGATAATGTGTTCGCGACGCCGCTCTTCCAGAAGCCGCTCGAACTCGGCGCCCATATCGTGGTTTATTCGGCGACCAAACATATTGATGGTCAGGGCCGTTGCCTCGGCGGCGTGATCCTTTCCGACAAGAAGTGGATCGAGGAAGAGTTGCAGGACTATTTCCGCCACACCGGCCCGGCCATGTCGCCGTTCAACGCGTGGACGCTGCTGAAGGGCATCGAGACCCTGCCGCTGCGCGTCAAACAGCAGACGGAAAATGCCGCAAAGATCGCCGATTTCCTCGCCGATAGCGGCAAGGTCGCCAAGGTCATCTATCCCGGCCGCGCCGATCACCCGCAGGCCGATATTATTGCGCGGCAGATGTCCGGCGGCTCGACACTGGTGGCTTTCGAGCTGAAGGGCGGCAAGGATGCGGCTTTCGCGCTGCAGAACGCGCTGGAGATCGTCAAGATTTCCAACAATCTGGGCGATGCCAAGAGCCTGATCACCCACCCCGGCACCACGACGCACAAGAACCTTTCCGATGAGGCGCGCGCCGAACTGGGCATTTCCGGTGGAACCTTACGTCTTTCCTGCGGTATCGAGGACACGGACGACCTGCTGGAAGATTTGGCGAAGGGGCTGGCAGCCGTTTCCGCCTGAAAATTCAATCCACAAGCGCCATGGCCCCACCCTGCGTCGGGCCATGGCGCAGCCAGCACCGCAAGGGGCAAAATCCTGTGGCGGGCAACCAATATTTACCTTTATCGTTATCCCTAACGGTGGAAAACGGCGCAACAGCAGGTGGCGCCTGCCCGTCAAGCCATTCATTTTCTTGACGATCGCCAGAGCCTATAGTGTAGGATAATGGCAGCAGGCATAATATCGAGGTGTGGCGCGTATGTATCGTGCTCTGACAAGGGATATCGAGGTAACGGTCGATCCGTATTATCTCGAAGAACAATCCGACCCGGATGACGATCGTTACGTCTGGGGCTATAAAGTCGTGATCTCGAACAACTCCGACATGACGGTGACACTCGTCAATCGCTATTGGCATATCACCGATCAAAACGGCCAGGTGGATGAAGTATACGGACCGGGCGTCGTCGGCGAGCAGCCGCACCTGAACCCCGGCGACAGCTATGAGTACTCCTCCGGCTGTCCGCTGGATACGCCTTCAGGCCTGATGTTCGGCCATTATGAAATGGAAACGGAAAAGGGCGAGGTGTTCAATGTCACCATACCCGCCTTTTCGCTGGATTCGCCCGGGCTTTTGCGGGTGTTGAACTGAGACTCCCGAACAGTTGAGAAGCCGCACCTTTTAAAGGCGCGGCTTTTTTATTCAGACGTTTTCAAACTCGCTGACATCGTAGCGATAGGTGGTGGAGCAGAACTCGCAGGTCACCGCGATTGCGCCGTCTTCCTCACTCGCCTTGATCTCTTCGGCGGTGAAGCCGGACAGAACGCCCTTGATCTTGTCCCGCGAACAGCTGCAACGATCGAAAATGACCTGCGGATCATAGATGCGCACGCCACTCTCATGGAAAAGCCTGTAGAGCAGACGCTCCACCGGCACCTGCGGATCGGTCAACTCGTCGGTATCCACCGTGTTCAGCAGCGACACCGCCTCAGTCCAGGCATCGTCCTCCGCCACGTCGTAATTGCCCTCGTCGCCGTCGCCTCCGTGAAGGTCACGCATGCGCAGACGCTCCGGCGCCTGGGGCAGGAACTGGGCAATCACGCCGCCGGCACGCCAGCCATGGCGCGGCTTGCCTTCACCGTCACGGTCGAAGAACTCGGCAACGCCGAGGCGCACGCGGGTGGGAAGCTGTTCCGACTGACGGAAATAAACCCCGGCGATTTCTTCCAGCGACGAGCCATCCAGTGGAACGATGCCCTGATAGGGCTGCATACCCATACCCTGATCGATCGTGAATGCGAGAATGCCGGTGCCCAGCAATTGCTCGGGCGAGGTGGCGTCGGCAGCGATCGCCTCGGCCAGTCGCTCTTCATCAAAACGGGCATAGGCGCGCATGCTCTCCGGCGCGGTAAAATCCGCCACCAGAAGATCGACCGGGCCATCGCCCTTGGTCTGCACGGTCAGCTTGCCGGAAAACTTCAGGGATGTGCCGATCAGCGCCGTCAGAACCGTCGCTTCCGCCAGCAGGCGGGCGACAACTGTGGGATAGTCGTGCCGTTCGAGGATGGCGTTCAGCAGCGGCCCGACCTGCACGGCGCGGCCGCGCACATCCAGACCTTCGACCTGAAAGGGTACAACCTTGTCGTCGCCAGCAAGAACGAGATCGTCCAGTTCAACCGTTACATCTGCCATATCATAACTCCCTGGCGCAGCCGTTGCGCCGCTACCGTCCAAAAGTCCGGCTTTTTGAATGTGCTTTTTTCGCTTGTCGCACAGAGATCCGGGAAGCGAAACCGCCTCCGGGGGAAATCCTGCAAATCTTGATGATGGCCCGCCAGCAAAAAACCGACGAGCCTCTTCGAAGTCCCACAAATGGTAATGTATGCGGCCAAGTTCAAGCACCCGGCCAAGCGTCGGTCGAAACCGGCGCTGGTCGTCAGATGACGCCCATGCACCAGGCGATAACGGACTTCTGTGCATGGAGCCGGTTTTCCGCCTCATCGAAGACCACCGATTGCGGCCCGTCGATGACGCCATCCGTCACTTCCTCGCCACGATGCGCCGGCAGGCAGTGCATGAACAGCGCATCCTTATCAGCCTTGGCCATCAGCGCTTCATTCACCTGATACGGCTGGAAGATGTTGTGGCCGCGCGCCTTGTGTTCCTGATTCATGGACACCCAGGTGTCGGTGACGATACAATCAGCCCCGGCAACCGCCTTGTCGGCATCATGATAAAGCGCGATCTCGCCGCCATTGTTGCGCGCCCAGTTCAGGAACTTGTCGTGCGGCTCAGACCCCATGGGTACCGCCATATTCATGCGGTAACCGAAGCGGGCCGAGCCTTCAACGAAAGAATGCAGCACGTTATTGCCGTCACCGGTCCAGGCGATTGTCTTGCCTTTGACCGGGCCGCGATGTTCCTCGAACGTCAATATGTCCGCCATGATCTGGCAGGGATGGGTGTCATCCGTCAGGCCGTTGATAACAGGCACGGTCGCGTGTTCGGCAAGCTCAAGCAGGCGCGAATGATCCGTGGTGCGGATCATGATGGCGTCGACATAACGCGACAGTACCTTGGCCGTATCGCCGATCGTTTCGGCGCGGCCGAGCTGCATTTCCGTGCCCGACAGGAAGAGTGTTTCGCCGCCGAGCTGGCGCATGCCGACATCAAAGGAGACGCGGGTGCGGGTGGACGGCTTTTCAAAGATCATCGCCAGCATCTTGCCGGCAAGCGGCTTTTCAGCCGTGCCGGCCTTGGTGGCAATCTTGCGCGTGTGCGCATCATCAAGAATCGCCCGCAAATCCTCCGACCCGACGGCCGAAAGGTCTAGAAAATGTTTTGGTGAAGCCATTTCAAACAGTCCCATGCTCGCGAGCCTCCGGAAAGAGGCCCGCCCTTGATTGGTTTCAGGCGATTTTCGCCTGTTTCGCTGTCAGGGAGGCGGCAGCCGCTTCCACTCGCGCCAGCCCTTCGCGGGCCTCTTCCGCCGTGGTGACGAGCGGCGGCAGAAGACGGATGACATTGTCACCTGCCGGCACGCCGAGCAGGTGCTCCGCGCGCATGGCCTGCAGCAAATCGCCCGAAGGAACCTTCGCCTTGATGCCCATCAACAGGCCTTCGCCACGAATTTCCTCAATCACATCAGGATAACGATCCTTGAGCGACGCCAGCCCCTGACGGAAGACCAGCGCAACATCACGAACCTTTTCCAGAAAACCGTCGGCCAGAACGACATCCAGCACGGCATTGCCAACCGCCATAGCCAGCGGATTGCCGCCATAGGTGGTGCCGTGCACACCGGCCGTCATGCCAGAGGCGGCGTCCGCTGTTGCAAGGCAGGCCCCTAGCGGGAAACCGCCTCCGATACCCTTGGCAACCGCCATGATATCCGGCGCAACGCCGGTCTGCTCATAGGCAAACAGCTTACCTGTGCGGCCGACACCTGTCTGGACTTCATCGAAAATCAGGAGCAGGCCGTGCTCGTCGCACAATCCACGCAGGATTTGCAGGAATTCCTTGCTCGGCGCGCGAATACCACCCTCGCCCTGAATAGGCTCGATCAAAAGCGCCGCCGTCTCAGTCGTGATGGCGGCCTTCAAGGCATCGATATCGGCGAAAGGAACCTGATCGAAACCTTCGACCTTGGGGCCAAAACCTTCGAGATATTTCTGCTGACCGCCGGCAGCGATCGTCGCCAGCGTGCGGCCATGGAAGGCGCCTTCGAAGGTAACGATGCGGAACTTTTCCGGATGACCCTTTGAATAATGATAACGGCGCGCCGTCTTAATGGCGCATTCCAGCGCTTCAGCACCGGAATTGGTGAAGAACACCTTGTCTGCGAAGGTTGCTTCCGTCAGCCGCTTGGCGAGCTTTTCCTGCCCCGGTACTTCATAGAGGTTCGAGACGTGCCAGACCTTCTCGGCCTGCGTCTTGATTGCTTCCACGAGGTGCGGATGGGCGTGGCCCAGCGAATTGACCGCAACACCGGCTGCAAAATCCAGATATCGTTCGCCACTCTCCGTGAACAGCCAGACGCCTTCACCGCGCTCGAAGCGCAGGGGGGCTCTTGAAAACGTATCAAACAATGGCGCGCCGGCTTCGGCCATGGCTGTATCACTCCTTGCGCGGATGCGCTGTCATAAGGTTGTCAATAGGCTCGCGGGGTTATCCCTCGCCTGAAAATCAAAAATGCCGCCTCGCGGCGGCAGGGGCACTATTGTCAGTTCGTTTGCCGATGTCAACAAAAGTCCGCGTTTCCCGGGCTTCTCAAGCACTAGTAGGCAGCCGCCAGAGAGCCCCAAGGTGTTGCCTTTCTGACTCAACACTCCAGCAAGTTGGGGAAAACCGGAAAATCGATTCCAGATGATTCCCGCGACTCTTGCCACGGAGTCGGGCTGGCACTAGGTTAATCGCTAATTACTAGACTGCATTGCGGCGGAACTAGTCACCTAAAATCCGGTAGGAACCACGCTTGCGGCACACCCGCGAGACGGAGATGGATTCTGCCGAAATATACGCGACAAGCGGAGAAGCGGCATGAACTGGACAGACGAGCGGGTCGAGAAACTCAAGAAATTGTGGGCCGAAGGACTTAGCGCCAGCCAGATAGCAGCACAGCTGGGCGGCGTCAGCCGTAATGCCGTGATTGGCAAGGTCCACCGTCTCAATCTGCCGGGACGTGTCAAGGCTGGCGGACCGGTCACTTCGGCACGCTCCGCGCCCAAGCGCACAGCAACACCTGCCCCGCGCGCGACAAATTTCGCGGGCCGCGTCAACGCGGCGCCGGCCCGAATTCTCACCCGTTCGAACGCGGCAACAGCGCTGCACGAAGAAATCGGCATCGAGACCGCCGAAGTTCTCGACTACGTTCCTTCTTCCAGAAATGTCGTTACGCCGATTTCCCGTCGCCTGACGCTGACGGAACTGACGGAGCGCACCTGCAAGTGGCCGGTCGGCGACCCGCTGAAGGATGACTTCCACTTCTGCGGTTGCGAGGCGCTGGAATCCTCGCCCTATTGCAAGTTCCATGCGAAGCTCGCTTATCAGCCGGTCAGTGAGCGCCGTAAGGCTTGAGTGTTGCGGCACGCATTCAGCACTCAAAAACTACGGGCCTTCTGGCCCGTTTTTTTTGACAAAATCAGGTCGGTTGGGAAATATGCCAGTGGCACGCCTGACCGTTTCCTCCATCACCGCCGTGCCTTGCCACACAATCCGGATACCGGGCCGGCCGTCGATTGCCCGTTCAACGGATGGAGTTTCATTTTTAGGGAATGTTCAAAACCGAAAGGCCCGAAACCGGAATGGTGTCGGGCCTTTTGATTTTTGGTCGGATTTTGTGCTCACTGAAGCTGTAAACCCGGCTTCGCTCAAGCTTCCATCGAATACCCGGCACCGCGGACGGTGCGGATGACATCCTGCATGTGAGAAAAATTAAGCGCCTTGCGCAGGCGTCCGACGTGAACGTCAACGGTGCGCTCATCGACATAGATATCATGACCCCAGACGCCGTCCAGCAACTGCGAGCGGGAGAACACCCGACCCGGAGATGTCATCAGGAATTCCAGCAGGCGGAATTCCGTCGGCCCAAGACGGACTTCGCGGCTTTTGCGGTGAACGCGATGGGTTTCGCGATCCAGTTCGATATCGCCGCATTTCAGCACCGATGAAAGAACCTCGGGACGGGCGCGACGCAGCATCGCTTTGACCCGGGCCATAAGTTCCGGCGTCGAAAACGGCTTGACGACATAATCGTCGGCGCCGGTGGCAAGACCACGCACCCGCTCGCTTTCTTCACCGCGCGCTGTCAGCATGATGATGGGCAGGCGTTCGGTTTCGGGCCGCATTCTCAGGCGCCGGCACAGCTCGATGCCGGAAACGCCGGGCAACATCCAGTCCAGGATGAGAAGATCCGGAATACGCTCCTGCAGCCTGATTTCCGCCTCGTCGCCACGGGGTATCGTGTCGACGTCATATCCCTCAGCCTCGAGATTGTAACGAAGGAGGACGCTCAACGCTTCCTCGTCTTCCACAACTGCAATCTTGGGCACCATATGCTGAACTCCGCAAGCTTCTGCTTGTCTGTTATTCGGTCACAGAACCGAGTGTGTTGGAACTATCGTCCTTCGGACGCTCGCCCTCCGGCTGGCTGCCGGTGGCCATGTAATAAATTGTCTCAGCGATATTCGTCGCATGATCGCCGATACGCTCGATGTTCTTGGCGCAGAACAGAAGATGCGTGCAGGTGGTGATGTTGCGCGGATCTTCCATCATGTAGGTCAGAAGCTCACGGAAGAGCGACGTGTACATGGCGTCGATTTCTTCGTCACGCTCGCGGATGGCGTTGGCCTTCTCGGCGGAACGCGTGGAATAGACGTCAAGTACTTCCTTGAGCTGCACCAGCGCCAGTTCCGACAGATGTTCGAGACCGCGGGCAAGCTTGCGTGGCACGCCGGTGCCGGCAACCGCGATAACGCGCTTGGCAGTGTTCTTGCCAAGGTCGCCGACGCGCTCGAGATCGCCGGCAATACGCAGCGTGCCGATGATTTCGCGAAGATCGGCCGCGACAGGCTGCCGTCTGGCGATGGTGACGATGGCCTTGTCGCCGATCTCGCGCTCGGAATGATCGAGGATCGCGTCGTCGGAAATAACCTTCTGCGCCAGCGCAGCGTCGGAATTGACCAGTGCGCGCACGGCGTCGGCGCACATCTGCTCGGCCAGACCGCCCATTTCGGCGATGCGGCGGGTCAGGAACTTCAATTCGTCGTCATAAGCGGACAGAATATGCGAATGGGTCGTTGTCTGTGTCATGGTCTAATCCTCCGGCTTGGCCTTCATGCACGTGCACGCCAGCGGGGCACGGCAAAGGCACCAGTCTTGTTCGGTTTCGATAAAGCGCCGGCCGGAAATCAGCCGAAGCGACCCATGATGTAATCCTGCGTGCGCTGGTCGTCCGGATTGGTGAACATCTTGTCCGTTTCGTTTTCTTCGACAAGATGACCAAGATGGAACATGGCCGTACGCTGGGAAACACGTGCTGCCTGCTGCATGGAGTGCGTGACGATAACGATCGTATAGTTGGCGCGCAGTTCGTGGATCAGTTCCTCGACCTTGGCGGTTGCGATCGGATCGAGCGCCGAGCAGGGCTCATCCATCAGGATCACTTCCGGGCTAACGGCAACCGCGCGCGCAATGCACAGACGCTGCTGCTGACCACCGGAAAGGCCGGTGCCGGATTCGTGCAGGCGGTCCTTGACCTCATTCCACAAACCAGCCTTCTGCAGGCTCTGTTCGACGATCTGGTCCATATCCGCCTTGTTACGGGCAAGACCGTGGATGCGCGGGCCGTAGGAGATGTTCTCGTAAATCGTCTTCGGGAACGGGTTCGGCTTCTGGAACACCATGCCGACGCGGGCACGCAATTCCACGACGTCGATCGCCTGGTCGTAGATATCATCGGTGTCGAGGGTGATCTTGCCGGTGACCCGGCAGCCATCGATCGTATCGTTCATGCGATTCAAGGTGCGCAGGAAGGTGGATTTACCGCAACCGGACGGACCGATGAGCGCAGTCACCGTGTTCTCGCGGACATTGAGGTTAACGTCGTAAAGCGCGCGCTTTTCGCCGTAAAAAACCGAAACGTCCTTGCCGATCATCTTGTATGTAACTTCATTCATTTTCTTGTCCAGCGCCTTTTCAACTGCTGCTTCCGACAACATGTTCATTGCTCAATCTCCCTCTACCAACGCCGTTCGAAGCGGCGACGCAACAGGATTGCGCCAACATTCATGACGATGAGGAACAAAAGCAGGATGATGATAGCGCCGGATGTTCTTTCGACAAAGGCACGTTCAGCTTCGTTCGCCCACATGTAAATCTGCACCGGCAGCGCCGTGGACGGGTCCATCGGCGTTGTCGGATAGTTCGCGACGAATGCCACCATGCCGATCAAGAGCAGCGGCGCCGTTTCGCCCAGCGCATGGGCGAGGCCGATGATGGTACCGGTCAGAATGCCCGGCATGGCAAGCGGCAGGACATGATGGAAGATCGTCTGCATCTTCGAGGCGCCAAGACCGAGTGCTGCAGCGCGGATCGACGGCGGCACGGCCTTCAAAGCGGCGCGGGTCGCTATGATGATCGTTGGCAACGTCATCAGCGTCAGGACGAGGCCGCCGACCAGAGAGGCCGAGCGCGGAAAGCCCATGAAGTTGATAAAGACGGAAAGGCCAAGCAGACCGTAGACGATCGAGGGAACAGCCGCCAGATTGTTGATGTTCACTTCGATAAGGTCAGTCAGGCGGTTCTTCGGGGCGAATTCCTCGAGATAGATCGAGGCTGCGACACCGATCGGCAGCGAAAGCACCAGCACGATCATCATCATGTAGAAGGAGCCGATGAGGGCAACGCCGACACCCGCCGCTTCCGGACGGCTCGAATTGCCGTTGACGAAGATCCCGGTATTGAAATGCTTGCCGAGCTGGCCGCTTTCGGCAAGCTGGTTCATCCAGCCGAGCTGCTGGTTCGAGATACGGCGGTTGGCTTCATCCACCGTCAGATCGACCTGGCCCTTGAAGGCGCTGTCGACATCGCCCGATGCCAGAAGCGTGACAGTGCGCGTGGTACCGATGACGGCAGGATCAGCAATGACGATGTCGCGCAGCTGGGTGCGGACGCTGTCGGAGATCATGACGTTAACGGCGCGAAGTCCGGCCCGGTCCGTTGGCGCGACGCCGAGAACCTTGGCGACCGCATCGCGGGCGAGGACGGGATAATTGGCCGTCATCAGCTTTGCGGGATTTGCGGCCCGTTCATTCTTCGGATCGATGATCTGTTCGGAAAATTCTACCGGAACGGTGATCATCGTCTGCTGGAAGGCGGTGTATCCTTTGGATACAACCGAAAAGAGCAGAAGAAACAGGAAGATAAGGCCGAACGAGATAGCTGCCATTCCATAAGCACGGAAACGGCGTTCGGCGGCGTAGCGGCGCTTGATGCCGATATCACGGCGCGTGGCCCGGTTCGCGGCGGCAGCGCCGGTTGTGGGAGAAACGATGTCGGTCATTCATATTGCTCCCGGTATTTGCGCACAATGTAAAGCGCGTAGATATTCAGGCAAAGCGTGATGGCGAAAAGCGTGATGCCCAGTGCGAAGGCGACCAGCGTCTGCGGCGAGGTGAATTCAAGGTCGCCGGTCAGCTGGCTGACGATCTTGACCGTCACGGTGGTCATGGGTTCGAAGGGGTTGATCTGCAGGCGGGCAGCAACGCCGGCGGCAAGAACCACGATCATGGTTTCGCCGATCGCACGCGACGCCGTCATCAGCACAGCACCGACGATGCCGGGAAGTGCCGCGGGAACAATGACCCTCTTGATGGTTTCAGAGCGCGTGGCACCGAGACCGAGAGAGCCGTCGCGCAGCGAGCGCGGTACGGCGGTGATGATATCGTCCGACAGCGAAGAGACATAGGGGATCAGCATGATGCCCATGACGAAGCCGGCGGTGATAACGCTCTGCGCCTGGATGAAGTTGGCGTAGTTACCGGTCGCGATGCCGCTGATCTGCGTGGAAATGTCTCGCAGGAAAGGACCGACCGTCGTCAACGCAAAGAAGCCATAGACGATCGTCGGAATACCGGCGAGCACCTCGAGCAGCGGCTTGACCACGGAGCGAACGCGCGGCGTCGCGTATTCCGACATGTAGATCGCCGCGAACAGTCCGACCGGCACGGCGACCACCATGGCGACGAGACCGATATAGAGCGTGCCGGCGAGCAGCGGGATCAGACCGAACTGGCCGGAGGAATCCGTTGAGCCAGCCGCCGCAAAACGCGGATCCCACACCGTTCCGAAGAAGAACTGGTGTGCCGGAACCATGTTGAAGAACTGGATGGCTTCCGTCAGCATCGACAGGACGATACCGATCGTCGTCAAAATCGCGATAGACGATGCGACGAGCAGAGAGGCAAGAATGACCCTTTCGACCTTGTTTCGCGCCCGGAAGCGCGGAGCGATCGAACGCAGCGCATAAGCGGCGCCACCGAACGCGGCCGCCAGCACGACGGCGATCATCGCAATGCGGCTGGTGGAGGTCATTGCATTCAGCGTGTGGGCGGCCTCGATCATGAAGCGTTCGGGATCGCCGGCAATCGCCACACCCTTCGATGCCAGAAGCGGCCTTACCGCAGCCGTATCCGCATCGACCTGCGCGGTTTCTTCCGTTGTCAGGCGCTGAAGACCACGGGCGATGGAGCTCACCATGCCGTAGGTCAGGCTCTGCTGCGCCTCGGACTGGGCACGCACGTCTTCAGGGAAATCGCCTCGTACCGCCGAAGTGACGACCAACGGGCTGATAACAAGCCAGATACAGAGAATGAACGCCGCGGGCAGCACCGCCCAGACGACAGCGTAAGAACCGTGATAACCGGCACGGGAATGCATGCTGGAGGGACGCCCGCCAGACAAAGCAATGGCGCGGCGGCTACCGAGCAGATAACTGCCGATGCCGATCAGCGCCAGTATCAGCAAAAGGATCGATGTGTTCATTAGAATTCCCTCGGCGTGCCTCAAGAGCACGGTGCGATATCGGGCAAATCAAAAAGTCATCAAAACGAGACCGCTGGACCATCCAGAGATGCCTGCCTTTTGACTGTATCAAAGTCTGGCAAGCGTCAAGGTTGATACATCCTATCCATCTGTAATCCATAAACAATTATGTGGATGGCGATGAATCGGAACTGTCAACCGGAGACAATCGCCGAAGCGGAGAGGCACCGGGCGGAACAAGGGGCGCGGCAAGCCGCGCCCCTCATTTTTATTACATGGAAGCGCCGGCCGTGAACTTGGCGCGGATTTCTTCGCGCTCCTTGTCCGGAGCGGCAACCAGGCCGTAGTTGGCGAGCGGGGACTCAGGGCCGATCATCGCGTCAGAAACGAAGAATTCGACATATTCCTTGAGGCCCGGGATAACGCCCAGGTGAGCCTTCTTCACGTAGAAGAACAGCGGGCGCGAAACCGGGTACTTGCCGCTGGCAACGGTTTCCGTGGACGGAACGACGCCCGAAACGGTTGCAACCTTCAGACGGTCAGCGTTGTTTTCATAGAAAGCAAGGCCGAAAACGCCGAGGCCGGTCTTGTTGGCGTCGATGCGGGCCAGCGTTTCGGTGTAGTCGCCGTCGATGTCGACTGCAGCGCCGTCCTTGCGGACTGCAACGCACTTTGCAGCAGCCTGCTTGGCATCGGTAACAATCTTCTTGATGGCGTCGGTGGCGCCGGCTTCCTTGCAGCCGTCAGCCATGATCTTCTCTTCGAAGACTTCGCGGGTGCCGTGCTTGGAACCCGGGATGTAAGCGGCGATCGCTACATCAGGCAGTTCCTTGTTGACTTCCGACCACTTCTTGTTGGGGTTGGCAACGAGCTTGCCGTCCTTGACGATTTCAGCGGCGAGCGCAAGGTACAGGTCCTTCGGCTCAAGCTTGATGTCCTTGTTGGAAGAGTCCATTGCGAAGACGATACCGTCGTAACCGATCTTCACTTCCTGAACGTCGGCAACGCCAGCAGCCTTACAGGCGGCCAGTTCGTCGCTCTTGATCGGGCGCGAAGCGTTGGCGATGTCGATGGTGCCTTCACCAACGCCGGAGCAGAACGCCTTCAGACCACCGCCCGTGCCGCCGGACTCAACAACCGGAGCCTTGAAGTTCGGGAAGGTTTCGGCAAAGGTTTCAGCAACGATCTTGGCATAGGGCAGAACCGTGGAAGAACCGGCAACCTGGATCTGGTCGCGAGCAGCGGCGGCGCCAGCGAAGGCGACAGAAGCCACCAGAGCTGCTGCGGAAAATTTAAGGATGTTCATTTGTCTCTCCCGTCGTGGGCTTGTTTGTGGACGCGGCCGATAGCGGCACTCGCTCAAAGCATGCGCTCGGCGATCTTTTCTTAACCACCGTAGCCACATCCTTTTATGTCACTTCCGTGAAAGATTTGTGACAGTCTAAATTATTGATTTAATTTATAGAATTTTACGACATTAAAAGCAGACAGATATTTTATGTCAGAATCTGACCGTGAAGTCCGTGCCGTTGCCCAATTCCGATTTAATGATGAGGCGGGCGCGGTGGCGGGTGAGGATGTGCTTGACGATGGCAAGCCCCAGACCCGTTCCCTTTTTGGAGCGGCTATCGGCGACACTGACGCGATAAAACCGCTCCGTCAGACGCGGCACATGTTCGGCGGGAATGCCTGGCCCCTTGTCGATGACGCTCACTTCCACCGGCTTGCCGGGTTCGGCGCGCAGCCAGACATCCACGACCTTGCCCTCCTGCCCATATTTACAGGCATTTTCAACGAGGTTCTGAAATACCTGCACCAGTTCGTCGCGGTCGCCCTGCACTTCCGCCGGCCGGTCGGGCAGATGCAGGGTGATCTCGACATCCAGTTCATTGGCGAGCGGCAACAGCGCGTCCCGCACATGACCGATCACCGAGACCAGATCGACCTTCTGGTCCGGCGCGATATTCGCTCGCAGCTCCAGCCGTGAAAGCGACATCAGATCATCCACCAGCCTGCTCATGCGGGTTGCCTGATCCAGCATGATGGCGAGGAAACGTTCCTGTGCTTTCGGGTCGTTGCGAGCCGGACCCTGCATGGTTTCGATGAAGCCGCGCAGCGAGGCGAGCGGCGTGCGCAATTCATGGCTGGCATTGGCGACGAAGTCGCTGCGCATCCGGTCGATGCGGCGAAGCTCCGACACATCACGGAACGACAATATGTAAAATGGCGGGCCGGCCACCTCCCCCGCGTCCGCACGGGCAATGCGAACGATGAAGACCCGCTCGGATGGAAAACGCTCCGAATGCTCAACCTGATTGGGCTGCCCGGTGGTGATGGTTTCGCGGATGACATCCAGCAGGCCCGGAGATCGCAGGCGGGCGGAAATATGCGCGCCGGGCGGAAGCTGGCCGAAAGCCCGTTCCGCCGCACCGTTCTGAAACAGCACGCTGGCATTCTTGTCGAGAATGAAGACCGGCGTATCCAGCACCGCAAGGCCAGCCCTGACGCCGGAAATGACACTTTCCGCCGGCGCTTCCGGTTCATCCGTTTCCGCAACGGCAGTTTCATCCGTCTTCGGGCCCACCGGCCGCTCCCGAACGGCCAGAATGGCGATGATGGCGCAGAGCCAAAGGACGGCCGGCATATAGGGCGTATGCAGTTCCGAAACGGCCACGATGGCCAGCATGCTGACGACAAGAACGGGCAACCAGTTTCGGCCAAGCTTTCGTCCCAAAAGCTTTAATCCACGATCGCCTTCCATGACTGCCATTTCAGCCTGCTTTCCACTTTCACCTGACAGCGCATCGAATTCTCATAGGCCAGCTTCATGACAGAGATTCATCACCGCGCATTTTTCACAACGTATATGCGCAAAATCTGTGCCGCAATCGTCGCCGATGCCGCACCATGGCCAGCCCCTGCTCTTTCTCTTGAATTCTGCCGGTGGATATGAACTCATTGGCGGTGAGTTGCCTTTACACAACAATAGCCGGAGAACAAATATGGCCGAAGACACCAAGAAGCGATCGGTTGAGCTTACCATTGGCGGCAAACCGCGCAGCTTCGACATCGACGATCCGGTTCTTCCCGACTGGGTGGAGGACAAGAAGCTCTCCGCCGGCGACTTTCCCTACGACAAGAAGATGAAACGGGAAGATTACGATGCCGCGCTGGAGGCGCTGCAGGTGGAATTGGTGAAGGTACAGTTCTGGCTGCAGGCCACCGGCAAACGGGTGATGGCGGTTTTCGAAGGCCGCGATGCGGCGGGCAAGGGAGGCGCGATCTTCGCGGCCCGGGCCTATCTCAACCCGCGCTACGCCCGCGTCGTGGCGCTGACCAAACCGACGGAAACCGAACGCGGCCAATGGTATTTCCAGCGATATATCTCACATTTTCCGACTGCCGGTGAATTCGTTCTCTTCGACCGTTCGTGGTATAACCGCGCAGGCGTCGAGCCGGTCATGGGATTCTGCACCCCGGAAGAACACAAGCGCTTCCTCAAGGAAACACCGCGGCTGGAAAAGATGCTGGTCCATGAGGACATCCATCTTTTCAAATTCTGGCTCGACATCGGCCGCGAGACACAGATCGAACGTTTTCATGACCGCCGCCACAGCCCGCTGAAATGCTGGAAGCTTTCGGATATGGATATAGCGGCGCTGACAAAATGGGACGACTACACGCAAAAGCGTGACGAGATGCTGGAAAAGACCCACACCGATGTCGCCCCCTGGACGGTGGTGCGCGCCAATGACAAGCGCCGCGCCCGGGTGAACCTCATCCGCCATATTCTCAATGCGCTCGACTATGACGGCAAGGACAAGAAAGTGATCGGCGAGATCGACGGCAAGATATTGGGTTCGGGTCCGGAGTTTCTTAAATAGAACGGCAAGACGATGGCAAGCGCCTCTGAAGGCGGCGCTTGCCATTCTTCCTATCAGTTATACATTGATCGGTGTTTTTATACATTGATCGGTGTTTTCGATGGAAAATATTATTTTAGGAATATTTTATATATCTGTGACCGCTTACTTTTTGGTATCCATTACAATATCTGAAGTTCGAGATATTATGTTTTACAAGAAGCACAAATGGGACTTTAGTATTGATAGTCAACCGAAATGGAAGTCGTAAGTAGGAGATTCAGATAATCAGACCTCAAACAAAGAAAGAGCAATATTTTCGCTTCCAACTACGATTTTATACTTAATTTTTCAATTATTTTGATTAATTTATATATTAATAACAGAATATATGTAAATAAAAAACATACATATGGTTTTATATAATCATATTGGAAAGAATTTTAATTGTAGTCATAAGGTATCTAACTTACTGGCCGGGCAGAATGCGCACCGAGTAAAGATTGACCGGGCGGCTGTTGCCGTCGATATCGCTGTTGATGAAGATTTTGCCGGGTGCGTTGGGCGCGAGCGAACGCTCGAATGTCGCGTTCAGCAACATATCCGCCCGTTCAGCCGTGGCCGTAAAGCGGTGGCGTGAGCAATCTCCAAGCGTGGCGAAATCGCAGGCGACGGAAACCTGCGTCTGCCGGTCGCTGGATGATTGCAGCGTAATGGATATGGTCGAGGACTTGCCCGCCATGTCACGCATGACTTCCACCGGAACCTCGACGCTGACCGCACCATCCTGCGAAACACTTCTCGACGTTACCTTTATCGCCTTGCCGGCAGGTGTGGCAATGTTTTCGACCGTGGCACGCGGGCCTGCCGAAACTCCGGCGCTGCCGCGCTCGGCATTAAAGAGTTCCACCCAGTCATCGGAAAAACCCCGGCCGGCGGAGAGGCTAGGCGCCGGCTCCGCACCGTTGAAGTCCTCCGCCTGGACCTGGGCCGGCGGATTGGGCACGCTGGTATCGCGTTGCGCAGGCGACAGCAGCAGGCCGGACGAATAGACCCACCATGCGCCGAAACCGATAAAGGCGAGAAGCGTCACATATATGAAAAGCCTTGCAAAAAGCCCGCGGCGCTTGCGGCGGCCAACAGCGCCTTCCGGGCGGAAAGCAAGCGAGGCATCGCCCGCGCTGGAGCCTCTCTTTGATGGCTTTGCATTGCGGCGACCGGCGCTTGGAGGCTCCACGGCAGCGGTGGCGCCCGGCTGCGCATCACGCGTTTCGCCACGCAGTTCCGGCTCGATGGCCATATCGCCGTGGCGCCGCGGTTGCGAAACGGGATCGACCGAGGGTTCATCATGGGTGACACTTTCCGGCAGTGGCGGCCGCAATTGCTGCTCCACCCTGTCCAGAAGCCGGTTGCGCTCTTCATTCTCAATCACATGAATGAGGCTTTCGAGCCGCTGACGTTGCTGGGCGACGACCTGTGGTTCGTCTATGCCCTGCTTGCGCAGGCCCGCTTCCAGCGCCTGGCGGGATGATTGGTAAATCCGTGCACGAACTTCGGCGTTCGATCTGTCCGATTTTTCCAGAGCATTTCTGATTGCCGTTTCCAGTCCGCTCACGACCGATCCTTGTTCTATGCGCTTTGCAAAAATATGCGGCGCTGCGTCATTGGTTTACGATTCGGTAACGGCTATGCCGCGCCTCCGCAAGCATCGTTTGATATAAAGACCGGATTGCCTTGGGGAAAATCGATCCATTGTGGCGCTGCGACCGCAGGTTTGCGACGCTGGTACGACGCTGTTTTCGCTTTCAATCCTTTGCCGAACACGATATTAGCTTACGTGCGCGTAAACGTAATTCGTGGGAGGAAACATGCTGCCGTCCGTGCTGAAAGACAATTTGCGTCTTCCGGTCATAGCATCACCGCTATTCATTATTTCGCATCCGCAATTGACGCTGGCGCAATGCAAGGCGGGTGTCATCGGCGCTTTCCCGGCGCTGAACGCGCGGCCTGAAAGCCAGCTGGACGAATGGCTGGCGATGATGACCGAAGAGCTTGCCGCACACAACAGCGCCAACCCCGATCGTCCAGCGGCGCCCTTCGCAGTCAACCAGATCGTGCATATGTCCAACCGCCGGCTGGAGCATGATCTCGGCCTCTGCGTCAAATATAAGGTGCCGGTGGTGATCTCCTCGCTCGGCGCCGTGCCGGAAGTTAATGCGGCCGTACATTCCTATGGCGGTATCGTGCTGCACGACATCATCAATGATCGCCACGCCCGCTCCGCCATCCGCAAGGGTGCGGACGGGCTGATTGCGGTGGCGACCGGCGCTGGCGGACATGCCGGCACGCTTTCGCCCTTCGCCCTCGTGCAGGAAATCCGCGAATGGTTCGATGGCCCGCTGCTGCTGGCCGGCGCCATCGCCAATGGCGGCTCCATCCTTGCCGCACAGGCCATGGGCGCAGACATGGCCTATATCGGCTCGCCCTTCATCGCCACGCAGGAGGCACGCGCTTCCGACGGCTACAAGCAGGCGATCGTGGATTCCCAAGCGAAGGACATCGTCTATTCGAATTATTTTACCGGCATACACGGCAACTACCTGAAAAGCTCCATCGTCGCCTCTGGCATGGATTCCGACAACCTGCCCGAAGCGGACCCTTCCAAGATGGATTTCGAAACGGCAACCGGCGGCGCAAAGGCCTGGAAGGACATCTGGGGCGCCGGCCAGGGCATTGGCGCGGTCAAGGCGGTGGAACCGGTGGCGGATCTCGTCGATCGACTGGCACGCGAATATGAGGCGGCCAGACACCGCATATGCGCGAAAGCCTGAGGCATTCATAAACAACGGACAGGCAAAGCTTTTTCTCGGAATTTTCAAAACCAGCACATTCAAGGCTTGAAATCCGTCAGCATTGCCTGTATCAGCCCGCCATGAAGCTGATCCGTAACAAACGGGTCACAATCGGGCCGCTTTAGCTCAGTCGGTAGAGCACGTCATTCGTAATGACGGGGTCAGGTGTTCGAGTCACCTAAGCGGCACCATTTCCTTTAAAATCAAAGACTTGAATACCGGTTTCCGCAGGTGGGACATTTCGGTGAGACATTTCTTTGTTTATCCCCTCCTATATTCTCAAGTCGCGACATGGTGTATTCTACTTCCGTTGGCCGTTACCCAGGCAGTTACACCCGCTCCAAAAATCCGAAACGATCAAGCTTTCCCTACAGACACGCGACCCACGAAAAGCATTGCGCTTGTCACGGTCCTTGATCCAGATAGGCGAAGGGTTTGTTGAGGACGGAATTGCATACAGAATGCGGTACGATGAGATACGGGCGGCTTTGACACGCCATTTTAAAGACCTTCTGGAAAAGAAGAAGCAAGACATTGCCGCAACAGGCAGGCTCACTTCATCCGATCGCGAGAAATACGTAGCTCGTCACCATGAGGTACAGACCGCAATTGATAACAATGCGCCTATCCCGACGAATAAAACCGAAGAAGAGTTGCTGGCCACGTTCATCAGGAAGTACCAACTCAACATCCTTCCCGACAGTGAACAGTACGGTTGGTTGCAGCGGGATATCAAACCGGCATTCCGCAGCCTCATTGCATCGGTTCTAGCCTACGATGCCTCGCTGGATCATTTTGATTTGGGGCAAGCTATCCCCGTTACGTCTGCTTCGTTGCATACGCCAGCACCCAGCCTAAAAAAAACTTCCGTAACTCTGGACGATTTGTCGGACCGTTTCATCGCAGAGCGCAGCCTTGGCAATAATTGGGTGCCTCGAACCAAGCTTGAAAAGCGGGATCACATTAATTTGTTAAAAGAAATTGTCGGTTTATCCAGAGACATAAGCAGCCTGACGCCCAAGGATGTGGCACAGGTGAAAGACACGCTGACATCTCTTCCTAAAAACCGGCATAAAAACAAGCTGACGAAAAACAAGCCGCTGGCTGAGGTTTTGAAGATGGTCAATGTGGAGAAGCTTCAGGTAGCATCTATCAACAAGTACCTGCAAACATACGGCGATCTGTTCGAATACGCACTACAACACAGTATCGTTGAGAAAAACCTGTTTTCCGGTCTTTCCATCAAACAGAACAGGCAGCGCTCACAGAACGAGAGAGGCGCGTTTTCGCTTGCTCAAGCTCGACTGCTAATCACCACCTTGACCGACCCGCTGCCGGTTCTCGTAAAGAAACCGCATCAAAAGTGGGGACCACTAATCGGGCTTTATACAGGAGCTCGCTTGAATGAGATCGCACAGATCGATGTGGCAGACATACGCCAAGAAAACGGCATCTGGCTTTTTGATCTGAACGATGAAGGTGAAGACAAGCAATTAAAAACGGTCTCGTCCAGACGGCTCGTGCCCATGCATGCCAAGCTAATTGAACACGGCCTGTTGGACTATGTAGAAGCTATGCACCATCAGAAGAAAGTTAAGCTGTTTCCCGATCTGCCGAATACGATTGAGCACGGCAGAGGCAGAAATATCGGTCGTTCGTTCAACCAAACGCTTTTACCAAAACTGGGTATCAAGGAGAAAGGATTGGTATTCCACAGCCTTCGACATACGGTGATTACCAGATTAAGTCGTGCAGACGTACCAGAGCCAATCGTCAAAGCAATCGTTGGACATGCTCAACAGGGCGTGACGCAACAGCACTATTTCAAACAAGGCTATACGCTGCGGCAATTGAACGACGCCATACAGAAATTGGACTACAGCCTTCAGGACGGCGATGAGTAAATAGCTCACGGGATTGACAGGGACTCCGCGAAGATTCAAAGAAGATAGTGGAGTTGTACGTGCAGCTCTGGGGCGTGGAAACCCGAATGGATAGGTACGAGTGCCGACCTGAACGGCACAATCTCCTTGACCTATGGTCGGGGAGCCTGCGGCGTATGCAACAGGTTCTCGGACTAAAGGCCGTAGGGACCGTATCCATTCGGTTTTCCAACTCCCCGATCACCAGAGATCAAGGGGGCTTGATTGCGGGGACGCACCGCAACGATTGCCCCATAGTCGGGGCGGTCATGTTTTTAATCCTTATCCTCGGTGCCCTCGCATGGGGTGCGTACCAGTTCTTCAAATACAATACGAACTCGGGCGCAGAAACCTTACGCGCATATATCTATCTTGAGGCGCTGCTTCGAGGAGACGGTAGAGAAACTGCACAGTCCCTCGTATCTGGCAACATGATCGATCTTGATACAGAAGTGATGCAGCACATCGTCAACGAAATTCGCATTGTTCACGCGGGTAGGCAATTACCTTTGGTTGCCGAAGCCTATCGTCAGGGTATGTCAAGCAGGATGCCGGGCTGGTATCGATGGTCAGCCTCGCAATGTGACCCAACCATTTCCGTGTTCGCGGTCTACACAAGCCCGCTGACTATGAAAGAGAAAGAACCGGATTGGGTGCAGTCTTTCGTCACCTATTTCGTATTAGGCGAACTAAAGGGCGAACCGGAGGGCGAGATACCCGGCACAGTGCTTATGCCTGACAACCTCGTCACCCTGCTAGAAGGCGACTTTCCAGACTACTACAAGTTTTCAATTCCCGCCTCCCTCCGAAACTACATGGCATTCGCCTTTCCAGCTACTACGCAGTTCCGCAGCGACTTCCTGCACACTGAAATCAGGGATTACCTCACCAAAACCCTACGGCTCCTTGGCCAACCTGGGACGATGAGGCAGATGCTACAAAAGCAACATACTCAGATCAGTGGCTCTCCAATGACGGAAACCGAACTGGACGAACTGACAGCAGGGATGAAACAGCGCCAAGCCGAGGGGGTGGACGTTGTTCAAATGATGTACGGAATGGGCTTGCTATCGATTACAGAAGACGAGTTCCGCGCAAGACACGATAAAAGCTACGAGCAATTTGAAGCGGAAATGGTCGCCTTCAACAATCGGCCAGATCGCAATGACACAGATTCAGAAGCAATAATTCCGAACCACGACGCGATACAACGGAACACGTCACGTTCAATCCAAAGTTAACCGGACAGATAGCAACCTTTGATGAGGATGGACCATTCCTGCATGCTTTCGTTTCTGGCACAGACCCTATAGAACTGGCTAAAAACATTCACGCTAACTACTGATCCATCGCGCAGTGTTGTGGCCGGGTGGCAATGCGAGTTGGTTGTCTGTCTTTCTCACGCCGGGCCACAGCCAAACTTATCACGTTCAACCATGCCGCATTCAGACGAGGACGGCCACAGAGAGCAATTCCTGCTGGCACGCGGGTGTTAAACCCACAACACAGGAAACCGGTCGGCATTGCTTCTCATGAGGCCTTTGGAGAAACACCATCTGAAATCGGCAAAGAACACACATCATGTCTGTAGTTACACATATGAATTTATGTAAGTGTTCTATACAGCTTATGCTATCTATATATCTATATATCTATATATCTATATCTAATTATTCATTCTATATATTAGTAGCCTGTATATTATCCATACTATCTACAATGTCATACTTGTATCTATCTATATCCTCTATTTATACCCGGTCATTCTCTCTTGTATTCCAATCCATTCCATTCCTAGCCTGAAACCGATATCGTTTGGCCGGTCGTTGTTTTATTCCTTATATGGAGGATATAATCGACCCGTAAATTTGTGACGAAAATCAAATATTTAAGCAATAAACGACGGACACTGATCCCGGTACGTTGCTGCTTCACTACTAATCTATCGCATCGCGACGCCTACAGATATTTCGGCCGTGCTGGATAGAACTTAGTTGTGATCTTTTCACCCAAATAATTGATACAGACCTAGCTATACAAAAGATTGCTGTGGTTCAAATATTTACCCGGAAGCCAGAGAATAGAAAACCGCCATATTGGGCCGGAGAGCGGCGATGGCGGCCTTGTGGGAAAACCCCCTATCCAAATCCGTAACTTGCGTGAGAGGCCTACCCTGACCGAAACAGGGCGCATTCTTGTCGTGAATGCCCTCGCGTCGTCCTGAACTGACGGACGGCGGTCCAAAATCATCTCATGTTAAACCATCTTTGCTACCGGCTGCTATAATCTTCTGTACCGTCGCCTTCGAATAACCGATTGCATCAGCGACCTTACGTATGCTGACACCTTGATGGCGTAGCGCCATTACCTGCTTGCGAACATCGTCAGTAACTTGTGCGGGCCTGCCACCCGATCGTCCTTCCGCCTTTGCCTTCGCAATCCCCTCCATTTGCCGCTCCTTGCGGATATCCGATTCAAATTCGGCTATCAACGCCAGTATGCCCATGACGAGTTTGCCCGTGCGGCTGCTTGTATCGATTGCAGCATCGTCCAGCACCTTGAATGCGACACCTTGCTGCTCCAAATTGCTTACAATCCTGTAGAGATCGGACGTCGAACGAGCCAATCGGTCCAGCTTGGTGACGAGCAAGGTATCACCCTCTCGCAGATACCGCAGACATTCGGCCAATGCAGGGCGCTCACCGTCGAGACCTGATCGCTTTTCCGTGAATATCTTGGCTGCGCCTGCCGCTTCCAATTTCCCTACCTGAAGCGAATAGTCCTGTTGGCTAGTGGACACTCTTGCATACCCAATAACTGCACCCATGCTCCGTACTCCTAATCTCTTAAAGATATGTAGACGAACAATTAGGGTACTCAAAATGTACAGTCAAGCCGCGTGTGATAAAAAGGTATACCTTTGTGGACATATAAGACGCACCCATCCCCTTATGTCACCCAAAGGAAAACATGTTAGCAGGCAGTATTGCGTTCTTTCTGTTGTTCACGGCGTTAAGCGTGATTAGCAGACTGGCATGGGGGAAATGACAGGCTTGATCTGATCTAAATACCCACACGAAAAATTTTATAGGATTTCAGCTTTGGTCACCAAGAAGTCGTAACAATGTTTAACCCGCAGCCAGATGCGCGCAGAGGTTTCATTAGGCAACTTGATGCCGCTTCGTAAAAATTTCTAGTTTTCTTGTTATTGCCGCCCATTAAGCAGCAACCATAGATAAGCCATACGTTGACTTATTGCCGTATCCAAGCATTGTGCACGTATTGAGGCTGGGGAATATGTATGTTCAAAACATCCGTTGCGGTAGCGGCTTTTGCTGCGCTGTTGAGTTCGTGCGTGCAGTCGAGCACTATGCGGGTATCCAAAAACCAAATGATAATTCAGACCAGCGCCGAAGCGATGTGCGGCAGCGTAGGAGCAGCAAGGGCCGCGCAGAAGCAAGCTGCGGTCGAAACGATCAAGGCGGGTTATGATCGTTACATCATCACGTCTGCTGCGGCGGCGAACAACGTCACAGCAACCCAAATGCCGGGGCAATACAATACCTACGGCACGATCAACTCCTACGGCCACTACGGGACAGTCAACGCGACTACGACATATACTCCCGGCCCTATCATCTATGGCGGCTCACACGACCAGTCTATTGGCGTGATAATGTTCAAAGACGGTGAACCCGGCAGCAATCAAGCAATATCCGCTCGTGAAGTGCTCGGCCCGAAATGGGCGGTGATTGTCAAGGATGGCGTAAACCTATGTAACTAGTCGCAATACTCGTACAATCTTCGTGTAACACACCGTTCTGGCGATTGCGCAAAGCATGTATCGCAGGCCAATGCCTACCAATCTCCCGTGACGCTCGGCCGATTCAAGGCAAAGGACTATGCATTAACAGAGAGCTTGCTACACGGGTACAGCGCTCATACGGTTGTTCGCGACATTCCGTGAACCGAAGTACAGTGCGATTGGAAATGGACACAAAAGGGGGACATTTTGTCCCCCTAGCCATCCTAGAAAGCCGGTTTGCTGGGTCTTCTAAGCGATGGTGGGCGCTCTCTCCTGTACCACCATCTAGGCGATTTTAACCTATACTCAGTGACAAGGTGTCCAATCCGATATCAGTATTGGATGTCAGTACATTGCAGCCTGCCCGCTTCCCTTGTATAGTCCTGTACACGAAAGTGAGACATGTGCCTCACTAATCAGCTGTAAAAATCGTTAGTATTCAATATCTTAGATTCTTGGAAAGCCCTCACCTAAGCGGCACCATTTTCCGAATAAACAAGAAACCTTATCCCATCGATAGGCTCGACGGCCCCGATTTCGCACGGCTTCACGTGGCGATTGAGGCTGCTCAGAAGTTCGATGACCATTGAGGATTGTCGCCCGCCGGATTTTGTCACTCAGACCTCTTCAGCCAATTATTGACTGCCGGTCCGACGATGTGTATCAATACACATATGAAAAGTGGCGATATCAATTCGGCATTGGCGGCAGATGGCTGGTATGAGGTGAGCACCAAAGGTAGCCACGTCCAGTTCAAACACCCAACCAAACAAGGCCGCGTGACCGTTCCTCACCCGAAGAGGGATTTGCCGATCGGCACACTCAAAAGCATTGAAAAACAATCCGGACTGAAACTGAGGTAGAACCATGAGTAATTATATCGGACTGATCCACAAGGACGGTGATAGCGATTACGGCGTTTCTTTCCCTGACTTTCCGGGCGTTGTGACCGCAGGCACCGATCTTGATGATGCGCGCCGCATGGCGGAAGAAGCTTTGGCGCTCCATGTTGAAGGTATGATCGAGGATGGTGAAGCCATTCCCGAACCATCTTCTCTCGATACCGTCATGGCTAACGCGGAAAACAGTAATGGCGTCGCCATCCTGGTCGCTCTCAAGGCGGAGAGCAAGAAGTCTGTTCGTCTCAACATCACACTCCCGGAAGACGTTCTGAAAGAGATTGACGCGTTCGCGGAGGCCAAAGGGCTGACGCGGTCCGGCTTCCTGGCGCGGGCAGCTAAACATGAGATGTCGAACGCAAGCCGCGACGATCATCGGTAGGTCCGTTTGGCTGACGTGCGATCGTCACGGCAAAAGTGTTTGAAACCAAACAGCCCGCCACACGTTGATCGGCAAGTCACTTTCAACCAGAAAGCCAGATATCGTGGACGTCATTCGCATTCTTATCGCCATCCTTCTGCCGCCCGTCGGTGTGTTCCTTCAGGTCGGGCTTGGCCTGCAGTTCTGGCTCAATATTCTCCTGACGCTGTGCGGTTATGTCCCCGGCATCATTCACGCCATCTGGGTGATCTTGCGGAAGTGAAATTCCGGCCCGCGATGGGGCGTCCTCAACATTTTAGTACGTGATTAAATTCTCATGATCTCCGGAACCTCGTCTTCTCCCTCACGTTAAGGTGATGACAAGCAGCCAAGGAGAAAATCATGAACCAGATCATCTACATCGTCGGCCTCGTCGTTATCGTCCTCGCGATCCTGTCGTTTTTCGGCTTTCGTTGATCCCCGTTGTCAATTCACTCGCTTGCGCATATTCTAAACAGCAGTGACACACGGCCGCGCTCATGGGTTGCTCCGCTGTCGGGTGTATTTCGGGATCGCGTTGCTCTGGGAGGTGCACGATGAAGAACGAGAGATGGACAGAACCGGTCGAGGTCAATCTTGAGGCGAACGGCAAGAGTGTCGTCGCCGGCCCCTCTGAAGCACTGACTTTGCTCACGGAAGGCTGGCCGAAGATTGGTGGGTTGAGCTTCGTGAGAGCCAGAAGCGCCTGCCGCGCCGCCCTTGACGGGCGCAAATCGCCGGAGGAAGCGCGCAAATGTTTCACCGATGCGGTTTCCGAGATGCAGAAAAACCCGCATTAAATTGAGATAAAACGAAAAACGGCTCCGTCATGGAGCCGTTTTTCCGTATGTCGCGCTTCCGGAAATTGTCCGGAAACGCTTTGTCTTGGGTGCGATCAAAAGCCGCTGCTTCTTACATCCAGTAAGGCGCGACGCCGTAATAGTCATGAACCTTGCGGTCCTTGGCGGTCAGCAGATCGTTATCATCGAGATTGGCGAAATGCGGCGCGTTTTCGATCTCTTCCTTGGTGAGATCGATGCGGTAGCCATCAAGCTCCTCGTCATAGTGCAATTTTTCCCAGGGGAGTGGATAATAATCGTCGCCAATGCCGAGGAAACCGCCGAAGCTCAAGACCGCATAGGCAACACGGCCGCCGCGCTTTTCCAGGAGGATGCGCTGTATCGAGCCGATATGCTTGCCGTCAGCACCATAAACGCGGGTGCCTTCAACCTTGTCGCTGGCGATCAGGCTCGGTGTATCCTTTACATAGGGGTCCTGTCCGGCGCGGGGTTCCTGATGCAATGTCATCTCTTCCTCCTTGATTTTCCTCGTTGGTGTCACGTCTGGTAAACCCTGCGACGGGGGAATCGTTCCGAGGCGTTTCAAGCGCTGCGGCAGGTATTTTTTTGAAGGAGGACGGAACAAAAAGGCCGCTATTGGCGGATTTTTTGCCAAACTGAGGGGGAAACCCCGACCATCTTGCGGAAGACGCGGGAGAAATGCGCCTGATCCGAAAACCCGCTGGCAATGGCGATGTCGGTCAGCGCCATGTCGGTTCGCATCATCAGTTCCTTGACGCGATCAATGCGCGCCTGCATCTGCCATTGATGCGGTGGCACGCCGGTAGACGCCTTGAAGGCGTGGCTGAAATGAGATTGCGACAGGTTGGTGAGTTCCGCCAGCTCCTCCAGCCGGATCGACCGCAGGCAATGTTCGCGGATGTAATCGGTCGCCGCCCTTAATTGCCAGGCGGCAAGCTTGCTGCGTTTCTTGACCGGCTCCCGCTTCACCTTGAGGAAATCCGTCAACAGCGCCAGCACGAGGCTTTCGCCGTAGAGGTCGTGCAGCGGATCGGGATTATCGCATTCGGCCGCGATCAACCGCGCCAGCGCCAGCAGGCGCTCATCCTCGAACATCAGATGCGGATCGAGCAGGCCGTGCGGGTCAAACCCCTGCACCAGCCGCGCGCCCAGCAAACCCGCATCGAAATGCAGATCGAGATGGCGCACGAAGGACACATTGCTAAGTTCCGCATGCACATCCAGATCGGCGGGCACGAAGGAAATCCGGTTCGCCTTGGAGGAACCGTAATTGTCGCGGCGGGAGCGGTTCATCATGAACCGGCCGTCATCGCTCCCGTCCATATCCAGCAGGAAAACAAACCGCGGGTCCTTGCCGACATAACGGCCACCCGCTTTCGGGGCGCAACGCACATCCCAGAGATCGGCGACGATGCCGTTCCACACCCTTGAGCGCGGGCCGCCGATGACGGCAAAGCCCTCGATCTCATTTTCCATCCGCACGCGGAAAGCCATGGCCTCTTGATCCCGCAAGGCGCAAAGGCGCCTCTATAAACATGATAAATCTATTCATGTTTATAGAGGCAAACTATATTTCCCGCAACTCTCCGCCGTTGAAGAGGTAGCTTACCACTTCTTGGCAAGCTTGAAGGTGATGGTACGGCTGTCGCCCCAGCCGCAGACCGAGACACCGGCGCAGCTCTTGACATATTCCTTGTCGAAGACATTCGCGACGTTGACGGATGCCGTCCAGTCGTTCTTCTCGTAGCGGATTGCGGCATCGAAGACCGCCGCATCCGGAACGCGCAACGTGTTTGCCGCATCCGCCCAGGATTTACCCTGATAGCGCACACCGCCGCCGATGCTGAGGCCTTCAAACGTATCATCGGTGAAGGCGTAATCCACCCACAGGGACGCGGTGTTGGCCGGCACGATCCATGGGGATTTGCCGATCAGGTTGGGATTGGCATCACGGGTAATCTCAAGATCGGTGTAGGAATAGGAAGCAAGGGCCTTCCAGTTGTCGGAAAGATTGGCCTTGGCTTCCAGCTCGAAGCCGGTGGATTCCACCTGTCCGAACTGCCCGCTCGTGGTCACGCCGCCAGCCGTATAGGACACGATGGCATTGTCCTTGACCAGCTTGAAGACGGAGGCAGTGATGCTGCCATCAAAGAAAGTTGGCTCGTATTTGACACCTGCTTCGAACTGGTGCCCCTCCTCCGGTGCGGCCGGGGTGCCATCCGCAAGCGTATCGATCAGCGGATTGAAGAAGGTGGCCGCCGAGACATAGGGCGTCAGGCCATTGTCGAATTCATAAGCGAGGCCGGCCCGGCCGCTCAGCGCATCGTCATTGGAGCGGAAAGAAGCGCCTGCCGGCAGCCTGTTTTTAAGCTCCGTATCGACATAATCGTAACGACCGTTGAGCGTCACCAGCCAGCCATCACCGAAACGCAGCTGGTCCTGCGCGTAGATGCCGATCTGCTGCTGGGTCACGACATTGTCTGCATAAACGAAATTCGTTCCCTGCGTCGAGCCATAGACCGGCTTGAGCGCGCCGATCGCATTCGATCCGCAGCAGGCCTGCATCTGATCCAGCTTGTAATATTTATAGTCGAGACCGAAGAGCAGCGAATGGCTGACCGCACCGGTTTCGAACTGGCCTTCAATGCGGTTGTCAACGCCGAAGCTGTCCGCCTTCGACAGGCCGTCATAACCAAAGCGGGTCAACATATAGTCGTTGGTGGTGGCATCGAGGATCGGCTGGCCGTTAGCGTCGGCATTGGCCCAACCGCCCGGATAAGGTCCGGTTTCGTGTTTGTAGAGGTGGCCGTAACGGGCGTTCTGGCTGATCTTCCAGCCATTATCGAATTCATGACTGACTTCGTAACCCACCATCGACTGGTAGACGCGGCCATTGTCGATATCAGGCTCGCCATAAAAGGCCTTGCGGTCGAGCTTGCCGAAGGGCGCATCGACGACGGTGCCGACATAGGGCAGGAAGCCATTGCCGACATGGACCTGATCAAGCGCCGAGAAATATCCGTAGAGTGTGGCGCTGGTCTGCGCATCCGGCTCGAAGGTGATCTGCGGCATGATGAAGCCGCGCAGATCCTCTGAGTAATCGGTGTAATTATCGCCGCCGGAAACCTTGCCGGTGACGCGGTATTTCCACACGCCCTCAGCATCTACCTTGTCGCCGAGATCGAAACCAAAGAAGGCATTGCCGAAATTGTTGATGCCGATTTCCGTTTCACGAACCGGCGTATCCTGAGTTTGCTTGCGGACCAGCTGCACGATACCGCCGGGATTGGCGCCGCCATAGAGCACCGAGGCAGGCCCTTTCAGCACCTCCACCCGTTCCAGACCATAGGCGTCCATCTGGAAACCGCCGAAACCATAGCTGAACAGGTTCAGCCCATCGAGGAAAACACCGGTCTGGGTGGCCTGAAAACCGCGAATGTAAAACCAGTCGGTATCCGGATCGGTGCCGAAGGGCTCCGCCGTCACACCGGGCGTATAGCGCAGCACCTCGTCGATTTTCGTCACGGCGCCGCGGTCATCCATTTCCTTGCGGCCGACGACGGATACGGATTGCGGAATGTCTTTCGTTTCCGTGTCGGTTTTCGAACCGGTGGAGCTTTTCTTAGCGACGTAACCCCGGACCGGACCCGTGGCATTTTCCGCCCCCTGCCCTTCGACGGTGATTTCCCGCAGAACGGTCGTTTCCTGTGCGTGGCCCATCACCGGCGCCATCAAAACAACGGCAGCCGTTCCCAAAGCCAGACGGCCCAAAAACATCCCATGCAAATTTTTCAAGATATGCCCCGAAACAGATCGCGGACGACGGTCATAGCCGGCAGGCCGCAGCACTTCAATTAAGCTGAGTATTTACATCAGGATTAAGGCGGGATGCTTGTCGTTTTCCGGGAGGATTTGAAGCTTATTGGCCTCTCGCATTGTTTTGTGCCCGTCATTTTATGTGGCGAGACCCAGCCATCAACCTTTGCGTCGGCCGATCCTTGCAAGCAGCATGACGGGAAGGATGCCGATGACGACAATCGCCAGTGCGGCGATTGCCGCCTCTTCATAGGTGCCGCGCGCCGCTTCGCCGTAGAGATGGGTCGCGAAGGTCTCGAAATTGAGCGGCCGCAATAACAGCGTGGCGGGGAGTTCCTTGACACAGTCCACGAAGATCAGCAACGCCGCTGCCGCAAGCGATGCCTTCGAGAGTGGTAGGTGGATCTGGCGGAATGTCTGGGTTGCGGATCGCCCGAGTGTTCGCGAAGCATGATCGAAGGATTGCGGGATACGGCTCAAGCCCGCATCGACGCCGCCGGCTGCAATGGTGAGGAAACGCGCCGAATAGGCATAGATCAGGGCTGCACCGCTGCCGATGAAAATAAGGCCGGTGGATATGCCAAACCAGTCGCGCATGGTCTGGTCGACAAACCTGTCGAAACCACCGAGCGCAATCAATACGCCGATGGCAATGACCGTGCCGGGGGCTGCATATCCCACCGTGGAGAGGCGAAAGGACCAGAGCGAGAGACGCCCCGGAGCAAGGCGCATCGCGTAAGCAACTGCAAGGCCGAGAATGAGGGTGATTATCGTCGCCATCCCGGCAAAGACGATGGTGTTCAAAGCCTCCTCGGTAAAACGGGCCGACAGGCCGCTGAAGCGGAATCGTTTCCACGCTTCGATGACGAGATAGCTCGCCGGCGCCACAAAACCGATCAGGACCGGCAGGCTGCCGAGTGTAAAAGCGCCGCAGGCCTTGAGGCCAGTAAGGCGCACCGGCTCCAGTTCCCGGCTTTTCTGCGCGGAAACCGAATAACGCTGCTTGCGCCGCGCCCAGCGTTCAAACGCCACGAGGGCGACGACGATGAACAGCATGGAAAGCGCGATCTGCGCCGCACCCGGCAGATCGGATTTCGTGACCCAGGTGGTATAGACCGAAACGGTGAGGGTGCGGACGCCCAGAAATTCCGAAGCGCCGATATCGTTCAGCGCTTCCATAAGGGCAAGGCTGACGCCGACCGCGATTGCCGGGCGCGCCAACGGCACCGCGACCTTAAAAAAAGCCCTTTGTCTGGAAACGCCAAGCGTTCGGGCGGCCTCCAGCAGATTGCCAGCCTGTGTGAGGAACATGGCGCGGACGGGGATATAGACATAGGGAAACAGCACGAAGCCAAGCAGGATGATACAGCCCGTCATCGACCTTATATCCGGCAGGCGGAATTCACGCGGGCTGGAATAACCGAGCAGAAAGCGGATCACGCCCTGCACCGGCCCGATGGGGTGCAGAATATCCAGATAGGCATAGGCGACAATATAGGTGGGCATGGCCAGTGGCAGCAGCAACGCCCATTCCAATATCCGGCGACCGGGAAAATCATAAGCGGTGACCAGCCAGGCCGAACAAGTTCCGATGATACCGGCCAGCAAGCCGACACCGGCCAGAAGGATGACCGTGTCCGGCAGGGCGGTCAAAAGAACGCTTGCGCCGAGATGCGCCCACAGGCCTGCCGAACCCTGCACAGCCTGGGAGACGAGCGCAACAACCGGCACCATGGCGCCGCAGACCGCCACCATGGACAGGAACAGCCACCAGAAGGCGGATGAAAACCTTGGTCTCGCGCGGGACGTCAATGGCTGGACGGCGTCTGGATTCATGAGCTTCTTGAAAATACAGGGAAAGGCGCCCGCGGGTGCGAACGCCTTCCAGCTTGTTGTTGCCAATTGGCCTTTACTTGTCGAAGCCGACCTTGTCGACCAGTTCGCTCGCCTGCTTGCGGTGCGAGACGATTTCCGTCAGCGGCTTGTTGTCGATCTTCAGGGTGCCGAAGGAGGCGACGATCTCGTTGAGAGCCGCACCCTGCTTGACCGGATATTCGTAGTTGGCTTCAGCATAGATCTTCTGGGCTTCGTCAGAGACGAGATATTCCAGAAGCTTGACGGCTTCAGCCTTGTTCGGAGCGTTCTTGGCCACAGCCGCGCCCGAGATGTTGACCTGCGTACCGCCATTCTTGAACGTCGGCAGAACCACCTTGATGGCGTCGCCCCACTTCACCTGCTCTTCGCCGCCCTTGCCCGAGCGCATCAGGCCGACGTAGTAGGAGTTGGCGATACCGATATCGCAAATGCCGCCGAGGATGTCCTTGGCAACGTCACGGTCGCCGCCGCCTGCCTTGCGGGCCAGATTGTCCTTGACGCCGGCAAGCCACTTTTCAGTGTCGGCTGCGCCATAATGGGCGATGTAGTCGGCGAACAGTGCTGTGTTGTAAGGGTGCTGGCCGGCGCGAATGCAGACCTTGCCCTTCCACTTGGCGTCGGCGAGATCTTCATAGTTGAAGGATGCGAGATCGACATCCTTCGCCGCATAAAGAACGCGGGCGCGCATGGAAAGCGCGAACCAGTGACCCTTGGCGTCGCGAAGTTCAGCCGGGACAGCCTTGGTCAGGGTTTCGGATTCGACCGCCTGGGTAACGCCCTTTTCGGCGAGATCAACGAGATTGCCGGCATCCACCGTCATCAGGACGTCAGCAGGCGAGCTTGCGCCCTCGCTCAGAACGCGCTCAGCCAGACCGTCCTTCAGGAACACGGTGTTGACCTTGACGCCGCTCGACGCGGTGAAAGATTCCAGCAGGGGCTGGATCAGGCCCGGCTCTCTGGTGGTGTAGATGTTGAGTTCCGCAGCGCTGACCGAACCGGCTGCAAAAGCAACGGTGCTGGCAAGCAGAGCAAGTTTGGCAAATTTCGTCATGGTCGTCTCCCTCTTCGATGGCAGGCAATATAGAGGGAGCAAACATCATACATGATGGATCAAATCAAGTTTTATTTAGCCGTTTTCAGGCGGGATTTGATCACCAAGAGTTGAAAATAGAGCGGAAATAAACATGCAAATCCGCTCATTCAACTTCAAGTAAATATCAGGACGCCCTTGGGATCGATGCCAAAACGCACGGCGCTCGTTTTGGCGGGCGTGCGCTGCATCGTCCTGACACGCAGGTCTCCCGGCAGGCCTGGCACGGCGATGCCGAGTTGCTCGATCTCGCCGAGAAAAACGCGGCTCGATATTTCACCCGCGATCCCCTCTTTCGCCGCGCTGTCCTCAATGATCGAAATCGCGTTGGGGCGCACATAGGCGACGGCGGCAAGACCTTCCGGCAGGTCGGAAGCGTCGCCCAGAGGCCCGAGCGGCGTTTCAACGCGCCCCTGCCTCACCCGGCCTTCGATCTTGTTGAAGGCGCAGAAAAAATCGGCGGCATAGCGGCTTTTGGGATGGTCGTGGATTTCGTAACCCGTACCGCTCTGCACGATACGCCCGCGCTGCATCAGCACCACGCGATCGCCAGCGGACAGCGCCTCTTCCGGATCATGGGTGACCATGATCGCCGTCGTACCCAGTTGCCGCAGAAGACCCAGCGTCTCCTCGCGCACATTGTCGCGCAATCCCCTGTCCAGATTGGAGAAAGGCTCATCCATCAGCAACAGGCCGGGCTGCGGGGCGAGCGCGCGGGCAAGCGCCACACGCTGCTGCTCACCGCCCGAAAGCGTATGCGGATAGCGCTTGGCTAACTCCTGCAGATGCACGTGCTCGATCATCTCTGCCGCACGGCGACGGGCCTCCGTCTTGGGCAGGGTTCTGAGGCCGAACATCACATTCTGCTCGACGGTGAGATGCGGGAACAACGCATAGTCCTGAAAGACAAAGCCGATATTGCGTTTTTCCGGCTCAACGAAAGCAGTCGAACCGGCAACGACCGCACCATTCAAAGAAACGCTGCCATGGTCTGGCGTCTCCACACCCGCAACGATCCGCAGCAAGGTCGATTTTCCACAGCCCGACCGTCCAACCAGACAAATAATTTCGCCGCGTTCGACGGACAGGTCGATATCGGACAAGACCTCCGTATCACCGAATCTTTTCCCAATCGATTTCAGTTCAAGCGCTGCGCTGCCTGCCATTTCCAATCCTGCCCTGCTTTGCGAATTATGTTGATCGCTCAAATCAGGATTAAAGTCAAAAAATCGCACAAAACCCCTTTCCATTCACGAGGGCGCGAGATGTGCGGCAGCAATATTGACGTTTACGTTAGAGTTAAATAGGCTTTACCGATATGATGGACGTCAGGGGATTCCGCGTCTATCATTCGTCACCGGGGAGCGGGAGGAGCGGTCGATCCGGTGGCGCACATGTGGTTCCTTCTATCTCGCCGATATGCGGCTGGTTGCGGGAGCTTCATGATCATCACGAAGCCTAAAGCGGCCTTGATGCATTCCACCGAATGCACGGCGCGAAAAAGACTCTGGGAGGAGAAGCATGAGTGAATTGTCCCTGGGACAGCCGGAAAATGTCAGCGTAGAAAAGCGTTGGCTGTCGTCCTATCCGCCGGGCGTCCCTTCCGAGATCCCCGTATCGGCCAACGCCTCGCTTGTAGACCTTCTTGAAAAGAGCTGCGTAAAATTTGCCGACCGCAAAGCCTTTTCCAGCATGGGGAAATCGCTGACCTACCGGGAGCTGGACGCTCAAACCCGCGCTGTGGCCGCCTGGCTGCAATCCAGAGGGCTGGAAAAGGGCGACCGGGTTGCGGTGATGATGCCGAACATCCTGCAAAATCCCGTCGCGGTTTACGGAATCCTGCGGGCGGGCATGATCGTGGTCAACGTCAATCCGCTCTACACACCGCGTGAACTGGAACACCAGCTGAAGGACTCCGGCGCAAAGGCGCTGTTCGTGCTGGAAAACTTCGCCCATGTGGCGCAGCAGGCGGTGCCGAAAACCGCCGTGCGGCATGTCGTCGTCGCAGCCATGGGTGATCTTCTCGGCTTCAAGGGACATATCGTCAATCTTGTCGTTCGCAAGGTGAAGAAGCTCGTGCCCGCCTATGCGATCCCCGGCTCGATCAGCTTCAAGGCGGTGTTGAAGGAAGGCCAGGGATTTTCCCTGAAGTCCGTCGGCCTCACGGCTCAGGATATCGCCTTCCTGCAATATACCGGCGGTACGACGGGCGTCTCCAAAGGCGCGATTCTTACCCACGCCAATCTTCTGGCCAACAAGGCGCAGATCAGCCTGTGGCTGGACGCCGCCTTCAGCAGCCGCAACGATCGTCCCGAGGTCCTCAACTTCATCTGCGCGCTGCCGCTCTGCCACATTTTCGCGCTGACGGTGAATTCGCTGATGGGTATCGCGCTCGGCGGCCACAATCTGCTGATCGCCAACCCGCGCGATATTCCCGGCTTCGTCAAAGAACTGTCGCATTATCAGCCGCATATTTTTCCGGGCATCAACACGCTTTTCAACGCGCTGATGAACAATGAGGATTTCCGCAAGCTCGACCTGTCGTCGCTCATCCTCGTTCTCGGTGGCGGCATGGCCGTGCAAAGACCGGTCGCGGAACGCTGGCTTTCCGTGGTGGGCTGCCCGATTGCGGAAGGCTACGGTCTCTCCGAAACATCGCCGGTGGCGACGGTCAATCGCCTCGATTCCCAGGAGTTTAGCGGCACAATCGGCCTGCCGCTTTCATCGACGGAGATCGACATTCGCGACGATGATGGCAACAGCCTGCCTATGGGTGAAGTTGGCGAGATTTGCATTCGCGGCCCGCAGGTCATGGCCGGTTATTGGCAACGGCCGGATGAAACCGCAAAAGCCATGACCGCCGACGGCTTCTTCCGCTCCGGCGACATGGGGTTCATGGACGAGCGCGGTTACACCAAGATCGTCGACCGCAAGAAGGACATGATCCTCGTCTCCGGTTTCAACGTCTATCCAAACGAGGTGGAGGAAGTGGCGGCCAGCCATCCGGGCGTGCTGGAATGCGCCGCAATCGGTGTTCCGGACGAACATTCCGGCGAAACCGTCAAACTTTTCGTCGTCAAGAAGGATCAATCGCTGACGGAAGCGGAACTCAAGGCCTTCTGCGCCAAGAACCTGACAAACTACAAACGGCCGAAGATCATCGAGTTCCGCACCGAGCTGCCGAAATCCAATGTCGGCAAGATTTTGCGGCGCGAATTGCGCAATCTGAACTGAGCGCTCGAAGCGAATGACGAGAGCCGGGCGACCGGCTCTTTTCTTTTATGCCCGCCCTTTTCTTTATCAAAGTCGCCTTGATTTGGCCGCCTGAAAAAGAATAGTTTCCTCATCCTTCCACGGAAGCCGAGGAGCACATGATGCAGGCCACCATCGAAAAACTCAAAGCAACGGCAAGCAGCACAGCCGCAACCGATCTTCGCGCCGCGTTTGCGGCCGACGACAAGAGATTCAGCCGTTTCAGCGCCAAATTCGATGACCTGCTGATGGATTATTCCAAATGCGCCGTCAACGAGGAGATCGTGACGCTTCTCGAACAGCTGGCCCGCGACGGCGGTGTCGAGGCCAAGCGCGAGGAGATGTTCTCCGGCAAGGAGATCAACTTCACCGAAGGCCGCGCGGTTCTCCACACCGCCCTGCGCAACCGCTCCAACACGCCCGTTCTCGTTGACGGCAAGGATGTGATGCCTGACGTGAACGGCGTTCTCGCCGCCATGGGCAGGTTTGCCGATGCAATCCGTTCCGGCTCCCTGAAAGGTGCGACCGGCAAGAAGATTACCGACGTCGTCAATATCGGCATTGGCGGCTCCGATCTCGGCCCCGTCATGGTGACGCTGGCGCTCGCGCCTTTCCATGACGGTCCTCGGGCACATTTCGTTTCCAACATCGACGGCGCACATATTGCCGATACGCTGAAGCTGCTCGACCCGGAAACCTCGCTCTTCATCGTCGCATCAAAGACCTTCACCACCATCGAAACGATGACGAATGCCGCCACCGCGCGCCGCTTCATCGCCGAGAAGCTGGGTGAAGAGGCCGTAAAGCACCACTTCGCCGCTGTTTCCACCGCGCTGGACAAAGTCGCCGCCTTCGGTATCGAAAGCGACCGCATCTTCGGTTTCTGGGACTGGGTGGGTGGTCGTTATTCGATCTGGTCGGCCATCGGCCTGCCGTTGATGATCGCCATCGGGCCGGACAATTTCGGCAAGTTCCTGGATGGCGCGCATGCGATGGACAAGCATTTCCGCGAGGCGCCAATCCGCGAAAACCTGCCGATGCTGCTCGGTCTCATCGGGTTTTATCACCGCAACGTGCTGAATTATTCGACACGGGCGATCCTGCCCTATGACCAGCGGCTGTCGCGTTTCCCCGCCTATCTGCAGCAGCTCGACATGGAATCGAACGGCAAGGGTGTTACCATCGACGGCACGCCGGTCGAAGGCCAGTCCGGCCCGGTTGTCTGGGGCGAACCCGGCACCAACGGCCAGCACGCCTTCTACCAGCTGATCCATCAGGGCACGAGCGTCATTCCGGCGGAATTCATGATCGCCGCCAACGGTTTCGAGCCCGAGTTGCGCCACCAGCACCAGCTTCTCATCGCCAATTGCCTGGCGCAATCGGAAGCACTGATGAAGGGCCGCACGCTGGCCGAGGCCAAGGAGCAGCTCACCTCCAAGGGCATGGACGACAAAAAGGCCGATTTCATCGCGCCGCACCGCGTCTTCACGGGCAACCGCCCCTCCATCACCTTCGTCTACGACACACTGACGCCTTTCGCGCTTGGCCGCCTGATCGCGCTTTATGAGCACCGCGTCTTTGTGGAAGGCGTGCTGTTCCGCATCAACTCCTTCGACCAGTGGGGTGTGGAGCTTGGCAAGGAACTGGCGACCGGCCTACTTCCGGTCGTGGAAGGTAAGGAAAGCGCTGCCGGACATGACAGCTCGACGCAGGGCCTGGTAAAGGCGTTGGCGGGTCTGGCCGGGTAAAATATCCGCACCTCGATCTAAGGAAAGCCGGGAGGACACTTCCGGCTTTTTTAATGCGGCGGCTTCAAATATAAAGCGCCGCCATCTTGCGCCACGCACCCGCCCGGTGGGCGCGCCCCTCCCAGACATGCATCTGATGGCCCACCTGCTTGTCGGATAGAACCCGACTCAGATGATGGTTGTTGTCGAGAAACGGGTCTGCATCGCCGATGGTGAAAACCATGTCGATGCGGCGCAGGTGTTCGAGCCGCCGCGGGCAGGCAAGTCCCGGCAGGAAATGGCTTGGCATGTGGAAATAGACGTCATCGTCGTAATAGCCGTCGAACAGGTCGCCGAAGGACTCCACCTTCATCGTCAGGTCGTAACGGCCGGAAAAGGCGACGAGTTTGCGAAACAGATGCGGGTGGCGAAAAACGAGACTGGCGGCCTGAAACGCACCGAGGCTGCAGCCATGAACGATGGTATCGGTATGGGAATTTTTCTCGGCCATCAGTGGCAGCACTTCGCTGAGAATATAGTCTTCGAAGGCGGCATGGCGGCGGATGCGGTCGGCCGGGTGATGATGGGCCGCATAAAAGGTCTCTGTGGCCAGCCCCTCAATGCAATAAAGCTGGAGATGGCCTGCCTCCAGCTTGTCGGCCAGACTACCGACAAGCCCCAGTTCTTCATATTCGAAGAAACGCCCGTCCCGGGTGGGAAACATCAGCACCTTGGCGCCGGCATGACCGAATATCAGGAGCTCCATGTCGCGATGGAGCCTGTGACTAAACCAACGGAGATATTCGCGTTTCATGGCACCTTGAAAAACCGTCTGACCTTGTCCTTATGGACCGCATCTTGCGATGCGCTGTCAGGGTAATCGAAATGCCCGGCGTCGAGGATGAAGATTTCATTAAATTTTGAGTGCGGCAGCGCATTGGCCACGGCGAACTGACAGGGCGGCGCCACCGATGGATCGAAAAGCGCCGGCGCAACCAGCATCGGCACTTTTATGCGGGAGGCGGCACAGGCGGCATCGAAGAAACGCAAGGTTTCGAGGACATTCGGATGGGCCTTCTGGTATGACTGAACCGAATTCGCACTGCCAACGGTGGGCAATGTCAGCCAGAACGGCCTATGCCCGAATGTCGGCACCACCAGATGGCCGCGGTCGATGCGCTCATCAAATGGTATCGCCAGCGCTCCGATGCCGCCGCCGAAACTGATGCCGCTATACCCCACCTGCCCTTCCAGCCAGGGGTAAAGGCTCACGAGCGTCGAAACGGCAACCCACAGATCATCGACACAGCCACCGATGATGTAATCGTCTTTCCTGTCGATATTGTAGAGAACATGGAGGGCCGATTCCGAAGAAATCGGCGGACAGGCGCTTAGCGAGAGACCGCGAAAACAGGGAAAAAGGACTGCCGTTTCTTCCACTGGCACTTCAAAATCAGGCTCGGAGCGCCCACCATAACCATGGCCGACGACGAGGCCGCGGCGCACCTGGCCTTCGCGCGGCAAAAGCATCCACCCGCCGATGCGGAAACCGCCGGTGGAGGTGTAGCTGACATCAAGGACATGCCAGCGCGGATGGCTGAGCCTGCTCTTGCGCAGCACCGGCCGCGGGTCCGTGGCGAGCGCGCGACGATAACGCTTCTGCCAGAAATCATCAAAACCCGGTGGCGCTTCGGGCGGGGTGATGGCCAGCAACTGTTCGCGCTGCATGCCGTAGCTGGGGTCGAAATCGAAAGGATGGATATTGGGAACACTCATGCGACGCTTGTTTCGCGAAAAACCGGCGGACACAAGGTTTTTGATCTTCGAATACCGGTTTTTTAGGGTATTGACCGCGCGCGCAGCGGCTCTGCCGAAAATGCCCCGCCTCAAACAGCGACATCCTGACCTTCGGGCAAGGTCCAAAGCTGCGGGTCCGCATTGATTGCGGCTACAACCGCCAATGCTCTTTCGCGGCATCCGGGCGTTTCACCAAGGGCCATATGTTCGGCCTCGATTCCCACCAGATAATCGGCGACTTCAGCGGCAGCGATACCTCTGCGCAATTGGCCTGCGGCCGCAATCAGGTAGTTGTCGTATTCATCCGCAAAACACAGGTTGCCGGCGTCGTTCCAGTTTTCTCCCGCCGGCATAAGTCCAATTGGGTCCCACACGGACCAACCAATATCCCGCAACCGCGAAAGCCTGATCCTGGGTGGTGGGGTCAACGGAGCCATAGTCTCATCCGCGGCGATGCAATTGGGACGAGAATACGCCCCCGTCCTCAGAACCACAATATTCCGGACGCAGATCAAGCGTTAGACAGCCATGCTCAAAGCCCGATTTCATGCGCAAAAGGCGGATTTGCGCCAGCCCGCGAGACAGTGACCGCAGCGGCTTTTGCACCCAACGCCAAAGCCTTCCTGATCTGCTCTTCATTGAGCGCGGCAACCTGCGCCTTGGTCAGAAGGCCCTGCATTTTCAGCGAGGCGAGAATGCCGGCGTCGAAAGTATCACCGGCACCGACGGTATCAACGACTTCGACCCGTTCGGAGGCCACTTCCACCTTGAGATTGGCAGCATAACCCACAGCCCCCTTGGCACCCCGGGTGATGACGACCAGTTTCGCGCCATGATGCAGCCAGTGGCGGGCGAGCGTATCCTCATCGCCTTCCAGACCGAACCAGGCGAGGTCCTCATCCGAGAACTTCACAATATCCGACATGGCGGCCATACGGCGGATGCGGGCCATATGCGACTGCTTGTCCTTGATGAAACCGGGGCGGATATTCGGGTCGAGCGAGATGACGCGGCTTTCGCGCTCGCGCGTCATCAGCGCCTCGTAGGTGCTGCCGCAGGGTTCGGGAATGAGGCTGATCGCGCCGAAATGCAGCGCCTCGCAATCGGCACCCAATGCCGGAAGCTCCGCCTCGGTGATCATCCGGCCGGCGGTATTCTCGTCATAAAATGCGTAGGTGGCATGGCCATCGATCAACTTGACGAAAGCGATGGTGGTCGGCCGCGACAGCGTTGCGCAATAGCTGAAATCGACATGGCTTGCCCGCAGGGTTTCCCGCAGGATATCGCCCATCATGTCATCGGAAAGACCCGTAAAGAAAGCGGATGGGACGCCGAGACGCCCCAGCGCAATTGCCGTGTTGAAGACCGCTCCGCCTGCATAGGGTGCGAAACCCGCCTCACCCAGCGTCGTCTGCCGGGGCAGCATGTCAATCAGGGCTTCACCACAACACAGGATCATTACGGTCCTCCTCAAAACAGCAAATCAAATGAACTTAAATCGATTTAGACGAAGATCGATCGGAAGGCCAGCCACAAGCCGACTGGCCGCATCCGAAATTAAGATTGCGGCAATTCGCTGACGCCGCCGTGCTTGGCAGACCAGGGCAGCGGGTTATCGAGGAAGGCTTCAACCCCCGACAGCGTCTTTTCATCGAACAGTTTTTCAGCCCGTGCGACCGCCAGAACATCGCGCCAGGTGGTCAGATAGTGCAGCTTGACATTGCCATTGGCGAAGCGCGCTTCGGCCTCTTCGAAGATGCCGTAATAAAACAGTGCAATGCCGTGATCGACAATGCCACCCGCCGCGCGAATGGCGTCGATGAAGGTGAACATTGAGCCGCCGGCCGTCGTCAGATCCTCGATGACGAGAACGCGTGCGCCCTCTGGCATGTGGCCTTCGATCTGGGCGTTGCGGCCATGGCCTTTCGGCTTCTTGCGGCAATAGATCATCGGCAGGCCAAGGCGCTCAGCGAGGAAAGCGGCAAAGGGAATGCCCGCCGTTTCACCACCGGCGACACAGTCGAATTTCTCAAAACCGGCCTCGCGCATCACGGCTGCCGCCGCGAAATCCATGGCCGCCGAGCGGATACGCGGGAACGAGATGAGCTTGCGCATGTCGATATAGACAGGGCTCTTCATGCCCGAAGCGAAGGTGTAGGGGCTTTCGGAATTGAAGTGGACCGCCTTGATTTCCCACAACATCTTCGCAACCAGTTCCGCGACGACGGTGCGGTCGGTGAATGTGAAATGGTTCATGGGCGTTCTCCTTTTCGGCCTTGGTTTATCGCTCCGAAAACCGGGGCTGGTTTTCGGAAGCACAACATCTCGGTTCAGCATTGCAAGCATCCTCGGGCGGCACCGGAATTTATGGGCGGATGCCAGAGGACCATAACAAAACCGCCGGCAATGCCGGCGGTTTTCAATAAATCAACTTACGTCCCAATGGAGCGGGAACATCGGGTCGAATACGGTCACCGGCCCGGCGCCCGTCTCGATCTTTTCGGGGAAGGAAACCGCTTCCTCACGTTTCACCAGCGTGATCGTCTCCTCATTCGGCGCGAGCCCATACCAAGCGGGACCGTTGAGCGAGGCGAAGGCTTCCAGTTTGTCGAGGGCATTTTCGTCCTCGAAGACATGGGCAAGGCAGCTCATGGTGTTGATGGAGGTATAGATACCGGCGCAGCCGCAGGCGCATTCCTTCAGCGGATCGACATGCGGGGCGGAATCCGTGCCGAGAAAGAAGCGCGCATCACCCGAAGTCGCGGCTGCACGCAGCGCCAGCCGGTGCTCCTCGCGCTTGGCGACCGGCAGGCAATAATAATGCGGCTTGATACCACCGACCAGAATGGCGTTGCGGTTGATGATGAGATGGTGGGTGGTGATGGAACCGGCCAGATTGGCCTTGGACGACTTGATGTAGTCCACGCCGTCGCTGGTGGTGATGTGCTCCATCGTCACCTTCAGTTCCGGCAGGCGCTGGCGCAGGGGCTCGAGAACCGTATCGATGAAGGCCTTCTCGCGGTCGAAAATATCGACCTCCGGCGTCGTCACCTCGCCATGCACGCAGAGCGGCAGGCCGATCTTCGCCATGTGCTCCAGAACCGGCATCGCCTTGTTGAAATCGCGCACGCCGCCGTGGGAATTGGTGGTCGCGCCCGCAGGATAGAGTTTGACGGCAGTGATGAGGCCGCTTTTTTTGCCTTCTTCCACATCGTCGGCAACAGTATCCTCAGTGAGGTATAGGGTCATCAGCGGCTCGAAACGATCACCCGCCGGGATCGCCTTGACGATGCGTTCGCGATAGGCGCGGGCATCGGCGGTGGTGACGACCGGCGGCACCAGGTTCGGCATGATGATGGCGCGGGCGAAATGACGGCTCGTATCCCCGATCACCCCTTCCAGCATGGCGCCATCACGCAGATGCAGGTGCCAGTCATCAGGGCGGCGCAGGGTGAGCGACTTCATCGGGATACCTCGGAGCATGATGGAATTGCGCCCGCTTAGCATCTTTTGTCGCGGGAAAACAGCCGCCAGAGGTCATCCGGCGGCTGTAAATGTCATTTTTTTGAAGCCTGCCTCAGATGCCGCCCGCTTCAGGACCCCATACATCCGTCATCGCGAACCCGTCCGCAAAGGGGTCGAAGGGATCGAGACCGACCTGATGAAGGCCGAAGGTAAAGCCACGCCCGGCAATGGTGGGAATGACGGCCGGACAGCCCGCCACCTCGGTGACGGCGGAGAGGCCGACGTCGAATTCCGAACCGATAATCGAACGGGATTTATATTCGTCTCCCACCTTCACCTTGCCGCGCGCATAAAGCGTGGCGAGATTGGCGGAATTGCCGGTGCCACAGGGGGAGCGATCCGCCCTGCCCGGCCACATGGTGGTGCAGGTACGGATCGAACCATCGGCATCCATATCGCGGAACATCACATAGGCAACGCCTGATATGGCAGGGATTTCCGGATGAACGACCGTCATTTCACGGTTGACGAGGTCCTTCAGAGTCATGCCGGCGGCAACGAGTTTCGCAGCATTGGCCTTCTCGATGGTGAGACCGATCTGGCGCACATCGACCAGCGCGTAAAAAATACCGCCATAGGAAATATCCATCGTCACCCTGCCCCATTCGGGGGTGTCGATGCTGACATCCAGCTCATGCACGAAGGACGGCACCATGGTCAGCTTGACCTTTTCGCAGCGCCCGTCGCGGCAGGTGGCCGTGGCCTTCACCAGACCGGCCGCCGTTTCCAGAATGATGACGGTTTCCGGTTCCTGCATTTCCACCATGCCGCTTTCCAGCAGAGCTGTGGTGGCGCAGATGGAATTGGAGCCGGAGCTGGCATGCGCCTGATCCGGCTGGAGGATGACGAATGCGGCATGTGCATCCGGATGCTTCGGCGGCAGGAGAAGATTGACCGACCCCATTGGCGTGCCGCGCGGTTCGAGCGTCAGGAAGCGGCGGAGCGCCTCCCCCTGCGGGTCCGTATTCATCCAGTGAAGTTGCTCAGCGACGGTGTTGCCGGGAATTTTCGGTGCGCCACCAGTGACGACACGGCCGATTTCGCCTTCGCAATGGACATCGAGAAGCTGAAGGGTGCGTTTCCAACGCATGGGGTCTTACTCCGGAAGTTGGGTTGTTGACCCGACCATACAGATAAAAATACAAACTGTATACAAATCTGCGGAGCGTAACGACAAAAAGCGCTTAGCGTTTTCGCGCCCTCGCACGCATCGTAGTTTAGCGGTTCCGGCACTCTGTCCGATTGCGATTGGCGGCGGCATCGCAATTCACTCTCGAACTCTGAACCGTCTGATCATCCACCACGGAGCCGGCGGTATCGCCCACCGATCCGACGGTATTTTCGACGGAGCGTCCAAGCCGTTCAACCTGCCTGCCGTAATTTTCCCGCGTGCGCGGATCGAAGACCGCAATCGGTGCGCTGACCACCACGCTGGCTGCCGTTCCGACGGTTTGCGCAGCACCGATGCTGACCGCTCCCAGCGCCTCACCCAGACCGACATCGGAATCCGTCACCGTCTGGCCGGCGATGAGGCGGTCGCCGATCAGGCGCACGACCTCGGGGCTTTCGGCGAATTTACCGTGGTTCAGGCGGTCGCCGGATTGCAGCTTGGTCAGATCGAGAACGGTGATGCCGGCCTTTTCCAGCTGGCTACGATAGGGCTCGACGGAGGGATCGATCTGGCCGAGACGATCGACATTGCCGGAAATGCGGCGCGACAGGCTAAGCGCGCGGTCATCCTGCGATACGAAAAGGGTGAATTTCGGTGGCGTCTTGCCGAGACTTGTGAACTGCCGGCTGAACACGTCCACATCGAGATCCGGCGCGGCCAGAATGACATTGCTGATCTTCGGATCGACGCGGCCGTTGCGGATGGCCATCTGGCGCAGCGCTTCCACTGCAAGCCAGGTGCCCATGGAATGCGCCATGACCGTGACCTCGCCGATAGACTTGTCCTTGGCCAGACGCGTCAGCATCTCTTCCAGCGCATCGCGGGAGTAGTTGGTGCTTTCCTTGTCGTAGTTATAATCGAAAATGCTGGCTCGCGACGGCCAGGTGAACACCACTGGCACGACATCCGTGCCGGAATCATGGACGATCTGGGCGAAACGGTAGACGGAATCCTCGTAACGATTATTGAAACCATGCACGAAGACCAGCACGCGGCGGTCCTTCTGGATATGTTTGTTGATCCAGCTTTTCGTCTCCGCTTCGGAGCGAATGGGCTCCACCGCCACCGTGGTGAAGTCCTTCAGCGGGTTTGGCGGCAGCTTCTTCGGCCATTGCACCTGCCCGACCTTGCGGTTGGCGGCGGGCGGAATGGAAACCGTTACCGCATCGACCTTCAAACCGGTCCCACGCTCCCCGCCGAAAAGCACGGCGGCGTTTTCCGAAGGTGCGCGCGTGGTGGCGACCAGAAGGTTCACCGATGAAGTTCCCGCCACCGTCTGCCCGGTCGGCGTCATGACCCCGATGGGACGCCCGCCGCAACCGGCGAGCAGGGCGACAATCGCAATTACGGCCACGAAGCGAATGGGCATCACATCACTCTCCTACAACCCAGAGGCAGCCGGATAACAGCCAGGGGGAGAGAATTTTCTACCGGAGGCGGAACTGCCGCGCCAGCAACCAAAGCCGAGCAGCGGACACTTTCCGCCCCGGTGTGTCCAAACAGACCCAATTGCCGGCCGACAGGCCGGAAACTCGACGGCCGGCAAGAGCGCGGGACCTATTACTGCGGCAACATCGTTCCTCTTTCCCGAAGCGCATTGTGCCAGGACAGCGCCTCCTCGATGAGATGCGGCGTGTGCCCGCCCCGTGCCGCCGCCCGCTGGTAATAATCCGTCAACGCATCGCGATAGCGGGGATGCACGCAATTTTCGATGACCACCGCCGCCCGCTCACGCGGAGCCAGCCCGCGTAGATCGGCCAGACCGATTTCGGTGACGAGAATATCCACATCGTGTTCGGTATGATCGACATGACTGACCATCGGCACAACGCTGGAAATCGCCCCGCCCTTGGCGATCGACTTGGTGACGAAGATCGACATATAGGCGTTGCGGGCGAAATCCCCCGAGCCGCCAATGCCGTTCATCATGTGCGTTCCGCCGACATGGGTGGAATTGACGTTGCCATAAATATCGAATTCCAGCGCCGTGTTGATGCCAATGATGCCGAGGCGGCGGATGACTTCCGGGTGGTTGCTGACCTCCTGCGGACGCAGGATCAGCCGGCTCTTGTAATCGGCGAGCCGCGGCATGACCCGTTCGTTCATGGCGGAGGAGAGTGTGATCGACGAACCGGAGGCGAAGGTGAGCTTGCCGGCATCGAAAAGCTCGAAGGTCGAATCCTGCAGGACTTCCGAATACATTTTGAGATCGTGAAACGGCGTATCGATGAAACCATGCATCACCGCATTGGCAATGGTGCCAATGCCGGCCTGAAGCGGCTGGAGTTCGTGGGTCATACGGCCATGACGAACCTCGTTCAGCAGGAACTCGGCGAGATGGCCGGCAATCGCCTTGGTTTCGTCATCCGGCGGCAGCACCGTTGAAAAACTGTCGCTCTTGTCGCTCAGCACGATGGCAGCGATCTTTTCCGGCGGCACCGGAATGAATGGCAGGCCGACACGGCTATCCGTCGCCACGACGGGGATGGGCATGCGGGTCGGGCGTTTGGCGGGAATGAAGATGTCGTGCAATCCCTCCAGCACTTCGGGCTGCGACAGGTTGATCTCAACGATGACCTTATCGGCCAGAATGGCGAAGCTCGCGGAATTGCCGACCGAGGTGGTGGGGACGATGCCGCCTTCCGCCGTGATTGCCACGGCCTCGACAATGGCGACATCGACGCCATGGATCTGACCCCCACGCAGTTGCTCAACCGTTTCGGAAAGATGCTGATCGATGAACATCACCCTCCCGTCATTGATCGCCTTGCGCAAAGCCGGATCGGACTGGAACGGCATGCGGCGCGCCAGCATGCCGGCCTCGACCATGGTCTTATCGAGATCGTTGCCGAGGGAAGCGCCGGTCATCAGGGTGATCTTCATGGGATGCGACTTGGCGCGTTCGGCGAGCGCCAGCGGCACCGCCTTGGCTTCGCCGGCGCGCGTGAAGCCGCTCATGCCGACAGTCATGCCATCCTGAATGAGACTGGCGGCCTCTTCAGCGCTGACGATCCGGTTCAAGAGGGACGCGTTGCGGATACGCTTTTCAAGCATGCACTTCTCCATGATCTGCACTCACGATGGCACGTCATCAAGCTGGCCACCTCTTGGGCGACTATGGCGTGCAGTTTCATCGATGAAACTGACATAGATCAAGGGCGCGGCCGGGACTACGGCCTTAGTCCATCAATCTTGCGCAACAAACCGCAAGTGGTGCATCGGCGCTACAGGCTGCGGGGTCTTCGCGACATCGCAGCCTCGCCAATCGGCGAGCCTTCCGCAGCATCGTATCGGCGGCGAAACAGGATGAGGCGGGCGACCGCCCCGTCCTGTCGCCAAAAATCCCTCGCGATCAGGGGCCTTCGCAGATGGGTGCCTGACCAAGCACAACCTGCCCCACTTCGGCATCATAGGCGCGCAGGCCGAATGTACCCGTTGTGATGACCCGGTAACAGGGGTTGCCACCCGTCCACAGCGGATCGAGAACGTCGATATCGGTGATGAAACGGTGGGCGCAGGCCTGACCCGAGCTGTAGGCTATGCCGTCGGCTGTCGTGCCGGCCATAGGCACATGGATATGGCCAAAGATGATATGACGCACACCGGCCGGGTGAGCCGCGAGGCGGCGCATGATGGCGCCATCATCATGCATGCCGATATGTTCGAAATGGCGGATGCCGCAATCCATCGGTGGGTGGTGGATGAACACCGTGACCGGCAGTTCGCCCGCGCTTTCCAGCGCACTCTCCAACCATGCCAGACGATCCGCGCCATACCTGCCGCCGATGACATCGGCTTCGTGGCTGTCGAGAAACAGCAGGCGGCCGAATTCGGTATCGATGAATGACTGGATATAGCCATTGTCGTCGCGCGGCTGTTCCGGGAAAGCTGCAACGAATTCCGGACGACGGTCGTGATTGCCGAGCATCAGCCGCACGGGGACGGAGACGGGTGCGAGGATGTCGCGCAGCAGCTCATAGGCTTCCGGCTCGCCGTAATTGCAAAGATCGCCCGTCATGACAAGAAGATCGGCGTCGGCGTGTTTTTCAACAATATCGGCCACTGCAGCGCGCAGCTGCTTTTCCGGATCGACGCCGTTTACAGCGATGCCGGGCGGCACGAGATGGGTGTCGGTGATCTGGATGATCTTCATTGTCAGTCTTTCTGCGCAAAATGGCTGCGGGAACGGATTTCCCCGCAGCCTCTTTCTGGGGGCTTATTTCAGCAGGGCGTTGGTCTGCTCGACAACCTGCTTGAGACCGGCTTCCGGCGTCACCTCACCGCGCATGACGGTGCCGATGATGTCGCGCTGGGTGCGCCAGATACGGACGGAATCGCCACCCGGATAACCGGCCCAGGGGAGCGAACGGTCAGCCTGCAGCGAAGCGGTCTTCACATTCGGGTTCTCGACATAATAGGGAGCGAGGAAGTCCGGACCCGTTGCCAGCTTGTTGGTGGGCAGGTAACCGGTGATGCGAACGATGGTGTTCTGCGCTTCCGGACCGGTGATCCACTTCAGGTATTTCCAGGCAGCATCCTGCTTGGCTTTTTCCTGCGTCAGGATAACGGCAGAGTTGCCGCCGGTCGGCACGCCGCCCTTTTCCTTGTTGTCGAGCGGGAAGGTCGCCGTCTTCAGCTTGAAGCGGTCGCCAACCAGACCCTGGATCGTCTGAACGTGGGCCGGGGTAGAGAAGATGAAGCCGGTGAGGCCTGCACCGAACTGCTGGCGGGACTGATCCCAGTCGAGCAGGTTCTGGCCACCTTCGGTAACGAACTGGCGAGCCATCTTCAGGGCGTTGAGGCCGATCTCATTGTCGAAGGCAACGGTCTTGGTCTTTTCGTCAACGAGCTTGCCGCCCTGTTCGAACACCAGCGCCTGCCACAACCAGTCATCCGGCCAGCCGTTGATGTCGTAGCTCATGCCGGCAAACTTGGCATCGAGAGCCTTGATCTTCTTGGCGAGAGCGATGAGCTCCGGGAAGGTGGTCGGCATCTTGTCCGGGTCGCCACCAGCCTTGGTGACGAGGTCGGCGTTGATGTAGATGATCGGCGAGGAAGCGTTGACCGGCAGGCCGTACTGCTTGCCGTCGATCTGGCCGAGAGCGGCCATCTTCGGGCTGTAGTTCTTGTCGAGGAAAGCCTGACCGCCTTCAGCCTGAATGAACGGGCCGAGATCGGTGATCTGGTTGCGCGGTGCGAGCGTGTGAACCAGTTCCGCCGTCAGGTTGTAACCCGAGAAATAAACATCAGGCAGATTGCCAGTGACGGCGGAGCGCAGAACCTGCTGCTGGCCTTCGTTGTAACCGGCAGCCGGGGCAAGGAAGTTGATCTTCACGTCCGGGTTCTTCTTCATGAATTCATCGGCCAGCGGCTGATGGAACTTGGTGAAGCCCGGCAGGTTGTAGAGAACGTTCAGCGTGATTTCATTGGCCAGAGCCGGCTGTGCAAGGCCTGCAAAAGCCATGCCGAGGGCCAGACCGCTTACCACAGCGCGTCGGTTGAGTTTCATATCAGTCTCCAGAAAGGTTGGGAGGAGGAGTGTGAACGGCGTCACTTGACGCCGGTCATGGTAATACCGGCGATGAAGTGCCGCCGTGCGAGGAGGAAGCACAGCACCATCGGCGCGGTAATCAGTGTGGCGCCCGCCATCAGCGCGCCGTAGTTCGCGCCGGATTCAACATCGGCAAAGAACATCATGCCAAGCGGCGGCGGGGCGAGATTGGTATCTGAAACCACGATCATCGGCCAATAAAGGTCGTTCCAGTGGGCGACGAGCGAGAAGACCGAGAAAGCGGCGAGCGAAGGCAGCGAGCCGCGCAGGACAAGCCCCCAGCAAATTTCCATTTCCGAAAAACCATCCATGCGTGCCGCCTCGATGATTTCATCCGGGTAGCTGCGGAAGGACTGGTTGAACAGGAAGATGGCGAAGACCGAGAGAAAGAACGGCATCATCATCGCGAAATAGGTGTTGAGGAGCTGCGTTTTCGCCAGCCCGACAAAAAGCGGCAGCGCCAGTGCCTGAATGGGCACGCAGAGTGCGGCGATGACGAGGCCCAGGAGCAGCTTGCGGCCCGGAAACCTTAGCTTCGCCAGTGCATAGGCCGCCGGAACCGAGGTCAGCACCTGAATAATGAGGATGCCGACGCAAACGATGACGCCGTTCAGCATGAAGCGGGCCATCGGCACCTGTCCCGCCGCCCGGGCATAGTTTTCCACCGCGTCGAATTTTTCGGGGATCGGCCAGAGCGAGACGTTGAATATTTCCGCCGGTGAGCGGATCGATGTCAGCATCATCCAGTAGAACGGCAGGAGCATCACGAATGCGCCGAGCGCCAGCACCAGATGCGGGAAATATTTGCGGAGAGCGGCCATCAGTAATGCACCTTCCGGTCCATATGTAGCGTCTGGCCTATCGACAGGACCAGCACGATTGCGAGGAAGATAATGGTCAGCGCCGCCGCATAACCGGTGTTGGAATATTCAAAACCCTCAAGATAAAGATCGAACAGCAGGGTTTCCGAACCGAAACGGCCCTTGGTCAGCACAGCCACCGTCTCGAAGACCTTGAAGGCCGAGATGGATGTGGTGACCACCACGAACATGGTCGTCGGCCCAAGCATTGGCCATGTCACCGTCAGGAACCGGTCTATGGGGTTTTTCGCGCCGTCAAGCCGCGCCGCCTCGTGCAGATCCTTCGAAATGGCGGTGAGGCCGGCAAGGAACAGCACCATGTTGAAGCCCAGAACCTGCCAGATACCGATCAGCGCCATGGTGGGAATGAGGAGGACGGGATTGGAAAGAAAGGCGACGGGTTCGAAGCCCAGCCATTTGATCGCCGCATTCACCGGGCCAAGCGAAGGGTGCAGCAGGAATTGCCACACGGTCGCCATGGCGACGAGGGTTGCAGTAACGGGAAGGAAATAGGCGACTTCCCAGAAGGCACGGCTGCGCTTGCGATTATAGACGAGCAGGGCCACGCCAAGCGCCAGAAACACGCCGAAGGGGATGACGATGACCGCGTAGATGGCCGTGTTTGTCAGAGCGCGCAGGAAAACCGGATCCTGAAATGCTTTTACGAAGTTGTCGAGGCCGACGAAACGCGTGGAGAGCGCGCCGAGCTGGTAATCCGTGACGGAAAAACCGGCGAGAACCAGCATCGGAACAATATAGATGGTCAGAAGCAGCAGGCTTGCGGGGGCGGCAAACATCAGGCCACGCCAGATCATCCGCCGGTCCGCCTTCGACAGGCTCGGACGGGATTTGGCACGCACGGTCGTGGAAGCATCAACAACCGTCATGCCGGCACCCGTTCACGCACCGTCGTCTTGCGGCGCAGGCCATCGGCGGCGAAAAGATGAGCGCGTTCCGGCGCAAAACCGAGGTTCAGCACACCATGCGCATCGGCCTCCAGCGCCTCACCGGCACCCTGACGCAGGGTGATGGCGACCGTCTCGTCGCTGAGAAGACGGCAGCTGACGAAGCGGTCCGCCCCGTGGGTTTCGCTGCGGACCACGCGCACGGCAAAACCTTCGGCACCCGGACGCAGATCTTCGGCGCGCAGGCCGAGGGTGGCCGGGCCAGCGTCGCGACCTGCGGTGTCGATGCCCAGATCACGTCCGAAAGCGGTAATCTTGCCGAGCGTATCGATTTCGACCGGCAGCAGGTTGATCGACGGCGTACCGATGAAGCGAGCGACGGTCAGCGTTGCAGGCTTCCGGTAAAGCTCATCCGGCGTACCGAGCTGCTCAATCCGGCCTTCCGACATCAGCGCGATGCGGTCTGACATGGTCATGGCTTCGATCTGGTCATGGGTGACGTAGATAAAGGTCGCACCCAGCCTCCGATGCAGCCCGGCAAGTTCCTCACGCATATGGGCGCGAAGCTTGGCATCGAGGTTGGAAAGCGGCTCGTCCATCAGGAATGCGGCAGGCGAACGCACCAGCGCCCGGGCAAGCGCCACGCGTTGACGCTGACCACCGGAAAGCTGCGCCGGTCTGCGCTCCAGCAAATGCGCTATCTGCAGGGTCTCAGCCGCCTGTTCGACAGCGGTATCGATCTCGCGGAGCGTTTCAGCCGGTGCTACCAGCCGTCCGATCAGCGGCAGGCGAGCGGCGAAAGGCAGACGCCGCATGCGCAGCGGCGTCGCAATATTCTGGCGGACATTCATATGGGGGTAAAGCGCGTAGGACTGGAACACCATTGCCAGATTGCGGTCGCTCGGATCGATCTCCGTCACGTCCTGCCCGCCGATCGAGACCGAACCGCGATCCGGCGTTTCCAGCCCCGCGATGATGCGCAGCAGCGTGGACTTGCCGCAGCCAGACATGCCGACGAGGGACAAAAACTCTCCGGGACGGATGGAGAGATCGATCTCTTTCAGAACATCGTCAGCCCCGAAGCCTTTGCCGATTCCTGAAAGCTCAAGTGATTGTGGCGTCATTCTGCGCTCCTTTTCTGGAGCGCATATGCTTATATTGTATGACAATATGACGAAGGTTTACCGAAAGTTCGGTGACATTAAAAAGCCCGGCAAACTCGGGTCGCCGCCAAGCCTTGCAGTATAGGCTTTCACTAAAACCACTAATATTTAGGGGTTTATTCCCAAATATCCGAATTCGTAGATTATCCCGCTGAAAACCAGCTTCGCCGCGCCCGTGTGCCCGGCGTTTAAACCGTGGCGAGAATCACATGTGCCTGAATTTTGGCGGCCACCTCGCCGCTGCCATGCCGTGCTTTGATTGCAGATGCGGCGCAGTCTGTCGCAGCGTCCAGTTGTCCCGGCGCTCTGGCTTCTATTTCAGTGCGAAGAACAGTTCCGTGACAATAGGCCATGGCCGGAATACGCGATGACGAAGCGCGGCTTTGCGCCGCTATCGTCTCGATCACCACCCGAGAAAAACCGCCATTTTCCAACTCGCTACGTATCAAGGCCGTATCGTGATAACCATGGGGAGTGCGGACCATGAAACGCGGCGGATCGTCGGGAAACATCTCCGCCAGGGCGTTCGTCACGTCATTCGCCAGGTGATTCTCCTCAATGCGGTCCCACACGTTGAATAAATAATGTCCGCCGGGCTTCAGCACTCTCATCGCTTCGCGGTAGGCGGACAGGCGGTCGGTGAAAAACATCGCGCCGAACTGGCAGAAGACAAGATCGAAAGCCGCGTTTTCAAATGGCAACGCCTGAGCATCGACCTGCCGCCAATGAATGCGGTTGTCGGCCGGCTGTCGCGCCGCGGCAAAATCAAGCATCGGCTGGTTAAGGTCTGTAACGACATAGTTTGCGGCGGGGGGCAATCTGGGCGCCAGTTCGCGGGTGACAACCCCGGTACCGGCAGCGACTTCCAAAATATCGATTGGCATCAATGCCGCCGCCCGCCGCGCCAGATCACGGGCGAACGGCTCGAAAATCAATGGCACCATATAGCGGTCGTAGTTTTCCGGGATAGAGCCGGCAAATACCTTGTCCGTTTCCAACATGGCTTTCACCTGAGGTCATCTAGCGACCTGCGACTTTAGCACATTTTCGGGAAATTCGGAATCTGCGAGCTTCTAAGACGGTGACGAAGATGCCGGTCCTGCGCCATGCGACAAAGCACCAGCGGGCACCGGGCGTATCATTATATTTTATGGGAAGAGAAATGGCGCACCCGAAGAGATTCGAACTCCTGACCCCCAGATTCGTAGTCTGGTGCTCTATCCAGCTGAGCTACGGGTGCGTGCCGTTCCGGTCGTTTCCGGTGGCGTGGCGATCCTCTAAAACGTCCTCATTCCGATTGCAAGCGATTTCGTTTCGAAATTGTCATTTTTCCGCAGCAATTCATTTATCTAATTGATTATAATGAAATTCCATACGGACTGTTTTTGAAGCGGCGCCCACTGCCCTTTTTCCAGCGGGCGCGCCGATGACTGAGACTTGTTGGCTCAGAGAGTTTTCAGGCGGTTCTGGCCGCCTGCACAGTGGCGGCGCGGTCAGTGATCTCGATGCGAAACTGCGTGCCTGGGCCGGGCTTCTCGACAAGCGCTATGGTGCCGCCATGGGCAAGCACCAGCTCGCGGGCGATGACGAGGCCGAGGCCGGTGCCGCCGGAGCGGGCCGACCCCCGGAAAGCGGAAAACAGGTTCTCTTTTGCTTTACGCGGCATTCCCGGCCCGTTGTCGTCGATGACGATGCTGACGACACTGCCGGCCCTTTGAGCAGCAATGGACAGATGTCGTGGCGCGGCGTTTGTCGCATCCGATTGCAGGGCCTGAACGGCGTTGCGACAGAGATTGTGTATCACCCGGAACAGTTGCTCGCCATCCGCGTCGACGGTCAGATCGGTGGGCACGCTGTCGTGAAACTCGATGCCGCTTTCCGGCTCGAGCGCCAGAATATCGCGCACATCCCTGACCAGAAGGCTTAAATGAACCGTCTTGCGTTTCGGCGCACCCTCCGTTGCCTGCCCATAGGCCAGAACTTCACCCGTATAGGCCACGGCGCGGTCGATGGTGCGCAGCAGTTTCGGGGCAAAACTGCGGACCATCGGGTCCTTGGCATCCACCAGACGGTCCGACATGAGCTGCGCGGAAGAGAGGATATTGCGCATGTCGTGGTTGATTTTCGAAACGGCGAGGCCGAGATCGACGAGGTTCTTCTGTTGACGCAGGGTTTTCTGCAGTTCCGTCTGCATGTCGGCGAGGTGACGTCCCGCAACCGACAGTTCGTCGGTTCCTTCTTCCGGCACGAAGATGCGCTCCGGATTGCCCGGATCTTCCGAGAAATGCTGCATGCCAAGCGTCAGCCGGCGTATAGGCCGGATCATGATGCGGTTGATGGAGATAAAGATGAGGCCGGCGGTGACGAGCGACAGGACGATGGAGATCAGGAACACATTGCGGGCATAGGCGAGCATGGCCGCCCGCAGCTTGTTTTCACCGAGCACCAGTTCGATGATGGTGTCACTATCGCCGACGACGTCGAAAACGCGGATGACGCGGTTGCCGCCGAACAGCAATGTGGAAAACGCATCCCGCACCGCTGCCAGCTGCGAAACATCGGAAAGATCATATTGCTCGTCCACCCCGGGCGGCGTTTCCGCCACTGCCAGCAGGCGCGAGGTGCCGTCCTTGCGCAGCGCAATAAGCTTTGCCCCGGTTGCCATCAGCGTGTCGTTCTGCACGCTTCGTGGCAATTCGGCCTGCAAGCCGTCAATCACCGCGCCGGCGGCAGCCGCCGTGTTCAGGCGGTCGCGCAGCCATGAAAGGCGCATATTGGCGACGGAAGGCACAAAGATCAGCACTTCGGCGATCATCACGAAAATGACCGTGAGCAACAGCAGGCGCCCCGAAAGACCAGCGGTCAACCCCGGCATGCAGTGCACCGGATTTTCCTCCGTGCGGTCCAAGCTGTCTACGCCTTTAGATAACACCTGGCCCTGATCCTATGCGCGCCGCCGCTTCGGTTGAACGGCTGGGTTTATATGCACGCATGATAATAGGACCTAACTGACATTTTTCCAATGCACTGCAAAATAAACGTTTTCATCGTCGCAAAAAAACAAACGCCGCCCAAAGGCGGCGTTTTAAATATAGCGGGTCTAAGGAGAAGCCGCATATCGGCTTTCTCAGAATTCCTGCCAGTCGCCATGCGCCGGCGTGGCGGCCGGCTGGGCATTGAGGGCGCGGCTGACGCTGTTCATCAATTTGCGGGCCGGAGAGGCCACGGCCGCCGCTCTGCCGGATACCGCCACAGGTCGCATCGGCTGCTCGATCCGCGTGCGGAGCGGAGCATCTTCAGCGCCAACCTTGAAGCGCGACACCAACGTCACGAGATGCCCTGCTTCATTGCTCAGCTTGTGGGTTGCGGCCGACGTTTCTTCCACCATGGCGGCATTGCGCTGTGTCACCTGGTCCATCTGGTTGATCGCCGTATTGACCTCATGCAAGCCGGTGGACTGTTCCCGCGCCGCCGTGGCAATCGAATGGATGTGGTCATTAATGGCGAGGACACGGGTCTCGATCTCGCTCAAGGCGCTACCCGTTTTCTGCACCAGCGATACGCCGCGTCCCACTTCCTGGCCGGATTTGGTGATCAGCGCCTTAATATCCTTTGCGGCAGTTGCGGAACGCTGCGCCAGTTCGCGCACTTCCTGGGCGACAACGGCAAAGCCCTTGCCCGCCTCGCCAGCGCGGGCGGCTTCCACGCCCGCATTCAGTGCCAGAAGGTTGGTCTGGAAGGCGATCTCGTCAATAACGTTGATGATCTGGCTGATCTCACGGGAAGCATGCTCGATACGATCCATGGCGGAGACGGCATCGCGCACGACATTGGCGGATTCTTCCGTCTTCTGCTTGGTCTCGGCCACCATGGTGCTGGCTTCCTGCGCACGATCAGTGGAATTGCGAACAACGGCGGTAATCTCGTCCAGAGCGGCGGAAGTTTCCTCCAGCGCTGCAGCCTGCTGTTCCGTCCGCTTCGACAGGTCGTCGGCCGCAGAGCGCAACTCGTTTGCGTTACCGCTGATACCTTCCGTGCTGCTACGCACCTCGCGCATCGTTTCACGCAGCTTGGATAGCGTCTGGTTGACGTTGGCCTGCAGTTCGGCAAACACGCCGCGGAACTCACCGTCCATCTTTTCCGTCAGGTCGCCGCGCGCCAGACCTTCGATGACACGGCTGGTCTCGGAGACGCCATTGTCTACGCCGGTGAGCAGCGCGTTGATCGTTGCAGCGAAACGGTTGAGATTTTCGTCGCCGTAATCCTTGTTGATGCGGCGGCTGAAATCGCCTCCCGCAGCCGCATCGACGACGATGGCCATGCCAGCCTGAAGATCGTCGCTCTTGGCGCGCATGGCGGTTTCCTGCGCGTTCATGCGGCGCATTTCGAGGCCATTCTTCTTGAAGACTTCAACGGCCGCCGCCATTTCGCCGATTTCATCGTTCCGGCCGAGATAGGGCACATCCGCATCCAGATTTCCGTCCGCCACGGCGTTCATCACTTCCGAAACACTGCGGATGGGCGCGCTCAGCTGCCGCGTACCGATATAAAGACCGAAGGCCGCGCCGGCCAATATGCCGCTGCCGGTGACGATGATGACCAGCCAGAATGTCGTCGTTACAAAACCATCGATGCCGGCCTCGACGGCCTCAAGTTCGGCAATGTCATTCTTTACGACTGCATCGATTTCCGCCTGATAGGCTTTGCGGTTGGCCCGGTTTGCGTCGTTGTTGCCCTGCAGGTTGGCCGCCTGTGGGCTGGCCTCACGGGCAAGCCGCGCGGTTTCCAGGCGAAACGTCTTGAATTCCTTGAAGCGACTGGAGAGGTTATCAAAGGTCGCCTTCTGTTCCGCCGGAACGAGAGGGGTCCATGTGCCGATCAGCTTTTCCATGGCGTCGAGGTTCTTGACGATGCCATCCGCGAAGGGCGCGGCCTTTGTTATATCGGGGGCGGCATATACGCCGCGCGCCTCCATCACGACCGCGGTGACCAGCCGATTGAGCGCCTCGCCCTTATAGGCGCGCTCCGCCGCCTTTTCATATGCGACTGTACGCACCCGGAATTCGCTGACGGCATAGATGGACAGTCCACCGATGGTGCAGGCCACGAGGCTCATCAGCCCGACAAGAAGATTGATACGACCGCGAATTCTCAATTTCATTCCCCCAACACACGCCAGCCGCACGACGAAAAACAGGAAGCTGGCATAACTTTTCGCATCACAACATTTATCAATGCTGCGTTAAGAAAGAATTTCGGATTTTACCAATTGCGCGTTGGAATCAATCTCTATTGACAGTCGGCGAAGGAGATGCCGGTGTGTTTTCCGCAAAAGGTGAACTGCGAAAACCCCTTCGGCAATTGACTTTGCTCGGCCTATGCCCTTATAAGCCGCGCACGCTCGGCCATTGAAAGCTCGCCCAGGCGGGGTTAGCCGTGCAAAAAACGAAACGCTCTTGCAAATAATTGCAAATTCAAGAAGGGCCGCACACCGCGGTATTAAATAAATGTCGAAGCGTACTTACCAACCGTCCAAGCTTGTTCGCAAGCGCCGTCATGGTTTCCGTGCCCGCATGGCTACTGCCGGCGGCCGCAAGGTTCTCGCAGCTCGCCGCGCACGCGGCCGCGCAAGTCTGTCGGCTTAATTGCCGAGCCTGTGGCCCGATGACAGTCGCGGGCACATGAGCGAGACTAAAAAACAGCCCGGCCGGCTTAAAAACCGGTCGGAGTTTCTTGCCGTTCAGGCGGGGGAAAAACGGCGGGGAGGCACCTTTCTTCTGGAAGTGCTTGACCGGAAAACCCCGGAAACCGAACCTCGGGTCGGTTTTACCGTAACAAAAAAACAAGGCAACGCGGTCGAGCGAAATCGCATGCGCCGCCGTCTCAAGGAAGCCGTCAGGCTTTCCGCCGGGGTCGCAATGAAGCCCGGTCATGACTATGTGATTGTCGCCCGCAGGGACGTGCTTAGTACGGCCTTCCCGAAACTTCAGTCTCTCCTTACCGAGCGCATTGAAGGAACGGCGAAACCGAAACGGTCCCAGGAGACCCGCTCCAGGAAAGAATGATGGAAAAGAACCGCAATTACTTCATCGCGATAGCCCTTTCGGTTGTCATCGTCCTCGCCTGGCAATTCCTTTACATGAATCCGCGCATCGAGCAGCAGCGCCGCGCCGAAGAGGCCCGCCAGGCGCAGCAGCAGACGACGCAGCAACAGCCGGCACCGGGTGCAGCACCCGGCGCGACTGTCGAAGGCGCACCGCCCGCCTCCTCTACGCAGGCCGCCGCCACGGCGACCCGGGAAGAAGCGATCGCCAAGACCCAGCGCGTCGCCATCGACACCAACGCCATCGCCGGTTCGATCAACCTGACCGGCGCCCGCTTCGATGACATCCGGCTCAAGGGCTACCATGAGACCGTCGATGACTCGAGCCCGATCATCACGCTGTTTTCGCCCTCCGACACCAGGGACGGTTACTTCACCGAGCTTGGTTATGTTGGCGCTGCCGAAGTCGGTGGCGTTCCCGGCCCGACGACGGTCTGGACGCTTGCGAGCGGCGACAAGCTGACGGAAACCACACCCGTCACGCTCACCTATACCAACGAAAAGGGCGTCGTTTTCTCCCGTACCGTGTCGATCGACCCGCATTACATGATCTCGGTCGCCGACAAGGTCGAGAACCCCGGTCAGGCCGCTATTTCTTTCGCCACCTACGGCCGCGTGACGCGCAACAACAAGCCGGCGATCCCGCCCGTCTTCGTTATCCATGAAGGCTTTCTCGGTGTCTCTGGCAAAGACGGCAGCCTGACGGAAGAGAAATATAAGGACGTTGAAGAGGCGCCGGTAACGGTTGCCAAGGCGACCGGCGGCTGGCTCGGTATCACCGACAAGTACTGGGCCGCGGCCATCGTTCCGCCGCAGACGACGCCGTTTGAAACCCGCTATTCGCATATCACGGGCAATCAGCCGAGCTATCAGGCCGATTTCAAGAGCGACACGATGACGGTCGAACCCGGCCAGTCCATCGAGCTGAAGAGCCTTGTCTTCGCTGGCGCCAAGGAAGTGCCGCTGGTCGACCGTTATGAAACCGAATATTCTATTCCGAAGTTCGACCTTCTGATCGACTGGGGCTGGTTCTACTTCATCACCAAGCCGATGTTCAAAATGATGGATTTCTTCTTCCGTTATTTCGGCAATTTCGGCGTGGCGATCCTGCTCACCACCATCGTCGTCAAGGCGCTCTTCTTCCCACTCGCCAGCAAGCAATATGCTTCCATGGCGAACATGAAGCGCGTGCAGCCGAAGATGGAAGAACTGAAGGCCAAGCATGGCGACGACCGCATGGCCATGCAGCAGGCGATGATGCAGCTCTACAAGGAAGAGAAGATCAATCCGGTGGCCGGCTGCTGGCCGATGCTGCTGCAGATACCGGTCTTCTTTGCGCTCTACAAGGTCATCTACGTGACCATCGAAATGCGTCATGCACCGTTCTTCGGCTGGATCCACGACCTTTCCGCGCCCGATCCGACCTCGCTGTTCAACCTGTTCGGCCTTCTGCCCTATGACGTGCCGCACTTCCTGATGATCGGCGTCTGGCCGTTGATCATGGGCATCACCATGTTCCTGCAGATGCGCATGAACCCGACACCGCCCGATCCGACACAGGCGATGATCTTCACCTGGATGCCGCTGATCTTCACCTTCATGCTGGCTTCGTTCCCGGCTGGTCTGGTTATCTACTGGGCATGGAACAACACCTTGTCCATCAGCCAGCAGGCCCTCATCATGAAGCGCCACGGCGCCAAGATCGAACTGTTCGATAATCTCAAAGGGCTGTTCAAGCGAAAGTCGGTGCAATCGAAATGAGTGACACCGGCCCGGCAACCGAAAAGCCCCTTTTCGGGCGACCCTGGATATTCATTCGCGGCGTTCCCGCGATGAAGTTCCTGCCGCCCGAAGGCCCGCCGGAGATTGCATTTGCGGGACGTTCGAATGTCGGCAAGTCCTCGCTCATCAATGCATTGGTGGGCCACAAGGGACTTGCCCGCACCTCGAATACACCCGGCCGCACGCAGGAACTGAACTATTTCGTTCCGGAAGGGTATTCCGGCGAGCCCGGCGACCTGCCGCCGATGGCGCTGGTTGACATGCCCGGTTACGGCTATGCGCAGGCACCCAAGGACCATGTCGATGCCTGGACGAAGCTCGTCTTCGATTATCTGCGCGGCCGTGCAACGCTGAAGCGCGTTTACGTGCTGATCGATTCCCGCCATGGCATAAAGAAGAACGACGAAGAGGTTCTGAGCCTGCTCGACAAGGCAGCCGTATCCTATCAGGTCGTGCTGACGAAGACCGACAAGATCAAGGATGTCGGCGTTCCCCGGCTGATCGGTGAGACACTGGAGAAAATCCGCAAGCGCCCCGCCGCCTATCCAGAGGTTCTCGCCACCTCGTCGGAAAAATCCTTCGGGCTGGACAGCCTGCGCGCCGAGATCGTCAGAACCGTCTCGCTTTAAGAGGCTCGGCCCTTATCTTCAGGCGATGGTGAAAAGCAGAACGGCGGTCCACAGCATCGCCGTCAACGCCAGAAGCCGCCAGAAGCGCACCGAATGCCAGACCTCCAGAAGCATGGCGGCGAACATGCTGCCATTGCGCAGCGGTTGGGCTCTGAAGGGCAGGCCTAACCGGGCCGGATCCCTTTCAAGCAATGCGGCGACGGTCGCCTTTTCCCGATACTCGGTTTCAACCAGATTATCCCGCCAGCGCCTGACCATGGCGGCGAACTGGCGGTCGCGTTTGACGCGTTTGGCAAGCTCCGCCATGCTTTCCGGCGGCAGCGCGCCCAGCACATATTCGCCAGCGAGCACTTCGTCCCGCAAACCGCTTTGCTTGTCTCGATCCGGTGCCGTCATAGGTCTTCAAACTCCTCGGTCGTCCAAGCAGCATCGTTTCACGATGCGCGACACATCCCTGTCGCCCTGCTGAATAACCCCTCCCCTGCCGCAAACAAGGCTGGTCCGATTGGTGCTTTATGTCAATCTTATTACGCGCTTTGAGCCGCCCAAAAACAGAATTTTACCAGGGGCCGACACAATGTGGCCCGGAGGTTATTTCATTCGTCAAAAGCAGACATCCGCCTGTCCTTGCAAACATGCCAGCATGTCCGATCCATGCATCCTGCACTGCAAAAATCGATTCCGATTTCTGCACCGATGCTGTAGAGCGATGAAAGGCTCTTTTGGGCCGCAACCACAGACCGAGGTTTTTCCATGACTTCTTCCGAAAGCGAAACTCAGGCGCGGCTGCTTGCACAGGCTCTGCCCTTCATGCAGAAATATGAGAACAAGACCATCGTCGTAAAATATGGTGGTCACGCCATGGGGGATTCGACACTCGGCAAGGCTTTCGCGGAAGATATCGCCCTGTTGAAGCAGTCCGGCATCAACCCCATCGTCGTCCATGGCGGCGGCCCGCAGATCGGCGCGATGCTGACCAAGATGGGCATCGAATCGAAATTCGAAGGCGGCCTTCGTGTCACAGACGCCAAGACGGTCGAGATCGTGGAAATGGTTCTGGCCGGTTCGATCAACAAGGAAATCGTCGCGCTCATCAACCAGACGGGCGAATGGGCAATCGGCCTGTGCGGCAAGGACGGCAACATGGTCTTCGCCGAAAAGGCGAAAAAGACCGTCATCGATCCCGACAGCAATATCGAGCGTGTTCTCGATCTCGGTTTCGTCGGTGAAGTCGTGGAAGTTGACCGCACGCTGCTCGACCTGCTCGCCAAGTCGGAAATGATCCCGGTCATCGCCCCCGTCGCTCCCGGCCGAGATGGCGCTACCTACAACATCAACGCGGATACCTTTGCCGGGGCCATTGCCGGCGCGCTCAATGCGACGCGACTGCTGTTCCTGACCGATGTGCCGGGCGTTCTTGATCGCAACAAGGAACTCATCAAGGAACTGACGGTTTCGCAGGCGCGCGCGCTCATCAAGGACGGCACGATTTCCGGCGGCATGATCCCGAAAGTCGAGACATGCATCGAGGCCATCAAGGCCGGCGTGCAGGGCGTGGTGATCCTCAACGGCAAGACCCCGCACTCCGTGCTTCTGGAAATCTTCACGGAAGGTGCCGGCACGCTGATCGTGCCCTGATGCGATTTAATGTGGCGGACGGCCAGCCTGTCCGCCACAGACGACATTTCAGCCGAACACCAGAAGCGACAGCACACCGACGACAATCAGCAGGCAGCCGGAAAGTTCGAGCCTGTTGATCTTTTCCTTGAAGAACAGCACGGTCGAGGCGAAGGCGAAAAGCATTTCCACCTGCGCCAGCGCCTTGACCACGGCGGCCTGTTGCAAGGTCATCGCCGTGAACCAGCCGAAAGACGCCGTGGCACCCACGAAACCGACCGCAAGCGACGGTTTCCACGCCTTTGCGATGCGCCGCAATTCGTCCCTCTGCCGCCAGACGATCCACAAGAACATCGACACCGTCTGCATCACGATAACGATGACGAGGGTATAGCCCGCCTGCACCACCGCATCCGGCGTTGGCAGGCTGGGCGCGAGGGACAGCGATGCCGAACGATAGGCAACCGATGAAAGGCCAAAAAATGCGCCCGAGGCGAGGCCTATACCAGCGGTGCGGCTGAAGATGGAGGTGAGAATGGAAGCAGGGGTCACTTCCGTGCGCGCAACCGAAATCAGCATGACGCCGGCGACCGAGACGGCGATAGCCACCAATGTCCCGCCATTGACGCTTTCACCGATAAAAATAAGCGCAAACAGCGCTGCCTGCGCTGGCTCCGTGCGGGAATAAGCCGTTCCGACAGCAAAATTGCGGAAGGAAAACAGGTGGACCAGCAGGAAGGTGGCGGCGATTTGCGCCATGGCGCCGACCGTTGCCCATACAGTGAAAGACATGTTCGGCACCGGCAGCGGCCGGCCAAAACCGAGATGCAGAAAGGCGAGATAGGCGAGAGCAAAAGGCATTCCGAACAGGAAGCGCACGAAGGTTGCGCCCGTGGTGCCCATCATGCCCTTGAGGTGCTTTTGCAGGGTCGAGCGCAGGTTCTGCAAGAACGCGCTTGCGAAGGTTATGCCTATCCAGAGTTCCATGCTCTTGGCGGTATCATGCGCTGGAGGCCCCAGCCAAGCCCGATTTTCTCAGCAATCGTCGTCTTTTCGATTTTCTTCGGCATTCGAAACGGGCATAAAGCAGGCCATGGACACAAAGCCGAAAAACCTGCCCGATGCCGCCGATTTCGCCCATGTGAGCGAATGGGTCTTCGATCTCGACAACACGCTCTATCCGCATCACGTCAATCTGTTTTCCCAGATCGACCGCAACATGACGGCCTATGTGGCGGAGCTTTTGAAGCTCGATCCGGAAGAGGCTCGAGTGCTGCAGAAGCGTTATTACCATGATCATGGCACCACGCTTCAGGGGCTGATGATCAATTACGGCATTAGTCCGGACGAGTTTCTGGAACGCGCGCATGCCATCGATTATTCGGCGCTGCAACCGCATCCGGAACTTGGCGAGGCGATCAAGGCGCTGCCTGGCCGCAAGTTCATCCTGACCAATGGCAGCGTCAAGCATGCACAGGCGGCCGCCGGCGCACTCGGCATTCTCGACCAGTTCGAGGATATTTTCGATATCGTCGCTGCCGGTTATCTGCCGAAGCCGGCCAGCGCGACCTATGAGAAGTTCGCAGCACTTGCGAAACTCGACACGAAAAAAGCAGCCATGTTCGAAGACCTGCCGCGCAATCTTGCGGCTCCCAAGGCGCTCGGCATGAAGACCGTGCTGCTCGTTCCCTCCAATCTCGAGGGTGTCATCATGGAGCGCTGGGAAATTCCCGTCGAGACCGATGCGCATATCGACTACATCACCGACAATCTGACCGGCTTCCTGACGAAAACCATCGCCGGCTGACCGCGGTAGCGGAGTTACATCGCAACATTACCGAAGCTTCATCCACCTTACCGATGTTTAAGTGGTGAGGTTCGGTTGAGGTCACTATCTTTTCTTCAGGGACACCAAAGAAAGGTAATGACGATGATGACCACGCGAAAAATCGCCCTCTCTGCTCTTGGCGCAGCCCTTGTGCTCAGCACGGCCGCGACGGCCAGTTTTGCCGCACCCGGCAAAGGCCATAAGGATCGCATGCCGATCCGCCAGGAAGTCGCCTTCGTTCACCTCTTGAAGATTGCCGATACCAACAAGGACGGCAAGATTTCGAAGGAGGAATTCGCCGCACGGCAGGATGCGCTTTTCACCGAGATCGACAAGGACAAGGACGGTTCGATCACGCCGAAGGAAATGCGTGAATATCGCCAGGCGAAAATGGAAGCTTTCCGCGCCGCCAATCCGCGCCCCGAGCGTGAGAATGCCAAAGCCGACGAAGGCAAAGGCCCCGAAGTCAAGCGCGCCGAACGCGAACATGGCGGCCGTTCCGGTCATCAGGGCTGGGGCAAGCATGGCGGCAAGGGTGCAGGCCTGGGGATGCTCCGCTGGGCCGATACCGACGAGAACGGTCAGGTCAGCAAGGCCGAATTCACCGCAACCGGCGAGAAAATGTTCGAACGGCTGGACAAGAACAAGGACGGCGTCATCTCCATTGATGACATGCCGGACCGCCCGTTCCTTTGATCCGATAATGATAAAGCCCGCTCAAAAGGCGGGCTTTTATCTTTGTTTTGTCGCATCTCCGGACGTAAAACCGCTATGCGCTTTTACTGGAAATGCTTCAACTGTTTGTTTTTACGCATTTCCGGACGGAAAACCGCTACGCACTTTTCCTGGAAATGCTCTAGTGCAGGCTGACGGTTTTGAGATCGTCTTCGGCCGCCTTGAAAAACGTGCTTGAACGATTGTCGGTCAGGAGGATCGGCGTACCATCCGCACCAAACAGCGCCCAGAGATCCAGCTGCGGATCGAGATCAGGCGCTTCCGGGAAACAGCGGCTGACGTCTTCCGCACGGATCTTGCGGATATATCCCACTTCTCCCTCGCCGATATGGGCGAGCTGGGACCGGGTGAGACGCGCATGCGCTTCTTTTAAAAGCATATTTCAGCCTCCTTATTCACGCCGAGAGATTCATGTCCGATTCCGGCGTTCACGTTCTACTCTGAGACGGAAATATTAATTTTCTTTACCACGTTCGAAATTTCAGGCCGCACCAGATCGATGGAAAGAAGGCCGTTGCGCATGCGCGCTTCCCTGACCTGCATGCCATCGGCAAGCACGAAGACCCGCTGGAACTGGCGCGCCGCGATACCCCTATAGAGAAAATCGCGCTTTTCCTGTTCCTGCTGGCGACCGCGAATGACAAGCTGGTTGTCGGCCGTCGTCACATCCAGATCGTCCTGCGAGAACCCGGCAACCGCGATGGTGATACGCAGCCGCTCCGGCACGTCTTCGCCGCCGGGTAGTCGTTCGATATTATAGGGAGGGTAGCCATCATTGGCCTTCGCCATACGCTCCAGCGTTTTTTCCATGGCATCAAAACCCAGCAGAAGCGGGTGGGTGAATGGCGTCATGCGGCTCATATCTTTTCTGTCCTTGCAACCAAGCGACGTTTCCCGGTCCCGCTTTCGGCAACCTTGCCGGTTAATAGCACCGGCTGAAACAATATGGGAAGCCAAGCCGCGATGCGCAAGACGGACAGCCGATGCAATGGCAGGTCCCGAGGAATGAGGCTTGACAAGTGAGTATCCGCCGCTCGAAAAAAGCACTCATCTCAACGGCGGGCAAGACATGGCAGAACGCAGAAAAATCATCATCGACACCGATCCGGGCCAGGACGACGCAGCGGCAATCATGCTCGCTTTCGCAAGCCCTGATGAAATCGACATTCTCGGATTGTGCGCCGTTGCCGGCAACGTCCCGCTGAAACTGACCAGCCGTAATATCCGCATCATCTGCGAATTATGCAACCGCACCGATATTCCCGTTTATGAGGGCGCGGAAAAGCCGCTGGTGCGCAAGCCCATCACCGCCGAGCATGTTCACGGCAGCACCGGTCTCGACGGCCCTGATCTCGATGAGCCGACAATGGAGGCGCAGAAGCAGCACGCGGTCGATTTCATCATCGAAACGCTGATGCGCGAGCCCGCAGGCACGGTGACGCTGTGCACGCTCGGCGCGCTCACCAATGTGGCGCTGGCGCTGCTGAAAGCGCCTGAAATCGCCGACCGCATCAAGGAACTGGTGATGATGGGCGGCGGCTTCTTCGAAGGCGGCAACATCACGCCCGCGGCCGAATTCAACATCTATGTCGATCCGCAGGCAGCCGATATCGTCTTCCGTGCCGGCATTCCGATCGTGATGATGCCGCTCGACGTCACCCATAAGCTCCTGACCACCAAGGCGCGGGTCAGCCGCATTCGTGACATCGGCACACGTCCGGCCATCGCCATGGCGGAAATGCTGGAATTCTTCGAACGTTTCGACATCGAGAAATACGGTTCGGACGGCGGCCCGCTGCACGATCCGTCCGTTATTGCCTATCTCATCAGACCCGAGCTGTTTCAGGGTCGCGAGTGCAACGTCGAAATCGAGGCCACTTCCGAACTGACCATGGGCATGACGGTGGTGGACTGGTGGCGCGTGACCGAACGCCCCGCCAATGCCCGCGTGATGCGCAACGTGGATGCGGACGGTTTCTTCGAATTGCTGACGGAACGTTTTGCCCGGCTCTGAACGGAACGCGGGCATGAAAAAAGGGCCGCTGGTATCGCCAGCGGCCCTTTTTATTTGAAGCGGGAAAACCCGTCAGAATTCCGTCCAGTCATCCTGCGCCAGTGCGTTTGCACCGCTGGTTCTTGGGCGGGGACGCGATGCCGTCGAGCGGGCCGGTGCTGCGGCCGGAGCCGAGGGTGCACGCATGGCAGCTGCCGCGGAGCGCAATTGCTGGCTGGGTTGACCACCGGAGACCGCAAAACCGGCAACAAGCGATTTCAGCGTTTCGGCCTCGCCATTCAGCGTCACGCTGGCCGCCGTGGTTTCTTCCACCATCGCCGCATTCTGCTGGGTGACCTGATCCATCTGGGTAACGGCAGAATTGATTTCCTTCAGACCTACCGCCTGTTCGCTGGCGGAAGCGGAAATCTGCCGTATCAGCTGGTTGATCTGCAAAACCTGATCGGCGATGTTCTTCATCGTCTCACCGGCCTTGCCAACCAGCTGGACGCCCTCGCCCACCTGCCTTGCCGAGGTGTTGATCAGCCCCTTGATCTCCTTGGCGGCGGTTGCAGACCGTTGCGCCAGTTCGCGCACTTCCTGCGCGACTACCGCAAAGCCCTTGCCGGCATCACCCGCGCGGGCCGCTTCCACACCGGCATTCAACGCCAGAAGGTTGGTCTGGAAGGCGATCTCATCAATCACCCCGATGATGCGGGAAATTTCCGCCGAGGATTGCGCGATGCCCTGCATGGAGTTGACGGCCTGCTGTACCACTTCGCCCGACGTGCCGGCATCATCGCAGGCATGGCTGACGGCTCCGGCGGCCTGCGCGGCATTTTCCGCGCTGGAATTGACCTGCGCTGTCAGCTGGTTGAGGGCGGCTGCGGTTTCTTCCAGACTTGCGGCCTGCTGTTCCGTGCGGTGCGAAAGGTCACTGGCGGCGCGGGTGATCTCACCGGTGCCATTGCCGATGGTGACAACCGTCGCATTGACCGTGGAGACGGTTTCCTCGAGGCTTGCCAGCGCCGAGTTGAAATCGCTACGTAGTTTCGCATAGTCGCCGGGGAACTCGTCCTCAATCCGGTAGGTCAGGTTGCCCTGCGAAAGCGCGTTGAGACCGGAGCCAAGCACGCTGACGATATGCTGCTGCATGCGGCTGTTCTCCGTGCGCTCGGATTCCGATCGCTGACGCGCCGTTTCCGCATCACCACGCTGGACAGCGGCATCCGCTTCCATTTCACGAATGCCGGCGAGTTTTGCGCGGAAGCCTTCCAGCGCGGTGGCCACGGCCCCCGTTTCATCCCTGCGGTCCTGCCCGGATACCGGCGCATCGTAACGGCCTTCGCTCAGCGTCCGAACATCCTTGACCAGCGAGGCGAGCGGGTTGCCGACGAAGTGACGCACGGCGAAATAAAGCGCGGTGATGACGGCGGCGAGAATGACGAGCGCACCGATGATCATCATGTAGGTCTGCTCTTCCACCGGCGCGTTCAGTGCCTGATGCGGAATATCCACCAGCACGACCCAGGTGGCGTTGAGGCCGGGAACCGCGAAGGGATAGACGAGGCGGTTATAGGGCGCGTCGGTATCGAGGCCGAGATTTTCAATGAGACCCTGCTTGCCGGAAGCGAGCGCCGCCTGAACAGCGCTGACGCCGTCTCCGTCATAGGCCTTCATATTCTGCTCGGGCGTCGGCGGCACCAGCCACTGGCCGCCCTGCGACACGAGCGTCACGCGGCCGGTCTCGAAAGGACGCAGCGCCTGCAGCTTCTGCGACAGCGCGGCAAGAGAAATATCGACGCCGGCGACGCCGATCATCTTGCCGTCCGACATGACGGGATAGGCAAGCGAGGTCATGGTCGTGGGCACTTCCGTGCCCTGCGCGAGATAGGGCTGGGTGATGGCGCCCTTGCCCGTCTTGGCGGCAAGCGCCCACCATTCAGCGGCGTAGTCATTATCGAAAGTCGAGAACTGGATGTCACCCTTCTGGGTCTTCGACCAATAGGGGGCGAAGACGCCATTTTTATTGGTGCCGAGATCGAGCCTGTTGGCAATCTCGGTGCTCTGGCCGTCGAAAAGGCCGAGCTGCTCGCAGAACCAGCTTCCGAAAGCGAAAGCATTCTGTTCGACATTGGCCTTGAGGATGTTGACCATGCCGGGGCGATCCATCGATTTCGCCTGATGCGCACGGCCGATGACGCCGGCCATGGAGCGCGCAGCGCTGCCGAGTTCGCCCACATCGGCGGCGATGACGTTGGCGATGGCGCGCGCCTCGGTATTCGCCTGATCCATAGTCAGCGCATGCACACGGTCGCTGGTCTGGGAAATGAGGAAGGAATTCGATGCGACCAAGACCGTGGTGATGGCACAGCCGGTTACGAGAATAAGCTTGGTCGCAAGCGACTTCACTTTGAAATTGAACATTTTGGCCTCGATCAAATCGTCTGCCGGGAGGCTGACGTCAACGGATGATAAATCTCCGTCATGGAGGCCCGTCCACATGGACAGTGCGCTGCAGCGCGACGAGGCAAAATTAGAGTATCTTTGCTAATTAAGCCCTAAAATTACTTCGTCGCACCAAGCAGAAATCAGTGTTCGTAGTGGTCCGAAATGATTTTCCACGCATCATCCGCCGTTTCAGCGAAATTCAGTAACTTCATATCTTCCGGCGCGATGGTGCCGAAATCCGCCAGAAACTCGAAATTGATCACGGATCGCCAGAATTTCTCTCCGAACAGGATAAGCGGAATCGGCTCCATACGTTTGGTCTGAATGAGGGTCAGCGCTTCGAAAAGTTCATCCAGCGTGCCGAAACCGCCGGGGAAAATTACCACGGCCTTCGCCCGCATCAGAAAATGCATCTTGCGGATGGCGAAATAGTGGAAATTGAAGCTCAGCTCCGGCGTAACATAGGGGTTGGGTGCCTGCTCGTGCGGCAGAACGATGTTAAGACCGATCGACGGGCCGCCCACATCGGCAGCACCACGATTGCCCGCTTCCATGACACCGGGACCGCCGCCGGTGACCACGACATATTCGAGATGATCAGATTTCGCGCCGTAGTCGGTGCAAATCCGGGCGAATTTGCGCGCCTCGTCGTAATAGACCGATGATTGTTCGAGATTGTGCTTCTGCGTCTCGTTACGCGCCGCCCAGGCCTCGCCGCCGGGTTCGGGAATGCGGGCACCGCCAAACATGACGACGGTGGATTTTATCCCACGCTCGGTGAGCGCCATTTCCGTCTTCAGAAGTTCCAGCTGCAACCGGACGGGGCGCAATTCCTCACGGCAGAGGAAATCCATGTCCACATAGGCAAGCCGGTAGGACGGAGAGTCCGACTGCGGCGTTTTTGGAACGACCTCGGCCTGCTGCTTGTCCGCAGAGCTGCGTTTCAGGGGATCCCACACCCCGTCCTTACGCCGCAATTTGCCATTTTTCAGTCGTGTCATTTCCATGCCTTTCGTCTGACGCGCCAAATCACCCAAATCACATTGACGCCTTTCCAACACTCCCTTAGATCAAATGGCCAAAGCCTTCCAGCGGCGCGGGACCTTCCGTGACCAAGACCACACGCGACTTTAAGGAATTTTCCATGAGCCTTACGGATCTCACCTCCCTCGAAACCATCATCGAAACCGCCTTCGACAACCGCGATGGTGTGAACGTATCGACGAAGGGCGAGGTTCGCGACGCGGTGAACACATCTCTTCAACTTCTCGACAGCGGCAAGGCGCGCGTCGCTGAAAAGCAGGCGGATGGCAACTGGAAGGTGAACCAGTGGCTGAAAAAGGCCGTGCTCCTTTCCTTCCGTCTGAACGATATGGAGATCGTGACCGGCGGACCGGGCGAATCCACCTGGTGGGACAAGGTGCCGTCGAAGTTCGAAAACTGGGGTGAAAACCAGTTCCGCGCCGCCGGTTTCCGCGCCGTGCCGAATGCCGTCGTGCGCCGTTCGGCTTACGTGGCGAAGAACGTCGTGCTGATGCCGTCTTTCGTCAACCTCGGCGCCTATGTCGATGAAGGCACGATGGTCGACACCTGGGCAACCGTCGGTTCCTGCGCCCAGATCGGCAAGAACGTGCACCTCTCCGGCGGCGTCGGCATTGGCGGCGTTCTGGAGCCGCTTCAGGCCGGCCCGACCATCATCGAGGATAATTGCTTCATCGGCGCCCGTTCGGAGGTCGTCGAAGGCTGCATCGTGCGCGAAGGCGCGGTTCTCGGCATGGGCGTGTTCATCGGCAAGTCTACCAAAATCGTCGACCGCGCCACCGGCGAGATCACCTATGGCGAAGTGCCGCCCTATTCCGTCGTCGTTGCCGGCACCATGCCGGGCAAGCCTTTCCCGAACGGCGAGTCGGGCCCGAGCCTTTATTGCGCCGTCATCGTCAAGCGCGTCGATGAAAAGACCCGCTCCAAGACCGGCATCAACGAGCTTCTGCGCGACTGATAAAAGCGACTGCCATGACCACGACCGATCCCGTTTCCAACCTCGCCGCCCTTATTCGCTGCCCTTCGGTGACGCCCGCCGAAGGCGGTGCGCTTTCGCTGCTCGATACGCTGCTTTCACCGCTTGGTTTTGCGGTGGAGCGCGTGATGGCAACGGAAGAGGGAACGCCTGACGTGGAGAACCTCTACGCCCGGCTCGGTAGCGAGGGTCCGCATCTGATGTTTGCGGGCCATACGGATGTCGTCCCCGTGGGCGACGAGGCCGCGTGGAGCCATCCGCCCTTTGCCGCCAACATTGCTGGCGGAGAAATGTACGGTCGCGGTGCGGTGGACATGAAGGGCGGTATCGCCTGTTTCGTCGCCGCCATTGCCCGCCATATCGAAAAACACGGCAAACCGCAGGGATCGGTTTCCTTCCTGATCACTGGCGATGAGGAAGGCCCGTCGATCAACGGCACCTCCAAGCTTCTGGAATGGGCCGCCGCCAAGGGCGAGACATGGGATGCCTGCGTGGTAGGCGAGCCAACCAACCCCGACCAGCTGGGCGACATGATCAAGATCGGCCGGCGGGGATCGCTTTCCGGTCGGATCACGGTCCACGGCGTGCAGGGGCATGCCGCCTATCCGCATCTCGCCGACAATCCCATTCGCGGACTGCTGCAACTGACCCATGCACTGATGCATCCGCCTTTCGATCACGGCACGGATAATTTCCAGCCATCCAATCTGGAAGTCACGACCGTCGATACAGGCAATGCTGCCACCAATGTCATTCCGGCACGGGCGACGGCGGCCTTCAACATCCGTTTCAACGATACCTGGACCGCGGAAAGCCTGCGGACAGAAATCATCCGCCGTCTAGATGCCGCCGCAGCCGAGGGCGAGCTTCGCCCTGATCGCAGCCCGGTCAAATATGAGATCGTCTGGGCCGACCGACCGGCTCACGTTTTCCTGACGCGCAACAACGCGCTCATCTCGTCGCTATCAGGCGCGGTTGAGGCCGTGACTGGCAAGGAACCGAAGCTTTCGACCACCGGCGGTACCTCGGATGCGCGCTTCATCAAGGATTATTGCCCGGTGGTGGAGTTCGGTCTCGTCGGACAGACCATGCATATGGTCGATGAACGTGTGGCGGTTGCCGATCTCGAGACGCTGACGCGTATTTACGCGACCTTTATCGAACGCTGGTTCGCCCATGCCGACGGCAAGTGAAATAAGGCTTTATCTGAAGGGCCTGTGGCTGCTGCTGCTCGGCGACCACACCGGTGCGCGCTATCTGGATCTTTCCGAGCGCGGCATGTGGCGCTCCTTCTATTCCGCCCTCTGGTGCCTGCCCGCCATGCTGGTGTCCTGGCTGTGGCTGCGTGCTGCGTTCCTGGCCAGCTATCCGCCCGGAACCGGAACAGGGTTCATCTTTTTTTTCCGCCTGGCGATGGTCGAGGCCATCTGCTGGATCGTGCCGCTGCTGTTGATCGGCATGCTGCTGTTCGCCTTCGGCGCACGGGAAAAATTCGCGCCACTCGTCACCACCATGAACTGGCTGTCGCTGCCGTTTTCCTATGCCTATGCGGTTCTGATCCTGATCGCATTCTTCCTGCCGCCCTTACAGGGGCTGATCGCCATTCTGTGGCTGGCGCTGCTCCTGTCGCTGGTCTTCGCCTTTTCGCGGATCGTGCGGTTTTTCATCCGCGACCAGTCGCTGCTCGCCTCGGCCATCGTCATGACACTGCTCGTTCCCGCCATGCTTCTGTCGGAGGCGCTACAGCGTTTTCTCGGCGTCTATCCGGCCTAAGCATTGAGGCGGACTTCCAAGTCAGTCTGCGTCCTCGGCCGTTTCGACTTTTGAATAGACACGCGGCGGAATGACATCAGGATAATCAACCTGCATGAAATAAAGACCGTCCGGCGGGGCGACGGGGCCGCAGGCCTTGCGATCCTGCGCCTCCAGTGCCGCACGCACGTCTTCCGGCGTCATGGCGCCCTCACCGGCCATTTTCAGCGTACCGGCGAAAGAGCGGATTTGGTTATGCAGGAAACTCTGCGCCGTCGCGCGGATTTCGATGAGGTCGCCGTTGCGCGTCACATCCAGCCGGTCGAGTGTCCGGATCGGGCTGTTCGCCTGACAATGAACCGAGCGAAAGGTGGTGAAATCGTGCCGGCCGACGAGCATCTGCGCAGCTGCATGCATGCGCTCATGGTCCATGTCCTTCGACACCCACCATGCGCGTTTGTGCTCCAGCGCCAGCCGAGCCTTCCGGCAGATGATGCGATAGAGATAATGGCGGCGGGTGGCGGAAAAACGGGCGTCGAAATCTTCCGTCACGGCAGCGACGTCGAGAACCGAAACGGCCTCTTTCGCCATGGCCAGATGAGCGTTGATAGCATTGCGAAGCTTATACGGCTCCCAATCGCGCGAAAGATCGGCATGGGCCACCTGCCCGACAGCGTGTACGCCGGAATCGGTGCGACCCGCGCCGCGAATGGAAACGGTCTCCCCGGTCAGCGAGCGGATCGCTGCCTCTAGCGCGCCTTGAACAGAGGGGCCGTTCTCCTGTCTCTGCCAGCCGAAATAGGGTGAGCCGTCATATTCGACGGTCATGCGGAAACGTGGCATCAGCCAAGCCTCGTTGTGGGGGGAACCGGCGTGCCGCGAACGAAATCGGCAGCCGACAGCGGCTTGCCCCCCGCCTTCTGCAAGCGGGTGAGCCGCACCGCACCGCTGCCGCAGGCGATGGTGAGAGCGTCGTCGAGCACCGCGCCCGCTTCCCCCATGCCGCTCGCCAGTTCGGAGCCCAGAACCTTCACGCGCTCCGCCTTGCCACCGATTTTCATCTCCAGCCACGCGCCCGGAAAAGGCGAAAGGCCACGAATATGATTATGCACATCCTGTGCCGGCCGGGAAAAATTAATCCGGGTCTCGCCCTTGTCAATCTTGGAAGCGTAAACAACGCCCTCTTCCGCCTGTGTGACCAGGGGCAGGTCGTCTGCTTCCAGTCTGTCCATCGCCTGCCGCATCAGCCGCGCGCCGGCGAGCATGAGACTGTCGTGCAATTCGCCGGCGGTCATGTTCTCGCCGATTGCAACCTTCGCCGTCAGTGCGACGGGGCCGGTATCCAGCCCCTTTTCCATTTTCATGACCATCATGCCGGTCTCGGCATCGCCAGCCATGATCGCCCGCTGGATCGGAGCCGCACCGCGCCAGCGCGGCAGCAACGAGGCGTGGCCATTGTAGCAGCCAAGGCGCGTGCCGGAGAGGATCGCTTCGGGCAGGAGCAGACCGTAAGCCACGACGACCGCAACATCGGCGTTGAAGTCCCGGAACTGATGGCGATCTTCTTCCGCCTTGAAGTTCACCGGCGTCAGAACGGGAAGCCCCAGCAATTCGGCAGCCTGATGCACCGGCGACTTTTGCAGGTCGAGGCCACGGCGACCACCGGGACGCGGCGGCTGCGTATAAACAGCAACGACCTCGTGACCCGCTTCCACCAATGTACGTAAGGTCGGAACGGAAAAATCCGGCGTACCCATGAAGATGATGCGAAGAGCCATCGTCGCCCCCTGCCCTTTCTGCCGTTCCGTCTCATGCTAAGGAGGACGAATCAGACCTTTGTGCGGGCCGCTTTGGTGAATTTCTTGATGACCATGTCGCGCTTCAACCGCGAAATATGGTCGATGAACAGAACACCGTTCAGGTGATCGATCTCGTGCTGCAAACAAGTCGCCAAAAGACCATCCGCCTCGACAGTCACCTGCTTGCCGTCACGACCGACATATCGGACCGTCAGCGCCGCAGGGCGCTCCACTTCGGCGTAATAATCGGGAATGGAAAGGCAACCCTCCTCATAGGTCGAGATATCATCCGACACCTTGAGGATTTCCGGATTGATGAAGACGACGGGGGTCTTTTCTTCGCCTTCACGTGCAACGTCGATCACCAGCATCCGCCGCGCGACGCCGACCTGAATAGCGGCAAGACCAATGCCCGGCGCGTCATACATGGTTTCCAGCATGTCGTCGGCGAGACGCAGCACTTCGGCATCCACCTGTTCGATGGGCTTCGATTGCTGGCGCAGCACGGGATCGGGCAAAATGATAAGCGGTTTGATAGTCATGGCTTCCCATAACGTATCTCTTGCGCGGAGGAAATAAAAAACACGAGCGGTCAAACTGCGCCGGGCTTCCGCTCTCCCGGACTCATTTCCGCCGCAGGAATGTTCTTGTTTTGATCTTACGAATCACAAGAAATCTGCTAGATTTAATCATGAGCATAGATTTATCCGTTCTCCTCGATCCAGCATTGCGGGCCGGTTCCGTCGATATCAGCTTCGGCGCGCTGCTCGCGGCCGTGGTTTTCGGCCTGGCAATCACGTGGCTGGTCACGACGAACCGCGTGAAAAAAGCGGGAGCCGATGGTGAAATCTCCGATCTGCTGAAAACCCAGTCCGAACTGCACGGCCGTATCGCCGCCATGGCGGAGACGCTTGGCACACGCCAGACCGAGATGAGCCAGACGCTGAACCAGCGTCTCGACGGCATGTCGCAGCGGCTGGGCGAAACGTTGACGGAACAGACACGATCAACGCACGAAAATCTGAGCCGCCTGCAGGAACGCCTCGCGGTCATCGATGCCGCACAGGGCAATATTCAGGATCTGGCCAAGGATGTCGTCGGGCTGCAGGCGATCCTCTCCAACAAACAGACCCGCGGAGCTTTCGGACAGGCGCGCATGGAAGCACTGATCGCCGATGCCCTCCCCGTCGGCGCTTTCCAGCTTCAGCCGACGCTTTCGAACGGTTACCGGCCGGATTGTACGATCAAGATGCCGAATAATGCACCATCGCTCGTCATCGACGCCAAGTTTCCGCTGGAAGCGTGGAACGCACTGAAAGCAGATGAATCGCCGGACGCGAAGCGCGCCGCCACCCAGCAATTCCGCCGCGATATGGAAGTGCATATTCGCGACGTGGCGGAGAAATATCTCATTCGCGGCGAGACACAGGATACGGCCTTCATCTTCGTACCCTCCGAATCAATCTTCGCCGATATTCACCAGCATTTCGAATATCTGGTGCAGCGCGCCCACCGTGCCCGCGTCGTCATCGTTTCGCCGTCGCTTCTGATGCTGTCGGTGCAGGTCATCCAGTCGGTACTGAAAGATCAGCGCATGCGCGAGCAGGCGCATCTCATTCAGGGCGAAGTGGCGCTGCTGATGGACGATGTGCGGCGGCTGGACGATCGGACACGCAAGCTGCAGGCCCATTTCGGGCTGGCGCAGAAGGACGTCGACATGATGCTGATTTCCTCCGACAAAGTGTTGGCGCGCGGCCAGAAGATTGAAGGCCTCGATTTTTCGCCGACGGAAAAAGAAGCTGCGCATGGGGAAATCGAGCAGGCACGTCGCTTTGCGGAGAACAGAGCCGGTGCGGCAAAGTTGCGGGTGGTTGACGACGAGTGATCGTCTCGGGCAAAGTCGCCGCCTTGCTTGAATTTCATACGGATATGCCCGCCATGATTACTGTTTTCGGCTCCATCAACATGGACCTCATCGCCACCGCCAAGCGCCTTCCCAAGCCCGGTGAAACCGTGACGGGAGAGAGCTTCTCCACCGCGGCGGGCGGAAAGGGAGCCAATCAGGCGCTTGCCGCAAAGCGGGCCGGCACCACGGTCAAAATGGCTGGCGCTGCGGGCGACGATACGTTTGCCGCACCGGCCCTGACCTTGCTGCGTGATGCCGGGACCGACCTCTCGCTCGTCAAGGCCGCGCCCGGCCCGACCGGTACGGCGATGATCCTTATCGGTGAAGGCGGGGAAAACATGATCTCGGTCATTCCTGCCGCTAATGGCGAAGTTTCCGCATCCGACGCAGCAAAGGTCGTGGCGGAGATGTCGGCGGGCGATATTCTGATGCTGCAGTTCGAGATACCAGCGCCTGCCATCGAAGCCGCGCTGGCGGCCGCAAAGGCGAAACGCATCACCACCGTCATCAATACCGCGCCGCTGACCGCGGACGGACCACGCCTCGCTGGCCTTGCAGATATCGTCATCGCCAATGAAACCGAGTTCGAGCTGCTGATCGGCAAGAACGGGCTTTCCGATTCGGAGCGGCAAAACGAACTCAAGGCCCTGCATGAGAAGACCGGCCAGACATTGATCGTGACGCTTGGTGCGGACGGCGTCATCGCCATTCGCAATAGCAAGCTTTACCGGGCGGCCGGTTTGAAAATCGTGCCAGTCGATACGGTTGGCGCGGGCGATACCTTCTGCGGTTATCTCGCCGCCAGCCTCGATCAGGGCATGGATTTCGAAAAGGCGCTGAAGCGCGCCGCTGTCGCGGGTTCGCTCGCCTGCACCCGCGCCGGCGCCCAGCCTTCCATCCCGCTTGCGGCGGAAGTGGATGCGAATATCTGAGACTTCAGCCGCTCAGCGACGAATGAAAGTGAGATAGGCCGAGCTGCGGCCTTCTCTTTTCGCCTTGTTCTCATAACGCGTCCCCGGCCAGTTGGCATAGGGCGTGCGCCAGTCGTCGGCGCTCGTCGCCGTCCATTCGAAACCGCCATGGCGGGCGCAATGCTGCAGCGTCCAGTTGACGTAGGTATCGATATCCGATGCGAAGCAGAACTTGCCGCCGGGTTTCAGCACCCTGTGGAAGCGGGCAAGATTGACGTCGGAGACGAAACGGCGTTTCCAGTGCTTCTTCTTCGGCCATGGATCGGGATAAAGAAGATCGATGTGATCGATCGACCCTTCCGGCAGCCAGTCCAGCAGTTGCGTCGCGTCATCATCGTAAAGGCGGATATTCATCAATTCGCCTTCGCGCACGCTTGCCAAGAGCTTGGCCATGGAATTGACGAATGGTTCAACCCCGATGAAACCCGTCTCCGGGTTCTCAACCGCACGATGGGCAAGATGCTCACCGCCGCCGAAACCGATCTCAAGACGGACAGATTTCACATCCGCCGGAAAGAGAGCCACGAGATTCTGCGGTGGCGCGTTCTCCAGATCGATTTTCAGCAAAGGCAGCAGGTTTTCGATCGTGTCGATTTGCTGGTTGCGCAAAGGCTTGCCCTTGCGTCTGCCAAAAAACGCTTCCGTTGCGCGTGAGCGCCGCTCTTCCGTCATCTCATACTCTCAAGAACAAATAGACTTAACCCGCACAGAGCCACGTGAATGGCCGCTGTGCGGGTTACAAATGGTGCAAACGGTATCTCTCAATCGCCGTCGAATGACAAGGCTTGGAACAAGCCCCCGCATTTTCTGGCCGTAAAACCGCGATGCACTTTTACTGGAAATGCGTCAAGCGCTCAAAGCTTCCTTGAGCGGCTTTACCAGATCGAGCTTCTCCCAAGAGAAGGAGCCGTCACGGCCGGCCTTGCGGCCGAAATGGCCGTAAGAGGACGTCTTGGCATAGATCGGCTTGTTGAGATCGAGATGACGGCGGATGCCCGACGGCGACAGGTCCATGACCTTGCGGATCGCGCCTTCGACCTGATCTTCGCTGACCTTGCCCGTGCCGTGCAGATCGACATAGATCGACAAAGGCTGGGCGATGCCGATCGCATAGGCGATCTGGATGGTGCAGCGCTCGGCCAAACCGGCAGCAACCACATTCTTAGCGAGGTAGCGGGCGGCATAGGCGGCAGAACGGTCGACCTTGGTCGTGTCCTTGCCGGAGAATGCACCGCCACCGTGCGGGGCAGCGCCACCATAGGTGTCGACGATGATCTTGCGGCCGGTCAAGCCGGCATCGCCATCGGGACCGCCGATGACGAATTTGCCCGTCGGGTTGATATACCACTGGCAATCGTCGGCGATCTTCAGGTCGCCCAGAGCTTCGCGGATATAGGGCTCGACGACGGCGCGAACCTTCTTCGAATCCCAGCTTGCATCGAGATGCTGCGTTGAAAGAACGATGGACACGGCTTCCGAAGCCTTACCATCGACGTAACGAACGGTCACCTGGCTCTTGGCATCCGGTCCGAGCTTTGCCGCTTCGCCTTCGCCGCTCTTGCGGGCGGTAGCGAGAAGCTGCAGGATACGGTGCGAATAATAGATCGGGGCCGGCATCAGGTCCGGCGTTTCCTTGCAGGCATAACCGAACATGATGCCCTGGTCGCCAGCACCCTCATCGCCCTGCTTGTCGGAAGCGCTGTCGACGCCCTGCGCGATATCCGCCGACTGCGGATGCAGGAGAACGTCGATCTTGGCCGTCTTCCAGTGAAAACCGTCCTGCTCGTAGCCGATATCGCGGATCGCCTTGCGGGCAGCGGACTTGAATTTGGAAGGATTGATGACCGGATGGCCGGCGGCGTCCTTGACGACCTTGCCGTCCTTGTCCTTCTTCAGCAGGGTATCGGGAACCCGAACCTCACCGGCGATAACGACGCGGTTGGTCGTCGCAAGCGTCTCGCATGCGATGCGCACGGTCCATGGGTCAACACCCGTCTTGGACGCTTCACGATAAATGAGATCGACGATTTCATCGGAAATACGGTCACAAACCTTGTCCGGATGACCTTCGGCCACGGACTCGCTGGTGAACAGGTAATTGGCACGCATGCGGGATTCCCCTCAAAGAACGGTCTTCGAGTTTGTTAGTCATTTCGACCACGAAAGACAAGGACACAACCACATAAATATATCTTTATGTGAGAATTCCTTTCTAATCTGGCACAAAAAAACGGCCCTTGCGGACCGTTGAGTGTCCGGCGCCCTTGCCGGAAATTATGGGCATCGCTGTCGAGACTATTCCGCGTCTCCTTCGGCGGCGAGCGCCTTGACGAGATCAACGAGACGGCGGCGAACCTTGGGATCGGCGATCTTCACAAAAGCGCGGTTCAACTGCAGACCTTCAGCCGAGGACAGGAAGTCAACCACGTAGTTGGAGCTGGAGGCTTCCGCCATGCCTGTCGCGCCGCCAACCTGATCACCAGGAGCGTCTTCGAAAAAGAAGGACACCGGAACGTTGAGGATCGCGGAAATATTCTGAAGACGGCTCGCACCGACGCGGTTCGTGCCCTTTTCATATTTCTGGATTTGCTGAAAGGTAATTCCAAGGCTTTCACCCAGCTTTTCCTGGCTCATGCCGAGCATGGTTCTGCGGAGACGAATTCGGCTTCCGACATGAATGTCGATGGGGTTAGGCTTTTTCTTATTCTCGGTCATCATGCGGTCCTGACACTCGGAAAGGGTTGATATCTCGCTTCATTACTATTCGAAGAAATGAGCCGGCATTTCGACAGCGTCTAAACTTGTTTTACGACTGACGTATTCACTATGCAATTGCGGGAGTTCCCGGTCAATTCTGACGCCGGGCAAAACTCCAGGCAGGAAATACCGCAACGATTAGCATGATTGAAAAAATCAACCAGAAATACGTCCGATGTGTGTCGTAAGTAAATGCGTCGTTTGACCCACCACTCAAAGTGGCGTCAACAATTCCGACCCGACCGTAGTCCAACCCGGCAATAATGCGCCCATAGGGGTCTATGACGGCGGAAATTCCGGTATTGGCGCCGCGAATCACCGGCACTCCCGTTTCCACAGCCCGGACTCTCGCCTGCAAAAAGTGCTGATAAGGACCAGGCGTGTTGCCGAACCAGCCGTCATTTGTCACGTTCAGTATTGCTGCCGAACCCGCCAGACCCGGCGTCATCTCACCGGGAAAAATGATCTCGTAACAGATCAGGGGATAGAAGGTCTTGCCGGAAGGCAGCGTCAGGGGCATGCGCGACGAGGCGGCGGAGAAACCACCCGGCAGGCTGATGACATTGTCGATGCCGAACTCCCGCAAAATGCCTTCGAAGGGAACATATTCGCCAAAGGGCGTCAGGTGAACCTTGTCGCTTGCGGCGATGATTTCGCCCTGGCTGTCGATTGCATAGACTGAATTGTAATAACGCGGCGGTCGGCCAGCACCTTGATCTTCCATTCGGACAGCGCCGGTGAACAGGATTTGCCCGTCCTCCAGCGTCTTTGCGATTTCCGCCAGAGCGTCCGGGTTCTGCGTCAGGATGAAGGGCACGGAGGTTTCCGGCCAGACGACGATATCGGGGCGCTTTCTCCCTTCACCGGGCGGCAGCGCCGTCAGCCGCAGATGTTCGCCGAAAATCTCTGCCCGGTCGGCGTTGAGCATTTTACGGGACTGATCGATGGAGGGCTGTACGATCCTGACGGTCAGCGCATCCGCCGGTGTCTCCACCGGTGTCTGAAGGCGATAGAAGCCATAACCGAAATGGCCGGCCAGCAGCAGGCCCGCCAGAGCTAGGCCCGGCCACATGCCTTTTTTCGTGCCAATCAGGGCCGGCGAGGCGAAAATGAAGACAGCAAGCGTGGTGACGCTGAAAAGCCCGAGCAGATGGGCGGACTGCATCATGACGGGGATAGGCATGATGCCGTAACCGATGGCGTTCCAGGGAAATCCAGTCGCAAGAAAACTGCGCAGCCATTCAAACAAGCCGAATGCGGCGGCAAGGGCGGCAATACGGCCGAGACCATCCGACCAGACGATGTTGGCGGCTGCGACCGCAAAACCGTAAAACAGCGCAAGAAGAGCCGGAAGGCCGATGATGGCAAGCGGCAGCGCCCAGGCGAACTCGTCTGCCTCCAGCAAAAGGGCATTGCCCAACCACCAAAGACCCGCCAAGAAATAGCCGAAGCCGAAACACCAGCCGATGCCAAAAGCGGGCAGGATACGGCTGAAGATGCCGCCGCCCGGCTTGCCGGTGCAGCCATCCACCAGCCAGACAAGCAGGGTGAAAGAGAAAAACAGCGCCGCGAAAAAACCGAATGGAGGCAATGCCAGCGCTCCGACCGCGCCTGCGGCAATTGCCATCACTGCGCGGCTTTTGCCACCCGCCAGCATTACCCTGCCTGCAAGACGCTCCATGCCATCTCCGTTTTATGCGCGCCCGGAAAAGCCCGCCCCGACAAGGCCGCGCCACGGAATTTTCCCTCAGACCCGGAGTAACGGAAAAAAGATTCGCAGTCCACAGGAGTGGATAAAGCCCTGATGACCGGGTGTACTTTTCGTCGGCCAACAGAAGCATTCAAAGCTGCCGGACCGACATTCAAGCAGCGAACCGACGGGATTACCCCGCCGGTCCTCTTCAGTCGGCATTCTGCTGGTGCGTGATGAGACGAACATCCGGCGCGGGCAGCGCAATCACCTCATTGTCGCGGGCATCGCCCGGTGCGCGATCATCCTGCCCTTCCGAGCCGTGATCACGGACGATGCGAACACCCTTGATACGCCTTGTATCCGCATCGAGAATCTGGAACTCGAAACCGGGCACGGCCCTGACCACCTCGCCCTTGGCCGGTATGCGGCCGAGCGCGAAGAAGATGAGACCGCCGAGCGTATCGATTTCTTCCAGATGTTCGCGGACATCGAATTCCGGGCCGATCGCCTCGGCAAGCTCGGTGAGTTCGGCGCGGGCATCGGCCACAAGCACGTCGGGGGAAAGACGCGAAAACATCGTCTCGTCCTTGTCGTGCTCGTCATCGATATCGCCCACGACCATCTCAACGATGTCCTCATGGCTGACGAGGCCGTCCGTACCGCCATATTCATCGATCACGAGAGCGAGCTGTGTTCTCTGCGCCTGCATGGTCTTCAAGAGATTGGAGGCGAGCATGGAGGGCGGCGCAAACAGAATTTTACGCACCAGCCCGGCATCGGCAACCGTCTGTTCAAGATCCACCCGCGCCAGGTCGAAATTCGGGCGCGGCGAACGCGGCGCTTTCGCTTCGCCATAAGCGACGCTGCGCGAGCCGGCCCGCCGCTTGTTGCGCGCCTGCTTGGCGACATAGGCCAAGAGATCGCGAATGTGGATCATGCCCTTGGGGTCATCCAGCGTTTCATCATAGACCGGCATACGGGAGCGGCCGGTTTCCTCAAAGAGGATCAGCGCCTCGCCGATGGTCATGTTCTGGTCGAGACCGTCGATATCGACGCGCGGGATCATGATATCTTCGACCCGAACTTCCCGGAAACGCAGGATATTGTTCAGCATCGCCCGCTCTTCGGGCGAAAAGGCAGCACCGATTTCGGTGTCGGCCATCAGCGCGTCGGTCAAATCCTCGCGCAGGCGCTCGCCCTGTGACGGTTTCAGCAACCGTGATATGCGCGACCAGATCGTCGATCTCGGCTTTGCAGGAGAGTCTTGACGTAAGTGGCTACTGCCTTCCTCCGAAGAGGACTGCTCGCCGTTTTCTCTGCCCTCATTGGCAGGTCGTGCAGAATGTTCGTTCATGGCTCCAGACAATATTCAAAGCGGTTCTTGACCCGCGTATGGATCAGATAGGCCAAGCACCGCCAAAATGCGAGTCTCAAGCGACTCCATTTCTTCCGCTTCTTCCTCGTCCATGTGGTCATAACCAAATAAATGCAGGAACCCATGAACGAGAAGATGGGTCAGATGATCCTCGAAACTCTTGTCAAGTTCAAGGGCCTCGCGCTCAACCGTCTCGCGCGCGATGACGATATCGCCCAGCATCGGACCGGGCATTCCGCCCGGTTCCAGCGGAAAAGCGGGGAAAGACAAGACATTGGTCGCCTTGTCCTTGTCGCGCCATTCGGCATTGATTTCCCGAATATTTTCATCATCGGTAAAGACCAGCGACAGTTCCACCGGCATTTTCGGGAAGGGTTGCTCCTCTTCCCGCTTCAGATAATCGACCGCCGCATCCAGTACCTTGGTGGCGAAGGCAGCCAAGTCCTCTTCCGAGGACCAGCCTTCGGCCTCGACGCTGATTTGAATATCAAGAGCTGTCATTGTCTTTACGTCAGTTGCCCTTCGGAAGGCTCTCATCCGGCACCGCGGTGTGGGACTCGTAGGCCCGGACGATGCGCGCCACCATCGGATGACGGACAACGTCGACGTCCTTGAAGCGCACGACGGACACACCTTCCACATCGGGGAGGATTTGCAGAGCCTCGACAAGGCCGGATTTCACACCGCGCGGCAAGTCCACCTGGCTCGGGTCCCCGGTCACGATCATGCGGCCGTTTTCGCCGAGACGGGTCAGGAACATCTTCATCTGCATGGTCGTGGTGTTCTGGGCTTCGTCCAGAATGACCGCAGCGTTGGCAAGGGTCCGGCCACGCATGAAGGCGAGAGGGGCGATTTCGATGACGCCCGCCTGAATGGCGCGCTCCACCTTGTCACCCGGCATCATGTCATAAAGCGCGTCATAAAGCGGGCGGAGATAAGGATCGACCTTTTCCTTCATGTCACCCGGAAGGAAGCCGAGACGTTCACCCGCTTCGACGGCAGGACGCGACAGGATGATACGGTCAACCGCGCCGCGCTCCAGCAGTTGCGCCGCATGCGCAACGGCAAGATAGGTCTTGCCGGTGCCTGCGGGGCCAACGCCGAAAACCAACTCGGATTGTTCAAGCGCCCGCATATAGACATCCTGCGTCGGCGTGCGGGCAGCGATCGTCTTCTTGCGGGTGGAAATCTGCGCCATGGAAATCTTTGCCTTGCGCTCCATCGTCGGCAAGGTCAGCTGGTCGTCGGCGGCCATGGCCATACGGATCGCCCCTTCCACATCGGAAACTTCGGCGGTTCCGCCCTTGAGCAGGCGTTCGTAAAGGAAATCCAGCGCCCGGCGGGCCTGATTGGTGGCGACGACATCGCCGGTAATGGCAACGGAATTGCCGCGCGGGCGGGCATCGATGTTGAGGCGCTGCTCCAGCAGCTTCAGGTTCTGATCGAACTGACCGAATAGCTCTCCCGCTATCCTGTTATTCTCGAACGTGAGGACGAAGTGATTGGCGTCGGTCGCGGCTTGGCGTGGCTGGCGCGATGAAGGTGATACCAATTCATGTGCGTTCAAGCGGTCAGGCTCCTGTCCCAATCAGTGTCGGCTCCTCACTCTAACTCCCTGCCACCTCGGCAAACAAGCTGTTTGGACCCGTTGCGGTGATTCGTACATTAACAATGTCACCGATTTTCAAAGTCTTTGCATCAAGATTCACGGATTGCAGCCAGGGAGAACGACCTATCAACTGTTCAGGCATGCGGCCGGGCTTTTCCAGCAACACATCCATCGTCTTTCCGACCAGCGATTCCGCAAATTCCTTCTGCTGCCGCAGCAACAGAGCCTGTAATCTCTCTAGCCGCTCGGCCTTCACCTCTTCCCCAACCTGATCGTTAAGATCAGCACCCGGCGTGCCCGGACGGGTGGAGTATTTGAAAGAGAAGGCCTGCGCATATTTCACCGTCTCAACCAGCGCCATCGTGTCTTCGAAATCACGATCCGTTTCACCGGGGAAGCCGACAATGAAGTCCCCCGACATGGCGATATCAGGGCGGGCGGTGCGGATTTTTTCGATAAGCTGGATGTATTCCTCGCCCGTATGGCGACGGTTCATCGCTTTCAGAATGCTATCCGATCCTGACTGTACCGGCAGATGCAGATAAGGCATGAGAATACGCAGATCGCGATGGGCGCCAATCAGGCGATCGTCCATGTCGCGCGGGTGGCTGGTGGTATAGCGAAGCCTTGCAAGCCCCGGAATTTCCGCCAGCCGGTAGAGAAGTTCGGCGAGACCCCATTTTGCGCCGTTCGGGCCTTCGTTCTGCCAGGCATTGACGTTCTGGCCGAGCAGCGTGACCTCGCGCACGCCGGCATCAACCAGCTTCATCGCCTCATCGACGATCTGACGCACGGGACGGGAGACTTCCGAACCACGGGTATAAGGCACCACGCAGAAGGTACAGAACTTGTCGCAGCCTTCCTGCACCGTCAGAAACGCCGTGACGCCGCGTGTGCGCAACGTCGCCTTTTCGGCGATCGGCAGGTGCTCGAACTTGTCCTCGACCGCATATTCGGTCTCGATGACGCGTTCGCCGTTGCGCACCCGCTTCAGCGCATCCGGCAGTCGGTGGTAAGTCTGCGGGCCGATGACGACATCGACGGCGGGCGCGCGGCGGAGGATTTCCTCGCCTTCCGCCTGCGCCACGCAGCCGGCAACGCCGATCATGAGCTCGCGGCCCTGCTCCTCGCGCGTTTTCTTCATGTCGCGCAGGCGGCCAAGCGCCGAATAGACCTTTTCAGCCGCTTTTTCGCGGATATGACAGGTGTTCAGCAGGACCAGATCCGCCTCGCCCATATCCTCTGTCTGAACGTAGCCATCCTTCGCCAGCGCATCGCTCATGCGGACGGAATCGTAGACGTTCATCTGACAGCCATAGGTTTTGATAAAAACCTTGCGGCTGTTACATCCCTCGCGGGCGATCACTTCGGGGGCGTCGAGGCTCATGGTTTCCTGGGTCATGGCCGCTATTTAGGGGTTTTCCCGGCCAGATTAAACAAAAAAATCCCGGAAAAACGACGGTCTCCCTATTTCCGCCAGCCGCCGCGCAGGCTGAAGGCCAGCATGGAACGGATCGAGGCCGCGATCTCGGTCGCCAGTCGCTTGCGGTTATCCGTGCTGTGAAACGGAACGCTCTCCCCGAACGTCACGTCGACATCGATGGCGCCCGCCCTGATGATGCCGAGCAGATGCGGCACCAGCGTGATGCTGCCGGGCCATGCGGCGATGACGCGGTGGTAGCGGCCCATAGCCATGCCCTGCACCCGCGTATAGGCAATCGCGACCGGCTGAACGTAAACCAGCTTGCCCGGAACCTGCTCGGCGGCGGTGGAGGCTGCGCCGAAAAGCGAGGATTTAACCGCCAGCATTCGGTTGCCGTCCGAGGTGGTGCCTTCGGGGAACAAAACCACAATCTCCCCGTCAGCCATGCGGCTGGCAATTTCGCTGACCTGTGCGCCGGTGCTGCGCTTCTGCTCGCGTTGAACGAAAATGCTTTTCTGCAGACGGGCAAGCCATCCGAAAACCGGCCAGTCACGCACTTCCGTCTTGGCGATGAACACCACGTCGGCAATGCTGCCGAGAACGAGGATATCCTTCCACGAGGCGTGGTTGACCGCCAGCATCAACGGCTTTGCCCGCTCTACCTCTCCGTGGACATGCACGCGGATGCCGAGAACATGGCAGGCGATACGGTGCCAGATACGCGGAATGCGGCGACGCAGCCGCCAGTCGAAAGCAAGACCCAGCAGTTGCAGCGGCAGCAATATGAGCGTGACGATCAGGAGAGCGACCGCGATATAGGCTGTCCGCAGCCACATCATCATGAGAACATCCGCCTGCTCACCGGCGTCTCAGCGTTCGTCGGGTTTCAACGGCACGCCGTAAAGTTCCAGCCGGTGATCCACGAGCTTGAAGCCATGTTCGCGGGCGATCTTTTCCTGAAGGGCTTCGATCTCAGGGGAGTGAAACTCGATGACGACGCTGTTCTTCAGATCTATCAGGTGATCGTGATGTTCCTCGGGCACGGTCTCATAACGCGAACGGCCATCGCGAAAATCATGGCGCTCGATAATGCCGGCATCCTCGAACAGCTTCACCGTTCTATAGACGGTGGAAATCGAGATGCGCGGATCCACAGCGGAGGAACGGTTGTAAAGCTCCTCGACATCGGGATGGTCGGCCGATTCCTGCAGGACGCGGGCAATGACACGGCGCTGGTCCGTCATCCGCATGCCGCGCTCGGCACAAAGCTCCTCCAGCGTTTTCGAAAGGTCTATCACGTCTTCTGGCCTTTTGAGTATTCCGGTTGAATTTTGCGGCTTTCGCCGAAAAAATGCCTGTCGCAGGGAACTAGCGAAGATCGCGGCGCATGACAAGCGCCGTCGACTTGGTTCCATCCCTGGATGTGTAATAGGCCTTGCGCTCCGCAACCGTCTTGAAGCCGAGCTTTTTATAAAGCCCGAGGGCGGAGGCGTTGCCGTTGTCCACCTCGAGAAACATGGTTTCAGCGCCGCGCATCATCGCTTCACGTACCGCCGACTGCATCAGGCGCCAGCCGAGACCGGTGCGTCCGAACTTGTCAGCCACGGCGACGGTCAGGATTTCCGCCTCGCCCGCCACTTCCCGCGCCAGCACGAAACCGCCAAGTGGCTTGCTGAAGAACGCGTTGGTCTGGCGCGCTACCGCGCCGAAAACCGAGCCCTGCGTCAATAGCCCGGAAAATTCACCGTCATTCCAAGGGCGCGGAAAACGCAGCGCATGCAGTTCCGCCACCGCGGCGCAATCCTCATGCTGCATCGGCACGATCTCGAAATAGGGTTTCCAGCTCAGATATTCGTCAAACATAATAGGAATCTGGCATCACAAGAATCGGGCATTACAGGAATCAGTCACGGGCATGGGCAAATGCCCTATCAGGCAACGTCCTGACGTGCCAGCGCAAAACCGGTTTGCGGCCGGGCATCCGGACCGCGCAGATAAAGTGGTGCAGGTTTCGGCTGACCCGCGGGCTTGCGCGCCGCAGAGCGCGCAACAGACGCAATCGGGAAATGGTCCGGCCCGGAGCCGATTTCCTCTCCTGCAAACAGCGGTGCGGCCGAGCCAATCACGGCACCATCGAAACCGGAGAGAACACCCCTGGCGTCATCCAGAGACAAAAGCGTCGCCTCAGCCAGCGGCGATCCATCTGCCGCGAAAGTCTGGAGATAGGCTTCGCCACGTTTGGCATCCAGCCCGACGGCCACGGGCCGGCCGGGAGTTGTCAGCAGATGATGCAGGGCGAGCGTTTCAAGCGTGGTGACGCCGACTGCCTCGACGCCAAGCGACAGGGCAAAGCCACGCGCGGCGGCAACACCGACGCGGATGCCAGTGAAGGACCCCGGACCGATGGTCACGGCGATGCGCTCAACCTTCTGCAGCGGAAGTCGCGCCTGCTGCAGGGCGCGATCGATCACGGCCATCAACCTCTCGGCATGACCCTTGCCGATCATTTCGCACACCTCGCCGAGCACCCTGTCGGCGGCGCCGTCATAAACGCAGGCGGAACAATCCACACCTGACGTGTCGAGTGCGAGAACAATCATGTCGTGGCCTGGCTTACAATGTCATACCGCTTCGACTTCGCGCACTTCCGGCACGAAATGGCGAAGCAGGTTCTGAACGCCGTGCTTCAGCGTGGCGGTGGAGGACGGGCAACCCGAGCAGGCACCCTTCATGTTCAGAAACACGGTGCCATCGCGGAAACCGCGGAAAGTGATGTCGCCGCCATCCTGCGCCACCGCGGGGCGCACGCGGGTTTCCAGCAGTTCCTTGATCGTGGCGACGATCGTCTCGTCACCCTCTTCGAAAAACTCGTCCTCTTCGTCCGATACTTCGGCAGCGATTGCCGTGCCCATGATCGGGCGACCGGACATGAAATGTTCCATGATCGAGCCCAGAATGGCAGGCTTCAGGTGCTGCCATTCCGCATCGTCCTTGGTGACGGTTATGAAATCGAAGCCGAAATAAACGCCGGTGACGCCGGGAATCGTAAAGAGACGCTCCGCCAGCGGAGAAGCCTGCGCCTGCGAAGGATTGAGAAACTCAGCTGTCCCGCTTTCCAGCACCACCTTGCCGGGCAGAAACTTCAGCGTGGCGGGGTTGGGCGTGGCTTCCGTCTGAATGAACATCATCGTCTCCTTCGAGGTCGCGGTTCACGCCCCGTAATTTAGAATTCTTCCAAAATACGCCCGGCGAAGCTTCACTTCAAGCCCTGACATGATAATTACATTCAAGAAATCGTCAGCCCCTAAATCTTGCCCTAAACCCGGATCAGCAGAGCGCGTCGATTTCCTCATCCGTCAGCGTATCCGGCAGGACAGTGACGGGAATGGGGAAGGCTGCCCCTCGCCCGGCGATGGAAGAAACGAGCGGTCCCGGCCCTTCTTTCGTCGATCCCGCCGCCAAAATCAGAATGGCGATATCGCGGTCTTCCTCGATCAGCCCGTGGATCTGCTCGGTGGCGCTGCCTTCGCGGATCACCGCTTCAGGCTCGATGCCGATGGTCTCCCGCACCTTCTGGGCGATTTTCGCGAGCGTGGCTTCCGCCTCCTCGCGGGCTTCGGCCCGCATGATCTGTTCGACGCCCAGCCATTGCTGGAAATCGCCTTCCGGGATCATGTAGAGCAGCACCAGCCCACCATTGGAGTTCTTGGCGCGACGACCGGCATAATGCACGGCCCTTTCGCATTCCGGTGTGTCATCAATAACAGCGAGAAACTTGCGGCGATGCCCTTCCAGACGCGACAGCCGTTTTGAAACCATTCCGCACTCCCTTAGGTCCGCCGTGATCCGAGAAACCGCCCGACGGTTCGGGCGGAGATTATATCAAATCACGGCAGGCGCAAACCGCCCGCCGCATCAGCGTGGCAGCGACTTCTCAGCGCAGGAAGCCGATGATGTCGCGCACCTCGTTCATCGTCTTTTCAGCAATAGTACGCGCGCGCTCACCGCCCTGTTTGAGGATGGCGTCGATATGGGTCGGGTCATCGAGAAGGCGGCGCATCTCGTTGTTGACCGGAGCGAGCACATTAACCGCAAGCTCCACGAGTGCCGGCTTGAAGGCCGAGAATTGCTGTCCGCCGAATTCGGCAAGAACATCCGCCTTCGTCTTGTCGGAGAGAGCGGCATAGATACCGACGAGGTTTTCCGCCTCGGGGCGGCCCTTCAGGCCCTCCACTTCGCTCGGCAGCGCATCGGGATCGGTCTTCGCCTTCTTGATCTTCTTCGAAATCGCGTCGATGTCGTCCATCAGGTTGATGCGCGACAGATCGGACGGGTCGGACTTCGACATCTTCTTGGTGCCGTCCTTCAGAGACATGACACGCGGCGCGGGGCCACCGATCAGCGGCTCCACCATCGGGAAATAGGCATGTACCGGCTCGTCACCGACCTTGATATCAAGGCCGAGACCGGCGTTGCGGATATGATCGCTGAAATCGATGTTGAATTTCTGGGCGATATCGCGGGCCAGTTCCAGATGCTGCTTCTGGTCGTCACCGACAGGAACGTGGGTGGCGCGATAGACGAGAATATCGGCGGCCATCAGGCTCGGATAGGCGAGCAGACCGAGCGAGACCTGTTCGGCATTCTTGCCGGACTTGTCCTTGAACTGCGTCATGCGCTCCATCCAGCCGATACGCGCCACGCAGTTGAACACCCATGCCAGTTCCGCATGCTGCGGCACGGCCGACTGGTTGAAGACGATATGCTTCACCGGGTCGATGCCCGCAGCGATAAAAGCGGCCGCAATCGAACGGGTCTGCGCCTTCAGGTCGGAATGAACGAGCTGGGCGGTGATGGCATGCATATCGACGACGCAATAGATGCAGTCGTTATCTTCCTGCAAAGCCACGAACTTGCGGATAGCGCCGAGATAATTGCCGAGATGCAGATTGCCGGTCGGCTGGACGCCCGAGAAAACCAGCGGCTTGAATTCGTTCATTGTCGTCCTCGAAAAGGCTTGTGGAGGGCCTCGCCCCGTGATTTGAATTGCACGCGCTTATGCACCCGCAGCCCCTCGCAATCAAGCGGTTTCAGGGCATGTCAGCCGCGCGGCTGAAGAAGGTCCCAGCGATTTCCGTAAGGGTCGGCAAAGACCGCGACGGAGCCGTAAACCTCATGGCGCGGTTCTTCGAGAAAGCGCACGCCGCGCGCCAGCATGGTCTCATAGTCGCTTTGGAAATTGTCAGTATTCAGGAAAAATCCGACACGTCCGCCGGTCTGGTTGCCGATGGCAAGACGCTGCGGCTCGCCATCGGCTTGAGCAAGCAACAGGGCGCAGCCATCGGTGCCTTGAGGTTTCACCACCAGCCACCTTTTGCCATCGCCAAGCGGCTGATCGGAGACGCATTCGAACCCCAGAACCTCGCAATAAAACGCCTTTGCCCGATCGTAGTCATCGACCACGAGGGTGACGAGCGCGATGCGGCGGTTTTCAGCAAAAGACATCAGCCTGCCTCCGTCTCGACGTTCTTTTTGCCGCGCTTGCGAATGGCTCGCTTGACCATGCCGATATCGGCACCGCCCGACACGAAGGCCAACACAAAATAAACCAGCATGGCCGCGAAAACGAGGGCCATGATGGTGCCGGCCCGAACGAAAATCGACGAGGCCGAAGACAGCTCGAAACTCAGCCAGGTCAGCGCATAGTGGACGAAGCCGGCCATCAACGCCGCCGCCAGCAACAATCGCGGAATGCGGGTAAGCAGCGGAATATCCACCTGCCAATGGCCGCGCCACAACAGCATGACGAAGAGCAAGGCGGCATTCACCCAGCCGGCGGTGATTTCAGCAATGGCGATGCCCGGACCGCCGAGACGCGGAAACAGCGTCAGCGCCAGGGAGACGTTCACCACCACGGAAATTGCCGCGAAAATCATCGGTGTGCGGGTGTCTTCACGGGCGAAGAAGCCTGGAATGAAAGCCTTTATCAGCACGAAAGCCGGCAGGCCGAGACCATATATGCCGAGGATTTGCGCAACCGTGATGGTGGCCGACGGCGAGAAATTGCCGCGCTCGTAAAGGAAACGCACGATGGGTTCCGCCATGACCAAAAGGGCGGCTGCAGCAGGCAAGGTCAGGAACAAGACGAATTCGACCGAACGGTTCTGCAGGCTTCCGGCTTCCACCATATGGCCACCGCGCAAGGCGCGCGCCAGCTCCGGCAGAAGCACTGTGGCGACAGCGATGCCGACGACCCCGAGCGGCAGCTGGTAAATCCGGTCCGCATAGGCGAGCGAGGAGATCACCCCTTCGCCGGCGGAGGCGATATTGGTGTTGATCAGCAGGTTTATCTGGGTGATGCCGCCGGTTATTGCCGCCGGCAGTGCGAGGACCAGAAGCCGTTGTACATTCTTCGTCAGCCGCGGCCTGCGGAAGCCAATGCGCATGCCGGCATTGCGCACGGCGATCCAGACGATGGCAAGCTGCACCAGACCCGCCACCATCACCCCCCAGGAGAGCGCATAACCCACCTCAAGCGGATCATAATTCTTCCACCATGCCCAGGCGAGCACGCCGATGAGGATGATGTTGAGGAAAACAGGAGCGATTGCCGCAGCGAAATAACGGTGCAGCGAGTTCAACATGCCGCCCATCATTGCCGCCAGAGACATGCAGGCGAGGTAGGGGAACATGATGGTGGCAAGATGCACCGTGTTATCGAACTTCACCGGATCTTCGAGGAAGCCCGGCGCAATCACGGTACGCACGATGAACGGCATCGACAATTCCATCAGAATTGTCAGCGCCAGAAGTACGGTGAACAGGACGCCGAAAACTTCCTCGGAAAAGCGCCTTGCGCCCTCCATGCCGTTCGCCTCGATTTCCTTGGCGAAGAGCGGCACGAAAGCCGAGTTGAACGCGCCTTCGGCAAAAAGTCGCCGGAAGGTGTTCGGAAAACGGAAAGCGGCGTTGAAGGCATCGGCCACCGGGCCGGTGCCGACGGCGGCCGCCATCAGAGTTTCTCGAAGAAAGCCGAAGATGCGGCTGCCGAGCGTGGCTGTACCGACGGTGGCGAACTTGCCGATCAGACTCATGGGCGCTTCAAGCCTTTGCCGTGCGCGCGGCCGGCAGTGCGGCCACGTCGGGATGGGCGATGATGCCGTTCGGCATCCGGTCGCGCAATTCGTCTTCCTGCTCGCTCATCACCGCCTTCAGGCGGGTGGCGATGCTGGCCTGCCGATTATCGTTCGTCACTTTCTGCCCGAACAGGTCTGTCACGTAGAAGGTGTCGATGACCTTTTCGCCGAAGGTGGTGATACGGGCGGAGTGAATATCGAGCGACAGATCGGCGATGACAGCCGTCATATCCGCCAGCAGGCCCGGCCGGTCGAGGCACTCGACTTCGATGACGGTGAACTTGTTCGACAGCCCGTTGGAAATGATGACCGAGGGCGGAATGATGAAGGCGCTTTTCTTCTTGCGGCTCTTGGTGCGCGTCGCGATCATTTCCGGCAGGCGCTGGCGGCCGGACAGAACCTCCTCGATGAGCTTGCCGACATTGTTGCCGCGCCGTGTCTCATCCTCGTCGATCGGGAATTCGCGGTTGATGAGGATCGTATCCAGCGCCCGCCCGTCGGAGGTGGTGAAGATCTGCGCATCGGCGATATTGGCGCCCGCCGCCGCGCAGGCGCCGGTGATGATCGACAGCAGGCGCGGATGGTCGGGCGCCAGCACGGTGATTTCCGTAATCGCGTGGAAAGAATGGGTGCGCACCATGGTCGACAGCGCCTTTTCCTGCTTGTCGGCCTCACGGATGAAGCGGGTGTGGCGCACCTGGTCTTCCAGCGCCACCGTCAGCAGATAAGGCTCGTAATGCAGCTTGGTATATTTGCGCCGCGCCTTCTGGCCCCAGTCATCGAGGGCGTCGTAAAGCGCCTGCCGGGCGATCTGAGCCCGTTCCTTGCGGGAGACCTCCGAAAAGCCGCCGGAGAGCAGCAGTTCCGTCTCATAATAGAGCGAACGCAGCAATTGCCCCTTCCAGCCGTTCCACACACCCGGGCCGACGGCGCGGATATCGCAAACCGTCAGGATGAGCAGCATCTTCAGCCGCTCCATCGATTGCACCTTGTCGGCGAAATCGGTGATGGTCTTGCGGTCATGCAGGTCGCGCGTCTGGGCAACCATGGACATCAAGAGATGCTGTTCGATGAGCCAGACGACGGTTTCGGTCTGCTTGCCCGTCAGGCGGAAACGTTGGCAGAGCTTGCGGGCCACCCGCGCGCCGGCAATCGAGTGGTCCTCCTGCCGGCCCTTTGCCACGTCGTGCAGCAGCACGGCGACATACAGCGCCTCGCGCTCTTCAACGCCCGGCATCAGCTGGTTGGCGAGCGGGTGGGCATCGACAGCCGTTCCCTTGTCCACCTCCGACAGCACACCCACGGAGCGGATCAGGTGCTCGTCCACGGTATAGTGATGATACATGTTGAACTGCATCATCGCGACGATCTTGCCGAATTCGGGAATGAATTTGCCGAGTACGCCTGCCTCGTTCATCCGCCTGAGTGTCAGCGCCGGATCGCGTCGCGAGGTGAGGATCGACAGAAACAGCCGGTTCGCCTCCTCGTTTTCGCGAAGCGCATCATTAATGAGCGACAGTGAGCGCGTGACGACGCGCAAGGCATCCGGATGCAGTTCGAGATTGTTGATATCGGCGATGTGGAAAAGCCGGATCATATTAACCGGGTCGTTCTTGAAGACGTCAGGCTTGGCTAGTGCGATGCGCCCCCGGTCCTCGACGAATTCTACCGAACCCGGGATTTTACGCACACGATGGGCGAAACGGCTGAGGACGCCGGAGAGACCCGGCACCTCCTTCGCCTGCCGGTCTTCCAGCGCGGCGCAGACGATGCGCGTCAGGTCACCCACGTCCTTCGCCACGAGGAAATAATGCTTCATGAAGCGCTCAACGGCGGAAAGGCCGGGGCGCGGCTGATAGTTCAGCGCATCGGCGATCTCGCGCTGAATATCGAAGGAAAGGCGCTCTTCCGCCTTGTTGGTGATGAAATGCATCTGGCAGCGGACGGCCCAGAGAAAATCATCGGCCTTTTCGAACAGCCTGAGTTCGCGCCTCGACAGAACACCGAGCTTGACGAGATCGGCGGTATCGCGAACGTGGTAATAATATTTGGCAATCCAGAATAGCGTGTGCAGATCGCGCAGGCCGCCCTTGCCTTCCTTGACGTTCGGCTCCACCAGATAACGCGTATCGCCCGCCTTGCGGTGGCGCTGGTCTCGCTCCGCCAGCTTGGCGGCGATGAATTCCGGGCCGGTGCCGGTGACGACTTCCGCCTCGAAGCGTTTTTCCAGATCATCGGTCAGGGATTTTTTGCCGCAGATAGCCCGCACTTCCAGAATGGCGGTTCGGATGGTCATATCGGATTTGGAGAGGCGAATGCACTCATCCCCTGTGCGGGTAGCATGGCCCACCTTGAAACCGAGATCCCAGAGCAGATAAAGCACGAACTCCACGGCCTTGTGCATGTCAGGCGTATTCTTGGCCGGCAGCAGGAACAGAAGGTCGATATCCGATCCCGGCGCCAGCGTGCCGCGACCGTAACCGCCGACTGCCGCCACCGCGATCTGCGGGGCATCCTTCGGATAGGCATATTGGCAGGCAAGATCATAAAGCGTCTCGATCAGCCGATCCTGAAGCCAGGAAATGCGGCGGGCGCAATCAATGCCGCTGCCATCGGTTTTCAGCAGTTCGCGGACCTTTTCCCGGCCTTCCGTGCTGGCCTTGCGAAACAGTGGCAGCAGGTCGGACCTGATATCGGCGATGCGCTTGCCATCTTCCTTAAAGATGATGTCACTGTCGCGCTTCAGCGCCGAGACATCGAGAATTTCGGAAAAATCCAGGTCCTTGATGGCCATCTATGCCGGTATCCATGTCCTGTGGGAAATCCCACCGCTTGCGATGGGAGTGTCCTATAGCGAGTTTTAAAGGCGATGGACAGGCAGTCTCCGCATCGAACCGAAAAGTGTCAGCGGTTTTCGGAAAATTCGATGCGCAAAAAAGTTCAAACCTTGCCAAGTTCTTTCTTTAGCGCATAGAGCGCGTCCAATGCCTCACGCGGCGTCATTTCGTCCGGATTGATCCCCTTTAATGATTCTTCCACTTTCGATGGTCCGGCCTTGCGGGTTTCCTCGCGGCGAACGGCGATCTGGAACAGCGGCAGATCATCGATCAGCTGGCTGGCCGGGTTCTTGCGGTCGGCATCCTCCAGTTTCGTCAGCACTTCACGAGCGCGCTCCACAACCGATGCCGGCAAGCCGGCAAGCCGTGCGACCTGAATACCATAGGAGCGATCTGCGGCACCCGGCCCGACTTCGTGCAGGAAGATGACGTCGCCTTCCCACTCTTTCACCCGCATCGTGGCATTGGAGAGGCGGCCAAGTTTTTCCGACAAAACGGTCAACTCATGAAAATGGGTGGCGAAGAGGCCACGGCAACGATTAACCTCGTGCAGATGTTCGACTGCCGCCCAGGCGATCGAAAGCCCGTCGAAGGTTGCCGTGCCACGGCCGATCTCGTCCAGAATGACCAGCGAACGGTCCGTCGCCTGATTGAGGATGGCAGCGGTTTCCACCATCTCCACCATGAAGGTCGAGCGGCCGCGCGCCAGATCGTCGGACGCGCCGACGCGGGAAAACAGCCGGTCGACGACGCCGATATGGGCTGCCTCCGCCGGGACGAAGGAGCCGATCTGCGCAAGGATGGCGATCAGCGCATTCTGGCGCAGGAAGGTCGATTTACCGCCCATGTTCGGGCCTGTCAGCAACCAGATTGCGCCGTTCTTGCCGCCGTTGACCGCCGACAGATCACAATTATTGGCGATGAAGGGTCCGGCCGATTGCCGCCGCAGCGCCTGCTCTACGACCGGATGACGCCCGCCTTTGATCGCGAAGGTCATGGAGGCATCGACAATCGGGCGGCAATAGGCCTGTTCGGTCGCCAGATAGGCAAGGCTTGAGGCGACATCGATGATGGCGAGTGCTGAAGCACCGGCCTTGATTGCTTCCGCCTGCTGCACCACAGCCTCGACCATGCGGGCGAAGGCTTCCAGCTCCATTGTCAGAGCCTGCGCTGCAGCATTGGCGATGCGACTTTCCAGATCGGCAAGCTCGGTTGTGGTGAAGCGCATGGCGCCGGCCATGGTCTGGCGGTGGATGAAACGCGCTTTCGCTTCATCGGTCGCCATCATGACATCGGCATTGCCGGCAGTGACCTCTATGAAATAGCCCAGCACATTATTGTGCTTGATCTTCAGCGACTTGATGCAGGTCTCATCGGCATATTTCAGTTGCAGACCGGCGATCACCCGGCGGGACTGATCGCGTAGCGCCCGAACCTCGTCAAGTTCCGGATTGGCGCCGTCACGCAGGAAACCGCCGTCGCGTTTCAGAAGCGGCAGATCATCGGCCAGCATCGAGCCGAGCATTGCTTCCAGCCCGCCCGGCAAGGCTTTTAAATCCTTGAGAGCCGTCGCCAACTCATCTGGCAGCAACCCACCGTCGAGAATAGTCGCGATTTTTTCAGCGGAAACCAGTCCCTGCCTGATGGCGCCGAGATCACGCGGGCCACCGCGCTCCAGAGCCAGACGTGAAAGCGCACGCGGCATATCAGCAACATGTTTCAAGGCATCGCGCAGCCCGTCGCAGAGCGAGACATCGTCGATGAGATAGCCCACCGCATCGAGGCGGGCGTTTATCTTTTCCGGGTCGGTAAGCGGCGACATCAGCCGCTCGGCCAGCATTCGTGCGCCACCGCCCGTCACCGTGCGGTTCAGGGCATGCAGCAGCGAGCCATCCCTGTCGCCAGCGAGCGTCTTCACCAGTTCCAGATTGGCGCGGGTGGCGGGATCGATGAAAAGGGTGGAGGCAGCACTTTCGCGCTCCGGCGCGCCAAGCGGCGGGCGCTCGGCAATCTGGGTCTTTTCGACATAAGCGACGGCAGCGGCAGCGGCAGCCATTTCAATGCGAGAAAAACTGCCGAAACCATCCAGCGTCGCGACATTGAAATAACGGGCGATACGCCCTTCCGCCGTGGCGCTGTCGAACAGGATGGCAGGTTGCGGCACCGCCACGCGACCCAAAACATCGAAAACCGGCCGCAATTCCTCATCATGGAACAGGCTGTCGGCAACGATCAGCTCGCGCGGGTCGATACGCCAGATATCGGCGAGAAGCCGCGTCAGCGTGGTTTCCGCCAAACGGAAGACGCCGGTGGAAATATCGATCCAGGCGAGCGCGAACTGCGCCTCGGCACTGCCGCGAATACGGGCCAGCGCCATCAGATAGTTGGATTCCGTCGGCGACAGAAGTTTTTCTTCGGTCAGCGTGCCAGGCGTGACAAGCCGCACCACATCACGCTTGACCACGGATTTCGAGCCGCGCTTCTTCGCCTCGGCGGGATCTTCCACCTGTTCGCAGACGGCGACGCGATAACCGCGCAGGATGAGCTTCTGGAGATAATCGTCCGCCGCATGCACGGGAACGCCGCACATGGGAATATCGTGGCCCATATGCTGGCCACGTTTCGTCAGCGTGATGCCGAGCGACCGGGAGGCTTCGACCGCATCGTCAAAGAACAATTCATAGAAATCGCCCATGCGGTAGAACAGCAGCGAACCGGGATTGTTCGCCTTGATCTCGATATATTGCTCCATCATCGGAGTGGCCGAAGCGCGGCTCTCCTCCGTTATCAGGGAAGCGGTTGTCAGAACGTCCGTCAATGGCCTGCCGATGTCATATCGTGTTGCGGAAAAGGAGCGCCGACACTAGCGGCAATGCCCGCCCCGACACAACACGCGCAGAGCCGCTGCCCACAGGAACATCCGGCAAGATCCAGTCAAAAGCTGATCAGCCGTTGATGCGCTCGGCCTCGCCGCCGTAATAGCTGATGTAGCGGCCGGCGATGGACGTGACCGGCAGAACGACCAGAACATCTGTCGTGTTGAAGGCATGGTCCACCACAGCACCGGAGCCGAACATGGCGCCAAGACGCATATAACCCTTGATCAGCGGCGGCATGGCGTTCAGCGCCTTGCGGGTATTCAACGCCTCCGCCGGCATCAGGTCCATCTCGCGGTAAAGCTCGGGAAGTGCGGAAGCCTCCCACTCGCCCTTTGCAACACAATTATGGTGCAGGAAGGACAGCGCCAGTGCATGGGTTTCCGGCTGCACGCCGGGGAAGGAGGCGCAGCCGATCATCGCGTCCATACGATGTTTCACCGCATAGGCCCAATTGCCCTGCCACAGAAGCTCAACGGTACGCTTGGTGCGATATTCCGGCAGCACGCAGGAACGGCCAAGCTCCATGAAGCGCTTGCCCGGATGGCGCGCAACCAGCCCTGCAATGTCGAATTCGCTGGCCGAATAAAACCCGTTGTTGGCGAGCGCCGTTTCCTGCCGCAGCAGACGGTAGGTGCCGACGATCTGGTCTTCACTATCGCCTTCGATGGCCTTGTCGAGCACGAGCAGATGGTCGCAGACACTGTCCCAGGCGTCGATATCGCGCTTGCGGCGCATCGCGTCAGCGGGAAGCCGCGCATTCATTTCCTCAACGAAAACCTTGTAACGCACGGATTGTGCGGCATCGATCTCGCGCTCATTTCTCGCAAGCCGGGTTTCCAATGTGCCGATACGACCGAAAAGACCCTCATTGTCCTGAGCGGACTCCGAACGAGGATGAATGACAACATTGTTTTCACAAATGTCGTGATTGAAGATTTCGGCCACCATGGGGAATCGCTCCGCCACCAAAGAATTTTCCTGTCATAAATCACTAATTGACGACAGAATAGTGACAAAATGACGCCAGCGCGAGTCTGTCAAGCTATTATGGGGAAAGGCGTTTCGCCTCCAGCATGCGACGGATTTCCTCGACCAGCTGCCTCGGGTCGGTGGGCTTGGTCAAAACCTTGGCTGCACCGGCTTTCAGCAGGATTTCGGCGGTGTCGGCACTGGCATCGCCACTGAGCACGATCAGGGGAATATTTCTCTCACCCTCCAACGTGCCGAGAAGTTCCGGCAGCACCTCAAGCCCCTCACCACCCGGCATATTGAGGTCCGAGATGATGAGGTGCGGCAAACGGGCAGCACCCGGCGCCAACGACTGCCGCAGAGCCTGAAAGTCATCGACGGCACGAACGATGTAACCGCTTTTCTCCAGAACCGCCCGGATGATGCGCGCATTGACGGCATCATCCTCAGCCACGAGAATTTCGACGCCACTTGCCACTTGCTTCAGCCGTGATGAAAAGCCCACATCGGGGTGGTTGTCGTTCAGCGCGTCGCGGCGCTCTATGCCGCGCAGGCGACCGCAGAGGACGTCGATCAGCGATTTTTCGCGCAGCGGCCGGATCAGCCAGGCGTCGAAGGAGACATGCATGGTCGAAGGCCGCTCCTCGGGGCTCACCAGCAGGGTGAGGCGAACATTCTGCTGCGGCCAGTCCTTTAGGGCGTCCCTGAACAGGAGTGAAACGCGCCGGTCGACGATGATATCGGTGAGATCGGCGCTGAGGTCAGCTGCCCCATCCCGCAGTCTTCGCAAATCTTCCGGCTGATGAATGAGAACACATTTGCCACCAAAGGCCTCTATCGCCTCCATCGTCACCGCCGCAGCCACCCCCTTTGGCGCAATCAGCAGGACATTCGTATGTTGCAGACAGTGGTGCCGGCCCGGATCCGGCATTGCGGCAGGCGCGCTGCCCGGGTGGAACGAAAGCGTGAAGGTGCTGCCGCTGCCCTTGCGGCTCGAAACCGTGAGGCTGCCGCCGAATTCCCGCACGATGCGGGCGGAGATCGCAAGCCCGAGGCCCGTACCGGCGCTTCGCTGTGACATCGGCCCTGCCTGCTCGAATTCACCGAAGATGCGGGCCTGCTCCGTCTGGCTCATGCCCGGACCGGTATCCTCGACGGCGATCTGCAATTCACCATCGGCCATACGCGCGCGGATGACGACTCCGCCCTCCTGCGTGAATTTGACGGCGTTACCAAGGAGATTAAACAGCACCTGACGCAGCCTTGCCGGATCGAAATCGAGATAATCGGGCACGTCAGGGCTGACGAAGGAGGTGATTTCAATCCCTTTTTCGTGGGCGCGATGCGCCAGCATCTCGACAATGCTCTCGATCAGCCGCCGCAGGTTTTCCGCGCGCGGATTGAGCCTGAAACGACCCGCCTCCATGGTCGAATAATCCAGCAGATCCTCGACCAGCTGCACCAGCGACTGGCCGGACTGCTTCATGCCGTCAAGATAATTGCGCTGCTCCTCGTTGATCTTCGTTTGCGACAGGAGATGGTTCATGCCGAGCATACCGGAAAGCGGCAGGCGGATTTCATGGCTTACGGTGGCAAGCAGCCTTGCCTTTTCGGCATCGGCCTTTTCGGCGCGCAAACGGGCGTCTTCCCTTTCGGCAAGCGCAAGCCGCTCTTCCGTCACGTCTCTGGCGATGCTGCTGATGAGAAGGCGGCTGCTGGCCAGATCGCGGGTGACCACATCGTGCCAGGAGAAGATGCGCTGCCCGAAAGGGGTGGCGATCTCGACATCATAGGCGTGAACCTTGTCGCCCGGACGGAAGGCAATGCCGATTTCCTCGCAACTCAACCCTTCGGGGGTTGCGCATCCCGTCATTTCGCGAAAGATCCTGTTCGCTTCGACGATACGCCGATCCAGATTACGGATGACGACGATATCACCCATGGATTCCTGCATCTCGGCAATCAGCGAGCGGTTCTGCGTCTGTCGCAGCCGAACATCCAAATCCTCGGCCAACGCGTCTTTAAGTGGGACAGTTTTGCCGAACAGCGCGTAGAGAAGGACACCGACGAGCACGGCGCCAAAGAAGGAGGCCAGGGCAACGGTGACCGCATAGGGCACCGCAAGCGCAATCAGCGCGGCGGAAAATGCACCGACCGACAACGAAATGGCAATGTACGAGGAAATCGGCCCTGAGCCGATCTCGTGCTCTGCGCCGGCATTATGCCTTGTCGCGTCGACACGATCCCCCGGCTGCGGCGCTACAGGCGCCAGCCCAAGGCCGTCTGAAACTTTTTCCCGAAGTTTTGCCAGTTCGCTCATATGCAACCGCTACCACGGCAGCGGTTTTGATATGTTTGGTGCAAACCCTAAAATTTTACTTTTTTGCCGCCCGGGCGTGCAGAAATTCGTCAAGAATGACGCAGGCCGCGCCGATGGTTATGAAACTGTCAGCCAGATTGAAGACCGCGAAAGACCATGTCTGCGTATGAAACAGGATGTAGTCGATGACGTGTCCATAAAGAAAACGGTCGAGAAGGTTGCCGGCAGCACCTGCGATGATGAAGGCAAAACCGAGATGGGCGAAGGTGCGGTCCGCCGCCGTCTTGCGCCACAGCCAGAGCACGAAGACGACAATAACGAGCCGCATGCTGACGATGAACCAGCCCTGCATGTCCGATAGCATCGAAAAGGCGACGCCGAGATTATAGGTGCGGTAAAGCGCCAGAAACGGAATGACGGGCACCATCTCCTGCAATGGCAGATAGGCTTCGACCAGTTGTTTGACGATCTGGTCCAGCACCAGCGCGGCGACGATCAACGCGAAAGCCGGGCCGAATTTCGAAAACAGTGCCGCTTTGGCCATTACTTCACCGGTGCCAGTTCGAGGAGATGTCGCCGTGCTTCGAAAAGCATCACGGCGGTTGCGATGGCGAGATTGAGGCTGTCGGCACGGCCCTGCTGGGGGATGCGCGCCAGCTGATCCGCCTTAGCGGCCAGTTCCGGCGGCAGGCCGGATTGCTCGTTACCCATCAAAAGCACGACCGGCTTGCCGGCATAATCGATCTTTCGATAGTCCACGGAACCGGCAAGATGGGTGGCGACGATGCTGACCTGCGCCGATTTCTTCCAGGACAGGAATTCGTCAACCGAGGCGCGGGCCACCGGCATGGCGAAGACCGAACCCATGGTGGCGCGAACGGTTTCCAGCGAGAAGGGGTCGGTGCAATCACCGACCAGAATAACGCCCGATGCGCCCGCCGCATCGGCGGTGCGGATGATCGTGCCGAGGTTACCTGGATCGCGGACACGGTCGAGCGCAATATAGGTCTCGCTCTTTTCCGGGCGAATATCTCTGAGCGACGCCCATTTCTGTTCGAAAATGCCGACGACCATTTGCGGATTGTCGCGGCGAGTGATCGAGGCGATGACTTTTTCGCTGACTTCAAGCACCAGACCGCCGGACGCGACGGTCTTTACCGCGGCCTGCTCCACCAGTGGCTTGCCTTTGGCGGCCTTGGCGTAAACCAGTGTCTTGATCGTCCAGCCCAGTTCGAGAGCATCGATGACCAACTTCAGGCCTTCCGCCATGAAGGTGCCGGTCTCTTCCCTGCCCTTTTTCTGGGTGAGTGCCTTGATATCCTTGATGATGGGATTGGCAAGGCTGGTCACTTCCTTCACCTGACCAACCCGGCGCGTCGTGTTTTCGCGCATATCTTTCATCATTTCGGCTCCCAACGGCTGAACAGCGATGTGGAAAGCACCCGGCCGGGTGTCTTGCCGTCAAGCCCTGCCTCGCGAATGACGAGTTCGCCTGACGCGACGACGCCACCGGCGCCGCGCATGATTTCGCGCATCAGCTCATGCATCGAATAAAAACTGGCCCTGATGGAATAGGCCGTCAGCACCAGGCCGAGCGCCTTGGGTGAGAGGATTTCCCGGCAGATATCCAGCATCAGCGGCAGATGGTCGAACAATTGCCAGATCTCACCATGGGTGCCGCGACCGAATTTCGGCGGATCGGTGAGGATGATGTCGTAAGTGCTGCCGCGACGCTCCTCACGCTGGATGAATTTCATCGCATCTTCGCAGATCCAGCGGATGGGCGCCTGTTCCAGCCCGGCAAGCTCCTGATTTTCCTTGGCCCAGCCAATCGCTTTCTTGGAAGCATCGACATGGGTGACTTCAGCACCCGCGGCGGCCGCAACCAGCGAGGCGACGCCGGTGTAACCGAAGAGGTTCAGCACTTTCAGAGGCCGGTCGGCCGTCTCGACGGCATGTTTCAGCCATTCCCAATGGACGATCTGTTCCGGGAAGACGCCGACGTGCCGGAAGGCCGTGAAGCGGCCAAGAAATTCAACGCCGAGCAGAGACAAGGGCCAGGTTTCGGCAAGCGCCGTCTTCGGAAAGCGCCAGCGGCCCATGCCGTCCTCATCCGTATCGCCGGTAAAAATGGCATCGGCATTTTGCCACACCCGGTCGGGGACCGACGGTTGCCACAGCGCCTGCGCCTCGGGACGGACGACGCGGTAGTCGCCATATTGTTCGAGCTTCAGGCCATTGCCGCTGTCGATCAAGTGAAAATCGCCCGCACCGCTCGATTCCAGAATGACCGGAACCTGTTCTGCGGGACGTTCACCGGTGCGTTGCTTGAGGGGCCGTGCAGGCGCCTGCTCAATCGCCGGTGCGGCAGCAACCTTCTCCTTCGGTGCAGGTTTCGGCACGCTGCGAACCGTATCGGGTTCGCGCTTTTTCGGCGCTACCTCCGCGCGTCGCGCCGGCTTTGCGGCATGAACCTGTTTTTTCTCGCTCCCGGCACGTGCGCGATTGCCCGGCCGGCTGTCTTTTTTCTTCAATGGAAATCTTCCCGCTTCTGCCCGCGTCTTATGGCGCAGCAAATAGCATTCCGCACGCCGCTCGACTAGAGCCGGAACGACTGTCGGCTATATCACTTTGCCGGGAGTTGGCCCGCATTGGGAAGCTGAGCGGCCCCAGTCGCCTTCTGGCGGTTCGCCTCATCGTGCCAGCGAACGGCTTCCCTGGCTTCGATACGGGCGCGTTTGCGATGTTTGCCCTGCGCGAACCACGTCGCCGACGATCCCAGCAGCACGCCGAAAATAACGGCCAGAAACAGGAACACAAAAAACGGCGCTGTAAAGGACAGAACGCCGTCATCGGGCCGGAAAGGATTGAGCGCAAGCGTTACGGCCTGGCGGTTGGCCACGCATAGAATGACGAGGATGATCGCCAGCGGAAGCAGGATGATGAGGTTGATGATTTTTTTTGACATCCGACATTACTCCATCGCTGCGGGGTTCCGCCGGCTCCGTTTCCGGCGTCGGGCGGAAGAGACGATCAATCGTCCTCTTCTTCGTCACCCATTCCGGGGTTCAGGCGCTCACGCAATTCCTTGCCCGTCTTGAAGAAAGGCACCCATTTTTCCTCAACGAAAACCGATTCGCCCGTGCGCGGGTTCCGCCCCGAACGCGAAGGTCGGTTTTTCACCGAAAATGCGCCGAAACCACGAAGCTCGACACGATTTCCACCCGCCAGGGCATCGGTGATTTCATCCAGCACCGCATTGACGATGTTTTCCACGTCACGGTGATAAAGGTGCGGGTTACGCGCAGCAACGATCTGCACCAGTTCAGACTTGATCACGGTTGCCCCCTGAAAGAATTGGATTTTTAACGTGGCCCAACCTGCCAAACGGAAACAAGACCGTCAAGAAACAACTTGTCCGCGCCGAGCTGGCCGGGTCCCGCAAAGGGAATTAAATCGTCATATCCCAGAAACTTCGCTATTTGCGCAACACTGAAAAGCGAAAACGGCGAGCGGGACGACGGCGCGCGCCATTCGACGATCGGCAAATCCTTGGCGACGCCGTGTGTTTCGAGATAGCCGCGGATTTCCTTTTCGCCGCCGAGCGTATCGACCAGCTTGTTGGCGAGCGCCTGCCTGCCTGTGAAAATCGAGCCATTCGCCAGTTTCAGCACATCTTCACGCGGCAGCTTGCGACGATCGGCCACAAGGTCGACGAACCAGCTATACGTGTCCATCACCATGGAGCGGATCATCGTCTTGGCCTCTTCGGGGGCCTCGTGGAACGGCGAAGGCTCCGCCTTCATGGGCGACGACTTTATTTCCTGTAGCGAGACGCCGAGCTTGTCCATCAGCTGGCCGACCTGGGGATACTGAAAGATCACACCGATAGAGCCGGTGATCGATGTCTCACCGGCGATGATGGTATCGCCTGCCGACGCGATCATATAGCCCGCGGAGGCCGCCAAAGTGCGGACGTCGGAAACGACCGGCTTCTTTTCCGCAACGCCGCGAATGGCCTTGAAGATGCGCTCACCGCCATAGGTGGTGCCGCCCGGCGAGGAGATCGACACGATCAGCCCTTTGACATTGTCGCTTTTGGCGATCTTGTCGAGCCGTTCCAGGAGTTCGGTATTGTCCTGGATCAGACCGGAAATCTCGACGCGGGCGATATGGGGCTTGGTGCTTTGCTGCGGTTCGGTCCAGAAAAACCGGTAAAGGCCGAAAATACCGACGACAAACAGCAAAACAGCGGCAACCCGCCAGAAAGTCAGCTTGCGGCGCAATCGCCTGCGATCCGCTATCGCCATATTATCCATCGAAAACCTCTGCCATCCGGCCTTTGACGCCACGTGTGCTTCACGGCCATATGGTTCTTCTAGCGCGAAGCCGCAAGGAAACAATAAGGAAACCAGAATTACGATAAAATTCGTATTTCCCTTGCACCTTTCCAGACAAAAACCATATTGGCAGGACAAAGCACTCGTGCCAAACACATCAAGATAAACATACAAGCTTCAATTGCGCGCCAAAATGGCGCCCAGGGAGCTTCCGGACCCACTCTTATGCTTGAACGACTCCGCGAACCCGCGCCAGCATTTCCGCTGCCGAATGACCAGAACGGCGCTTACGAGCGCGCTCTGCGGCATTCCGCGCGCGTCAAGCGGCTGAAAATCATCCTGCCGCTCAGTGCCGCAGTGATTTCGCTCGCCTTCATCGCCGTTTCGCTCATTCGAACCTGGGCGCCCGACGAGGTTTCACTGGAAAGCGCCAGGATCGAAGACGGCAAGATCGTGATGGAAAAACCTGCCGTTGCCGGCCGCAACGAAAAGGGGATCGACTATTCCATGAACGCCGAGCGTGCGTTGCAGGATATCGCCAATCCCAACCTGATGACGCTCGAGAAAGTTCTGGCCGCTGTGCCTGTTAATGACAGCATCGCGCAGGTAATTGCCAAGGAAGGCATTTTCGACCGCGCCACCAATACGCTGAAGATGACTGCACCTTTTGACATCAATCTCAGCAATGGCATACAAGCGAAGTTCCAGTCTGCGGATGTTGATCTGAAGGCCGGAAAAATGAGTAGCAAAGAGCCCGTTTCGATCAAAACAAACGACGGTGCCATTGTTGCGCAATCGATTGATATCGCCGATAATGGCAAGACGATTACATTTTCGGGGCAGGTACGGGCACGTATCGCTGCATCCAATATCAAAAATGAAGCCAAGTGAGAGCCCGGTCCAGATGATGCAAGTTTCCCGTCCCGTTTCCCTTGGCAGATCCGCAGGCGTTGCAGCCGCAGGTCTTGTTTTCTCCTGTCTCGCAACCGTGGCTTTCGCCCAGAGCACCACCAGCAATATGCAGGGTGTGAAGCTCTCCAGCGACCAGCCGATCGCGATTGAAAGCGACCAGCTCGAAATCCGGGATCAGGAGCGCAAGGCCTACTTCACCGGAAACGTGAAAGTTGTGCAGGGCACGACCACCCTTCAGGCCGGCAAGATGACGGTCAACTATAAGGGCGAGGGCTCCTCTCTCACCAGCGGTGACGCGAATATCGAAAAAATCTTCGTTGATAATAATGTCTATCTGACGTCCGAGACCCAGAAGGCCACGGCCGATCACGGCGAATTCGACATGGCGGCGCAGACATTTATCCTCACGGGCAAGCAGGTCGTTCTGTCCGAGGGCACGAATGTCTTCACCGGCTGCAAGCTCACTGTCCTGATGAACTCGGGACAGGCGAAGCTCGAAAGCTGCGGCGGCCCCGTTCGGATCATGCTCGATCCGAAATCGCAGAAAAAACAGTAGTCTCACCTCGTGAAGATACCTTCGATCTCAAAAATGTTTGGCGGTGGGCGCAACCCATCCGTGGAAGCGACATCACAGGCCGACAAGGCCCGTTATGAAGGCACGCTAATCGCGCATGGCCTGACGAAGACCTATGATACGCGCCGGGTCGTCAACGGCGTGTCGCTGGTCGTGCGCCGCGGTGAGGCCGTAGGGCTTCTGGGTCCGAACGGCGCCGGCAAGACAACCTGTTTTTACATGATCACGGGCCTCGTACCCGTCGACAGCGGCAAGATCGCCATCAATGGCAATGATGTGACCGGGATGCCGATGTACAGGCGTGCGCGCCTCGGCGTCGGTTATTTGCCGCAGGAAGCCTCGATCTTCCGCGGCCTGACGGTCGAGGAAAACATCCGCGCCGTGCTTGAAGTCCACGAACCGGACAGCGTCAAACGCAACCGCAAGCTCGATGAACTGCTGGAAGAGTTCCATATTGCCCAGCTGCGCAAGTCGCCTGCCGTTGCGCTGTCGGGCGGTGAACGTCGTCGTCTGGAAATCGCCCGCGCTCTGGCGACCGATCCGACTTTCATGCTGCTCGACGAACCTTTCGCCGGTGTCGATCCGATTTCGGTCAGCGACATCCAGAATCTCGTGAGGCACCTGACCGCACGCGGGATTGGCGTTCTCATCACTGACCACAATGTCCGTGAAACGCTCGGTCTCATCGACCGCGCCTATATCATCCATGCCGGTGAGGTTCTGACCCATGGCCGCGCGGACGATATCGTCAACAATCCGGATGTGCGCCGGCTCTATCTCGGCAATAATTTCAGCCTTTAAGCTTACGGGCGCGAAAGATTCTTCATCGCGCCCCGCGCTGACGCTTGACCAAACAAGATAAAAAAGCAATTTTTGGGCCAAGTTTCTTTGCCTTCTCAAAATTTATGAAAACTGTGGCAATGGAGAAGCTGTAAGGGGAGTTTCGCGTCCGCCATGGCATTGTCTGCCAGCCTTTTGCTGCGTCAAAACCAGTCTCTCGTCATGACACCGCAACTGATGCAGTCCATCCAGCTGCTTCAGATGACGCATTTCGAGCTGACGCAGTTTATCGCGCAGGAGGTGGAGCGTAATCCTCTGCTCGAAATTGCAGCAAACGATGGCGATTTGGGCGGCGATATCCCTGATAGTGCGGATAGTTTCAGCGATGCTGACGGCGAAGCCTCGGATAAAAACACCCCGGTAACGGCCGATAGCGACGACTGGTACGGCGACCGCGCCGCAAATCTTGGCGAGCAACTGGATACCAGCTTCGAAAACGTCTTTCCTGATGATGCCGAGCCCAGAAAGGCCGATGCGCCCGAACTGGCAAGCCAATGGAAATCCATGCCCGGGCAGGAGTCCGGCGAAAGCTATGATCTCGACGACTTCGTCGCCGCGAAACAAAGCCTCGGCGACCATCTCAATCAGCAATTGCCGTTCGCCATCTCCTCTCCGGAGGACAGGATGATCGCTGACGCGTTGATCGGCCAGCTCGATGAGACCGGGTATATTGCAACGGACGCCGTCGATGATGTCGCCGAACGGCTGGGAGCGGCCCCGTCAGTGGTGGAGAGCGTTTTGAAGACGCTTCAGGGCTTCGATCCTCCGGGCGTGTTTTCCCGTTCCTTGAGCGAATGTCTGGCGATCCAGCTCGCCCAGAGGGATCGGCTCGACCCGGCAATGCGGGCCTTGATCGACAATCTGGAGCTTTTGGCCAAACGCGATTTCGCGACCTTGAAAAAACTCTGTGGGGTCGATGAAGAGGACCTTCTCGACATGCTGGCGGAAATCCGGACGCTCAATCCGCGTCCCGGCGCAGGTTATGATTCGACCGTTTCGGAGACGATCGTCCCTGATATCATCGTTCGGCCCTCCTCCTCCGGCGGCTGGCTGGTGGAGATCAATCCCAACACCCTGCCGCGGGTCCTCATCAACCAGAGCTACTTCGCCGAGGTCTCGAAACATAAGGCGCGCGCAGGAGAGGACCAGGATTTCCTTTCCGAGTGCATGCAGACGGCCCACTGGCTGACTCGCAGCCTCGACCAGCGCGCCCGGACGATCATGAAGGTGGCGACGGAAATCGTGCGCCAGCAGGACGCCTTCCTCGTCAATGGCGTCGATCACCTGCGCCCGCTGAACCTCAAGACGGTGGCCGACGCCATCAAGATGCACGAATCCACCGTCAGCCGGGTGACCTCGAAGAAATACATGCTGACGCCGCGCGGGCTGTTCGAACTCAAATATTTCTTCAGCGTTTCGATCAGCGCCGTTGAGGGCGGCGACAGCCATTCGGCGGAAGCGGTGCGTCACCGCATCAAGGCCATGATCGCACAGGAGGCCGCCGAGGCGGTGCTTTCCGATGACGATATCGTCGACAATCTGAAGAAGAGCGGTGTTGATCTAGCCCGCCGCACTGTCGCCAAATATCGCGAGGCGATGAACATCCCCTCCTCCGTGCAGAGACGCCGGGAAAAGAAGGCGCTCGCCAGGTTGTCAGTCTTCTGAGCGGTGCATGTGATCACGTTTGGGGCGCTTTTTTGCCGCACCATTGACTCTTATCACGCCAGGGGCTAGAAGCCCGCCGCACACGTAAGCAAGGTCATTTGTAACGGAATAATCTCCACCGTCCATGGGCGTAAAATTCGAATGGAGGCTTTTTAAGGTCTTCGAAACGCTTGGATGCGCGCGCGGCTTGACGTAAGCTGGTACTCGCAAATCACTACAAAAAGGAAAATTTCCATGAGTGTGCGTGTATCTGGTAAACATATGGAGATCGGTGAATCTTTCCGTCAGCGGATTGAGGACAATATAGGTCTGGCAGTTACCAAATACTTCGATGGGGGGTATTCAGGCCAGGTAACCGTGGAGAAGTCCGGATCGCGTTTTGCCGCCGATTGCAAGCTGCATCTCGATACCGGCGTTGTATTGCATGCAGCGGGTCAGGCAAATGATCCGCAGGCAAGCTTCGATGCCGCCGCAGAGCGGATCGAGAAGCGCCTGCGTCGCTACAAGCGCAAGCTTAAGGACCATCACAGTGGTTCGAATGGCGTGTCGCAGGAAATCGCCTATACGGTGATGGATGCTGTTCCCGATGAGGACCATGAGGTTCCCGAGGATTACGCGCCCACCATCGTTGCGGAGAGTTCGAAACAAATAAAGACTATGTCCGTTGCCAGCGCCGTGATGGCGCTCGACATGACGGACGAACCGGTTCTGCTATTCCGCAGCCCGGGCAAGGAATATCTCAACATCGTCTACCGACGTCATGACGGCAATATTGGCTGGATCGACGCGGAAACGATCAAGAGCTGAACAGTCTGACAAGACGTGGGAGGCAGAGCGCGAAAGCGCATCTGCCTTCTGCATCGTCTCGATGGCATGAAGGAAAAAGAGAATGGCGTTGGCAGATTTGCTGCAACAAGATGCGATTATTCCCGCCCTCAAGGTGAATTCCAAAAAGCAATTGCTTCAGGAGCTGGCCGCAAAGGCAGCCAGAATTACCGGGATTTCGGAACGGGAAGTTTTCGACGTCATCCTCCAGCGTGAAAAGCTCGGCTCCACCGGCGTCGGCCACGGCATCGCCATTCCGCATGGCAAGCTCGCCAGCATTCATCAGATTACGGGCGTCTTCGCACGTCTTGAAACGCCGGTCGATTTCGAAGCGCTGGACGACCAGCCGGTCGACCTGGTTTTCCTTTTGCTTGCGCCTGAGGGCGCCGGCGCGGATCACCTGAAGGCGCTGTCTCGAATTGCGCGCGCCCTGCGCGACCCTGAACTGGTGGCCAAGCTGCGCGCCACCGATTCCGACACGGCAATCTACGCTTTCCTCAATCAGGAACAGGCGACGGCGGCCTGATCCGTCGCCGCTGATCTCAGGTTTTCATGACAATAAAAAACGCGCCTCAAGGGCGCGTTTTTTATTACACAGGCAGGAATGCCTCAGGCATCCTTCTCATTGACAGACGCCGTGCCGGGTTCGGCCGATGTGGCGGTTTCCACCTTCGGGCCACCCTTGGCAACGCCAACCATGGCGGGGCGCAGGACGCGGTCACCGATGGTGAAACCGGCCTGAATAACCTGAAGCACGGTGTTGTTCGGAACTGCCGGATTGGGGATTTCAAACATGGCCTGGTGGAAGTTCGGATCGAACTTCTGGCCCTCGGCGTCGATCTTCTTGACGCCATGGCGCTCGAGCGTTGACAACATCGAGCGTTCGGTCATCTCGACGCCTTCGATCAGGCCGTTGAGACCGGCTTCGCCATTGGTCTTGAGCTCATCCGGGATGGCCTCGAGCGCGCGGCGAAGATTGTCGGAAACGGCGAGCATGTCGCGTGCAAAACCGGCCAGCGAATAGGCCTTGGCGTCCTTGACGTCGCGCTCGGTACGGCGGCGAAGATTATCCATTTCGGCGGCGAGACGCAGGAACTTGTCGCGCAGATCGGCATTTTCAGCCTTCAGCAGCTCGACCGGATCGGGTTCGGCAGCATCAGTCGGCTCTTCCCCGGCAAGTGCTGGATCGAGAAACTCTTCGGCGATGTCCGCGTCAGGTCCGGGCTTTTTTGTATCGTCGGTCATGACGTTCTCCAGATTTGAATATTGTTGGTTGCGCCCGATATCGAGCTTTGGCGGGCAAAAATCAAGGCTTGCGGCGAAAAGCTTGCCGCATTCTCCAACCTTGCGGGCTTGTCCTATCTCTGTTTTCGGGAAAGGCGGGCCATGATCTGCGCGGTGTAGTCGACCATGGGGACAATACGGGCGTAATTCAGCCTTGTCGGCCCGATGACACCAACCGCACCCACGACCCGGTTGTCCTCATCGCGATAGGGCGCAACGATCAGCGATGAACCGGACAGCGAAAAGAGCTTGTTTTCCGAGCCGATAAAAATCCTGACCCCCGAACCGCTTTCCGCAAGGTTGAGGATTTCGATGAGATTTTCCTTGCGCTCCAGATCGTCGAACAGCAGACGCACACGGTCAATGTCTTCTTCGCCGGCCAGGCCTTCGAGCAGGTTGGAACGTCCGCGAACGATGAGGCGGCCGAGCTTGCCCTCCTCATTGTCACCCGCCCAGACGGCAAGACCGCGTTCGATGAGGTCTTGCGCCAGCGTGCCGAGTTCCGATTGCAATTGCGCTTGCTGCGTCTGGAACTGGCCGCGCAGTTCCTGCAGCGTCTGGCCGGAGAGGTGGGCGTTGATGAAGTTGGCCGCCTCGGTCAATTGCGATGAGGATATACCGGCCGGCAGTTCGATGATGCGGTTTTCGACCTGATTGTGATCGCCCACCAGAACGGCGAGCGCCTTGGTGGGCTCCAGCCGGATGAATTCGACATGTTTGAGGATGACATCGTTCTTGGCCGTCAGCACAAGGCCGGCGCCGCGCGACATGCCCGACAGCATGCGGCTTGCCTCGGTCAGCAGCCCTTCCAGCGATTGTTCGTGGCCGGCGACAGGACCGATCTGCCGATCGATATTTGCCCGCTCGTCGGCGGGCAGATCGCCCACCTGCATGAAGGCATCCACGAAGAAACGCAGCCCCGTCTGGGTGGGCAGGCGTCCGGCGCTGATATGCGGCGAATAGATGAGGCCCAACTCTTCGAGATCGCTCATGACATTGCGAACGGAGGCAGGTGAAAGCGACATCGGCAGCAGCCGCGACAGGCTGCGCGACCCCAGGGGTTCGCCAGTGTCGAGATAACCTTCAACGATGCGCCGGAAAATTTCCCGCGACCGTTCATCCAACAGCGATGCCTGATCTTTTGAAAGCGGTGCTGAAAAACCCATCACGTCCGTTCTTTGTCGTCCAAATCTACTCTGAGCCAATATAATGCGTTGCGCCGCTGCGGCAAAATGGAAATTGGCTTTGCAAAAGCCCGGAGCGCGCCTTAGAAGGCAGGAACCAACATGGAGAGTGGATCAAATGCGGCCTTCAGGCAGAAAAACCGATCAGATGCGCAAGGTTTCCTTTGAGCGCAATTTCTCGAAACATGCGGAAGGCTCCTGTCTGGTCAAATTCGGCGACACGCATGTGCTCGTCACCGCAAGCCTTGAAGAAAAGACGCCGCCATGGCTGCGCAACAGCGGCAAGGGCTGGGTGACCGCCGAATACGGCATGTTGCCGCGCTCCACCCATGAGCGCATGAAGCGCGAAGCCGCTTCCGGCAAGCAGGGCGGCCGCACGCAGGAAATCCAGCGCCTCATCGGCCGCTCGCTGCGCGCCGTCGTTGATCTGCAGGCACTCGGCGAACGCCAGATCAGCATCGACTGTGACGTCATCCAGGCCGATGGCGGCACACGCACGGCCTCCATCACCGGCGCATGGATCGCCCTGCATGATTGCCTGAAGTGGATGGAAACCCGCAACATGATCAAGGTCGAGAAGGTCCTGAAAGATCATATCGCCGCTATCTCCTGCGGTATCTTCGCGAAACAGCCGGTCATCGATCTCGACTATCTGGAAGACTCTTCCGCCGAGACCGATGCGAATTTCGTCATCACCGGCTCCGGCGGCATCGTCGAGGTTCAGGGGACGGCGGAAGGCGCACCCTTCTCCGAGGAAGAATTCCTGACGCTGCTTGGCCTTGCCAAGGCCGGATGCAGTGAACTGGTCGCCCTTCAGAAACAGACGATCGCCTGAGCCGACAGGAAACCGTGATGCGCAAGCTCGATACCAGAACGATCGTCGTCGCCAGCCACAACAAGGGCAAGATCGCCGAAATCGCCGACCTCATCGGACCTTTCGGCTTTTCCGCCAAATCGGCTGCCGAGCTGAACTTCCAAGAGCCGGACGAGACGGGCACCACCTTCGAGGAAAATGCCGCCATTAAGGCGCTTGCCTCCGCGAAGGCATCCGGCCTGCCGGCCCTGTCCGACGATTCCGGTCTGGTGATCGACGCGCTGGACGGCGCGCCGGGCGTCTATACCGCCAACTGGGCGGAGACGGCCGACGGCACGCGCGATTTTGCAATGGCTATGCAAAAGGTCGAGGATGCGCTTGCCGAGCGCGGTGCGTCGAAAGCCGAAGATCGCACGGCCCGTTTCGTCAGCGTACTCTGCCTTGCCTGGCCGGACGGTCATGTCGAATATTTCCGCGGCGAAGTGGAAGGCACGGTGGTGTGGCCGCCGCGCGGAACGAGCGGTTTCGGTTACGATCCGGTCTTCAAACCGGAAGGTTATGACACTACATTTGGCGAGATGACGGCCGATGCGAAACACGGCTGGAAACATGGTGACGCGTTTGCGCTGTCGCACCGCGCCCGCGCCTTTAAAAAATTCGTAGAAACCTGCCTGGAGGCATGAACCCTATGGTCGGGGAGCATCATTTTTCTGCCCCCGGCGCATCGCTTCTGCCGGATACGGGCGATCCCGGTTTCGGGATCTATCTGCATTGGCCCTTCTGCGCTGCCAAATGTCCCTATTGCGATTTCAACAGCCATGTCCGCCACCGGCCGGTGGACCAGGAGCGGTTTACCGCGGCCTTTCTGCGTGAAATGGAACATATGCGGGCGCTCAGCGGCCCACATGTGGTTACCAGCATCTTCATGGGCGGCGGCACGCCATCGCTGATGGACCCGCAGACGGTCGCCGCAATTCTGGATGGCGTCGCGCGTTTCTGGCACGTGCCTGATGGTATCGAGATTACCATGGAAGCCAATCCTTCCAGCGTCGAGGCGGAAAGGTTTCGCGGTTATCGCGCAGCGGGCGTCAACCGCGTCTCGCTTGGCGTGCAGGCACTGAACGACCGTGACCTGAAGTTCCTCGGCCGCCTGCATGATGTTGCCGATGCCCTGAAGGCCATCCGGCTGGCGCGGGAGATTTTCCCGCGCATGTCCTTCGATCTGATTTACGCCCGCCCGAAACAGACGGTGGCCGAATGGGACGCCGAACTGAAGGAAGCGGTCTCCTATGCCGTCGACCACCTGTCGCTCTATCAGCTGACCATTGAGGAGGGCACGCCCTTTTACGGCTTGCATAAGGCCGGCAAACTGATCGTGCCGGATGGTGAGCATTCGGCTGTGCTTTATGAAGCGACGCAGGAAATAACCGAGCGTTACGGCATGCCGGCCTATGAGGTTTCCAATCACGCCCGCCCCGGCGCAGAAAGCCGCCATAACCTCACCTATTGGCGTTATGGCGATTATGCCGGCATTGGCCCCGGTGCACATGGACGCCTGACGAGGGGCGCCTCCAAGCTCGCCACCGCCACCGAGCGTCATCCGGAAACCTGGCTCGAGACCGTCGAGCGGGAAGGCCATGGCATGGTCGATCAGGAAATGCTGGGCGTCGACGAGCAGGCCGACGAATTGCTGTTGATGGGCCTTCGCCTGCGGGAAGGCATCGATCTGGCCCGATGGAGCGATCTTTCCGGCCGCGATCTCGACCCGGAGAAGGAGGAATTCCTTCTGCAGCACGGTTTCGTGGAGAGGCTTGGCAATTCGCGCCTGCGCTGCACACCTTCGGGCATGCTTATTCTGGATGCCGTGGTCGCCGATCTCGCCTGCTGACCGGCAGCCCTGCCGATCCTGAGCTAGTCAAAAATTGAGAAGCCAAAAAAAGCGGCCCGGAGGCCGCTTTTTTCATGCGTTGTTTTCGTTGATCAGCCGCTTCAACAGCTCAACCTCGTGGCCGAGCTTGGTGTCGCCGGAAATCAGTTCCTCGATCTTGCGTACCGCGTGGAGAACCGTGGTGTGGTCGCGACCGCCGAAACGGCGACCGATCTCGGGGAAGGAGCGCGGCGTCAGCATCTTGGCCAGATACATGGCGATCTGGCGCGGCTTGACGATGACGCGGGTGCGGCGGTTGGAAACCAGCTCCTGTCGCGACACATTATAGTGTCTGGCGACGATGCGCTGAATATCCTCGATGCGTACGCGCTTGGCCTCACCGCTTCCGACGAGGTGCGACAGCAGCTCATCGACACGGTCAACCGAGAGGTTCGGCTCAAAAGAGCGGCGGAACATCAGCTGGTTGAAGGCGCCTTCAAGCTCGCGTCCGCTCGCCGTCACGCTCTTGGCCACATGGGTCAGGATTTCGTCCGAAATCTCGAAAGACGGATCGTCCTGACGTGCAGAACCCATACGACGGTTGAGCATTTCATAGCGCATGTCGTAATCGGGACCTTCGATCTCGATCGCCATGCCGCCCTGAAGACGGGAACGCACACGCGGATCGAGCGATTCCAGCTCCCACGGCGCACGGTCTGCCGCCACCACGACCTGCTTGGCGCTGTCGAGCAGCATGTTCAGCAGGTGGCAGAATTCGTGCTGGATCATCTTGCCCTGCAGGAACTGCATGTCGTCGATGACGAGCAGATCGATATTGCGCAGCGTGTCCTTCAGCGTCAGCGCATCATTGTCGCGGATCGCAGTTGCAAAACGCCACATAAAATATTCAGCCGTCAGATAGACCACGCGCGGATTGCGCGGGCTGTCGATGGCGGCATTGGCGATGGCCTGCAGAAGATGCGTCTTGCCAAGGCCGACACCCGCATGGATGAACAGCGGGTTGAAGCGCACGGCGCCGGCACCGGCTTCGGCGATCGTTTTTGCCGCCGCAAGTGCGACACGGTTGGACGAGCCTTCGACAAAGGTATCGAAGGTGAAACGTGTATCGAGCGGCGAGCCAAACAGCGGCCCGGAGCCACCCTGACGCAGGGTCGCCTGCGCTGCCGCAGGCTGTGTGGAAGGCGCTGTCGCGGGCTGCGACGGAATGAAGGACTTGTTACGCGGAGCCGCCCCGACTTCAGGTGCGGGCTGCACCCGTTCGTCAGTCTGCGCCGGACGAACCGGACGGCTGGCCGAGCGGACAAGAATTTCCACCTTCAGCACATCCGGATCCTCGCTCTGGACGAGGCTGGTGATCAAATCCATGTAACGGTTGTTGATCCAGGACTTCAGAAAGGTCGTCGGAACGGTAAAGCGGACGACGCTTTTCGAAACGGTATGGAGTTTAAGCCGTGCAAACCAGCTTGCATAGACCTCGGGACCAACCTGTGCCTTGAGCCGCGCGCTAAAACGTTCAAACAGCGCATCGTGCTTCATTGCCGATTTGTCCCCTGCCGCTTCTGAGCAAGCTGCATCACGAGCCTTCGGTGCGCGGTCCCCATCGGCCACCGCACCCATCGCCAAATTCAATTGCATATTGCCGCCTTTCAAATTGCCAATCATAGCCTGACGATCAAAAATCGATCGCCAGAGATCCCCCTCGTATTATTCCCGCCTTCAGCGCTCCCCTCGAAAGAGCATCAAAGGCTACTACTTGTTTGCGAGCCGGTTATCCCATTTCCCTCCCCCTCATGGAGAGGCCTGCGACACGCTAAAGACGCTCCTTTCGCCACAACCCTAAGGCGTATTCTTGAGGACAAAAAACCCCTGCCCGTTCCGAGACCGAAACGGCGCAAAAAGCTCCATGACCTGAGAAAACGGGCCTCGAAAGACCCGCCAGCAAGAAGGTGAATATCGTCGATATTATCATCGAGATAATCTGTGGACTGAGATCCGCACCCCTTGTTGAAATGCATTTAGGCAGGATCGTGGGGAGAGATCAATGGCGTTTTTTCTGCAAAAACTCAGAACGGCCATTGACTCACAAAGGCCGTTTTGCATCACCGGCAAGGCCCGAAGCAGAATCGCTTATGAATCAATGAGATTCAATTTTGGCAATTTTAGAGAGCCTGTTTTGGTAAAAAAATAAAAATCTTCTTGACTCAAAACTGGTCACGACTTCCGTAGAGAAAGCTTCCCATTTTCCGAGAGACCTCCAGCAAGCCATTGTTTTTATTTAATATTTCCTGTCGTCCATCTGACACGCGTTTGTCACGTTACGGCAGGAATGATTAACAGGCAGTTAGAATCACAAAAAGCCCGGTCAAAAGACCAGGCTTTTTGAATAGTTATTTGTGATTAGCCGGATTAGGCGGAAAGAGCCTTAACGCGCTGTGCAAGACGCGATACCTTGCGGGATGCGGTGTTGCCGTGCAGGACGCCGCGGGTAGCTGCGCGCTGGATCTCAGGCTGAGCTGCCTTCAGAGCTTCGGTGGCGATTGCCAGATCGCCGGAAGCGATGGCTTCCTCGACCTTGCGAATGAAGCCGCGAACGCGCGAACGGCGAGCCTTGTTGACTGCGGTACGGCGAGCGATCTTGCGGGTCGCCTTTTTCGCCGAAGTTGTATTGGCCATGTATGCCTCTCTTCGAATTCAAACCAAATTCCGCAACCAGAGGATCGGGTCGTTCGACGACCTCACTTAACCCAAGAATGCGGGAGTAATTTCGGACAAGCCGGATGGCTTTCCTTAACCGTGGGCGGGCATATACCGCTAAAGCGCACGTCCGTCAACGCGCAAATGGCGGAAAACGCCGATATTCCGACTCCTTAGCGATTCCGGAAAACGGGTTTGCGCTTTTCGATGAAGGCCGCCATGCCCTCCTTCTGATCCGCCGTTGCAAAGAGCGACTGAAAGGATCGCCTTTCGTATCTCAAGCCTTCCGCCAGCGACACCTCGAAGGAGCGATTGACGCTTTCCTTGGCCATAAGAACCGAGGCACGTGACAGCGAAGCGATGCGGGTAGCAGCCTCCACCGCCTCCTCCATCAGATTTGCGGCCGGTACGATGCGCGAGACGAGACCGGCACGCTCGGCCTCCGCCGCATCCATCATGCGGCCGGTCAGAACCAGATCCATGGCCTTTGCCTTGCCCACCGCCCGTGTCAGCCGCTGTGAGCCGCCCATGCCGGGAATGACGCCGAGGGTGATCTCCGGCTGGCCGAACTTCGCCGTTTCCGAAGCGATGATGAAATCGCACATCATTGCCAGCTCGCAGCCGCCGCCGAGCGCAAAACCCGAAACGGCGGCGATGACCGGCTTCCTCGTCGAGGCGACCTCGTCCCAGCCGCCGAGAAAGTCGCCGACATAGGCGTCGACGAAATCCAGCCCCTGCATTTCCTTGATGTCGGCGCCTGCGGCAAATGCCTTTTCCGAGCCGGTGATAATGATCGCACCGATGGAATCATCGGTAGAGAATGAAGAGAGAATGTGTCGCAGTTCTTTCAGAAGCACCGAGTTGAGGGCGTTGAGCGCCTTGGGGCGGTTGAGCGTGATGACGCCCACCTCATCACGCTTCTCGACCAGTATCGTTTCATAGTCCACGGCAATCTCCCCTTCTCCGTTATTCCGGCCCATTACTCTTGGCTCAGTCACTTCTGGCAGGCGGCGCAATAGAAGGTCGAACGACCGGCCTGCACCACTCTTTCAACCGTACCCCCGCAGCCGGGTGTCCGGCAAGGCTGGCCTTCCTGATCGTAGACCGAAAAGGAATGCTGGAAATAACCGAGCGTTCCGTCCGTCTGTATATGGTCGCGCAAAGACGAGCCGCCGGCGGCGATGGCGTCCGCGATAACGTCGCGGATTTTTTCCGTGAGATCGGTGAGCTGTGCTTTGGGCTTGCCTGATGTCGTCACCAGCGTTCCCGCTGCCCGCAAAGGAGAAAGATGAGCGCGCCACAGCGCCTCGCAGACATAGATATTGCCGAGGCCGGCAATGACCTTCTGATCCAGCAGCGTGCCTTTCAAGGGCTGGCTCTTGCCCGCAAACCGGCCTGCCAGATAATCGGCGCTCAATGCATTGCCTGTTGGCTCCGGCCCAAGCTCCGCAAAAGCCGGATAGAGATCGAGCTTGTTGCGCTCCACCAGATGCATGAAGCCGAAACGGCGCGGGTCATTATAGATGACGCAGACGCGCTCCTCTCCCTTATCCAGATGAAAGACGACATGGTCGTGCTTGCCATCCTTTGAGCGGGCATAATGAAACGCGCCGGGCGTATTGCCGGCTTCATCCGCCTCCGCCTCCACGCGGAACGAGCCGGACATGCCGAGATGGGCAATGATCGTCAGCCCGTCCTCCAGTTCGATCAAAAGATATTTCGCCCGGCGCCCAAGCGATATGATCGTTTTGCCTTCGATCAGCGTCGCAAAATCCTCAGGGAATGGAAAACGCAGATCGGGGCGGCCAAGGTGGAGTTTGCGGACCCTTGCCCCTTCCATGGCGGGGGCGAGGCCGCGTCTGACAGTTTCGACTTCTGGCAATTCTGGCATCTGGCTTATCCGGCAGTTTATCGTTAGGACCATGTGGTCTATACAATGCACGCGAAATGTCGCGCCCAGGCGATGCGGCAACAGATAGCGTCGCCATGGCGTTTCCGCTATGGTCCGCCACGCAATAATATGGAGACAGACGATGACCGATGCCCGCACCACCGCCGAAGGCGGCATGGAAACGTCCTATGGCTTTCACAAGGTGAATGAAGGCCAGAAGCAGGGGATGGTCAACGAGGTCTTTCACAAGGTGGCCAAGCGCTACGACATCATGAACGACGTGATGTCGGCCGGCCTGCACCGGCTGTGGAAGGACGCCATGGTGTCTTCGCTTTCACCGCGCAAGGATGCTTCCTATAAGGTTCTTGATGTGGCAGGCGGCACCGGCGATATCGCGTTTCGCATCGTTGAAGCCTCCAATCGTCTGGCGCATGCCACCGTTCTCGATATCAACGGCTCGATGCTTGCCGTTGGCGAAGAGCGCGCAGCCAAAAGGAAGCTCTCCGATAATCTGACTTTTGTCGAGGCGAATGCCGAGGATCTGCCCTTCGAGGCGAATACATTCGATGCCTATACCGTCGCCTTCGGCATTCGCAACGTGCCACGCATTGATGTCGCGCTGAAGGAGGCCCATCGCGTGCTGAAACGCGGCGGACGGTTGCTGGTGCTGGAATTTTCCGAAGTCGAAATGCCGTTGCTCGACCGCGTCTATGATGCCTGGTCGTTCAACGCCATTCCGCAATTCGGCAAGATGATCACCGGCGACGCCGAGCCTTATCAATATCTGGTCGAGTCGATCCGCAAATTCCCCAATCAGGAGGATTTCGCGGCGATGATCCGTACCGCCGGTTTCTCCCGCGTCTCCTATACCAATTACACCGGCGGCATTGCCGCCCTGCATTCCGGCTGGAAGCTTTAAGAGCATGGCCAGCAGAAGCAGGAGACAGGCATAAGCATGAGCACTTTGGGCGCATATTTCCGCCTCGCAAGGGTTGGCTGGGTTCTCGTGCGCGAAGGCGTCGTGCTGGCCTTGCCGTCCGACGACCTTCCTGCTCCCGCGCAAGCGTTGAAAGCACTGCTTAAACCCTTCGCCCGCAGCAAGGCCAAACGGGCGCAGCGTAGCGACCGGCTGGCAACAGCCGTCGAGCGGCTTGGACCGTCTTATGTGAAGATGGGGCAGTTTCTGGCCACCCGCCCGGATGTGGTGGGCGCCGATTTCGCCGACGATCTCGCAAGCCTTCAGGACCGTATGGCATTTTTCCCGGCCGCCGCGGCGAAGGCCAATATCGAGGGCTCGCTCGGTCGTTCGGTTTCTGATCTCTACAGGGAATTCGGCGATCCGATCGCCGCGGCCTCCATCGCCCAGGTTCACCCGGCAATGGTGGATACTCCGAAGGGACCGCGAAAGATGGCCGTCAAGGTCATCCGCCCCGGCGTGCGCCAGCGTTTCCAGAACGATCTGGAGGCGATGTATCTGATTGCCGACCTGCAGCAGCGCTTTGTCCGTTCAGCCCGCCGTCTGCGGCCAGTGGAGGTGACACGCACACTGGAGCAGACGACCAAGATCGAAATGGATCTGCGGCTCGAGGCCGCTGCCCTTTCCGAGCTTGCAGAAAACACAAAGGATGATCCCGGTTTCCGCGTTCCCGAGGTGGACTGGGAGCGCACCGGCCGCGATGTCGTCACCATGGAGTGGATCGACGGCGTCAAGATGTCGGATATCGAGGGGCTGAAGGCCGCCGGTCACGACCTGAACCAGCTTGCCGACACGCTCATCCAGTCCTTCCTGCGGCACACGCTGCGCGACGGCTTTTTCCATGCCGACATGCATCCCGGCAATCTCTTCGTCGATGCGAATGGCATGATCGTCGCCGTCGATATGGGCATTGCCGGACGCCTCGGCAAAAAGGAGCGCCGTTTCCTCGCCGAAATCCTCTACGGCTTTATCACCCGCGATTACATGCGGGTGGCGGAAGTCCATTTCGAGGCCGGTTATGTGCCAGGCCATCACGATAAAGCCAGTTTCGCGCAGGCGATCCGCGCCATTGGCGAGCCGATCCACGGCCAGCCGGCCGAGACAATCTCCATGGGCAAGCTGTTGACCCTGCTGTTCGAAGTGACCGAGCTTTTCGACATGGAAACGCGGCCGGAACTGGTGATGCTGCAAAAGACCATGGTGGTGGTGGAAGGCGTGTCGCGCATGCTCAACCCGCGCTTCAACATGTGGAAAGCGGCCGATCCGGTCGTCGGCGGCTGGATCAGGGACAATCTCGGTCCGAAGCGCATCGTCACCGATCTGAAAGACGGCATGAAGGCCGCTCTAAAGCTTGCTGAAGCGGCACCCGAGATCGCCGCCAAGACGGAAAAGCTGCATTCCGAACTGATGTATATGAGCGAAAACGGCTTGCGTTTTGATGCCCAGACAGCCGAAGCCATCGGCAAGGCGGAAGCGCGCCATACCAAATGGGGGCGGATTGCGCTGTGGGTGATTGCGCTGACGCTTCTCTATATTGCCATCCGAATCAGCTAAGACATATCTGAACCTGGAGGTGCGCGATGTCAGGGTTGGGCACCTCAGTTACCAAAAAACGCCTGTCCAGCCGACGTGACGACCGCATGCCATGCTCATGCAATCTAATGAAGAATAGTGACCTGATCTTCTCAACGAAACAGGTGACCGATGCGATTGTTCACACTTCTGGTTGGCTCGCTATTCTTCAGTCTTCAACCGGTCGCAGTGCCGGAAGCAATGGCGCAACACAGGGTCCACGACCCCTGCACGGACGGTAGCATAAACGATGGAATACCACGCAGTTGCGACGAGCTGAAACGGGAATGGCGACGCAGCGACAGGTATGATCGCAGGGAATGGGACTATTATCGGGCGATGCGGCCAATGCGCACCGATCCATGCAGGGACGGGCGCGTCAGCGACGGGCAACCGCGATCCTGCGGAGAGTTGCGTCGCTGGTTGAATGGTAGATGATTGCCGGACGGGAATTGAAATTCATGGCAAAAACTCACGCAGTGAAACAGGCCCTTGCCTATTGTTCGTGGCCGATGGTGTTCCTCTCCGGCCTTGCCGGCTCCTATTTCGCCTTCAACAGCAGCCATCCCATAGGCGCGTTTCTGAGCGTCTATGCGGGCGCGGTTTTGAGCCTGTTTCTCCTGGAACGTTACATTCCCTATGAAGTCCAGTGGCTTCAGGGGGATGGCGAAACCGCAACCAGCATCGGCCACACCCTGTTGACCAAGGGTCTTGTGCAGCTTGCCGCCGTTGCAGGCGCAATCTTTCCGATGTTGACCGCCAACGTGCTGCAACCGCTTGCGGCCATGCGGTTCAATCTTTGGCCTTCTGATCTGCCGATGGTCGTTCAGGTCGCGCTTGCGGTCACTATCGCTGAATTCGGCCTTTACTGGGCGCATCGTATCGCACATGAAACCGTGTTCTTCTGGCGTTTCCATGCCCTGCATCACAGCGTTGTCCGGCTGTGGGTGGTCAATACCGGCCGCTTTCATGTGGCGGACTCGCTCTTCAAGATCGCGCTCAGTCAGCTTCCGCTCTATTTGATGGGCGCACCCTTGCAGGTTTTCTGGTGGCTTGGCGCCGTTACCGCCTTCATCGGCATTCTGACCCATTGCAATGTCGATATGAAAACCGGCCCGCTTGACTACGTGTTCAGCACGCCGCGGCTGCACCGCTGGCACCATTCCAAGGAACTTCCCGAAGGAAACACCAATTACGGGGAGAATCTCGTCATATTCGACCAGCTGTTCGGCAGCTATTTCAACCCTAATCGCCCATCCTCGACCAATATCGGCATCAAGGGCCAAATTGCGAAGGGCTTTCTGCCCCAGCTTTTTCAGCCCTTCACCAGGAAAGGTGTTCACCAGATCATCGGGCGAAACACGAAAGACAATTCAGGCGAAACGCCCGGCAGATGATGTCAGCCGAGAACTATGCCCAGTTCAGCGCGCAGTTTCTTCGTCAGGCCGGCTGAAACAAGTTCATAGGAGCGGCGTACATAGTGCTCCAGTTCCTCCTGCTCGAGCGGTGAATGGTCACCGATCGATATCCATTTGCGTTTGGCGAAATAGGGCGCCTGACCGATGCCCTCAAGCGAGGTGAGGATTTCGAAACTCTCCTCAGAGCATTTCACCACCAGCCGCCAGTCGACCCGCTCGCCCAACACGGCAAAGACCTTGTCGCCGACCTTCGCGACATGGGAATCCCACTGATCGACGAAACGCACGCCCGGCCATTCGCCCAGCACTCTGTCGAATGTCTTGCGATCGAACAGGCTCATGCGAGTTTCTCCGCAATAAGGGCCGCCAGACGTTTGGCGACTTCGGTCTTGTCGAGATCCGGCCAGACCTCTACGCCCTCCGCCGAAATGATCTTCACGCTGTTGCGGTCTCCGCCCATGATGCCGGTTTCAGCCGAGACATCATTGGCTACGATATAATCCGCGCCCTTACGCTCGAGCTTGGCCCTGCCGTTTTTCTCCACGTCCTGTGTTTCCGCAGCGAAGCCGACCACCAGTTTCGGGCGCTTTTCGTGGTGGCCCACGGTTTTCAGAATATCGGGGTTTTCCATCAGTTGCAGCGCTGGCGGTGCATCCCCCGGCTGCTTCTTGATCTTCTGCTCCGACGAGCCAACAACCCGCCAGTCTGCGACGGCCGCGACCATGACGGCGATATCGACCGGAAGCCTTGAAATCACCTCATCGCGCATTTCTTCGGCGCGCTCGACATGGACCGTTGTAACACCGGCAGGATCGGCGATGGTGACGGGACCAGACACCAGCGTGACCTCCGCCCCAAGTTCCGCAAGCGCTGCCGCGATGGCATGGCCCTGCTTGCCCGACGAGCGGTTGGCGATATAACGCACCGGATCAATCGGCTCATGCGTGGGGCCGGAAGTGACGATGGCCGTTCTGCCCTTGAGCGGCTTGGGGCCATTGTCCAAAAGCGTCTCCACCGCTTCGACGATCTGCAATGGCTCCGCCATGCGGCCAAGACCCGCTTCGCCCTTCTCCGCCATCTCGCCTGCCATGGGTCCGATAAAAACCACGCCGTCTTTTTTCAGCACGTCGACATTGCGTGCCGTCGGCTTCGCCGACCACATTTTAGGGTTCATGGCAGGCGCGACCAGCACCTTGCGGTCAGTCGCAAGAAGGATAGTGGAGGCGAGATCGTCGGCCAGACCATGCGCCATCTTTGCCATCAGATCGGCGGTGGCGGGCGCGACCAGCACCAGATCGCAGTCACGCGCCAGCCTGATATGACCGACATCCTGCTCGTCCTGTCTGGAAAAAAGCTCGGTGAAGACATGCGTTGCCGACAACACGCCGACGGCCAGCGGAGTGACAAATTCCTGAGCACCCTTCGTCATGACAGGCGTCACCTTCGCGCCGCGCTCTTTCAGGCGGCGGATAAGATCGAGGCTCTTATAGGCCGCGATGCCGCCGGAGATGATGAGGAGAATATGTTTGCCTGAAAGCGTCATGATGCCGGACCAGTTTCCCGTTTCAGGGGAAACTAAGCCCTTGGCATACAAAGTGCAATCCGGCTGATATCACGCAGCCTTGGCGACGTGATATTCCTTGATCGCGACCATCTTGATCGCCGGAAACCGCTCGGATTCGTAACGCAGCGAGAAGGCGTCCTGCGCCAGAAACACCGGATCACCATCCAGATCGCGGGCGATATCGCCGCGCTTGACGTTGAGGAACTTGTCCATCTCCGCCGGCTGATCGGAGGAAATCCAGCGGCAGACGGAAAAGCGTGACATTTCGAAGGAGACCGGCAGGCCGTATTCGCCCATCAGCCGTTCTTTCAACACATCCAGCTGCAGCGCGCCGACGACACCGACGATGGCCGGCGAACCGTCTTCCGGCGAAAAGAGCTGCACAACACCCTCTTCCGCCATCTGCTGCAGAGCTTCCTTCAGCTTCTTCGCCTTCATCGCGTCTTCCAGACGCACGCGGCGCAGGATTTCCGGCGAGAAGTTCGGAACGCCCTGGAAGACGAGGTTTTCACCTTCGGTCAGCGTATCGCCGATGCGCAGCGTGCCGTGGTTGGGAATGCCGACCACATCGCCCGCAAAGGCCGTATCGGCCAGCTGGCGCTGCGAGGCGAAGAAGAATTGCGGCGCGGTCAGCCCCATCAACTTGCCGGTGCGTGACAGGCGCGCCTTCATGCCGCGCTCCAGCTTGCCGGAGCAGATGCGGGCAAAGGCGATGCGGTCGCGGTGGTTCGGATCCATATTGGCCTGAATCTTGAAGACGAAGGCCGTCATCTTGTCTTCAGCCGCATGCACGGTGCGGGTATCCGCCACCTGATCGCGCGGCGGCGGCGCGAAATCGCCGAGCGCATTGATGAGGTCGCGTACACCGAAATTGCGCAGCGCCGAACCGAAGAACACCGGTGTCATGTGGCCTTCGAGAAACGCCTGACGGTCAAAGGGACGGCAGGCTTCCAGCGCCAGTTCCGTTTCTTCGACAAAGACCTTGCGTTCGTTTTCCGGCAGCCGATCGGCAACTGCCTGCGGACCGTTGACCGAAAGGCCGTCTACCTGCGTGTCGTTGCCGCGAAAGGTATTTTCGGCAAGATTATAAGCGCCGCAGAAGCTTTTCGCCCGGCCGACCGGCCAGGTGATCGGCGCGGTATCAAGCGCCAGCTTTTCTTCGACCTCATCCAGAATCTCGAAGGGGTCGCGGCTTTCGCGGTCCATTTTATTGATGAAGGTGATGATCGGAATATCGCGCATGCGGCAGACTTCGAAGAGCTTCAGCGTGCGCGGCTCGATACCCTTGGCGGCATCGATGACCATGATCGCCGCATCCACCGCTGTCAGCGTGCGGTAGGTGTCGTCGGCAAAGTCTTCGTGGCCCGGCGTATCGAGAATGTTGAAGACCCGGTCGTTATATTCGAAGGTCATGACCGAGGTGACGACCGAGATACCGCGCTCACGCTCGATCTTCATCCAGTCCGAACGGGTCTGGATGCGATCCTTCTTCGCCTTCACTTCACCGGCAAGCTGGATCGCTCCGCCGAACAGCAGCAGTTTTTCGGTGAGTGTGGTCTTACCCGCGTCCGGGTGCGCGATAATAGCAAAGGTGCGGCGGCGGGAGACCGCCTCGGCAAGTGTTTCGGCCATCTGACAAATCCTGTGAATTGCGGGCTATCTAGCGTTTCAGGCCCGCATTTGCAATTGACCTTGCCGCGATCTGCGCAAACTAATGCCGCATGACCGTTCAAAATGATAATCGCCCCCCTCTTCGCCTCGTCCGCCTCGCCAATGGCGCAGACCTCGAATTGCCGTCCTATGAGACCGGCGGTGCTGCCGGCATGGACCTGCGCGCCGCAGTGCCTGCAGATCAACCGCTGACGTTGAAACCCGGCGAACGGGCGCTGGTGCCGACCGGCTTCATCTTCGAAGTTCCGCACGGTTACGAGGCGCAAATCCGCCCCCGCTCCGGTCTCGCCATCAAGAACGGCATCACCTGCCTCAACTCCCCCGGCACGGTGGACAGCGATTACCGCGGCGAGGTGAAGGTCATTCTGGCCAATCTGGGACAGGATGATTTCACCATCGAGCGCGGCATGCGCATTGCGCAGATGGTGATCGCGCCGGTGACGCAGGTTACCGTGAGCGAAGTAACGGAAACCTCTGAGACGGCGCGTGGCACCGGCGGTTTCGGTTCGACCGGGGTCTGACCGGCAGCCAGCATGATCGATTGTTTTTACCCGGCAATTTCGCTATTGATCGAGCGGATTTTCCGGGAAACATGATCATGACACTGACGACCCTTCTGGCCTATGCCACAGCCCTCTTCATTGCCGCCGCCATTCCTGGCCCCGGCATGACGGCTATTGTGGCGCGGGCGCTGGGTTCGGGCTTTCGGGAAACCTTCTTCATGGGCCTCGGGCTGGTGCTGGGCGACATGATCTACCTGACCGGCGTAATACTGGGGTTGGCCTTCGTGGCGCAGACCTTTCAGGAAGCCTTCATGGTGCTGAAATTCGCAGGCGCGGCCTATCTCCTCTATATCGCCTGGAAGCTCTGGACCGCAGGCCTTTTGCCGCAGGACCTGAAGGCGAAAAAAAGCACCAGCATGCCGATGTCCTTCCTGTCCGGCCTGCTGATCACCCTCGGCAACCCGAAAACCATGCTGTTTTATGTGGCGCTGGTGCCGACACTGATCGATATCCGCATGATCGGTCCGTCAGAATATGCGACACTTCTCGCCCTCACCTTCGTCGTGCTGATGGCCGTTCTCCTGCCTTACATCCTGCTTGCCGCCAAGGCGCGCAACCTCTTGAAACGTCCGAGCGCGCTGACGATCCTCAACCGCACGGCGGCGGGCATTCTGGCCGGAACAGCGACCATGATCGCGATCCGCAGCACCTAAAATAATTTAGTGCATTTACCCCGCTTATCGTGAAATTTTTCCGGTAAACCGGCCATATAAGGATGAACGTTCGCTAGCCTGACAGGGCGATTGCTCCTATTCTGCCGCTCAAATCTTGCGGTCACTATTCTGTGGCCTTCATACAGGAGAGCATCATGCCCGAAGCCAGAAAGCCCGGACGCGGACGCGTCTATTCCTCCATCACCGAAACAATCGGCGATACGCCGATCGTGCGGCTGGACAAGCTGGCGAAAGAAAAGGGCGTGAAGGCCAACCTGCTTGCCAAGCTGGAGTTTTTCAACCCCATCGCCTCCGTGAAGGACCGCATCGGTGTTGCCATGATCGAAGCGTTGGAAGCCCAGGGCAAGATCACCCCCGGCAAGACGACGCTGGTGGAGCCGACATCGGGCAATACGGGTATCGCGCTGGCTTTTGCCGCCGCCGCCAAGGGCTACAAGCTGATCCTGACCATGCCGGAAACCATGTCGGTCGAACGCCGGAAAATGCTGGCCCTGCTTGGTGCCGAACTGGTGCTGACCGAAGGCCCCAAGGGCATGAAGGGCGCAATCGCAAAGGCGCAGGAACTGGCCGAGACGCTGCCCGACGCCGTCATACCGCAGCAATTCGAAAACCCCGCCAATCCGGATATTCACCGCAAGACAACGGCGGAAGAAATCTGGAATGACACAGAAGGCACGGTTGATATTCTCGTTTCCGGCATCGGCACGGGCGGCACGATCACCGGCACGGGTCAGGTTCTGAAATCCCGCAAGCCGGACGTGAAGGTCATTGCGGTGGAACCCGCCGACAGCCCGGTTCTTTCCGGTGGCAACCCCGGTCCGCACAAGATTCAGGGCATCGGTGCTGGTTTTGCACCGGCCATCCTCGACACTGGCATCTATGACGAGATCGTCACCGTCACCAATGACGAGGCTTTCGAAATCGCACGTCTTGCGGCGCGGCTCGAAGGCGTGCCGGTCGGCATCTCCTCGGGTGCAGCATTGGCGGCGGCAATCAAGGTCGGCGCGCGCGAGGAAAATGCCGGCAAGAACATCGTCGTCATCGTTCCTTCCTTTGCGGAACGTTACCTCTCGACGGCGCTTTTTGAAGGGCTTGGGCTCTAACTGCCCCATCCGGTACGCGATCGCGGAGCAAAGAATTGAAGTTCACTATGCCGCCGGCACCGCTGGCGGCATGTCAGTTTTCAGAACTGCCTCGCATTCGACCGAATTCACGCGATGCGCTTCAGATCTTGCTTTCGCATCTGCTTATAGCAAAAGGGCGGAGCATTCTGGAAGAATTCCTCCAAACTCTTCCAACAAGGCGCAAGTCCCACGGCTCAAGCCGCTGTTGGCAGCCTCTCACCCGCGATACGATAGGACACCGCTTCCGCCACATGGATGCGGCCGACCATCTGCTTTCCGTCCAGATCGGCCAATGTTCGCGCGACCTTCAGAATACGATGATAACCACGTGCGGAAAACTTCAGCCGTTCGGCGGCATCGCGCAGCAATTGCAGCCCGGACGCATCCGGTTCGGCATATTTTTCGATCAGGGTCGTCGTGCAGCGGGCATTGGTGCGGATGGCAGGAAACCCCGCCGCCGCATAACGCTCCTGCTGGGCGAGGCGGGCATTGGCGACACGGGCGGCAACCACCGCACTCGGCTCGGACGCGACGGGGCGGATGAGATCAGTGGCAGAAACGGCGGGAACATCAATACGGATATCGATGCGATCCATTAGCGGGCCGGAAATGCGGCCCTGATAGTCGGTTACGCAACGAGGACCTCTGGCGCAGGTGAAGCCCGGCTCTCCCGCCATGCCGCACCGGCAGGGGTTCATTGCCGCCACGAGCTGGATTTGCGCCGGATAGCTGACGCGGTGATTGGCCCGCGCGATGATACATTCACCCGTCTCCAGCGGCTGGCGCAAAGCATCCAGCACCTGCGGCGAAAATTCCGGGAATTCATCCAGAAAAAGAACGCCGTGATGGGCAAGTGAGGCCTCACCTGGTCTGGCGCGCAACCCTCCACCAATCAAAGCCGGCATGGTGGCGGAGTGATGCGGTGTGCGGAACGGCCTGCGGTCCGAAAGCTTGCCACCCGACAATTGGCCGGCGATGGAATGAACCATGGACACTTCCAGTAGCTCTGCCGCCTCCAGCGGCGGCAGGATGGACGGCAGGCGCGCGGCAAGCATGGATTTGCCGGAGCCGGGTGGACCGACCATCAGCAGATTATGGCCACCAGCCGCTGCCACTTCCAGCGCACGTCTGGCGCTTTCCTGCCCCTTGATATCCGCCAGATCGGGCAGATTGACCGGACTGGTCCGGATGGCGGGCACGGGGCGCGAAAGCAGCTGCGTGCCGCGAAAATGATTGGCAAGCGCTATGAGGCTGCGCGGGGCAAGGATATCGATGCCGGCTCCGGCCCAGGCCGCTTCCGGACCGCTTTCAGCCGGGCAGATCAGGCCCTTGCCGAGAGCATTGGCGCCGATGGCCGCCGGCAGCGCGCCGGAGACCACGCCGATGGTGCCATCAAGATTGAGTTCGCCGAGAACCACATATTGGCCGAGCGCCTCCGCCGGTATGGCGCCTAACGCGGCCATGAGCCCGAGAGCAATGGGAAGATCGAAATGCGATCCTTCCTTTGGCAGATCGGCAGGCGCGAGATTGACGGTCACCTTTTTCGCTGGAAGCGCCAGACCCGAAGCATGTAGTGCCGCCTGCACTCGCTCCCGGCTTTCAGCCACTGCTTTGTCCGGCAAGCCGACGATCTGGATGCCAACCTTTCCGGGTGCGACCATCACCTGCACCTCGACGGGCACACCCTCTATGCCCTGAAATGCAACCGTATTGACCTTTGCCACCATGGCCTGCCCCCGCAAACCGGCCGCAACATCAAAGCTTCATGCCCTGTGGCGGCCACCCGCAAGCAACGTGCCACAAGGAAAAGAATAAAACAAGAACATCCGGTGAACAATTTCACGCGGGCGATGTATTTTAGTTGTGTCTAGTTGTACCCACGGAACAAAGGGAGTTCGGTCGGGAAATCGCCTCAGAAATCCTGAGCTTCGCGCTTTTTCTCGATGGCATCCCACAACAGGCTTGCCACGTCGGAACCGCCGAATTTCTGCACTTCACGAATGCCGGTCGGTGAGGTGACGTTGATCTCTGTGAGATAATCGCCGATCACATCGATACCAACAAAGAGGAAACCACGCTCGCGCAGGGCGGGACCGATGCGGCGGCAGATTTCCTTCTCGCGCGCCGTCAGTTCCGTCGGTTCTGGCCGGCCGCCGGCATGCATGTTGGAGCGGGCATCATTTTCCGCCGGCACGCGGTTGATCGCGCCCACCGGCTCACCATCCACCAGCAGGATACGCTTGTCGCCCTTGCGGACGTCAGGCAGATATTCCTGGGCGATGTAAGGCTCACGGAACATCTGGCCGAACATTTCCAGCAGCGAGGAGAAATTGCGGTCATCACGCGCCGAATGGAAGACGCCGGCACCGCCATTGCCATAAAGCGGCTTGAGGATGATATCGCCCATTTCATTCCGGAACCGGGCGATCTCGGCGACGTCCTTGGTGATCAAGGTCTTCGGCATCAGATCGGCGAATTCGGTGACGAAAATCTTTTCCGGCGAATTGCGCACCCAGGCGGGGTCATTGACAACAAGTGTTTTGGGATGAATGCGCTCCAGCAGATGGGTGGAGGTGATGTAGGCCATGTCGAATGGCGGATCCTGACGCAGATGGATGACATCCATGGTCGAAAGATCAACGCGCTCCGGCTCTGACAGCGAGAAATGGTCGCCCTTGATGTCACGCAGTTCCATCTGCTCGACGGTGGCGTAAATCTTGCCATCGCGCATGGAAAGGCGATCGGGGGTATAGTGGAACAGCCGGTATCCGCGCGCCTGCGCCTCGAGGCTCATGGCGAAGGTGGAGTCACCGGCGATGTTGATGCCGGAGACATGATCCATCTGGATCGCGACGTTCTTGATCTTCGCCATGCGCATGTTCCTCTTGCAGCATAGGGACGCCTTGCCAGCCCACAATGCCCATTGTCCGTCGTTTCAAGCTTCCCCGGAGACCCGAAGAGACCCGGAAATGCTTCCGAAAGCCCGAAAGATGTAGGGCAGCGACCATTCAAAGGCAACTGCTGCAAGCGGTGCTTCGTGTGAGTTTTATTGAACCTTCACAATTCCGCCGACGGAGCCGGAGAGGCTCCGTCGTTTGGACTGTTTTACTGGTTCAGGCCGCCAGCTTGTAGGAACTGCCGGAAAACAGCTTGTTCTTGACGCGATAGGCGAGCGCCAGCGCCCTTGGGAATGGACGGCGCATGAAGGCGACCTTGCGGACATAGTCATCCACCCGCCAAGTGGCCCATGTTCCAGCCCGGAAATAGGCGACGTCACCGACCCGCAGGATGCTGATCGAGCCGTCTTCCGCCGTCACATGCACCTCGCCCTCCAGAATATAGACGGTCTCGTCCCAGCCGAAGAACCAGCGGAATTCACCCGCCGTGCAATCCCACATGGCGGTGCTGGACGCGCGGTCGCCGCTTCGGGAATGATCGGCCGCACGCGCCTTCGGATCGCCGGAAATGATCCAGTCCGGATTGATGGGGGCCGGCTGAAGCCGCAGATCGGTGCAGGATGCGCTGACAACGGCCTCGTCTTTTGCTCCGCGCAGATAGGCCGGCAATATTGGCATCGTGCGGATCGCCATGGTTGCAGCCGCCGCGAACATCATTTTGAACGACATATGAGAAAACCCCCGTGAAATATTGGAGGTCTTCTATCATCGGGATCGTAACAAAGCGGTTTTGACAATCGGCGCAATTTTAGTCATCGCGCCGATTTCTTCCGACGTGATCAGGCCGTCGCCAGCTGAGCGGGCTGTACCTGGACCTGTTCCGCCTTGCCGGCGATGCGTTTACCGGTTTCGTTGGAGAAGAAGTGCAGTTTTTCCGGCGCTATCGTCACCGACAATGCGGCCGGAACCTCTACATCCGGCGGGAAAGCCACTGTCAGGTTCTGGTCGCCGATCATGCCATGCACGAGGCGCTGTGAACCCAGCTCCTCAATGTAGTCGACGCGAAGCGCGAAGCCCTGCTCACCCGCAGCAGCGACACGCAAATCCTCCGCCCGCATGCCCACCGTCACCGCGCCGGAGGCGGGCGCAAAACCGTTCAGTGCGAACAGTGACGGACCGATGGCGAGGCTATCACCATGCAATTCAGCATTCAGCAGGTTCATGGCGGGAGAGCCGATGAAGCTGGCGACAAAGGTGGAGGCGGGGGTGTGATAGACCTCCAGTGGCGCACCGATCTGTTCGATGCGGCCGCCATTCAGCACCACCAGACGATCAGCCAGCGTCATGGCCTCAAGCTGATCATGCGTGACATAGATGGAGGTGGTGCCGAGGCGCTTTTGCAGACGCTTGATTTCACCGCGCATGGAGACGCGCAGCTTGGCATCAAGGTTGGACAGAGGCTCATCGAACAGGAAGGCCGCCGGTTTGCGCACGATGGCGCGGCCCATGGCGACGCGCTGACGCTGGCCGCCGGAAAGGGCGCGCGGCTTGCGCTCCAGATAGAGTTCGAGCTGCAGCATACGGGCGGCTTCGGCCACACGTGCATCGATCTCCGCCTTTGGCGTCTTGCGGTTCTTCAGCCCATATTCCAGATTCTGGCGCACCGACATATGCGGATAAAGCGCGTAATTCTGGAACACCATGGCAATATCGCGGTCGGCGGGATCAGCCTGGTTGACCACCCGGTCACCGATTTTCACCGTGCCTTCGGAGATGTCCTCAAGACCGGCAACCATGCGCAGGAGCGTGGACTTGCCGCAGCCGGAGGGGCCAACGAGAACGATGAACTCGCCGTCCCTGATGTCGATATCGACGTGATGCACGGCGCGCACGCCGCCATGATAATCCTTGCAGACCTGACTGATTTCTATAGCGGCCATTTCGGTCTCCTTATTTATCGCTCTCGGTGAGGCCCTTGATGAACCAGCGCTGGAATATGATGACGATCAGCACCGGCGGCAGCATGGCCAGAACGGCGAGCGCGAAAGCTTCGTTATAATCGGGGATTTGCGAACCGACCCAGACCTGCAGGATCGACTTGATGCCGCGCATCAGGGTGAAGAAACTCTCATCCGTCGTCATCAGCATCGGCCAGAGATACTGGTTCCAGCCATAAACGAACATGATGATGAAGATCGCCGCCATCATGGTGCGCGACAACGGGATGATGATGTCGATAAAGAACTTGACCGGACCGGCGCCGTCGATGCGGGCAGCTTCCAGCAATTCCTCCGGAATGGATTTGAAGAATTGCCGGAAATAGAAGGTGCCTGTCGCAGACGCCAGAAGCGGCACGATCAATCCGGTATAGGAGTTCAACAGGCCAAGTTTGCTCATCACCTCGTAGGACGGCATGATGCGCACTTCGAGCGGCAAGAGCAGGGTCGTAAAAATGATCCAGAAGGCGAGTGTGGCAAAGCGGAAGCGGAAATAGACGATCGCATAGGCCGCCGTCATCGACAGGACGATCTTGCCAACGGCGAAACCCACACCGAGGATCAGCGAATTGATGATCATGTTGAGACCGGTAATCTGCCCGGTGAAGCCGCCCTTCTGGGTCAGGACCTTTTCGTAAGTTTCGACGAAATTGTCGCCCGGAACGATCGTCAGGCCGCTGCGATGGATTTCCGCCGCCGTATGGGTGGAGGTCATGAAGGCCACGACGACCGGCAATATCAGGAACAACGCGCCTGTTATCAACACCAGATGATCGAGGGGTTTTGTCTTGTACATCGTCTTTTCCCTCAATTGTAATGGATGCGCTTCTCGATGAAGCGGAACTGGATGATGGTGAGGACGAAGACGACCAGCATCAGGATGACGGACTGGGCCGAAGAGCCGCCAATGTCATTGCCGCGGAAACCATCGAGAAACACCTTGTAGACCAGCGTGATCGGGTTGTTCGCCGCCTTGTCCTTCACCATCACGTCGATGACGCCGAACGTATCGAACAGGGAATAGGTGATGTTGATGATGAGCAGGAAGAAGGCGGTGGGTGCCAGAAGCGGCATGATGACCGTCCAGAACCGGCGAAAGCCCGAGCGGCAGTCGATGGCGGCGGCCTCACGCACGGCGACGGAAACGCCCTGCAAGCCGGACAGGAAGAAGATGAAATTATAGGGGATCTGCTTCCAGACGGCGACGACGATCATGGCGAAGGCCGTGTCGAAATAATTGAGGCCGACCTTCATGTCCCAGCCCAGCATCGCCGCCATCTTGACGAAGGGGCCGATATGCTGGTCGAAGAACATCATGCCGATCAGGCCCGCGACAGGCGGCGCGATGGCATAAACGGAAATCAGCACCGTCTTGTAGGTCGAACTGCCACGAATGACGGCATCGGCCTTGACGGCGAGCAGCAGACCGAGCGCCAGCGAGAAGAAGGTCACCAGCACAGTGAAAATGACCGTGAACTTGGCGATGCTGAGATATTCCGGATTGAATAGCGCGTCCGAATAATTGGCGAACCCCACAAACGAGGCTCCGAACCCGAAAGGATCTTCGATATAAAAGGACGAATGCACGGCCTGAACGGACGGCCAGTAGAAGAAGATGAAAATCACCGCGAGCTGCGGCGCCAGAAACAGATAGGGCACGAAGGACGAGGAGAACTGTACGCGCTTCATGCCGGCTTCAGCTGGCTTAGCGGGTTTTCCAGCCCTTACGGACCAGCCGGATAAAAACCGGCGCGGTTGAGACGATGTATAGGCCACGCTTGCGCCTCCTTATCCAGAAGCGAGCCTCCCTTCCGTCGGAAAGGAGGCTCGACAACGATCATTGGTTTCGAAAAGATCGATCAGCCGGCCGTCTTGGCGAAACGGGCCAGAAGGTCGTTGCCTTCCTTCTCGATGATGTCGAAGGCGTCCTTCGGCGTGACTTCGCCGGAGAAGATGCGGTTATATTCGCGTTCCATGACAGCGCGGATCTGCGGGTAGAAGCCGAGGCGATAACCCTTGGACCATTCGCCGCCCGGCAGCGACAGCTGCTGGATGCCGACTTCGGCGACCGGCTTTTCCTTGTAGAAACCTTCAGCCTTGGCCTTTTCGTAAGCGGCCTTGGTGATGGCGACGTAACCGGTTGCCTTATGGTAGAAGACCTGGATTTCCGGCGAGGTCAGGAACTGGAAGAAGTCAGCCACGCACTTGTTTTCGGCTTCAGACTTGCCCGACATTGCAAAGAGAGCAGCGCCGCCGATGAAGGAGTTGGTGCCAGCGCCCTTGATGGAGCCCCAGTAGGGAAGGAAGGTTGCCGAGAACGGCATGGTCGCCGTCTTCTGCAGGCCGCCGAACGAACCCGAAGAACCGATCCAGAAAGCAACCTTGCCTTCTTCGAAGGGCTTCTGGTTGTCGTTCCAGCCAGCACCATAATAGGCGAACAGGCCCTTGTCTTTCCAGTCCTTCAGCTTGTCGAACATCATGACGAGGTTCGGGTCTGTAAGCTTGAGCTTGGTGTCGGTAACACTGTCGTAACCGTTATTGTTGGTGGCGAACTGGATGTTGTTGCGGGAGAAGAAGTTCTCCGTGAACTGCCAGGTCAGCTGCGACTGGACGAGCGGAATGTAACCGGCTTCCTTCAGCTTCGGCGCGACCTTTTCAAAATCTTCCCAGGTCTTCGGAGCCTCGACGCCAGCCTTCTTCAGGGCTTCGTCGTTGACATACATGATCGGAGCGGAGGAGTTGAACGGCATGCCGACGAACTTGCCGTCAGCGGCAGCGTAGAAATAACGCACGCCGTTGATGAACGCTTCGCGATCGAACTTGTAACCGGCCTTGTTGATGAGGTCTTCCGCAGGAATGACCGCGCCCTTGGCGTTGATGATGGTGGCGGCGCCGGCATCGAAAACCTGGAGAATGTTCGGCTGTTCGCCCGAACGGAAGGCGGCGATGCCGCTGGCCAGTGCTTCTTCGTAGGAGCCCTTGGAAACCGGCGTCAGAGCGCATTCCTTCTGGGCTTCGTTGAACTTCTGCGAAACTTCGTTGATGACTTCGCCGTTACGGCCGCCCATGCCGTGCCACCAGGTGATGTTGGTCGCAGCCATGGAAGACGTTGCCGAAATGCTGACCGCCACTGCGGCCATGGAAATCTTCTTCAACATTACTAAATCCTCTCCACCATTTATTGGGGTGAGGATGCGAATAGAGGGGTTCCATGACGCCTCTTTAACAGTTTCATGTCAGATTTGTTACGGTGCCTGCTAATAGACTCCGTTCTTTCAAAAATGGACGTCTCAGGCGTCCTTCCGCCTTATGGGCCGGGCCGGATTTCCCACCACCGTCGCCCCCGGCGGCACATCGCGCGTCACCACCGAGCCAGCACCGACAATCGCGCCATCACCAATGGTAACACCGGCCAGAAGGATCGCCCCGCCACCGATCCACACATCACGGCCGATTGTCACCGGCCTTGCGATTTCAATGCCTTGTGCGCGTGGAACCAGGTCGAGATGATGTTCCGCGCAATAGATCTGCACGGCGGGGCCGAGCATCGCGCCTTCGCCTATCACGACCTTCGCAGAATCGAGAATGACGCAGCCCGTATTGAGATAGACATTCTTGCCCAGGGTGATGTTGAAGCCGTAAGCGCAATGAAATGGCGCTTCGATAAATGTCCCTTCCGCCACGGAGGCGAAAAGCGTTCGCAGCAACGGTGCCATGGCCCCACGATCATCCGGCGGCAAGGTATTGTGCTGGTGAACGGCTCGGCGCGCCTGGCCGCGCAGCACATCCAGCTCGGCATCCATGCAGCTGTACCATTCGCCTGCGGCCATTTTTTCGCGCTCGGTGGACATTGCCTTCCCTCCCCTCAAAAAGCATCGATGAAGTGCTGCGGCAGGCGTCGCGGCAGAACGGCGACGATATCGAAGCGCAGCGAAAATCGCTCGGCATCCCTGCGGCGAGACAGCCAGAGATCGGCGGCGGCGCGGATGCGTTGCTGCGAATGAAAGCCGACCGCATCGACAGCCGCGACACCGGAAGAACGCGCCTTGACCTCGACAATAGCGACCACATCCCGCTTGCGGGCGATGAGATCGATTTCGCCAAGCCGGGTACGATACCGGATCGCGAGGATGCGATATCCCCTGAACAGCAGATAAAGCGCTGCCCAATATTCGGCGTTGTGGCCGCGCCGCTCGGCCTTGCGGCGAGTGTTCTTTCGCCCGTCAGCCGCCATCCCTGCCCTTCATATCCAGCAGCCGCTGGTAAAGCTCCTTGCGCGGCAAGCCGGTCAGTTTTGATGCCTCGCCCGCGGCTTTGGCGGCAGGCATGGTTGCAACCAGATCCTTCAGCAGCGTCTCGACATCCTCGATATCGGGAATTTCGTCATAGGAGGGCGGCTCTATCAGCAGCACAATCTCACCCTTCACCACCCGGTCCTCGTCGTAATATTCCGCAAGCTCGCCGAGTGTGCCGCGACGGAATTCCTCGAAAGTCTTGGTCAGTTCGCGGCAGACCACGGCGCGGCGGTCGCGGCCGAGCACTTCCGACGCCACCTTGACGGTGGTGCTGATGCGGCGTGGCGATTCAAAGAAGATCAAAGTGGCGGGAATTTTCGCAAGTTCGGCAAAGCGGTCGCGCTTGCCGCGATCCTTCACCGGCAAAAAGCCCGCAAACAGGAAGGCGTCGCTCGGCATGCCTGATCCAACAAGGGCGGCAAGCGGCGCCGATGCGCCCGGCACCGGCACGACGCGATGGCCGGCCTCAAGCGCCAGCTGACCAAGACGATAACCGGGATCGGAAACGAGCGGCGTTCCGGCATCCGATACCAGCGCCACGGATTTTCCGGCCTCCAGCGCGGCAATGAGCTTCGGCCCCGCTTCGTTCGCATTGTGCTCATGATAGGCGAACGGGCGGTTGCGTATGCCGTAACGCTCAAGCAGGATACGGGTGACGCGGGTATCCTCGCAGGCGAGGACATCGGCAGAGGCCAGCGTTTCCAGCGCCCGGATGGTGATATCGCCCAGATTGCCGATGGGGGTGGCCACGAGATAGAGCGCCGGCTCCAGCGGCCGTGCCGGAATGGTGGCCGTACCGATCCTGAATTCCTTTGTTGCCTGTCTGGTTTCGCTGTTCGATATTTCTTCCGTCACACGGCTTCCAATCATTCTGGCCGATCAATCCCGGCCGTTCACTCCGGTTTTGCCCCCTTTATGGGCAATAGAAAACCGCCGAACAAGGTCCATCGGCCGCCACATCCTGTGGATCATGCTGTATAGCAGCAAAATGAGCGGAAGCAGATGCACTCGGCTCTTGCATTTTCAGCAATAACTCTGCCATTTTGCCCGTCCACATTATCCGGCTTTTTGCCGGTCAAGACTCTTCTTGCCGATCCGGCGGTGGCCGGTTCGCAACGGTTGAAAGCGGTAGCGTCCATGCGTATTACTCTTGAGCGGTCGAACCTTCTTAAATCGCTGAACCACGTGCACCGGGTTGTTGAGCGTCGCAACACGATCCCGATCCTGTCCAACGTCCTCTTGCGCGCATCCGGCGCCAATCTGGACATGAAGGCGACCGATCTTGACCTCGAAATCACCGAAGCGACGCCAGCCATGGTGGAACAGGCGGGCGCCACCACCGTGCCGGCGCACCTGCTTTATGAAATCGTGCGCAAGCTGCCTGACGGTTCCGAGGTGCTTCTGGCGACCAACCCGGACGGCTCTTCAATGACGGTTGCCTCCGGCCGTTCGAAGTTCTCGCTGCAATGCCTGCCGGAAACCGACTTCCCGGATTTGACCGCCGGCACCTTCAGCCACACCTTCAAACTGAAGGCGACCGACCTGAAGATGCTGATCGACCGGACGCAATTTGCGATTTCGACCGAAGAGACGCGTTATTACCTGAACGGCATCTTCTTCCACACCATCGAAAGCGGCGGCGACCTGAAGCTGCGCGCTGTCGCGACGGACGGTCACCGTCTGGCGCGCGCCGATGTGGATGCTCCTTCCGGTTCCGAAGGCATGCCGGGCATCATCATTCCGCGCAAGACCGTTGGCGAATTGCAGAAGCTGATGGACAATCCGGAACTGGAAGTCACCGTCGAGGTCTCGGACGCCAAGATCCGCCTGACCATCGGTTCGGTGGTTTTGACCTCGAAGCTGATCGACGGCACCTTCCCGGATTACCAGCGCGTGATCCCGACCGGCAACGACAAGGAAATGCGCGTCGATTGCCAGACCTTCGCACGCGCCGTCGACCGCGTCTCGACGATTTCTTCCGAGCGCGGACGCGCCGTAAAGCTGGCGCTGACAGACGGGCAGTTGACGTTAACCGTCAACAATCCCGACTCGGGAAGTGCTACCGAAGAAGTGGCCGTTGGTTACGACAATGATTCGATGGAAATCGGCTTCAATGCCAAATATCTCCTCGACATCACGTCGCAGCTTTCCGGCGAGGATGCGATTTTTCTGCTGGCAGATGCCGGATCGCCGACGCTCGTTCGCGACACTGCCGGCGATGATGCACTCTATGTTCTGATGCCGATGCGCGTTTAAACGGCTGTTTTTTGCCAATTCAATCAAAAACGCCGGTGGATCGCTTCCCCGGCGTTTTTTGATTCGGCTACCGTGTGTTTCAAACGATAAGCGAATTTTTCCAGTTACGACATTTTGCCTTGTTTTTGCGCCAAATGAGATCAACAGTACGTAACCGTTTTTTGACAATGACCAAAAATGTATCCGAGGGGAATTATGGCACTTAACCTGAAGCAACGCCTTGAGCAGAAATTTGAGGAAGAAATCCGCTTTTTCAAGGGCATGGTCAGCCAGCCGAAAAAAGTCGGCGCCATTGTTCCGACATCGTCGATCACGGCGAAAAAAATGGCGAGTGTCATCAATCCCCATTCCGGCCTGCCGGTTCTCGAACTCGGCCCGGGCACGGGTGTCATCACCAAGGCCATTCTGGCGCGCGGCATCAAGCCGGAAAGCCTGACGGCCATCGAATATTCGACCGATTTCTACAATCAGCTGCTCAGAAGTTATCCCGGCGTCAACTTCGTCAATGGCGACGCTTTCGATCTCGATGCGACGCTCGGCGAACACAAGGGCCAGATGTTCGACAGCGTCATTTCCGCCGTACCGATGCTGAATTTCCCCATGGCCGCCCGCATCAAGCTTCTCGACGAATTGCTGAAGCGCGTACCGCACGGCCGCCCCGTCATGCAGATATCCTACGGTCCGATTTCCCCGATCGTCGCGCAGCCCCATCTTTACCACATCCGCCATTTTGATTTCATCGTGCGCAATATTCCGCCGGCACAATTGTGGACCTATACGCGGGCCTGACCACACGGCAGAATGGACAAGGCCGTCATTTCCCGGTCGTGACGGATGGTTAGGGTGTTGGTTTGCCCTTTCCATTGCCCTTGAGGACCGATTGCCATGCATGCGCTCTACATCACCCATCCCCAGGTCAAGATCGATCCGACGGTTCCTGTTCCTGAGTGGGGACTTTCGGACAGGGGTGTCGAGCGGGCGCGGGAGGCAAGTCGCCTGCCCTGGGCGCGGGCATTGCGGCACATCGTTTCCAGCGCCGAAACCAAGGCTATCGAAACCGCCCGTATCCTCGCGGAAACCTCCGGTGCGGCGATAGAGATTATCGAAGCGATGCATGAGAACGACCGGTCTGCCACCGGCTTCCTGCCGCCGCCGGAATTTGAAAAGGCAGCGGACTGGTTCTTCGCCCATCCTGACGAAAGCTTTCACGGTTGGGAAAGGGCGATCGACGCGCAGGCGCGGATCGTCGGCGCGGTCAAAACCGTTCTCGACCAGCACGACCCGCAACACCCTATCGCCTTTGTTGGCCATGGCGGCGTGGGTACGCTTTTGAAATGCCATGTCGAAGGCCGCGGCATCAGCCGCGCCAAGGACCAGCCGCCGGGCGGCGGCAATCTTTTCTGCTTTTCCATCGCCGAGTTTTCACTTGCAGCAGCGTCCCCCCCATGCGACTGGACGGCAATGGAAACATGGCAGGGATAAAACAATGACCGCGCGCGAAAAACTCATCGTCGGGCTGGATGTTCCGACTGTGCAGCAGGCCGAAGACATCGTCTCAAAAATCGGCGACGAGGTTCTGTTCTACAAGATCGGCTATCAGCTGGTATTCGCAGGCGGTCTCGAATTTGCGCGTGACCTTGTTCAAAGCGGCAAGAAGGTCTTTCTCGACATGAAGCTGCTGGACATCGACAATACCGTCGCATCCGGTGTCGAGAACATCGCCCGCATGGGTATGTCGATGCTGACCTTGCACGCCTATCCAAAGGCCATGCGTGCCGCAGTCAAGGCGGCCGAAGGCTCAGGCCTCTGCCTGCTCGGCGTCACCGTGCTGACCTCGATGGACGACAGTGATCTCGCGGAAGCCGGTTACGCCTCGGATGCCCGTTCGCTGGTGCTGCGCCGGGCGCAACAGGCGCGCGAGGCGGGCATGGGCGGCATCGTCTGTTCGGCGGAGGAATCAACCGCCGTGCGTGAAATTCTCGGTCCCGATCTTGCCGTCGTTACCCCCGGCATCCGCCCGGCGGGTGCAGATCTCGGTGATCAGAAGCGGGTGATGACGCCTTACGATGCGATCAAAGCCGGTTCGAGCCATCTGGTCGTCGCCCGTCCCATCGTCAGGGCGGAAGACCCGAAGGCGGCGGCCCGCGCCATTCTGGACGACATGCTGCGCGCCAGCTTTCCCGCAAATCAGTAAAAACCATCGGAGGAGACGAAATGGCTAAGGGATATTGGATCGCCCACGTCGATGTACGCGATAGCGAGCACTACAAGGACTATGTCGCGACGGCGAAGCCCGCTTTCGAGCGGTTCGGCGCCAATTTTCTGGCTAGGGGCGGCGCTTTGACCGAACTGGAAGGAAAGGCGCGCGGACGCAACGTCGTGATCGAGTTCCCCTCGGTGCAGCACGCCATCGATTGCTACAACTCGCCCGAATATCAGGCGGCGGCCAAAATCCGTCAGGACGTCGCCGATACCGATATGATGATCGTCGAAGGAATTTGACGAACTTCAATCCGATTTCCAGAACCCTGGCCACAGCTTGCGAGAACGTCTCTTCACGCGCGCGCGGCTTTGGGCTAAGAGACTGAAAAACACTTTATCGACAGCTTCTGAGGAGCCTCCCATGACCTTGGCCAACCTTCCACCCCTCGTCACCGTTTTCGGCGGTTCGGGTTTTGTCGGGCGGCATGTCGTGAGAATGCTCGCAAGACGCGGTTATCGCATCCGTGTTGCCGTGCGCCGCCCGGATCTTGCCGGTTTCCTGCAGCCACTCGGCAATGTTGGCCAGATTTCCTTTGCCCAGGCGAACCTGCGTTATCGCGACTCCATCATCAAAGCCGTCGAAGACGCTGACCATGTGGTCAATTGCGTCGGCATCCTCACTGAAAGCGGCCGCAACACCTTTGACGCCGTGCAGGAATTCGGCGCCAAAGCCATTGCCGAAGCCGCCCGCAATGTCGGTGCGACGCTGACGCATATCTCCGCGATCGGCGCGGATGCGGGTTCGCAGACCGGCTACGGCCGCACCAAGGGCCGCGCCGAGGCCGCCATTCATTCCGTCCTGCCCGGCGCCGTGATCCTGCGCCCGTCAATAATTTTCGGACCGGAAGACGATTTCTTCAACAAATTCGCCAAGATGGCCCGCAGCCTGCCTTTCCTGCCGCTGATCGGCGGTGGAAAAACCAAATTCCAGCCTGTTTATGTCGAGGATGTCGCCGAAGCCGTCGCCCGCAGCGTCGATGGCAAGCTGAAGCCCGGCGCTATCTATGAACTCGGCGGTCAGGACGTAATGACGTTCCGCGACTGTCTCGAGGCGGTTCTTGCCGCAACTTACCGTCAGCGTCCTTTCGTCAATCTGCCTTTCGGCATCGCTTCGACGATCGGCAAGATCGCTTCAATGGTGCCGCTCATCACGCCACCGCTGACGGCCGATCAAGTGACCATGCTGAAAAAGGACAATGTCGTTTCCAGCGAGGCGGAAAAGAACGGCCTGACACTGGAAGGCATCGGCATCAACCCCGTTCGTGTCGCTTCGGTTCTGCCCTCTTACATGGTGCAGTACCGCACACACGGTCAGTTCTCCAACGCCGGAAAAGCCGCCTGAAACTTCGCTTCAGGCATCGCCATTCTGAACGGAAGCGGGAGCCATTCCCGCTTTTTCCTTTTGCGCGATTGAATTGCAACCAAACCGTTATGAGCGCATTTCCCTCTCAACTGAAGGGGAGGTGCAGCATCGACAGGGGCGAGTTTGCAAAGCCGGGTAAAAGTTAACGGCCTTCGGCCGCAACACGTAAGCGTGGCACAAGCGCAACTGTGGAAAAGACTTCGCATTAACCCGGTATTCAGCAAGCTGCTTTATTGATATTGGCCACATTCCAAACATATCCCGGACCCTCAATTCACACACGGCGGCATGAGCCGCGCGAACGAACGTCTGAAAGGCAATCATAAAATGGGCAGATCTATCGCACTCTTTTTTGCGTGTGCGGCTTTGGTGGTTCTGGCGGGTTCTTTCATGGCGCCGGGAACGGTTGCAGCGGGCAAGAGCGGTTGCGCTCCCGCCTACGGCGTCGACCCCTGCGCAACGGCTTCGATCAGCACCAACTGATCGGCTTTCACAAGATTCAAAAAAGCGCCTCTGGTTTCCCGGGGCGCTTTTTCTTTTTGGTTCGCAGGTCCACGAGTGGATTACCCGAAGACCAGAAGCGCGATCAGGCCGAGCGACCCGATGGCAATGCGCCACCAGGCGAAGGCAGCAAAACCCCGGCGCGAGACGTAGTCCAGCAGCGAACGCACGACGAACAGGCCGGAGACGAAAGCGGCGATGAAACCGACGGCGATCAGCGCGCCGTCATCAAAGCTCAGCGCATCGCGGTTCTTGTAGAGATCGAGGGTGAAAGCGCCAAGCATGGTCGGCATCGCCAGGAAAAACGAGAACTCGGCGGCGGACCGCTTGTCCGTGCCCATCAGCAGCGAGCCGACAATGGTGGCGCCCGAGCGCGAGGTGCCAGGGATCATTGCAAGGCACTGAAAGAGGCCGATCTTGAAGGCAAGCGACGGCGGATAATCCATGATGTCGGTATATTTCGGTTTTAATGGCATGCGGTCGACAGCGAGCAATATGACGCCGCCGATAATCAGGACGACGCAAATCAGCATCGGCGTTTCGAACAGCACCGTCTTGATGAAGTCGTGCGCCAACGCGCCGATCACCGCCGCCGGCAGGAAGGCAAGCGCGACGGCCAGCACGAAGCGGCGCGCCTTGGCGCTGGTCGGCAGGGCGATCGCGATCGACACAAGCTTTTGAAAATAAACAAGAAGGATCGCGAGGATCGCACCAAGCTGAATAAGAACGGCAAAGGTATTGCCGGGTGATTTGAAGCCGAGGAAGTGCCCGGCCAGCAGCACATGCGCCGTTGAGGAAACGGGAATAAACTCCGTCAGACCCTCGATAATGCCCAGCAGAAGCGCGCTGATGATCGATTGGTCACCCATGACGTATCCTTTTTTTCAGGGAAAAGCGGGAAGGGAATGAAATTTCGTTAAACTTGTTTTAAAGTAGCCAAGCTCTTATAGCGTCTTGATGAAGCGAAACTGAAAAAGTTTTCCGGCAAATGCCGATCATGACAACCAATTGTAAAAATTGAGTACCGATGCCAACTCTCTATCATTCTCCGATGTCGACCGCATCCCGGTTCGTTCGTCTGATCCTCGCAGAATACGGGTTCCAAACCGATCTCGTGGAAGAGCAGCCGTGGGAAAGACGGCGGGAGTTTCTGGCGCTCAATCCGGCCGGCACCCTGCCTGTCTATCTGGATGACAATATGCGTTCCCTCAGCGGGCCTTACGTGCTTGCCGAGTTTCTTGATGAAACGCATGGGGTTTTGAAACGCGACAGGCGACTTCTGGCAGAAGACCCGTTTCAGCGCGCGGAAATCCGCCGCCTGACGGAGTGGTTTCTGCAGAAGATGGAAAATGACGTGACCCGGCCGCTGGTGCGGGAGCGAGTTTATAAATTGCAGATGACGACCGCGCAGGGTGGCGGGCCGCCGGATTCCAAGCTGTTGCGCACTGCCCGCAACAATATCCGCCAGCACATCAAATATCTGGAATGGCTGGCGGGTTCGCGCACATGGCTGGCCGGCGACCGGTTGAGCTATGCCGACCTTGCCGCCGCAGCCGGTGTTTCGGTGCTGGACTATCTTGGTGAGATCAACTGGCTCGAAGCGCCGATCGCCAAGGAATGGTACCAGCGGCTGAAATCCCGCCCATCGTTCCGGCCGTTCCTGAGCGAGCGTATTCCGCGCCTTGCCCCCTCCTCGCACTACGCCGACCTGGATTTTTAAGCCTCGCCTTCCCGGTTATTTGCTGCGGCCTGCGTTGAGCATATATAAGTCGCAGAATAACCCTCGGGAGAAACGACCATCGACGTTGCCAGCGACAAGCAGCGAATACGCGCCCGCAAACTGACGGATTTCGTTCGCCAGGAAGCGCTTTCGCTTGGCTTTGATCTCTGCCGCATCACCGCACCGGACAGCATTCCGCTGGCCCCGGAACGGCTGAGGTTGTTTCTCGACAAGGGTTACCACGGCACGATGGCCTGGATGGAGGAAACGGAGGCCCGCCGGGCTCAGCCGAAAACGCTATGGGGCGACGTGCGCTCCATCGTCATGTTCGGATTGAATTACGGCCCGGAGGAAGACCCGCGTGGCGTGCTTTCGAAACCGGACAAGGCAGCCATTTCGGTCTATGCCCGCAATCGCGATTATCACGACATTATCAAGGGACGGCTGAAGGAAATCGCCACCCGTTTTGCGGCCCGTGCCGGCGAGGATGTGAAGGTCTTTGTCGATACCGCGCCGGTAATGGAAAAACCGCTTGCCGCCGCCGCCGGGCTCGGCTGGCAGGGCAAGCATACCAACCTCGTCAGCCGCACACATGGTTCCTGGCTGTTTCTCGGCAGCATGTTCACCACCGCCGAGCTCTGTCTTGATGAGGCGGAGAAGGATCATTGCGGTTCCTGTCGCGCCTGTCTCGATGCCTGTCCGACGGCCGCTTTTCCCGCCCCCTATCAGCTCGATGCGCGCCGATGCATCTCCTATCTCACCATCGAGCATAAGGGCGTCATTCCGCACGAATTACGACCGATGATCGGCAACCGCATCTATGGTTGCGACGATTGCCTTGCCGCCTGTCCGTGGAACAAGTTTGCAGCGAGCGCCTCCGAGATGAAATTGCAGGCGCGCGAGGACCTGAAGGAACCTTCCATTTCCTTTCTGCTGACCCTCGACGATGCCGCCTTCCGCAGCTTTTTCAGCGGCTCTCCGGTCAAACGGATCGGCCGCAACCGGTTTATCCGCAACGTGCTGATCGCGGCGGGAAACTCCGCCGACCGGCAATTCGTGAAACAATGTAAGGCGCTTGCCGAAACAGACCCTTCACCGGAGGTGCGCGGTATGGCCGCATGGGCTTTGTCACAACTTATGGACAGGGAAGAATTCCGTACATACTCTGCCACCCGCGCCCCGGAGACCGATCCGGAGGCGGAAATGGAATGGCAACTGGCAGAGGCGTGACGCATGCATGTGATGATTTTTGGCGCGGGATATTCGGGAAAAGCCATCGCAAACGCGCTGAAATCCGTGGCTGATACTATTTCCGGTACGACGCGCAGTCAGAATAAGTTTCCGAACCTCGAAGCCGCAGGCATGACGCCGTTCCTTTTTGACGGCGTCCATCTTAATGACGATCTCAACCCCGCGATGGGCAATATCACACATCTCGTCCAGTCCATCGCGCCCGGCGGGCAAGGTGATCCGTTGCTGGCGCTGCTGGGCGACGATCTAAAACGGTTTCTGCCGAAGCTGGAATGGATGGCTTATCTCTCCACCGTCGGTGTTTATGGCGATCATGACGGCGCCTGGGTGGATGAAGAAAGCCCCTGTCGCCCTGTCTCCGCCCGTTCCGTGGAGCGGGTCGCTGCCGAAGCTGCCTGGACTGCGGCCGCCCAAAAAGCAAATGTGCCGCTTGTCACCCTTCGTCTGTCCGGAATTTATGGCCCCGGACGCAATGCCTTCATGAATTTCGAAAAGGGAACGGCGCGCAGGCTGGTGAAGAAAGATCAGGTGTTCAATCGCATCCGGGTCGAGGATATCGGTGCGGCACTTGCCTTTCTGGCGAGCAGGAACGAACGCGGTACATTCAACGTTACCGATGACGAACCCTGCCCGCCGCAGGATGTCGTGAGCTTCGCCGCGACGTTGATGGGTGTGGAGCCGCCGCCCGAACAGGCATTCGAAACCGCCGATCTGACCCCTATGGCGCGCTCCTTCTACGGCGAGAACAAGCGTGTTTCCAACGCTAAAATACGCAGCCTCGGCTTCAATTTCGACTTTCCGGAGTACAAAACCTCGCTGACGCAGTTGTGGGCAAACGGTCTCTGGCGAGGCTGAAGACGTAGCCGTTAAAAGCGATGAAAAATCCTTCCAAACCCACTTTTGAGGATGGTTTTCGTCGCATTTTGGTCAATTAGGACTTTATTAACCAAACAAAATTCACTAAAATCATAGCAATTAGAAAAATATTTCACTCACATTTCGTGAAGTGGATTCACGAAGCCGTGACTTGTAACAGCATTTCGATTGCGCGTTGATTCTGCGTTATTTTTTCCATTTTCTTATCCGTCCGCCCTACGGACACCTTTCCGGCTAATGATCACGAATATTACAGTCTGTAACACTTCGTGATTTGAGCTTAGCTTTTTTTCGCCATTTTTCCCTCGCCCTACAATCTCGCATCAAAAGGCGTTCAGGCCAGTTCATGGTCGTTTAGCAAGGGCACAATCAATCGGCGCGGGGCCGATTTTCAGGGAAGCACAGTTTGTTGAATATCCGTCGTATAACTTTCACCGCTGCAACTATAGCCGCCTGTTCCATCATCGCGCCTCTTCAGGCGAATGCGGCAAATGGTTGTGGAGGCGCATCGTGGTATGCGTTGACCTCCAAGACTGCTTCGGGCGAGCGTATGAACGCCGCCAACCTGACCGCCGCTCACCGCTCACTGCGGTTCGGCACCAAGGTCAAGGTTACCAACGCGCGCAACGGCAAGGCCGTGGTGGTGCGCATCAATGACCGCGGTCCGTTCATCAAGGGTCGCGTTCTCGATCTTTCCAAGGCTGCCGCCAAGAACATCGGCATGATCAGCTCCGGCACAGCCAAGGTCTGCTACGAGATCGTCAAGGCCGATTGAGCCTTGCCCTCGCCGTCATTCGCGTCTACCAACCGGGCTTATCAGCAAAAGAGGTAGACAATGCGTTTGGGCGGGCGTTTGGCCGGAGCAATCGAAGTATTGGCGGATATCGAGGGACGCAGGCGTCCCGTCGCCGATGCCTTGAAGGACTGGGGCCTTGCCCATCGTTTCGCGGGATCCGGCGACCGGGCTGCGATCGGCAACATCGTCTACGACGCGCTGCGCATGAAGCTGTCGCACGCCTGGCTGATGGATGACGACAGCGCCGCCTCGCTTGGTTATGCCGTGCTGCTGCGCCAATGGGGCAAAAGCTTTTCGGAACTGGCGGCGGAATTCGATGGCGACAAGTTCGCCCCCGCCGCACCAGACGAACAAAGGCAGCAGGCCTTTCTCTCCCGCTCTCTCGGTGACGCGCCGGCCCATATTCAGGGCGATATTCCCGAATGGGTGCAATCTTCCCTCGAAACGGCATTTGGTGAAAACTGGCTTACTGAAGCGCAGGCGCTGAATGAGCGGCCGACCCTTGACCTGCGCGCCAACACGCTGAAGGCAACCCGCGACAAGGTGCTGAAGGCGCTTGCGGAAAGCGGCGCGGAAGCCACCCGTATCGCCCGCCAGGGTGTTCGCATCCCTGCCGGCGAAGGCCCCTCCCGCCTGCCGAATGTGACCGCCGAACTCTCCTTCCAGAAGGGCTGGTTCGAAGTGCAGGACGAGGGTTCGCAGATCGTAGCCGATCTCGCCGGCGCGCATGAGGGCGAACAGATACTCGATTATTGCGCCGGAGGCGGCGGCAAGACGCTGGCCATGGCCGCCAGCATGAATAATAAAGGCCAGGTTCACGCCTTCGACGCCGACCGCAAGCGGCTTGCGCCAATCATCGAGCGGCTGAAGCGGGCCGGCACCCGCAATGTGCAGGTCCATGATCGTACAGCAGGGCTTGTACCCTTCCAGGGAAAATTCGACCGCGTTCTAGTGGATGCGCCCTGCACCGGCACCGGCACATGGCGCCGCCGCCCCGACACCAAATGGCGGCTGACGGCACGCAACCTAGAAGAACGCGTGCAGCAGCAGGGTGAGGCGCTGTCGCAGGCCAAGGGTTTCGTGCGGCCGGGCGGCGAGTTGCTTTATGTCACCTGCTCCGTTCTGCCTGAGGAAAACGAACAGCAGGTCAGGCGTTTCTGCGAGGAAAATCCCGAATTTGTCATCGGTTCTGCGCTGGAGCGCTGGCAGACGACTTTCGGTGCAAATGCGAACAAACCGCATTCCTCCGACGGAAAGACAGTGACGCTGACGCCTGCAACCACAGATACGGACGGTTTCTTCTTCTGCTTGATGAAGCGCAAAGCATAAAAGCCGATTTGCACGCAGTGATTTTACTTGCGAAATACCGCCCGAGCTTGTTTCAAAGCATTCTAAACTAGAATGTTTGACACAAGTTTGTGATTGGGTCAGAACTCCCCTGCTGTGGCGTGAAGTCATTTCATGGCCGCCAAAGGAGAGGGATCATGATCCGCAAAACCATTCTCAGCGCCTCTTTCGCGCTTCTTGCCGCATCGGCGGCTTTCACCGCGCTTCCCGCACAGGCCGCCACTGACGCGGCGGCTGTCGTCAAGCATTACGCCGATGTCGCGCACGCGAAATACGAGGATTCGCTGACCACGGCGAAGGCGCTGGACAAGGCGATCGACGCATTGATCGCAACTCCGAGCGAAGAAACCCTGAAGGCCGCCCGTGAAGCCTGGATCAAGGCGCGCGTTCCCTACCAGCAGTCGGAAGTCTACCGTTTCGGCAATCCTCTCGTTGATGCCTGGGAAGGCAAGGTCAACGCCTGGCCGCTGGATGAAGGCCTGATCGATTATGTTGACGGTTCCTACGGCACGGAAAGCGACGAGAACGAGCTTTACGTCGCCAACCTTATCGCTAATCCGAAAATCAAAATCAGCGGTGAAGAGGTCGACGCCTCCAAGATCACCCCTGAACTGATCGAGAGCCTGCACGAGGCGGGCGATGTCGAAGCCAATGTGACGACTGGCTACCACGCCATCGAGTTCCTGCTCTGGGGCCAGGATCTGAACGGCACCGGACCGGGCGCGGGCAACCGTCCCTATACCGATTACGACAAGGCAAAATGCACCAATGGCAATTGCGACCGTCGCGCTGATTACCTGAAATCCGCCTCCACCCTGCTGATCAAGGATCTTCAGGAGATGGTGGACGCCTGGGCGCCGGAAGGCGAAGCCACGAAGACGGTGGAAGCCGACCCGAAAGCCGGCCTTACCGCCATTCTCACCGGCATGGGTTCGCTCTCCTATGGCGAATTGGCCGGCGAGCGCATGAAGCTTGGCCTGCTGCTGCACGACCCGGAAGAGGAGCATGACTGCTTCTCAGACAACACCTATAATTCGCATCTGAACGACGCCATCGGCATCGCTTCGGCCTATACCGGTGAATATACCCGCGTGGACGGCACGAAGATGACCGGCGCCTCGCTGGCGGAACTCGTCGGCGCCAAGGACAAGGCGCTGAACGACGAAATGACGGCGAAGCTGAACAAGACGCTCGACGCCATGCATGCGATGGAAAAGCGCGCCCAGACCGTTGAAGCCTATGACCAGATGATCGGCGAAGGCAACAAGGAAGGCAATGCCGTGGTTCAGGCGGCCATCGACGGTCTTATCGACCAGACGAAAACCGTTGAACGCGTCATTGCTGCGCTTGATCTCGGCAAGATCGAGCTTGAAGGATCTGACAGCCTCGACAATCCCAATACCGTTTTCAAATAAGCTTTACGACGGGCCGCAGACCGCTGCGGCCCGTTATTTCCAGACGCTTCCGATTCAATGACAATTTTGCTGTTGCCGATCCGCACGCCGTTCTTCTTCGCCGGGGCAGCCTGCCTCGTGGCGTCGATATCTCTTGCCGAACCGGTGCGTGGCGATCTGACGGAGAAAGACCATAACCGTGTTCAGGCCGTGACCGCGCCGACGACGGATTTTACCAGGCCCGAGCCCTTCGAGGCCATGTCCGGCGGCGCAACGACCAGTACCAACAAAGCCGATAGCGGCGCGTTTTCGCATCCTTCCGCCACCATGCAATTCGAGCGGAAGCAGGATTTCAAGCTCGGCAATGCGCTGTTCCAGAAGCTCTGGGTCTCCTCCCCCTCCTCCACACAGGCATCGGACGGGCTGGGGCCGCTTTATAATGCGCGATCCTGCCAGACCTGCCATGTGAAGGATGGCAGAGGCCGCCCGCCTCTTGCCGGGGAAGACGCCGTCTCCCTGTTTCTGCGGTTGGCGCGACCGGCCCGAAACGAGGCGGAACGTACCGCGATTGCGCGCCACGAGGTGCTGAACTTCCCCGACGAGACCTATGGCCGGCAATTGCAGAACCTTGCCATTCCCGGCCTTCCAGCCGAGGGCAAGCCGGTCATTTCCTACTCTGAAACGCCCGTGCGCCTCTTAGATGGAGAGGTGGCGATGCTGCGCAAGCCTGCCTATGCCGTAGCGGACCTCCAATATGGCCCGCTTGGCGCCGACACGACGGTTTCGGCGCGGATCGCCATGCCAACCCTCGGGCTTGGCCTGATCGAGGCCATTGCCGATATCGATATTCTGGTCAAAGCCGATCCCGATGACAAGAATGGCGATGGCATTGCCGGCCGCCCTGCGTGGGTCAGGGATCATCGCACCGGCGAGTTGAAACTTGGGCGGTTCGGCTGGAAAGCCCAAAATGCAAGCGTTCGCGATCAGAGCGCCAGCGCGTTCTCCCACGATATCGGCATCTCCACGGCGGATGCACCGAACGCCTATGGTGATTGCACCGAAACCCAGAAGGACTGTCTTGCCATGCCGACCGGCGTGCAGCCACGGCTGGGGCCGGTGGAGGCCCCTGACCCCGTTCTCGACCTTGTAGCCTTTTACACTGAAAACCTTGCCGTACCGCAGCGCCGCAACGCCGGTGATCCGACCGCTCTGCGGGGAAAGCAGCTTTTCTACACCTCCGGCTGCACGGCCTGCCATACGCCGAAATTTGTCACCCGCCGTGATGCGAGCGACCCCATGCATTCTTTCCAGCTGATCTGGCCCTATTCGGATTTCCTGCTGCATGACATGGGAGAGGAGCTTGCCGATGGCCAGCACGTGGGCGAAGCGAGCGGGAGACAATGGCGAACGCAGCCTCTCTGGGGCATCGGCCTGACGCGAAGCGTCAATGGCAATGGTTTTTACCTGCATGACGGGCGGGCGCGCAGCCTGACAGAAGCAATATTGTGGCACGGCGGCGAAGGGCAAAAAGCGCGCGACGCCTTTGCCGCCTTGCAAAAATCCGACCGGCAGGCTTTGCTGGCTTTTCTGGAGTCCCTTTGATGAAAAATGCCATGCGAAAAATATCCGGCCTCGTTTCCGTGCTGCTGCTTTTGACCAATCAGCCGACGATGGCGCAGGATGTGGAACTGATGCCGCCGCCACCGCTCGACCCCGCACAGGTACGGAGCGTTATGGAAAAGGCGGTGAACGGCTTCATACGCCCCGGTTACGACCACTTCCGGCAATCGGCAGACAGGCTCGAAGGCAGCATGAAGGCCTTCTGCGCAGCGCCCTCCAAAACGACGGATGAGGCGGCCAAGGCAGCCTTTGCCGATACGGTAGCGAACTGGTCGACCATCGAGATCGTGCGGGTCGGCCCTGTCATCGAGCAGAACCGTTTCGAACGCGTGCTTTATTACCCCGACAAGAAGGGGCTGGGGCTGAAACAGGTGCAGCGTTACCTCTCGGAAAAGGATGAGAGCGTCACCAGCGCCGACGGCCTGAAGGGCAAGAGTGTCGCGGCGCAGGGGCTTGGCGCGCTGGAATTCGTGCTTTACGGCACTGGCGCGGAAGAACTGCTCGACAAAATGGGGGATTTCCGCTGCCGCTTCGGCGCGGCCATCGCCGGCAATATCGCCAATGTGGCGGCCGAGCTTTCCGACAGCTGGAACGCCCCTGATGGCGCGCAGAAAAACTGGACGCAGCCCGGAGCGGACAATCCGGTCTTTCGAGACGAGCGCGAGGCCCTGGTTGCCCTGCTCGGCATTCTCGTGCATGGCTCAGAGGCGATCCGTGACCAGCGGATCGAAACCTTCTATAAGGGGCCTGACAAGGCGCGGTTTCCCCGTACCGCCATTTACTGGCGCTCCGGCCTGACGTGGAAGAGCATTGCCACCAACATCAAGGCCGTTCAGACCCTGCTGCACACCGCCGATATGGTCGAACTCGTGCCGCCCGATCAGCGCTCCATCGTTAATTCAATCGACTTCATCGCCAAGTCGATGATCCGCATTTCCGGAACAATCGATACGGACGTGGAAAAGGCGCTGGAAAAAGATGATCAGCGCGCCAAGGTGGATTACCTGCTCCTCAACGGCAAAGACCTGATCTACCGTCTCAATGACCAATATGGCGGCGCGATCGGCCTCAGCTCCGGCTTTTCCTTCGCCGACGGGGACTGAGCCGATGATATCAGGCGCCAAACGGATGCTGATAGATCGGCGCAGCTTCATCAAGGCGGTGGGCATTCCCTTTCTCGCCACGCTGGCTCCCCGTTCACTTTATGCGCTGGAACGCACAGACGCCGTCTTTGCTTCTGCCTTCCGCGCCCGTGACGGCTCCTACGGTATTGCGACGGTGAGCGAGCGTGGCGAGATCATCGACCGTGTTGCGCTTCCCGCCCGCGCGCATGGAATGGCGACGAGCCACGCCACGGGCACGACCGTGGCCTTTGCGCGCCGGCCCGGCACCTTCTTCATGGCCTTCGATCCCGCGCGGCACCGCGAACCGATTGTGATGCACACGCCGGAGAACCGCCATTTCTATGGCCACGGGCAATTTTCCCCCGATGGCGCAATTCTCTATGCCAGCGAAAACGACTTCGACGGCAATCGCGGTGTTATCGGGCTTTACGACGCCAAAAATGGATTTGCCCGTATCGGCGAATACGATGCCCACGGCGTCGGTACGCATGATATGACGGTGAGCGATGACGGGCGGCTGATCGTGATCGCCAATGGCGGCATCGAAACCCACCCGGATTTCGGCCGTACCAAGCTCAATATCGACAGCATGCAACCCTCTCTCGTGCTTCTGGATGCCGCAACGGGCCAGTTAATCCAGAAACATACGATGCCGGACCGGCTGCGGCAGCTTTCCACCCGCCATGTAGACCTTGGCAATGACGGTCGCGTCTGGTTCGCATGCCAATATGAGGGACCACGCAACGATCTGCCGCCACTGGTCGGCCATTTCGCCAAGGGCGAGGATTTGGCCTTCGTCGACCTGCCGGAGGAAACGACGGTGCGCCTTGCCAATTATGTCGGCGCCATCGCCGTCAACCGGCGCGAGGGGCTGGTGGGTCTGACGTCGCCCAATGGCAATGCCGCGGTGACGCTGGATGCGAAAACCGGGCGGGTGGTTTCAGAGGTAAGCGTGCGCGACGCAGCGGGCGTTGCACCCTCCGCCCGGGGGATTGCGGTTTCTTCCTATGATGGATTTTTCGAAACCCTGCGCAGTGACGTGGCATGGGACCAGCATATCGTGCGCATCGCCAGCTAAAATACTGAAAAGGCACGGGAACCAAAGCGCGGCCGGCGCATTGGAAGCGTCATGAAAAACCTCAACGTGTATATTGTTTTCGTGGTTGCAGTTGTTGCCGTTGGGGCGCTGATCGGCGTCAACAATGTGCCCGGCGAATGGTATCAATCACTGCAAAAGCCGTTCTTCAATCCGCCTAACTGGATTTTCGGGCCGGTCTGGACGACGCTTTACGTGCTGATCGGCATCGCCGGCGCACGGACATGGATCAGGAAGCGGATGGGGACACGCATGCGCCTCTGGTTCACCCAGATGGTGCTGAATTTCCTGTGGTCGCCGATCTTTTTCGGCATGCAAAGCCCGGCGGGCGCACTGGTCATCATCGTGCCGATGCTGATCTGCATCCTCGCCTTCATCGCACTCACCTATCGCCGTGACAGGATATCGATGTGGCTTTTCGTTCCTTATGCCCTCTGGGTTGGCTTCGCCACCCTGCTGAATGCGAGTATCGGCCTCCTGAACTAAATGACTTCCGCACCCTTGCCTTGCCCGTCGTCCCACGCCATGTCAGTTTGCGGTGGAGACTTAGAGCAGGCAGGTAGGCCATGGAGATCACGGATCCCGGCGATTTTCGTCAGCGGATAGAAAGAAGCTTTGCGCGGCAGGGTGTCGTGCAGGCAATCGATGCGCAGATCAGCCGTATCGAACACCGGCTGGTGGAAATCGAATTGCCCTTTCATGAAAAGCTGACGCAGCAGCATGGCATATTGCATGCCGGCGTCATCGCCGCCGGTCTGGATACGGCCTGCACCTATGCCGCCTATACGATCATCGAGCCGGAAGCCTCGCTTTTGACCATCGAGTTCAAGGTCAACCTCATGTCGCCGGGTCGCGGCGATCGGTTCCTGTTTCGTGGCGAGATCATCAAGCCCGGAAATAATCTGATCGTTGCCGACGGCCGCGCCTATGCGCTTGCCGACGGACCGGCAAAACTGATCGCCTCCATGACAGGCACGATGATGGTGGTGAAGGGACGCGAGGACATTACCGGATGAGCTATCGGCTTTTGCATGTTGCGGATAAATCCGTTCTTTTTGTCATGGCGGCTCCCGCCGAATACGGCCCTCACCTGCAGGCGAGAATTTCACCCCTCATGATCGGCGTCGGCCCGGTTGAGGCAGCGGTTTCAGTCACGGCGGTTCTTGCCGGTCTCGATGCGGCGGATCATCTGCCCGACCTCGTCGTTTCGCTCGGTTCCGCCGGCTCGCGGACGCTGGAACAGACGGGCATTTATCAGGCGATTTCAGTTTCCTATCGCGACATGGACGCTTCCCCCTTCGGTTTTGAAAAGGGTTGCACGCCGTTTCTCGACCTGCCGGCCGAGGTGGCCTTGCCCTTCCGCATACCCGAAATTGCCGACGCACGGCTTTCCACCGGCGGCAATGTGGTTTCTGGCGCCGCCTATGGCTTGATCGATGCCGATATGGTGGAAATGGAGACCTTTGCCGTTTTGAGAGCCTGCCAGCGCTTCGGTGTGCCGCTTATCGGCCTGCGCGGTATTTCCGATGGCAAGGCCGATGTGAACCACGTGGACGACTGGACGGAGTATCTGCACATCATCGATGAAAAGCTGGCGGATGCCATCGACCGGCTTTGCCACGCCATTGAGGAGGGCGTGATCGCCCTTTGAAACCTTGCGATTTTCGCAAATTTCCGCTGGTTGATGCCCGCTTGCGGGTTGCCTAAAGCCGCCATTTTCTTTAAAGGCTCGCCATGACCCAGATAGCCCATCCCGACAGCATTCTCATCATCGATTTCGGCAGCCAGGTGACGCAGCTGATTGCGCGCCGCATCCGCGAAGCCGGGGTCTATTGCGAAATCCATCCGTTCCAGAATGCCGCAGAGGCGTTTGAGAAGCTTCAGCCCAAGGGCGTGATCTTCTCCGGCGGCCCCGCATCCGTGACGGCTGAAGGCAGCCCGCGCGCGCCGCAGGCGGTGTTCGACAGCAAGGTTCCGATCCTCGGCATCTGCTACGGCCAGCAGACGCTTTGCACGCAGCTCGGCGGTGTCGTCGAGGGCGGCCATGCGGCGGAATTCGGCCGCGCCGATATCGACATCAAAAAGGCGAGCCCGCTTTTCGAAGGCTTCTGGGATGAGGGCAAGAGCTATCCTGTCTGGATGAGCCATGGCGACCGCGTGACGAAGCTGCCGGAAGGTTTCGAGGTCATCGCCACCTCGGAAAACGCGCCCTTCGCCATCGCAGCCGACGAGACGCGTCACTATTACACCACCATGTTCCACCCGGAAGTGGTGCACACGCCTGATGGCGGCAAGCTGCTGTCCAACTTCGTGCACAAGATCGTTGGCCTGAAATCCGACTGGACAATGGCGGCCTATCGCGCCGAGATGATCCGCAAGATCCGCGATCAGGTCGGCACCGGCCGCGTGCTCTGCGCGCTCTCCGGCGGCGTCGATTCCTCGGTTGCGGCGATCCTCATCCATGAGGCGATCGGCGACCAGCTGACCTGCGTTTACGTCGATCACGGCCTGATGCGGCTTGGCGAGAGCGAGCAGGTGGTCGGCATGTTCCGCGACCATTACAATATTCCGCTTGTTCATGTGGACGCAGCCGATCTGTTCCTCGGCGAACTCTCGGGCGTTTCCGATCCGGAAGCAAAGCGCAAGACCATCGGTCGCCTGTTCATCGAGGTCTTCGAGGCCGAAGCGGCCAAGATCGCTTCGGATGGCAAGGGTGCACCGAAGTTTCTGGCGCAGGGCACGCTTTACCCTGACGTCATCGAAAGCGTTTCCTTCTCCGGCGGTCCGTCCGTCACCATCAAGAGCCACCACAATGTCGGCGGTCTTCCCGAGCGCATGAACATGCAGCTCGTTGAACCGCTGCGTGAGCTCTTCAAGGACGAAGTCCGCGCGCTCGGCCGCGAACTCGGCCTGCCGGAAAGCTTCATCGGCCGACACCCCTTCCCCGGTCCTGGTCTGGCGATCCGCTGCCCCGGCGCAATCACCCGCGAAAAGCTCGATATTCTGCGCAAGGCAGATGCGGTCTATCTCGACGAAATCCGCAAGGCCGGTCTCTATGACACGATCTGGCAGGCTTTCGCCGTGCTGCTGCCGGTGCAGACCGTCGGCGTCATGGGCGACTACCGCACCTATGACTTCGTCTGCGCGCTGCGTGCCGTGACCTCGGTGGATGGTATGACGGCAGATTTCTATCCCTACGACATGAATTTCCTCGGCCGCGCCGCGACCCGCATCATCAACGAAGTACGCGGCATCAACCGTGTCGTCTATGACGTTACGAGCAAGCCGCCCGGCACGATCGAGTGGGAATAACGGCTACAATCGACCCAGCTTAAACGATAACGCCGCGACTAGTTCGCGGCGTTTCTGTTTTGTCTTGCGAGGTAGATGATCTGGACGGTCAGGCCGACAATGAGGATCGCCAGCAACCCTGCCTGAACACCAAGAAGCAGCGGCGATTTCAAATCGGTGACAAAGGGATGACCGTCCGGAACACGGCGCAGGGTCTCCGTCGCCGTCGGTACCATCAAGAGAAACGCGCTGACACTGAGACAAATGGTTTCAACATATCTGGCGATGCGCGTTGAGCCGAGAATGCGCTCGATCCCGTAACCTGCAAGCAGGAACAGGATGGTGAGCGCGCCAATGGCGTAACTGACCGGCTGATGCGCCACGAGGAAGGCCGTCGCGGCACCAATCAACATGGACACAAAATAGATGGCGCCCGGCGTGGATCGGGGAACAATTCGACCGTGACGGGCAAACATGTAAATGGCCACGGGAATGGCCGGCAGGCTGCCGAGTGTGTGGACCCAGCCAAGCGGAGAAATTCCGAACATGAGAGATTACCTTTCTCTTCCCAAAGGTCGGGGGACCTGAGGAAGCAGACTGTTGACGACCTATCTGCAAGCGTAGTGCTGTCTATTTACCGGGTCTGGGTGTCGCTCAGGTCATGTATTCACCTCCCTGGCGACGTTTCGTTTTCAAGCGGTGATGCGTTCCAGCATGGGGCGGGTTATCGCGCCAAAGGTCGCGGCATCACCGTGGGCGCGGGCCGAGAGCATTGCGCCATGCACAGTGGCCATGAACATTTCAGCATTGGCCCTCGCCGTCCCGGTCATCACAAAGCGCCCTTGGGCGACGCCGCGCTCCAGCACGGCGGTGAGCCAGTCCGAGAGGCTTTGAAAATGCGCGCGCACTTCAAGAACGACAGATTCGGGAAGGACCGGTATTTCAGTGGCGAGCAGGGCGCAGACGCAGAAGGGATGGGTCGCGTCAGCGATACAGCCCTCCCAATAGCCGACATAAGCGCGAAGCTGTTCGAGCGGATCAGAGATGTTTCGCTCCAGTTCGGCGATCCCGGCTTCAGCTTCCTGCCTGTACTGCTCGACCAATTTGCGGACCAGGTCTGACTTGCTGGGGAAATGGTGGTGAATGCTGGCATTGCGAATGCCGACCACATTGGAGATATCCGCGTAGCTGAAACTGTTATAGCCGCCCCTTACAATGAGGGTGCGCGCGCAGCGAAGGATATCATCGGCTCTGGTCTGTGGGTTTTTCATATTCATTATCTACCAACTAGTAGGTAGAATGTCAACTTGACGCATCGTACTGTTATTTCCGGGCATTCCTCCTGCCTGTCGGGACGATTGTTCTCTTTTTGTTCTTTCAATTCCTTCTGACAATGATAATATCGCGGCCTTGGCAAAAGCCGTGGAGCATCGTCATGGGTTTCGAGTTGACGGATAAAGGAGGTGTAAGGCAGCTTTTCTTTGAAGGGCTGGAGCCGCCGAAAATACAGCGCTTCAATCCGCGATTGCGCAGCAAGGTCTTGATCGTGTTGAAACCGCCGGCAGCCTTGGCAGAGAGGATTTTTGCCGATGCCTCGCACCATGCGGAAGGACGGACGAGGCGTGCAGCCTATCCTGCGGAGCTTCTGCATATAACCCTGCTCTGTGTCGGATGTTTCGAGACTGCGCCTCGCGGGCTGATAAACAGGCTGAAGGCGGCACTGGGGGAAATCGAGGCGCGGCCTGTTCCTATCACTTTCGAAGAAACATCGCTTTTTGGTAATCGCAATAGTCTGGTGCTGCGAAGCGGCCGCGACATGCCGGAGATCAAGGCTCTGGTGAAGATGCTGCAACGTGCCCTTTGGCGGGCAAATCTTCCCTTTATTACGGCATCATCTTTTACGCCGCATCTCACCATGGTCTATGGCTGCGGAAAGATTGAGCCGATGCCGGCTGGTAAACCCTATAGCTGGCTGGCGGGCAATTTTGAGCTCGTCTTCAGCCACAATGGCGAAACACGGCACGAATCTCTGGCACGCTTTGCGCTTTCAGCGAAGGCGGATCGTTATGAGCGGCCGGAGAGCCAGTTATATTTATCGGAAAGAATGATCGGCCCGTCGAAGCGGCCGAAGCAGAGTGCAGCGGTGCGATGACGTGCGCTCAAAACGGCGGAGCAATCCTGTGCTGACAATTTATCCCGCATCTGCCGTTCGAGGACAATGCGGGAACCTTCCGGCGTGAATACAGAACGCTTCTCGAGCCATTCGCAGCACATCCAGCTCGCGCGTCGAAAACCGATATGAATTTCGACCCGAAGCGCAAGCGAGGCGATGCCGCCTCGCTACAAGTAACAACCAGCTTAGAGCTGTACCTTGTCGAAAGCCTTGCCGTCGATGCCGAGGGCTTCGAGATCGGCACGGGCCGGCTTGCGATGTGCGCGAACAGCGGCCGAAACCGAGAGCGCAGCACCGAGAACGGCGAAAGTTTCGCCGAAGAAGTTACGCGATGTCTTTGCAACCTGACGCATTTTTCTCTCCATCTTTGATACGCAAATAATGGGTATTTTCGGCCTCTTCTACAACTCATGATGTAGCAGGGAAGCCATGCAGCTTTGCTCGCGCTCGTTTAGATATCAGCCATGGCGATTCCGCATGGCTCAGATGTCACGCCTCTCAAACGGCGCAGAGCACTTCAGCGAGCGGGTTGAATAAGGTGGATATTTTGTTATGCCGGAGAGCTTGAAGACAACGAGGCTGGCAGCATGACGATCACCATTTACGGCATCAAGAACTGCGACACGATGAAGAAGGCCAGAAGCTGGCTGGAAACCAACGGCATCGACTATTCTTTTCATGACTACAAGGCGGCCGGCATTGACCGCGCCCATCTGGAGACATGGTGCGATGCCGCGGGTTGGGAAACGGTTCTCAACCGCGCCGGCACGACCTTCAGGAAACTGGATGATGGCCAGAAGGCCGATCTTAGCCGTGAGAAGGCCATCGGATTGATGCTGGAGCAGCCCTCGATGATCAAGCGTCCGGTACTCGAGGCCAAGGGCAAGATAACCGTCGGTTTCAAACCGGAAACCTACCAGACCTTCTTTGCCTGAGCCCAGCCGCCATGTCGAAAACGACCCGCGCCACCCAGATACTGACCAAGGCCGGTATTGCCTTTAACACCGTCACCTATGACTACGACCCGAATGCCGACCGCATCGGCCTGCAGGCGGCCGAGGCAATTGGCGAACCGCCGCATCTGGTGCTGAAAACGCTGATGGCGGAGCTGGACGGCAAACCGGTCTGCGTCGTTGTCCCTTCCGACCGTGAGGTGAGCATGAAGAAACTCGCCGCCGCCTTCGGAGGTAAATCCGCCAGCATGATGAAGCCTGCCGATGCGGAGCGGGCCACCGGTTACCACGTCGGCGGCATCAGCCCTTTCGGGCAGAAGAAGCAGGTGCCGACGGCCATTGAGGCCGAGGCCATGGCGCATGCGCATGTTTATGTGAATGGCGGGCAAAGGGGGTTGCAGGTGAGACTTTCGCCTCGCGATGCGCAGGCGGCACTGAAGGCCGTCATCGCTCCGCTGGTAGCGGACTGACGCTTTTCCCACCGCTTTTGAAAGCATTTGGCTTTCGAAAGGAATGGGCTATGGTCGGCGCCTCCGATTGAAATATACGAAGGCAGATCATGACCGTTTCTCCCATCGATCCCGTCAAACTCGAAAAACTGGCCGAAGTCGCCGTAAAAGTCGGCCTGCAATTGCAGAAGGATCAGGATCTGGTGATCACGGCACCGCTGGCGGCGCTGCCGCTGGTGCGGCTTTTGACCAAACATGCCTATCTCGCCGGCAGCGGGCTGGTCACCACCTTCTATTCCGATGAGGAAACGACGCTTGCCCGCTATCGCCACGCCAGCGACGCAAATTTCGACCGGGCTTCCGGCTGGCTCTATGAGGGCATGGCGAAAGCCTATGCCAACGGCGCTGCACGGCTGGCGATTGCCGGTGACAACCCCATGCTGCTGGCGGAGCAGGACCCTGCCAAGGTGGCGCGCGCCAACAAGGCCAATTCCACGGCCTACAAGCCAGCGCTGGAGAAGATTTCCAATTTCGACATCAACTGGAACATCATCTCCTATCCGAACCCCTCCTGGGCAAAGCAGGTCTTCCCGGATATTGCCGAGGACGAAGCAGTCCGAAAGCTCGCAGACGCCATCTTCGCCGCCTCGCGGGTTGATCTGGCCGATCCGGTCGCGGCATGGGCGGAGCATAACGCCAATCTTGCCAAGCGTTCGGCATGGCTGAATGGTGAGCGCTTCGCATCGCTGCATTTCACCGGTCCCGGCACGGATGTGACGATCGGGCTGGCGGACGGCCATGAATGGCATGGCGGCGCTTCCACAGCCAAGAACGGCGTAACCTGCAACCCGAATATTCCGACGGAAGAAGTGTTTACCACGCCGCATGCGCTGCGGGTGGATGGTTACGTTTCCAGCACCAAGCCCCTGTCGCATCAGGGAACACTGATCGACGATATCAGGGTGAAGTTCGAAGCCGGCCGCATCATCGAAGCCAAGGCTTCCATGGGCGAAGCGGTGCTGAACAAGGTGCTGGATACCGACGAGGGCGCGCGGCGTCTGGGCGAAGTGGCGCTGGTGCCGCATTCCTCACCGATCTCCGCAAGCGGTATCCTGTTCTACAACACGCTGTTTGACGAAAACGCCTCGTGCCACATTGCGCTTGGCCAATGCTACTCGAAATGCTTCGTTGATGGCGCTTCCTTGTCGCAGGATCAGATCAAGGCGCAGGGCGGCAATTCCAGCCTCATCCACATCGACTGGATGATCGGTTCCGACAAGGTGGATATTGACGGCGTGAAGCGGGATGGCTCCACGGTTCCGGTTATGCGCAAGGGCGAATGGGCCTGAGGGCGCTTACCTCGGCAACTGGCTGCGCTGACTGAGCCAGATGCTGAAAAGCACCGCGACAAACCCGGCGATCTGCGCTGGCGTGAGGCTTTCGCCGAGCGCCAGCCAGCCCAGAAGAGTTGCAACGACAGGGCTTAGAAAACCGAGCGATGCGGCAGCCGAGGGCTCGATGCGGGCAAGCCCGCGAAACCACAAAAGATAGGTCAGCGCCGCGCCGATGAGGCCGAGATAGGCCATGCCGAGAATATTGGCGGCGGTCGGCGCTGGCAGGGCCGGTTCCAGAACAAAGGCAACCGGCAAGAGCAAAATGCCGCCTGCGGTCAATTGCCAGGCGGTGAAGGTGAGATTGGAGACCGGCGGTCGCCATTTGCGGGTCAGCACCGTTCCGAAAGCCATGGAGACGGCACCGGCAAGTCCTGCGGCAACGCCGATACCATCCAGCGCAGCACCGGGCGTCAGAACCAAAAATGCTACACCTGTGATGCCCAGCAGTCCGGCGGCGATGGCAAGCGGCCTGACGGGTGCGGCCAGAAACAGCCGGGAAAGGCCAATGACGATGAGGGGTTGTACCGCACCCACCGTTGCCGCCACACCGCCCGGCAGCCGATAAGCCGACACGAAAAGCATCGCCCAGAAAAACGAAAAATTCAGCGCGCCAAGAATGAAGCTGCGCGGCCACCAGATGCCTTCCGGCAGCTTCCGGACGAGCAGCAACAGCAGGATGCCCGCCGGCAAAGCACGCAGCATGGCGACATGCAGAGGGTAGCCCTGTGGCAAAAATTCCGTGGTGACGAAATAGGTGGTTCCCCAGATGGCCGGGGCAAGCGCGGTCACCAGCACATCGGCGGCGTAGGTCGGATTTTTCTTCATTTCAAGAATCTCTACATCAAGACAAATCTACCCTATTCGATTTTATCTTGACGTCAAGATATCAATTGTTATGCCTTGATGATGAGTAAAGAACCGCTAGACCACGTCGATCATATTCTGGCGCAATGGCGCAAGGAGCGGCCCGATCTCGATGTCGGCCCCATGGGCCTGCTCGGGCGCCTCCACCGCCTCAGTACACATCTTGGCCGTGAGGTTGAGGCGGTGCTGCTGAGACATGGGCTCTCCTCCTCCGCTTTCGATGTGCTGGCGACATTGCGGCGGGCGGGCTCACCCTATCAGCTCTCTCCCGGCGATCTGCTGGCCATGACCATGGTGAGTTCCGGCACCATGACCAACCGGATCGACCAACTGGAAAAGGCCGGGCTGGTGGAGCGCATTCACAACCCGCATGACCGGCGCAGCGTGTTGATATCGCTGACGGAGCGTGGACTTGCCATTGTCGAGGATGCCGTCGGGGCGCATGTCGAAAACCAGCATCGTCTGGTCGCTCATCTCGGCAAAGAGGAGCAGGCGGCGCTGAACGGGCTGCTGAAGCGCTTTTTGCAGGATTTCGAGGAATAGGTTCATCGATCAGACAAACATCCAATCGAACCAGCGATGGGTGCTTGTTTCGGCGCGAAAAATCCTGTAAGCAATTTTCCATAAACCTGTACTACAGGTTGGAGGAAAAATGTATAACGCCATTTCCCATGAAACCGGTCTCGTCAGCAGCACGATCGGCGCAATCACCCGCCATATCCGCGAAAACGAACTGGCCCCCGGCGCGAAACTGCCGAGCGAACTTTCGCTTTCCCAGCAGCTCGGCGTCTCACGCACCGTCGTTCGCGAAGCTTTCCGGTCCCTTTCGGCCATGCGGCTGATCGATGTCAGCGCCGGCAAGCGCGCCACCGTGGCAACGCTTGATCATGGGGCGATGTCGCTGATGTTCGAGCATGGCATTCATACCGAGCAGATCAACATCCAGCAGATTTACGACGTACGCCGTACCATCGAGGTCAGAACCGTGACGCTCGCGGCACTCAGGCGCACGGATGCGGAAGCGCTCACCATTCTCGACCATGCCAATAATATGGGACGGGATTTCGGCGACAACGACAAAGTCATGGAACATGACCTTGCTTTCCACCTCGCCGTCGCCCGGGCTTCCAAGAACCCGGTTTTCGAGCTCATTCTCGGCGCGTTCCAGAATGTGACGCGCCAGACATGGCCGATCGGCTGGAAAAGCCGGACATCTGACGCCCAGCGTCACGCAGCCGGCGAGCTTCACGTCGCCATCGGGCAGGCTATTGCCGCCGGCGACCCGCAAACCGCTTCAACGCTTATGGCGCGGCATTTCGATGAAAGCGTGCATGCGCTTCTGGCCGCCGGCATAGCCTGATTTTTTCAACGCAGTCCCAGGCGGAAACTGACTGCCTCTGGAGGAGACACTTCATGAAAATCACCAAACTCGAGACCGTCCGCGTGGCGGAACGGGCAAACCTGCTCTGGGTTCTGGTCCACACGGATGAGGGCATTACCGGGCTTGGCGAAACCTTTTATGGTGCCGAGACGGTGGAAACTTATGTGCACGAATATATCGCGCCGCGCGTGATCGGCCGCGACCCGTTGCAGATCGACCTTCTGGCGCAGGATCTCGTCGGTTATCTCGGCTTCCGTTCATCGGGTGCGGAAGTACGTGGCAATTCCGCCTTCGATATCGCGCTATGGGATATTTTCGGCAAGGCCACCAACCAGCCGATCGCCCAGCTTCTCGGCGGTTTCAGCCGCAAGGAAATCCGCACTTACAATACCTGCGCAGGCACTGAATATATCAAGAAGGCCACCGGCCAGCAGACGGGCAATTACGGCCTCTCCGGCGGCAAGGACTATGATGATCTGAACGGCTTCCTGCACAGGGCGGACGAGCTTGCCCATTCGCTGCTGGAAGACGGCATTACGGCCATGAAGATCTGGCCTTTCGATGCGGCGGCGGAGAAGACACGCGGACAATATATCTCGATGCCGGACCTGAAAAGCGCGCTGGAGCCGTTTGAAAAAATCCGCAAAGCGGTCGGCGACAAGATGGATATCATGGTGGAGTTTCACTCCATGTGGCAGCTTCTGCCCGCCATGCAGATCGCCAAGGCGCTCACGCCATACCAGACCTTCTGGCATGAAGACCCGATCAAGATGGACAGTCTTTCCAGCCTGACGCGGTATGCCGCCGTGTCGCCCGCGCCGATTTCCGCATCCGAAACGCTCGGTTCCCGCTGGGCTTTCCGCGATCTTCTGGAAACCGGTGCTGCCGGTGTGGTGATGCTTGATATCAGCTGGTGCGGCGGGCTTTCGGAAGCACGCAAGATCGCCTCCATGGCGGAAGCCTGGCATCTGCCGGTCGCGCCGCATGATTGCACCGGGCCGGTGGTGCTTTGCGCCTCCACACATCTGTCGCTCAATGCGCCAAATGCGCTGGTGCAGGAAAGCGTGCGCGCCTTCTACAAGACCTGGTATCGCGATCTCGTGACCGCCTTGCCGGAAGTGAAAAACGGCATGATCACCGTGCCGCCGGGGGCCGGCCTTGGCATGGAACTGCATCCCGATATCGAAAAGACCTTCACCGTCAGCCGCCGTTTTTCGGATGCGGCATCGATCTGATCAAAACAGACTGCCCTGATTGCCGGGGCCTGAAGAAGCCGGTTTCGCCGGCTTCTTTTTTGGCGCGGCAGCCGCATCCGGGGACGGCGTCCCCTCACCCGTCGTGATGGCGGAGACCCGGCCATCGGCAAATTCCATCGATACGACAGCGCCGGAGGCAATGGCGGCAGCGCGGGTCAGCGGCCGGTTTTCCTCATCGCGGATCACAGCGTAACCGCGATTGAGCACGTTCTTGTAGGAGAGCGACTGCAGGATACGGTTGTGGGCGGCAAGGCCCGCGCGGTTCTGCGCCATGCGATGCAGGACGGCGGTATCGGCGCGGCGCGCGGCGGTGACGACGCGTTCCTTCTGCCGCTCCAGCTGGCCAAGCAGGCGGGCGGGCAGTGAACGCAGCGCGGAATCGAAGGCATCGACGCGGCCTTTCCCCTGCAACAGCCGGCGTTCCACCAAAGCTTCGGCCCGGTGCATGCGCTCGGTGATCCGTTGCCTGTGGTGTTTGAGACCGTTCAGAAGGGTTTCCGGCCGAAGCCCCGAAGCGGAGCGCTCAAAAGCGCGACGCTTGTTCAGCGTGGTCATTTCAAGCCCACGGCCGAGACCGCTTGCCGCTTCGTCGAAACGGCGGCGCGGCAGGGCCAGAAGCTGGTCGAGCGACGGCAGCGCCCGCACCAGCGCCCGCAGGCCCTGACGGCGATTGTCCATCTGCCGCGATACCGAGCCGGAAAGACGGGCAGCGAGCCCGGAAAGCTGCGCCTCAAGCTCGGCACGCACCGGCACGGCCATTTCGGCCGCTCCCGTCGGCGTCGGTGCGCGAACATCGGCGGCATAGTCGATCAATGTCGTATCCGTCTCGTGTCCGACGGCGGAAATCAGCGGAATTTCACTTTCCGCCGCGGCGCGCACGACGATTTCGTCGTTGAAACTCCAGAGGTCCTCCAGACCGCCGCCACCACGCGCGACAATCAGCACGTCAGGACGGGCAATCTCGCCACCGATCTTCAGCGCATTAAAACCACGAATGGCGTTCGCAATCTCCTCGCCAGAACCTTCGCCCTGCACCTTGACCGGCCAGACGACGACATGGACGGGAAAACGATCCGAAATGCGGTGAAGAATATCGCGAATGACCGCGCCCGTGGGCGAGGTAACGACGCCGATGACATGCGGCATGAACGGAAGGCGGCGCTTGCGGGCCGGATCGAACAGCCCTTCCGCCGCCAGACGCCGCCGGCGATCTTCCAGTAGCGCCATCAGTGCGCCGGCACCAGCCGGCTCGAGGCTTTCGATGACGATCTGGTATTTTGATGAGCCGGGAAAGGTGGTGACCTTGCCCGTCGCAATCACTTCCATGCCCTCTTCCGGGCGAAACTTCAGCCGCGAAAACGTGCCCTTCCAGATCACCGCATCGATGCGGGCGCGATCATCCTTCAGCGAGAAATAAGCGTGGCCGGAAGAATGCGGGCCGCGATAGCCGGAAATCTCGCCGCGCACCCGCACCTGCTCGAAAGCCGTCTCCACCGTGCGTTTGATGGAACCCGACAGTTCGGACACCGAGAACTCGGCAAGATTGCTCAATGCGGCGTGGGAGAAGATATCGCTCATGACCGTTTGTAACCAAAACCCGTCGATTCGGAAATGCCGGTGCTCGCCAGCCCGATTTTAACGGCGATGAAACCATATCCTCAACTAACGAGTTAGGAAAACAGGGAACGGAGGAGAAAACAAGGGTTCGTTAGGGAAGAAGACGCTAGGTCTTGTCCCGGGCCCGGCAACCAAAGAGGAGGCGGCATCCATGATTTTTCTTACCGCCACAGTGCTTGGCGTCACCGCAGTTGCGTTGCGTTCTGTCTTCAGCATCATTTTCATCTGCATGATGATTATCGGCGCTTATGGCATAGCGATGGCGCTTTCTTCGACAGCCGTGCCGTTGATGTCGCTGCTTTTGGCGCTGGCCGGTTATAATTTTGGCGTCGTCGGTGTCGTCATCGGCCTTCTCGTGCTGCAACGCCCGCGCTCCACTCAGCCGACGCTTTAAAAGCTAACGGCCTTGAGGCTTCCCCACTTTGCGCTGACAGAGATTTACGGACTGGCCGTTGACCTTGCCGTGACCTGTCTGCTGATTTTTTATATCGGTATCGATCCGTTGGCCGCCCGCCTGCCCGGTGCTGCGGCAGGGCTGGCGGCAAGCTGGCAGCTGAACCGTTCAAAGGGCGATACATCCGGGAGGGTGAGCGGATTTCTTACGAAAGCCGTTACACTTACCTCGCGTATCGTCGGCGTTGCGCTGTTTGCCCTGCTACAATGGCGCAATCCTCTGGTGCAGCCACTTATCCCGCTTGCCCTGTCAACGCTCGCCGCATTGGCACTGGCGCTATACGGCTACTGGCGGCTTCAAAGGCAGCGGCTGGATCGCGACTAAACCGTTTCCCAGCCGTCTTTTTCAGCCGCCCGGTAAATGGCGTCGATGAAAAGCTGGTTCTTCCTCGAGCTTTCCAGAGTGACGACTTCGCCCTCACCCTTCGCCGCCCGGGCAAAAGCCTCCGCCTCCAGCTTGTATTGACGGCTATCCTGAAACCTGAAGACTTGCGACTGGTTATGGGCCTGATTGGTCAGCTCGATCTCTTCCGCACCCCAGCGATTGGCGTTGAAGGGTGATTTGACCTCGAGGTAACCATCCGTGCCATGGAAGACCATGAGCTGACGGGCGGCAAGCTGGGTCGACAGATAAAAGCTCAGTTCGAAATCGCCGAAATCGGCCTTGACGCTGGAATAGATATCCGTACCGAATTGCCTGTCGCGCTCAACCGTGCCCTGCACCCGCTTCGGCTCCGCGCCGGTGGCAAAACGGGTTACGATGGTCGGGTAGACACCGATATCCGGCAGGGCGCCACCACCCAGTTCGGGAATATTGCGCATGTTACCGGGATCGCGATTGAAATAGCTGAAAGCGCCCTGCACATGTTTCAGCGTACCGATAGCGCCGGATGCCAGCAACTCCTTCACCTTGGCCCAGACCGGCGCATAGGTGACCATGAAGGCCTCGGACACAATAACGCCGTTGCGGTCGCGTGCGGCGATAAGCGTATCGATCTCTTCCGCTTTCAGCGCAATCGGCTTTTCGCACAGAACATGCTTGCCCGCATCGGCCGCCTTGATGCTCCATTCCACATGCTGCGCGGTTGGAAGCGGAATATAGACCGCATCGATGACATCCGACGCCAGCATCTCCTCATAGGAACCAAAGGCATGCGGCACGGAAAAGCGGTCTGCGACCGCACGCGCCTTGGCGTAATCGCGGCTGGCGATAGCGCTTACCACACAGTTTTGCGCATCCTGTATTGCCGGAATGACGTGATCCTGAGCGATTTTTGCCGTTGAGATTATTCCGAAGCGCAGCATTCCCGTTCTCCACTCTGCCATTTCTCGGAAACTTACCACCCCGGCACCGTGTGGCAAGCCGGCAAAGTCCGATCGCTACAAAGTATGGCTGGATGTGTCCTGCCTTTGTCGGCGTTGTTGCTTTTATCGAAATTCATAAAGGGGAATTATGTTATGAATAAACCCAACGGAGAAACATGAAATGTCCTCTTCTCACACCGCACTGCTCGTTATCGACGTTCAGGAATCCTTTCGGCACACCCCTTATTTCGAGGACAGCGGACTTGCTACCTATCTGGAGAAACAGCAGGGATTGATTGACGGCGCCATGGCCGCGGGAATTCCCGTTGTGCAAATCTTCCATGTTGATGGCGACAAGGCCTTCTCGAAAGACAGCGGCTATGTCCGTGCGCTGGAGGGTGTGGAAATCGTGCCCGACGTAACCTTCCACAAGAACCGTCATTCGGCCTTTGCCGGCACCGGCCTTGAAATCTGGCTGACGCAGAAGGGTATCAACCGGCTGATCGTCTCGGGCATCCGCACCGAACAATGCTGCGAAACGACCACGCGGCACGCTTCCGATCTCGGCTATAGCGTCGATTACGTCACCGAGGCGACGTTGACCTTTCCGATGACGCACGTCTCCGGCACAGTGTTCAGCGCCGACGATATTCGCAAACGCACCGAACTGGTGCTGGCCGGCCGCTTCGCACGCATCGCCACGGTGAAGGACGCGCTTACAACCCTGAAAGAAGCAGCCTGATGGATAGAGGCGGCACACGCATTATTCCCTTTTATACGCTTGTGCCGCCGCACGCGCTGTTACTCGATATTGCCGGCCCCCTGCAGGTGATCCGCTATGCCAATGACGAGCAGAGCGACATATTTTTCGACTGCCGCTACATTGCGGCAAGGGACAGGCAACAATCCTCGATCGGCCTTGACCTGTGCGGGCTGGAGCCCCTGCCGGCGGCACTTCCGGAAAATGCGTTCCTGCTGATCTCCGGCAGCACATCGCGTTCCGAGAGTGAACCGGAAACGCGGCGGGAGCGGCAGGCATTGACGGCATGGCTGGGCCGCGTCGCGCGTATCGACACCACCGTCATTTCCATCTGCTCCGGCGCGTTGCTGGCGGGTGAGGCAGGACTTTTCGACGGGCGAAGCTGCACGACGCATGCGGATTGCATCGAGGCGCTGCGACGCATCGCGTCATTGTCCCAGGTGGCCGAAAACCGACTGTTCGTCGAGGATGGCAACCGCTTCTCGAGTGCCGGCATCTCCACCGGCATAGACCTGATGCTGCATGTGGTTTCCCGGCTGACATCCCCGGCCGTTGCGGCGCGCATAGCAAAAACCATGGTCGTCTATCTCAGGCGCAACGGCAGCGATCCGCAAATTTCGCCGTGGCTGACAGGCCGTAACCACATGCACCCCGCCATTCACCGCGTGCAGGACCGGGTGATGGCCGAACCCGCACGGGACTGGTCGCTGGAAAATCTGGCCAATATTGCGGCCCTTAGCGAAAGGCATCTGTCTCGCCTGTTTCGCGAACATACCGGCATCAGCGTCATCGACTATGTGAACCTGATGCGGGTCAATCTCGCCCGCGATATTCTCGCCAACAGCCGCCTCGATATGGAGTCCATCGCCGAACGGGCGGGTTTTGCCTCCGCCCGGCATTTGCGGCGTGTGTGGCAACAGCATAATCGCCTTCCGCCCAGCCACTATCGCGGCTACCGGAGCTGATCGCGTCAGCTTCCGTCCATTGCCTGATGAGTGCCATCAAAGGAATTGAATGGTTATGCGGATGAGCAGTTGCTAACCTTGCCACAAAGTCAGCAACAGGAGCATTCCCCGTGGAAAAACGAAACCTCGGCCGCACCGGCCTCTCCATCGCCCCGATCGTCTTCGGCGGCAACGTGTTCGGCTGGACAGCGGATGAGAAGACTTCCTTTGCCCTGCTCGACGCTTTTTTCGATGCAGGGTTCAACGCCATCGACACGGCGGATGTCTATTCCGCCTGGGTGGACGGGCATGAGGGCGGCGAGTCCGAGGCCATCATCGGCAAATGGCTGAAGCAATCGAGCGTCAAGCGCGAGGATGCGGTCATCGTCACCAAGGTCGGCTTCGACAATCGCGGCCAGAAGACCGGCCTCAGCGCCAAGTGGATCGCAGAGGCTGTAGACGCTTCGCTGAAACGGCTTCAAACCGACTATATCGACCTTTATCTCGCCCACAAGCCTGACGCCGACGTGCCGCTGGAAGAGACGCTTGCCGCCTTTGCAAAGCTGAAGGAACAGGGAAAAATCCGCGCGATTGGTTGCTCCAACTATTCCGCCAGCCAGCTTCAGGATGCGCTTGATACGGCTGCGAAAAACAATCTGCCGCGTTATGACGTGCTGCAGCCGGAATATAATCTCTATAACCGCGCGGATTTCGAAGGTCCGCTTGCCGATCTTTGTGTGAAAGAAGAGATTGGCGTCATCAATTATTACAGCCTCGCCGCCGGCTTCCTGACCGGGAAATACCGCGCCAAGGCCGATACGGAAGGCGTCGCCCGCAGCTATCGCGTCGGCGAATATGTCAACACGCGCGGCCTTGCCCTTCTGGGCGCGATGGATGCTGTAGCGGTGCAGACAGGGGCCAAGCTTGCCGATATCGCGCTCGCCTGGCTGTTGCGGAAAAAGGCGATAACCGCGCCGATTGCCAGCGCCACCAGCCTGTCGCAGCTTGAAAGCTTCAAACGCGCCGTCGAGCTGAAACTGACCGATGAAATGATGACCCTTCTCGACAAGGCAGGCGCATAAGATGGAGCTTATAATTCGTGATGCGCAGTCGGCTGACCGGGCGGAATGGCTGCGACTGTGGAACGATTATCTCGCCTTTTATGAGGTTGAACTTGCCGATGACGTGACCAACCACACCTGGGCACGCATCCTTGATCCTGCATCACGCGTGTCCATGCGTGTGGCTTCGCTGGGCGACCAGATGGCCGGTTTCGCCATTCATCACTTTCATGATTCCACCTGGGTGAAGACGCCGGATTGCTATCTGGAAGACTTGTATGTCGATGGTGAAATCCGTGGCAAGGGGACAGGCCGAGCGCTGATGGACGACCTCATCGGTATCTGCAAGGAAAAGGGCTGGTCACGGCTTTACTGGAACACCGACGAGCACAATCACCGTGCTCAGAAGCTCTATGATAGCTACGTGAAGAGCGACGGCCATATCCGCTATCGCATCAAGCTCTGATCATGTTTTGAAGCGAAAAAAATCGACGAAAGCCCTCAGCGCCGGCCGCATCTGCCGGCGCGAGGGATAGTAGATGTAAAAACCGTCAAAGGGCGCGCACCAGTCCTCCAGCACGCGGATGAGCCGGCCCTCCCTGATATCGTCCTCGACGCGCTGTTCGAAAACAAAGGCAAGCCCTGCCCCGTCGATCGCCGCCCGGCGGATGAGGCTCTGGTCCGACAGGATCAAGGGTCCCTGGACATCGACCACCAGCGGCTTGCCGTCCTTCTCCAGTTCCCAGCGATAGATAAGGCCGCTGGCGAAACGCCTGCGAATGCAGCGATGCCGGATGAGATCCCTGGGATCGCGTGGCGGTGGATTTTTCGCAAAATAGAACGGAGAACCAACAATCGCGCCGCGCCACGCGCCGCTGGCTTTCACCGCAATCATATCCGCATCGAGGTGTTCCCCGAGCCGCAGACCGGCGTCGAACCCCTTTGCGACGATATCTTCGAAACGATCATCCGTTGAGATTTCGAGCGAAATATCGGGATAGAGCCGCAGGAACTCGCCCAACCGTGGTACGATGAGATCCTCGGCGGCCAGTCGCGGCAGGGTGATGCGCAAGGGACCGGCCGGCCTCCCGCCATGTTCGGCAAGCGTCTCGATGACCGCATCGATATCGGCGAGCGCCGGACCCAGCGTCTCGAGAAGCCGCCTGCCCTCCTCTGTCGGCGAGACGCTGCGGGTGGTACGATGAAGCAGGCGCAGGCCAAGGCTTGCCTCCAGCGACGACACCGCGTGGCTGACGGCGGAGGGCGCTATCGCGAGTTCGGCCGCGGCCTTGCGGAAGCTGCGGCCTTCGGCAACGGCGGCGAGAACGGCCAGTTGGGAGAGTTGCACACGGTTCATTGTTCTAAATGATAGAACAACCCAAGCGGATTTGCAGCGATTATTTTTATCGCCATGAGACGCTATTTTCTGATCACGCCCTGATGACGGGCGGTTCCTTATGGAAGGACGAACAGATGAAACAAAGAACCCTTGGAAACAACCTATCCGTTTCGGCGCTTGGCCTCGGCTGCATGGGAATGACCCATGCCTATAGCCCGACCGGCGATGAAAGCAGTGCAATAGCGACGCTGCACCGCGCCGTCGAACTCGGCGTTACCTTTTTTGATACGGCAGAGGTTTATGGGCCTTACAATAACGAGATTCTCGTCGGTAAAGGCTTGAAGCCCTATCGCGACAAGGTGGTCATCGCCACCAAGTTCGGTTTCCGGATCGACGCCAGCAAACCCGCAGGCCAGATGATGGTGGGCACCGACAGCCGGCCGGAAAATGTGCGCGCCGTCGCCGAAGCCTCGCTCAAACGCCTTGACGTCGATGTCATCGACCTGTTCTACCAGCATCGCGTCGATCCTGATGTCCCGATCGAAGATACGGTGGGCGCTATGGCGGATCTGGTCCGAGAGGGCAAGGTGAAACATCTCGGCCTGTCGGAAGCCAGTGCCGAAACGCTTCGCAAAGCGCATGCCATTCATCCGATTGCGGCCATTCAAAGCGAATATTCGCTTTGGACCCGCGATCCCGAAGAAAATGGCGTGCTGGATACCTGCCGTGAACTCGGCATCGGTTTCGTACCCTTCAGCCCGCTCGGCCGCGGCGCCTTGACGGGTGCGCTGAAGTCACTCGACGGACTTGCATCCGATGATTTCCGTCGCGGCCTGCCGCGCTTCCAAAGTGAAAATTTCGACGCCAATCTGGCGCTCATCAAGCTTCTGGAAGACATGGCGGCTGACAAGGGCGTTACCGCCGGGCAACTGGCGCTCGCCTGGGTTCTGGCGCAGGGCGACTTCATCGTTCCGATCCCCGGCACCACAAAAATTGCCAATCTGGAGAAAAATGTCGCTGCAGCGGATGTTTCACTGACGGCGGACGAAGTCGCGAGCCTCGGTGCGCTGCTCTCGCCGGCAAAGGTTGCGGGGGAACGATATCCCGAACGCATGTCGCAGATGGCCAACCGCTAAAAACAAAAAGCCGCGGCAACCGCCGCGGCTTCTTTCATTCCATCATCCGCTTTCAGGCACGCAGAACGCCGCCCGTCGACTTCTCGACATTGCCGACGATCTTGGCCGTCAGCGCCTCGAAATCCTCGTCCGTCAGCGTCTTGTCGACCGGCTGGATCTGGACCTCGATGGCGACCGACTTGCGGTTTTCGCCAAGCGATGCGCCTTCGAAGATGTCGAAGACATTGACGCCGGTGATCAGTTTGCGGTCGGCGCTGGTTGCGGCCTTGATGATCGCGCCTGCTTCCACTGACTTGTCGACCACAAAGGCGAAGTCACGCTTGACCGCCTGGAAAGGCGAAAGCTCGAGCGCAGGCTTGGTGCGGGTCGCCTTCTTCTTCGGCTCCGGCATGGCATCGAGATAGATCTCGAAACCGCTAAAAGCGCCGGAAACATCGAGTTCGGACAGCGTCTTCGGATGGAACTCACCGAAATATCCGAGCACGACCTTAGGTCCCATCTTGATGGTGCCGGAACGGCCGGGGTGATACCAGGCGGGAGCGCCTGCTTCGATCTGCACATTGGCCATGGGCAAGCCGCAGGCTTCGAGCACCGAGAGCGCATCGGCCTTGGCGTCGTAGACATCCACCGGCTTGCCGCCTCCCTTTGCTGCATTCGACCACATGCGGCCGCTGCCTGCGAGCGAGGCCGTACCACGGCGCACACCGCCTGCGACACGGCGCTGGGCTTCCGGCGTATCGCCCTCATAGGTGCCGGAGACCTCGAAGATCGCGACATCACCATGGCCCTTGTCGGCATTGCGCTGTGCCGCAGTCAGCAGACCAGGCAGCAGCGAGGGCCGCATGTCCGACATATCGGCTGCAATGGGGTTGGCGAGCTTCAGGGCCGGCGACCCGCCGCCGAAGAGCTTTGCCTGCGCTTCCGGAATGAAGGACCAGGTGACGGCCTCGAGCATGCCACGACTGGCAAGCGCGCGGCGCGCAATGCGGGTGCGGATTTGCAGCGTGGTCAGGATTCGGCCGTTGACAGCGCCGAAGTTTTCCAGCGGTTCCGGTTTGATATTGTCGACGCCATGGATGCGCATGACTTCTTCCACCAGATCGGCCTTGCCATCGACATCCGGTCGCCAGGACGGGACGGTGACGGAAACGCGCTCGCCCGTACCCTCGACCCCGAAACCGAGACCTTTGAGAATGGCGAGGCTCTCCTGCGAAGAGACTTCAAGGCCCGTGAGGCGCTTGACTTCCGCCAGCGGGAAATCAACGATCTTGGGCTGGTGGCCCTTGTAACCGACGACGCGGGCTTCGCCGGCAACGCCGCCGCACAGTTCCAGAACCAGTTCTGTGGTGCGTTCCAGACCCGGAACCATATAGTCCGGATCGACGCCGCGCTCGAAACGATAACGGGCATCGGTGATGATGCCAAGCGAACGGCCAGTCTTGGCGATATTGATCGGATCCCAAAGTGCGGACTCGATCAGCACATCAACGGTGTTTTCATCGCAGCCGGAATGTTCGCCGCCCATGACGCCGCCGATGGACTCGAGGCCCTTTTCATCGGCAATGACGACATTGTTCGGGCCGAGCTTATATTCCCGCTGGTCGAGCGCGAGGATGGTTTCACCCTCCTTCGCGCGGCGAACCGTAAGGTCGCCCTTGACCTTGGCAGCGTCGAAGACGTGCATCGGCCGGCCCTGATCGAAGGTCATGTAGTTGGTGATGTCGACGAGCGCGTTGATGGGGCGCAGGCCGATCGCCATCAGGCGCTGCTGCATCCATTTCGGGCTGGGGCCATTCTTCACGCCGCGAACGATGCGCAGTGAAAAGCCGGGGCAAAGCGCCGCATCATCCAGTTCCAGCTTCACATCAACAGGCGTTGCACCTTCAACCTTGAAGGATGGCGCGGGTCTCGTCTTCAGCTTGCCGAGACCGGAAGCGGCGAGATCACGGGCAATGCCATAGATCGAGGTGCAGTCAGGACGGTTCGGCGTCAGGTTGATTTCGACGACCGGATCATCGAGACCGGCATAGGTGGCGAAGGACGTACCAACAGGCGCATCCTGCGGCAGATCGATGATGCCGTCATGGTCGTCGGAAATGTTGAGCTCTTTTTCGGAGCACATCATGCCGTGGCTTTCGACACCGCGAATCTTACCGATAGCCAGCGTGACATCGATACCCGGAACATACATTCCGGGACGCGCCAACGCGCCGACGAGGCCGGCGCGGGCGTTCGGCGCACCGCAGACGATCTGCACCGGCTTGCCGTCACCGACATCCACCATCAACACCTTGAGGCGGTCAGCCTCAGGATGTTTTTCAGCAGAAACCACCTTGGCAATGACGAAAGGCTTGTAGGCCGCCTTGTCGTCAACGTCCTCGACTTCGAGACCGATCGCCGTCAGCCGTTCGCAAATCTCGTTCAGCGTCGCATCGGTTTCGAGATGCTCTTTCAGCCAGGAAAGAGTGAATTTCATGTCTTTGCTCCTTGGCTAACCGGATTAAACGCTCAAACCGCCGAACAGCGTCGGCATGTCGAGCGGGCGGAAGCCGTAATGGTTCATCCAGCGGACATCGGCGTTGAAGAAATCGCGCAGGTCCGGCATGCCGTATTTCAGCATGGCGATGCGGTCGAGGCCCATACCCCAGGCAAAGCCCTGATATTCATCAGGATCCAGCCCGCCGGCGCGCAGCACATTCGGGTGCACCATGCCGCAGCCGAGGATTTCCATCCAGTCGTTACCTTCGCCGAACTTGACGATCGGGCCGGAACGGTCGCACTGGATGTCCACCTCGAAGCTCGGCTCCGTGAACGGGAAGAAGGACGGGCGGAAGCGCATGACGACGCTGTCGACCTCAAAGAAGGTCTTGCAGAACTCTTCCAGCACCCAGCGCAGATTGCCGACATGCGCTTTCTTGTCGATGACAAGACCTTCGACCTGATGGAACATCGGCGAATGGGTAGCGTCGGAATCCTGACGATAGGTCTTGCCGGGAATGACGATGCGGATCGGCGGCTTCTGGCTTTCCATGGTGCGGATCTGCACGGGCGAGGTATGGGTGCGCAGCACCTTGCGCTCGCCCTTTTCATTCGCAGGCAAGAAGAAAGTGTCGTGCATCTCGCGGGCCGGATGGCCTTCGGGAAAATTCAGCGCCGTGAAGTTATAATAGTCGGTCTCGATGTCCGGGCCTTCGGCGATCGAAAAGCCCATATCCGCGAAGATGGCGGTGATTTCATCGACGATCTGGCTGATCGGATGAACGCGGCCACGCTCGGCTGGAGACTGGCGAACCGGCAGGCTGACATCCAGCGTTTCCGCCTTCAGGCGGGCGGTAATCGCGGCATCCTTCAGGCCGTTCTTGCGCTCGCCGATCAGGTCGGTGATTTCGGTCTTGAGCTGGTTGATGGCGGCACCCCGGGTCTGGCGCTCTTCCGGCGTCATGCTGCCAAGCGTCTTCAGAAGCTCCGAAACCGAGCCCTTCTTGCCGAGTGCGGAAACGCGCACGGCTTCGATGGCCGGCTCATCGGCAGCGGCGGCGATCTCCGACATCAGTTGCGATTTCAAGGTATCAAGTTCAGTCATCTTTTCCTGCCTTGCCGGTTTTTTTGAGAGCGGCTTCGGGGTTCACAGCATTCATCAGATAGTCGGTCGCCATGATAAAGCGTCGCAGATCACTACCCATCCGCACGCGCCCGATCAACCGGGCAACCGGTAAAAATCGCCCGAGAATGCCGGTGAGGCGGCACAATTCTTCCAGCGCCCGGGGCGGGGCGTTTTCACGCCAGCGGGAAAAGGCGGCGTCACAGGTTTCCGGCGCGTCACAGGCGCGTGTCGCGACCTGTAAAAACAGTAGCCAGATATCGCGCGCCTGCGCCGTTTCCAGTGGCATGACCTCCTGAGGGCGCTCCTCGAAATCCATGAAACCGACACGGCCCTCTTCAAGAAAGAAGTCGCGCACATGCGGGCGTCCATGGCACAGACCCGCCGCATGCAATTCACCGAGCGCCTCTGCAGATTTCACGAGCAGGGCATCGTGCTCGGCCGGTCGCGCTGCCTTAATCACATCCATCCGCTCCATGATGGTGGGGCCGACATCGCCCAGAACGACGGCCGTCAGCGAGGAATAGATGATGGGTGGCACGGGAAAACCACGGGCCTTGAAGACCTCCAGCGTTTCGAGTTCGCGGCGCATCAGTCCGACACCGTCTAGCGGCGGCGAAGGCCGCATGAAGGTGTAGGGAAGGAGTTTTGCGAGAAAAGTCTGCAGCTTCATCCACCAGGACGGCGTTTCCGTGCCCTGACGCTTGATCCAGACTGTGGCGGTGGAAAGCTCAAGTTTCTGCACACGGCGCTCGCTCTGAAGCAAAGCCCGCATCAAGGCCGCGATATCGCCATCCTCAAGATGGACGCGGAAACCCTTTGCCTTTTCCACTTCGCTTGCGGCAACCAGCATTTTTTGCCCCCGGGAGCCTCCCCGGACAAATACCGGCCGATGCCCCACCCTTTTGTCTCCGACAAATCCGGTGAACAGCGCCTGACGCTTTTGCCGGAATTGCCATGAACGTCTAAAACGAAAAACCCGCGCCGGAGGACCGGCGCGGGTTTTAAATGAACAACAGATTGTCCGCGCCGTAATTACTTTACAGCGGTTTCAAACTCATTGGTCGTACCGGCATCCTTGAGGTACTCAAGAGCCTTCTTCGCCGTTTCGACGAGTACACCGAATGCTGCCGGCTCATGGATAGCCATGTCGGACAGAACCTTGCGGTCGACTTCGATACCAGCCTTGTTCAGGCCGTCGATGAAGCGGCCGTAGGTCAGGCCGAATTCGCGAACAGCAGCATTGATACGCTGGATCCACAGAGCGCGGAAGTTGCGCTTGTTAACCTTGCGGTCGCGGTAAGCGTACTGCTTGGAACGATCCACGGCAGCCTTTGCTGCGCGGATGGTGTTCTTGCGGCGGCCGTAGAAGCCCTTGGCTGCCTTGAGTGTCTTGGTGTGCTTGGCGCGGGAAGTTACGCCACGTTTTACGCGTGCCATGTCATGATCTCCTTAAAGTGTCCAAAAGTGCGGAAAAGTCTCAGAGACCGTTCGGCAGGTAGTTCTTGACGACTTTCTTGCCGTCAGCTTCGGCGAGAACCATGGTTCCACGCGCGTCGCGAATGAACTTGTTGGTACGCTTGATCATGCCGTGGCGCTTACCGGCGGCGGCTGCAACAACCTTGCCGGTAGCGGTGATCTTGAACCGCTTTTTTGCAGCGGACTTCGTCTTCATCTTGGGCATTTTGCTACTCCGTGTTTTTGTATCGAAACAGGCAGACGAGGCCTATTTCAAGCTATTCAGGAACGGCCTCGGCATGCCCTGCCGGACCGTTCGGACGCGCGCTTATAACCGCAGTAGGCTAAAAGCGCAACGGGGAAAGAAAATTTCCCCTTGCGGCGGTGATTTACGCAGCTTTCAGGACTGGCGCAAATTATCTCGGGGCAAGAACCATCATCATCTGACGGCCTTCCAGCTTCGGCTCGGCTTCAACCTTGGCAATCGCCTGGGTATCTTCCTTCACCTGGAGGAGAAGCTTCATGCCAAGTTCCTGGTGGGCCATTTCACGGCCACGGAACTTCAGCGTCACCTTCACCTTGTCACCTTCGTCAAAGAACCGGTTCATCGCCTTCATCTTCACGTCATAGTCATGCGTGTCGATGTTGGGGCGCATCTTGATTTCTTTAACTTCGACGATCTTCTGCTTCTTGCGCGCTTCGGCGGCCTTTTTCTGGGTCGAGTATTTAAGCTTACCGAGATCGAGGATCTTGCATACAGGCGGTTCGGCGTTCGGCGAAATCTCAACGAGATCGAGACCGGAATCCTCCGCCATTTTCAAAGCCTGATCCGTCGGCATGCTACCGAGGTTCTGGCCCTCTTCATCAATAAGCTGAACTCTGGGAACCCGAATTTCCCGGTTGGAGCGCGGGCCCTCCTTGACGGGGGCATCGGCTTTGAAAGGTCTGCGAATGGTCGTATTCTCCTGATCTGTTTCTGGATCACGTCAGCAAAAAACAGCTTGTTTGGTACAAGCGGCGGAAATGTCGTTATTGCCGTGGCGAAGTCAATAGCATATCTGCCCGAAAAGATCACCTCTTGCCACGGTTTTTGCAAATACGTCGCCGATATTGCACGAAAATCAGGAGAATTGCATATACATGACCGAACAAGCCGCGGAATTCCTGCATATAGGAACGGGTGACGACGCCCGCAACATTGCTTTTCTACATCGCCGCGCGACATCACAGCCGGATGCACCCCTGCTCGTCTGGCTCGGCGGCTACCGCTCCGACATGACGGGAACCAAGGCGGTCGAGCTCGACCGCTTTGCAGAGGAAAACGGTCTTGCCTGCCTGCGGCTCGATTATTCCGGCCACGGAGCTTCTGGCGGCGATTTCAACAAAGGCACGATTTCCCGGTGGCTGGAAGAAGCGCTCGCCGTGGTGTGCACCAAGGCACCGTCGCGCGTCGTGCTCGTCGGTTCGTCCATGGGCGGGTGGATCGCGTTGCGCATGGTCGAGGAGCTGCGCAAGGCGGGCGACGCGCCCTCCGTCGCCGGTCTGGTTCTGATTGCCCCCGCTCCCGATTTCACGGCAGAACTGATAGAACCCAGCCTGACGGAAGCGGAAAAGACCTCGCTGGTGGAGAGAGGCTATTTCGAGGAACATTCGGAATACAGCCCCGAGCCCAACATCTTTACCCGGGCGCTGATGGAGGACGGAAAGCAGAACCGCGTGCTCACCGGCATCATCACCACCGGCTGCCCCGTTCACATCCTGCAGGGCATGCGCGACCCCGATGTTCCCTATCAGCATACGCTGAAGCTTGTTGAACATCTTCCCGCCGACGATGTCGTCCTGACGCTGATCCGCGACGGCGACCACCGGCTTTCCCGACCGCAGGATATCGACCGGATGCTGGCTGCCGTCAGAGCCCTTGCAATATAGGCATTTGCGCAACGCTCTTAACCATATTCAACGAGTCTTGCGTGCCACCCATTGGTAGCGATTGACTCACCCCCCCATCCCTCTTAACTTTTCGTTAAGAATTAAGGGACGGGTTTCATGATGAACGCACCGCTGGCGCGTGCACTGCTGTTTGCAGTTGCTGCCGGGCTAATGACTGCTGCCTCCGCCACGGCGGAAACCAAGGGAAGCCCTTCCATGGTGACGGGCGGGATTACCTCCCAGCCGATCGGCCATTACGAGTTCTGTCAGAAATATGCGGATGAATGCAACATTCGCAACAAGATGACGCCGCCGCCGCGTGTCACGGAATATGGCTGGGGCGTCATTCGTGAGATCAACACCTCCGTCAACACCACCATCGTGGCGATGACCGATCTGGAAATCTACGGCAAGGACGAAGTCTGGGAATATCCGACGACCGCCGGTGACTGCGAAGATTTCGTGCTGCTGAAGCGTAAGAAGCTGATCGAGCGCGGTTTCTCCGTGGCCGACCTGCTGATCACGGTCGTGCGCAAGCCGGACGGTGAAGGCCATGCCGTGCTGACGCTTCGCACCACCGATGGCGATTATATTCTCGACAACCTGACCGACGACGTGAAGCTCTGGACAGATACCAATTACACCTATCTGAAGCGGCAGGCGTCCTTCAATACGGGCCGCTGGGTCTCCATCGAAGATGGCCGCGACGTTCTGGTCGGCGCGTTGCGCTGATCGACAGCGATCATAGACTTGACGCAAAAAGCCCGCAGCAGACGCTGCGGGCTTTTTTATTCCTCAGCCATTGCCGATGATGATACCAGCCGCCAGCACCAGCGAACCGCCCAGCACCACCTGAAACACTGCCCGCAGGAACGGCGTTTCCATGAAGCGGTTCTGAATGAAGGCGATGGCCCAGAGTTCCACGAAAACAATGATGGCGGCGATGGCTGTGGCGACCCAGAAGTGCTGGATAAGATAAGGCAATGTGTGACCAAGCCCGCCGATCGCGGTCATGATGCCGGAGGCAAGGCCGCGCTTTAGCGGAGAACCCCGACCCGAAAGCTTGCCATCATCATGGGCGGCTTCGGTAAAGCCCATGGAAATACCCGCGCCGACGGAAGCCGAAAGGCCGATCAGAAAAGTCTGCCAGGTATCCTGCGTTGCGAAGGCGGCCGCGAAGATCGGCGCAAGCGTCGAGACGGAGCCATCCATCAGGCCCGCAAGGCCCGGCTGCACATAGGTTAGCAGAAATTGGCGTTTTGCGGTTTCAGCCTCTTCGGTCTTGCCATCTTCATCGAGATGCTTCTCTTGCAGCATATGCGCGACGTCTTCGTGACCCCGCTCCGCCTCAGCCAGATCACCGAGCAGCTGGCGCGTCGAGGCATCGGTGGTGCGCTTGACCGCTTCATCGTAGAACCGGATCGCCTGCGCTTCCATCAATTCGGCCTGGGCACGAATTTTCTCCAGCGACAGGTTTTTCACCAGCCAGTCCGGCGTGCGCTCGTAAAAACCACGCACATGTTCGCGGCGGATCAGCGGGATGGTTTCTCCAAAGCGGCGGCGATGCATATCGATCAGCACATTTCGATGCTGCTGCTCGACTTCGGCCATGTCATCGAAGACTTTTGCCGATTGCGGATATTGCCCGCGCAGGTGATCGGCGTAGGAGCGGTAAATACGGGAATCGTCCTCTTCCGACGAGATGGCGAGTGCCAGGATTTCCTGCTCGCCGAGCGAGGAGAAGGGGCGCTTGGACAGGGAAAAAAGACTGTGGAACATGGCTGAAACCTTTTTAGAATAATTCTAAATACAGCGACGCACCATCACAATCAAGCTTTTTAGAACAATTCTAATACGGCAATGCGTCGCATTGCCGAGCGTGGCCAAGCAGCGTAAATTCGCGGAAAAGGAAGTACGATGCAGGATCCGATTGCGGCAAGGGCCGCCCATAACGCGGAAATTCAAAACCGGGCGGAAAGCGCCATGGCGCAGATCGGCGTCGATGCCGGTTTCATCGATCTGCTGGTGGAGACATTTTATGGCCGCGTTCTAAAACATCCGACGCTCGGACCGGTCTTCGATGCGCGTCTGTCCGGGCGTTGGCCGGAACACATGGCCAAAATGAAGCAGTTCTGGTCGGCTGTCGCCTTCAAGAATGGCAGTTACGGTGGCAAGCCGGTGCAGGCGCATCTGGGCGTCAAAAACATGACAGCCGAACTTTTCCCGCAATGGCTGGCGCTGTTTTCGGCAACGCTTGACGATATCGCGCCGAGCAGAGAGGCCCATGACTGGTTCATGGAAACGGCCGAACGCATCGCCAGAAGCCTGACGCTCTCGCTGTTTTATAACCCTGCGCTGGACGATCCGGCGTTAAAACGCACGCAACCCTGACCACGGCGGGGCAGAGACCACAAGAAGAACGCGATCACGTGCCAAAACGGCGATCGACAGGCATTACAAAAGAGCGCGCAAGTTTGAAACATTCCCTCTTGATGGTTGCAAGGATAAATGTTTAGTAGCCCTTGGGAGGCGTACCGTGCGGTTCGCCTGTAATATACGGACGTATCAGGGCTTATCGACATGGATCGCAGATCATTTATCCGCAAGGCGGGCGCTCTTGGCGCCGGTGTTACCGCAACCGCGCTGGCCGCTCCGGCCATTGCGCAGGAAAACCCCAAAATCACCTGGCGCATGACGTCGTCCTTCACCAAGGGCCTCGACATTCTTTTCGGTGCCGGCCAGATGGTCGCCGATCACGTCAAGGAAGCTTCCGGCGGCAACTTCGTCATCCAGCATTTCGCCGGCGGTGAAATCGTGCCGGCGCTGCAGGCGGCGGATGCGGTGACGGCCGGAACCGTCGAAATGGCGCATACCTGCGCCTATTATTACGTTGGCAAGGACCCGACCTTCGCGCTTGGAACCTCGGTTCCGTTCGGTCTCAACGCGCGTCAGACGAATGCCTGGTTCAATCAGGCCGGCGGCAATGAGCTGCTCAACGAATTCCTTGCCCAGCACAATATCTACTCGATCCTGCTCGGCAACACAGGCGCTCAGATGGGCGGCTGGTTCCGCAAGGAAATCAATACCATCGACGACCTCAAAGGCCTGAAGATGCGCATTGCCGGCCTCACCGGCCAGGTGATGCAGAAGGTTGGCGTTACCCCGCAGCAGATCGCCGGTGGCGATGTCTATGCCGCTCTGGAAAAGGGTACAATCGACGCCACCGAATTTGTCGGCCCCTATGACGACCAGAAGCTCGGCTTCTACAAGGTCGCAAAGTACTACTACTATCCGGCATGGTGGGAAGGCGGCCCGGCCGTGCATGCCTTCGTGAACCTGCAGAAGTTCAACGAGTTGCCGGAAAATTACAAGCGCATCCTGAAAGACGCCTGCGCCGCCGGCAGCGCCAGCATGCTGGAGCGTTACGACGCGCACAACCCGAAGGCGCTGAAGGAACTCGTGGCGCAGGGCGCCATCCTGCGGCCGTTCAGCCAGGAAATCCTCGACGTCTGCCATAAGGCGGCGGTGGAGACCTATGCGGAGATTTCGGCAAAGAACGAGAGCTTCAAGAAGATCTACGAAAGCCAGCAGGCGTTCAAGAAAGACGCCTATCTCTGGGCGCAGATCGCCGAATATACCTATGACACCTACATGATGATCCAGCAGCGCAACGGCACGCTCTGATCCTCATCATTTCCCGACCATCTTCAGACGGTCATCCGGCATCTGCCGGGTGGCCGTTTTGTTTGGCGAAACCAGTTTCCATACTTCCCGTTCACGCCAGTCCACCGGGCTCATGCCGGTGACACGGCGAAATTCCCGGTTGAAGTTGGACTTGGTCTGGAAACCCGAGGAGAACATGATCGCGGTCACCGATTGCTCCGTCTCTTCCAGCAAACGACAGGCTTCGCGGATACGAAGCTGATTGACATATTGCGAGACATTGATGCCGAGGGAACGATTGATCGCACCGGAGATCTGCCGGCTTGGCAGGCCGAGGCGTCTGGCCAGCCGCGTCAGATTGAGGTTGTCGTCACGGTAAAGCGCCTGTGTTGTCATCAATTGGTCGAGGCTTGCGACGATGTCCCGGTCCTGGTCCGATGGCTCTGAGGGAGGCGGCAATTCACCAGCCGGCTCCGCAGCCGTTTGCGACGCTTTGCTTTTTCCAGCCAGGGCGGCCATCAGCCCGATCAGCAACAGCCCGAAAAGATTGGCATTGCTGACGAGCGCGGCGACATTTTCCCCATGCGCCCATTCAAAATCGAGGAACACGAGAAGATCAAACAGCGCCGAAACACATAGCGCCACGGCGGCGATGATCAGTGCCCTGTGCGCCGAGGTGACGCTGGCGAATTGCGCCTCGTCCAGCCCATCCGGCCCTTGTCCTCCCAGAAGAAGCAGTGCGGCGGCATGGCCGACAAAGATGAGGATCAGGGCAAGATCGATCGCGGCGGGCAAAGCGAATTCCAGAACGACGATCAACAAAGGCGAGAGCACAAGACTTGCCAGCATCGCCCTCCTGCTGTCTGCCTCGACCCTCATCAAGCCACGGAAGGCGATATAGACAAGTGGCGGCAGGCAGGCGGCGAGGACAGGCAAAACATAACGCACCGCATTCACGCCATACCCCCAGCGCAGGCCGACAAGAACCGATTGTACCGCGCAAAGCGCAATCAGAGCCAGAAAGGCGCGGTTCGTCCGCACGTCGTCTCCGCTTCGGAAAAAGACGATGAACATAACGACCAGCAGAAGCGCCACGACGAATGGCAGGGGAATGAAAAGCACGAATAAATATCCCGGATCGACGACCTGTTGTCTTTCCATGGACCAGATCGTGTTTCGGTACGACCTCAAACGCGATCAAGGACGCGAAAAACAGGTGACGGTGCAGATTGGGTCTCGTTCTTTCCGACCGCAAGAGGTTTTTCATGCGCCCCATCGTCACCATCACCACCATGCTGTTTTCCGCTCTCATTACCCAGCCGGCTTTTGCAAATGAAGCCGTTGGCGTCAGCGAAATCGCCATACCATCTCCCGAACGTGGCAAGGACCTTGCCGTCACCGTCTGGTATCCTTCGGAGAGCAACGGCACGCAGACGCTTTCCGGCGAGGACCGGATTTTTCAAGGCACGCCCGTCTTCAAGGACGGTGCGGTGCAATCGGGTCGCCTGCCGCTGGTGCTTCTGTCACACGGCTCGGGCTCGAGAGTAAGCGGCATGGCCTGGATCGCCGCAAAGCTTGCGAGCGAGGGTTTCATCGTCGCCGGCCCCAACCATCCCGGCACCACCAGCGGCGATTCAACACCTGCCGATACGCCGAAAATCTGGGAGCGGACGGGTGATCTTTCCACGATCCTTACAGCGCTGACGACGCAGGGCAAATGGTCCGGCGCGATCGATGCGCAGAGGATCGGCGTGCTCGGCTTTTCGCTCGGCGGCAGCGCGGCGATGGAGATTTCGGGCGCACGCGCCGATCTCACTGCCTACGCGCGTTATTGCGGAGAGTATGCCACGATGATGGATTGCCAATGGTTCGCTGGTGGCCGGGGTTATCTCAATAACGAGCCGGTCAGCGTGCCGAAGCTCGACCTCGGAACCCTCGACAAGGCCCGTTTCGAGCAGCAGAACCGCGACCCTCGCATCCGCTCTGCCGTGCTGGTAGATCCTGGCCTCGCACTCGCCTTCCAGCCGGTCAGCCTGAAAACAATCGATATTCCGCTGACCTTCATCAATCTCGGCAGCAAGGGGAAAATTCCACCGGCCGTGCTGGTGGACAGAATGGCGGCCGAGGTGCCTGGCTCGACCTATCAGCAGGTCGATGAGGCCAACCATTTCAGCTTCCTGCCCCTATGTAAGCCGGATGCCGATGCGTTTCTCAAATCTGTCGGCGAGCGCGACCCAATCTGCGAACCGGCCGGACCGCGCGAGCGCGCAGATATTCATGCTGAACTGGAAAAGATGATTGTTGCCGCCTTCAACCGCACGCTGAAACCGGGGCAATAAGCGGCGGAAATGCTCTAGCCGATCCGCTTATAAAACAGGGTCGTGCCGCAATAGCGCCCATCTGGAAACAGGGCGTAATCCGGAATGACCCCCACCCGCTCCCAGCCGAGGCGGGGATAAATCGCCTCCGCATCGCTGCCCGTGGCCGTATCCAGCACCAGCAGGGTACGGCCACGGGCTGCAGCTTCCTCTTCCACCTTTTGCATGAGCTTTCGGGCAAGCCCGAGACCGCGGGCCGACGGATGTACGAGAAGCTTCATCAGATCGCCTCGATGCGGCTGGTTGGGTTTGGAAGCAAGGCCCACCTGCACGGTGCCCACCACCTTGCCATCCACTTCCGCCACGGCATGGATTGTACCGCCCTCACCCGCCACTTCCGCCACGGCTCGCCAGAACGGTTCGGCATCCTGTGGCGAGAAAGGCAACATGAAACCGACGGATGCACCGCCATTGACGCAGGCGGAAAGGACTTCGCAGAGTTCCGGTAGGACGTCGAGCGTCTCTTGCCCGTTCAGCACTCGGATGGTGGCCATAAAAACTCCTGTCGGGAAAAATCAGCGCTGTCTTTGGTCCAGCACGACGGCGTAACGGGCGGGCTTTTCGGAAGGATTGTGAAAGACATGTCCTTCACCGACCGGCATGAAAAGGCAGTCTCCGGGCTCCATCAGATGCACCGTGCCGTCGCTCGTCATCTCCATAACCCCTTCGAAAAGCCAGACATATTGCGTCATGCCCCGGCTTGCCGCATGCGGCGGAAAGCCGACACGCGCGCCGGGTGGAAACTCGACCTCGACAATATCGACATCGGAACCGACACGCGGCGGGGAGATGGCGCGGCGGACATAACCGGTTTCGGGATCTTTCCAGAGCTGCTGGTTCCGCTTCTTCACCAGCGGGGAAACCGCCTGTTCATTTTCCGCGAAGAAACCGGAAAGCGACAGGCCGAGCGCGGCGCAGATGCGGGCGAGCAGCGACGCCGTCGGGCTCGCCTCACCCCGTTCGATGCGTGAAATCATGGCGCGGCTGACACCAGATTCAGAGGCAAGCCGATCCAGTGTCAGGCCGTTTTCAGCCCGCAGTACCCTGATCCGCTCACCAATCGAACGTTCGAGAATATGATCTTCGTTTTCCATCATATGATGATTATAATTCTCATATGATGGAGTCAATATCCACAATAGTGGAAACAACGATTACTCTCGGATGGCCATTATGGCGGAAGCGACGAAAGCCTCAGGCGCCGACCTGGGCAATCCAGTCGTTCAGATTATAGTAGTTTGTTACTCGGCTAACTTTTCCGTCTCTGAGGTCGAAGAAGGCACCGGCGGGCAGGACGTATTTCTGGCCATTAGCCTCGGGCAATCCTTCGTCGGTCTTGAGATATTCGCCATTGACGATGAATTCGGCGGAAGCGTGCTGGCCGTCCTCGCTCACCATGATGACCATGTCGGTGAGGTTTTCCTTATAGGAGCGGTTCATATGGTCCATGAAGGAAGCAAAAGCGGCCTTGCCGGTCTGGCGCTCACCCTGATTGATGTCATGCACCACCTCGTCATGAAGAAGCGCCAGAAAGGCATCCATGTCCTGACGGTTGAAGGCATCGTAATAGGCGCGGATGGTCTCTGTGGCGGTCATCGTCTTCTCCGTTCAATGCTTGCGCGGGTTTTCCATGACGGTATAACCAGTGCAACCGAAAGTGAAAATGCCCATGACCGTCGAAATCAAGTCTCTTTCCGGCATCGACGCCGTTGCCTGTTTTGACGACCTGGCGCGCCTGCGGATCGAGGTGTTCCGCGCCTTTCCCTATCTCTATGACGGCTCGCTGGATCATGAGCGAAAATATCTGGCAACCTATGCCGATACCGAAGGCGCGGTTTTCGTGCTGGCGCTGGATGATGGGCAGGTGGTGGGCATGTCCACCGGCATGCCGATGGCGGCGGAGACCGAAGAGGTCAAAACGCCGTTCCTTGCGGCCGGTTACGACCCGTCCAATCTGTTTTATTTTGGCGAAAGCGTGTTGCTATCGAATTATCGTGGTCATGGCCTCGGCGTGCGTTTCTTTGAAGAGCGAGAGGCCCATGCAAAACGTCTGGGCTTTAACTGGTGCACCTTTTGCGCGGTTGAGCGGCCGGCCGATCACCCGCGCCGCCCGGCCGACTACGTGCCGCTCAACGCCTTCTGGGAAAAGCGGGGCTATCGCCATCATCCCGAGCTGCGCACCAGCTTTACGTGGCAGGATATCGACGAGAGCACTCAAAGCCCGAAACCGCTGTCCTTCTGGATGAAGAACATCGCAACCGGAGACACAAACAAATGACCCGGTTAGCGGCCAGCCAATACGCCATCGAACTGATCGAGACATGGGAAGCCTATGCGGCGCATCTTTCCGCCATCGCGCGCGAGGCGAAAGAAAAGGGGGCCGAGTTGCTGCTTCTGCCGGAATATTCGGCCATGGCGCTGACCGGGCAATTACCGCCCGAGGCACGGTCGGATCTGCACCGCTCCATCGAAGAGATACAGCCGCTTATCCCCTCATGGGTGGAGCTTTGCGAGGAGCTGGCGCGACAGCACCAAATCCTGTTCCAGCCGGGCAGCGCACCGGTGAAGGACCCGGACGGCAAGTTTCGCAACCGGGCATGGCTGTTTGGGCCAGACGGGTTGATCGGTTATCAGGACAAGCAGATCATGACCCGTTTCGAGCGGGAACAGTGGAACATCCACGCCGGTATCGAGGGCCTGAAGGCTTTTGAGACGCCGATAGGCAATCTCGGCATCCTCATCTGTTACGACAACGAGTTTCCGATGCTGGGCCGCAGGCTGGCGGAGATGGGCGTCGAACTGGTCCTCGCTCCCAGTTGCACCGACACGCTGGCCGGCGCTTACCGGGTGCGCATCGGCGCGCAGGCGCGGGCGCTGGAAAATCAATATGCCGTTCTCTCCTCCCCCACCGCCGGTGAGGCCCCATGGTCGCCCGCCGTCGATGAAAATCGTGGCCGTGCGGCGCTTTACGTACCCTCCGATTACGGCATGCCGGCATCCGGCATCATTGCGGAAAGCGACGGCGATGCCGTGACGCAAAGTACGCTATTGATTGCCGATATTGATCTTACCGCCGTCGCAAGGCTCAGAACCGAGGGACAGGTGGCCACCCGTCGCGACTGGCCGGAGCAATTTGCGAGCTGAAAAGCCCATTTTAAAGGGCTTTTAACCAAATTCCCGCTTTGCGGCATGAGAAGCCCCTGCTATAGCGCGGGGCATGAGCACAAATTCGACCCGCACGCCCCTGGACCATATCCGCAACTTCTCGATCGTTGCCCACATCGATCACGGCAAATCGACGCTGGCCGACCGGTTGATCCAGTCGACGGGCGGCCTTGCCGAGCGCGACATGTCGGAACAGGTTCTCGATTCGATGGATATCGAGCGCGAGCGCGGCATCACCATCAAGGCCCAGACCGTGCGCCTGCACTATAAGGCGAATAACGGCGAGATTTATGTGCTGAACCTCATCGACACACCCGGCCACGTCGACTTTGCTTACGAAGTGTCCCGCTCGCTTTCGGCCTGCGAAGGTTCGCTGCTGGTGGTGGACGCATCGCAGGGCGTGGAAGCGCAGACGCTCGCCAATGTCTATCAGGCAATCGACAACAATCACGAGCTGGTGACGGTTCTCAACAAGGTCGATCTGCCGGCTGCCGAACCCGATCGCATCAAGGAACAGATCGAAGAGGTTATCGGCATCGACGCCTCCGAGGCGGTGCTGATCTCGGCCAAGACCGGCCTCGGCATCCCGGACGTTCTGGAAGCCATCGTCCACAAGCTGCCTCCGCCGAAGAGCGATGTCGGCGATAACGGGCCGCTCAAGGCGCTGCTGGTCGATAGCTGGTACGACACCTATCTCGGCGTCATGGTTCTGGTGCGCGTCATCGATGGCGTGCTGACCAAAGGTCAGCAGATCCGCATGATGGGTTCGGGCGCCAAATACGGCGTCGAGCGTATTGGCGTGTTGACCCCGAAGATGGTCAATGTCGATAGCCTCGGCCCCGGCGAGATCGGCTTCATCACTGCTTCGATCAAGGAAGTCGCCGATACGCGTGTTGGCGATACGATCACCGATGACAAGCGCCCGACGGCGCAGGCCCTGCCCGGCTTCAAGCCCGCGCAGCCGGTGGTATTCTGCGGTCTCTTCCCGGTGGATGCGGCTGACTTCGAGGATTTGCGCGCGGCTGTCGGCAAGCTTCGCCTCAACGACGCTTCCTTCTCTTTCGAAATGGAATCCTCCGCCGCTCTCGGCTTCGGTTTCCGTTGCGGCTTCCTCGGCCTGCTGCACCTCGAAATCATTCAGGAACGTCTCGAGCGCGAATTCAATCTCGATCTCGTCGCCACAGCACCTTCGGTCGTTTATGAAATGACGCTGACTGATGGCACGGAGAAGGAACTTCACAACCCGGCAGACATGCCTGACGTGGTGAAGATCAAGGAAATCCGCGAGCCGTGGATCAAGGCGACGATCCTGACGCCGGACGAATATCTCGGTGGCATCCTGAAACTCTGTCAGGACCGGCGCGGCCTGCAGACGGAACTGACCTACGTCGGCAACCGCGCGATGATCACCTATGAATTGCCGCTCAACGAAGTGGTGTTCGACTTTTACGACCGGTTGAAATCCATCTCCAAGGGTTACGCCTCGTTCGATTACACCATCATCGACTATCGCGAAGGCGATCTCGTCAAGATGTCGATCCTCGTCAATGGCGACCCGGTGGATGCGCTTTCCATGCTTGTGCACCGCTCGGCGGCCGACCGGCGCGGGCGCGGCATGTGCGAAAAGCTGAAAGAACTCATTCCGCCGCACATGTTCCAGATCCCGATCCAGGCCGCCATCGGCGGCAAGGTCATCGCCCGCGAAACCGTGCGCGCGCTGCGCAAGGACGTGACGGCGAAGTGCTATGGCGGCGACGCGACGCGCAAACGCAAACTTCTGGACAAGCAGAAGGAAGGCAAAAAGCGCATGCGCCAGTTCGGCAAGGTGGAAATTCCGCAGGAAGCCTTCATCGCCGCTCTGAAGATGAACGACGAATAAGCGGCAATCATATTGCCATCGCTGCTGTTGGAGGGGAGGCTTACAGCCTCCCCTTTGTATTTGAAGACTTATCGTTAAGTGTGCAGCTTTGCGCCCTTGGTGATCTTGTCGACGATCTTCTTGTCCGCCCTCAGCGCCATGCCAACCACCCTGGCATTGTCAGGAGAGAACTCCGAAAATACCTGACGGTTGGCGACATCGTGCCCGGTCGCGAACATTTCCTCAATGTAGAGTGATGTCGTGACATCGCGCTCGAGGGATCGTTGATGGATCTTTCGTAGCGCCTCCTGATCCGTGGCCATGACAACGATCGGCTGGATGGACAGGGGGTTATAGACGTTGCCTGCGCCATCGCGGTATGGTTCCCCGATGATCTCTCCGGTCTGGGCGACAATGCCCGACATGAGAAATGCGGTAACGTTCAGTTTTTGCCATACGGCAAGGTCATCGCGAAGGATGACGGCGATCTTGGTATCAAACATGCAAACTCAATCTGGCTGTGGTTACGAAAGAGAAGCAACCCTAGACCCTTCGCGCATCATCGATCTTGAACGTTCGTGCAAATTCGAGGGGATCGTGCAGGCGCCGGCAAGCGAGGGCATAGAACGCATCGAAGCGCGCTTTCATGGCAACGCCTATGCGCCGCATCGCCATGACACCTATGCGCTCGGCATCACGCTTTCCGGGGTCCAGACCTTTTCCTATCGCGGCACCTCGCATTTCAGCATGCCGGGAAATGTCATCGTGCTGCATCCCGACGAAGTGCACGATGGCGGCGCAGGCACGGATGAAGGCCTGCGCTACCGCATGCTCTATCTTCCGCCGGAAAAAATCGCGCAGGCGGGATATCAGGCGCTGCCCTTTGCAAGAAATCCCATCATCGAGGACCCCGCGTTCCGGCAATGTCTGATCGAGGCGCTGGGCAATCTCGAAAGCGAGCCGGACAATCTGCTCCTGACCGACTGGCAATCGAGACTGGCGGATCTGCTTTCCAAACATTCGAACGGTAGCGCTACAACCATTAAACGGATTGATCGCGCCGCCGTTTTGCGGTGTCGGGACTATCTGCTGGAGAACAGCGCTGACACTGTCGGTTCAGAGGAACTGGAGCGAATAAGCGGGCTCGACCGCTTTACGCTCTTCCGGCATTTCCGCGGCCTGCTGGGAACCAGCCCGCATCGTTATCTCATCATGCGGCGACTGCAAAAATGCAAGGAGATGATGCGGGCCGGCGCCAGCCTTGCTGAAACGGCATTTGCCTGCGGGTTTGCGGATCAGGCGCATTTCACCCGGCATTTCAAGAATGCTTTCGGCATGCCTCCCGGGCGCTGGCTGAGCCTCACCTCCAGCTGATCACTCCGGAAACAGGACCGACCGGTGGGCCGCCGCACCTGCCATGGCACCGTCTCCCACCGCAAGGGCGACCGAGCCTGCCGGTCTTGCGACATCACCACAGGCAAAGACGCCGCGGGCGGTGGTCTGTTTCATGGCGTCAGTTATAATGCTCGATCCCATGGGACCCTCCTCCACTGAGCAGCCGAGTTTTCCGATCCAGTCCGAGGTAATCCGCAGTTTCGGCTGGGTGAAAAGACCAGCCAGCGCAATGCTGCGGCCGTCGGCCAGAACGACATCCGCATGTCCGGCAATTTCCGCGATACGATCTTTTTCCACGCGGACACCGCGGGCGGACAGAAGTGCTGCCTGATCCTCATCCGGTACGAATATGCCATTGGTAAAGAAGGTCGTCTCACCCCAGTCCGGCAGCATCAGGGCGTGATGAATAGCCATGGGTGAAGCGGCAATGACGCCGATTTTCCCCTGATCGAGTTCGTAGCCATGGCAATAGGGGCAATGAAAGACCGAAGAACCCCAGCGCTCTTTCAGCCCGGCTATATCCGGCAGCTCATCGGTAACGCCCATGGCAAGGATGAGCCAGGCAGCACTTTCGCGGCGGCGACCGTCGATCTCGACGACGAAATCGCCAGAAGACCCCTCGACATCGGTCACACTGCCTTCCGCCCACTCTATTGTCTTGTAGCGCTCGATCTGGCGGCGCGCTTCGGCGACGATCTCGCCCGGCGCCTTGCCATCCTGACCAAGAAAACCGTGGGAATGGCTGGCAAAACGGTTCCTTCTTTTACCGGCATCCACAACAAGAACGTTCTTTCTGGCGCGGCCCAGCTGCAGGGCGGCGGAGAGACCGGCATAACTGCCGCCGATGATGATGACGTCGAATTTCATGATGCACCTATCGTTCAGGACCGGGCAGAAGCGCCCGTTCATTTTCACGATACTTATATTGTTACGTGATTTTTCGAGTCAAGAGTCACGCAACTTATATTGTTACGTCAATTCGAAACTGATAGCGTTGCGAAAAACAAATGGGCTTGCGCAATGAGACACGACACGCGCCTTTCAAGGGTGCTGCATATTCTGATCCATATGGAAAAACACGAGAGAGCGGCCACCTCTGAAAGCATCGCGGCCATGCTGCAGACCAATCCTGTGGTGGTGCGCAGGACCATGGCGGGCCTGCGGGAGCATGGTTATGTCTCATCGGAAAAAGGCCATGGCGGCGGGTGGGTTCTGGCGCGGCCGCTCAGCGAGATCACGCTGCTTGATATTTACCGGGCGCTCGGCGCACCGGAACTTTTTTCCATCGGCCTGGCGGGCGACAATCCGAACTGCGTTATCGAACAGGCCGTCAATGCAGCCCTTTTCGATGCCATGAACGAGGCGGAAACCATTCTCCTGTCGCGTTTTGGAAGCATAACGCTTGCGGCGCTGGCGGAAGAATCGATCGCCCGCTGGTCAAGAGTGTCCAATAACCCCTCGGCGATGGAGCAGCTTTAAAGGCGAAAGCTGATTGCACCCACGAAAAAACCGCCTGCCCGAAGGCAGACGGTTTTTTCATGTCAGTCAGCCCATTACGGCTGGGTCTGAGTGCCACCCGTATTCGGGCTTGCCGGGGCCGTGTTGTTTGCCGGCGGCGTTGCCGGGGCGGTCGGTGTCATCGGTGCCGGTGCCTGATCCGTGGCCGCGGGCGGCGTGGTGGACGATGTCGTGGCCGGATCAGTGGTCGGGCCGCTCATCTGCGACCAGGCGAAAACGCCCACCAGGACGACGACGATGATCGCCAGCCACGGTACCCAGGACGATGACGTGCGGGCACGCGGTTCATTGCTGATATTCAGTTCCGGACGAAGATCACGGTCCGGGCGCGGGTTGTTGGGATCGAATGTCATGGTATTTCTCCTCTTCACTCTGCGGAGAAAACGGCGTTCACGCGATTTTGTTCCGATTCATTCCTAAGCCTTCAGGACGGGCGGTGATCGGCCGCCTCCCGGAGCGCATCCGCCAGCACCGTCATGGTCTGCGGGCTGCCCATTTGCGATATGTTGAAACGCATGAAACTGGATGCATTCTGCGAGGAGCTGAAGACATTGCCGGGCGCCAGGACCACCTGTTGGGACAGCGCGCGGCGCGCCACATCGCCCGCATCCACTCCGTCCGGCAGGCGGCACCATAAAAACATGCCCGCCTGCGGCTCGATCCAGGGCACACAGCCAATCGACTTCAGACGTGCCGCCGCCTCCGGCATTACCGCGGCAAGACGCAGTCGAAGCGCGTCGACATGCTTGCGATAACTGCCATCCGTCAAAAGCGACAGCACCAGCGCCGCAGAAAAATGCGCTCCACCGAAAGCGGTGGCGATCTTGAGGTCGGTCAGTGCTTCCACCCATGCCAGAGGTGCCGCGATGAAACCGCACCGCACGGACGCCGACAGGGTTTTTGAAAAGCTGCCGATCTGGACAACACGGTTGAGACCATCGAAAGCAGCCAGCCGTGGTGCCGCCTGTGTTTCGAAATCGGCAAAAATATCATCCTCGATGATTGTCAGCCCCGCCTGTTCAGCCAGCATCAGCAGCCGATGGGCGGTAACGGCGGAAAGTCTGGCGCTGGTCGGATTATGGACCGCGGAATTGGTAATATAAAGACGCGGCTGGTGTTCTTTCAGCGCCTGCTCGAACAGCGGCAGGTCCGGCCCAGTTGGAGTGTAAGGCACGCCGATGACCCGGACGCGGTGTGCGCGCAGCAGCGCATGGAAATTGAAATAACAGGGATCGTCGACAATCACCGCATCCCCCGGCTGCAGCAGGAAACGGCAGAGAAGATCGATCGCCTGCGTACCGGAATCGGTGAGCATGATCTGGCCGGCGCCCGCCTGTACCCCATGTTCGGCAAGCCTGCGCGACAGAAGCTGGCGAAGTTGCAGCAGCCCCATGGGGCTCGCATAGTCCGTCAGCAGGGCAGTATCCGCACGGGCAAGCCCCCGCATCGCCCGCCGCAGTGCTTCTTCCGGCATCCAAGATGCAGGAAGCCAGCCGCAACCGGGCTTGGCAAGGACCGAGGCCTCATCCAGCGCCTGCCGGGACACCCACAAGGGATCCACCGCCCTATCAAGCCGCGGCTCGATATCAGCGAGCGACAGGGGTGCAAGCGGACCGGCCACGAAAAACCCGGAGCCCGGACGCGAACCTATCGTGCCATCCGCCACCAGACGGTCATAGGCCTCGACAACGGTGGAGGTGGAAACCTGCATCGTCTTTGCCAGCGCCCGCACCGAAGGCAAACGTGCGCCCGGCACGAGGCTGCGTGAGGCGATGCGCTGGCGGATGCTCGCCATCACCTTTTCTATGCGTGTTCCGGGCCCCATGCGCGTGACGGAAACAACCTGCTCGTTCAAACCGCTCTCCATCCGTACTGGGCCATCAACCATAACAGTTTCTTCAAATTGTATACGACTGTTGCTGTTCCTGCCAGCCGTTCCGGATCAAGAAAAACAAAATGCAGGAGATGACAATGGACAAGACGACAAGCGGCTGGCTGAACGGCCTTATCGGCGTAGTGATATTCAGCGGTTCGCTGCCGGCCACGCGTCTTGCAGTGACGGATTTCGATCCGGTGTTCCTGACTGTTGCCCGGGCAAGCATTGCCGGCATTCTGGCGCTTGCCCTGCTGTTGCTGTTCCAGCAAAAACGCCCGGCACGGAACGATATGACATCGCTTTTCATCGTCTCGTTCGGTGTGGTGGTGGGGTTTCCGCTTTTGACGGCGCTGGCACTGCGGCACGTGACATCAGCGCATTCCATCGTCTTCGTCGGGCTATTGCCGCTCGCAACCGCAGTCTTCGCCGTGTTGCGCGGTGGTGAACGTCCCCGCCCCGCCTTCTGGCTGTTTTCCTGCCTGGGCAGTGCTCTCGTGGCAGGTTTTTCACTGTCGAACTCGCTTTCAGCCGGAGTTGGGGCTTCACTTGCCGTCGATCTCCTGATGCTGGGCGCGATCATCGTCTGCGGGCTGGGTTATGCCGAGGGCGCCGCTCTGTCGCGTAAGCTGGGCGGCTGGCAGGTCATCTCCTGGGCACTCGTTCTCTCGCTGCCGGTGATGCTGCCGCTTGCCTTTTTCACCGGACCGGAAACACTTGCCGGAATCGATCCGCAGGCCTGGGGCGGCCTTGCCTATGTGTCGCTGTTCAGCATGCTGATCGGCTTCATCTTCTGGTATCGCGGACTGGCGCTCGGCGGTATTGCCGCTGTGGGTCAGTTGCAATTGCTGCAGCCGTTCTTCGGGCTGGTGCTTGCAGCAACCCTGCTGCATGAGGAGGTGAGCCCTGCCATGATCGGAGTTACGCTTGTGGTGGTGCTGTGCGTTGCGGGTGCCAGAAAATTCGCGCGCTGACGCCCACCCGGATCAGCTTGAACGGCGGTCGATCCAGCGATGCCATGCGTCTTCGCTGCCGTTGAAGACATTGAGATCGATACGGCCATCGACACCATGCGACAGGCCGGAGCCGGAATATTGCCAGAACAGCCACTTACGACCGGGATAGACCACGGACGGATGCTGGGCGACGGCGCGCAGCCAGAAGGGATAATCCTGGAATTCGCCGGTGAGATTGTCCTTATAAAAATCAGGCGCCGTATAAATGATCGGCCGCTGTCCATAATGGCGCTCAAGCTTGGTCATGAAGACGCGCATCTTTTCCAGCACGCGCTCACGGGAATGGCGCATCTTGCAGCTCGACTCGCCATTATATTCCACGTCGATGACAGGTGGCAGCGCATCGGGATCGCGCGGCACATTGCGAATGAACCAGTCCGCCTGCTCGCTGGCCGAGCGGCACCAATAAAAGAAGTGGTAGGCGCCGCGGCGGATGCCTGCTTCTTTCGCACGCTGCCAGTTGGTGCGGAACATCGGGTCAAGATGATCACCGCCATCCGTCGCCTTGATGAAGGCGAAATTGGCGCCGCGAGTGCGCAGCTGCGGCCAATTTATATTTGCCTGCCAGCGGGATACATCCACGCCGTGAACCTGAAAATGGCGCGGCTGAACGCGGCCGAAATTGATTGGCTTGGCATCGCTGAAACTGGAGCGGAAAATACGCGAGCGGATTTGTGCGCCAGCGCCTGCTGCCGGGGCGGCTGCCATGGCCAATTGCACCGGACGCTCCATTTCGCGAACCATCGGGCGCTCCGCCGGCCGCACCATTCCCGCCTGTGACTGTGCTGGCAAGCCAATTTCGGGCGCATTCTGAAGCAGGGATGCTTTTGGCGTGACGGCGGAAAAGGCTTTGGGCTCTTCAGGCACCGGCCCGCCCCATGCCAACACTTCCTGCCGTGGCTGGGCGGTGATGGCCTGCGTGCCGACACTTGCCTGCGGCACGGGTGCCGACGGCGTGACCGAACTCGTCGTCTCCTTCGAAGGCAAGCCAGCCACCAGGCTTTCCGGCCCGGAACTGGTGCAGCCACCTAACAAAAGGCAACCGAAGAAAAGTGCTGGCACAGCCGATGATCGCATGAGAACCCGTACGCAAAACAAATCGGGGGCACTCAAACGCCGCCCGGAGACCTCGAAATACAATTGCTAACGGAAGATTATCAAAAAAGACTGAATCTTATCTTTACGCCGGCACCTGCCAATGCGCCTGTCATTTCTGGCAGGCAAAATGCTTCGAGTTCTCACAAGGCGGCGAGGATCAGGCCGTCATGGTGCTCAAATCAACGGTATCGGCACCGGGGGAGTTTTTCTTGATCGACTCGATCGCATGAACCGCCGAGGCCTTGGCCTTGTATCCTTCCGACGAGAACATCGTTTCACCGTTGGATGCCTTGAAGCGGAAGCGATATTCGCCGGCCTTGTCCTGATAAATCTCAAATTTGTACATGTTCTTCACATCTCCTTGGTGATGATGGTGAAACGATCGCAACCTTGATCGCCTAGGTCATGTTAACAACGAAAATAATCCGCTTAAATGAGCCCCACCCAGGCGCATGCAATTTCCAGACCAGCTGCGTCAGCCATATCTGCGCGCGCGCCGCGATGGTCGCTGTATTTTTCCAGCCAGCCGGGCGCCATTTTTTCGACCGATGCCGGAAAGGCCTCGCACCAGCTATCCACCACGGCTGTGGATGCTTCGAAATGGAACTGGGTGCCATAAACCGCCCGACCTAGACGGAAGGCCTGATTTTGCGTCGCTTCATTGGTTGCCAGCCGTATCGCGCCCGGCGGAAGGGTAAACGTATCGCGATGCCACTGAAAAATCGGGAATATTTCATCCAGCCCCGCCAATAAAGGATCGGACGCACCATCTTCCGTCAGCGATACATCTTCCCAGCCGAATTCAGGTGGGCCGGCGAGAATATTTTCTCCCCCATAGGCGCGCGCCAGCAGCTGGCTGCCAAGGCACACACCCATCACGGCCTTATCGGCATCGCCAAAGGCTTTCATCAAAAGCGCAAGGTCTGGAAGATAGGGGTAAAGCGCGTCATCAAGAGCATTCTGCTCACCGCCCAGAACGATGAGCGCATCATGCTCACCGGCACTGACGGGAAGAGGCTCACCCGCATAGGCGCGGATGATGTGCGTTTCCGCGCCCGCCTTTTCCAGTGCGACGCCGAGTTGTCCGTGCGGTGTGCCCGCCATATTTTCGATAATTACAACGCGCATGCAGCCTCTTGATGATGGCGGAAACCCAATCGGCGAAGTTGCCGATCAAATCCAAGCTTCACCACGAGAAAAACGGATTTTCAAGAGGCATGAAACGACGGCGGGGCGATGTTAGGCAAGCCCCGCCGGTAATCCTTAAAATTCCCGAGACAGTTTTGCGTCGACGGAATGCCGATTGCCGCCACGAACGGCGAAAAACAGGAAGATTGCTGCCCAGAGGATCGACTTTTCTGCGCCGCCCAGACCCTCCGCCTTTACGATGCCGTGAAAATAGACCGTCACCAAAAGGACGATCATCGCCGCGAAGGACGCAGGCCGCGTGAAGAGACCGATCGCCACCAGAATGCCGCCGAAAAACTCTGTGGCGGCCAGAAGCGGCGACCAGAACACGCCTGGATAAAAGCCAAGGCTTTCTACCATGCCGACCGCCCCGAAAGGGTTGGCGATCTTGCCGAAACCATGGGTGACAAGAAGAACACCCGCCGCGACGCGCAGAATGGTCTCCACCAGATCATGCGTCGAATTGTAAAGCGGTGCGACAGCAGGAACGAAAAGACGCTGACGGTTATTGTCGAACTGGGCCATAGGATCTCCACGTTTCAGCCTTCGATGGCTTATCTGTTCGCAAAGCTCCGTGATAAGAACAAGAACGCGCCGGGTAAAAACATGAGTGTTATAGTTGACATTATCGTGACCGGACCTTGAAGGAGACGTAACCATGAGTGACACCAAGCCTCACATAACCATTCGCTATTGCACGCAATGCAACTGGCTGCTGCGCGCGGGCTGGATGGCACAGGAGATTTTGCAAACCTTCGCTTCTGATATCGGCGAAGTCAGCCTCATTCCCTCAACCGGCGGCCTGTTTGAGATCACTGTGGACGGAGCCATCATATGGGAACGCAAGCGCGATGGCGGTTTTCCCAGCCCAAAAGAGCTCAAACAGAGAATCCGCGATATCATCGATCCGGACCGCGATCTCGGCCATGTGGACAGAACGAAGCATGACGGACTCGACACCTGACCCGGCGACATGTTTCAACAGCCTCTAACCAAGTTTTTTCCCTTTAAAATCAATGATCGTCATAAAAGTTCAAAAAGCCTGTTGACACCGGGCGGCTGCCCTCGTACATCGCTCTCCGTCGCCCAGATGGCGGAATTGGTAGACGCGCCAGCTTCAGGTGCTGGTACTCGAAAGGGTGTGGAGGTTCGAGTCCTCTTCTGGGCACCATTCCTTTTTTGATCTTAGCCAGATCAATGACTTAGACGAAAAAACAGCAACATGCAGGCCTCCCGCGAAACGCAGGGGCGCATGTTGTGTTTTTTCGATCTGATCAACTCCTGGCTCCCGTTTCCCCAAAAAAACGATTGCCGCCTGCGGGAACGCAACATTTGTCACGCCGACAAAATGCCTGCCGTTCCTTCATGCAAAATCATTGTATTTGAAAGCCTCGTCTGGCCTCGCCGAGTTTACGGCTGGGAGTCTTTGTCGCCACTGTTTTGCGAGTGTTGTTCGCAATTCGGCGTACAGGAAAGCACGGTTCGTTCCGTCTGGCGGAAAACGCGAACCGTATTGCCTTCATCGATGGAGACGAGAATGCGCTCATCGACGATCGGATTGCCGTCGGCATCAAGAAGCACGAGATTTGTCGTTCCGAAACTGCGGCCGGTCAGCACAATGGTTGTGGCATCGGCGACCGTGGCATCAGCAACTTTCGAATTCCCAACAATAACCTTGCTGACGGGACGATCGAGACGGAGAACACGGGCGTGGTTCATCGAAACGCGCAATATGTCTTCCTGGGCGAAAACAGATTGCGACGAGCCTCCCATAATGACGGACAAGCCGACCACAATTTTCGCCAGTTTTCCGGATGACACGCTTTTGGCCCTTGTTCATAAACTGCACTTCACTGCGTCGCAGAATGCGCGGTTTTAGTGAATGAAGCGTTAAATGGCGAGAGTACACGATGTGGGCAGTAACCATGCACAGTTGAAGTCATTTTTCGCCCCAACCGGTCTGCATCAAAATTGGACATATATGTTCCATTGAGGGAGTAGCTTTCCAAAAATGGGAATTCCCTCGCAGCGGAATATATTTGTTTATCAGCAAATATAAAAATACGGGCAATACTTTTTATCTTTGTTTACCAAGAGAAACTCATCATGCCGTTTACTTTAGATTAAGCCTTTTTTTTAAGTGCTTGGAAATCGCTCGGATGTAGTTTGAACGCAACCGAACAACGGAAAACAGTTGTCGGCGTGCTGAACCAAACAAGAGTTAGGAGATACTCATGACCAAGATTTTCGCTCGTTTCCTCAAGGACGAATCCGGCGCCACGGCAATTGAATATGGCCTGATCGCCGCGCTTATTTCCGTTGCAATCATCGGTGGCGCAACGACCGTCGGCAGCCAAATCGGTACACTTTTCAAGAACATTGGGACGAAGATGACGACTGCCGCCACTGCATCTGGAAAGTAATTTCCGCATAATTTTGTAGATGGCCGCCCCTAAAAAAGGGCGGCCATCTTGGTATTTTCAGGCAACCTCCCTGCGTTGTTGCCACTCTTTTACCAAATCCTCTGTAGGATTAATCCGATGGTCGTAGCAGCAATTTTTCTGACCTTGCCTTTGTGCCTCGCTTTTGCTGCGCTGAACGATCTATTCAGCATGACCATACCGAACAGAATACCGCTCATCTTGCTAGTTTGCTTCCTTGTGATCGCACCGTTTACGGGCATGGAATGGCAAACTTTCGCAATGAGCATTGCAGCGGCGGCGGCTGTTTTTTTTGCCTGTTTTACGCTCTTCGCGGCCAATGTGATGGGCGGTGGGGACGCCAAATTGTTGACCGCAGCTACGGTCTGGTATGGATTCAACTCTTCGCTTATCGAATTCCTGCTCGGGGTTACCGTCATAGGTGGCGTATTAACGCTTGGTATCCTGCTTTTGCGATCACGCTCGCAGGAAATCATGGCGATCGGCATTCCCATTCCGGATTCCCTGCTGGTGGCAAAAAAAATCCCTTATGGCATCGGCATCGCCATTGCCGGCCTTCTGACCTATGGTGAGGCGCCGCTTGTAAAGGCCGCCATCGCCAGTCTTTCCTGAACGAGTTACAGTGTTCACGGATTAAAGGCCCATTAACCACAAATCCAAGCATAATATTAACCATAATTATACCAATCACACGCCATCCTGAGGGGAGAGCAACCTGATTCCCTCAAGGATCGAGCATGAAACCGTCGCGTATCGTCATTCTATCCGTTGCCCTGGTCGCTGCCGGTCTTGCCGGTCTCGTCGCCATGCAGATTTCCGGCGCAAAGCAGGTCATCGAAAAAGCGGAGACGATTATCCAGAAGGAACCGACGGTCAATGTTCTCGTTTCCTCCGTCAACTTGCCCGTCGGCAGCCGCCTGAACGATAGTTCAATGCGCTGGACACCATGGCCGCAGGGCAATGTCGTCGATAATTTCATAACCGAAGCAAAAAACCCGAATGCGATCACCGAACTCACCGGCGCTGTTGTGCGGTTGCCCCTGTTCGAGGGTGAACCGGTACGACCGGAAAAAGTCGTCGATTCCAGCACCCGCATCATGTCTTCGCTTCTGCCGGCTGGAAAACGCGCCGTCGCCACGGAAATTTCCGTCTCCACCGGCGCCGGCGGTTTCGTGCTTCCGAATGACCGGGTCGATGTCATCATGGTTCGCAAGGGCGATAACGGCAATTTCCTCACTGAGAATGTTTTGAACAATGTCCGGGTTCTCGCAATCGACCAACAGATAAAGGAAGGCGAGGACGGCATTTCCGCCGTCGTCGGTGCGACTGCAACTCTGGAACTGACCCCAGAACAGGCGAAAATCATAACGGTGGCGCAGCAGATGGCGGATCGCCTCACTCTTGCTCTGCGCTCGATCGCCGACGCGCAGGAAAACGATACGCTTTCAGCGGGCTATCTTCTCAACGGCGGCTCCGGTCAGCCGGAAATTCAGGTGATCAAGTCCGGATCGATCGTCAAGGGCAGTCAAGGAGCATCACAATGACCGGGGGGTTCATGACAAGGCGTGTTAAAAAACACCTGCGTTCATCGATGCTGGGCGGGCTTGCATTCTGCGTAGCTTTTTCAGGCATTCCAGGCCCGCATTCGCCTGAATTTCTGCGCCTTGGCGAAGCTGCGGCACAAAGTGCAAGTATCGTGCGGATTACCGAGAGTGGGTCAGGCATCCGCAAACGCCTGAAGCTCGGCCTCAACAAGGCGCTGGTCATTGATCTGCCTGAGGATGCCCACGACATTCTCGTTGCGGACCCAAGCCTTGCCGATGCCGTAACACGCACTTCGCGCCGTATTTACCTCTTCGGAAAAACGGTGGGACAGACCAATATTTTCATTTTCGGTGAGGGCGGTCGCGAAATCGTCAGCCTCGATCTTGAAGTAGAGCGCGACATCTCCGGTCTTGAGGCGAATATCCGCCGTTTTATTCCCGAGTCGGATATCAAGGTGGAAATCGTTTCGGACAACATCGTCCTTACCGGATCTGTGCGCACGCCGCAGGATTCTGCGCGTGCCGTGCAGCTCGCCGACGCGTTTCTGAAGGGCGGGGAAGCCACCACCCGCAACATATCACTCACCGGCGGTGACAATGGCGGCGATGCGGCTATTTTTGCCGAACGACGCCAATTATCGCAAATCGTCAACATGTTGACGATCGAGGGCGAGGATCAGGTAACACTGAAGGTGACTGTCGCCGAAGTCAGCCGGCAGGTGTTGAAACAGCTCGGCTTCAATGGTTCCATCGGCAGCTCGACAAGCAATAACGGATTTGAGTTCTCAAATCCGTCCAATCTTGGGAATGCAATTAGCACTGCCTCGCGAATAGCCAGCGGTTCAATAGGTTCCGGCTCTCTGAACTTTGCCAGCTATCTCAACGCCATGGAGCAGGCCGGTGTCGTGCGTACCCTTGCGGAACCTAGTCTCACCGCCATCTCCGGTGAACAGGCCAAGTTCTATGTGGGGGGAGATTTCCGGATCGCCGGAACCCAGGAAGTTACGCTCGACAAGGATACAAATACTCCGACCATCACCCGCGAAACGGAAACAGTCGACTACGGCATCACCCTGAATTTCAAACCCGTGGTGCTTTCACCGGGAAGAATAAGTCTCAAAATTGAGACCAATGTCTCCGAGCCGACCTATGAAGGCAACGTGGTAACCGGCAACTATGGGCGGAACATTCCCGGCTCGACCTATATGTCGGTCCGCAAGCGCGAAACCTCCACAACCGTCGAACTTCCGTCCGGCGGATCGATCGTGATCGCGGGTCTTGTTCAGGACAATGTCCGTCAGGCCATGTCCGGACTTCCGGGCATGTCGAAAATCCCGATTTTCGGCACGCTTTTCCGCAGCAAGGACTTTATCCGCAACGAAACGGAGCTTGTCATCATCGCCACGCCTTATCTGGTGCGGCCTGTTGCGCGCAACCAGATTGCCCGGCCGGATGACAACTTCAACCCGGAAAACGATGCCGCCATGTATTTCATGAACCGCGTCAACAAGGTCTATGGCCGAAAAGACCAGGTCCAGGCAGCGCCCTATCAGGGATCAGTGGGGTTCATCTACAAATGACGACACGCGCGCGAAATCTCCTCTTCAGAGCAAGCCCGGTCAGGGCAGGAAACGTCATGCCGGAAATAACCCCCTCTTCTTCCCTCAGACGGGCCGGTCTCGTCTCCATGGTTGCGCTCGCCGCCGGCCTGCTGCAAGGCTGCGCTCGCGATCCGCTGACGACCAATGCCATTCCCGATGATTATCGCACTCGCCATCCGATCACCCTGTCGGAAGCGGAGCATTCGCTGGATATTCCGGTTTCGGCGGGCGACAACCGGCTGACCACCGCAGTGGCGGATAACGTCCGTGGTTTCGCCCAGAATTATGCCTCCATGTCGACCGGTATCATCAATATTCAGACACCGTCGGGATCGGCCAATTCGGCGGCGGCCTCAAGAATGGCGAAGCAGATCCGCTCTACGCTTTCCGGTGCTGGCGTACCCTCGGGCAAAATCATGGAAACGCGTTATGCGGCATCCCCGAATGGCGACGCCGCGCCCATCCGTCTGAGTTACGTCGCCGTCACCGCCATGACCGGGCAATGTGGCCAGTGGCCCGAAGACCTTTCGGACAATACCTTCGCCAACAAGAACTGGTACAATTTCGGATGCGCTTCGCAGAGTAATCTCGCCGCGCAGATTGCCAATCCCATGGATCTGGTCGGCCCGCGGGGCATGAGTCCGATCGATGCCGAGCGCCGCGCGGTGGTCATTGACGCCTACCGCGGCAAGAGCACGACGGCGGCGACGGACTGATGCGGTTCCAACATTTGTTACGGCAGGATAGACGATGAGCGCTGTGGAATACGATATCAAGTCAAACAGCGGCACTGACGCCGAAGCGCCCGTTCGCGTCGGGGATATGGATCGCCTGCGGCCCCTGCCCCGCATTTCCGTCCATGCCTTCTGTGTCAGCGACAATATGCAAGGCGTCATGGACGCATTGTCCGGTGACAGGCGCATGAGCAAGGTGACCCTTCGGGTGACCAAGGGGGATATCAACGCGGCAGCCACGATGTTTTCCGCCTCACCCACACCCAATCTCATCATTCTGGAGACGGCAAGCGCACCCGCTTCGCTGCTGGATGATCTCGCCCCCCTGGCGGAAGTCTGCGACCCCACCACCCGTGTCATCATCATCGGCCGACACAATGACATCACGCTTTATCGCGATCTCATCCGTAACGGTATTTCCGAATATCTTGTCGCCCCGGTCACCATGGCCGATCTGCTTGCCTCGATCGCGACGATCTTCGTCGATCCAGAGGCGGAGCCGCTCGGCCGCAACATCGCCTTCATCGGCGCCAAAGGCGGGGTTGGGTCGTCAACGATCGCGCATAATTGCGCCTTCGGCATTTCCACGCTGTTCGCCACGGAAACAATTCTGGCGGATATGGACCTCGCCTATGGCACGGCCAATATCGATTTCGATCAGGACCCTGCCCAAGGCATGGCGGAAGCCGTGTTTTCACCGGAGAGGCTGGACGAGGTGTTTCTCGACCGTCTCTTGACGAAATGTTCCGACCATCTGTCGCTCCTGGCGGCGCCGTCGCTTCTCGACAGGACCTATGATCTCGATCGTCAGGCTTTTCTGCCTATACTCGAGGTTCTACAGCGTAGTGCCCCAGTTGCAGTCCTCGACCTTCCCCACCAATGGTGCGATTGGACACGGGCAGTCCTTGCGGAAGCCGACGAGGTGGTGATTACGGCCGTTCCGGATCTCGCAAATCTGCGCAACACGAAGAACCTGTTCGACGCACTGCTAAAACTGCGGCCCAACGACAAGTTGCCACACCTCATTCTCAATCAGGTGGGTGTGCCAAAGCGGCCGGAGATCGCCCCGACGGACTTCTTCGAGCCGCTGGGAATCGAGCCCATCGCAATCATCCCATTCGATACCCAGCTGTTCGGCAATGCCGCCAACAGCGGACGCATGATCAGCGAGATGGATGAAAAATCCCAAATCGCGGAAACCTTCTCACAGATCGCCCATACGATTACGGGCCGCACCGTGCTGCGCAAAAGCAGACGTGGCGGCCTGGACAAACTCAAGAATATTCTCAAGCGCAAATAGGGTTTGCCCCTGCGCCTTTAGACGGAAACGCCGATGTTCGGAAAACGCGGGTCTGAAGGCCCAGCCAGAAGCATAAAGCCGGATCTGGCCGCAGCTATACCCATGCAGGCGGCGGTGGCGGCCGAAACTCGGCCTCTTGCGATCGACACGCTGGAGCCCGGCCAGTCGCCCGCAGCGCGACAGGTCAACGCGACATCGCAATCGCTGCAGAAAAAACGTGCCCGCACGGAAGATTATTACAATACCAAGAGCCAGGTTTTCTCCGCGCTCATCGATACGATCGACCTTTCGCAGCTCGCCAAGCTCGACGCGGAGAGCGCTCGCGAGGAAATTCGCGATATCGTCAACGATATCATCACGATCAAGAATTTCGCCATGTCGATTGCCGAGCAGGAAGAACTGCTCGAAGATATCTGCAATGACGTTCTCGGTTACGGCCCGCTGGAGCCGCTTCTCGCCCGCGACGATATTGCCGATATCATGGTCAACGGATCCGGCCAGACCTTCATCGAAGTCGGCGGCAAGACCATCGAATCCGACATCCGCTTTCGTGACAATGGTCAGCTATTGTCCATCTGCCAGCGTATCGTCAGCCAGGTCGGCCGACGCGTGGACGAATCGAGCCCGATATGCGACGCCCGCCTGCCGGACGGATCGCGCGTCAACGTCATCGCGCCACCGCTCGCCATCGACGGGCCGGCGCTGACGATCCGAAAATTCAAGAAGGACAAGTTGACGCTCGACCAGCTGGTGCGTTTTGGCGCAATCACGCCCGAGGGCGCGACCTTGCTCAAGATCATCGGACGCGTCCGCTGCAATATCGTTATCTCCGGGGGCACCGGCTCCGGCAAGACCACGCTGCTCAACTGCCTGACAAGTTTCATCGACAGGGACGAACGTGTCATCACCTGTGAGGACACGGCTGAACTGCAATTGCAGCAGCCGCATGTGGTGAGGCTGGAAACACGCCCGCCGAACATCGAAGGTGAAGGCGAGATCACGATGCGCGATCTGGTCAAGAACTGCCTTCGTATGCGCCCAGAACGCATCATCGTCGGCGAAGTGCGCGGACCTGAGGTTTTCGACCTGCTTCAGGCCATGAATACCGGTCACGACGGCTCGATGGGGACGCTCCACGCCAACACGCCGCGCGAATGCCTCAGCCGTATCGAGTCGATGATCGCCATGGGCGGCTTTACCCTGCCGGCCAAGACGGTACGCGAAATTATCTCCGGATCGATCGATATCGTCGTTCAGGCGGCGCGCCTGCGTGATGGCTCCCGCCGGATAACGCAGATCACCGAAGTGATTGGCATGGAAGGCGATGTCATCGTTACCCAGGATCTGATGCGATATGAAATCGAAGGCGAAGATGCGCAGGGCAAGCTGATCGGCAGACATGTTTCGACGGGCATCAGCAAACCGCATTTCTGGGATCGCGCACGCTACTACGGCGAAGAGAAACGTCTTGCGGCCGCGCTCGATGAAATGGAAAAGACAGCCTAAGGGAAAGCGACTGCCATGGACTCTACAATCCTGTTACTGGCCGTGCTTGTCGCCATTTCGGCAGGAGCGCTGGCTTATGCCTTCCTTTTCCAGCAGATAGAGGTCGAAAAAAAGACCACCAGCCGCTTCAAGCGGGTCAAGGCCGCCGAAACGGATCACGCCAATATCAAAGCCGCACGCGACCGTGTCCAGGAACTCGGCAAACGCCGTAAATCCATGCAGGACAGCCTGCGGGAAATGGAAAAAAAACAGAGTGAAAAGGCAAAAAAGGCAAAGAATGTCGGTTTGCGCGACAAACTGGTTCAGGCTGGCCTGCAGCTTTCGATCCGCCAGTTCTACCTTCTGAGCGCAGGTGCGGCGGTTGCCTCTGGTTTCGTCGCAATTCTCTATGGTCTGTCGCCGCTTATCGCTCTACTTATAGCAGTGGTCGCGGGATTGGGACTGCCACGATGGGTATTGGGGTTTCTTCTCAAGCGGCGGCAGAAGAAATTCCTGGAGGAATTCCCCAATTCGCTGGACGTCATGTGCCGGTCTATCAAATCCGGACTTCCGTTGAACGACGCCGTGCGATTGATCGCATCGGATGGCCAGGAGCCGGTGAAAACGGAATTTCAGCGGGTCGTCGACGCACAACAGGTCGGTATTAGCATTCCGCAGGCAATCGAACGCATGATGCTGACCATGCCACTGTTCGAGGTCAGCTTCTTCGGCACCGTCATCACCATTCAGGCACAGGCGGGCGGCAATCTTTCCGAAGCGCTGTCCAATCTTTCCAAAGTCCTGCGTGACCGCAAGAAGATGCGCGCCAAGGTGAATGCCCTCTCAATGGAGGCGAAAGCCTCGGCGGTCATCATTGGGGCGCTACCTTTCATCGTCATGACGCTGGTGCACTTCACGTCGCCCGATTACCTGTCTGTACTTTTCACCGATTTGCGCGGGCACATCATTCTCGGAGCATCCGGCATCTGGATGCTGATTGGCATTTTCATCATGCGTCAAATGATCAATTTCGATATTTGAGGGCGGGGCCATGACAGGAAATCTCGTTTCCCGACTGACGGATCCGCAAACGATCATTGCCATTCTGGTCACGCTTGCGGTTTTTGCCACCCTTTACACCCTCATCATGCCGTTCTTCGAGCGAAAGGACTTCAACAAGCGCATGAAAGCGGTATCAACGGAACGCGATGTTATCCGCAGCCGCGAACGCGAGCGCCTCGCAACGACCTCCAGAGACGGAAAAACCTCGTTGCGCGGCAACAACAACAAATCCGCGCGCCGCATTGTCGAAAGGTTCAATCTCCAGGAAGCACTTGCGGACGCGAATACGATGAACAAGCTGCGTGCAGCGGGTTTTCGTTCACAGAATGCGCTCAACACATTTCTCGCCGCGCGGTTCGTCCTGCCATTCGCCTTTCTTGCCATTGCCGTTACCTGGGTTTTCATTCTGGGAAACCTTGCCGACAAGGCCTTTGTCGTCAGGCTGATGGCGGTTCTGCTTTTCGGTTATATCGGGTTTTACGCGCCGAATATCTACGTTTCCAACGCCATGACAAAGCGGCAGGGGTCGATCAAGCGTGCGTGGCCGGATGCGCTGGATTTGATGCTGATCTGCATAGAATCCGGTGTCTCAATGGAAGCCGCGATGCGCCGCGTTGCGGAAGAAGTGGGCGAGCAGTCACCAGAACTGGCGGAGGAAATGATGCTGACGACAGCGGAGCTCTCCTTCCTTCAGGACAGGCGCATTGCGCTCGAGAATTTCGGTATGCGCACACAGCTGGATGGTGTCAAAAGCGTGGTGCAGGCGCTTATCCAGGCGGAGCGCTATGGCACGCCGCTGGCTCAGGCGCTACGCGTTCTGGCGCAGGAAGGCCGTGACGAGCGCATGAACGAGGCCGAAAAGAAAGCCGCCGCGCTGCCACCGAAACTGACCGTGCCGATGATCATATTCTTCCTGCCGGTGCTCATCGCCGTCATTCTCGGGCCGGCCATCATCCGGGTTATGGATACATTCAAATAAAGAAAAACCGCCGGCATTTTGCGCGGCGGTATATTCCGATCCCTGCTGGCAAGATCGCAGGCCCGCTCATTCCGGCGGCCATAGCTGAAAGCCTTATCAGCCTGCAGGCTTTGCGTCTTTTTTCGCCAGTTGCTGCCAGGAATTCTGCTGCGAGAGCATCGCACGCAGATAGGTGAGATTTGCCTGCGCCTGCTGCGAGGAAAGCTCCTGAACCGCGATACGCTCGGCTTCGGCGAAGCGTCCCTGAAGCCCCACAACAAGCGCAAGGTTCTGGCGGACACGGCTATCGGCGCCGGGCTGCGAGATGGCGGATTGCAGATATGTCTCGGCGGTGCGGGGATCGCTCGACAGGACATAGGACATGCCGAGGTTCGAAAGCACGCTTGGATCGTTCGGCTTGAGGTCGAGCGCCTGACGGTATCTCGAGCGGGCCTCGTTCGAACGGCCCAGTTGGTCAAGCACCGCGCCTTCGGCGGAATAAAGGCGCCAATCGGGTCGGTCGGGGGTCTGCGCCCGCTGTATGGTCGACAGCGCCTGCTCCAGCTGGCCTGCAGCCGCCTGCGCCTTGCCATAGGCAGCAAGTACATCGCGATCCGCCGGGTTGGCGATGGCGATCTGTTGCATGACGGCAAGCGCCTGCGTGTTCTTGCCCGTCATCATCAGAACGCTGGCATAGTTCATGCCAACCGACTTGTCCTTGGGGCTGCGCTCATAGGCTTTACCGGCGGTCTCTTCCGCCTGCCGCAACTGGTCCATATTCATATGTTCATAAGAACGCGTGGCCGTGGGAATGGAACCGGTCGACATGCGATCAGGCTTGTTGGTGCTCGCACATCCGGAAACGGCCAAAACCAGCGCTACCAGACACGTTCCCCGCAGCAACCCGGTCCGGCCTGTTTCGCCCAAAGAAAAAGCAGTCATGGCAGCGCCCCCGCCCAAAAATGATCGATCTTGCGCCCGACATACGACAGACTCACATGACGCAACTTTCACTAAAGCAATAATCTGTTAACCCTAACAGAGCGTTAATCGCACCGATTCACGACACTGGAGCGCCGCGTCCGAGAGGGCGTAAAAGGCCGCTCCGGCACTTTGAAACTGCGCGTCGTTCCTGTCGAAAATCATTCCGATTTTCGGGCCGATGCACCAACGGAAGCATACAATGGCGCCCTATCAGTTCATCGAACGCCCCACCCCCTTCAGTTCAAAAGCCGGTAACACCTTGCCGGTTTTCGCCGTCACGCCAGCCCATATCGAACAGGGCGCCATCGATCCTGTCGCTCTGGACTGGGCGAAAAAGGCGGGGTTCAAGGCAGAAGCAGGCGCCATCCTGCTCGTGCCTTCCGCCGACGGTTCGCTGGGTGGCGCGCTTCTTGGGCTTGGCGGCAATCCATCCGAAATTCCCTTCATAACCGGGAAACTCGCCCGTGAACTGCCGGAAGGCGAATGGCACATCGAAACCGCGCCCTTGACCGCCAACCGCCTGGCGCTCGGCTTCGGCCTCGGCAGCTATCGCTTCGACAAATACAGAACCAACAAGACCAACGGGGCAAAGCTTCTCATTCCGCAGGATGCGGAAGACGGCGAGATCAAGCGCATTCTGGCCGGCGTTTTCCTTGCGCGCGATCTCATCAATATACCAGCCAATGACATGGGACCGGATGAGCTTGAAATCGCCTTCCGTGCCCTTGCCGCTCACTATAAGGCGAAGGTCAGCGTCACCACCGGCGACGATCTGTTGAAGGAAAACTTCCCGCTGATCCACGCCGTTGGCCGCGCCAGCGAAAGCGCGCCGCGCCTCCTTGAGATGAACTGGGGCAAGAAGGGCAATCCGCGTCTCACCCTCGTCGGCAAGGGTGTCTGCTTTGATACCGGCGGTCTCGATATCAAACCCGCTGCCTCCATGGCTTTGATGAAGAAGGATATGGGCGGAGCGGCCAATGTTCTCGGCCTTGCACTGATGATCATGGATGCGAAGCTGCCGGTCGATCTTCGTGTGCTTGTACCAGCCGTCGAAAACTCCATCTCTTCCAATGCCTTCCGCCCCGGCGACATCTACAAAAGCCGCAAAGGACTGACGGTGCAGATCGACAACACCGATGCGGAGGGACGTCTCGTTCTAGCGGATGCGCTGGCCTATGCCGATGAAGACGCGCCAGACCTGATGATCGACATGGCGACGCTGACGGGCGCCGCCCGTGTTGCTCTCGGCCCGGATCTGCCGCCTTTCTATACCGATAACGAAGACCTGGCCCATGACATCGCGGAAGCCAGCATCGATATCGACGACCCGCTGTGGCGGATGCCGCTCTATATGGGATATGACAAGGATATCCGCTCCCGGGCAGCCGACATCACCAACGCGCCGTCAGGCGGCATGGCCGGCTCGATCACCGCAGCCCTGTTTCTCAAGCGTTTCGTGACCAATACCAAGCGCTGGGCGCATTTCGATATTTACGGCTGGTCGCTGAGCGAGAGGCATCACTCGTCGATCGGCGGCGAGGCGCAGGGTATCCGGGCGCTCTTCCATTACATCGCCCATCAATTCGCGAAGTAATTTGCTTCCACGGGCGCTTCGTTCACCGGAGCGCCCAGTCTCGATTAAACCAAAACCTTCTGTTCCTTGTGGTCTTCCTCGCCGAAGAACTTCAGGTAACGCTCCACTTCGGCCGGTTCGCCCGTCGCCTTTTGCGGATTATCCGAAAGCTTCACCGCCGGCCGGCCATTGGCGTCGCTGACCTTGCAGACGATGGAGATGGGCTTGAGGCTGGCGATGGTCTTCGGCGCGCAGCCGGCAAAATCATTGGTCAGATTGGTGCCCCAGCCGAAACTCATGCGCACCCGGCCTTCGAAATGCCGGTAGGTGTCGATAATGGCGTTGACGTCGAGACCGTCGGAGAAGATCAGCATCTTCTTGCGCGGATCGCGGCCCATCTTCTGCCACCACTCGATGATCTTTTCGCCGCCTTCGATCGGCGGCGCGCTGTCTGGACGGAAACCAGTCCAGTCAGCCACCCATTCCGGCGCATTGCGCAGAAACGCTGCCGTACCGAAGGCATCAGGCAACACGATCAGCAGGTTGCCGCCATAAAGCCGGTTCCAGTCCTTCAGAACCTGATAGGGGGCGGCGGCCAGTTCCTCGTTCGTCTGGGCAAGTGCTGCAACGACCATCGGCAATTCATGCGCGTTGGTACCCACGGCTTCGAGATCGGAATCCATGGCGAGCAGGACATTGCTCGTACCCGTGAAAGCCGGTCCAATGCCTTCCTTCAGCGCCTCGACGCACCAGCGCTGCCACAGGAAGCTGTGGCGACGGCGGGTGCCGAAATCGGAAATGCGCAGGCCCGGCAGTTCCCGCAGCCGTTCGACCTTTTCCCACATCTTGGCCTTTGCGCGGGCATAAAGGACATCCAGCGTGAAATAACCGAGCGAGCGCATGGCGCTGCGTGAGCGTAGTTCATTGATGATCGCCAGCGCCGGAATTTCCCAGAGCGTCGTATCCATCCAGCGGCCATGGAAGTTAAGCTCATACTGCCCGTCACGCTTGAAAAGCTCATATTCCGGCAATTGATAGCTCGAAAGCCAGGAGAGGAATTCCGGCTCGAAAATCTGCGAACGACCGTAAAAGGAGTTACCCGCGAGCCAGATATTTTCCTTCTTGGAGAGACGCAGGGTGCGCGCGTGATCGAGCTGCTCGCGCAGTTCCATCTCATCGATCTCTTCGGCCAGCCGCACCGTCTTTGTGCGGTTGATCAAGGAAAATGTCGCGTCGACTTCCGGATAGAGTTTCCAGATCATCTGCAACATCAATAGCTTGTAGAAATCCGTATCGATCAGGCTGCGGACGATCGGATCGAGCTTCCAGGTGTGATTGTGGACACGGGTGGCTATATCGGTCTTCGTCATGCTCGCATTCCCCAACATCGGCCGAGACCCGACGTCACCCCGCACCTCGGCAGGTCTCAACCTGTCATGGCAAAGACTTATCTGAAAAAGCGACAACAAGTCCAGAGCACCGACGGCAGAGGGCCTTAGTTTTGCTCGCGCATCGGATTTTTCGAAAAGCGTACCGCACTTTTCGGGCAGAGGCGCTCAATCCCTTTGCCTCAGAAGGTCGGGTCGACGGGATTGATGCCGGGATACCAGTCCTTCGAGACCGGATTTCTGCCACCGAAGCTGGAAATGCCATTTTCATCCGTGCAGCGATAACCCTGAACGGGAAGTCCCCGGCTGCCGAAAACATCGCGGTAGGCGCCGCGGGAATATCCGGTTCTTCCAAGTTCGCTGTGGCAGGTATAACGGACCTTGGGCTGCAGCGTGCGTGGGTCTTTGACGCCGGGCAGGTTCGCATAGGCATCGGGCGCGGGGGCAAAGCCATTCTGGAAAACGGTCTGCGCCTGCACCGAGGCGCACAATAGAACCGCCATCAGAAACGCTGCCAATTTTGTCGCCGTTTTTGTCTTCATTGATGCCGATCCCGTACCATCCTTCATCCGATGTAGGCCGTTGACGGCCTTCCTACAAAGGGCGGGGCGGGCACGATTTCGTGAAAACGGCTTTCTCAGCCTTCCAGACGCCGAAAAGCCGTCGGCTTTTCATAAAGCCAGCCGATACGCTCGACGGCCGCATCGAGATTTTCGCGTGCGACATTCATCGTATGGCCATTGGCGTGTAACAGCGTTTCTTCGTTTTCCATGAGGCCGACATGACCCTTCCAGAAGACCAGATCGCCGCGTCGCAATTCGTCGCGCTCTATTTCCACGCCGAGCGATTTTACCTGCATGTCGGTATCGCGCAAAACGCGTCGTCCCGTCATTGCCATGGAAAGCTGCACGAGGCCGGAACAATCGATGCCGAAGCCGGAGCGGCCGCCCCAGAGATAGGGCGTCTCGATAAAGCGCAGCGCTACCGCCACATAATCCTCTTCAAGAGCATCACCGACTGCCCGGCAATGGGCGGCAATGATGCCCTCGCCTTTTTCAGTCATCAGATAGCGGGTGCCGCGTGTCTCCGCTTCACCGACGATGCGAATAAGGCTGCCCATGGAAAGGGCCGCGACCGGTGGTTTGCGCAATTCAGCGGCAGGATAGAGAAAGGTTCGCGGCGCGATGATACGATGGGTGGCGGCAACGACATCACCAATGGCCGTGTCCGGCACGTAACCGGCGTAACCATCGGCATCCGCCTGCACCCATGCCCAACCGTTCGCTCTATCGAAAACACGGACGGTTTCGCCAAACAAAAGCTCCGTGTCGATACCGGAGGCAAGGTCTGGCGTCGGCCGCAGGCCAACGACCGGCAACGCGATCTGCGCGGGCGAGCCGCTGACAAAGCGGTCGGCCTGAACCGCACCTTGCAGTTTTTCATCGGCGAGGTCAGAGCGGAAGACATTCAGGCGGCGGTCGAGCATCATGGGTTTCACGTCCAGAGTTAGATCTTACGCGCCTGATCAATAATCAGATCGCCGAATTTTTCCAGATAGAGCGCACCTGTGACGGTGCGTTTTATCACAACATTGCGTCTGTCCCGCTCATCCCTCACCCTGTCGACCAGCCCGAGCGCACCGAGACTATCAAGTGCGCGGGTGATGACCGGCTTGGTCACGCCCAGCATTGCTGCGAGACCGCGAACGGTGTGCGGCGGCGGCACAAGATAAATCTGCAGCAGAATGGCGGTCTGACGCAAGGTCAAATCCGGCGCATCGGCTTTGACCTGCGCCATGGAGAGGCGATGCCAAAGCCCCAGGGCCTCCGTGGGCGAAAGTTCTGCAGGCAAGCCGGTCAACCTTCCAGTCGTTGTCCTATCGTTTTCCTGCAACGGAAGGCAAAACTCAAGAACCATACGGCCACAAACAAAACCGCCGCGCTGTTGTGGACCTGACAGGTCGAACAGCGCGGCGGTGTTTTTGGACCCGTTTTTCGGGCTTCCCACGTCCCCTCTGGACTTAAAACAAGAGAAGCAGGAAGCGTGCCATTTTTATTGCGGCGCACAAATACGAGAAAAAACAACCACTTGCCGTGCAATAGCGGTGCCATGGCTAGATTTTCTGCAAACGACGATTTGCAATAGAAATAAGCAAACAGGAATTCAGTGCTTAAAAACTGCCTTCCGCCGCAACAGCGGAAGGCAAGGATCGTTCGGGATCAGATTTCCGCCCCACGGGCCGCATCAGCGGCATTCGCACCTTGCTGCCGGTTATGCCGGATCGACGACCAGAGCGAAATGCCGATCAGGGTCGCACCGCCAAGGCCGGTAATGACCTCCGGTATATGGAACATGGTCTGCACATACATGATGACCGACAGGATAAGGATCGCGTAAAAAGCGCCGTGTTCCAGATAGCGGTATTCGGCAAGCGTTCCCTTCTCAACCAGCATGATTGTCATCGAGCGCACATACATGGCGCCGATGCCAAGGCCGATGGCGATGATGAACAGGTTCTGGGTCAGTGCGAAAGCACCGATCACGCCATCAAAGGAGAAGCTGGCATCGAGCACTTCGAGATAAAGAAACGCACCGAAGCCACCTTTTGCAGCCCCTTGCAGCACTTCCTGGCTACGGTCGAGAATACCGCCGACGACTTCCACCAGGAGGAAGGTCAAGAGACCCCAAACCGCCGAATGGAAGAAGGTGTTGGCCGCGACCGGACCGAGTTCCGGATTGTCACTGGCGCCGATGATGCGGGAGAAGACCAGCATGACGACCAGCACGAAGGCGATTTCGATACCCTTGACGGAGGAATAGGTCGCAGCCTTTTCCTCGATCCAACGCACCCAGTGCACGTCCTTTTCATGGTCGAAGAAGAAGTTGAGACCGACCATCATCAGGAAGGTGCCGCCAAAAGCCGCAATCGGCAGATGGGCGTCACGCATGATTTCCGCATAACGTTCCGGCTGCGTCGCCGCCATGACGATTGCCGTCCAGGGGCCGACATTGGCGGCAACGACGACGATCAGCAGCGGGAAGACGATACGCATGCCGAAAACGGCGATCAGGATACCCCAGGTCAGGAAGCGATGCTGCCAGACCGGCGTCATATCCTTGAGCTTATTGGCATTAACGATGGCATTGTCGAAGGACAGCGAAATTTCCAGCACGGCAAGCACCGCGCAGATGAAAAAGATCGTCGCTGTGCCACTGACCGTTCCGGTCATTTCCCAGCCGAGATAACCGCCGAGGATCAAACCGACGATGGTGACGATAAAAGCCCACTTGAAGTAGGAAAGCGTGGATTTCTGGGCGGCGCTCATGTCCGGTCACCTTCGATGACGAGGACGTTCACGGGCAGATGCAGAGCATCAGCCCGCACGCAGAAAGCACGCGCGCGAAGCACATTCAGGTTTTTCATAGTTTTTAATCCGCCGGCCAATTTTTGCAGGCGGTACCGACATCGCGAGAGCGCCGTAAAACTCTCGCCAGAGGGGCCCGGCACCTTTGTTTCCTCTGTCCATGCGAGACATATGATCGCAGGACCTTCTCTTACTCCCTGAAGATCACGTCTTCGTCAAGTCCTGTGATGATTGCCGCGGCAGACAAAGCAGGATCAGACCTGCTCTGCAGCCAGTCCTTCAGCGATTTCGCGGCGGCGCTTGATGGTATTTTCGCGAAAGAAAATATAGAGACCGGATAGAACGATCAGGCCTGCGCCGACGACGATGCTCGCCTGCGGTACGTCGCCGAAGAACAGCCAGCCGAAGATAACCGCCCAGAGCAGCAAGGTATATTGCAGCGGCGCGACGGTCGCAGCATCGGCAAGCTTCAGGGCCCGGTTGACTAGCACATGCGCCGCCATGGCGACAACGCCAAGCAGGCTGAGGAACGCCAGATCGAAGCTGGACTGCACCGGCAACCATCCAGACGGCGTCAGGAAAACCGCGACAATCCCCGCAAGGGCGGCGCCGATGATCTGCCAGAAGGCGAGCACGGTATCGGGCGTGTTACGTAGCTGGCGTCCGGACAACATCATGAAAGCGAAGGCCGCACTGCCGAGAATGGAGAACAGCGCAGCGGAGGTCAGGCTTGCCGAACTGGGTTTCAGCGCGATGAGAACGCCGACGAAACCGATGGCGATGGCCGTCCACCGGCGCCAGCCAACCTTTTCCCCGAGCAGAAATGGTGCCAGAGCCGCTACATAAATCGGCGCTGCCAGCCAGTAGGTCATGACATCTGCCAGCGGCAGGCTGGCAACCGCGAAATAGAAACAGAAAAGCTCTGCAGTGGAGAAGAAGACACGCGCCACCTGCAGTCCGGGCCGCTCGACCTTCACGAGGCCGGAAAGGCCTGCTCGCCATACGATGGGAACGAGGATGACAAGGGCCGCAGCACTTCGGATCAGGATGACCTGCCCCTGGCTATAGGTCGATACCAGCCATTTTCCCATGGCGTCGTTCAGCGCAAAAAGCAGCATTCCAAGCAGCATCACGGCCACGCCGAGGCCAGTCGGCGAAAGCTTTCGTATCATATTCGGCATGTCAGGTTCCGTCCTCTCCCATTGGCTGCATTGGTCGTCCAGCCGGCCATCATTTGTCAAGCCCGGAGCGCCTGCCGTGAGCAATAATATTACTAATAGATCGGCCTATCGACCTCAGGCGAAGATTCCTCGCTCTTCGGCAACGAGTTCCTGAAGAAAATCCACGACGGTGCGGACACGAACCAATTGGCGGGCGGATTCGTGATAGGCTGTCCAGTAGGACCTGATGATACCGAGATGCGGCATGATCCTCAGAAGTTCAGGATACTGCCCGGCAATGTAATTGTGCAGAATGCCGATGCCAGCGCCCGACCGCACCGCCTCCGTCTGGCCGGTGGCGCTGGAGATTTCAAAGGCGGCATCCCAGTCGCGCATGATCTCACCAGTGAAGTTCAGGGAAGGCGAGAAGATTAAGTCCTCCACGTAACCGATCCGACGATGGCGCTTGAGCGCTTCGACATCCGCCGGCGTTCCATATTCGGCCAGATAATCCGCGGAAGCATAAAGCCCGAGCGAATAGTCGGTGAGCTTCGAAAACATCAGCCTGCCCTGCTCCGGCCGCTCGATGGTGATGGCGATATCGGCCTCGCGCTGCGACAAAGAGAAGGAGCGCGGCACCGGTACCAGCTGGATTTTCAGGTCTGGATAACGGGCCGTCAGCCGGCCAAGCCGTGGAGCGAGAAAGGACACGCCGAGGCCATCCGGCGCGCCGATGCGCACTGTTCCAGCCACTGCCGTATCGACACGGCCGAGATTGGCCTGGGCATTCAGCATTTCGGTTTCCATGCGCTCGGCAGCACCCAAAAACCGCTGACCCTCCTCGGTCATTTCGCAGCCATTCGTCCGGCGGATAAACAACTGGGTCTTCAGCGCCTGCTCCAAAAGCGTCAGCCGCCGAGAAAGCGTCGCATGGTTCAGACCGAGCCGTTTCGATGCGGCTAGAATCTGCCCGGAGCGGGCAACGGCAAGGAATATGCGGACGTCATCCCAATTCATGGCTTGCTGCGCATCATTACGGGTTCAACTTCGATCAAAGTCAGCGATGTCACCATTCCCGCCACCCCCTCTTTATATTTCAGGAAATGCGGCGTCTGCAGATGCGCCTCATATGCCGCCTGGTTCGCATAGATTTCGAGGATGCGAATCTTTTCCGGGCTGCCTTTGATCGCCACCGCATTTAATGCAAGCACGCCATTTTCAAGACGGACAGAAGCCTCGATCTCCTCTGCAAGCAATCTGCGATAGGCTTCCAGATGGGTCGGATCGATTTCTATTTCAGCCATCCTCACGACAGGTTCATCGCTTGCCATCTTTTGACTTTCTTTTTTGAATGGCGAACTCGCCGTGCCGGATCAGGAAACGCCTCAAAATGCTCATCGTGCTTTAATTTACGCACAACGGTTTCTTATCCGAGTTCATTGCTTTGTACAAATTCAAGTGCAATGCTGCACCCATCAAAAAATCGCGGAGGATTACCCATGAAGGAAATCGGTCATTTCATTAACGGCAAGCATGTGCCCGGCACCAGCGGCCGCACATCTGATGTCTACAACCCGGCGACCGGCGAAGTGCAGGCAACCGTTGCGCTTGCGAGCGAAGCCGACCTGCGCGCCGCCGTTGAAAGCGCCAAGGCTGCACAGCCGAAATGGGCTGCCACCAACCCGCAGCGCCGCGCCCGCGTCTTTTTCAAATTCGTCGAACTTCTGAACCGGGACTTGAACGAGCTGGCGGTGCTGCTTTCCAGCGAGCATGGCAAGACTGTTGAGGATTCCAAGGGCGATATCATTCGCGGCCTTGAAGTCTGCGAATTCGTCTGCGGCATTCCGCATCTGCAAAAGGGTGAGTTCACCGAGGGCGCTGGTCCGGCCATCGACATGTATTCGATCCGCCAGCCGGTCGGCATCGGCGCAGGCATCACGCCGTTCAATTTCCCCGGCATGATCCCGATGTGGATGTTCGCACCGGCGATCGCCTGCGGCAACGCCTTCATCCTCAAGCCTTCCGAGCGCGATCCGTCGCTGCCGATCCGCCTTGCCGAACTGATGATCGAAGCCGGTCTCCCGGCCGGTATCCTCAACGTCGTCAATGGTGACAAGGGCGCTGTCGATGCCATCCTCACCGATCCCGATATCGGCGCGGTTTCCTTCGTCGGCTCGACGCCGATCGCCCGCTATGTCTATGGCACTGCCGCGATAAACGGCAAGCGCGCGCAGTGCTTCGGCGGCGCGAAGAACCACATGATCATCATGCCGGATGCCGATCTCGATCAGGCCGTGAACGCCTTGATGGGCGCGGGTTACGGTTCGGCCGGCGAGCGCTGCATGGCCGTTTCCGTTGCGGTTCCGGTCGGCGAAGAGACGGCCAACCGTCTCATTGAGAAGCTCATCCCGCAGATCGAAGCGCTGAAGATCGGCCCCTATACCGACGACAAGGCCGATATGGGTCCTCTTATCACCAAGGAAGCGCAGGCACGCGTTCAGGGACTGATCAACAGCGGCGTCGAGCAGGGTGCGAAGCTTCTGGTCGATGGCCGCGACTTCAAGCTGCAGGGCTATGAAGACGGCTACTTCGTCGGCGGCTGCCTGTTCGACCACGTCACGCCTGATATGGACATCTACAAGACGGAAATCTTCGGACCGGTTCTGTCCGTCGTGCGCGCCAAGAATTACGAAGATGCGCTGGAACTGCCGATGAAGCATGAATATGGCAACGGCGTCGCGATCTACACCCGTGACGGCGATGCCGCCCGCGATTTCGCAAGCCGCATCAACATCGGCATGATCGGCATCAACGTTCCGATCCCGGTTCCGCTTGCCTACCACTCCTTCGGCGGCTGGAAAGCCTCGAGCTTCGGTGACCTTAACCAGCACGGTACGGATTCGATCAAGTTCTGGACCAAAACCAAGACGATCACCTCACGCTGGCCCTCCGGCATCAAGTCGGGTGCGGAATTCGTCATGCCGACAATGAAATAAGCCGAAAAGCCTGTAACCAAAACAAAAAGCCCCGCTGCGAAAACAGCGGGGCTTTTTTTGATTAAAAAGATTACTAAAAAAATCAAGTTTCTTTCGTCAAAATAATTCCACTTAAAGCTGTTATCGCGTAAGAGAGCCGTTGCGGCGTGGGGACGCTGCCAATCGACGACTACGGGGAAGCCTGCAAACTCAATCTGCCCGGAGAGGGGCATGTCATGAGGGACTATTATGAGTGAAATCTCAGTCAGCGCGGATCAGCGTGCACTCGAACGTGGCTCGTTCAGTGGAAATGCCAAGGAATATTTTGGAATCTGGATCGTCAATATACTGCTGACGATCGTCACGATCGGCATCTACTCCGCCTGGGCAAAGGTACGCCGCAAGCGTTATTTCAATGGCAATACCGTGCTGGCCGGCCGCGCTTTCGGTTATCACGCCACCGGCGGGCAAATCTTCAAGGGTCGGCTGATTGCATTTGCCTTCATCGTCGTCTCGCAGCTTGTTGGCCTCATCCATCCGTTTCTGGTCTTCGTGCCGGCGATCCTGCTGATGATCTTCTTTCCCTGGCTAATCACGCGCAGCATTCGTTTCAATGCGCGGGTGACGAGCTATCGCAATGTCCGTTTCGATTTCGTCGGCACTGCGGGAGGCGCCTTCGTCTCCATTCTGCTCGGCAGCCTCGTCGCGCTTTTCTCCTTCGGCATTCTGGCGCCACTGTCCAGCCGCTGGGCAAACCGCTACATTTTCAGCAACCTGCGTTACGGTGACCGGCCTTTCAGTGCCGATCCGAAGCTCAGCGCGCTTTACCGGGTCTGGATCATTCCTGCGATCATGGTGGTGATTGGCAGCATCGTGGTCGGTTTCTTCGGCATTGCCGCCTTTGCGGCCAATAGTGCGATCCTCGAAGACGAGACGGCCGCCATGGTTACCGCGCTTGCCTCCCTCTATGTCGGCCTTTTCGGCGCATTTCTGGTTTATGGCCTCGCGGGCGTCGTCTATCGCACCGGCGTTCGCAACGTCGTTATTTCGTCCATGCTGCTGGATGGAAAGCACGACCTGCACAGCGACCTGCATCGCGGGCGCTACCTCTGGATCGTCATCTCCAACCTTGTTGTCACCGTTTTCACACTCGGCCTTATGCGGCCATGGGCGGCGGTGCGCGAAGCGCGTTACACCGTGGAGCGCACCGCGATCCGCTTCAACGGCGATGTGGGCGAGGTCCTTTCTTCGATGGAAGCGACGGGGGCCGCCGTCAGCGCCGAATATATGGATATGGAAGGTTTCGAATTTGGTTTCTGATACCGGAGAGACCGTTTCGGGCGAGTGGCATGCCGCTCGCTCCAGCCTTTCCAGCGCCGCCAGGCTAAAACTTGGCGGCACGGTCCTTCTCGTGCTCGACGCGAAGGACAAACACGTCAGAACCCAGGCCGAGATAAAAACGGTCGAGATCAGCCACCGGGTCGGCGCCATTCCCCGGGAGTTGCATTTTCCCGATGGTTCGCTGTTCGAAACACGTGACAATGACGGCGTGGACAGATTGCTGCACGCGCATATCGCCAGACGCACCGGCGTCGTGCACTGGCTGGAACAGTTCCGCCCGCGATTGATCGGCATCACCGCCACCGCCGTTCTTCTGGCCTATGGCACCTACAAGCTGGCGCTTCCCGCGCTCGTCGAACTGGCAGTCGCGGTCACCCCGCCGATCGTTCCGCAGATCATGTCGGCCAGTACCATGCAGGCCTTCGACCAGACAGTCTTCTCCGCAAGCGAACTACCGCACGAGGAGCAGGATGCCATCCGCGCGGAATTTGCCCGGATCGCCGCCCATGCGCAGGGTTCGCCCGACGACTACAAGCTGAATTTCCGCAAGGGCGGTTATATCGGCCCCAATGCCTTCGCGCTGCCGGATGGAACGCTGGTACTGACGGACGAGCTGGTGGAACTGGCAGGTGACGACAGGCAGATGATCACCGGCGTTCTCGCGCATGAAATCGGCCATGTGGAATATGAGCACAGCCTGCGACAGCTTTACCGCGCAGCCGGTGTCGCCGGTCTCGTCATGCTGATTGCCGGCGATGTGGGTTCAGCCATGGAAGATATTCTCACCCAGGGTGGCGGTCTTCTGGCGCTATCCCATTCGCGCGATGCCGAGCGGCAGGCGGACGAGCGCTCGGTGGAACTGATGCGCAAGGCTGGGCTCGACCCCACCGCCATCGAACGCTTCTTCGCATTACTTGAAGAAAAACTGGGCGACAAGGGCGGCACCAGCATCGTCTCCACCCATCCGGGAACACCGGAAAGGCGTAAAGCAATCCTCGATTACAACGCTTCACTCGATAACAAACCGGCGGGCAACTGACCCGCCGATAATCCCGGTACTTGAGTTGCATGCCTTGAGAATGGCGTCAGTTGGTCGGACCGTCGTTGAAACCCACTTCGTCCACCAGTTCGGACGCCTGTTTGCGATGAGCGGCAATGTCCGTCAGCGGCAGCTTGTCCGGATTGATGGGGCCAAAGCCCTTGACGACATCGGACGGCTCGGCACCCGGCAGCACCGGATATTCAAAGACCTGCTTGGCGTAGATTTCCTGCGCCTCGCGGGACGCCAGGAATTCCATCAGCTTCAGCGCATTGTCCTTGTTGGGCGCATATTTCGTCAGCGCCATGCCGGAAATATTCACATGCGTGCCGCGGTCGCCGGCATTGGGGAAGATCACCCGCACCGATCCCGCCCACACTTTTTCTTCCGGCTCCTGATCATTGGTCAGCATCAGGCCGACATAATAGGTGTTGCCGAGCGCGATGTCGCATTCGCCGGAAAAGATCGATTTCGCCTGGCTGCGGTCGGTTCCATCCGGCTTGCGCGCGAGATTGTTCTTCAGACCGGTCAGCCATGTGCGGGTGTAATCAACGCCATGATGGGCGATCATCGAGGCGATCAGCGCAATATTGTAGGAATGCTGGCCGTCACGAATGCAGATCTTGCCCTTCCATTTCGGGTCGGCAAGCTCCTCATAGGTGATGTCCTTCTGGGTCACCCGCTCCCTCGAGGCATAGACCACCCGGCCGCGCGTCGTCAGGCCGAACCATTCGCCCTGCGGATCGCGCAGATTGGCGGGGATGTCCTTTTCTATCACTGGATCGTTCAGAACCGGCTGCGTGACGCCGCCTTCTTTCGCCTCGACGAGACGGGCGATATCAACCGTCAGCAGCAGATCGGCGGGCGAATTGACACCCTCGGCCTGGATGCGCTCCACCAGCCCCTTATCGAGGAAAAGAACATTGGCCTCTATGCCCGTTTCTTTCGTGAAGGCATCGAGCAGCGGCTGGATCAGCTCAGGCTGGCGGTAGGAATAGACATTCACCTCGCCTTCCGCAAAAGCTGCGGGCGCACCGGAAAAGATCGTCAGCCCTGAAAAAACGGCAGCGGAAAAATACGATTTCAAGCTTGCCATTACGAATGCCTCCATTACATTCAGATTCTTGACTTGTTTGTTCATGAATCATTGAGGCGGTCAACAAGGCTGTTCGAGAAATATCGAATGGCCGCCAGTTTTTTCGGTTTCTGGAATTGTTCTAAACTGAAAAAGAGACTATATAACTCCACATTGAGAGTTAGGAGACCAGCATGCGTTTGACCAAACAGACCAACTATGCCGTTCGCATGTTGATGTATTGCGCTGCGAATGAAGGCAAGCTGAGCCGCATTCCAGAGATCGCCAGAGCTTACGGCGTATCTGAGCTGTTCCTTTTCAAAATCCTGCAGCCGCTCAACAAGGCGGGCCTCGTGGAAACCGTGCGTGGCCGCAATGGCGGCGTGCGGCTCGGCAAGCCTGCCGAAAAGATCAGCCTGTTCGACGTGGTGCGCGTGACCGAAGACAGCTTTGCCATGGCGGAATGCTTCGAGGACGGCGCCGTTGAGTGTCCGCTTGTGGATAGCTGCGGCCTGAACTCGGCGCTGCGCAAGGCGCTCAATGCCTTCTTCGATGTTCTCGCGGAATATTCGATCGACGATCTCGTCAAGGCGCGCCCGCAGATCAATTTCCTGCTCGGAATCGATACGGAAATGCCGAAGGCCATGACCCTTCCCGCCGCCTGATCACGCGAATAGCAGAACAGCGAAAGCCAAAGCCCGTACCCACAGGTCGCGGGCTTTTCTTTTATAAACTACTCTTGAAATATAATATTTTTGGCGATGCAGGTTGACGCCGCCAGACGAAGCGGCGCATTTGGTCGCGAGCTTTTTTGAAGCAAACAATCAGCGTCGCAATGATCATCAAGCCTGAATTCCATACATTTGCGCTTACCGCCCTTGTCGGCAGCATGGGCGCACTGCTCGCCAGCCTGCTTCATGTTCCCGCCCCCTTCCTTTCGGGACCGGCGCTTGCCGTGACGATTACCGGACTGGCGGGCGTAAAGCTCGGAATTCCCGCCTTCATCCGCAATGCCTGTTTTGTCGTCGTTGGTATTTCGATGGGAACGAGCGTAACGCCCTCGGTCATCGATGCGGCAAAGACATGGCCACTGAGCTTCGTCGTCGTGCTCGTCGCCGTCGTCATCATGCTCTACGTCGCCTACTGGATCCTGCATTACGGCTTCGGATACGACCGGACGACGGCGATGCTGGGCGCCTCCCCCGGTCACCTCAGTTATATCATCAGCCTTGGGGCGGAAACGAAAAGCGACCTTGCGACCGTCAGCATCGTGCAAAGTGTCAGAGTGCTGGCGCTGACGCTTTCCGTGCCGCTGATCGTCGAATATTTCGATCTGGTCAGCACCGAACCGCTGATCACCAATCCGCCAATGGGTCTGCCAACGCTGGCGCTAACCATCGCCGCATCGCTTCTGACCGGCTGGCTTTTCCTGCGCTGGAGATTTCCGGCAGCCCTGCTGCTTGGCGGCGTGGCCGTTTCCATCGGAACGCACATTACCGGCCTCACGCAAGGCGGTGTTCCCACCTGGCTCAGCCTGCCGGTCTATGTGCTGATCGGCTGTCTCATCGGCACGCGTTTTTCCAACGTATCGCTGATGGAAGTGCGCAAGGGTTTTCTGGCCGGCTTCGTCGTCACCATCGCCGTAATGGTGATCGCCGGCAGCATCGCCTGGATGATTTCCAGCGTCACCGGCGTTCCGCTCAATGCCGTGATGATCGCCTATGCGCCGGGCGGCCTCGAAACCATGGCGGCCATGGCGGTGATGATGCATGCCGATACCGCCTATGTCGGCTCCCACCACGTCATAAGGCTTCTGTTCCTCTCCGTACTCATGCCGCTCGTCATGGGCAAGGACGCCCGCAAACGGAACGACAAGACCTGACGGCAGCAGACCGGATGACCAGCGCGAAAAATCCGGATGGCATGCAACCATTTCTCCTCCCGGCCGTTCCTCTTTGGCCGCAATTGCGGCGGCGATATTTCGCCTGTTCGGCAGGCTGACCCACCGGAGGAACATTCATGAATCGCTTGATGACGTTGACGGGCGCCGGACTTGCGCTTGCCTTTTCTGTTTCCATCGCTCAGGCGCAGGTGGTGGTGTCGTCGAAGATCGACACCGAGGGCGGTGTTCTCGGCAACATCATCCTTGCCGTGCTGAACAAGAATAATATCGAGACAACCGATCGCATCCAGCTTGGCGCCACCCCGGTGGTGAGGAAGGCGATCACGGCGGGCGAAATCGATATCTACCCGGAATATACCGGCAATGCCGCCTTCTTTTTCTCCAAGGCAGATGATCCGCTGTGGAAGGATGCCGCAAAGGGCTATGAAGAGGCTAAAACGCTCGATTACGACGCCAACAAGATCGTCTGGCTGCAACCCTCGCCGGCAAACAACACCTGGGCTATCGCACTGCGCAAGGATGTCGCCGACAAGAACAATCTGAAGTCGCTTTCGGATTTCGGCAAATATGTCGCCGGTGGCGGCGAGGTGGTTCTTGCCGCTTCCTCCGAATTCGTCAATTCCGCCGCCGCCTTGCCGGCGTTTCAGACGACCTATGGCTTCACCCTGAAATCGGAGCAGCTGATCACGCTGTCCGGCGGCGACACGGCCGCCACGATCGCCGCTGCCGCCAATCAGACCAACAACGCCAATGCCGCCATGGTTTATGGCACCGATGGGGGCATCGCGCCTTCGGGGCTTGTCGTGCTGGAAGACGACAAGCACGTGCAGCCGGTCTATCAGCCCGCGCCGATCATTCGCGAAGAGGTTCTGAAAAAGAACCCCAATATCGAGGAATTGCTGAAACCCGTGTTCGAAAAACTTGATCTGGCAACGCTGCAGGATCTGAATGCCCGCGTGCAGGTGGGCGGCGAACAAGCCAAGGCCGTGGCAACCGACTTCCTGACAAAGAACGGTTTCCTCAAGTAATAGCTTGTGAAATGGTAGATCGGGATGACGAGAACATATGTCGCTTTCGTCATCCCGCTCGCACTTAATACCCAAGGGGAGCGAAATTTGTCGAAATGGCCTGACAAGGTGGGCGTGCTGATTTCGTGCCTTCTCCTTTATGCGCTTTTCGCGTCGCCCTTCATGATATTCCGCGCCAACCGGATCGTTCAGGGTGAAACACGGACGATCTTCGAGGCGCTTCCGGCTACGGCCTCAATGCTCCTCGTCGCCCTCATCCTTCTCGCCACCTTCGTCGCCTTTTTCCGCTTTCCGGTGCGGCTGAAACTCGCAGCCGCACTGGTTGGCCTTGCGGCGCTGGCGATCTTCGTCGGGCAGGCCGCGTCCGTCCTGACACCTGAAGGAAACAGTTTTGCCCGCGTTTCGCCTGCCAGCGGTTTCTGGCTGATGTTTGCCGGGCTGTCATTGCTTGCGACGGACTGCATTGCCCGTCTCCAGCCGAAACCCGCCTTGCGCATTTTGCTGTTGCTGCTGGCGATTGCCTCGCTTGCAGGGATCTTAACCAGCGGTCTCTGGAGCGATCTCTCCATCATCAAGGAATATACCGGCCGGGCCGACATATTCTGGACAGAGGCGCTACGGCATGTGGAGCTGGCCATCGGTTCGCTGATCGCCGCGACCGTCGCGGGCATTCCGCTGGGAATACTCTGTTACAAGGTCGAACGGTTGCGTGCCGGCCTGCTGAACAGCCTCAACATCATCCAGACCATCCCGTCCATCGCTCTTTTCGGCCTTCTGATCGCGCCGCTCGGATGGATCGCCGCCACTGTGCCGGGCGCGGCAAAGATCGGCATTGCCGGCATCGGCATGGCGCCCGCCTTTGTGGCGCTGTTTCTCTATTCACTGCTGCCGGTCGTTTCCAACACGGTGGTCGGCCTTTCCGGCGTTTCGCAAGCAGTCCGGGAAGCGGCGCGCGGGCTTGGCATGACGCCGGTGCAAAGGCTGCTGCGGGTGGAGTTTCCGCTGGCCATGCCGGTCATCCTTACCGGCATTCGCATCGTGCTGGTGCAGAATATCGGGCTGGCGACGATCGCCGCACTGATCGGCGGCGGCGGTTTTGGCGTTTTCGTATTTCAGGGCATCGGACAGACGGCCATGGACCTCGTGCTGCTCGGCACCGTGCCGACCGTTCTCCTCGGCTTTGCCGCCGCGATCACACTCGACGCCCTCATCGACAGTAATCTCTTCAGCGCAGGCGGAAGGCAACAGGCATGATCGAGATCGACACCATCACGAAACGATATGGCGATGCAGCCGTAGTTGATCAGGTATCGCTGACGGTTGCGCCGCGCACCGTCACCGTCATCGTCGGCACATCAGGATCGGGAAAAACCACGCTGCTGCGGATGATAAACCGGCTGGTGGAACCGACCTCCGGCACGATCCGGATCGACGGCGAGGATGTCAGCACGATGCCGGGTTACAAACTGCGCCGACAGATCGGCTATGCCATTCAAGGCCATGGCCTGTTTCCACACAGGACCGTGGCGGAGAATATCGCCACCGTTCCACAGTTGGTCGGCTGGGACCGCAAACGTATCGAGGCGAAAATCGATGCGCTGATGCACCTCTTTCAGCTTGATCCTGCGCTTTATGCCGACCGTTTTCCGCATGAGCTTTCCGGCGGCCAGCAGCAGCGTGTCGGCGTGGCGCGGGCGCTCGCCGCAGAGCCGAACATTTTGTTGATGGACGAACCCTTCGGCGCACTCGACCCGGTGATCCGCGCCAAAGCGCAGAACGATCTTCTCGATATCCAGAAAAAGCTCGGCGTTACCGTGGTCCTCGTCACCCATGATATGGACGAGGCCTTTCATCTGGCGGACCGTATTGCCGTGATGGACAAGGGCCGCATCGTGCAGGACTGCCCGCCGGCCGAACTGGTGCTGAAACCGGCAACCGATTTCGTGCGCACCATGATCGGCGAAAACGAACGCGCGCTGAAACTGCTTTCGGTTCTCTCCATTGCTGACATCGTGGAGCCGGGAAGCGCCGAGGGAGAACCGCTCACCGAACATACAAGCCAGCGCGATGCCCTGTCAGCGATGTTATGGGCGGGCTGTGATGTCTTGCCGGTCGTTAAAGACGATGGCCAAATCGCCGGCCGGGTGCGGCGGGACGTTCTCCTCCAGCGTGCTGCCGGAGCCTCATGAAAAACGCGGCCTCTTTCCTTGCAATCGGATTTCTGGTGCTGGTGCTGATCGTCTTTCTTGCAGCGCCGCAAATCTTCGCGCCGATATTCCGCCCTCTGGTGCAGGCCAATGCACCGGCGATCTACACGCAGGCCAATCTGCTTTCCCTCACTCTCTCGCATCTGACCACCGTGGCGATCGCCACGGGACTGGCCACATTGGTAGCGGGCGCGCTCGCAGTTCTCGTCACCCGGCCTTTCGGGGCGGATTTCCTGCCGCTGTCGCGTAGCATCGTCAATATTGGCCAGACCTTCCCGCCCGTGGCGGTACTGGCGCTTGCGGTGCCGATGATCGGTTTCGGGGAGAAACCGACGCTTATTGCGCTGTTTTTATACGCATTGCTGCCCGTGTTCGAAAATACGCTGACGGGGCTTACGACCCTGCCCGCCACGGTGATGGATGCCGCAAGGGGGAGCGGCATGACCGGCTGGCAGCGGCTTGTCAAAGTGGAACTACCGCTTGCTCTGCCGGCCATTCTTGCAGGTATACGGCTGTCGGCAGTCATCAGCCTTTCAACCGCCACCATCGGCTCCACCGTCGCCGCGCGCACGCTTGGCGAAGTGATCATCGCCGGCCTGCAATCCAACAATCTCGCCTTCATCCTGCAGGGCGGCTTGATTGTCGCCGCACTGGCAATCCTGATCCACGCTGCCTTTTCCGCGCTGGAAAGGACCGCAGCCCGCAAAACCGGGCACTGACACGGGCAAGCTCCGCATTTTTATATTCCCGATACCTGCCACACATGTTAGGGGCTGACCGTCGAAACAGAAACATCAGAGGTTCGGGTGACACAGGCAATCGTTGTGATGGGAGTGAGCGGCTCTGGCAAGTCCACGGTCGCAGAGGAACTGGCCGAAAAACTGGGCATTGCCTTCATAGAGGGCGACAAGCTTCACCCGAAATCCAACGTCGATAAAATGTCCGAGGGCATTCCCCTGACCGACGATGATCGCTGGCCCTGGCTTGACCTGATCGGCGCGGAACTGCGTAAGGGCAGCGAAAACAACGGTGTCGTAGTTTCCTGCTCCGCACTCAAGAAAATCTATCGCGACCGCCTTCGCACGGCTACCGGCGGGCCGCTTGTTTTCGTTTATCTGGATGGCAGCCTGGAACTTCTCAGCCGGCGCATGGGTGAACGCAAGGGCCATTTCATGCCGCTCTCGTTGCTTCAGACCCAGCTCGCCACGCTGGAAGTGCCAACCGGCGAACCGGGCGTCGTCACCGTCAGCATCGATACTACACCGGAAGAAATCGCGAAAAATGCGCTTTCCGGTTTGAAGACGGTGACGTTCTAAAACCCGAGCTTGTCCCGCATGCCGTACCACCATGCACCAAGCATGGTCAGCGGTACACGGAACGTCTTTCCGCCGGGGAACGGATAGTTGGGCAGCGAACTCCAGATATCGAAACGTTCAGCGTGGCCGGCAACGGCCTCACCCAATATCTTGCCGAGCAAATGCGTGGTGGTGACGCCGTGGCCGCTGTCGCCATGCGAAAAATAGACATTGTCGGACAGTTTGCCCATATGCGGGATGCGTGTCAGCGTCAGCGCGAAGTTGCCACTCCAGGCGAAGTCGATCCTGGTCTTTTCCAGTTGCGGAAAGGTCTTCAGCATGTTCGGGCGGATCACACCGGTCAGGTCGGCCGGATCGCTGCCGCCATAACCGATGCCGCCGCCATAAAGCAGGCGGTTATCCGAGGTGCGACGATAATAGTCGAGAATGTAATTGGCATCCTCGACGCAATAATCGGCGGGCAAAAGCGCCTCGATCAGATCGACATCGAGCGGCTCCGTCGCCATGACCTGACTTGACACCGGCATCATCCGCTCGCCGATTTCCGGCAGCAATGTGCCGAGATAGGCATTACCGCAGACGAGGACATATTTCGCCTTGACGCTGCCCGTTGCCGTGCGCACGACGGGGTTTGCACCCTGCTCCAGCGAAATGACCCGCGAATTTTCGAATATGCGGGCACCAAGGCTTTCCGCCGCCGCCGCTTCGCCTTGCACCAGATTGAGCGGGTGAATGTGACCGCCGAACCGGTCGATCATGCCGCCGGCATAACGCTCAGTCTTTACATATTTTCCAACATCGCCCTTGGCAACCATCTCAAGCCCGCCATGGCCGTGTTTTTCCCAATGGGCCTTGTGAGCCTCCATTTCGCGGATCTGTTTTGGTGTGAAGGCCGCGAAAAAGCCGCCATCGACAAGATCGCAATCGATGGCGTACTTGGCGATACGTTCGCGGATGATCGCGCCGCCTTCCAGCGACATTTCCCCGAGTTTCACTGCCTTTTCGTTACCGTAACGCCCGGCGATGGTTTCGAGGTCGCGGCTGTAACCGTTGACGATCTGGCCGCCATTGCGCCCCGAAGCGCCGAAGCCAACCCGCACACCTTCCAGCACGATGACCGAATAACCGCGCTCACTGAGTTCAAGTGCCGCGGAAATGCCGGTGAACCCGCCGCCGATGACGCAGATATCGGCTTCCAGCGCGCCTTCAAGCGTCGGCCGCACGGATTTGACATTGGCGGAGGCCGCATACCATGACGATGTATGGCCGGGATTGGGAATAGTCGTTACCTCAGCCATCTCACACCGTCCTGATATAGGCGTCATATTCGACGTCAGTTACACGCAGGGAAAATTCGGAAAGCTCCTGCTGCTTGCAGGCGGAAAACAGCGTGCGATAACGCTGGCCGAGCGTCGCATAGGCAAAGCTCGAGCGCGTGAAACGCTGCAGGGCGTAGTCCCAGTTGGTGGGTAGCGGTTCATGATTGATGGCGTGGCTGTCGCCGGCAATCGCGCCGCCGGGCTGGCGCTTCTCCTTCATGCCGGCAAGTGCGGCACTCAGGATCATCGCCACGACGAGATAGGGATTGGTATCGGCACCGGCGACACGATGTTCGATACGGGTCGCGGCCTTGCTGGCAACGATGACGCGCACCGCCGCCGAGCGGTTGTCGATGCCCCAGGAGGCGTAGGTCGGCGCATGTTCACTCGGCGTCAGACGGCGGTAGGAATTGGCATGGGGGGCGAAGATCGCCATGCTTTCCCCCATGTTTTCCAACAGGCCGCCGACCGAATGCATCAGCGCATCCGACGGGCCGTTTTCGCCAGCATAGATATTCCTGCCGTCCTTATCGAGAACGGAAAAATGCACATGCATACCGTTGCCGGCCTGCAAGCCGTAAGGCTTGGCCATGAAGGTGGCGTCGAGTTCATGCCGCCGCGCCACGCCCTTGACGATGCGTTTCAGGAAGACGGCGAAATCAGCGGCCTGCAACGCGTCCGGCACATGGTTGAGGTTGATTTCATATTGGCCGGGGCCGTTTTCCCGCAGCGTCGTATCGGCAAGCACACCCTGCGCCCGGCAGGCCGTGGCGATATCGTGGAAGACATCCTCGAAATCCTGCAATTCGGAAATCGACAGAACCTGGGTCTGGCCCGTGTGCCAGCGTCCCTCACGGCTGTGCGGCGGGCGCACGGGGTCAAGTGCAGAGCGGACTGGATCGATCAGGTAAAATTCCAGTTCCGTGGCGACCACCGGCGTGAGGCCGGCCTTTTTGTATGTTTCCAGAACCCGCGCCAGCACATTGCGCGGATCGCCGTAAAAGCCGGTTCCATCCGGGTTTTTCATCGCGAGCAGGACTTGAGCTGTCGGGCGGCCAAGCCATGTTACCCGCGATAACGTACCGGGAACAGGAAAGCAGAACCCATCCGGATCACCCGTGCCTTCGGCGAGACCTGCGGCATGCACATCTCGGCCCCAGATATCCAGCGCATAAACGGAACGGGGGATCGCCATTCCCTTTTCGAGCACGTCGATTGCCCTCTCCCGCGGAATCCATTTGCCGCGCGGAACGCCGTTCGCGTCTATGACGAAGGCTTCGAGAATTTCGATATCGGGGTTATCGGCGAAAAATTTCTTTGCTTTTTCAATATCATCCATCATGCACCAGCAGGCCGTTTCTCTTCTGTTTCGCGCGCGGAAGCGCTTCGCTAACGAAAATCATCCTGCTGCTGATAGATGAGAAACCTCGCCACCATGATGACGTTTGCCCCTTTTCCCTCTTGATAAGCCCATGTTACGTGGGCGGCCGCAGGAAGGCCAGTGGATTCGGCTATCAGGGATTGAACCTTTCCGGGCGATAGGCGTCAATGGCGGTAACAGGCGTTTCTCCCAGCATCGTTTCCGCCAGAACGCGGCCGGTGATCGGCCCCAGCGTGAGACCGTGATGGGCATGCCCGAACGAGAACCACAGGGTTCTGTGGCGCGGCGCCTTGCCGATGATCGGCATCATATCCGGCGTGCAGGGACGTGCGCCCATCCACGGTTCGGTATCCAACCGGCCACCCAGAGGAAAGACGGTGCGGGCCACCCGTTCCGCCCGCTCGATCTGCACGGGGGATTTCGGCGCATCGCGTTCGGCAAATTCAGCACCTGTCGTGAGGCGGATGCCCTTGCGCATCGGTGCCAGGAAATAACCGCGCTCGGCATCGATCAGCCAGTTGTTGAGCTTTGTCCCCTCCTGCGGCGCATAATGCATGTGATAGCCACGCTTCACCCCGAGCGGGAAACGATAACCCAGCCTCTCTGTCACCGTATCTGCCCACGGACCAAGCGCCAGGACGGCATGTTCGGCCTCGACCGCGCCGGTTTCGGTGCGCACCGTCCAGCCACTTACTGTCTGGCTAAGCGTCGATGCATCGCCCCGGATAAAGGTGCCGCCGAGGTTTTCGAACAGTTTGAGATAGGCGAGCGTCAGCGCGTGCGGATCGAGCACCGACCAGGGATCGTTCCATTTCAGGCCGCCGACGAAATCACGGCTGAGATGCGGTTCGGCCGTTGCGAGTTCTTCGGCGTCGAGTTTCGTGTGGGAAATGCCGTGGTCACGCGTAAGCCGCTCAGCGAAGGCATAGTCGGCATCCCGCCTTGCGGCAGTCCTGTAAGCCTCCATCCAGCCGTTCTTGACGATCAGATCGCCGGCTTTCGCCTCGTCGATCAAAATACTGTGTTCGGAAACCGAATGCTCAATCAGCGGCGCATAGGCGCGGGCAATCGCCGCGTGGCGCGTGGCTGCGGAATTATACCAGTAGCGACCGAGAAAAGGCGCGATCTTTGGCAAGGCAGAAAGGTGATAACGGGCATCGATGCTGTTATTCAGCGAATAACGCAGTAGCAGCGCCAGGTCCTGCGGAAAGGCGTAAGGCACGACGCCTTCTCTCTGGATCAGCCCGGCATTGCCGAAAGAGGTCTCCTCGCCCGGTCCGCGCCGGTCAACCAGCACCACCGATTTGCCCCTTCGGGCCAGTTGCAAAGCGACGGAGACCCCGATGATCCCCGCTCCCAGAACAATCACATCCGCTGCCATGGCAATCAATCCGTTTCCGCATCACGTCTCTCGCAACATGGGTCGGCATTTTCCGCGAAGCAACAGAAAAATCATTACCTTAATAGAAACAGCGATGCGCCTACTGGCTCACCGCTTTGGTTTCGACAGCCTCGATATTGAAGGCCGCAGCCAGCAGCGCCTTGGTATAGTCCTGCTGCGGGCTGGCGAAAATCTCCGCCGCTGCACCGCTCTCCACCACCTTGCCGTGGCGCATGACGATCAGGTCGTTGGCGAGCGCCTTCACCACCTTCAGATCGTGACTGATGAAGAGGTATGCGAGTTCGTGCTTGGCCTGGAGATCGCGCAGCAGATCGACGACCTGCGCCTGCACGCTCATGTCGAGCGCGGATGTCGGCTCATCCAGCATGACGAAACGCGGTTTCAGCACCATGGCACGGGCGATGGCGATGCGCTGACGCTGGCCACCGGAAAATTCATGTGGATACCGCCAGCGGGTGGCCGGGTCGAGGCCGACCTCTTCCAGCGCGGTGGCGACACGCGTATCGCGCTCGTCGGCGGATAGAGACCGCTCGTGCACCTTCAGGCCCTCGGCGACGATTTCGCCCACCGACATGCGCGGGCTGAGCGAACCGTAAGGGTCCTGAAATACCACCTGCAACCGGTTTCTGAGCGGCTTCATCATCTCATAGGAGTAATGATCGATCGACTGGCCGATGAAGCTGATGCGTCCCTCGGATGCGATCAGCCGGGAGAGCGCCAGACCAAGCGTCGTCTTGCCCGAGCCGGATTCACCCACCACGCCCACCGTTTGACCGGCTCGCAGGGTAATATCGATGCCGTCCACCGCCTTCACATGGTCGACAACCCGGCGCATCAGCCCCGCCTTGATCGGGAACCAGACCTTGATGTCGTCGCCCTGCATGACCACGGGTTTGCTGGCATCGGAATGCGGGGGCTCGCCCTTCGGCTCTGCTGCAAGGAGATGGCGCGTGTAGGCGTGCTGCGGATCGGTAAACACCTGCTCCACGGTGCCGGTCTCGACGATCTTACCCTTGGTCATGACGCAGACGCGGTCGGCAAATTTGCGGACGATGCCGAGGTCGTGGGTGATGAACAGCATGGACATGCCGTGTTTCGTCTTCAGATCACTCAGAAGCTCAAGGATCTGCGCCTGCACCGTCACGTCGAGCGCCGTGGTCGGCTCATCGGCGATCAGCAGTTTCGGCCGGTTGGCAAGCGCCATGGCGATCATCACACGCTGCCGCTGGCCGCCGGACAATTCATGCGGATAGGCTTTGAGGCGTTTTTCCGGTTCGCGGATGCCGACCTGCAACAATAGTTCCAGCGTGCGCGCCCGCGCCTCAGCCCCGGTGATTGCCTGGTGCAGCTCGAGAATCTCGCCGATCTGCCGCTCGATGGTGTGGAGCGGATTGAGCGAGGTCATCGGCTCCTGGAAAATCATGGTGATGTCGTTGCCGCGCACCGCGCGCAACGCCCGTTCCGGAAGGGTGAGCATGTCCTTGCCGTCGAACAGGATTTTGCCCGACGGATGGCTCGCCGCCGGATAGGGCAGCAATTTGAGAATGGAATTCGCGGTCACGGACTTGCCGGAACCGGACTCGCCAACGAGAGCAACGACTTCGCCCGGCATGAGGTCGAAGGAGACGTGATCCACGGCGACGCTGGTTGCACCACCCTGATGAAAGGCAACCGAAAGGTCACGGACGGAGAGAAGTGGCTGGATGGTTTTTTCCGTCATGGCGATCACCGGAACGTCTTGCGTGGATCGAAGGCGTCGCGCACCGCTTCACCGACGAAAATCAACAACGAGAGCATGATGGACATGGTAAAAAACGCGGTGAGGCCAAGCCAGGGGGCCTGAAGGTTGTTCTTGCCCTGCGCGATCATCTCGCCCAGCGACGGTGAGCCCGGCGGCATGCCGAAGCCGAGGAAATCGAGCGAGGTGAGCGTCGTGATCGAACCCGAGAGGATGAAGGGCAGGAAGGTCAGTGTCGCCACCATGGCGTTGGGCAGAAGATGCCGGAACATGATCGTCCAGTTGCCGACGCCGAGCGCACGGGCAGCTCGGACATATTCGAAGTTTCTGGCGCGCAGGAATTCTGCACGCACAATGCCGACGAAACCGACCCATGAGAAGAGCAGCATGATGCCGAGCAACACGAAGAAGCCGGGTGGCATAATGGCAGCGATGATGAGCAGGATATAGAGCACCGGCATGGATGACCAGATTTCGATGAAACGCTGCAGAAGCAGGTCAGTCCAGCCGCCGAAATAGCCCTGAATGGCGCCGGCGGTGACGCCGACCAGAGCCGACGCGATGGTCAGCGTCAGGCCGAACAGCACGGAGATGCGGAAACCATAGATCATCCGCGCCGTGACATCGCGTGCCTGATTGTCGGTTCCGAGCCAGTTGAGATTACCAAGCGTGCAACCGGGATCGGCATTACCCTGCGGATAGGCGGAGCAGCGGTCTTTTTCATCCATCAGCCAGAAGGGCGCGGTGGGTGCCGAATGCGGAATATTGGAGTTGACCGTCTGGTAGGAATAACGGATCGGCGGCCAGATCATCCAGCCATTGGCGTTGATCTCGTCCTGGATGAAGGAGGATTTGTAGTCGGTCTGGGCAAGGAAGCCGCCGAACTTCTCTTCCGGATAATCGACCATGACCGGCACCAGTATCTCGCCTTTGTAGGAAGCGAGAATGGGTTTGTCATTGGCGATGAATTCCGCGATCAGGCTCAGGAAAAACAGGATCAGGAACAGCCAGAAGGACCAGTAACCGCGCCGGTTCGCCTTGAAATTCTGCCAGCGGCGCTTGGTCGTCGGCGAAAACCACGGGCGCTTCGGCTTTACCAGTGTCTCGGCAGCGGCGGTGTTGGCGAGCGTCATCACACGTCCCTCCGCTCGAAGTCGATACGCGGATCGATCCATGTATAGATAAGGTCGGAAAGGAGACCGACCACAAGGCCCATCAGCGAGAAGATGAACAGCGTGCCGAACACGATCGGGTAATCACGATTGACGACCGAGAGATAGCCGAGGCGGCCGAGACCATCCAGCGAGAAGATGTTCTCGATCAGCAGCGAGCCGGTGAAGAAGGCCGAGATGAAGGCGCCCGGAAAACCGGCAATCACGATCAGCATCGCATTGCGGAAGACGTGGCCATAGAGAACCTTGCGTTCGGAGAGACCCTTGGCGCGGGCGGTAACGACATATTGCTTCTTGATCTCGTCGATGAAGGAATTTTTCGTCAGAAGCGTCGTTGTTGCGAAAGCCGAGAGCGACAGCGCAATCAATGGCAGCGTCAGATGCCAGAAGTAGTCGATGATCTTCTGCCACCAGTTCAGCTGGTCAAAATTATCCGACACCAGACCGCGAAGCGGGAACCAGTCGAAGAACGATCCGCCGGCGAAAAGCACGATGAGCAGGATACCGAACAGGAAGCTCGGCACCGCATAACCAATGATGATGATGCCTGATGTCCAGACATCGAAAGTCGAGCCATCGGAGACGGCTTTCTTGATGCCGAGGGGAATGGAGATGATGTAGGAGATGATCAGGATCCAGAAACCAAGCGACATCGACACCGGCAGCTTGTCGATGATGAGATCGATGACCGAGGAATTGCGGAAGAAGCTGTCGCCGAAATCGAAGCGGATGTAATTCCACATCATTTCGAGAAAACGGGTGAGCGGCGGCTTGTCGAAACCGAACTGCTTCTCGAGCTTGGCGATCAGCTCCGGGTCGAGACCCTGCGCACCGCGATATTTCGAGCCGCTTTCATCAAAACCGCCGGACTGGCCCATAAGATCGCCGCCGCCCGAAAGCCGGTCGGAAGCGCTGTCGCCCTGCCCCGTCAGCTGCGCGACGACCTGCTCCACCGGCCCGCCCGGCGCAAACTGGATGACGAGAAACGAAATGCCCATGATGCCGATGATGGTCGGGATCATCAGCGCCAGACGTCTGAGGATATAGGCGCCCATCAGCCTCTGCTCCCGGGAGATACGTCAGCGGTTTTCGTTTCAGTCAAACCCGGTCCTTTCATGAAAGCGCGGCCCGCGCGCTCCAAGCGATTCGTTTCGCCCTATGTGAATCAAGCCTTCGCCGCGAAAGCAAGGCCGGCGTCAGTTTCCGGCCTGGCTGGACCACCATGCATCCGGAAAACCGATGCCATATTCAGGCAGGTTTTCAGGGCGGGTGAGTGTGTTCCAGTAGGCGATGAACATCTCGCCGCGGTAAAATTGCGGAATGACGTAGCTGTTTGCCAGAAGCACCCGGTCGAGTGCGCGCGCCGCAGCCACCTGTTCATCCCGGTTGGGCGCAAATATGACCTTCCTGACAAGAGCATCGACGGCGGGGTTCTTGATGCCGGCGAGATTGTTGGACCCCTGCCGGTCGGCCGCGGCAGAGCCCCAGAAATCTGCCTGTTCATTGCCGGGGTTGGCCGATGTCGCCCAGAGCTTGACCGCAACGTCGAAATCGAAGCTGCGGGTGCGGTTGGTATATTGCGAGGCATCGACCGTGCGGATGGTGGCGTTGATGCCGATCTTCTTGAGGTTCTGGACATAGGGCAGGATGGTTCTCTCCATGCCGGAGGAATCGATCAGGAATTCCATATCAAGCTGCTGCCCGGTTGCCGCGTTGACCATGCGGTTGCCGCGCAGCTCGTATCCGGCCTCCTTCATCAGCTTCACCGCCTCACGCAGATTGTCGCGCTGCTTGGCAGGATCGCCTGCCACCGGGTTGCGGTATTCAGTAGTGAAGACTTCCGGCGGCACCTGATCTTTCAGCTCCTGCAGCAGTTCCAGCTCGCGCCCGGTCGGCAGGCCGGAAGAGGCCAGCTCACTACCCATGAAGAAGCTGTTGATACGCTGGAACTGGCCGTAAGCCAGCGTGCGGTTCAGCTCCTCGAAATCGAAGGCGTAATTGAGCGCCTTGCGCAGGTTGGGGTTCTGGAACTTTTCGCGGCGCATGTTCGGCACAAAGGCCTGCATGATGCCGACGGAGCGATAGATATTCGGCAGTTCCTCTTTCTTGACGTGGCCTTCCTTGACTGCCGGAAAATCATAACCCGTGACCCAGCGGCTGGATGAGGCTTCCTGGCGGAAATCGACGGTGCCGGACTTGAAGGCCTGGAATTCCACATCCTGATCGGAAAAGAAGCTGTAGGTGATGGTTTTGAAATTGTTCATCCCGACATTCACATTGACGTCCTTGCCCCAATAGTCGTCGCGACGCTCATAGGTCATCGTGGAACCGGGAGACAGCGAGGCGATCTTGTAGGCCCCAGAGCCCATCACCGGCTCCAGCGTGCCACGGGAAATGTCGCGCGGCTTGCCGTCTGGACCTGCAGCCTCCCACCAGTGCTTCGGAACGATCAGCAATTGCCCGACGATCTGCGGCAATTCGCGATTGTTCTTTTCATCGAAGGTGAAGGTGATGTCCCTTTCGCCACTCACCTCCGCCTTGGTGACGTGGGTGTAATAGGTAGCAAGCTGCGGGCTCAGATCCTTGGCCTTTTCGAAGCTGAAAACCACATCCTCCGGCGTCACCGGTTTGCCATCAGCCCATTTGGCCTCCGCCCGCAGCCGGAATGTTGCCTTCGAAATATCGTCGGGATAGCTGACGCCCTCAGCCAGAAGCCCGTAGGATGCCGAGAGTTCCTCTTCCGTTGATTTCATCAGCGTGTCGAAGACCAGCGAAAGTCCTGTCGCCGCCTCGCCCTTGGCGAGCAGCGGGTTGAGCGTGTCGAAAGTTCCCGTCGTCGACATGCGCAGCGCACCGCCTTTCGGCGCCTTGGTGTTCACATAGTCGAAATGATCGAAGCCATCAGGATGTTTCAGTTCCCCGACCGTCGAAATCCCCTTTCGCCAGACACCGCCCGACTGGGCGGAGGCCGCTGCCGGCATCAGCATGGCGGATGCCGCAAGGGCGATCAGAAGGCGGGATTTCAGTGGTGCCAATATCATCGGGGGAATGTCCCTGTTTTCGTGTTTGTTGGAGAGAGCATAAAACAAAGATTGGCAAAAAACAGATGCTTCGGCTCACAAGCTCTTTATCGGCACCCTTAATCTGTCTGCTTTGCACAAACCGGGCGAAACATGGTTTCAACAAAATCCCGTTCCAGTTTACTCTAAGGGGAAGAGAATCATCTGATCGGACGGGCACGGCTATATGACGGCGGGATCATCGAGAGTTTTCAAGGCGGCCATGCTGGCGATTTCGGTCGTCTCCGCGCTGCAGTTGCAGATGGAAACCGCATCGGCCGAGGACAGGCCCGCGAAGGAAGTGTTTGGCCATACGGCCCTGCCTTCCGCAGCGGCCTCGCAGCCCATCGGCTCCTATGCCAAGGGCTGCCAGTCCGGCGCGATCGCCATGCCGACCGACGGTCCCGGCTGGCAGGCCATGCGGCTTTCGCGCAACCGGCGCTGGGGCCAGCCGCAGCTGATTTCCTTCCTCGAGCGCTTTTCGCAGGATGCCCAGAAAATCGGCTGGCCGGGTCTGTTGCTCGGCGATATTTCCCAGCCGCGCGGCGGGCCGATGCTGACCGGCCATGCCTCGCACCAAATCGGCTTGGATGTCGATGTCTGGTGGCGGCCAATGCCTAACCCCCGGCTGAGCGTGGAGCAGCGCGAAACCGTGCCGTTCATCTCCATGCTGGACAAGGGCAAATTCCTGACAGTCGATGATCGCAAATGGTCGCCGCTCAATGCCCGGCTGGTGATGATGGCAGCGAGCTATCCGCAGGTGGAACGCGTCTTCGTCAACCCGGCCATCAAGCAGAAACTCTGCCAGACATGGACCGGCGACCGCACCTTCATGGGCAAGATCAGGCCGATCTACGGGCATGACGAACATTTCCACATTCGCCTCGAATGCCCGCCCGGCGCGCCGAACTGCAAACCGCAGGCGGCCGTGGGCAAGGGCGATGGCTGCGACAAGTCGCTAGCCTGGTGGTTTACCAAAGAACCATGGGCGCCGCCGAAAAAAGACCCCAATGCCAAACCGGTGAAACCGCGCCCCGTCATGGTCTCCGACCTGCCCGCCGCCTGCGCCGCCGTGGCTGCCGCCCCTTCCGTCAACCCCGAGGGTATTGCGGCGCAGGCCTATTCCCCCGCGCCGGTTCAGGCAGTGCGCCAGCAAAGCGTGGAACAGGTTATTCAGAACGCTCCGACCCTCCAGCCGCCTTCGGATATTCCACTGCCGACCCAGCGCCCGACATTGAACTGATACAGAAATGAGGCATTCAACAGCTTCCCTTTTCAAATGGCGGCAAGCTGTTATAGAAGGCTTCAAATCGATTTAATTCTTTACGGGGACGGGCTGGGACCATGGAAGGGCAACGCTGTATCGCGCTCATCGCTCACGACGAGAAAAAAGACGATATGGCGGATTTCGCCCGTCAGCATCAAAAAGCGCTCTCCAGTTTCAAGATCGTCGCCACCGGCACGACCGGCGGCCGCGTCCAGGAAGCCTGTCCGGGGCTCGACGTCATTCGCCTCAAGAGCGGCCCGCTTGGCGGCGACCAGCAGATCGGCGCGATGATCGCGACCGGCGCGGTAGACATGCTGATCTTCTTCACCGACCCGCTCACGGCAATGCCGCATGATGTGGATGTGAAGGCGCTGACCCGGCTGGCCACGGTCTATGACATTCCCATGGCGCTCAACCGCGCCACCGCAGAAAACCTGATCGACTTCAATTCCGCCGACTGACCCGCACCCACCAATATGGAACAGGCAATGCCGAAGACGTCCGATACCGAATATCTGTCCTTCCCGATCCTTCTTGGCGACATCGGCGGCACCAATGCCCGCTTTTCCATTCTGATCGATTCCTTTGCGGAACCCGTGCACCTCACCACCGTGAAGACAGCGGAATATCCGACGATCGACGACGCCATCCAGCAGGCGGTTCTGGACAAGACCTCGCTTCAGCCGGTCTCGACCATTCTTGCGATTGCCGGCCCTATCGAAGGCGACGAGATTCCGCTCACCAACTGCCATTGGGTTGTCAAGCCGAAGGGCATGCTGGCTAATCTCGGCCTGAAGGATGTTATCGTCATCAATGATTTCGAAGCACAGGCTCTGGCGATTGCAGCGCTTGACGACGACAACCGCGAACCTATCGGCGCCGGCAAGAAAGACATGCTGGCGTCGCGCGTCGTTCTTGGGCCGGGCACGGGCCTCGGGGTCGCCGGTCTGGTTTACGCCCGCCATATGTGGTTCCCGGTGCCCGGAGAAGGCGGCCATATCGATGTCGGCCCAAGAAGTGCACGTGACTATGCGGTTTTCCCGCATATCGAAACCATCGAGGGCCGCGTCGCCGGCGAACAGATCCTGTGCGGACGCGGACTGGTCAATCTTTACCGCGCCGTCTGCAAGACCGATGGCATCGAACCCGTTTTTTCCGATCCAGCCGACATCACCTCGCAGGGGCTTTCGGGCCAGAATCCGCAGGCAAAAGAAACGCTTTCGCTTTTCAGCACCTATCTCGGCCGTGTGGCTGGCGATCTCGCGCTGATCTTCATGGCCAAGGGCGGCGTTTATCTCGCCGGCGGCATTTCGCAGAAGATCATCCCGGCGCTGAAGAGCCCGGAATTCCGGGCCGCCTTTGAAGACAAGGCGCCACACAGCGCGCTGATGCGGACCATTCCGACCTTCGTCGTCACCCATCCACAGGCAGCGCTTTCCGGTCTTGCCACCTATGCGAGAACACCTGCCGATTTCGGCCTGGCGCTGGATGGTCGGCGCTGGAGAGCCTGATCGGCCCTTCCCATGTGATGCTTGCGAAGCGGGCGGGCGGTCTTTAACGTCGCCGCTGCAAACATCAAACGTCCGATACCGGCGGGTTTCGATCCGTCCGACATGAAAAGTGAGTGAAAACATGGGCAGCAGCGGCATGAAACTGGTGGTGGTCGGCGCGGCGGGCCGCATGGGACAGGCACTGATCCGCCTCATTCACCAGACACCCGGCGTGATGCTGCATGCCGCCGTCGCACGCGAGGGCTCCGCCTTTGTCGGCCGCGATGCCGGCGAGATTGCCGGTCTCGGCCCGATCGGCATCGAAATCACCAGCGATCCGTTGCAGGCCTTCCTGCATGCCGAAGGGGTGATCGATTTCACCTCACCGGCAACCAGCGTCACCTTTGCCGGTCTCGCCGCGCAGGCCCGCATCGTGCATGTCATCGGCACCACCGGCTGCTCGCCGGAAGATGAGGACAAATTCAAGGCGGCGGCGCGCCATGCACGCATCGTCAAGTCAGGCAATATGAGCCTCGGCGTCAACCTGCTCAGCGTTTTGACGCAGCAGGCGGCGCAGGCGCTGGATGCGCAAAACTGGGATATCGAGATCCTGGAAATGCACCACAAGCACAAGGTAGACGCGCCTTCCGGGACCGCGCTTTTGCTGGGCGAAGCGGCAGCCGCCGGCCGCAAGGTCGATCTCACCACCTCTTCCGTGCGCGTGCGCGACGGACATACGGGTGCGCGGGAGACCGGCACCATCGGTTTCGCCACGCTGCGCGGCGGCTCGGTGATCGGTGAACATTCGGTGATCTTCGCCGGCGAGGGCGAACGCGTCGAGCTGTCCCACTATGCCGGAGACCGCTCCATTTTCGCGCGCGGTGCGATTACGGCGGCCGTCTGGGCTTTAGACAAGAAGCCGGGCTTCTATTCCATGCTGGATGTGCTCGGCCTTTCACAGGCGGAGTAAGCCCGTACCCTAATTTTCGACCGTGAATTCGACGGTATCGGCCGAAAATCGGCTGACGGCATATTGCACCGGCACGCCATCCATATCGGCATTCAGCGCCTGAGTGACAAGCAGGATCGCGCCCGGCGACAGCTCGAGATCGGCCAGATCCTGCGTATCGGCGTGGCTGGCTGAAATGACGGTCGAGATGCGCACGTAGTCTGCCACGCCGAGCGCCTTGAAAGCAGCCGTGATCGAGCCGCTTTTCTGATAGGCATCGCCTATTCCGGCAAAACGATCCGCCGGAAACCACGTGGTTGAACGGGACACCGGCCGGGTGTCGGCCTTGCGCAGGGTCTCCAGACGCACGAGCGGTGCACCGGCGGGTAATTGCAACCGCGTTGCGAGATCGGCGGTGGCCGGCTCGGTCGTGTGGGAAAGAAGCAGCGCCTCCATTTCCTTCACCTGATCGCCGATGCCTGCCGTGAACCGCGTCCGCAGCGAAATCGGAAAACTCAGCCGTTCCTTGCGAGCGATCATCGTGCCACGCCCTTGCCTCGGCTCAAGGATGCCTTCACTCGCCAATGCGGCAATGGCGCTTCTGACGGTGTGGCGGTTGACGCCGAATTTTTCGGCCAGCGTCATTTCAGGCGGCAACATGCCGGTTTCATCGTGATCGCCCGCTGCAATCTCGCCTCTGATCCGGTCGGCGATTTGCCGCCAGAGCGCTACGCCGTTCTTTCTTTTCATTGCTGCTGCAGAGCTCATGTCACACGCTTGTCATTCATCGACGTTAATTGTAACTTATATTGTATAGTTGTCTATATCAATAGACATTAGAGGTCAAGCGATGAATAACGAAGCTGCGAATATACAGACGGAAAGGAAGCGGGTGGCGGCACTTCTTGCCCGCGCTACCGTTCAGGAACTTGAGGCGGTCTGGAACCGGCAGGACGCCAGCCCGCAAACGGAAAATATGCGCGGACCGGAAACCGGCCTCGTCATGGTCAAGGGCCGTATCGGCGGCGGCGGCGCGCCTTTCAACCTGGGTGAAACCACTGTTACCCGCGCGACGATCAAGCTTGCTTCCGGCACTGTCGGCCATGCGCATGTTCTCGGTACCGGCCGCAAGAAGGCCTGGTACGCGGCCGTTTTCGACGCGCTCTGGCAGGAAAACCCCACCCGCGACTTCATCGAAGCCGAGCTTCTCTCGCCGGTCGAAAAAAGACTGGCCGAAGAAAAGCAGCGGAAAACAAAAGAGACCGCCGCCACGCGGGTCGATTTCTTCACCATGGTTCGAGGAGAAGATTGATGGGTGTCAAAGCCGAAGCATTGACGGGCGGCTTTTCCGACGCCGTCTTCGATTCCCAACGGGTTTTTAAAAAGCTGATGGACGGCATGGCCCGTCCGGGCACACCGCAGACGATCGAAACCGCAGTCGCCCCGCCGGCGCCGCTTGCCACTGCAACGGGTGCGGTTCTGCTGGCGCTTTGCGACCACGACACGCCGGTCTGGCTGAGCAGCACGCTGCGAAAAACTGCCGTGCCGGGTTGGGTTGGGTTTCACACCGGCGCGATTGCGACGGAAGAAAAGGGTGCTGCGCAGTTCGCCGTGATCGAGGCGGGCAGCACCATCGCCTCCTTCGGCCTCTTCGCTCAGGGAAGCCAGGAATATCCCGACCGTTCGACGACGGTCATCATCGAATTGCCCGATCTTGATGGCGGACAGGAGTTGTCACTGTCCGGCCCCGGCATCCGCCACATCAATATCATCAGCCCTTCCGGCCTGCCGGAGATATTTCCGAGGCTCTGGGCGGAGAACAACGCCATTTTCCCGCGCGGCGTTGATGTCATTTTGACCTGCGCCGACAAATTCGTCTGCCTGCCGCGCACGACGCGCATTAAATCCGTGGAGGCATAAGATGTATGTTGCTGTCAAAGGCGGCGAAACCGCCATCGCCAACGCCCACCGACTTCTGGCCGACAAAAGGCGCGGAGACCGTGGCCTGCCCACCATGACCGTGGCGCAGATCGTTTCGCAGCTTTCACTCGCGGTCGACCGCGTCATGGCGGAAGCCTCGCTTTACGACCAGTCGCTTGCAGCCCTTGCCGTCAAGCAGGCGCGCGGTGACATGATCGAGGCCATCTTCCTGCTGCGCGCCTATCGCACCACGTTGCCGCGGTTCGGCTATTCGCTGCCGGTCAATACGGCTGACATGACGGTGCAGCGACGCGTTTCCGCGACCTACAAGGATTTGCCGGGCGGGCAATTGCTGGGGCCGACCTTCGATTATACCCATCGTCTGCTCGATCCCTCGCTCCTCGAGGACGAGGTTGTCGAAACCGCTGCCATTCGTGAAGGCGAACCGGATTATGTCATGCGGGTTTCCGACATTCTGGCGGAAGAAGGGCTGATCGAAAGCGATGGCGATATGCCTGACGATCATGTTGCCGGCGATCTGACGCGCGAGCCGATGGAGTTTCCGATGCCACGCGACCTGCGCCTGCAATCGCTGGCGCGCGGTGACGAGGGCTTTCTTCTCGCACTCGCCTATTCGACGCAACGCGGTTACGGCCGCACGCATCCCTTCGTCGGTGAAATCCGCATCGGTGATGTTGAAGTGGAGCTGGATGTTCCCGAACTCGGCTTTGCCGTCTCGCTTGGCGATATCAAGGTCACCGAATGCCAGATGGTCAACCAGTTCAAGGGTTCTGCCAAGGCGCCACCGCAATTCACCCGCGGTTACGGGCTGGTGTTCGGCCAGAGCGAACGCAAGGCGATGGCCATGTCGCTGGTGGATCGCGCGCTTCGCGCCGGTGAATTCGGCGAAGATGTCGTCGCCCCGGCGCAGGATGAGGAATTCGTCATCTCACATGCAGACAATGTGCAGGCGACGGGTTTCGTCGAACATCTGAAGCTGCCGCATTATGTGGATTTTCAGGCCGAACTCGGTCTGGTCAGGAAGATGCGCGCCGATTTCGAGGCGATCAATACTGATGGCGCGGAATGGATGGGCGATGCAGCCGAATAGCTCAGCGGCTGTGCTGCTCCCCAAACCAGTAAGCGCAAAAGACGGTCGATGCTGCAAACACAGCAAAAAACACGGCTGCAAGAATTCCAATCTCCATGAGCTTGTACTCCTTTTTTCGCAAGGTTAACGCGCAATGCTTAAAGAAGTTTCATTTGACGACGGGCTGGCTGCCTACAACTTCGCCTATCTGGACGAACAGACCAAGCGGATGATCCGCCGGGTGATCCTGAAGGCCATTGCCATTCCCGGTTATCAGGTTCCCTTCGCTTCCCGTGAAATGCCCATGCCCTATGGCTGGGGCACCGGCGGCGTGCAAGTGACGGCCTCCATCCTCGGTCCCAATGATGTCCTGAAGGTCATCGATCAGGGAGCCGACGACACCACCAATGCGGTGTCCATTCGTGCCTTTTTCCAGAAGGTGGCGAATGTTGCCGTCACCACCCGCACCGGGGACGCGACCATCATCCAGACGCGGCACCGCATTCCCGAAGAAGAGCTGCATTCGGGACAGGTTCTGGTCTATCAGGTTCCCATCCCCGAACCGTTACGCTTCCTCGAGCCGCGCGAGACCGAAACCCGCGTCATGCATGCGCTGGAGGAATACGGCCTGATGCACGTCAAGCTTTACGAGGACATCGCCCGCAACGGCCGCATCTCCACCACCTATGCCTATCCGGTAAAGGTTGCCGGGCGTTATGTAATGGACCCCTCGCCGACGCCGAAATTCGACAATCCGAAAATGAATATGTCGGACGCCCTGCAACTGTTCGGCGCAGGACGCGAAAAACGCATTTACGCCGTACCGCCCTATACTGACGTCGTGAGCCTCGATTTCGAGGACCATCCGTTTGAAATCCAGCGCTTCGACAAGCCCTGCGCGCTGTGTGGCGGCGAGAACGTCTATCTGGACGAGGTGGTGCTTGATGACAAGGGCGGACGAATGTTCGTCTGCTCCGATACCGACCATTGCGAGGACCGCCGCGCCCATGGCCACAAGGGCCACCTGCTTGCGGATGTGAAGGAGGCCGCAGAATGAGCGACGCACCGCTTTTGAAAGTCCGGGACGTTTCCAAATATTACGGCGACCGCGCCGGTTGCCGCAACGTTTCCTTTGAACTCTACCCGGGCGAGGTTCTGGCCATTGTCGGTGAATCCGGTTCGGGCAAGACCACCCTCCTCAACTGCATTTCCACCCGGCTGATGCCAACGGCGGGCAGCGTGGAATATCGCATGCGCGACGGCTCGGTGCGTGATCTCTACCACATGGGCGAGGCCGAACGGCGTTTCCTGATGCGGACCGACTGGGGTTTCGTGCACCAGAATCCGGCGGACGGGTTGCGTATGGCGGTGTCGGCCGGCGCCAATGTCGGCGAACGGCTGATGGCTGTGGGCAACCGGCACTACGGTAACATTCGCCAATCGGCCAGCGAGTGGCTGGAACGGGTGGAAATCGGCACCGACCGTATCGACGATCAGCCGCGCGCCTTTTCCGGCGGCATGCGCCAGCGCCTGCAGATCGCCCGCAATCTTGTCACCTCACCGCGCCTCGTCTTCATGGACGAACCGACAGGCGGCCTCGATGTCTCCGTGCAGGCGCGCCTGCTCGATCTGGTGCGCGGTCTCGTCAACGATCTCGGCCTTGCCGTCGTCGTCGTCACCCATGATCTGGCGGTGGCACGACTGCTGTCTCACCGCATGATGGTGATGAAGGGCGGCGACGTCATTGAGCATGGTCTCACCGACCGGGTGCTGGACGATCCGCGCGAGCCCTACACGCAATTGCTTGTTTCCTCCATTTTGCAGGTTTGACGCCATGGCGACGCCCCTTATCGTTTCGGAAGTTTTCAAAAGCTTCACCATGCATCTGCGCGACGGCATCGAGTTGCCGGTCGTGCGCGATGTCAATTTCTCCGTTTCCGGCGGCGAATGCGTCGTGCTCGGCGGCCCTTCGGGTATCGGCAAAAGCTCGATCCTGAAAATGCTCTATGGCAACTACGCCATCGACAGCGGGCAGATTCTCATCCGCCACCAGGATCAAGTCGTTGATATCGGCAATGCCTCGCCGCGCACGATCCTCGAAATTCGCCATCGCACCATCGGTTATGTCAGCCAGTTCCTGCGCACCGTGCCGCGTGTTCCGGCAATCGACGTCGTCGCCGAACCGCTCTTCGCGCGCAAGGTTGCCGCCGAGGAGGCGCGCGAGCAGGCGGCCATGCTGCTGTCGAAACTCAACCTGCCGCGCGAACTGTGGTCCCTGCCGCCGGCGACCTTTTCGGGCGGCGAGCAGCAGCGCGTCAACATTGCGCGCGGCTTCATCACCGATCATGCGATCCTGCTTCTCGATGAGCCAACGGCATCGCTGGATGCCGCCAACCGGCGGGTGGTCGTTGACATGATCATCGAGAAAAAAGCGAAAGGCACGGCGTTGCTGGGTATCTTCCACGACGAGGAAGTGCGGGAAGCCGTTGCCGACCGCATTCTCGACGTCTCGCAATTCTCTCCCCGGAAGGCAGCGGCATGAGTGTCAAGGTCGGTCTCGAACCTGTCATTCACGACACCGCCCGTGTCACCAATTCCTCGATCGGCCGCTATACCGAGGTTTCGGAGCGCTGCCGCCTTGAGGAGGTCGAGATGGGCGATTACTCCTATGTCATGCAGGACGGCGCGATCTGGTGCGCCACCATCGGCAAATTCGTCAATATCGCCGCCTCCGTCCGCATCAACGCCACCAATCACCCGATGCAGCGGGCGACGTTGCACCATTTCACCTACCGCGCCCGCAGCTACTGGGACGACGCCGAGGATGAAACGGACTTCTTCGCTGCCCGCCGCGCCAAGCGCGTGGTGATCGGCCACGACGTGTGGATCGGCCATGGCGCAACCATCCTGCCCGGTGTGACGGTTGGAAACGGTGCGGTAATCGGGGCTGGCGCGGTCGTATCGAAAGATGTCGCGCCCTATACCATCGTCGGTGGCGTGCCCGCCCGGCTGATCCGTGAGCGTTTTCCGGCGGAGCTTGGCCGGCGCATGGACGATCTGAATTGGTGGAATTGGGACCATGCCAGACTGCGCGGCGCACTCGATGATTTCCGCGCGCTCACCGCCGAGGATTTCGTGGCGAAATACGGTGGATGAACTCCGCTCATACCGAAGCGATTGCAAATCCCGGGGCCACGTCCCGGGATTTCTGTTTGTCGGCTCCAGATATGCCCGGCTGATGACATGCCTGACGAAAGGTTTGTCGGCGAACCCCAGGATGTCGTATCTGCGAATTCTGTAATATTTTCTTCATTAAACTGACACTCACAGTTCATGGACCGCTGTTAGGTCGAACCCCGTCATAAGAAGATTGGACGGGGAAATGAGCTTTCACCTGAAGCAAGTCACGCGCCGTTTCGGCAACCACACTGCGGTCGATGCCGTGAATGTCGAGATACCGCAGGGGCAGATGGTCGGCGTGATCGGACGCTCGGGCGCCGGCAAATCGACGCTGCTGCGCATGATCAACCGCCTCGTCGATCCCTCCTCGGGTTCCATCCATTTCAACGACATGGAAGTTTCGTCGTTGAAGGGTGCGGCGCTGCGCAACTGGCAGCGCGACTGCGCCATGATCTTCCAGCAGTTCAATCTGGTGCCGCGCCTTGACGTGCTCACCAATGTCATGCTCGGCCGTCTCAACCACCGTTCGACGGCGCTCAGCCTGTTTAATATCTTCACCAATGATGAGCGTCTGATGGCGATCGCTGCCCTTGAGCGGCTCGGCATCGAACATGTGGCCATGCAGGCTGCGGGCACGCTTTCCGGTGGCCAGCAGCAGCGCGTGGCCATCGCTCGCGCCCTGATGCAGTCTCCGAAGATGGTTCTGGCCGACGAGCCAATCGCCTCGCTCGATCCCCTCAATGCCAAGATTGTGATGGACGCGCTGCGCGACATCAACGAGCGCGAAGGCATCACCGTCATCACCAATCTGCACACGCTGGATACGGCGCGCAATTATTGCGAACGCATCATCGGTATGTCGCAGGGCCGCGTCGTCTTCGACGGAACGCCGGCGGAGCTGACCGCTGCGGCCGTCACGGAGATTTACGGAACCGATTCTCAAGGCTCCGGCATTGACGAGACCATGACCTCGACCAGCATCAACATTCCCGGCGCGCAGCTTCCCGCACGTCCGGTGCATCAATCTGCCGGTCCCGAACCGCTCGCTCTCGCCGGGCTCTGAGGAACCGCTCAGCATCGTTTGTGCCCGCGTCAAGGGCCGGTACTTCACAACAAACTCCGGCTCGCCGGGAAACAGGAGAAAGTCCATGTTGAAGAAAATCCTTCTTTCGGCAGTCGCCCTTGGCGTTCTGGCCGGTTCCGCCATGGCTCAGGACGTCAAGGTCCTGCGTATCGGTCTCGACGGTTCGGAAAACGAAGCCGACCAGATCCGCAACACGAAGTGCGTTGCCGATGGCCTCAAGGCTGCGACCGGCGTTTCCGAAGTTCAGGTTTTCCCGTCGCCGGACTATAACGGCGTCATCCAGGGTCTGCTCGGCGGCACCATTGACATCGCCTCCATGGGCGCTTCCTCCTACGCCAAGATCGCTCTCGCCGATCCGAAGGCCGTTGACCCGATCCTGACGACGGCTGGCGCTGACGGTTCGACCGGTTATTACACGATCATGGTTGCCCGCAAAGACAGCGGCATCAAGACGCTGGCAGACGCCAAGGGCAAGAAGATCGGCTTTGCCGATCCTGACTCCACCTCTGGCTTCCTCGTCCCGAACGTGGCTATCCCGAAGGAAACCGGCACTCCGGTGAAGGAATACTTCTCCGAAACCGGCTTCGGTGGCGGTCATGAAAACCTCGTTCTCGCCGTTCTCGACAAGAAGTTCGACGTTGGCACGACCTTCGGTTCGGGCGTCGGCAAGTGGGAAGAAGGCTACACGGCCGGCAACCTCTACCAGATGGTCAAGAAGGGCAACCTCGACATGGACGATATCGTCGAAGTCTGGAAGTCGCCGCTGATCCCGAACGGCCCGCTCATGGTCACCAACAAGCTCGGCGACACCATGAAGCAGAAGGTGGAAGACTTCTTCATGGAACTGCCGAAGAAAGACCTCGCCTGCTTCCAGGGTTTCACCCAGGGCAAGAACACTGCTTACATCAAGGTCGACCCGTCCTTCTACCAGACGATCATCGACGCCCGTAAGTCCGTTATCGGCGGCTGATCCTGCGATCATACTCGGAAGCGGCGGTGCCTTGCGGCGCCGCCGCTTTTGCCAATAAAGGAAAAGCGGCATGGCGACCACACTGCATCATGGCACCCCATCGACCAAGGGATTGAGCGCATCGTCCCAAACGGTCATGCGTCATTATCAACAGCAGCTTGCGACAAGGCGGATTTATACCGTCATTTCGCTCGTGATCTTCCTCGTCATCCTCGCCGCTTCACTGAATTTCGCCAACGCGGCCAATTCAGGCAAGTTTTTCGAGCGCCTGCCCTATTTCTTCGACTTTATGAAAACCTTCGTGCCGGACAGTCCGCTTGAAATCTTCCGGGCGATGTTCGACCTGCCGTCGCCCTATGCGAATGGTTCGCTGAAATATAACTACGTCGCGGATCGTGTTTACGTCACCGACAGCTTTTACATCCCGCACTTCATCTATCAGTTGATCATCACGCTCAATATCGCGCTGGTCTCGACAATCATCGGCACCAGCTTTGCCTTCGTGCTCTGCTTCTTCGCCTCGACCAATCTCGTCGGTGCGGGGATCGTGCGCTGGGTCGTTCGCCGGGTCATGGAAGTCCTGCGCGCCTTTCCGGAAATCGTCGTCGCCGGGCTGCTGACCGCCATTCTCTCGATCGGCCCAATTGCCGCGATCATCGCGATTTCAGTCCACACGATCGGCGCTCTGGGGAAGCTGTTCTTCGAAGTGGTGGAAAATGCCGACATGAAGCCGGATGAAGGCCTTCGCGCATCCGGCGCCAACTGGCTGGAGCGCGTTCGCTTCGCCATCGTGCCGCAGGTTCTGCCCAATTTCGTCTCCTACGCGCTGCTGCGCGCCGAAATCAACGTGCGCGCCTCCACCATCATCGGTGCGGTCGGCGGCGGCGGCATCGGCGAGGTGTTCCGGCTGTCGATCGGCAACGATCACGCCTCCAAGACCTATGCCATCATCATCCTGCTGCTGATCACCATCATCGCCGTCGACCAGTTTTCCAGCTGGCTGCGCCGCAGACTGATCGGCCATCAATCCTTCGAATTCGGACGGGGAGCGGCCTGATGTCCTCCAGCTTCATTCTCAACACTGCCGAGCGCGAAAGGCTGACGGCCGCGCATCCCGCGATTTTCAAACGCGGCTTCATGCAGCGTTACGGTCTGCTGGTCGGTATTCTCGCTGCCGTCATTTATCTCATCAGCTGCTTTTTCTTCTTCAACGTCGGGCCGGCTTTCATGCAAGGCCGCTGGGATCGTGCCTCAAGCTATATTCAGGACTGGTATTCCTGGCGTGCCCAGCCGCGCCTGCGCTTCGAAGATGGCAAAGTAGCGCCGCAATGGTCGAGCCGCGGGCAATATCCGGTCGACTCAAAGATCGACTGGCTGCAGCCTCTTCCGGATGGCGGCTACAGCGTGGTTTATGCGGGCATGGAAAACCGCCTCGACGTGACGCCGACCCGGGTGGATGTCTATGTCGACGGCAAGAACTATCCCGTCATCATCAATGGCGAGCAGGCGCGGGCGCCTGAGGAACTGCCGGCAGAAATCCAGCAGGACGGCAACAAGGTTCTCGTCCATTATGGTTTTGCCGGACAGGCGGAAATCCGCACCAGTCAGGTCTATGTACAGCGCCGTTTCCTCGGATGGGCAAACTTCCTGTTCGACACCAAGTCGGAATTCTGGGGCAAAGGATATGGCGAACTCGCGGCTCTGGCGCTGTGGGGAGAAAGGCTCGATCCCGAGCGCTCCAATATCAGCCATATGGGCGATGATTTCCTCGATAACAGCGTCTGGCAGCATGCGGATATTCTTTCCAAGCTGATGCAGACGCTGGTCATGGCTTTTGTGGGTACGCTGTTCGGCACGCTCGTTGCCCTACCGCTCGCCTTCATCGCCGCCCGCAATATCACTGCCAACAGGGCCGCCAACTGGGGCATGAAACGCCTGTTCGACTTCCTGCGTTCGATCGACATGCTGATCTGGGCGCTGTTCTTCACCCGCAGCTTCGGTCCCGGACCGATCCCCGGCATTGCCGCGATCTTCTTCACCGATACCGGAGCGCTCGGCAAGGTCTATGCCGAGGCGCTGGAGAATGTCGATGACAAGCAGCGCGAGGGCGTCAAATCGGTCGGTGCATCCCCGATTGCCGTCAATCGTTTCGGCGTGCTTCCGCAGGTGCTGCCGGTCTTCATTTCCCAGTCGCTCTATTTCTGGGAAAGCAACACCCGCTCCGCCACGATCATCGGTGCGGTGGGTGCGGGCGGTATCGGCCTGAAGCTGCTGGAAGCGATGGGTACCAATGCCGACTGGGACAAGGTTGCCTATATGGTTTTGCTCATCCTCTTCGTCGTTTTCCTGTTCGACCATATCTCCAATTCGCTGCGTTCGCGCCTGATCGGAAAAACGCAACACTAGGCCATTAAAAGGGGCGGGATTGTATGCGAAGGCCGTAACGGCTTTCCTTTCCCCGCCCCATAAAACCACCCGCCCAAAGACGGTTTTTTGTCCCTGACGCATTCACCCCGAGGTCCGGGCGCCCCAAAGGTGCGTGCGGGGGCTTAACCGCATTTCGAATGTGCTTTTTTCCATCTGCATCATCATTCTGTCACGGAAAGCGATTACCTCGCACTCCTGACCTTGCGGGAAGCGGGCGAGTCACGCCAAATAGCTTCTCATCCCATGGTTTTCCATGACACTGAAGAGTGCTTGCCGTGCGCTACGCCATCTATTTTTCTCCGGCTAAAGATCATCCGCTGACTGAAGCAGCGTCGCGCTGGCTTGGGCGCAATGCATTTTCCGGTACGCTGCATGATGACCATGACGCCTATGCGGAAACGACGGAAGAACCCCGCCGTTACGGTTTCCACGCAACCCTGAAAGCCCCTTTCGAGCTTGCCGAAAAATACAGCGAGGCCGAGCTTCTCGCCGCTGTCGAAGGTTTTGCCGCAAGCCAGTCGGCCTTCGATATTCCGCGTGTCGTCGTTGGCGCTCTCGGGCCGTTTTTCGCGCTGATTCCAGACCGGACCTACCAGCCGCTGCAGGATTTTGCCGCCGAGATCGTCGACCATTTCGACCGGTTTCGCGCGCCTCTTTCCGAGACCGATATTGCCCGCCGGCGGCCACAAATGCTGACGGAAAGCCAGCGGCAGAATCTGTCGCTCTGGGGTTATCCGCATGTCATGGACGACTTCCGTTTTCACATGACGCTGACCGGCCGTATCGACGAGGGCGACCAGCCCGCCATGCATGAGGTGCTTTCGGCGCGTTTTGCCGAATTCGTCGATCAGCCTCTCACCATTTCCGGCCTCGCTTTGTTCATTGAAGAAACGCGCGGCGCGCCCTTTACCGTTCACCGCTGGCACCCGCTTGGCCAGCAGCCAAAGAAAGATGCGACCCCATGACCGAGCACGCCCTGTCCAATGCCCGTATCGTTTTAGAAGACGATATTATTCTGGGATCCGTTCTGATCCGTGACGGCAAGATTGCTGATATCAGCGAAGGCGCCTCCAAAACCGGAGAAGATCTCGAAGGCGATTTTCTGATCCCGGGTCTGGTGGAACTGCATACCGACCATCTGGAACAGCACTACTCACCGCGCCCCGGCGTGATCTGGGATAAGATCGCCGCCATTCAGGCCCATGATGCACAGGTTGCGTCATCAGGCATCACCACCGTGTTCGATTGCCTGCGGCTCGGCTCGGACGAGGATGGCGGTTTCAAAAAGGGCGAGATGCGGGAAATGGCTGATGCCATCGAGGCGGCGGCGGATCAGAACCGCCTGCGCGCCGATCACCTGCTGCATCTGCGCTGTGAGGTCGCTTCCGCCGATGTGCTGGAACATTTCGAAGACTTCGAAACCGATCCGCGCGTGCGGCTGATTTCGCTGATGGATCACTCCCCGGGTCAGCGCCAGTTCCAGTCGATGGACCAATATATCTTCTATTATCAGAAGAAACGCGGATTGAGCGACGAGGCTTTTGCCGAGTTCGTGCGCCGGCGGCAGGCCGCATCGGCTGAATATTCCGCCAAGCACCGTGATTATCTGGCCGCCAGCTGCGCCAAGCGCGGCATCACCGTCGCAAGCCATGACGACGCCACCGAAGCACATGTGGGCGAAGCCATCGGCCACGGCGTGAAACTGGCGGAATTCCCCACCAGCGTCGAGGCTGCAAAAGCCTCGCACAGCGCCGGCATGAGTGTCTTGATGGGCGCTCCGAACATCGTTCGCGGCAAGTCCCACTCCGGCAACATCGCCGCCCGCGATCTCGCCGAAATCGGTGTGCTGGATGTTCTTTCTTCCGATTACGTGCCGTTCAGCCTGCTTTTCGCACCGTTCCTGCTCGCTGATCAGGTGGAAGCCATCACCCTGCCGGAAGCGCTCCGTATGGTCACTGTGACGCCAGCTCGGACGGTTGGTCTTCTTGATCGCGGCCGTATCGCGACGGGATTGCGGGCCGATCTGGTTCGGGTTCACCGCGAAGATGGCGTGCCCGTCACCCGCTCGGTCTGGCGTCAGGGCAAGCGCGTGGCATGACCGGCAACGGAGAAGACAGCCGGCGCGAGAAAACGCCTGGCACGATGATCGTGGTTGTCGGCCCGAGCGGGGCCGGCAAGGATACGCTGATGGACTATGCGGCAACGCAATTGTCCGGGCGGCGCGGCTTCCACTTCACCCGCCGGGTCATTACCCGCAGCGGTGATGCGGGCGGCGAAAATCACGATGCCGTTTCGATGCAGGAGTTCAACCGGCTGCAGGAAGAGGGCGCATTCGCCGTCTCCTGGCAGGCGCATGGGCTGAAATATGGCATTCCGGCTGCGGTCTATCACCAGCTTGAGGCGGGAGACGTGGTCATCGCCAACGGCTCCCGCTCGGCCTTGCCTGAGTTCAGCTCCGCCTTTTCCCGCCTCAGGGTGGTGAACATCGTCGCCCGACCGGAGGTGCTGGCGCGGCGGCTGGAACAGCGCGGTCGGGAAAGCCGCGAGGATATTCTGCGGCGCCTGGAACGCAGCTCGCTTACCGTCGTCGGAGACTTTGACGTGACGACGGTCGATAATAGCGGCGCGATCGAAGATGCGGGCAAGACCATCATGCGGGTGCTGGAACAAAGCGCCGGCCCCGACCGATCTTAAAATCGGCTTGGACTGCTCGACAAATGGCCGCGCAAAGCTTACCATCAAGCGACAATTTCCAAACATGGTACGCCAAGGCGAGGGATGCCCGAAAAGAGGGTCAGTGACGAGATAACTGTGGTGGCTGGTCTGGCCGCCGGCGTTAGCAACTATGCGCGGTCGCGGGGCATCGATATCGTCCCCATCTGTAAGGCTCTCGATATTGATCCCGCCACTTTCGACAGTCTGACGGAACGCATCAGCCTCGACAGATTATGCCGATTGCTCGAAACCTGCGCCTTGATTTCCGGTGACGATGCCTTTGGTCTGCAATGCGCCTCCGCCTTTCCGGCCGGCGCATCCGGCGCATTTGGTTACGGCCTGATCAGCGCGCCGACGGTGCGGGCTTTCCTGCGGTTTCTTCAGGACCACGTTTATTACGCGACCAACAACAGCAATTTCACCATGGTTGCGGATACCGCGCATGTAACGCTTTCCTGGTCCTTTGCGCCTGTTATCGCCAAGCGTGATCAATATGTGGATCTATCCCTGACAGTTCTGATCCAGCGCCTTCGCGATATTCTGGGTGAGCGCATCAATCAGGTCGAAATCGGTCTGGAGCGGCAGAAACCGAATAATATTCAGATATTTAAAGAAAGAATGACCAAGCGAATCAGCTTCTCCCAGGCGATCCACACGATGCGTCTTCCTGTATCGCTCCTCGACGTGGCCAATCCAAACGCAGATGAGCGGCTGTTCGAACTGATGAACCTGCAATGCCGGATGCTGCGACCGGAAACATCAGCGGATGCAACACATTTCATCGATCAGGTAAAACGGTATATGCAGATGCGGCTGTCGGATGCGGAGCTTTCGCTTGGCGAAATCGCACCCTACTTCAATCTTTCCGAACGGAGTTTTCAGCGGCGGCTTGCCGAACTTGGCACCAATCTCAACGAGATAAAAGACGCCATACGCAAAAATGCCGGCTTCAAGTTGCTGGTGGAAAGCGACCTTTCGGTTTCCGACATAAGCTATCGACTGGGCTATTCGACGCCCGGTGCGTTTTCGCGTTCCGTTTCGCGCTGGTTTGGGGCAACGCCGACGGATATTCGCAAAAAACATGCGCATCATTCCGCCGGATAGTACAGATTTCCAGCACCAATATTTCGAAATTACACATTAAAATTCAGAATTATGTCGGCTTCGTCCGGCTCCTGTGCCGAAACATAACACTAAAAACGTAAAACTTGGCGCGAGATGTTATTCTATCGGCGCAGTATATCGCCTATTAGAGCGCCGCGTGGCCCTTCGGGTGTGACGGAAAACATTCCAAAGCTTTGAATCTGCACATTGTTCTGACCCAGAACCGAGCCCGGTTTTGCAAATATCAGTGTGGCAGCGTTCCCCATGCCCAGGAACAACGTCGAGGCGGGGCCGGCTGGCTGCGAAAGTAGCCGTTATTGCATATTCCTGATGCCAGATGAAACCTATTGGCGAAACTGACGTTTCCGTTCGCGTGCAGACAGAACGTTCGCGGGCGGCCCTCAGGGAACGAAATTATTACCTGATCGCACCGCCGGGAAGGTCAATCTCTTTTGAGGCAGAAAGAACATGTCTTTAAAAACGCCGCATGAACATCGCCAGACGCGCGAGATCGCCCTGTCGGACCGGGAACGGCACTATCTGGGACTGGTGGCGCGGGGTAAACATCCCTCCCACATCGCCCTTGTGACCGGTGCGACCGAGGCAGAGGTGAAGGACGCGCTGGAAGTGGTGCGTAACCGGCTGGGTGCCACCAATCTGCTGAATGCCGTCAGCATTGCGCTGCTGCGTGGCCTGATCGAGCAGGATATCTAAGTTTTTCGCTCCAGAGGCTTATGTGGAAACGTCCCCTTCCCGTAAGCCGAAACCGGATGAGCGGCTTTCTGCGTCAAAATCCCCTCATTTCGATGGCGGGATGGCGGACCAAAAGCGGACCGGAAATGATTTCCGGTCCATATCGACGCAAATGCAAAGCGGCCATAAACGGTTTGCCCGGCGGATCATCAGGTCCGCCGGGTTTTTCATTTTACAACTGTTTAAAGCGACTGGATTTCAGCGAGAATATCGCTTTCGACGACGATGCCGCTTTCCAGCGCCTGCCGGCGAACGCCCTGGCTACGGCGGCCGGGCAAACGCACATTCTCCTGCTTTTCTATCTCGCCGGCGATGAGCGCCAGTCGTTCAGTAAAGACTGCACCACCCGAGGATACCGGGTCCATGGCGATAATCGTGTGGCCAAGCGACGGTGGCGCACCCTTGTCATCCAGAAGGGAAGATGCTTCGAACGCGAAATTTCCGCCGGTCAGCGCGGCAGCCATGATTTCCACCATCAGCGCCAGTGCGGCACCTTTTGCCTCGCCTGCGGGCACCATGGTTCCCTCGATGGCTTCTTCAGGATCGGTGGTTGGCCGGCCGTTCCTGTCAAGCGCCCAGTCTCCCGGAATAGTCTCGCCCTTCTGTCGGGCCGCCATGATCTTTCCGCGCGCGACCTTGGAAAGCGCCAGATCGATCACCAGAGGATCGGCGTCGCCAACCGGGGTAGCGAATGCGATCGGATTGGTGCCATAGAGGGGTTTGTTGCCACCCCACGGAGCCATGGATGCTGGTGCATTGGCGAACATCAGCGCGACAAGACCCATCTCGGCAAAACGTTCGACAGTTAATGCCATGACGCCGGCGTGATGGGAACGATGGATGGCGGCAAGTGCAATGCCCTGCTGCCGGGCCATTTCAGGCAACTGCTCCAGCGCGCAATCAATCGCCGGATAGGCATAGCCGTGGTTGGCGTCGATGGACACGACACCCGGCTTCACGCGTGTCACCACCGGCCGCGCCTTGCCATCAACTTTTCCCACCCGCGCCTGGCGGACATAAACGGGGATACGGCGAAAACCGTGACCGCTCTGGCCGGCAGCTTCGGATGCGACGAGCGCCTTCGCGACCGAGCGGGCGTTCTGCGGCAGAACGCCGTTGCGCTCAAAGATTGAGGATACGAGATCCTCCGCCTCTGCGATTGAGAATTTCATTCCGGAATGCCTCTGCTTGGTAATGTCGACAAGACCTACACCATCGAAAACATTCGCGAAATCTTATTCACGCGCAAACGGATCGGCGCGTGAGGAATAGTGGACATGTCCATTTGATTTAAGCGGGTTCTAGCGGATGCTGATTGGCAGCGTGATCGTCTTGCTTGCGTCCGGAGGCGGAGCAGGCACGGGTGACGCGCTCTGGATCCAGGCCGCAATCTGCTGGTCGATTGAGGAATCGCCGGTAGACTGGACCACGCTGACCCCGCTGATCGCGCCTGCATCATTGACCCTGAACCGCACCGTTGCCGTCATTGCATCACTGCGAAGCGAACGTGGCTTGCGCCGCTGGATATGTGAGCGAACCTTCGATCCCCACTTCGCCGGTGAGGCGGAAGACGAAGAAAAGAAACCGGCATTGTTCCGTGATGCCGCCGTCCTGTCGGACTGCTGCGCCTCGGCCTTCGCCGTTTCACGCAATTCCGAGGCCTGCTGCGGTTTGGGGCGCTGGCGCTCGACCTTCTTTTTCTCTTCCGGTTCTTTCTTTTCGACCTTCTTTTCAACGGGCGGCGGTGGCGGCCGAATGACAGGCAAGGGAACCTCGATATTTTCGAGTTCCGCCATCATCTGTTCCTGCACGGGGTCGATCTGCTCCACCGGTTCAGGAATTTCCTGCGGCTCGACAATCTCCTCAACCGGCGGTTCCGGCGGCTGCACGGGTTCCGGCGGCGGCGTTTCCGCAACCGGCTCCGGTGGCGGCGGCTCCTCCGGGGTAGGTTCCTCCATCGGCTGGCTGTTGTCGCTTTTTACCTCTTCGGCGTCCTCGACATCCTGCGCCGGCGTCGTTTCTTCGGTGTTGACGGCTTCCGGTATCGCCGCCATTTCGATCATGATCGCGGCTGGCGGCGGCCCGCCGGCATCGAGTTCTTCCGGTTCCTGCATCAGATAATAGGCAAAACCGGCATGAACGCTCAGCATGAGCAGCGCCGCGGCGGACCACAGCGTCACTTCCCCCAGACGGGAATGTCGGGACTGCGGGTAGCCGTTTTCAGTCATGGCGCGGTTCCTGGCGCCGTCGGCGCGGCAGGTTGGGCGGCATTGGCGGGCGACGACGCCGCACCGACATTTTCCAGACCCACCAGGGCGATCTTCAGGTAACCGGCATCCCTGAGCAGGTTCATGATTTCCATGAAGTGACCGTAGTCAACGGCCTTGTCGGCGCGCAGGAAAATGCGCGTATCCTTCTTGCCGCCCGTCTGCCTGTCGATTGCGGCCGCCAGTGCTTCCCGGGCAACGACATCATTGCCGAGGTTGAGCGAGAGATCGTCCTTGACCGTCAGATAAAGCGGTTCTTCCGGACGCTCCGCCGGCTTGGCGGTGGATGCGGGGAGATCGACATTCACATCCACCGTGGCCAACGGCGCAGCCACCATGAAGATGATGAGCAGAACCAGCATCACGTCGATGAAGGGCGTAACGTTGATCTCGTGGTTTTCGGAGAGATCGTCTCCGCTATTTTCGCGAATACCGCCAGCCATGACCGATCACCGTCCAACCAGCGACACTGCGGGCTTGCTGGTGCTGCCCGGCGGAATGCGGCGGAAATCGAGATCGCGGCTGACGAGGCGCTCCACGCCAGCGGCGGCATCCGCCAGCAGATGACGGTAACCGGTGATGGAGCGGGCAAAGACGTTGTAGATCACCACCGCCGGAATAGCGGCGACGAGACCGATGGCGGTGGCGAGCAGCGCCTCGGCAATGCCCGGCGCCACGACGGCGAGGTTTGTGGTCTGCGATTCCGAAATGCTGATGAAGGAGTTCATGATGCCCCAGACCGTGCCGAACAGGCCGACGAAGGGAGCGGTGGAGCCGATTGTCGCCAGAGCACCGGTTCCGCGCGACATGCGGCGACCGGCATGGGTTTCAATACGCGACAGCGCCGAGGAGACACGCTCCTTGATGCCACCGCCGTCCGTGTGTTCGACCACAGCATCGGAAAGCTGCATTTCATGGGTTGCCATGCGCAGCATGAGTGCCGCCGGTCCGCCCTTGTTTTCGACGGCATCGGTCGCTTCAGTCAGGGTTTTTGCCCGGCGAATGACCTTGAGCGTTGCGCCGGCGCGCACCCGCGCACCCGCAAGCTCGATAGACTTCGCCACCCAGACCGTCCAGGTGACGAGCGACGCAAAGGCAAGGCCGATCATCACGCCCTTCACGACCCAGTCTGCAGCCATGAACATGCCCCATGGCGACAGGTTGTGCGGGATATCCGCACGATGTTCGGCACTAGTAGGTTGGGCGCTGGCGGGCTCGGGGCTGACCGGCTCTACCGGAGTGGAGACTTCGTTCGGCGCAAGTGTTCCGTTCGTCTGAGGCGGCTGCTCGGTCTGCGTCGGCTGCGGCGCAGCACCTTCAGATGCGGACTGAGCGGGTGCAGGCTGGTTCGATTGCGGCTGGGCGGGTGCGGCAGCCGGCTGTTCCGGTGCGGTTGCGGACGGCGGCGTGACAGGCTGAAGTGCCGGAGCGCTTGGCGTCGCGGGCGTTTCCACCGGCGGCTGGGCGGGCTGAACCGTTTCCGCCTGAGGTGCAGGCTGGGCCTGGGGGTCGGATGCTGTCTGAGCTAAAACCGCGCCGGCACTCAGCCCGGCCAGCAGGGTAACTGCCGCAGCAAGGGAAACGTGCCGTGTTTTGTTTGCCCTGTTGAAGGATGCGGAAGAAGTGGAGGTCTCAGCTGACATAATTTTTATCCCGGATTTCCGTCGATGAACTCATCCGCAGATTGGCCGGTTCCTGAAAGCCGGGGTCATGAACGGATGCCGTCGTGAAAGCTTGACGTTCCGATAATAAACCTGAGTTCTTTTGACAACTATTATATTGTCAAAAGACGACTCGCAAACTCTTCTTTACAAAAAAGTGACCGCTCGGGTGGCTTCAGGTGTTTTGCGAAGGCGAAAATTGCGCCACCAGGGCATGCCGGTCGCCGGGATAGGTCACCCTAACGCTCGTAACATAGTCCGTCCCGTGCCAGGTGCGGCGATCTATGACCAGACAGGCCGCACCGGATGCGATGCCCAGCGCCACCGCATTCTTGCGATCGGCGGAGACAGCACTGATGCGATGTTCGGCAGCACTCCAGGGCACCATCTTCAACAGCCAGGTGCCCGGACCGGTCTGCGAAAAATCCGCAACTTCCGCCTCCGGGACGGCAGTGACATTTATAATGCGTTCTTCAAGGCAAAAGGGAACGCCGCCGGCAAAATGCGTGCAGGTGAGTTCCAGCACACGGGCATCGGCGGCAAGCGCCATTGCCGCACCGTCTTTTTCACCCGCGGGGCGCAGACGTCGCTTGTCGAGACGGTATCCGTAAACGAGGCCGAGCGCCTGAACTTCCCGCTCGATATCATGGATTTCCAGCACGGCCGATTGCGCATGGGGCTGGCGAACGAAGGTGCCGAGGCGTCGGCGTCTTTCGATCAGGCCGCGCTGCACCAACTCACCCAACGCCTTGTTCACCGTCATGCGCGAACAGGCATATTGCCGGGTCATCTCGTGTTCGAAGGGAATACGGTATCCCGGCGGCCATTCGCCCGACATGATGTGGCGCTCGACATCGTTGCGGATGCGCTCGTGCAGTGATTTCTCCTGAAGATCGGCACCTGTACTCCTCATCCCGATGCTTCTCTCCTCCCGGTTCGCTGGATCAACTATCCATGAGCAGCGGCGGCGATCGCCTCGCTGCGAATTTCCTCCGTCAGCTTCGCGCGCAGCTGCGAAAATTCCGGGCTGGCCTTGACGGTGTAGTGACGCGGATGCGGCAGGTCGACCGTCGTGATCGACTTGATGCGGCCCGGCCTTGCGGACATGGTCACCACACGCGACGCCATGAAGACCGCTTCTTCGATGTCATGGGTGACGAAAATGACGGTCTTCTGCTCGCGCTCCCAGATGCCGAGCAGCAATTCCTGCATCAGCCCGCGCGTCTGATTGTCGAGCGCGCCGAAAGGCTCATCGAGCAGCAGGATTTTCGGGCCGTTCGCCAGGGCGCGGGCAATCGCCGTTCTCTGCTGCATGCCGCCGGACAGCTGTTTCGGCCAATGGTTCTCGAAACCGTTGAGGCCGACCTTATCGATATAACTATCAACGATCTCCCATTTCTCCTTCTCGGCCACGCCGCGTTCGCGAAGGCCGAAGGCGACGTTTTCGCGGATCGTCAGCCAGGGAAACAGCGTGTAGGACTGGAATACCATACCGCGATCCGCACCCGGTCCGGTCACCGCCCGGCCGGACAGCAGGACCTCGCCTGTCGTCGGACGATCAAGCCCGGCGATGATGCGCAGCAAAGTCGATTTTCCGCAGCCCGACGGGCCGAGAATGGTAACAAAATCGTTGCGCGGGATTTCCAGATTGGTCGGCTGCAAAGCCAGCGTCGGCTGCCCGCCCTGCACGCCCGGAAAGGTGCGGCTGACGCCCTTGATAACGAGTTCATTCATCAGGCAAGCCTCCAGGCGAAAAGCTTCCGGTTCAGCGATTTGAACGCGAAATCGGAAATGAGGCCTATAACACCGATGACGATGATGCCGAAGATGATCTGCCCGGTCGCCATCAGCGCCTGACTGTTGATGATCATATAACCGATGCCAGAGGAAGCACCGATGAGTTCGGCGACGATGACATAGGTCCAGGCCCAGCCAAGAACGAGGCGGAGAATTTCGGCAATGTCAGGCGCATTGGCGGGAATGAGGACACGGCGAACGACACCCCGGTCTTTTGCGCCGAGTGTATAGGCGGCCTCCACCAGATCACGCCGCGTGCCGGCAACCGCCACGGCCACCATCAGGATGATCTGGAAGACCGCGCCGATGAAGATCACCAGCAGTTTCTGCATTTCGCCGATACCGGCCCAGAGAATAAGCAGCGGTATGAAGGCGGACGCGGGAAGGTAGCGTGCGAAGGATACGAAGGGCTCGAGCAACGCTTCGATCGGCTTATACGCCCCCATGGCGATGCCAAGCGGCACGGCGACGAGCGATGCCAGCACAAAACCGCCAACGACACGCCAGATCGTCATGCCGATATCGCCGGCAAAGCCCTGATCGGTCAGCAGATAGATGCCGTCTTTCAGCATGGTGATGGGGTCGGCCAGAAAGGTCGGCGATACGAAGCCGCCCAGCGTGGCAAGGCCCCAGGCGGAGAAAAACAGCACGAAGAACAGAATGCCGAGGGCAATTCTCGTACTGTTCCTGATGGGTTGAAGAGGTTGCATTCTGTCGCCTGTCTGGGAGAATTGGCGCGGCAACTGCGCCGCGCCCTCAAAGCGCCTTCACGCCTTTCATGACGTAGAAGATACGTGTTTGTCATTGGCGGCAACACTCCCGGCAAGGAGCGCAGCCGCCTGGGCGCGTTACTTGATGAAGGTCGTATCCGCGAGCGTCGAAAGATCGGGCTTCGACTTGATCACGCCGATTTCCAGAAGCAGATCGGCCGATTTTTCAGAGAAGGTCTTGAATTCACCCTCGAAGAATTTTTGATTAGCAGCCTTGTCCTGCCATTCCAGGAACTTTGCCGAAGCCGCAAAGGCCTCGCCTGCCTGCTTCACATCCGCGCCCATCGTCGCATAGGATTTCTCGGGGTCTGCCTTGATGAGGTCGAGCGCCTGGAAATAGCTGTCCGCCAGTGCTTTCGCCGCCTGCGGATTATCCTTCAGGAAATCCGGCGTGCAACCGAACGTGTCCATGACGGCGGGATAATCCAGCGTCGTGGCAAGGATTTTACCCTTGTCGGGCGCGGCGCGCACGGTGGAGAGATATGGCTCATAGGTCATGGCCGCATCGTTCTGGCCGGCGACGAATGCCTGCGCGGCCGGACCCGGCTCAAGGTTGACGACCTTCACATCTTTCAATGTCATGCCGTTTTCCTTGAGGATCCAGGCAAGGAAGAAATAGGGGGACGTGCCCGGTGTGGAAGCAGCAATCGTCTTGCCCTTGAGGTCGGCGACCTTTGAGACGTCGCTGCGCACCGCGATACCATCGGCACCGTGCGATTTATCCATCTGGAAAATCTGGGTGGACTTCACGCCATTGGCGTTCCAGGCGATCCATGTTTCCACCGTGGTGGCGGCGCACTGGATATCACCTGATGCGAGAGCCAGATGGCGGCTCGCCTGCGGTATCTTCTTGATATCGACCTTCAGGCCATTCTTTTCGAAAATGCCCGCCTGCTTGGCAAGTGTCAGCGGCGCAAAACCAGTCCAGCCGGACATGCCGATGGTCACCGATGTTTCCGCATGGGCGGAAGCGGATGAGACAAGCGCTGCAATTGCGGCGATAACCCAGGTATTTTTCATGATCTGACCCCTTTTGATTTATTTTTGTGCGACATTTTTTATCGCTTTATTTGAGGCATCGTAGGCAGGGTTTTTAGATTTGTCTAGACAAAGTAGAGGCACTTGGGCGCTTGCGGAAGGATTGCAAAAAGGTCGTCCGCCATCCTACACATAGAATGATACGGAACCGCATTGGCCCGCTATTTTCCTCTCGAGCTTTCCATGACCAGACAAAGACGTCGTAACATCATCAAGGCAAGGCGCACCGGAACCGGCATTGCGCTGGTTGCCGCCATTTCCTTCATCGCCGGCATGACGGATGCGGTGGGTCTTTACGTTTCTGGAGATTTCGTTTCCTTCATGACCGGCAACACGACGCGCGCCGCAGTCTCGATGGAGTCAGGCATATACTCCCACGCCGTCAAACTGCTTTTCGCCATCGTCGCCTTCGTGGCGGGCAACGCCGGCGGCATCGTGGTGGCGCATAAATTCGACCGGCGCATCTTTGCGGTTCTTATGGCGGTGGGCGGGCTGGTGGCGATTGCGGCACTGCTGCGCGACGAGGCTTCCGGTCTCGTGCAATTTTATCTCGTCGTTTTCGCCATGGGCATGGTCAATGCCGCCGTGGAGCATATTGAAGGCCTGCCGATCGGCCTCACCTATGTGACCGGCGCCCTTTCCCGTTTTGGTCGCGGCATTGGGCGTTTTCTTCTTGGCGAACGCAGCCTCGACTGGGGCATCCAGATCGTGCCATGGCTCGGCATGATCACTGGCGCAATCTGCGGCGCCGTGTTAGGCGCCACGTTGCATTCGGATGCGCTATGGGTGGTTGCGGCTTCGGTTTTCGCCATAGCCTGCGCTACCCTCGTCATTCCGCGCTCGCTTCGCCAACGCTATAATCAGAGGGTCAAAATCCGGCGGATTGCGCCGTAAAGGCTCCCACCATTACTTTCGCGAAATGGTGACGAATTTCGTGCCGCGCACGCGCACCGTCATCAGGCAGGGCTCCTTGTCGGTGCGTTCGCAATAACGCGGATGCATTTTCAGCACGAAGACCATGTTGCCGAAACGCTTGATGAAATCGTAGCCGTAAATCCGGGCCGTGGCGATCATCAGATAGCCGCCCTCTTTTACCTGGACGTAGAAATTGTAGGGGCATCCCTCGTCGTCACAGGCGCGGCCTTTTTCGCCGTCGCAATCCAGAACTCCGTGATTGACGACGGCATCCATCAAGCCGTCATTATTGATATCCAGCCGTGTGACGAAATCATCGCCGAAGGCAGCCACCTTGCACTCCTTGCGGAAATGGTCCTTTTCATAAATCTCGGGATCGTTCACCAGCTGCTGCTGTGCTGCCAGCGCCACCGGAAACATCAGGAGCACCAGTGTCTGAAGAGCGACAACGATAGCGATTCGCACGGCATTTTCCTTTGCATCCGTTTCGGTTATGGATGTTGCGATCATCCGGGCGGCCAGCCTAGAGTTTAGTGCTTGCGCGACACTGACGTGTTCGCGGCCCGTTGTTCCGGGGGGAACCTTTTCATGACACTTCTGGGTTTTCTCGACTATGCCGGTGTCGCCATCTTTGCCGCAACCGGCGCTCTGGCCGCCTCCCGCAAGCAGCTCGACCTGATCGGCTTCCTGTTTTTCGCAGCCGCGACCGGGATCGGCGGCGGCACGGTGCGTGACCTCGTGCTGGGCAGGGCGCCGGTATTCTGGGTGGTGAACCCAACCTATATTCTGGTCTGCGTATCGGTCGCGGTCCTGCTGTTCTTTACAGCTCATCTTTTCGAATCCCGATACCGGGTGCTGCTTTGGCTCGATGCCCTCGGCCTTTCAGCCTATTGCGTGATGGGGGCGGCCAAGGGTCTGGCCGCCAGCGGCTCCGCAACCGTTGCCATCGTCACCGGTGTTCTGACGGCCACATTCGGCGGCGTGCTGCGCGATATTCTCGCCGGAGAACCTTCCGTGCTTCTACGACCGGAAATCTACATCACCTGCGCACTTCTGGGGTCTTCCACCTTCATTGTCGTCTATTTCCTCGGCGCACCGCTTTATGCCGCGTCAGCCGCCGGTGTATTGACGGCTTTCGGCGTCCGGTCCGGGGCGCTGATCTTCGGATGGACTTTCCCGCCCTACAAGGGCAAGCCCGGCAGACGGCCGGAAGATATAATGAAATAAGCTACCAAAACCCTCTGAAACAGAAATGGCGCCCATGGGCGCCATTTTCATTTCAGGTATCAGCCAGAAGCTTCAGCCGCGCTTGCGACGAAGGCGGATGACCACGTCCACATGGGCGATTTCCATGCCTTCGGGCGCTTCCGGCAGATTGCCGATGTGGAGATTATTGACGGGAATGTCGAGAACCTCGTTCTCACCTTCAACGAAGAAATGGTGGTGGTCCGACACGTTGGTGTCGAAATAGGTGCGGGCACCTTCTACGGCCAGAACGCGGATCAGACCGGCTTCGGTGAACTGATGCAGCGTATTGTAAACCGTGGCCAGAGAAACAGGCACGCCAGCGGTAACCGCCTCGTCATGCAGTTCCTCAACCGTCAGGTGACGATCACCCTTTGCGAAGAGAAGATCGCCCAGAGCCACACGCTGGCGCGTGGGCCGCAGCCCCGAGCGCCGCAGCCTTGTTCCGATATCCAATGTGGCGTCAAATGCCATGCAATCCCATTCCAAGCACAGGGGTGAAATTCACCAATTGCATTAGCATATATCTTTTGCAGCGAATGCTTTCAATAGTTTCAGCGTCGCCGAGTGTCGCAAATGGCTGCAAACCGGCCATTCTTGCAAATTTCCTCTGGTTCCTTCCCGATGGTTCCTGTATGCGGACGGCACATTGAGGTAATGACTTCTGCAAAGAAGGTTCTGAAGACAAAGAATTGGGGCGAAACGGCCTTTGCCCTTGCAGCGCTTCATTTTGAACCTAACTTGCTCTAGTGAAGTCAATCAACACCAGTAACTGGGGAAGTGAAAGCGGTATGGCAACGAGGCAATCAAGTTACAATTACGAGGAGATCCTGTCCTGCGGTCGCGGCGAATTGTTCGGCCCGGGAAATGCCCAGCTCCCATTGCCCCCCATGCTCATGGTTCACCGCATCACCGAAATTTCCGAGACCGGCGGCGCGTTCGACAAGGGTTTCATCCGTGCGGAATACGATGTCAGCCCCGACGACTGGTATTTCCCCTGCCATTTCCAGGGCAACCCGATCATGCCGGGGTGCCTGGGCCTTGACGGCATGTGGCAGCTGACCGGCTTCTTCCTCGGCTGGCTGGGTGAGGAAGGCCGCGGCATGGCGCTTTCCACCGGCGAAGTGAAATTCAAGGGCATGGTTCGCCCCGAGACCAAGCTTCTCCAATACGGCATCGATTTCAAACGCGTGATGCGCGGACGTCTCGTCCTCGGCACCGCCGATGGATGGCTGAAAGCCGACGGAGAAACCATTTATCAGGCGACAGACCTTCGTGTAGGACTGTCGAAAGAAAAGACCGCCTGAAACAGACGGAATAAGTCTTGGCAAGGCCGGGCGGCTTCGGTCATCCAGCCGAAATCTTAAGAAAAGGTCCCTTTCATGAGACGAGTTGTTGTCACCGGCCTCGGTATTGTTTCTTCCATCGGCGGTGATGCCGCCGAAGTCACCGCATCGTTGCGCGATGCCAAATCCGGCATTTCATTTTCGCCGGATTTTGCTGAACACGGTTTCAAGTGCCAGGTATGGGGCAAGCCGTCTCTCGACCCGACCGAGCTGGTCGACCGCCGCGCCATGCGCTTCCTGTCGCAGGGCGGTGCGTGGAACCATGTCGCCATGAAGCAGGCGATCGCCGATTCCGGTCTCGAAGAGAGCGACATCAGCGGCAATGAGCGCACCGGCATCATCATGGGTTCGGGCGGTCCCTCCACCCGCACCATCGTCGAAGCTGCCGATATAACGCTGAAGAACAACAGCCCGAAGCGCATCGGCCCCTTCGCCGTGCCGAAAGCCATGTCGTCCACCGCGTCTGCAACGCTCGCCACCTGGTTCAAGATCCACGGCGTCAACTATTCGATCTCGTCGGCCTGCTCCACCTCGGCGCATTGCATAGGCAACGCCGCCGAGATGATCCAGTGGGGCAAACAGGATGTGATGTTTGCAGGCGGCCACGAAGACCTAGACTGGTCGATGTCCAACCTCTTCGACGCCATGGGCGCAATGTCGTCCAAATATAACGAAACACCTTCTCTCGCTTCGCGGGCCTATGACGTCAACCGCGACGGTTTCGTCATCGCCGGCGGTGCGGGCGTGCTGGTTCTCGAAGAGCTGGAGCATGCAAAGGCACGCGGCGCCAAGATTTACGCCGAAATCGTCGGTTACGGTGCAACCTCCGACGGTTACGACATGGTGGCTCCATCAGGCGAAGGTGCGATCCGTTGCATGCGGCAGGCGCTTGCCACCGTTAAGGGCGATATCGACTACATCAATACCCACGGCACCTCGACGCCGGTTGGCGACAGCAAGGAAATCGGCGCGATCCGCGAAGTCTTCGGCGACAAAATCCCGCATATCCAGTCGACCAAGTCCCTCACGGGCCACTCGCTGGGCGCTGCCGGCGTGCAGGAATCGATCTATGGCCTCTTGATGATGCAGGAACGTTTCATCGGCGAAAGCGCGCATATTTCCGAGCTCGACCCGGAATTTGCTGGCGTTCCGATCGTGCGCAGCCGCATCGACAACGCCAAGATCGACACCATCCTTTCCAATTCCTTCGGCTTCGGCGGCACCAACGCCACGCTGGTCTTCCAGCGTCACAACGGATAATTGCCAATGAACGGCATCATGCAGGGTAAACGCGGCCTCATCATGGGCGTCGCAAACAATCACTCTATCGCCTGGGGTATTTCCAAGGCACTTGCGGCGCAGGGCGCAGAACTGGCCTTCACCTATCAGGGCGAAGCGCTCGGCAAGCGCGTAAAGCCGCTCGCCGCAGAACTGGGGTCTGACTTCATCGTGCCTTGCGATGTCGAAGATATCGCCTCGGTCGACGCGCTGTTTGAGGCGATCCGCGAAAAATGGGGCTCGCTGGATTTCGTCGTGCACGCCATCGGCTTTTCCGACAAGAACGAGCTGAAGGGTCTTTACGCAAACACGACCCGCGACAATTTCAGCCGCACCATGGTCATTTCCTGCTTCTCATTTACGGAAATTGCCAAGCGCGCCGCCGAACTGATGACGAATGGTGGCTCGATGCTGACGCTGACCTATAATGGTTCGCAACGCGTCATCCCGAACTACAACGTCATGGGCGTCGCCAAGGCGGCACTCGAAGCGTCCGTGCGTTATCTCGCTGCCGACTACGGCCCGCGCGATATTCGCGTCAACGCCATCTCGGCCGGTCCGGTCCGCACGCTGGCCGGTGCCGGTATTTCTGATGCACGTGCGATTTATGCGTGGAACCAGAAGAACGCGCCGCTGAGACGGACGGCGGATATCGAGGATATCGGCGGATCGGCGCTTTACCTGCTATCCAACCTGTCGCGCGGTGTAACCGGCGAGTGCCACTATGTGGATTGCGGCTTCAATATCACCTCGACACCTACACTCGAGGTTCTGTCAAAAGCTGACGCGGAATAATAACCCGTTTCTTCCCTTCGAAAAAGCCTGGCAATATGCCGGGCTTTTTTACATTTGGAGCCTGTGTCATTTTCGTGAATTGCTAAAGTAGAAACTGTCCGGGTAACTGAATTTAAACACCGGCTGGTTATGGTCTGCAACAAATTCAACGGTTGCGCTTGCCGCATATTCTAGAGATCGACACATATGCGACTGGCCAGACTGACGCCATTGCTGAAAAAACTCGGGGTCTCGCGCGAAGGGACAGCGGCTATTGAATTCGCGATCCTCGCCATTCCCTATTTCCTCGTCGTTTTTGCGATTATCGAGACCTTCATCGCCCTGATGGCGGAACAGGTCGTCGTGAATGCTACGGAAACCATGGCGCGGCGTCTGCGCACCGGACAAATCAGCAGTTCGATTTCGAAAGAGGATTTTCGCAAGAGCTTCTGCAACGAAGTTTCGGTCATGATCACCTGCTCGCTGGATGAGATCAAAACCGAACAGAAACTTTATATCGACCTTCGCTCCTTCACCGCCTTCAAGGATATTCCGACCACGGTACCCCTGAAAGCTTATGGTGAATATTACGATCTCGATACGGCGCAATTCGGCTTCAAGCCGGGCGGGCCGGAAACAATCAATATGCTGCGCGTTTATTATCGCTGGCGTGTCATCGCCGATATCATCCGCCCGTATCTCACAAAAATACGTCCAGCTGACGGGTCCATGCCCTCGCATTTCCTTATTGTCGCGACCGACGCTTTCGTGAACGAGAAATATACTACAAGCGGGGGCTCATGATGGCAGGGCTGATAGCCGCCGTGGCGAACGGCAGACTTCATTTTACCGCGCTCGTCACACGCTTCGTAAAAGATCGCCGTGGTGTGGGCGCCGTGGAATTCGCAATTCTCTTCCCGATATTGCTCGCCCTTTATGTGACATCCTTCGAACTCACCATAGGCTACAATACCTATAAGCGGGCAAGCAGCGCTTCGGCGACGATCAACGACCTGATCTCCAAAACGGGCTCCGTCGACAAGGCCTACCTCAAAAACATGCAGAATGTTGCGGCGGCTGTCTTCGCGCCTTACAGCACCACCGGTTTGAAGCTGAAGATCAGCGGCATAACGATCGACAAGCAGAAACAGGCAAAAATTGCCTGGTCCTGGGATGAGAAAGACCAGAGACCATATGCGGTGGGATCGGCAGTGACGGTTCCTAACCGCCTGCTCATCGAAAACAGCTTTCTCATTCACGTCGAACTTTCAATTCCGCATGAATTGCTGATGTTCATGCCCGACATCGCTTCGTCAGGCGTAAGATCGATCACCATCGGCCGTGATTATTTCTTCAAGCAGCGCGATGCGGAGGTCACCTGTACCAATTGCTGAGCCATAAGGCGCGGCAAGGGTGACCACCCGCATAATCCGTTTCTAATAAACGTCACGCAGATAACGCTTTTCGCGCTTCAGGCGGTTCACATAATCGGCTGCCGCTTCGGCAGAAATGCCGGCTTCGTCAGCGACAATCTGATGCAGGGCGTCATCGACATCCTTCGCCATGCGGGTCGCATCACCGCAGACGTAGAAATAGCCGCCCTCTTCAAGCCATTGATAAAGCGCCTTGCCATTCTGCCGCATGCGGGTCTGGACATAGATTTTTTCTGCCTGATCCCGCGAAAAAGCGAGATCGAGGCGCGTCAGCACGCCATTACGGCTCATTTCACCAAGCTCGCTTTCGTAGATGAAATCCGACTGCCGGTGCTGATCGCCGAAAAACAGCCAGTTCTTGCCGGCAGCACCCCTTGCCTGCCGTTCCTGCAAGAATGCCCGGAATGGTGCGATGCCGGTGCCCGGTCCCACCATGATAGCAGGTGCATCATTGTCCTGCGGTACGCGAAACGCCTTGTTGGGTGAAACGAAAATACCGGCATTCTGACCCGCCTCCACCCGGTCCGCCAGATAGGTGGAGCATACGCCACCACGCTCGCGGCCCTCGGCACGATAACGCACGCTGGCGATCGTCAGATGAACGCTGTTTTCCGCGACCAGCGGGCTGGATGAGATGGAGTAAGCGCGATGCTGCAGCGGCTTCAGGAAGGTCACGAATTCGGCGACGTCGAATACGGGTTTTCCGCCGAGATTGAGCAGGTCGAGAATGTCCTTGCTCCAGAGAAAGGCGGCAAGCTGCTCCCTGTCTCCATTGGCAAGGATATGGCTCAACTCGTCATGTCCCGCACGCTTGCCGATTTCGGCCACCAACTCACGCGAAGGCGTCGATATCTCGAACATGTTCAGAAGTGCATCGCCGATCGGCCGGTCGAGCCCGGCGACCTCGCCATCCGCACTCGCTCCAAAGCATTCGAGCAGAGCGCCGACCAGTTTCGGGTCGTTAAGAGGGACGACACCAAGGGCGTCACCGGCCTCATAGTCGAGGCCGCTTGCCCCAAGATCGAATTCGTAGTGGCGAATCTCCTTGGACGAGGCCGGGCTGGAAAGAAGGCGATTGACGCTCACCCGTGACGAATAGGGATTCTTGCGACCCCAGCCCTGTTTTGCCCGCGCGGGCGGCTCGGCGACCACAGGCGCGGCAATGGCTGCATTGTCCCCACCGATGGCGAGGGCAAGCGGAAGCGTCTCGCCGATCCAGGCGGCGGCCGCATACTCAAAATCGATATCGCAATCGATACGCGTCTTCATGCGCCTGCCGCCGAGTTGTTCGAAACGCGTATCGATGAGCTTGCCCGCCTGGCAGAAGCCGTCATAACCGGTATCACCGAGCGCAAGAACAGCGAAATTCATCTCGTCGAGACGCGGCGCGGCGTCAGTGGCAAGCGCCTCCCAGAACAGCTGGGCATTATCCGGCATCTCGCCTTCGCCATAGGTCGATGTGACGACGATGACGCGCTTCATGGAGCTGAGACTATCCATGGAAACGTCGTCCAGCGCCGTTACAACGGGCTGCATTGCCTGCACACGAGCGGCGGCGGCGATATCCATCGCCAACGCCTCGGCATTGCCGGTTTGAGTGCCGACAAGGATGTTCAGCACGCTGGCCGCCGCTTTGGGGGTAGCAGCGGCCACCGATGTCTCCAGACCCATGGCCGTGCGGGAGTGGAGCCCGGCCAAAAAGCCGGCGAGCCAGACGCGCTGGTCGCCATTGAAGGGCGCATCCTGTGAAATGTAAGGTATCTTCATCATGCTGCCCTGTTCTGGCTAGATGCGGTGGCAAGGTCTGGAATGGCGCGAGCGGCGAAAAGCTCCTCAAAGCCCGGCAGGCGGCCGATCTTCTCGATGTTTTTGCGGTTCTGCTGAATGATCCAGCCATAGGTGCCGGGGCTGTCCAACGACCAGATATTCCGGCGCGCCAACGCCTGCTTGTAATCATCGAGCCGCTTGGCGGCGATCATCACCGCAAGCTGTTCGTCACTGTGGTCGGAAAGCGCCTCGCGGGCATATTTCAGCAATCGCTGCATCAGCGCGTAATCTTCCGTGAGGATGAGATTGCGCACGGCTTTTTCTACTGCCAGATCAGAGGGGCCGGACGCCATCGGCAGCCGTTGCAGGGCGATGGTCTGCGCCATGCTCAACACTGTGTAATTGTTGATGAGCGCATACATGTCTTGCGTGTCGGTCTCACTGTGACCCGGCACCGTTCCATTCAACACGGCCTTACGGTCGCGATAGGCGAGCTTGAACTTGCGCAGTTGATGGGCGGCAAGCGCAGATGCCAGTTCCTCCAGCAGTTCCTTGCGGGGCTTGGCCTTCAGAATTTCGTCGCTGTCCTGATAAAGCAGCAAAGCGCGCGGCATGCCGTAGACGAAATTGTGCTGTTCGCTTTCCCAGTTTTCCAGAAGCCATGCGGCCTTGGCCGAGCCGGTTTCCGCGACATGCCAGGTCAGAAGCTGGTGAACGGCCAGATTGTGGATCGCTGCCTGTTCATCTTCACCGGTGATCGAGCCGAGCAGGATGGAATCGTGGCTGACCTTCTTCGGCAGATCGCCATAGGGATCGTACTGATAAACGAAGCCGCCGCTCATGCCGTTGCCAAAACCCTTGCCGAAACTGCCGAGGTTGAGAACCGCGCCGTTGGTCATGTATTCGCAGGCGAAATCGCCCACACCTTCGACCACGGCGGTCGCACCGGAGTTACGCACCGCAAAACGGTCACCCGCCTGCCCTTCTACAAAGGTGCGGCCGCCGGTTGCGCCGAACAGCGCGAAATTACCGACCAGCACATTGCCGCCCGCCTCTTGCGAACCGCCACCGGGCGAGCGCACAACAATTGTGCCGCCGCAGGCGCTTTTGCCAACACCGTCATTGCAGGTGCCGGTATGCACCATGACCATGCCGTCATTGCAGAAAGCGCCGAAGGACTGGCCGGCGGAACCTGACGTATCGATGCGCACCGAACCCGCTTCCAGAAAACGACGGCCGCGTGCATCCCGCTTGACAGCCGGAAGCGCATCCAGCTGCTCGTCGGAAAGCTCATGGTTCAGCATGCGTTCGATATCGACGGCAAGCTGGCCGCCGACGCTCTTGTTGCAATTATTGAGGAAACGGTTGCCACCAAGCTCGATGTTTTCACGGCGGCTGTCGACCAGCGCCGAACGCACAAGATCGATGAAGGCATCGTCGAGTGCGAAGTCTTTTTCCATGTAGACGGGGCTGTCGATCTTCACCTCTTCGACCACCGCAAGCATCGCCCGGAGGTCAAGCTGGCCGACGCTCGCCGGATGATCGAGGAGGTGAAGAAGATCGGAACGGCCACGGGCGTCCTGCAGCGAAGCGACCCCAAGCCCTGCCAGAATCTCGCGCGTTTCATGGGCGATGTTCATGAGGTATTGCGCCAGCGCTCGCGGATCTCCGTTGAAGGCTTCCTGATTGGTGGTGAGACCGGCCGGGCATTTGATGTTGCAATTCTTCGCCATGACGCATTTCAGCATCATCAGCGCCGTCGTGCCGAATTCGAAACTGTCACCGCCGAGAAGCGCTGATTTCACCACGTCGCTTGCCGTCTGGTGCGCGCCGGAGCAGCGCAACAGCACTTTGGCGCGCAGGCCGGTGGCGCAGAGCGCCTGATGCACCTCTGCGATGCCGATTTCCGCAGCGCGGCCGGTATATTTGAGGCTGGTGACGGCTGCGGCACCGGTGCCGCCGGTATTACCGGCGACGTTGATGACATCTGCCCCCGCCTTGGCGACGCCGACTGCAATCGTGCCGATGCCTTCGGACGACACGAGCTTGACAATGACGCGCACGCGCGCCGCCTTGGCGTCGTGGATAAGCTGGGCGAGATCCTCGATCGAATAGGTATCGTGATGCGGCGGCGGCGAGACCAGCTCGACGCCCGGCGTGCCGCCGCGCGCCGCCGCAATTTCCACCGTGACCTTGGGAGACGGCAATTGCCCGCCTTCGCCGGGCTTTGCGCCCTGGCCGATCTTGATCTCGATCTCTTCCAGCATCGGATCGGCAAGATAACCGGCCCAGACACCGAAGCGGCCGGAGGCGAACTGCTTGATGCGCGAGGCACGGATGGTCCCGTAACGGGAGATGTGCTCGCCGCCCTCGCCCGAATTGGACATGCCGCCGACCATATTGGTGCCGTGGGCAACCGCCTCATGGGCAGCCGCGACCAACGCTCCATGGCTCATCGCACCCGATGCCAGCGTCTTGGTGATCTCGCTTGCCTTCTGAACGGCACCGAGCGGAATGCTGTTCGGTGCGGTGCGGATCAGCGACAGATAGGCGGAGGCTTCACCCTTCGCCTGAACCATGAGCGCGCCGCCTTCCAGCCAATGGCCGGGAATATCCGCCCCGAAGCGGTCGAGCAGCGATTGGCCAAGTGCGGCCAAGCGGGCAAGTTCGTGGCCGTGTGGCCCGGTCAATTGCAGCCGGAACGAGCCGTCCCCCGCCTCTTCGCAGCACAATCCGCGCACCATAAAGCTGTTATTGCCCTGCCGGGAAAAACGACCCATTTCCCGGCGGAATTCTTCGGCCGAACCGGCAAAGGTCACATCGGCCGGCAGTTCCAGAACATCGCGCAGGGCGGCGGGGCGGCGCGCCCGTTCTTCCGCCATCATGCGGGCGAAGGCGCGGTAACCGGGCGTGACCTCGAATTTATCGATCGCCTCCGGGGTCAGCCGGTCGAAGCTGTTGTGATAATAGGCAGCATCGTTGAGCCCAAAGGCATCCTCCAGCCGGTTGAGCGGCAGGAGGCGCAGCGCCTCCTCGTTTTCGGTTCCCTTGTCAAAAGCGATCTTTTCCTCGGTCATATCAACGAAGCCGCGAACCGCCGTGGTTCCATAGGAATGGCCGGCACCTTCGGCGCGCTCCTTGAACAGACCGAGCAGCGGAATGTCGTTTTCATCCTTCACCGACAATGCTTTGCGGTGCCAGTCGGCGACAGTCTGAGCGATGACGGCGAAGGTGACGCCGCCGACCGGCGTCTTCACATTCGGGAAATAACGGTTCAGCACCGGATCGCTGGTATCGAGGAAGTTCGGCTCGAAGAATTCGCCGCCGATATAACTTTCCGCGGTGCACAGGCCGACTTTGCCCATGGTCTTCATCAGCGACTTTTCAGCCGCCTTGGCAAACCGCATAAACGCCTTGTCGGCATCGGCGCCGAATTTCTCCTCTGCACGGAACTGCACGCCGAGCGGATAGACAGCCGACGCGCCAAAGCCGAGACCGGCTGCGATGTGATGCGAGGAGGAAAACTGCCCGCTTTCGACGATCAGGGAAACGCGCAGCCGCAGACCTTCCTCGATCAGCCGCTGATTGATGGCGGAAACGACCATGATCATCGGCAGAGCGGCGCGGCTTGCCGAAACATGGCGGTCGGTGATGACGGCAATGCCGCCTTCTTCCACCGCGAAAGCCGAAACCTCGTCGCAGAGGCCATCTATTGCCTGCCGCAAGGCTGCTTCATTGGCGTCCGGTGCATCGAAGACCGGCGTATAGAGCACCTCGAAACGACGAACGGGTGTCTCGGGCTGTTCGCGAATGCGCAGCATATCGAGGTGGGTGAGGATCGGGGACCGTACGACGATCTGGCGGGCCTTGGCCGCACCGCTGTTCGGCTTTGCACCGAGAGCAACGCGTAGCGTCATGCCGTCAGCCTCGCGGATGCTGTCGAGCGGCGGATTGGTGACCTGTGCGAAACGTTGCGAGAAATACTTCGCGACGCCACCTTCCTGATCGGAAAGCGCATTGATGGCATTGCCGTAACCCATCGCCGAAATCTTTTCCGCGCCGGATGCCAGCATCGGATCCATCAGGAACTTGAAGCTTTCCTGATTGTGCGAATAGGCGACATAACGCTGATGTCGTTCCAGATCGCCATTGTAGCGAAGCGGTGAGCCCTGTTTGTCGGCGGGCACCTCCGGCAGATCGCCAAGCATTATGCGCGCTTCAGATAGTAGCGACGAATAGTCCCGCCGCGATGCCAGAAGCTCCAGCGCCTCAACGGTGGAAAAGGCGCGACGTTCGGCGTGGTCGTAATAAAGCATGCCGCCCGCCTCGATACGACCACGGCGGATGACGCTTTCAGCCGGAAAGGCGATCTGCCCGGCCTCAGACATGACACAGAGATACTCTTCCGTCTCGACGGTGCGCAGCGGGCGCAGGCCGAGGCGGTCGAGCCGCGCGCCGATGATGCTGCCGTCGCCGAAGATCAGCGCGGCCGGGCCGTCGTTCTTTTCCTCATAGAGCGAGAAATATTCCAGCATCGCCTTGACGTCCGGCGACAGCGTGTCGTCATTTTCCCAGGCCGGCGGCATCATCGAGACCACGGCGGTCACGAGGTCGAGACCGTCCTCCATCACTCGCGCCTGCAAGGTCTGGTCCAGACGGCAGCTATCCGACTGACCCTTGGGCCTGACGATGCTGGCATTCTTCGCCAGAGCCACCGCCGCTTCAGAGAGCCGGTTCTTCTTGTCGGTATTGAGTTCGCCATTATGCGCCATCAGGCGGAAGGGCTGCGCCATGGAAGGGTGCGGATCGGTATTGGTAGAGAACCGCGTGTGGAAATACATTGTATGCACTTCATGACGCGGGTCGGTCAGGTCGCAGAAATAGGGCATGACCTCCTGGGCGTTCAGACGGCCTTTCAGAACCTGCGTGCGCGCGCTGAGCGACAGCGGGTAAAAACCCGCAAGCTCCGGCACGGTGTAAGCGAGCGCTTCGATGGCGAGCAGTGCCTTGTGGATGCGCCAGTCGAATTCAGCAATGGTCGCGCATTCCGCTGGTGCCGAAAAGACCCATTGGCGGATCGGCAACTGATAAGGAATAGCGGCGGGACGGATCGCCGTATCATTCACCGGCACATCGCGCACCAGCAGGACCGAAAAGCCCTGCTCTTTAAGAGCGCTGCCGATGATACCGACGGCCTCATCGTGGAAAGCGGGGTTCTGCGGCAGGAAAAAATTGCCGACGCCGAAGCGGCCGGCCTGCAGCGTATCGTACCCCGTCAGCTCGCGGAAAAATGAGAGCGACAGATCGAGCGACACGCCCGCACCATCCCCCACACCTTCCGCCGACATGCCGCCGCGATGCGGCACGGCACAGAGCGCTTCATGGCCACGCTTGAGCACATCATGCGTCTGCACGCCGTCCTTGCGGGTGATGAAACCGACGCCACAGCTGCTTTTTTCAAAAGCCGCATCGTAAAGGCCGAATTTTTGCTCCGTCACACTCAAGGCACTCTCCTCTCGTTGCGCATTCCGCGCGGCATCGCCCTCTTTTCCCGAAACCCGGCGCGTCAGCCGGCACTCTGCGGGCGGAGCCGCAGGCGACCTGGCTGCTCCTCTTTTTTTGGCTATCGGCGTTTAATGGCGCGAACGGTCGTTTTGCGGCCGTCAAACGGCGTGGCGGCAATGGCCGCTTTTTCGCAAATAATGATCGTCGTCGTTCGCATCGCGTTCCCTGGTGGCCGGCATTTCCGGCAATGAGACACACTGAATTACGTCAGTATTGCTTACATAATATTTCATGATGGGTCGAGTCAAGATTAAAATCGGCCGCGCGCAATAAAAAAACAAAAACGCCGCGAAATCCGACAGGATTCCGCGGCGCGATGGCTGCAGGGATTGTTAAATTGCCCGGTTCACTCCGAAGGCATCTCCAGCGTTCGGCTGAACCATAGGGCAACCAACGTACAGAGCGCGCCCGACATCAGGTAAATTCCGACCGCGATCAGTCCGAATTTGGACGAAAATCCAAGCGCGACGAGCGGCGCGAAACCCGCGCCGATTAGCCAGGAAATATCCGAGGTAAGCGACGCGCCGGTATAACGGTATTCGCGGCTGAAGCGGGATGCGAGTGCGCCGCCCGCCTGACCGAAGGAGAGGCCAAGCAACGCGAAGCCGATCAGAACAAAGAAATAGCGGCCGATATCGCCCGAGCCGAGAAGAACGGGCGCCACGAGGCTGAAAAGACCGATAAGGACGGCCGCAATGGCCAGAAGCTTCCGCCGGCCGATCCTGTCGGCCAGAATGCCCGACACGACAATCATGCCGCCAGCAATGATGGCGCTGACGAATTGCACAAACAGGAAGTCCGAAACGCGCTGATTGGTGTTGAGGGAGACCCAGCTCAGCGGGAATACCGTGACGAGGTGGAAGAGCGCAAAGCTTGCAAGCGGCACGAAGGCACCCGTGACCACCACCGGAAACTGCGAGCGCAGCATCTTGAACATCGGGCGCGGTTCCAGCTCATGCTGTTCCAGCATGGCCTGGAATTCCGGCGTGACGATCATGCGCAGGCGGGCAAAAAGCGCGAGAACATTGAGCGCCAGCGCCACGAAGAAGGGGAAACGCCAGCCCCAAGCGAGGAATTCCGCATTGGAAAGCTGTGTAACGAAAACGATGAAGAAGGCGCTGGCGAGACCGAAGCCCATGGCTGCGCCAATCTGCGGCATCATCGCATACCAGCCGCGCTGCTTCTGCGGGGCGTTCATGGCGAGCAGCGAAACGAGACCATCCCAGGCACCACCAAGGCCGAGACCCTGACCGATGCGGAAAACCGCCAGAAGGACGGGAGCGAGCATGCCGGCTTCCGCATAGGACGGCAGGAAGCTGATCGCCATCGTGGAGCCACAGAGCGTGAACAGAGCCGCCATCAGCTTGACGACGCGGCCGAACTTGCGGTCGATCTGGAGGAAGATCAACGAGCCGATCGGTCTTGCGATAAAGGCCAGAGAAAACACCGCAAAGGAATAAAGCGTCGCGGTCAGCGGATCGACGAAGGAAAAGAAGACATGCGGAAAAACGAGCGCGGAGGCGATGGCATAGATGAAAAAGTCGAAAAACTCCGTCATTCTCGCAAGAATGACCGCAATGGTGATGCGATCCGGATCGACCTTGACCGGATCGGTTCCATTTCTGTTCGCTTCCGGCGCCTGCCCAAAAGATGGGGCAGCATTGGTATAACTCATAATATTCCTCCTGCGTCATGGACGAACCATTCCCTGTAACGCTCCGGCTCCTCTTCCGTTGCGTTACGATGCGACGGATTGTCACACGCACCCTCCGTAACGTCAATTGAAGTTTGATAAGAAAGGCTTGCCCCGCAAGCGCGCTATGCGATAATGCACCCGCTCCGCCTACGAACGCAGCTCTGCCCCGCACATGGTGCATCGCGAAAATTTCGCTGCACCGCGACAATATACCTCATTCAAAAAATGATGTTCGGCAATTAATCGCAGCATAATCCAAACTGTACGAGTTCAGAGAACGTGCGCATGATCAAAAAATTCCCGTCTGCCCTTCTGGCAATCCCGGTACTGCTGCTGCTCAGCGGCTGTAACCTCGTGGTGATGAACCCTTCAGGTGACGTCGCCATCCAGCAGCGCGACCTCATCATCACGTCCACGGTGCTGATGCTGCTGATCATCGTCCCGGTGATCGTCCTGACGCTGTTCTTCGCATGGAAGTACCGTGAATCGGCGAAAGCCGAGGATTACGATCCCGAGTGGCACCACTCCACGCGCCTTGAAATGGTGATCTGGTCGGCCCCGGTCGCCATCATCCTGATGCTCGGCACCGTGACCTGGATTGCCACCCACCGTCTCGACCCCTATCGTCCGCTGGAGCGCATCGACGAGAACCGTCAGGTTTCCGCCGATATCAAGCCGATCACGGTGGAAGTGGTGGCCATGGACTGGAAGTGGCTGTTCTTCTATCCCGAACTCGGCATCGGCAGCGTCAATGAATTCGCAGCCCCGGTCGATGTGCCCATCAATTTCAAGATCACCGGCACGACCGCGATGAACTCCTTCTTCGTTCCCGCACTCGCCGGCCAGATCTACGCCATGGGCGGCATGCAGACCAAGCTGCACGCCGTCATCAACAAGGAAGGCGTCTATGACGGCTTCTCGGCCAACTTCTCCGGCCCCGGCTTCTCGCACATGCGCTTCAAGTTCCATGGCCTCAGCCAACAGGGCTTCGACCAGTGGGTTGCCAAGGCGAAGGAAGGCGGCAAGGGCTTCGGCCGTCAGGAGTATCTGGAATTCGCCAAGCCTTCGGAACGTGAGTCGGTGCAATATTTCGCCTCGGTCGATCCGCAGCTTTACAGCGCCATCCTCAACCGCTGTGTCGAGCCCAACAAGCTTTGCATGCGCGACATGATGCATATCGACGCCAACGGCGGCGGCGGCAAGGAAGGCATCGACATCGCCAAGGCGCTGAACTCCGTCATCTGCACGCCGCTTGCGCCTTATGGCATGGCCAGCGGCCCGCAATCCACTCCGGCTGCCATCAAGGGTCAGATTTTCGAACCTGCGGCGCTGCCTGAAACGAAACAAGTCGCTGGCTGACGATACGTCCCGGCATTCTTCGGCGCGGCCTGGCTGCGCCGACCTTACGTCTTAGAATCGCAAGAGGCTGAAAATGATCGTCAATTCCGATCAAACGTCGTTCCTGTTCGGGAAGCTGACATGGGAGTCCATCCCGCTTCACGAGCCCATTCTTGTCGCCACCTTCGCGGCTGTGGCTCTGGGCGGCATCGCCGTCGTCGGCGCCCTCACCTATTTCCGGCTGTGGGGTTATCTCTGGAACGAATGGTTCACGAGCATCGATCATAAGAAGATCGGTATCATGTACATCATTCTGGCGCTCATCATGTTGCTGCGCGGTTTCGCCGACGCCGTCATGATGCGTGTCCAGCAGGCGATCGCGTCGGGCGGATCGGAAGGGTATCTTCCGCCGCACCATTACGACCAGATCTTCACGGCCCACGGCGTCATCATGATTTTCTTCATGGCCATGCCGATGATCACGGGTCTGATGAACTTCGTTGTGCCGCTGCAAATCGGCGCCCGCGACGTTTCGTTCCCCTTCCTCAACAACTTCTCCTTCTGGATGACCACGGCTGGCGCCGTCATCACCATGATCTCGCTGTTCGTGGGTGAATATGCGCAGACCGGCTGGCTCGCCTATCCGCCGCTTTCCGGCATCGATGGCAGTCCGGGCGTCGGGGTGGATTATTACATCTGGGGTCTGCAGATCGCCGGTGTGGGAACGACACTCTCAGGCATCAACCTGATCGTGACGATCATCAAGATGCGCGCGCCTGGCATGACCATGATGCGCCTACCGATCTTCGTCTGGACATCGCTGTGTTCGAACATCCTGATCGTGGCGTCCTTCCCGATCCTGACCGGCACGCTCGCGCTTCTCACCCTCGACCGTTACGTTGGCACCAATTTCTTCACCAACGATCTCGGCGGCAACCCGATGATGTACGTCAACCTCATCTGGATCTGGGGCCATCCCGAAGTTTACATTCTGGTGCTGCCGGCATTCGGCGTCTTCTCGGAAATCGTTGCGACGTTCTCCCGCAAGCGTCTCTTCGGTTATGCCTCGATGGTTTATGCAACTGGTGTCATCACCATCCTCGCCTATATCGTGTGGCTGCACCACTTCTTCACCATGGGTTCGGGTGCGAGCGTCAACGCCTTCTTCGGCATCACCACGATGATTATCTCGATCCCGACGGGCGCAAAAATCTTCAACTGGCTCTTCACCATGTATAAGGGCCGTATCAATTTTGACGTTCCGATGCTGTGGACGATCGGTTTCATGATCACCTTCGTCATCGGCGGCATGACCGGCGTTCTTCTTGCTGTTCCGCCTGCGGATTTCGTGCTGCACAACTCGCTGTTCCTCATCGCCCACTTCCACAACACCATCATCGGTGGCGTGGTGTTCGGTGTGCTCGCGGGTATCGTCTACTGGTTCCCGAAGGCCTTCGGTTACCGTCTCGATCCGTTCTGGGGCAAGCTGTCCTTCTGGTTCTGGTTCATCGGCTTCTACTTCGCCTTCATGCCGCTCTATATTCTCGGCCTGATGGGCATCACCCGCCGTATCAGCCAGTTCGAGGACAATTCGCTGCAGATCTGGTTCCTGATTGCCGCCTTCGGCGCCTTCCTGATCGCGCTCGGCATCGCCTCCTTTGTCATCCAGCTCATCGTCAGCTACCTGAAGCGCGATCAGCTGCGCGACGTGACCGGCGATCCCTATAATGGCCGCACGCTGGAATGGTCGACATCATCGCCGCCGCCCGCCTACAACTTCGCCTTCACGCCGGTCATTCATGACGTGGATGCCTGGGCGGACATGAAGAAGCGCGGTTACAGCCGTCCTCTGGAAGGTTACATCCCTATCCATATGCCGAAGAATACCGGCACGGGCGTCATCATCAGCGCCATCAGCGTCGTCCTTGGCTTCGCTCTGGTGTGGCATATCTGGTGGCTTGCGGCTCTTTCGATGCTCGCCATCATCGCAGTCTCGATTGCCCACACCTTCAACTACAACCGCGAATACTACATTCCCGCCTCCGACGTTTCGATCGTCGAGACTGAACGTAGCAAGCTGCTTGCGGAACAGGCGTAACGAATATGGCTCATGCACCTGCACAAAGCGTCGATGGCGCTGAACCACCGGTCTTCTACCTGAAGGAAGACCACCACCCGGAGAACGGCACGTCGCTGGGCTTCTGGCTCTACCTGATGAGCGACTGCCTCATCTTCGCGACGCTGTTTGCCACCTATGCCGTTGTCGGCCGCAACTATGCGGCCGGCCCTTCGGGTGCCGACCTGTTCGACCTGAAGCTCGTTGCCATCAACACCGGCTTCCTGCTTTTTTCCTCCATCACCTATGGCTTTGCCATGTTGGAAATGGAAAAGAAGAAGGTGAAGACGACGCTGATATGGCTCGGCGTTACCGGCCTCTTCGGCCTCGCCTTCCTCGCGGTCGAAATTTACGAGTTCCATCACCTGATCGCGGAAGGCGCCGGCCCGCAGCGTTCGGCCTTCCTGTCCGCGTTCTTCGCGCTGGTCGGCACGCACGGTCTGCACGTCACCTTCGGCGTCATCTGGCTCGTCACGCTGATGGTTCAGGTCGGCAAACACGGCCTCATCCCGGCGAACAAGCGCCGTCTGATGTGCCTGTCGATGTTCTGGCACTTCCTTGACGTCATCTGGATCGGCGTCTTCTCCTTCGTTTACCTCATGGGAGTTCTTTGATGAGTTCCGAAGCACACGCACATCACGACGCGCATGGCGACGACGACCATCATCATGATGGCGCAAGCCACGGCACGTTCAAAAGCTACATGATCGGCTTCGTCCTGTCGGTCATCCTGACGGCGATCCCGTTCTGGCTGGTCATGGGCGACGCTCTGGAAAACAAGACGCTTCTGGTCATCGCGATCATGGGTCTCGGCGTCATCCAGATCTTCGTGCACATGATCTACTTCCTGCACATGGACACCAAGTCAGAAGGCGGATGGACCTTCATGGCGCTGATCTTCACCGTTGTGGTGCTGCTGATCACGCTCTCGGGTTCGCTCTGGGTCATGTACAACATGAACAAGAACATGATGCCGCTGCACATCGAGGATGTGAAAAACCTGCCCTGAGCAGCCATAATCAGCGGCCTGCCGGACCTCCGACAGGCCGTTCCGCGCCAACACATAACCCCATGAATCCTGGCGCGATTTATGGGGTTATTTGCTGGAGGAAGCGCATGCGGGTGCCAAGCGCCCGCCGGAGCCGACGATCCTGCTGCCAGAGGCGCTTCGCAAGGACCATGAGATGAGCGAAATCGCACCCCAAAACCGGCGTATCCGCCCTGCGGCAATCGTCGTTCTGTTTTTGACCGTTGTCCTGACGGGCTGCCTGCTGGCACTTGGAACATGGCAGGTCCAGCGCCTTTTCTGGAAGCTCGACCTGATTGAGCGTGTCGAGGCCCGCGCCCATGCCGAGCCTGTCGATGCGCCTGCCCCCAGTGAATGGCCGGCCCTCACCGATCCCGCCGATTATGAATATCGCCGTGTGAAACTGTCCGGCACGTTTCTCAACGACAAGGAGGTTCAGGTCTACACGGTCACGGATCTTGGCCCCGGTTACTGGGTCATGACCCCGCTACGGCGGGCCGATGGCTCAAGCATCATCGTCAATCGCGGCTTCGTACCCTCCGACAGGCGCGATCCGTCCTTGCGGCCGGAAGGTGAAGCGGCCGGAAACGTCGAGATCGTCGGGCTGATGCGCGCGCCGGAAACCGGCGGGCTTTTCCTTCGAACCAACGATCCTGCAAATGGCCGGTGGTATTCCCGCAATATTCCCCAGATCACGCAGGCATCCGGCGTCTCTGACGTGGCGCCGTTTTACGTCGATGCGGATGCCACGCCCAATCCCGGCGGCCTGCCGGTTGGTGGCAAAACCATGCTCACCTTCCCGAACAGCCACCTCTCCTATGCCGTCACCTGGTATATTCTCGCCGCCATGGTGGTTGCGGCCGGCTGGTACGTGCTGCGCAACCTCAACGCACCGAAATCGAAACGGGATGCTGATTGAACCACTGGTTTTACCGGATGGTTCATAAAAGCGCTTCCTTCTTCACGTTTTGCTGATCTATAACGATAGTTCGGCCTGACATTGCCCGTCGGCGCATTTTGTTTCGGTGAGTTATGGCAAGAGCATTTCTTCTCGTTCTGGATTCCTTCGGTGTCGGCGGTGCGCCTGACGCAGAGCACTATGGCGATCTCGGCGCGAACACACTCGGTCACATCGCCGAGTTCTGTGCCGCAGGTGCTGCCGACAGGGCGGGGCTTCGATCCGGGCCGCTGAAGCTGCCTAACATGTGCTCGCTTGGCCTTCTGGAGATCGCGCGTCAGGCAAGTGGCGACATTCCCGCCGGCATGGAGCCCCCGGAACGTATTTTCGGCCTGCATGGCTCAGCCAGCGAAGTCTCGAAGGGCAAGGACACACCATCAGGTCATTGGGAGATTGCCGGTACGCCTGTGACCTTCGACTGGGGTTATTTCCCCACGGAGGGCGACGCCTTTTCCCCGGAACTGGTTGAGGCCATCTGCAAGCAAGCCGATATTCCCGGTATTCTCGGCAATTGCCATGCTTCCGGCACTGACATCATCGCGCAATTCGGCGAAGAACATATCAGGAGCGGCAAACCAATCTGCTACACCTCTTCCGATTCCGTGTTTCAGATCGCCGCGCATGAAACCCATTTCGGGTTACAACGCCTCATCGCGCTCTGTGAGACCGTGCGGAAACTGCTCGATCCGCTGAATATCGGCCGCGTCATCGCCCGCCCGTTCATCGGCGAGACAGTCGCCTCCTTCGAACGCACCGGCAACCGCCGCGACTTCTCCGTGCCACCGCCCGAACCGACGCTGCTCGACCGGTTGGTAGAGGCGGAGCGCAAGGTGCACGCGATCGGCAAGATCGGCGATATCTATGCGCATCAGGGCGTCTCGCGCATCATCAAGGCCAATGGCAACGCCGCCCTGATGGATGCGACATTGCAGGCCATCGACGAGGCCGAAAATGGCGATCTCGTCTTTACCAATTTCGTCGATTTCGACATGCTTTATGGCCACCGTCGTGACGTTGCCGGTTATGCGGCTGCCCTTGAGGCTTTTGATGCGCGCATCCCGGAAATTCATCGCAAGATGAAACCGGGAGACATCGCCATTCTCACCGCCGACCATGGTTGCGACCCCACCTGGCGGGGCACGGACCATACACGCGAACGGGTGCCGATCATGGTTTTTGGGCCGGGCATCCGTTCCCGCGATGTCGGCATCCGTTCAAGCTACGCCGATATCGGCGAAAGCATCGCCCACCATCTTGGCATCGAGGCCGGTTCACACGGCAGGAGCTTCATTTGACATCGCATTTGCTGAAAGCGGAAATCCACTGCCATCTTGAAGGTGCGGCACCGCCTGCCCTCGTCGCGAAACAGGCGGAGAAATACGGCATAGACACCAGCCGCTTCCTGCGTGACGGCCAATATGTCTGGTCGGATTTCGCCGAGTTCATCCAGTGCTACGATGCGGTGGCGCAGGTGTTCAAGACGGATGAGGACTATGCGGTCCTGACCGAGACCTATCTGACCGAACTGGCGCAAGCCAACACGATCTATAGCGAGCTGATCATCTCGCCCGACCATGGCGACCGTATCGGACTTGGTGCAGACGCCTATCTCGCCGGTATTGCCGAAGGCATCCGGATCGCAAAGGAAAAGACCGGCATTGAAACGCGCATCATCGTCACAGGCGAGCGGCACTTCGGTCCTGAACGGGTTATCGCAGCGGCCGAATATGCGGCGCGTGCGCAACATCCGCTGGTGACCGGCTTCAACATGGCAGGCGAAGAGCGTATGGGTCGGGTTGCCGATTATGCGCGTGCCTTCGATATCGCCCGTGATGCGGGCCTCGGGCTCACCATCCATGCGGGCGAGGTCTGCGGGCCGGAAAGCGTTGCCGATGCACTCGATCTCGTTAAACCGGCCCGCATCGGCCATGGCGTGCGCGCCATCGAAGATGCCGCTCTGGTGGCCCGGCTTGTCGAAACGGGCACGGTTCTGGAAGTCTGCCCCGGGTCGAATATCGCGCTCAGTGTTTATCCGGATTTCGCCAGCCATCCGCTGAAGGCGTTGCGTGACGTCGGGGTGCGCGTCTGCATCAATTCCGACGACCCGCCGTTCTTCTTCACCTCGCTTGTGCGGGAATACGAGCTGGCCGCAGACACGTTCGGTTGCAGCGATGCCGAGATCAACCGCATGACCCGAACCGCGCTGGAAAGCGCCTTCGTGGACGAGACGACGCGCGAGCAGCTGCTATCGAGACTGGATCGCGCCTGACGCGGCGGTTGGCGGGGTAAAACCGCGAAGAAGGCTTGCGAAAAGCCCACTTTCGGTGAATGACAGGGGCACAAGATCAAAAAGGAAGGCCAGTTTCATGGACGGCGTCACAGTCATCGAACATCCGCTGGTGCGGCACAAACTTACCATCATGCGCAAGAAGGAAACGTCCACGGCCGGCTTCCGTCGCCTGCTCAGGGAAATTTCGACGCTGCTCTGCTATGAAGTGACGCGCGACCTTGAAATGACGATGGAAACCATCGACACGCCGCTCGAAACCATTCAGGCTCCGGTTCTGGAAGGCAAGAAGCTGGTTTTCGCCTCTATCCTGCGCGCTGGCAACGGCCTTCTGGAAGGCATGCTCGAACTGGTGCCCTCGGCGCGCGTTGCCCATGTCGGTGTGTATCGTGACCACGATACGCTGGAGGCCGTCGAATATTACTTCAAGGCTCCCGAAAGTCTCGACGCTCGTCTGGTCATCGTTGTGGACCCGATGCTGGCGACCGGCAATTCCTCGATTGCCGCTGTCGAAAAGCTGAAGGAACGCGGCGCAAAGAACATCCGCTTCCTGTGTCTGCTGGCAGCACCGGAAGGCATCAAGAATTTCCGCGAGGCGCATCCCGATGTGCCGATCTATACCGCCGCAATCGACAGACATCTGAACGAGAAGGGTTATATCGTCCCCGGCCTCGGTGACGCCGGCGACCGCATGTACGGCACCAAATAACGCCGTTCATCTTCGCTTAACCGTTTGAGCCATTCGCCGTCCGATACGCGGCGAATGGCTTTTTCTTTTAAGATTTCAGCATGTTTTGCGCCTATTCTGTCCGAGGATAACCTTGGACTTTGAGGAGCAACGACTTGCTGGCGCGCACGATTTTTCTGCTTATCGGTCTTTCGGTCAGCGCCACGCAAATTCCGGCGCTGGTGGAAAAGTTTCAGCCGCGCCCCGAAACCAGCGTGGAAAAATCGGAAGCCACACCCGAACCCGCCAAGCCGGAGCCGATTTCGCTGGGCGGCGTTAATTTGAAGGCAGATTCCCGCGGCCATTTCAACGCTGCCTTCCGCATCAACGGCAAGTCTTTCGACGGCCTTGTCGATACCGGCGCTTCCATGGTCGCCATCAACGAGACGATCGCGAGGCGTCTGGGTTTTGGCGTCAACAGCCTCGATTTCAAATATGCGATCTCAACGGCGAACGGCCAGACCATGGCGGCGCATGTGAAGCTGGACCGCGTGGAAATCGGCCCGATCCGCGTTCAGAATGTCGATGCCATGGTTCTGAAAGACAATGCGTTGAGCAACATGCTGATCGGCATGAGCTTTCTGAAACAATTGTCGTCCTTCAAGGTATCGGGCGGCGAATTGCGGCTTGTCAGGTGATCCGCTCGAGGATCGGCGCGCTGGTTTCCGGTGCGCTGTCAGCGATCTCAAAATAGGCAGCTATGCTTTTGACGGCACGTTCCGCCTCTTCCTTTGAAGCCGCATGGACAATGGCAATCGGCTCGCCCTTTTCCACCTTAACGCCAAGTGGCAGGATGTTCGAAATACCGACTGCCGGATCGATCATATCCGACGGCTTTCTCCTTCCCCCACCAAGCTCGACGACAACCATGCCAAGATCACGCGTATTGCAGGATGCAAGCCAGCCGCTTCGCGCAGCCGGAACCGTGAGAACGACCGGCGCGGACGGCAGATAACGGGTTGGATCCTCAACGAAATCCGAAGGCCCGCCCAGTGCTGAAACCATCCGCGCAAAGATTTCCATAGCCCGACCGGAGGACAGAGCGACCGCAGCCAGCGCCTCGCCTTCCTCCAGCGTGGCAGCCTTTTGAGCCTGTACCAGCATTTCTGCGGCGAAGGACAGGACGACCTTTTCAAGACGGGTTCCGGTCTTGCGACCGGCCAGAAAATCAAGGCAGTTGACGATTTCGACCGCATTGCCGGCGGCATCGCCAAGCGGCTGGTTCATGTCGGTTATCAGGGCCGTCGTCGGAAGACCTGCACCATTCGCCACATCGACCAGCGCACGGGCCAGATTGCGGGCATCCTCCACGCTCTGCATGAAAGCACCGTTGCCGACCTTCACGTCGAGAACCAGCGTCTCAAGCCCCGCCGCAAGTTTCTTCGAAAGGATGGAGGCAGTGATCAGCGGGATGGAATCGACGGTCGCGGTCACATCGCGAATGGCATAAAGGCGCTTATCGGCGGGTGCGAGATCACCCGTCTGGCCGATGATGGCGCAACCGACCGCCTTCACCGTCCGGCGGAACAAAGCCTCGTCAGGCATGACATTGTAGCCGGAGATGGCTTCCAGCTTGTCGAGCGTGCCGCCGGTGTGGCCGAGGCCCCTGCCGGAAATCATCGGCACGGCGAGACCGCAGGCGGCGACGATCGGCGCGAGCATCAGGGAGACGTTATCACCAACACCACCGGTCGAGTGCTTGTCCGCCACCGGCCTGCCAATATCGCTCCATGAGAGGACATCGCCGCTATCGCGCATGGCGAGCGTCAGCGCTACCATTTCGTCGCGGTTCATGCCGCGGAAAAACACCGCCATGGCAAAGGCGGCCGCCTGCCCTTCCGATATGCCATCTTTCGACAGCGCTGCGATGAAAGCCGCAATCTCCTGCGGCGCCAGTGACAGGCCATCGCGTTTGCGGCGGATGATCTCCTGCGGGATCAAGCTCAATACCCGCTGGCGGCCTTGGCCGGTTCGCCGCCAGCCAGCACGTTCAGCACATCGTCAAGAACGCCCGAAGCGCCGAAACGGAAGGTTGATGGCATGGCCCAGTTGGGTGCCATGATGGTTTCCGCCAGCCGCAGGTAAAGCGTGGCGTCTTCCACCGTACCGATGCCGCCGGCGGGCTTGAAGCCCACTTTTTGGCGGCTGTCACGGATGGCCTGCAACATGATGTCGGCGGCTTCCAGCGTGGCGTTTATTGCAACCTTGCCGGTCGAGGTCTTGATGAAATCGGCCCCTTCGGCAATGGCGAGTTCGGAGGCGCGGCGGATCAGGGCTTTGTCTTTCAACTCACCCGTTTCCAGAATGACTTTGAGCAGTACGGGCGCGGCACAGGCTTGACGCACGGCCGCTACCATCTCTGAAACTGCCTTTTCATCGCCTTCTATGAATTTGCGGTAGGGAATAACCAGATCGATTTCGTCGGCGCCGTCGCGGATCGCAGACTCGGTTTCCGCCACGACAGTGGCGACATCCAGATCGCCAGAGGGAAAGTTGACGACAGTGGCAATTCGGATCGCGTGTTCTTTTCCGAAAGCAGCGCGTGCCTGCGCCACGAAACGCGGCCAGATGCAGATCGCGGCCGTGTTGCCATAGTCCGTATGCGCCCGCTGGCACAAAGCGGCAATCTGCTGCGGCGTGCAGTCTTCCCTAAGATTGGTCAAGTCCAGCAAGGACAGAGTGAGGGCAGCCGCTTCGCGCGGACGCTGGAGTTCCATGGTCACGCTCCTCCTGCGATCATTTCCTTCAGAATAGCGGCAAGTCGCTTGCCGCCCACGGGAGCCATGTCCTTGGTTTCTTCATGGCTCAGTTCCGCGCCAGTCATGCCGGCACCGTAATTGGTAATAACCGATGCGGCGGCAACGCGCATCCCGAAAAAGCGCGCAAGGATGACTTCCGGGACCGTGGACATGCCGACGGCATCCGCCCCGAGAAGCCGCGCCATGCGAATTTCCGCGGGCGTTTCGAAGCTCGGGCCGGAGAACCACATATAGACGCCGCCGAACAAAGGCACCGTCGCCCGGATCGCGGCATTGCGCATGGCCAGCATCAAGTCCGGATCGTAGGCCGTGGTCATGCCGACGAAGCGGCGGTCGCTTTCCTCGCCAATCAGCGGGTTCATGCCGGAATAATTGATATGGTCAGTGATCTGCATGACGGAGCCGGGCGGCATATCCTGCCTGACCGACCCTGCCGAATTGGTGAGGATGACCGATTGCACGCCGAGGCCGGCCAGCGCCTCGATGACCGGGCGCATCGCCGCCGGATCGCCCTTTTCGTAGAAATGCACCCGACCGGATAACATCATGACCGGCTCGCCACCGAGATAACCGGCGACCAGTTCTCCAGCATGGCCGGAAACGCCACCGGCGGGAAACCCGGGAAGATCGGCATAGGGCACGCGGACGGGGTCGCTCACCTCTTCCACAAGCGACCCCAGGCCGGAGCCGAGAACGATGGCGACGCGCGGCATCAGGCCATTCAGGCGCTCCACCAGAATATCGATCAAACCATCCGTCATCAGGGCAGCTCGGTCTTGAAGACGGAGGGCAACAGCTCTTCCATGGTCATGACCTTCTGGACGCCGGTTTCGTCGCAAAGATAGATCTTCGTCTCCGGCGTGGCGAATTCGGCGATCTTCTGGCGGCAGCCGCCACAGGGCGAGCAGAGCGGCAGCTTTTCGGCGATGACGGCGACTTCGCTGATCTTTTTCGCCCCGCCCATGATCATGGCGCTGATGGCTGATGGTTCCGCGCACCAGCCCTGTGGGAAGGAGATATTCTCGATATTGGCACCCTTGTAGATTTTTCCATCTTCGGCGCGGATCGCCGCGCCGACCGGAAATTTCGAATAGGGCGCATAAGCGAAGGCCATGGCCTCCACCGCAGCCTCGAACAATTCGTGGGACTTGGGGTTAGAAGACATGGGTTTAACGCTCCTTCGCATAGGCAACGCCACCGGCCTTGGGTGGCTTGGCGACGCCGATGAAACCGGCAAGCAGGATGCAGGTCAGGATATAGGGCATGGCCTGGAAAATCTGCACCGGTACTTCCCCAATACCCGGCACGGATTTGCCCTGCATGAAATTAGCGAAGGCATCGAGGAAACCGAACAGCAGGCAGGCGAACATGACCGGCACCGGCTTCCATTTCGCAAAGATCAGCGCCGCGAGCGCGATATAACCCTTGCCGGCAGACATGTTGGCGATGAAGGCTGCCGACTGCGCGACAGCCAGATAGGCGCCTGAGAAACCGCAGAGGAAACCGGCGACGATGACGGCGCGGTAACGCATCCACGTCACCGAAATGCCCGCCGTATCGACAGCACCCGGATTTTCACCGACAGCGCGCAGCCGCAGGCCGAAGCGAGTGCGGTAAAGCACCCACCAGGAGAGCGGCACCGCCAGAAAGGCAAGATAGGTGAGGATATTGTTGCCGGAAATGACATTGGCATAAAGCGGGCCGATGAACGGCACTTCGCGCATCGCATCCGCGCCGGGCAGAATAATCGGTGTAAAACGGCCCTCGCCCGGCAATTGCGGCGTGCGGCCGCCCTGCCCGAACCACGCCTGGCCCAGCACCACCGTCAGACCGGCGGCAATGAAATTGAGCGCGACGCCAGACACGATCTGGTTGCCGCGATTGGTGATCACGGCAAAGCCGTGGATCAGCGAGAACGCGATCGAGACGCCAATGCCGGCCAAAAGACCGGCCCACGGGTTTGCCGTGAGATAGGCGACACAGGCGGAAGCGAAGGCCGCCGCCAGCATCTTGCCTTCAAGACCGATATCGAACACGCCGGCGCGTTCGGAAAACAGCCCGGCAAGTGCGGTGAACAGAAGCGGGATGGTGAGACGGACGGTCGAGCCGAGAATGCTGACCAGCATATCGAAAAAATCCATATCAGCTCACCCCTTTGCCAAACGCTGGTAGATGTGGACGATCGTCGGCCGGTACATATATTCCAGCGCACCGGCGAACAGGATCACCAGACCCTGGATGACCACGATCATCTCGCGGGTAATGTTCGGCATTTCGAAGGAAAGATCCGCACCGCCCTGATAGAGAATGCCGAACAGTAATGCCGAGAAGATGATGCCGAGAGGATGGCTTCGCCCCATCAGCGATACCGCGATGCCGACGAAGCCCGCACCTCCGACGAATTCCACCTGCAGTCGCGCTGAAGCGCCCATGACCGGGTTCAGGGCCATCATGCCCGCCAGACCACCGGAAATGAGCATGGCGATGATGACGGTGCGTGCGTAGGGAATGCCGGCATAAATGGCGGCGGAAGGGCTGACGCCGAGCGTGCGCATCTCATAACCAAGCTTGGTGCGCCAGATCAGTACCCAGACGAGAAAACACATGACCAGAGCGATAAGGAAGGAGACGTTGAACGGCGCCGGCCCGAGCTTGAGGCCAAACCACGCCATCAGCCAGTCCAGCTTCGGCAGTTGGCCGCCAGGCAGGAAGGTGCGCGTTTCCGGCGCCATCTTGCCCGGCACGATCAGCACATTCACCAGCAGGTAAACCATCAAGGCCGCAGCGATGAAGTTGAACATGATGGTGGTGATGACGACGTGGCTGCCGCGTTTGGCCTGCAGCCAGGCCGGAATAAAGGCCCAGGCCGCGCCGAAAACCGCAGCGCCGATGACGGCGAAGGGCATCGTCACATACCATGGCACGTAACGATCAAGCGCCAGCGCCACCAGCGCCGCACCCAGCCCGCCAATATAGGCCTGACCTTCGGAGCCGATGTTGAAAAGGCCGGCATGAAAGGCGACCGCAACAGAGAGGCCGGTGAAGATGAAGCTCGTCGTATAAAACAGCGTGAAGCCGATGGCATCGCCGCGGCCGAGCGCGCCTTCGATCAGCAGACGAAGTGCTGCCAGCGGGTTTTCGCCGATGGACCAGACGACGAGCCCGGAAATCAGAAAGGCGGTTATGACATTCAGCAGCGGCAACAGGCCGTAGCTGATCCAGTTTGGTAGGGGTGCGGAAGCGGTGCTCATTCATGCCTCATGCGGCGATGCCGGCCATCATCAGGCCCAGCGTCTGTTCTTCGGCTTCCGCCGTTTTTTCTCCAACGACCCGGCCAGCGAACATCACCATGATCCGGTCCGAAAGGGAACGGATTTCATCGAGTTCGACTGAAACCAGTAAAATCGCTTTGCCGGCATCACGCATTTCGATGATGCGCCGATGGATGAATTCGATAGCGCCGATATCCACGCCGCGCGTCGGCTGGCCGATGATCAACATCTTCGGGTCGCGTTCGATTTCGCGGGCGACGACAATCTTCTGCTGATTACCGCCGGAAAAATTGGCGGTCTTCAGCTGCGGGTTCGGCGGGCGGATGTCGTATTTCTCGATCTTTTCGACGGCATCCTTGCGGATGGCCTCAGGGTTCAGGAAAGGCCCCCTGCCGTAACGCTCGTCATGGTGATAACCGAGGATGGAGTTTTCATATTCCTCAAATTTCAGCACCAGCCCCATATGATGGCGGTCTTCCGGGATATGCGCGAGGCCGAGCTTGCGCAGGATCGCCGGATCCGGACGATCCACCTTCTGGCCATCCACCCATATCTCGCCCGAAGAGGGCTTGCGTATGCCGGCGATGGCTTCCAGCAGTTCCGATTGACCATTGCCGGCGACCCCGGCGATGCCGACGATTTCACCGGCGCGGACATCGAGCGAAACATCGTCGACCATGGTGACACCACGGCTGTCCTTGACGGTGAGATTGCGGATGGAGAGAAGAACCTCGCCCGGCGTCGTCTCGCCCTTTTCCACCCGCAGCAGCACACGGCGGCCGACCATCAATTCGGCCAGTTCCTCGACGCTGGTTTCGGAGGTCTTGCGGGTCGCTACCATTTCGCCGCGGCGCATGACGGAGACGGAGTCCGTGATCGCCATGATTTCGCGCAGCTTGTGGGTGATGAGGATGATGGTCTTACCCTGCTCACGCAGAACACCGAGGATCTTGAAAAGGTGATCGGCCTCAGCCGGCGTCAGAACGCCGGTCGGCTCGTCGAGGATCAGGATTTCAGCGCCACGATACATGGCCTTGAGGATTTCGACGCGCTGCTGCAGACCAACGGGCAATTCCTCGATCACCGCATCCGGATCGACTTCCAGCCCGTAATCATCCTCCAGGCGCTTCAGCTCCTTGCGTGCACCGGCCCGGCCTTTGGCCAGCAATGCGCCGCCCTCAGCACCCAGCATCACATTTTCAAGCACGGTGAAATTTTCCACCAGCATGAAATGCTGATGGACCATGCCGATACCGGCACTGATCGCGGCCTGACTGTCACGGATCGTAACGGGTGCGCCGTTCACGCGGATTTCGCCGGCATCTGCCTGGTAAAAACCATAGAGGATCGACATCAAGGTCGATTTTCCGGCGCCATTTTCCCCGATGATGCCGTGGATCGTGCCCTTGGCAACGGTCAGATTGATATTCTTGTTGGCGTGAACGGCACCGAATTTCTTGTCGATGCCCACGAGTTCAATTGCTGGGTCCATATTCAAACCGAAACCTCTCCGAAGGCTGGATATGAAAAGGGCGCAAGATGAAAATTCATCATGCGCCCCAGTTGCATATCATATCATTTCGGGCAGGAATTGTCCGCCATATAGTCGTGGACCTTGACTGCGCCGGAGATAATGTCGGCCTTCGCCTTGTCCACGGCGGCAATCATCTCAGGCGTGATCAGCGCCTTGTTGTTGTCGTCCAAAGCATAGGCCACGCCGTCTTCCTTGACGCCGAGCGCCACGATACCGGGGGTGAACTTATCGTCCTTGGTATCCTTATAGGCATTATAGACGGCCAGATCGACACGCTTGACCATGGATGTCAGAACGGAACCCGGATGCAGGTGGTTCTGGTTGGAATCGACGCCGATCGAGAACTTCTTGTTGTCGGCGGCGGTCTGCAGCACACCGATACCGGTCGCACCGGCTGCCGCGTAGATCACGTCCGCACCCTGGTCGATCTGGTTTTTGGTGAGTTCGCCGCCGCGCACCGGATCGTTCCAGGCAGCACCCGTGGTGCCGGTCATGTTCTGGAAGACTTCGATCTTGTCGTTGGCCGCCTTGGCGCCCTGTGCATAACCACAGGCGAATTTACGGATCAGCGGAATATCCATACCGCCGATGAAGCCGACCTTGCCGGTCTTGGAAGCCATTCCCGCCAGAAGACCGACGAGGTAGGAACCTTCATGCTCCTTGTAGACGACGGAGCGGACATTCGGCAGCTCGACAACGGAATCGACAATCACGAATTTGGTGTCTGGGAATTCGGCTGCAACCTTTTCCATGGCCGAGGTCCAAGCGAAGGACACGGCGATGACGGGGTTGAAGCCCTTGCTGGCGAAGTTGCGGATGGCCTGTTCACCCTGCGTGTCGCTGGTCGGCTCAAAGTCACGGTACTCGATGCCCGTTTCCGCCTTGAACTTTTCAGCGCCGGCCGCAGCGGCTTCATTGAACGACTTGTCGAACTTGCCGCCCGTGCCATAGACCAGCGCCGGCTTGACATCCGCAGCGAGCGCAGAAGCCGACATTGCGGCAAGCGCAAAAAGCGTCAGAAGGGATTTTTTCATTGTGCAGCCCTGTTGTTGCAATTGATATTATAAGGGTCCTCCCGCAAACCCGTTTACCGGGAATGTCTGCGGAACCGCCAGCCGTTATACCGGCTGTGCTTGCCTCATATCCTTGCATGGCTCAATGAAAAATTCATCCGGTTTTTTTGACCCGGTGGAAAAACTTTTATCTGGCGCTTTTTTGGTCTTTCCACCGGGTCAATCTGCAAAAAATCTAGTCGATATTGCAACTTACGCCGGTTCCGCGCAGGCCGCAGTAACCACCCGGGTTCTTGGCAAGATATTGCTGATGATAGTCCTCAGCATAATAAAATGTTTCAAGCGGCCCGATTTCGGTGGTAATGGCCCGGCCATGGCCTGCCGCCTCCAGAGCCTGCTGAAAAGCGTCGCGCGCCTTTTGCGCCTGCTGCAGCTGGCCTTCGGTCGTTGCATAAATGGTCGAACGATAGGTCGTACCCACATCGTTGCCCTGCCGCATCCCCTGGGTCGGATCATGCTCCTCGAAGAATATCCTGAGCAGGCCCGACAAAGAGATCACAGCCGGATCATAGACGACCTTGACGACTTCAGCATGGCCTGTCTGGCCGGTCGTCGTCTCCTGATAGGTCGGATTCTCGGTAAAGCCGCCGGCATAACCCACCGCCGTTACCCACACGCCCGGCGTCTGCCAGAACAACCGTTCCGCGCCCCAGAAACAACCCATACCGAGATAGATGATTTCCAGACCGTCGGGATAAGGCCCCTTCAACGGCCGACCATTGACGAAATGGTTCTCCGGCACGACAAGCGCCTCTTCACGACCCGGCAAAGCAGTCTCTTCGGTCGGCATCGTCGTCTTTTTTGAAAGCGTATCGAACAGGAACATCGGGACCTCCGTGCGGCCAATATCGCCGCTTCTCATGGTTCACATCTGCGGGCGCCAACGTCGTTCAGGCTGACAAATCAGACCGGCAAGCGCCTCATCACCTTGTGCTTCCTGTAACCGGCCATCCAGCAAAGCAGCGACAGGACGAGGAAAAAAGCAAATGCGGGCAGCGCCGACAGCGCATTTTCAATGAAGCGCCACGCTTCAGGGTGAATATAGTGACCCACGGCGGCTTCCACCATGGTGCGCGAGGCAGGAAGAAAATAATTCCAGACGGACAGGATGCCGGTAATATTGACCGAGGATGTGGAAACCGAGCGGATCGAATCAAGCACACCCAGAAAAACCGCCGCGAGAAGGAGAAGAAAGCTCAAAAACCGCAAAAAAGCTTTCATCGGGACACCTCGGTTATGGTCCGCCTCTTCAACGAACATGTTTTGAAACATATAGTGCATCGATAAAGGTGGTAAAACCCGTTTGCAACCGCATCTAAATGCAGGAAATTGCCGACATTTCAAAAAACTGTCAGATTCGTGTTGATCCCTGCGAATTCATCGGTATATATCGCGCCGTTCCAGTGATTTGCATTCTTCAAAACATGCAGATTTGAAAAAAGGACAGGTGGCCGAGTGGTTTAAGGCGCACGCCTGGAACGCGTGTGTGCGTGAAAGCGTACCGTGGGTTCGAATCCCACCCTGTCCGCCATTTCACCTCATCTTTAGCCGCCGGCGTTGCTCCAAGCCATTACCGGATCTATCTTCAGGATATCCGGCCACGCGTAACGTCAAAGTCGCGTTTTCCCGCTTCCGCAAGCGTTGACGCCTATGCTTCTGCACATACTGAGGTTTCCTGCGCTTTTTGCTGCGCTTCCCCCTCTCTTGCGCCTTGCAGCAGGAAAAATCGCTCCTTATATACGCCGCAGAACTGCAGCGAATGTTGCAAATCCAAGTCAAGGAGTTGCCACAAGAATGCCTCACGGGGTTCCGGCAGCTCGCTTCAAGGAGAGAAGAGCATGGCAAAAGTAATCGGTATCGACCTTGGCACGACCAATTCCTGCGTCGCAGTGATGGACGGCAAGGACATCAAAGTCATTGAAAACGCGGAAGGCGCACGCACCACGCCGTCCATGGTGGCATTTTCCGACGATGGCGAACGCCTTGTCGGCCAGCCGGCCAAGCGGCAGGCGGTCACCAACCCGACCAACACCCTGTTTGCGGTCAAGCGCCTCATCGGTCGTCGTTACGAAGACCCGACCGTCGAAAAGGACAAGCACCTCGTCCCCTTCGAAATCGTCAATGGCGACAATGGCGACGCATGGGTGAAGGCACAGGACAAGAATTATTCCCCTTCGCAAATTTCCGCGATGATCCTTCAGAAGATGAAGGAAACGGCTGAATCCTATCTCGGCGAGAAGGTCGAGAAGGCCGTCATCACCGTTCCGGCCTACTTCAACGACGCCCAGCGCCAGGCAACCAAGGATGCGGGCCGCATCGCCGGTCTTGATGTTCTGCGTATCATCAACGAGCCGACTGCTGCCGCACTCGCCTACGGTCTCGACAAGAAGGACGGCAAGACGATTGCCGTTTACGACCTTGGCGGCGGCACCTTCGATATTTCCGTTCTGGAAATCGGCGACGGCGTCTTCGAAGTGAAATCGACGAACGGCGACACTTTCCTCGGCGGTGAAGACTTCGACATGCGTCTGGTCGAATATCTGGCCGGCGAGTTCAAGAAGGATCAGGGCATTGACCTGAAGGGCGACAAGCTGGCTCTGCAGCGCCTCAAGGAAGCTGCCGAAAAGGCGAAGATCGAACTTTCGTCTTCGCAGCAGACCGAAATCAACCTGCCGTTCATCACGGCTGACGCCACCGGTCCGAAGCATCTGACGCTGAAGCTGACCCGCGCCAAGTTCGAAAGCCTGGTTGACGATCTGGTGCAGCGCACCGTTGCACCGTGCAAGGCTGCGCTCAAGGATGCCGGCGTTACCGCAGCCGAGATCGACGAAGTCGTTCTGGTTGGCGGCATGAGCCGCATGCCGAAGGTGCAGGAAGTCGTCAAGCAGCTGTTCGGCAAGGAGCCGCACAAGGGCGTGAACCCTGATGAAGTGGTTGCCATGGGCGCCGCCATTCAGGCGGGCGTTCTGCAGGGCGATGTCAAGGACGTTCTGTTGCTTGATGTGACCCCGCTGTCGCTCGGCATCGAAACGCTGGGTGGCGTCTTCACCCGTCTGATCGATCGCAACACGACGATCCCGACGAAGAAGAGCCAGACCTTCTCGACCGCCGAAGACAGCCAGTCGGCCGTGACCATCCGCGTTTCGCAGGGCGAGCGTGAAATGGCGCAGGATAACAAGCTGCTCGGCCAGTTCGACCTCGTCGGCCTGCCGCCATCGCCGCGCGGCGTTCCGCAGATCGAAGTGACCTTCGACATCGACGCCAACGGCATCGTGCAGGTTTCCGCCAAGGACAAGGGCACCGGCAAAGAGCAGCAGATCCGCATCCAGGCCTCCGGTGGTCTGTCCGACGCCGACATCGAGAAGATGGTCAAGGACGCCGAAGCCAATGCCGAAGCAGACAAGAAGCGTCGCGCCGGTGTAGAAGCCAAGAACCAGGCCGAAAGCCTTATCCACTCCACCGAGAAGTCGGTGAAGGAATATGGCGACAAGGTTTCCGAGACCGACCGTAAGGCCATCGAAGACGCCATTGCCAGCCTGAAGACATCGGTTGAGGCTTCCGAGCCTGACGCCGATGACATTCAGGCGAAGACCCAGACCCTCATGGAAGTGTCCATGAAGCTCGGGCAGGCGATCTACGAAGCGCAGCAGGCCGAAGCCGGCGATGCTGGCGAAGACGGTAAGGACGACGTCGTCGACGCCGACTATGAGGAAATCAAGGACGACAAGAAGTCCGCCTAATCGCGTGACTTCTAGTCTCCTGTCTATATATGCAAGACATCCGGCTGCCGACGTGCAGCCGGAAATCCATTTGCGAGGCTTGTTATCTTAATGGCGAAAGCAGACTTTTACGAAACACTTGGCGTCAGCAAGACCGCGGACGAAAAAGAGCTGAAAAGCGCCTTCCGCAAACTCGCGATGAAATACCATCCGGACAAAAACCCTGATGATGCCGATTCCGAAGGGAAGTTCAAGGAAATCAACGAAGCCTATGAAACGCTGAAGGATCCGCAGAAGCGCGCGGCCTATGACCGTTTCGGCCACGCCGCGTTTGAAAATGGCGGCATGGGCGGCGGTGGCGGTGGCGGCGGTTTCGCCAATGGCGGCTTCTCCGATATCTTCGAAGACATCTTCGGCGAGATGATGGGCGGTGGACGGGCGCGCCGCTCTTCGGGCGGGCGGGAGCGCGGGGCCGACCTTCGCTACAATATGGAAATCACGCTGGAGGAAGCCTTCGCCGGCAAGACGGCGCAGATCAGGGTTCCGACATCGATCACCTGCGACGTCTGTTCCGGCTCTGGCGCCAAACCCGGCACGCAGCCCAAGACCTGCGGCACCTGCCAGGGTTCCGGCCGTGTGCGCGCGGCACAGGGCTTCTTTTCGGTGGAGCGCACCTGCCCCACCTGCCACGGACGCGGACAGACGATTTCCGATCCCTGCGGCAAGTGCCACGGTCAGGGCCGCGTGACGGAAGAGCGTTCGCTTTCGGTCAACATTCCCTCGGGCATTGAGGACGGCACCCGCATTCGCCTGCAGGGCGAAGGCGAAGCCGGCATGCGTGGCGGCCCGGCGGGCGATCTTTATATCTTCCTGTCTGTGCGACCGCATGAGTTCTTCCAGCGCGACGGTGCCGACCTTTATTGCTCCGTGCCGATTTCGATGACGACGGCAGCGCTTGGCGGCACCTTTGATGTCACGACGCTCGACGGTACGAAGTCACGCGTCACGGTTCCGGAAGGCACCCAGCCGGGCAAGCAGTTCCGTCTGAAGGGCAAGGGCATGCCGGTGCTGCGTTCGGCGCAGACCGGTGATCTCTATATCCAGATCCAGATCGAGACGCCGCAGAAGCTCAGCAAGCGTCAGCGCGAGCTGTTGCAGGAATTCGAACAGCTCTCCTCCAAGGAGAACAATCCGGAATCAACCGGCTTCTTTGCCCGGATGAAAGAATTCTTCGACGGCTGATTGCCACCGATTACGTCCATTAATAACGCCGCCATCCTTCGGGACTGGCGGCGTTTTCATTTCGCGCTCAGCCGGAAAAGCCGCCTTCCTCCAGATATTGCAGTTCTTCCGGCGTCGTCTCCCGCAGCAATATGTCATTGCGATGCGGAAAGCGGCCGAATTGCTCGACGATATCGCGATGTTCTTCGGCATGATGGAGATAAAGCCCGCCAAGCGGCTGATTGAGGTCGCAGGCACGCCGCTGGGCCGCGATATCCTCCGCATGGGAAAAAGGCAGGTAGAAGAAAACGCGCAAATCCTCACTCACCGCCTGATCGTGGCCACGGCGGATGGCCTCATCGGCGAACAGGCGTGCCAGCGGATCGGTGGCATACATATGGGCGGTGCCGCGAAAGCAATTGCGCGGGAACTGATCCAGCAGAAGCATCAGCGCAAGACTGCTTTCCGCACCCGCGAGCCAGCCGTCCAGCTCGCGCCTTGCGGCAGCGAAATGGGCGTCGCGAAAACGGTCATGAAAGTGATTGTCGAAGGCGGCGTCCTTGTCGAACCATTTGTCCGGGCCGGCCTTTTTCCAGAAATTGGTGATTTCGGCGGCAAGTGCGGCTGTGTCGTTTTTCATCGGGTACTCCCTGTCAGTAATGCGGTGGCCGGGTGATGGCAGGCGCATCCAGCGATTGCTCCTCGAGGCTCAGGAACCTTTCCGTCAACCGGTCGAGCTTGGCGCGCGTCTGCTCCACCACCTTCCACTGTTCCGTCAGCTGGTCGGACAGTTCCTCGATGGTCTTTGCCTGATGCGCGATCGTTTCCTCGAGCGCAATGATCCGTTTTTCGGTTTCCGACGTCATATCGACCTCTCTTTCCCGCCCTTCCTTGGGCTTAAAAGCGCGTGAGTCAACCATATGTCGCTTTCGTGAAGCGAATTCGTTCCGATCGATCCAAACACAAAAAAACCGGCGATGTTTCCATCGCCGGCTTATGACGTTTTGATATTGCTCAGTCTTCTTCCACGAAAACCTCTTCACGCTTCTTCTTCACGCTGGGCAGGAAGACGATGATCAGCACGGCCAGAGCAATGAAAAGCAGGGTGGCGCTGATCGGGCGGGTGACGAAGGTGGTCGGATCGCCGCGCGACAGGATCATGGCGCGGCGCAGGTTTTCTTCCAGCAGAGGCCCAAGCACAAAGCCCAGAAGCAGCGGGGCCGGCTCGCAGCGCAGTTTCACCAACACGTAACCGATGAAACCGAAGAAGGCGACGGCGTAAAGATCAAAGACGTTGGAATTGACGCTGTAGACCCCGATGGCGCAGAAGGCCATGATGATGGGGAACAGCACATAATAGGGCACCGTCAGCAGCTTCACCCACAGCCCGATCAGCGGCAGGTTAAGGATGACGAGCATCAGGTTGCCGATCCACATGGAGGCGATGATGCCCCAGAACAGCGCCGGCTGTTCGGTCGCTACGTTTGGACCCGGCACGATGCCCTGAATGATCATCGCGCCGATCATCAGCGCCATGACCGGGTTGGCCGGAATGCCGAGCGTCAGCAGCGGGATGAAGGAGGTCTGCGCGCCGGCGTTATTGGCCGATTCCGGACCGGCAACACCGGCCACCGCGCCATGCCCGAATTCTTCCGGGTTCTTGGAGACGCGTTTTTCCACCGTGTAGGAGGCAAAAGCCGCAAGGATCGCTCCGCCACCCGGCAGGATGCCGAGAGCCGAACCGATGGCCGTGCCGCGCAGCACCGGGCCGATCATGGCCTTGAAATCTTCCTTCGACGGCATCAGGCTGCTGACCTTGGCGATCAGCACCGACCGGGTGCGTTCGTTCTCGAGATTGCGCAGGATTTCCGCGATACCGAAGACGCCCACAGCAACCGCCACGAAATTGAGCCCGTCGGCATATTCGCGGATGCCGAGGGTGAAGCGCGGCGTGCCGCTGTAGATATCCGTGCCGACCAGACCGAGCAACAGGCCGAGCACGACCATAGCCAGCGCCTTGACGATGGAGCCATGGGCAAGCGCTATGGACGAGACAAGGCCGACGACCATCAGCGAGAAATATTCAGCGGCACCGAATTCCAGCGCGATCGCCGTCAAAGGCGGTGCGAAGATCGCCACCAGGAAGGTGGAAACCGTACCCGCGAAAAACGAGCCGATGGCGGCGATTGCAAGTGCAGCACCAGCCTTGCCCTTGCGCGCCATCTGGTAACCATCGATGGCGGTGACGGCGGAGGAGGACTCCCCCGGCATGTTGATGAGGATGGCTGTGGTGGAACCGCCATATTGCGCGCCGTAATAAATGCCGGCGAGCATGATCAGCGACGACACGGGCTCAAGCTGAAAGGTGATCGGCAGCAGCATGGCGATGGTCGCCGTTGCGCCGATGCCCGGCAACACGCCGATGAGGGTGCCGAGCAGCACGCCGATCAGGCAGAAAAAAAGGTTTGCCAGCGACGAAGCGGTGACGAAACCGAGAGCGAGATTATTAAGCAAATCCATCGGGGCGCCTCAAAATTTAAGCCAGGGGCCGAAGCGCTGGAACGGCAGGCCGAGACCATAATTGAACACAGCAACGGAAAAGACCGTGATGGCGGCGGAAATTACGACGGCCATCAGTGGGCTCATCTTGTGCGAGGCGAAGGCTGCGATAAGCGCGCTGAAAAACAGTGCCGGGACAAAACCCAGGCCCCGCACCGTGAAGCCGAAAAAGATCGGCGCGGGCAGAATGAAAAAAATCCCTCGCCAGGCGATGGCCCCGATGACATCACCCTGCACGCGGGTGGCGCGAAAGAATATGACGCTGCCCAGCAGGATCAGCACGATGGCCAGCACAAGCGGAAAATACCCCGGCCCCATGCGAAATGTGGTTCCTAAATCCAGCCCGAAAGACTGCAGCGCGAAAAAAGCGCCAAAACCGATGAATATCGCCCCGCAGGCTGCTTCGGCAGGGTCAATGAAAAACGACTTCATGAAAGATGCCCCTCCACTGCGGCCGGTAACACACCGTTCCGCGCGTTAAAATGATAGCAGGAAACCGGCGGCAAGGTGCCGCCGGTCACGTCCTGATCATCAGTCGGCATATTGGCCGGCGGTTTCGATCACCGGCTTCCAGCGGGCGATTTCGCTTTCGAGCTTGGCCTTGAGTGCCGCCGGCGTCGCATCGCTTTCAGAAGAAGGCGTCGTGCCGAGTTCGGCAAAACGAGCCGCGACGTTCTTGTCCTTCAGCGCGACCTGCAGCGACTTGGAGAGCTTTTCGTTGATTTCGGCAGGCGTGCCCTTCGGCGTATAGATGCCGTGCCAGATGCCAACTTCGAGTTTCGGCAGACCTTCTTCGGCGACCGTCGGCACGTTCGGAAGCACGTCGAGCCGCTTGGCCGAGGTCACGGCATAGGCTTTCACGGTTCCGCCCTGGATCTGCTTGGTGGTGTTGGTGGTCTGGTCACACATGATATCCACCTGGCCGCCGAGCAGGTCGGTCATGGCCGGGCCGGTGCCCTTGTAAGGGACGGTGACGAGCGGTGTTTCGATGGCGCTCATGAACAGCATGCCGCAGAGGTGCGAGGCGGCACCGATGCCGGCATTGGCAACGGTCACCTTGTCCTTGTTCGCCTTGGCATAGTCGATCAAACCCTTAAGGTCCTTGGTCTCGAGGGTCTTGCGCGACAGGATGGTCATCGGCACTTCGGTGACCAGACCGACATATTCGAATGCGTTTGTCGTATCATAAGCGAGCTTGCGATAGAGCGTGGCGCTCGTCGCCATGCCGATATGGTGCAAGAGAACGGTGTAACCGTCCGGGTCCGCCGCCGCCACGCGGCCAGCGCCGAGCGTGCCGCCCGCGCCGCCGACATTTTCGACGATGATCTGCTGACCGAGATCCTTCGACATGGATTCGGCAACAAGGCGCGCAACCGTATCCGTCGGGCCACCGGCAGCAAAAGGCACGACCATGGTGATGTTACGCTCGGGATAATTCTGAGCGGATGCGGATAGCGCAAAAAGGGATACGGCAGCGGCGGCAGCAAGGCCGGTGACTGTCTTCAGTATTTTCATCGATTCCTCCCGGATGAAAATTTTCGCCACTTCAGCCGCGCATACTCCTCTATGGCGGCCGGGGTGAGCTATTTGCGATCCGGGATTGTCGTTCAGCAACGGCGGTCTTGCCGAGAGATGCGCTTTTATCGCCGTCACAAACGGTAATGGGTGGATTTCTACCCATAGGGGTTCATCCGTGGGTGGAAATCCACCCATCACACCTCTGTCATATGCCGGTGCAGCTCGTATTTCTGCATTTTTTCGTAAAGCGTTTTGCGGGAAATGCCGAGGCTCTCATAGACGGATTTCAGATTGCCGCCATGGACGGCTATCGCGCGCGCAATCAGGCTTTTTTCATAGGCTGCGACCCTCGTGGCAAGCCCTTCCCTGCCATCATCCTGAAACGGCGGCGAGGCTTCGGAAGCATCGCTTTCCAGGCCAAGGACGAAGCGGTCCGCCGCATTGCGCAGTTCACGCACGTTACCGGGCCACTCGCGAAGGGAAACGACTGAGAGCAGTTGTTGCGGCACGTCCATGTCCTCCCGCCCGTAACGGGCGGCAGCCTCCCGCACCAGATGCAGGAACAGCAGCGGTATATCGGCGCTGCGCTGCGACAGGGAGGGCACGAGGATTGTCGCGACGTTCAGGCGATAAAGAAGATCGGCGCGGAACCGGCCTGCGGCAACTTCCTGTTCCAGATCGACCTTGCTGGTGGCGATGAAACGGACGTCGAGTTCAACGGTTTCATTGGAGCCGAGGCGGGTAATCACCCGCTCCTGCAAAACACGCAGAAACCGGCCCTGCAATTCGAACGGCATGGAGCCGATCTCATCCAACAGGATCGTGCCGCCGCGGGCATGCTCGAACTTACCGTAGCGCGGGCGCAGCGCACCCGGAAAAGCACCGGCCTCATGGCCAAAGAGTTCGCTTTCGATCAGCGTCTGCGGAAGGGCGGCGCAATTGATCGCCACGAAGGGCCGGTTGGCTCTGGCGCTGATATCATGCAGCGCCCGCGCCACCACCTCCTTGCCCGCCCCGGTATCGCCGACGATCAGCGTATCGGCATCCGTTGCGCCGATGGCGCGGATACGATACCGCAGATCGACCATGACCTGGGTTCGGCCGGGCAGACGCGTTTCGAGATCGTCATGTTTGCCCGCAACCGCCTTCAGGCGGCGGTTTTCCAGTACCAGCGCGCGTCGATCATTGGCCCTTTTGATGATCCCGGCGAGATATTGCGGCGTGAATGGCTTTTCGATGAAATCATAGGCGCCGTTGCGCATGGCGTTGACAGCCAATTGCACATCGCCATGGCCCGTCATAAGGATCACAGGTATTTCCGCATCAAGCTCCCGCACCTTCTGCAGCAGCGTCATGCCATCCATGCCGGGCATGCGGATATCGCTGACCACGACCCCATCAAAGCTGTAACCGATGAGTTCGAGCGCATGTTCGGCGCTCGCCAGCATGGTGACGGCGAAACCGGAAAGCTCCAGCGCCTGTGCGGTGGAAAAGCGCAACTCCTCCTCGTCATCGATCAACAGAACCCGCGACATGGTCATTCCGCAGCCGCCTCCATACGCCAGGCGGCTGCCGGCAATTCGATCTCGAATTCCGCCCCGCCCTCTTCATGGTTTCGGACACGCAACTGGCCGCCGAAATCCTTGATGATGTTGTAGGAGATGGAAAGGCCAAGGCCGAGGCCGCGCCCTACCCCCTTGGTGGTGAAGAAGGGATCGAAGATGCGTTCGGAAATCGCCGGCGGCACGCCGGGGCCACGGTCGCGAATGAAGATCGACACCGTCTGGTCATGCTGCACAGCCTTGAGGGCAATGCGGCGATCCTCTCGCCCTTCCACGGCATCGGCGGCATTGGAAATGATGTTGACGAGTACCTGCTGCAGCCGCACTGAGCCTGCCTTCACCGCAAGCGGCACCGGGCCGAGATCGACCTCCAGCACCGCATTGGCGGCATTCAGCCGCGCACCGACGATTTCCAGCGTATCGCGAAGCACGGCCTCCAGACCGACCGCCGCCATTTTTTCGTTGGGCTTGCGGGCGAAATTTCTCAGGTGTTTGCTGATGGACGCCATGCGATCGATGAGGCCCGAAATGCGTCTGAGATTTTCCGTCACGTCGTCCAGACGCCCGCGCTCCACCAGAAGCGAGGCGTTTTCCGCATAGTTCTTGGCAGCAGCAAGCGGCTGGTTGAACTCATGCGACAGCGCGGCCGACATCTGACCGAGTGCGGCAAGCTTGCCCGCCTGCACCAGATCATTCTGCATCTTGCGCAATTGTTTCTCGGTCTGGCGGCGTTCGGCGATCTCGTGCTTGATCTCCTGGTTGACCCGCGCCAGATCAGCCGTGCGCTCCTCCACCCGGCGCTCCAGTTCCGCCTGCGCCTCCGCCTGATGGGTCAGTCGCTCACGCAGACGCCGCCGTCTCTGTAGCATGGCGGCAATGAGGGCAGCAGCGAGGCACAGACAAAGGATGATCGCGATCATCGCCGTCTTGACCTGTGTTCTGACTGAACCCGTATCCATCAGCACGCTGACAGTCCAGCCGGCATCCGCCATCGGCTGCGACAGGACCATATATTCCCTCTCACCGTCATTCTGGGCGATCGTCATCAGTTGATGGGAGCCGAAATTGCCGTTTTTCAGCGGCAGTTCCTTCAAGCCGGCGTTTGCGTAACGGCGCGATGTCTCCGTGCGCGCCAACCTTTCAGGGGTCAGCGGCATCAGGCCGGAATAAAGCCATTGCGGCGTTCCGGTCATGAAGATGATGCCTTCCGGATCGGAGACCAGAATACGGTTTTCACCATCACCGAAGGAGGCCTCTATGCCTTCAATATCGACCTTGAAGACGATGACGCCCTTGATCTCCTGATTAAAGAGGATCGGCGCAGAAAAATAATAGCCGCGTTTGTGAGAGGTGGTGCCGAGCGCGAAGAAGCGTGACTTGAAGCCTTTGGCCGCATCCTGAAAATAGGGACGATAGCTGAAATTCTCGCCGACGAAGCTCGTGGGTCCATCATAGTTGCTGGCCGCGATAGTCTCGCCATCCAGCGTGATGATGTAGATATCGGAGGATTCCAGCAGGGTGTTGATGGATTTGAGGTAGACATTGGCACGCTGGCGCAGCGTCTCATCCTTCGGATGCGCAACCAGCTCTTCAATGTCGTCGTGGTCAGCAATCAAAGCCGGCAGCGGCTCATAACGGCTCAAAAGCCCGCCGAGGGCCGAGACGGCCAGCCGCAGAGTGGTGCGGCCCTGATCGGAGACTTCGCCGAAATAGCTTTCCGCGATGATGCCGCCGCCCCTTGTAACGGCGCCATAACCGAGGCCGAGGCTGAGAAATATCAGCAAAATCCAGCGATATTTCACCGAAGCTCCTCTCCCACATCAGGCTCCCGCTAACTCCCACAGAGAGTGTAAGAGGTGTTATCTTATTTTCCAAGTGACCCGCCTTTGACTGACGCCACCTTCAGAAAACAAAAAACCGGCCACGAGGGCCGGTTTTTTGCAAATAAGATTTCAGAAAAGCTTATGCGCTTTCCTTCGGCGTCAGAACCTGACGGCCGCGATACATACCGGTCTTCAGATCGATATGGTGCGGACGGCGCAGTTCGCCGGAGTTCTTGTCTTCAACGTAGGTTGCAGACTTGAGACCATCAGCCGAGCGACGCATGCCGCGCTTGGACGGGCTTGTTTTTCTTTTAGGTACAGCCATTTTTGTTACTCCACTTTAGCGGCGAAACAACGTAACCGGCCAGAACCAAAGGCCGAATGTCGGGTGTCTCGATATCGGAAATTTGGCGCGCTTATACATGCCCAAACGGGCTTTGACCAGCCCTGACACGCATTTTTTCCGATTCAGCGGAATTGGTGCGAAGGGCCGCCGTCAGGCGTAGCAAATCGTGCCTCACCTCTTATCGAAAACAACAAGCTCCTTGAAGTGGTTCATATCCTTGAATTCACAGAAAGCCGGTGGGCGCATCTCAATGACCGGCGCTGCCGCCCGCAGTTCTTCCAGTTCTTCATCAAGCATCGCCTGCCAGCGCTGCAGGCATTCCGGATCGAACCAGCGTGTGACGTAAGACAGCGTAATGTGGAACTCATAACTTTCATGGTTGGGATGCCGGTAACCGAAGGCTTGGGCAAATGCATCCCGCCACAATGCAACGATCCGGTCGTCTTCGGCTGTAACACCCTGCATCACCAGCCCTGTGGGCTTGAGGCCAGTCACCTGCATGTTGAAAACCGGAAGGGCGGGAAAGGCCGAAAGACGGTCGCGATAATGGTCCGTCATCGTGTCGATCGGCGTATCGAGCGGCATGTTCTCCGGCCAATAGGGCAGCGCGCGCCGGAACTCGATGATGCCCTGAAATACCGTCATATGCAGGCTGGAAACCGGCGTGAAGGCAAGCTGCGATGCCTCGGGCATATCCAGGAAACGCTGGCGCGTCTTGATGATAGCGCTTTCGCTCTGCGATGCTTCGAGCAAATGGCAAACTACCGTATTGCCCGGCTCGGGCAGAAATTCGCCATCCAAATTATAACGGCTACCGAGATGGCGCGGTGGCTTATCGTGGCTGTTGGCGGAGAAATATTCCAGATCTTTTGAGACGAGCGGGGCGTGCATCGGGGACTCCTTGTGGGAGGTTTCCCCTAGTCCCCGCACGCAACAAATCAATGACATTGACCGATCAGATGGCCGGTCAATGCGCCTCGTCCCAATTCTCCGCAGCACGCGCATCCACCTGCAACGGCACCTTCATGGAAATTGCAGGCATCGCGGCATTCTCCATCACCGAGACGACGACGGGCAGGGTCTTTTCGATTTCCGCTTCTTCGACTTCGAAGATGAGTTCGTCATGCACCTGCAAGAGCATGCGGGCGGAGAGCTTTTGCTCTTCCAGTACCGGCTCGATACGGACCATCGCACGGCGAATGATATCGGCGGCAGAACCCTGGATCGGGGCATTGATGGCCGCACGTTCGTTGAAGGCTTTCACCGAAGGATTGGAGGAGCGGATTTCCGGATAATGCGCGCGGCGGCCGAAAATCGTTTCGACATAGCCGTTTTCGCGGGCGAAAGCTTTGGTCGCTTCCATGTAATCGCGAATGCCGGGGAAACGCTCGAAATATTTCTTGATATATTCACCGGCTTCCGAACGGGCGATGCTCAGCTGGTTGGCGAGACCGAAAGCGGAAATGCCATAGATGATACCGAAGTTGATGGCCTTGGCGCGGCGGCGCACTTCCGAGGGCATGCCCTCCACCGGCACGCCGAACATTTCCGATGCGGTCATCGCATGGATGTCGATGCCGTTTTCGAAGGCGTTGCGCAGCTGCGGAATATCGGCGACATGGGCCAGCACGCGCAGCTCGATCTGGCTGTAGTCAGCGGACAGTAGCTTGTGGCCGAGCGTGGAGATGAAGGCCGTGCGGATTTTGCGGCCTTCGGCTGTGCGCACCGGGATGTTCTGAAGATTAGGCTCCGAGGATGACAGACGCCCCGTCGTGGTCGACGCGAGCGCGTAGGAGGTGTGCACGCGTTTCGTTTCAGGATGGATATATCCCGGCAGCGCATCCGTATAGGTCGATTTCAGCTTGGTCAGCTGCCGCCAGTCAACAATCTTGCGCGGTAGTTCGGCACCTTCCGCCGCCAGATCTTCCAGGACCTGCGCCGATGTCGACCATTGGCCGGTCTTGGTTTTCGAGCCACCGGGCAAGCCCATCCGGCCAAACAGAATATCACCAAGCTGCTTTGGTGATCCGATATTAAAGCGTTCGCCCGCCAGCTGGTAGACTTCCTCTTCGAAGGCCCCCGCTTTCTGCGCCAGTTCACCGGAAAGACGCGACAGGATCTGTCGGTCCACCGTGATGCCTCGCTCCTCCATATGCGCGAGGACCGGCACCAAAGGGCGCTCCAACCGCTCGTAGACGCTGGTGAGGCGAGCTGCGGCAAGCTGCGGCTTCAGCACCATCCAGAGGCGCAGGGTGACATCCGCGTCTTCCGCTGCATACGCCGTCGCCTTGTCGATGTCGACGAAATCAAAGGTGATGCTCGACTTGCCCGAACCTGCCACGTCCTTGTAAGCAATAGGTGTGTGGCCCAGCCAGCGTTCAGACAGCGAATCCATGCCATGCGTGGCCTTGCCGGCCTCAAGAACATAAGAAATCAGCATCGTATCGTCGAAGCTCTGCATGACGACGCCATGGCGTTTCATCAGCAGATAGTCATATTTGAGGTTCTGGGCGATTTTCAGAACCGCCGGGTCCTCAAGGAGGTTTTTCAAACGCGCCAGCGCCTCGGCAAACGGCACCTGCCCTTCGGCAAGCTTGATACCATCGCTGAAAAGATCACCGCCGGAACCGGTCTTGTGCGTCAAGGGAACATAGGCAGCGCGGATATCGGTGCCCGAGGCGTCCTTGCCATTATCGGCAATGGCCAGCGAAAACCCGACGAGTTCCGCCTGCATCGGATCGAGCGAGGTCGTTTCGGTGTCGAATGCGACGACGCCGGTCTCACGGGCCGCAGCAACCCAGCGGTCCAGTTCTGCAAGGTCTCTGATCGTCGTATAAGCGGTCGTATCGATTTTGGCGGCTGAAAAAAGCGCCTGGCGCGCGGCGGTGAGGTCGGCAGGCGCGCTGCCTTCCCCGGTCAGCTTTCTCGCCGGAGCAGCGGGCGAAGCCGAGGCGGCAGTTGCGCCAGCGGCTACGTCACCCGCCGTAACGGCGGCAGCGGGCGCATCGAGATCAGGACCATGGGCATCGGCGCCCCATTGCACCGGCACATTGGCGGGGTCGATGGCAGAGGCGTCGCTGTCGGTCGCTTCGGCAACGCGGCGGGTCAGCGTCGTGAATTCCATCGCCTTCAGGAAAGCGATGAGCTTCGGGCCGTTCTGCGGTTCGAGCACCAGTGCCTCGAGAGACTGCTCCAGCGGCACATCGGTCCTGAGCGCCACGAGTTGTCTGGAAAGACGGGCAAGATCGGCGTTGGCGATGATGTTTTCCCGACGCTTCTGCTGCTTGATTTCGCCCGCCCGTTCCAGCAACGTATCGAGATCGCCATATTCCTCCAGCAATTGCGCCGCCGTCTTCGGCCCGATGCCGGGAATGCCGGGAACATTATCGGTGGAATCGCCAGTCATCGCCTGAAGATCGATCATCTTTTCCGGGCCGACGCCCCATTTTTCGATGACATCAGGAACGCCGATCTGCTTGTCCTTCATGGCGTCGTACATATGCACATTGGCCGTGACGAGCTGCATCAGATCCTTGTCGGAAGAGATGATGGTGACGTCAGCGCCGATCGCCTCCGCCTGCCGGGCGTAAGTGGCGATGATATCGTCCGCCTCGAAACCTTCCGTCTCGATGCAGGGAAGGTTGAAGGCGCGCGTCGCCTCGCGGATCAGGCCAAACTGCGGAACCAGATCTTCCGGCGGTGCAGAACGGTTGGCCTTGTAGAGATCATAAAGCTCGTTGCGAAATGTTTTCGACGAATAGTCGAAAATCACGGCGAAATGCGTGGGCGTGACGCCGACATCGGTGTTGCGCGCATCCTTCAACAGCTTCCACAACATGTTGCAGAAGCCGGAGACGGCGTTGACCGGCAGCCCGTCCGACTTGCGGTTCAGCGGCGGAATGGCATGGAAGGCCCGGAAAATGAAACCGGAACCGTCAACGAGGAAGAGATGATCGCCTTTTTTCATGGCGATATGGATAGCGCGGGGCCGTTTTGGCGTCCACCGAAACTTCGCACAACACACCGCAAAGCACTGGAAACGAGGCGGCGCGAATCGGCCGGAAAATTCACCTGAACGTTACCGATTTGTAATCAGCCCTTCCCTTGAAAAGCCGCATTTGCAAACACATTTCATAAGGGACGGCGCCTGATCACGCCGTAGTCTGATTGCTGGCTCGTCCCCCGCCGCATCAGACCGGACAAAGGCCTTTCCCCCTCTCCGGGCCTTTGTCCTCCAATATGACCGCCATGGCCGATCCCTCCCGGCCATGGCGGTTTTATTTTGTGCCGGCCGCCGGGCTGGCATAAACATATCATACGATATATATCGCGCTATCGAATTGCCGGAATGTGCCGGCGGAAATGCTCTACGGACGGAAGAATGGGATTTTCCCGGGACGAATCGGCAATTTATCTCGCTACGAAAATGGCGCGGGAATTCACCATGGCGCTGCAAAAAAGAGCCGCTGCCCTGGGTTTTTCCCCCGGGCAATTCCCCATTCTCATCGAGCTATGGCATGAGGAAGGCCTGACGCAGCGGCAATTGCTTGATAGAATCGACGTCGAACAGGCAACGCTTGCCAATACCCTCTCACGTATGGAGCGTGACGGGCTGATCATCCGCAAGTCTCATCCCAGCGACCGCCGCGCCCAGATCATCGAACTGACCCAGCGCGGCAGGGATCTGGAGGCGAATGCCATTGCAGCGTCCGAGGCCACCGAAGACACGCTGCTTAAGGATTTCCGTCGTTTCGAAAGACAGCTCCTGCTGGAATATATGCGCCGGGCGATCGAAAGCGCGAAAAAAGCGAAATAGCATTTGCACCTTGAAACCGCTGCTTATTGCTCCGCGACCCGTCATTGCTGAGGGCTCCGGGTTTTGTTGATGCGTAATTTCGGATGTAAAACCGCTTCGCAGTTTTCCTGAACTGCTCTATCGTTCCGGCGGCTGCACGTTTGGCGATTCACGACACGTCAGCCCCTTGTTCCCACGCGATGCGCGATGCCCGGATGCCTCGTCCATCGCCGGGTCACGACAGACATGACAGGATCAGCGATGACAGACGTTTCCCCCATTCTTTCCACCGCCGACGACAATCTCACATCCAGCCTCGAGCGGCTGTTCGAACTGGTGCGCATTCCGTCGATTTCCACGGATCCGGCCTATAAGGCGGAGTGCCGCAAGGCGGCGGAATGGCTGGTCAGAACGCTCTCCTCACTGGGATTTGAGGCTTCCATTCGCGATACGGCCGGTCATCCGATGGTGGTGGCGCATCACGATGCAGCCACCAAAGACGCACCACATGTGCTTTTTTACGGCCACTACGATGTGCAGCCCGTTGATCCGCTCAATCTCTGGGAAAACGACCCGTTTGAGCCGACCGTGAAAGATATCGGTGCCGGTCGTCAGGTGATTACCGGACGCGGAACGGCTGACGATAAGGGCCAGCTGATGACCTTCGTGGAAGCCTGCCGGGCTTACAAGGGCGTCAATGGCGGCCTGCCGGTGCGCGTCACCATTCTCTTTGAGGGCGAAGAGGAATCCGGCTCACCCTCGCTGAAGCCGTTCCTCGAAGCCAATGCGGATGAGCTGAAGGCCGATTATGCGCTGGTCTGCGATACCGGCATGTGGGACCGCGATACGCCCGCCATCGCAGCTGCGCTGCGCGGCCTCGTCGGTGAAGAAATCGTCATCACTGCAGCCGACCGCGATCTGCATTCGGGTCTTTTCGGGGGTGCGGCCGCAAATCCGATCCACATTCTGACGGATATTTTGGCTGGCCTGCATGACGAGACCGGCCGCGTCACGCTTTCCGGCTTTTATGACGGCGTGGAGGAAACTCCTGCCAACATCAAGGCCTCCTGGGAGACGCTGGGGCGCACGGCGGAAGCCTTCCTCGGTGAGGTCGGCCTTTCGGTTCCCTCAGGCGAAAAGGGCCGCACCGTGCTGGAGCAGACCTGGGCGCGGCCGACGGCGGAAGTCAACGGCATCATCGGCGGCTATACCGGCGACGGCTTCAAAACCGTAATCGCCGCAAAAGCTTCCGCCAAGGTGTCTTTCCGTCTGGTTGGCGAACAAAACCCAGCGACCATTCGTGAGAACTTCCGGGCTTATGTGCGCTCGAAAATCCCGGCGGATTGCTCGGTGGAGTTTCATGAGCATGGCGCATCGCCGGCCATCCAGCTTTCCTATGATTCACCCGTACTGACCAAGGCTAAAAACGCGCTTTCGGACGAGTGGCCAAAGCCCGCGGTCGTCATCGGCATGGGCGGCTCGATCCCGATCGTCGGTGATTTCCAGAAGATGCTGGGCATGGATTCGCTGCTTGTCGGCTTCGGCCTTACCGACGACCGCATTCATTCGCCCAATGAAAAATACGACCTGCAGTCCTTCCACAAGGGCATCCGCTCCTGGGTCCGCATTCTCGACGCGCTGGCGGCGAAATAATCAAAAAAAGAGGAGGCGTCGGCTACCCGGCTCCTCCCCCCTTTTGTTTGGTGCTCAAAAACAAAAAGGCCGGGGCAAGCCCGACCTTTCCATCCGTTTTCGTCAATGCCAGTACATCCGTGGTCAAAGCGTTCAACGGTCTGATGCTTCAGAGCGCGTCGATCATGTCGACGCTGCTTTCACGATCAGGATCAGCTGTTTCGGTTAATCTTTGGTTAACACGACAACAACGGCACTATTAAAATGCCCGCCTGACAGTTTTCATCCGAAACACTGTTGAACGCTATATTGGTATGCGATCCGTTCTTTTCAAGGCCGGCCCGTTCAGGACCATCCTTCAAAAGAAAAAGGCCGGAAGAATCCGGCCTTTCCATTCATGTCAGTGGCCCGTGGGGGCCAGAGCGCTTATCAGGAAACGACGAGATCGCTTGCGGACATCTTGCCCGAGCGGCGATCCTGCATCAGCTCGTAGGAGAGCTTCTGACCGTCGTTGAGGGCGGTCAGACCAGCGCGCTCAACAGCGGAGATGTGCACGAATACGTCCTGCGAACCGTCGTCAGGCTGAATGAAGCCGTAGCCCTTGGTTGCGTTGAACCACTTTACTGTACCAGTCGCCATAACGATTTCCTTCCGTTGGCAAATTGTATTTGCACTGCAGGCAGTGCGGTCTTGGGTCGAATTTGAAGGAAAGATCGTCGTGTGCACCCGAAAAGGCGCCGAAGCTCTGGTCGTCAAACAAATATCGATGCGCGAACACCTAGGTTGGCAAGGGCTAAAAGTCAAGTTTCTTTGAAAACAGCGTGATCTTTGTGAAGCACGAGCACACCGAAGCCGCTGAAAACAGGGCCTGAAACAGCAAAAACCCGGCGCGGGAGGAGGTGCGCCGGGTTCTTGAAACTGACTGACAATTGGGAGGAGGAGTATTGTCAGTCCAATCGGGCGACGCTGGGAGGAGGAGTGCGTCGCTTCGATGGTTTGAACATACAGGATATCAGCTCAAAAAACAGACACTTCATCGCAGCGCAGCATTGCATAAAATGCATAGCTATCTCCTGGTGTCTTGAAGCTCGCTCGGTTACCGCCTAATAAATACGCATGACTATCGAATCCGTGAGAGCCTTCTTCACCGAGAAATTGCCGGAAGTGACCGTTATCGAAACGGAGGCCAGTTCGGCAACCGTCGCGCTGGCCGCCGAAGCACATGGCGTCGCCCCCGACCAGATCGCCAAAACTATATGCCTGAAGGCTGGCGACACCATTCTTCTCGTCGTCGCCGCGGGTACGAAGCGGCTCGATAACCGGAAATTCCGCGATCATTTCGGCACCAAGCCGCGCATGCTGGGGCCGGAAGAGGTCGTTGCGGTGACCAGCCATCCCGTCGGCGGCGTATGCCCTTTCGGGCTGCCCTCACCTCTTCCGGTGTTTTGCGACATATCGCTGAAAAATTATGATGAAGTGGTGCCGGCGGCCGGCGCCACCAATGCGGCGGTGCGGATTTCGCCCGATGCCATGGCTGAATTGACGGGAGCGAAATGGGTCGACGTCTGCCAATGACGGCGATTTGATCCCGTCTGAACTTAACCCCGCCTTAAATTGCCGCATTTAAACTCTTCATCCTGGATTAAGGATCGCGCCGGCATAGAAGCCTGAAGGTCATATGGGTGCGCGGCGTCGTGAATTAAGGAGCAATTTCGGCTGGATGGCAGGCAAGGGCAAATCACGCGATCGGGTAGAACCTTCCTTCGGGGATTTCCACGAGTCCGGTGATGATCTGCGCCTCGATGCGAGCGAGCGCATCAGCGGGACCGCAAAACAGCCCGCCAGAAAACCAAAGGCCACCGCTGGGCGCGCCAAATCGCAGAAAAAAGAAAAGCGCATCCGCAATTCCTCCGGCCGCGGCGCGACGGGCATTGTCCGTTCGTTGGTTTACTGGTGCGTCGTACTCGGCATCTGGGGCGGTATCGGCGTTGCCGGCCTTGTCCTTTATTATGGCGCACGCATGCCCAGCGCCAGCAGCTGGTCCATTCCCGAACGCCCGCCGAATGTGAAGATCGTTTCGGTCAATGGCAGCGTGCTTGCCAATCGCGGCACGACAGGCGGCGAGGCGCTCGCGCTGGAAGACATGTCGCCTTATATTCCGCAGGCCGTCATGGCGATCGAGGACCGGCGGTTTTATTCGCATTTCGGCATTGATCCGCTCGGTCTCGGCCGTGCGATCGTGACGAATGTGCTGACGGGGCGAACCGTGCAGGGCGGCTCGACGCTGACGCAGCAGCTGGCGAAAAACCTGTTCCTCTCTCCCGACCGGACGCTGGAGCGCAAGGTTCAGGAAGTGCTTTTGTCCTTCTGGCTGGAACATGAATTCACCAAGGACCAGATTCTCGCGATGTATCTCAATCGCGTCTATTTCGGGTCCAACGCCTATGGCGTCGAGGCGGCTTCCCGGCGTTACTTCAACAAATCCGCGCGTGACGTCAATCTGGGCGAAGCGGCGATGCTTGCCGGGCTTCTTAAAGCGCCCTCGCGCCTTTCACCGGCACGGGATCCGCAGGCGGCGGAAGAGCGGGCGCAGGTGGTGCTGCAATCGATGCGCGATGTCGGCTTCATCACCGACGATGAAATCAAGACGGCCATGTCGCAGCCGCCGACCAAAGCCAAACGTTTCTGGTCCGGGGCCGAACATTACGCTGCCGATATGGTTCTGGAGGAGGTGCGTAGCCTGGTTGGCGACGTCAAGCAGGATATCGTTGTCGATACGACCATCGACCCCAATCTCGAGCGTGACGCCGAAAAGGCGCTGACCCATGTGTTAAAGGGTGATGGCAAGAAGCAGGGCGCATCGCAGGCGGCGCTGGTTTCCATCGACGGCACGGGCGCGATCCGGGCCGTGGTGGGCGGGGCGGATTATGCCGAAAGCCAGTTCAACCGTGCCGCCAAGGCGAAACGGCAACCCGGGTCGGCATTCAAACCCTTCGTATACGTGGCCGCGCTTGAATCGGGGCTTACCCCCTACACCATCCGCAATGACGGGCCGGTCCGGATTGGAAACTGGACCCCGGAAAACTACGAGAAGAAATATCGCGGCGAAGTCACGCTTGCCACCGCGCTTGCCAACTCTCTGAACACGATCGCCGCGCAACTGGTTATGGAAGTTGGCCCTGACCGTGTGACGCAGGTGGCGCATCGCATGGGCATCGAATCGGAGTTGCAGAACAACGCCTCCATCGCTCTCGGCACCTCGGAAGTGTCTCTGATGGAGCTGACCGCTTCCTACGCACCCTTCATGAATGGCGGCTACAAGGCGACGCCGCATATCGTCAAGCGTATTACAGACGCCGACGGGAAGGTGCTTTACGAAAACAAATACGACAATCCGCCACGTGTGCTGAGTGAGGAAATCGCCGCGATGATGAACGGCATGCTGTCGCGCGTCATCACCGAAGGCACGGGCAAGGCCGCACGCCTGCAAGGCTGGCAGGCGGCGGGAAAATCCGGCACCACCCAATCCTTCCGCGACGCACTTTTTGTCGGCTATACAAGCAATCTGACCACGGGCGTCTGGTTCGGCAATGACGACGGCACCTCGATGAAAAAGGTGACCGGCGGCGGGCTTCCGGCAAGGGCCTGGAAAGATTTCATGACCGCCGCCCATTCCGGGCTTTCGCCTTCGCCGCTCTTCGGCCTTGGCGCGGGTGCCGTGCCGCCGCTTGGGGAAATGCAGCAACCGGCGCCCGAAAACGCACCTTCCTCCATCGGCGACATCATATCCAATGCGCTCGGCGGCGGCGCAACGAACACCCGAGCCTATCCCGAAGCGCCGGTTTCACCGAACCCTGCTCAGCCGGGCGTCGCTATGCCGCCCGCAAATATCCCGTCCCGCGACATCGAACCCGGCTATGCGGCCGGCAACGGACCCGTTCCACCTGCCGATATCGGTGGTGAGGCGTCTCCGAATTCCAGGCCAAAACAGACGACCCTGCTTGATATTCTGATGGGTAATTAATCGCCTTTTTGGTAGCCGTCCGATCAGTTAGGTGGCGAACGGTAGGGCGCGTCGATCCTGCTATCTTCTCCACGACGCCATCCGTTTTCCAGCCGCTTAATCACCTGCTTTCCACAGCCGGCAGCGGACGTGGCATTGGCGCCGCAACATATGCGTGCATCTGCGTTAACCGTAGATTGCTATTTGCGCAGTGATAGCTAAATTTCAGATGACTTTTACGGTAAATGAATTATTAATCGATCATATAAATTAATTTTCTTGTTTCAAAATAACTTTTCAGGGTTCCATATTATGCTGGGTACTAAAGGCTCATCGCATGCCGTTTTTTACGGTGCTCCCTATCCTGCGACCGCCAGTTTCGAACCGGCGGAAATGCAAACTTTCATTTCGGAAAAAAGCCCATCAACGCTGCAGCGCGGCCAGTTCGCGCTCAAAAGAACAATCGACATTGCAGGGGCGTCCATCGCCCTTGTCGCGCTCGCTCCCGTATTGCTGACGGTTGCGGCGCTGGTCAAATTCGATAGCAAGGGGCCAGTCCTGTTCTCGCAGGTCCGCTGGGGCATGAACGGGCGTAAAATCCGCGTCTATAAATTTCGCTCCATGCAGACCGAACTGGGCGACGCCACCGGCGTGGCGCAAACAGTGAAGAACGACCCGCGCATAACCCGTATCGGCGCAGTTCTGCGCCGCACGAACATCGATGAATTGCCACAGCTTATCAATGTACTGAAGGGCGACATGTCGCTTGTCGGCCCGCGCTGCCATGCCATCGGCATGCTGGCGGCCGGCCGACCTTACGAAGAGCTGGTTCCTCATTATCATATGCGGCATCAGATGCGGCCGGGTATTACCGGCCTTGCACAGATGCGAGGGCTGCGCGGCCCGACGGATCGTAGTGACAAGGCGCGGGCGCGGATTGTCTCCGATCTTTATTACGTCGACAATTTCTCGGTCTGGCTGGATATCAGGATCATGGTCGGAACCGTGATTTCCGAATTGCGCGGCGGCAAGGGCTTCTGATCTTTTAAGAGCGGACATGCCGTAGAATGAAAAAGCCCGGCATCACTGCCGGGCTTTTTCATGAATCAGATTTTTTCTTCAGTTCGTCGGCGCGGGAGCAGCTGTCGGATCCGGCAGCGGCGCAGGGTTCGCCGACAGCGTGCGCAGATAAGCGATCAGATCGGCTCTTTCCGTTTCTTTCTTCACACCCGCAAAGCCCATGGCCGTTCCGGGAACGTGTTTCTTGGGAGATTCGAGGAAGAAGCTGAGATGATCGTAATCCCAGTTCACGGAACCGCCCTTGGAGAAATCCTTCATGCCCGCGGAATAGCTGAAACCTGCATGGCTGGCGATCGGCCGGTTGACGATATCGAAGAGATTGGGGCCGACCTTGTTTGCACCACCACTCTCTCCGGTATGACAGCTCGTACACTTCTTGAAGACCGTTTCGCCCTTGGCAGCGTCGGCGCTCGCAAGCAATTGCGCGATTGGTGTCGCTGCGGCAGCGGCTTCTCCGCCGGCTGCTTCACCGCCGCTTTCTGCAGCAGCAATAGCATAACCTTCCTTCTCGGGCGTGGGCGCATGAAAAATGCCCTCAGACGCAATTGACACCGACATCAGGACAAAAACCGTACCCAGCAACGCCCCAACGCCCATATTTACATAAGAATTCATCTATATGCGCTCCCTCGCATCCGCTCCATATAACCGGGCATCTTGAAATTACTCGAAAGCTATGGCTTTTGCACAGCCTGCGCAACTTGAATAATGGTCCCCACTCCGTGACGTTTTGACACTTTTCGGAGGGGATTTGAAGGGTGTCGGATGAAGAATCGGGATTTCGAGAAAGCTGTCGTCCTCATACCGGCACGGATGGCATCCACACGCCTGCCGGGCAAGCCGCTTGCGGATATTGGCGGCAAGCCGATGATCGTTCAGGTGGCGTTGCGTGCACGAGAAGCAGGTGCGGAACGAATCGTCGTTGCGGTGGATGACGAACAGGTTTTTTCGGCCGTTCAAACCGCCGGTTTCGACGTGATGATGACGCGGGACGACCACCAGTCCGGCTCGGACCGCATTTTCGAAGCGCTGCAAAAGGCCGATCCTTACGGCAACGCCGAATACGTCATCAATGTGCAGGGCGATCTTCCGACCATCGAGGCGGAGACGATCCGCGCCTCTCTGCGCCCGCTCGAGAACCCCGCCGTCGACATCGCCACTCTAACGGTGGAAATCACTGACGAAGACGAAAAAACCAATCCGAACGTCGTGAAAGTCGTGGGCAGCCCGCTCTCCGAAACTCGGCTGCGCGCCCTTTATTTTACGCGTGCGACCGCGCCTTCTGGCGACGGCCCGCTTTATCACCATATCGGGCTTTACACCTATCGCCGCGCCGCACTTGAGACATTCGTGAGCCTTCCGCCCTCACCGCTGGAGAAACGCGAACGGCTGGAACAGTTGCGCGCGCTGGAAGCCGGCATGCGCATCGATGCGGAAATCGTTCGCTCCGTGCCGCTCGGCGTCGACACACCGCATGATCTCGAAAAAGCCCGCACCATTCTTGCAAGCAGAACCTTTTAACGGAAAATTTCATGACCTTGAGCACAAATCGCATTGCCTTTCAGGGCGAATTCGGCGCGAATTCCGACATGGCCTGCCGCGACATGTTCCCGGATATGGAGCCTCTGCCATGCCCCACTTTTGAGGATGCATTCAACGCCATTGAAAATGGCGAAGCCGATCTCGGCATGATCCCGATCGAGAACACGCTGGCCGGCCGCGTCGCCGATATTCACCATCTGCTGCCGGAATCGCGCCTGCATATCATCGGTGAATATTTCATGCCGATCCGCTTCCAGCTGATGGTGATGCCGGGTGTGAAAAAAGACGAGATCCGCACCGTCCATAGCCACATTCATGCGCTTGGCCAGTGCCGCAAGATCATCCGCTCCAGCGGGTGGAAACCGGTTATCGCCGGCGATACGGCGGGTGCGGCCAAGCAGGTTTCGGAAAAGGGCGACCGCAGCATGGCGGCCTTGGCACCGCGCCTTGCGGCCGATCTCTATGGTCTCGATATTCTGGCCGAAAATGTCGAGGATTCGGAGAACAACGTCACCCGTTTCGTCGTGCTGTCGCGTGATGAAAACTGGGCCAAACGTCAGTCTGACGACAATTCTACCGACGAAATCATCGTCACGACCTTTGTTTTCAACGTCCGCAACATTCCGGCCGCCCTCTTCAAGGCCATGGGCGGCTTTGCCACCAACGGCATCAACATGACGAAGCTGGAAAGCTACCAGCTGGGCGGAAAATTCGTCGCAACGCAGTTTTATGCCGATATTGAAGGCCATCCGGATGACGAACCGGTGCGGCATGCGCTGGACGAACTGCGCTTCTTCTCAGAAAAAGTTCGCATTCTCGGCGTCTACAAGGGCCATGCAATGCGCGGCAAGCTCAACCAGAGCTGAGCCTGCCGCAACGCGTTTCATTTCGTCCATTCCACCCAGTCGCGCATCAGCCGGTGCGCGATGGCGCCGCCCGGAGGGGCGGAAAAGCCGTCGCCCGTCGCTGTCTCCAGCATCGTGGCCACCTCAGTGCGCGTAAACCACCGGCAATCCTCCAGTTCGATCTCGTCACGGGCGATATCGAAAGAGAGCGCTTCAGCGTAACAGCCGATCATCAGCGTATGCGGCATCGGCCACGGCTGAGAGGCGTGATAACGCACGCGGCCGATGTCGACACCGGATTCCTCATGCGTTTCGCGGCGGACGGCCTGCTCGATGGTTTCACCCGGCTCAACGAAGCCGGCAAGGCAGGAATACATGCCCGGCGCAAAATGGGCGCCACGACCAAGCAGGCAAAGATCACGCTCGATATCGATTGTCATCATGATGACGACAGGATCGGTTCGCGGAAAAATAGTGTGATTGCAGGCAGCGCAGATCCGCTTGTAACCGCCGATCCGCAGCTCCATGCTCCCGCCGCATTTTCCGCAAAACCGGTTGTCGGCATTCCAGTGGGTCAGGCTGACAGCCTGGGCAACCTCGCTGAGTAACTCCTCATCGAGCAGATGATCGCGATAAAGCGTGCGGGCGTCGGCGAGCTTGTAGTGGCTTGCCAGATGGTCTTCGGCGACGGCAACCGGCACCGCGATTCTCGGTTCGCCGGTTTCACGGTATCCCAGCAACACGGCATTGTCGAAATCCGGCTGCAATTCGGCCAACTCATAGGCGGAGAACAGGGGATCGATGACCTGATCATCGTGCTTCAGGACAAGCCGGTTACCCGAGAAGGCAAAAATATGGGTGCCGTCGATTTTCAGCGCATCGGCAACGCACTCTTCCGTCCGCTTTTCGGCGAAACGGTCGAGGGCATTTTTTGAAAAGGCTGTCAGCAGGCTTGCTTCGGGATGGGGAGCGTTGGTTTCAAAAATTGTCATTGACATCATCAGAGCGCGCCGGAGATTTTTTTCATGAAAGTTTCCTTTTCGCCCACCGCATAGGGCACCGCCGTTCCGTGACCCCAGATGGGGCCGGGCCAGCAGGTGTCACCTTCATTGCGGGCGATAATATGGACGTGAAGTTGCCGGACGATGTTGCCCAGCGCACCGACATTGATCTTGGTGGCCCCCGTGACATCCTTTAGCGCGGCGGCGACGAGATTGGTCTCAAATGTCAGCATAGCCTGATCGAGCGGGGTCAGATCAAACAATTCGCTGACACCTTCTCGCTGGGGCACCAGCACCAGCCAAGGCCAGCGGTTATCGTTCTGCAAACGCAATTCACATAGTCCCAAACGCGTTACAAGCACACTATCGCGCGCCAGCCTGTCGTCCAGCCGGAATGTCTCCAAGGTGTCCTCCCTGTTTGTTTTCATCGTGATAGCAGTTTTTTGAAGGCTTGGCTTGCATTTGCTGTCGATATTGCCGATATGTGGCCCCGGGAGGTTGGTGGTGGACGAGCCACTCGCCAACCGGGTCAGGTCCGGAAGGAAGCAGCCCTAACGAGCCAGGCACGGGTCGCCGTGCCAGCCTCCCACCTTTTTCAAAATGCCGCTCAGCTTTCGCCGGGCCAGTTCAGCCCCGAAACAAACTGGCAAAACAAACTGGCGAGGCGATGAGCGATACCGTACCCACCACAACAAGCGAATCCCAGAGCGGGACCGGCTACCGGGTACTGGCACGCAAATATCGCCCGAAGGATTTTTCCGATCTGATGGTCGGCCAGGAGCCGATGGTTCGCACGCTGACCAACGCGTTCGAGACCGGACGCATCGCGCAGGCCTATATGCTGACCGGCGTTCGCGGCGTGGGCAAGACGACGACGGCGCGCATTCTCGCCCGGGCGCTGAATTACAAGACCGACCTGATCGACAAGCCGACCATCGACCTGCGCATTCCCGGCGAGCATTGCCAGGCGATCATGGAAGGCCGACATGTCGATGTCATCGAGATGGACGCCGCCTCCCACACCGGTATCGACGACATTCGCGAGATTATCGAGCAGGTGCGTTATCGTCCGGTCTCGGCGCGCTACAAGGTCTATATCATCGACGAAGTGCACATGCTTTCGACGCAGGCCTTCAACGGTCTTTTGAAGACGTTGGAAGAGCCGCCGGAGCATGTGAAATTCATCTTCGCAACCACCGAAATCCGCAAGGTGCCGATTACCGTGCTGTCGCGGTGCCAGCGCTTCGATCTGCGCCGCATCAGCGCCGCCGATCTCGTTGGCCTGTTCACGGCTATTGCCGGCAAGGAAGGTTTTGAGGCTGAGCCACAGGCGCTGTCGATGATCGCCCGTGCGGCCGAGGGTTCGGCCCGTGATGGCCTTTCCCTGCTCGATCAGGCGATTGCCCATGGCGGCGGCCGCGTGGAGGCAGAAGCGGTGCGCGGCATGCTCGGCCTTGCCGACCGCGCGCGCATCGTCGATCTCTTCCAACACGTTATCAAAGGCGATGTCGCCGCCGCGCTTTCAGAATTCAACGGGCAATATGAGGCGGGCGCAAACCCTGTCGTGGTGCTGAACGACCTTGCCGATTTTACCCATCTCGTTACCCGCATGAAATATGTACCTGATGCGGCGGAAGACCCTTCGCTTTCCGAGGTCGAACGCGTGCATGGTGCGGAATTTGCCGAGACGATTGCGGTGACGGCGCTATCACGCATCTGGCAGATGTTGCTGAAGGGCATACCGGAAACGGAAAATGCCTCGCGTCCGGCAGGTGCTGCCGAAATGGTGCTGATCCGCCTTTCGCATGCCGCCAATCTTCCGGCACCGGAGGATGCGGCACGGCGCCTGCTCGAACTTTCTGCCGGCGATGGTGGCTATGCCAACGGCGCGCCTTCGGGCGGCGGCAATGGCGGCGGCGCACGAGCCTATTCGTCAGCGCAGACCGTGGCTGCCACAAGACCTGTCGATCTTCCGGCCCAGCGCCCGGCGACGCCGCAAACGTCTGCCATACTGCGCGCCGTTCCCGACAGCCGCCCGCACGACATGCAGGTCGTCACGCCGAAGACCGAAGAGCGGCCCGAGCCAAAGGTTCCAGTCAACTCCCTGCAGGATATTGCCGACCTTTGCCAGAAAAACCGCGACCCCGTCATGCGGGCGAAGGTGCGCAATTTCGTACGGCTGGTTCGGCTGGAACCGGGCCGGCTCGATATGCGCCTCGGCGATGGCGCTCCCGGCTCCTTGCCGGGTGAGCTTGGTGTGAGGTTGAAGGAGTGGACCGGTATCCACTGGATCGTCAGCCTCAGCAAGGAAGAGGGCCAGCCGACGCTGGTGGAGGCCGAGGGCAATGCCCGCGACGCCCGCCTTGTTGATGCCAGACAGGACCCGGATGTCGTCGCCATTCTTCAGCAATTCCCCGGCGCAAAAATCACCGACGTGCGCATCAGAGCTGTAGAACAGGACGAGGCAGACGAGATCGCCCCACCATCGGTCGCCGAATCGAGCGACGGCGACATCCTTCCCGGCGACGACATAGAATTCTAATATATAACAAAAACAGGAGTTTGGCACATGCGTGACATCATGGGTATGATGGGCAAGGTCAAGGAAATGCAGGCTAAGATGGAAAAGATGCAGGCGGATATCGCCGCGCTTGAAGTCGAAGGCAAATCCGGCGGCGGGCTCGTGACCGTGAAGTTGAACGGCAAGGGCAGCCTGCTGGGCCTGAAGATCGACCCGTCGCTGTTTAGGGAAGACGACGTCGAAATTCTCGAAGATCTGATCGTTGCCGCCCATAATGACGCCAAGGAACGTGCCGAGGCCATCACTGCCGAAAAGACCAAAGAAATCACAGCCGGCCTGCCGATTCCGCCCGGCATGAAGCTGCCGTTCTGATATTGGCGCTCATACCTCCAGCATGGCGCGGAAGCGGCTTGCAAGCGGTGTGTCGAGATAGGCAGCGCGTTCCTCCTGCGTCAATTGCATGGGGCGGAAGCGCTGCAAAATAACCGGTATGGGCAGTTTCGTTCCCTCATAAGGTTCGAGGGCGATGTCCTCACCGGTGGCAAGCATTCCGCCTTTCAGCACCCTGCAATAGAAACCCGGCTGACCGGCCTGGCGAAAGCGCGGTGCGAAGCCGGGGTCGCCGAGCCGGGCTGACAGGGTGGCGCAGGGAATGCGGGCGGCGGTCACTTCCAGCACCACTTCCTTTGCCAAAAACCTGTCGCCCACATGCAATTTGGCGCTGTCGACACCCTCCAGAACCAGATTTTCCCCGAAAAACCCGGGGTCGATGACAAAACCGAGTGTGCGGGACCAGAAATCCAGATCGACCGTGCCCATGACGTAAATCGCCTGATCCGGCCCGCCGTGATGTTTGCGATTGCAGACGGCATCACTGACGATGCCTTCCCCATCCACCATGACCGGGCCTTGCACGGCATATTTGAAAATACCCGTCTTCGTTGTCTTTCCCGGCAAAGACTTTGCCTCACCGCGGCATACCGCCCGTATTTTCATGGACTGCCCTTCGCGCTTCATGATTCCCGTTTCCCGATTTATGCAGTAGAAAGCGCTCATGGCAAAACGAGTCACCGGTCCCGAAATCGAAAAACTGATCCAGCTTCTGGCAAAAGTGCCGGGGCTTGGCCCCCGCTCGGCGCGGCGGGCGGCGCTGCATCTCATCAAGAAGAAGGAGCAGCTTCTCGGGCCGCTGGGCCATGCCATGGGCGAGGCCTATGACAAGGTGAAGATCTGCTCCTGCTGCGGCAATGTCGATACCATCGACCCCTGCACCGTCTGCGCCGACGACAGGCGTGATCAGTCTATCATCATCGTGGTGGAAGACGTGTCTGATCTTTGGGCGCTGGAGCGGGCAAGCGCCATGAACACCGCCTATCATGTGCTGGGCGGCACGCTGTCGCCGCTGGATGGCGTCGGGCCGGAAGATTTGAATATCAAGGGATTGATCGACCGCGTCAGCGCCGGTGGCATTCGCGAACTTATCATCGCCGTCAATGCGACGGTGGAGGGGCAGGCAACCGCCCATTATATCACCGATCGGCTGGCCGATCTCGGCGTCAAGATCACCCGGCTGGCGCATGGCGTGCCGGTGGGCGGCGAGTTGGACTATCTGGACGAAGGCACATTGACGGCCGCACTTCGGGCGCGCACGACGATTTGACGCCTTCCCCACTCCGCACGACCCAAAGAGGAGACCGAATGCGAAACCGATTTGCACCCACGGCGGCGCTAGCCGCCATTCTTTCCGTATTTTCAGCGACGGCAGCCTTGGCGCAATCCGTGCCGACAGGGGCGACTGCTGCCCGATACGACGCCGAATTCAATACGTGGCTGAAAAAGGAAATCTGGTCGGAAGCGCGCAAGGCGGGCATTTCGCAAAAGACGCTCGAAGCGGCTCTCGGCGGTCTCTCCATCAACTGGAAGCTGCCTGATCTCATCATCCCCGGCCAGAAACCGCCGAAGGAACAAAGCCAGAGCCAGGCGGAATTCTCTTCACCGGGCGCCTATTTCTCCGAGAAGCGATTGCAGGGGCTTGCCGGCACCGGTCGGTCGCTTGCAGCAACACATGCCGCCACCCTTCGCCGCATCGAAGCGAAATATGGCGTGCCCGGCGATATCATCGTGGCGATCTGGGGCCGCGAATCCGGTTTCGGCCGTGCGAAACTGCCGTATTCCGTAGTCGATGTGCTGGCCACGAAGGCCTATATGTCAACTCGCAAGGAGATGTTCCGCACCGAGCTGATTGATGCGCTAAAGATCATCGAGAGCGGCGATATTGCAGCCTCGCGCATGATGGGCTCCTGGGCCGGCGCGCTCGGTCAGCCGCAATTCATGCCGTCGAGCTACCTCAAATATGCGGTGGATTTCGATGGCGACGGCCGGCGGGATATCTGGAATTCCGTACCGGACGCGCTGGCATCCATAGCGAACTATCTTTCTCAGCGCGGCTGGCAGCGCAATCGCGACTGGGGCTTCGAAGCCTCGATCCCGGCCAATGTCTCCTGCGCGCAGGAAGGCCCTGACCTTGCCCGGCCGGTGGCCGACTGGGCGAAGATGGGCATCACCCGTATTTCCGGAAAAGCCTTTCCGGCCAATGACCTTACTGCCGATGGCATGATGCTGGTGCCGGCCGGACGGCACGGGCCGGAATTCGTGGTGACGCCGAATTTCTACGTCATCAAGGAATATAACAATTCCGACCTCTACGCCCTGTTCATCGGTAATCTCGCCGATCGCATCGCCCACGGGGCGGGGCCGTTCGAGGCGGAATGGGGCAGTGTCGGATCGATGCTGCGATCGGATGTTCTGGCCATGCAGAAGGCGCTGGTTGCCAAGGGTTACGATGTCGGCAAGGCGGACGGTTTGGCCGGCTTCAAGACACGCCGGTCGCTCGGCGACTGGCAGGCGAAAAATGGGCTGGCCCCGACGTGCTTTCCCGATGCGGGGTTGAAGGCGAAGCTGAAATAATCTGCTTTTAGCCCTCGCCCCTCAATGCTGATCGGTATGGGGTTTGTGGAAGATATCGTCAGTCGGTGGAATTGTCTGCCGCTCGATCATCCGGTGCACACGCGGCCGTGTCTTGCCGCGATGAAGTTCCAGCAGTCGGTCCCAGGCCTCCGCATCCGCCTGGGTGCGACGGTGGTTGTGGCGGACATATTCCACCCATGTCGGCACGTGGTAGCTTTCGGTCCAGATATCCGGGTTTTCGAGATCACGCATCAGGTTCCAGTTGCGCGCGCCATCGCGGATGCGGATGCGGCGGCGTTCGGCCATCAGCGGCAGGAATTCGCCGAGGTCTTCGTCGTGGATTTCATAGTCGATGAGAATGGCGATCGGGCCGCTGCGCGGTTTAACGTCCAGTCTCAGCGGCGGTTCGACGAAACGGTTGAGCGGATCGAGATTGAGCGAGGCGAAGGCCGGCATGGCGAGCTTGAAGCCGACGACGACGCCGAGCAGCATCAGCACGCAGGAACAGAGAAGCGAATAGGAAATGCCGTAATCTTCCGCCAGTTCACCCCAGAGCCAGCTGCCGACGGCGATGCCGCCGAAGGTAAGGGTCTGATAAAGCGACAGCGCCCGGCCCACCACCCAACGCGGGGTGGACAGCTGGACGATGGTGTTGAACAGGGACAGCGCCAGAACCCAGCAGGCGCCGGCAATCGTCAGGACAAGCGACGTGACGATGGCGCTCGTGCTGATCGCCGTCATGCCGGAGCTGAACGCGAACCCCATAAAAGCGACACGCACGATCCATTCACTGGACATGACTTCCCGCAACCGGGCGCTGATCAACGCGCCGCCGATGGCACCGACGCCAAATGCACCCAGCATGACGCCATAGGTCAGCGGACCGCCCTCAACCAGATCGCGGGCAACGATCGGCATCAAAGCCAGGATGGCGCTGGCGGAAAGGCCGAAAAGAAAGCCGCGCACCAGCACCTTGCCGATATTGGGCGACATGGCCACATAGCGCATCCCGGCGGATATGGCGGCGAGAAGCTGCTCGCGCGGCAAGGTCGAGGCGTATTTGGGCGGCTGCCAGCGAAACAGGGCGTAAAGCAGGGTGAAATAGCTCAGCGCGTTGACGAAAAACGCGGCGGCAGCCCCTGCGGCGGCGACGATGATACCGCCGATGGCGGGGCCGACGCTGCGGGTGATGTTGAAGCCGACGCTGTTCAGGGTCACGGCGGCGGGCAAATCCTCGCGCGGCACCATTTCGCCGACGGAGGCCTGCCAGGAGGGATTGTTAAGCGCGGTGCCGCAGCCGATCATGAAAGTGAAGAACAGCAGCAGCCAGGGCGTGAGCCAGCCGCACCAGGCAAAAACCGTCAGCAGTACGGAGGCCGTCAGCATCAGGAGCTGCGCTGAAATCATGATGCGTCGGCGATCGAAACTATCGGCCAGCGCGCCTGAAATCAGCGAGAACAGCATGATCGGCAGAGAGGTGGAGGCCTGCACCAGCGCGATCATGTTTTCCGAACTCGACAGCGAGGTCATCATCCACGCGGCGCCCACCGCCTGGATCAGCCCACCGAAATTCGAGGCAAGGCTGGCGATCCAGATTCGTCTGTAAGTCAAATGCCTTAAAGGCGCGAGCGGCGATTTACGGTCAGGCACGATCAGTCCACTTGATGCAACTGCGATCTATCAAACGGCAACTATAGACAGTGCCGGAAATCATGCCAGCCTTTCCGACACGGGGAAGGTGAAAATGTGGCTACCATCGCCATTGAAGCAGGAGCGCCGCGAAAACCTTGCAATCCTGCCCCGATGGGTCTATATGACCCCTGAAATTCTTGATCGCTTGATGAAGAGTGGGGCCGCAAGGCTCCGCTCTTTTTCGTTAGGCGAACCGGAAACCACGGGCCAGGAGCCCGGTGAAAATCAAAGACCGGAAGGCCAGATGGCAGACACCGCACACGAACCGCGACTGATAACCGAAACGGGCATCGACCAGCGCATCGCCGAGATCATCGAGCCTGTTTTGACGGGCATGGGATATCTTCTGGTGCGCGTGCGGCTCTCCAACCAGAACGGCATGACGTTGCAGGTGATGGCCGAGCGCGAAGACGGAACGATGAACGTTCAGGACTGTGAAGCCATCTCGATGGCGATTTCACCGGTTCTTGATGTGGAAGATCCGGTCGAAAAAGCGTATCATCTCGAAGTTTCCTCGCCCGGCATCGATCGGCCGATGGTTCGCAAACTGGATTTCACCCGCTGGCAGGGCCATCTGGTGAAGGTCGAAACCTCCATTCTGGTCGAGAACCGCAAGCGGTTTCGCGGCAAGATCGTTGAGGTCGATGCGGACGGCTTCAAGCTGGAACGTGACCAGATCGCCTATGGCGAAGAACCGACAGTCACCGTTCCGTTCAGCGCGCTTTCCGATGCGAAGCTCATTCTGACGGACGATCTTATTCGTGATGCGTTGCGGGCAGACAAGGCGGCAAAGGCCGCCGCCGCAAACCAGAACGACGAAAACGAAGCAGACGAAGACTAATTGAAACGTAAAAAGGCCCGAAAACGGGCCATCCCCGCAATTATGCGACTTACGGAGACATAAAAATGGCAGTGAGTGCTAACCGGCTTGAGCTTCTACAGATCGCCGATGCTGTGGCGCGCGAAAAGGTCATCGACCGCGAAATCGTGCTTGCCGCAATGGCCGACGCTATCCAGAAAGCCGCCCGCTCGCGCTATGGTTCGGAAACCAACATTCGCGCCGACATCAACTCCAAGACCGGCGAAATCCGCCTGCAGCGTCTTCTGGAAGTGGTGGAAGCAGCCGAAGACTATTCGACCCAGATCCCGCTTGAGCTGGCCCGCGACCGCAACCCGGACGCCAAGCTCGGCGACTTCATCGCCGATCCGCTGCCGCCGATGGATTTCGGCCGTATCGCCGCGCAGTCCGCCAAGCAGGTGATCGTGCAGAAGGTGCGCGAAGCCGAGCGTGACCGCCAGTATGACGAGTTCAAGGATCGCATCGGCGAAATCGTCAACGGCACCGTCAAGCGCGTCGAATACGGCAATGTCATCGTCGATCTCGGCCGTGGCGAGGGCATCATCCGTCGTGACGAGATGATCCCGCGCGAAAACATGCGTTACGGTGATCGCGTGCGCGCTTATGTTTACGACGTTCGTCGCGAGCAGCGCGGCCCGCAGATTTTCCTGTCGCGTACCCATCCGCAGTTCATGGTGAAGCTGTTCACCATGGAAGTTCCGGAAATTTACGACGGCATCATCCAGATCAAGTCGGTTGCCCGCGACCCCGGTTCGCGCGCCAAGATCGCCGTTATCTCGAATGATAGCTCCATCGATCCGGTCGGCGCCTGCGTCGGTATGCGCGGTTCGCGCGTTCAGGCCGTCGTCGGCGAACTTCAGGGCGAGAAGATCGATATCATTCCGTGGAGCCAGGATCCGGCTTCCTTCATCGTCAACGCCCTGCAGCCCGCTGAAGTGGCCAAGGTCGTTCTGGATGAAGAGTCCGAGCGTATCGAAGTGGTGGTTCCCGACGAGCAGCTGTCGCTCGCCATCGGCCGTCGCGGCCAGAACGTGCGTCTGGCATCGCAGCTGACCGGCTGGGATATCGACATCATGACCGAGCAGGAAGAGTCCGAGCGCCGCCAGAAGGAATTCAACGAGCGCACGGCGCTGTTCATGGATGCTCTCGACGTCGACGAGATGGTCGGCCAGGTTCTGGCCTCCGAAGGCTTCGCGCAGGTTGAAGAACTTGCCTATGTCGATCTTGGCGAAATTTCCTCGATCGACGGTTTCGACGAAGACACCGCCGATGAAATCCAGACCCGCGCCCGCGAATATCTGGAACGTCTGGAAGCCGAAATGGACGCCAAGCGCAAGGAACTCGGCGTTGCCGACGAGCTGCGCCAGATCGACGGCCTGACCTCGCAGATGATGGTTGCGCTGGGTGAAGACGGCATCAAGACGATCGAAGACTTTGCCGGTTGTGCGGCGGACGATCTGGTCGGCTGGAGCGAGCGCAAGGACGGCGAGACGAAGAAGTTCGAAGGCATCTTCTCCAAGCTCGACGTTTCGCGCGTCGAGGCTGAGAACATGGTGGTACAGGCCCGTCTTCTGGCTGGCTGGATCACGGCCGAAGACCTCGCTTCCGAACAGGAAGCCGATGCTGAAGCTACCGAGGAGGCGGATACCGCCGAACAGGAATGACATCGCAGGCGCATGAGCCAGACGAGTTGCCCGAAACCGATGAGGACGGGCGGCTGGAAGGCAACGTCAATGGACGTATGTGCATTGTGACACGGCAAAGTGGATCGCCGGATGAGCTGATCCGCTTCGTCGCAGGCCCGGACGGCAGCGTCGTGCCGGATCTGAAACGCCAATTGCCGGGGCGCGGCTGCTGGGTAACACCCGAGCGCGCCCTGATCGAGAAAGCCATTGCGAAGAAGATCTTCGCACGGGCACTCAAACGCGACGTCAAGGCCGGACCGGAGCTTCTTGCTCTCCTCGACCGGCTGATGGCGCAGCAGCTTGCCGGAATGATGAACATGGCGCGCAAGGCGGGCCAGTTCATCAGCGGTGCAACGAAGGTCGATGCCGCCGTCCGGTCCGGGAACGCGATTGCCGTGTTCCACGCAACCGATGCCGCGGCAGACGGCGTTCGAAAACTGGACCAGGCCCGCAGGGCCTGGGCGTTCGGCAGCGATGCCGGCAATGAAATTCCGTCCTTCCGGCTCTTCAGTAGCGCCGAAATGGACGAGTTGATGGGCCAGAATGCTTTTATCCATGCTTGCGCGCTTGCGGGGCAGGCGGGTGAGGGTGTAGTGAAGCGCGCAACGATGCTTGAGCAGTACCGCCTTGGCGGTCGATCTCAGGCGGAACGCGACGCTGCCCGGACAGAACAATGACGCGGTTAACCGATATGAACGGTCGCCGCGTTCCGATGCAGCAATTGAACGACGAGACCTGATGGACGTCATCCGGTTCTCGTCCGAAGGAACGGGAACGAATGACCGACAACAACGACGACAAGACACTTAACGCGCCGGCCAAGAAGACTCTCACCCTCAAGCCGGGCGGGATGAATCAGGGCACCGTGCGGCAGGATATGGGTCGAGGTCGCACAAATGCGGTTGTCGTGGAAACACGCAAGCGCCGCCCCCTACGTCCCGAAGACGAGAAGCCGGTTCAGCCCATCGTGGCAGCAGCACCAGCACCAGCGCCCAAGCCCGCGGCACCTGCCCCTGCCCCCGTAGCAGCGCGTCCGCAGGCTCCCCAGCCGCGCATTCATCAGCCAGGCGGCCAGCAGCAGCGTCCGGGTTCTTCCCAGTCGCAGCAGCGTCCCGGCTCGTCCGCACCCCAGCAGCGCCAGCCTGACCGTCCGCGCGGCAACGTTCTGCACGATCTTTCCGCCGGCGAGATGGAAGCCCGTCGCCGTGCGCTGATGGAAGCGCAGGCTCGTGACGTGGTGGAAGCCAAGCAGCGCGCCGAAGACGAAGCCCGCCGCAAGGTCGAGGAAGAACAGCGCATCGCGGCCGAAAAGGTCGAGGCCGCAAACCGCGCTGCCGAAGAAGCTGCGGCTGCCAAGGTGGCGGCAAGCCAGCCGGCCGTTGCTGCGAAATCCGAACCGACCGGCGAAAGGCCGGCTGCGGCCTTTACGCCGGCGCCACGCACCGACGCCCGTCCTCAGTCTGCCGCGGCTGCTCCCCGTTCCGCTCCCGCCACGCCTGACGCCGCTGCTCCGCGCGGACGTCGTACCGGTGGTGACGAAGAGGAAGATCGTGGTGCCGTGCGTCGCAGTAGCAGCCTTCCGGCTCGCGGCAAGGTCGCGGCTCCGGTTCCGGCCAAGCCCGCTGCCCGCCTCAAGACAGAAGAAGAGCGTCGTCGCGGCAAGCTCACCGTCACATCCAATCTGGAAGAAGACGGCACCCAGCGCGGCCGCTCCATGGCATCCATGCGCCGCCGCCAGGAGAAGTTCCGCCGCAGCCAGATGCAGGAAACCCGCGAAAAGGTTATGCGTGAAGTCATCCTGCCGGAAACCATCACCATTCAGGAACTGTCGCAGCGCATGTCCGAACGCGCCGTCGACGTTATCAAGTTCCTGATGAAGGAAGGCCAGATGATGAAGCCGGGCGACGTGATCGACGCCGATCTGGCGGAACTGATCGCCGTCGAATTCGGCCACACCGTCAAGCGCGTTTCCGAATCCGACGTGGAAGAAGGCATCTTCAACCAGGCGGATGACGCAGGCGAAATGGTTTCCCGTCCGCCTGTTGTCACGATCATGGGTCACGTCGACCACGGCAAGACCTCGCTGCTCGACGCCATCCGTCAGGCAAATGTCGTTTCCGGTGAAGCCGGTGGCATCACCCAGCATATCGGCGCCTATCAGGTTGAGAAGAACGGTCACAAGATCACCTTCATCGACACCCCCGGCCACGCCGCCTTTACGGCCATGCGTGCCCGTGGCGCACAGGCGACCGACATTGCCGTGCTGGTTGTTGCCGCAGACGATAGCGTGATGCCGCAGACGATCGAGTCCATCAATCACGCCAAGGCTGCCGGTGTTCCGATCGTCGTTGCGATCAACAAGATCGACAAGCACGAGGCAAACCCAGAAAAGGTTCGCCAGCAGCTGCTGCAGCACGAAGTTTTCGTGGAATCGATGGGTGGTGAAGTTCTTGATGTCGAGGTTTCGGCCAAGAACAAGCTCAACCTCGACAAGCTGCTCGAAGCGATCCTGCTTCAGGCGGAAATCCTTGATCTGAAGGCGGATCCGAGCCGTACCGCAGAAGGCACGGTCATCGAAGCCGAACTCGACCGTGGCCGTGGCTCGGTTGCCACCGTTCTGGTTCAGAAGGGTACGCTGAAGCCCGGCCAGATCATCGTTGCCGGTGATCAGTGGGGCCGCGTGCGCGCGCTCGTCAACGACAAGGGCGAACACGTCAAGGAAGCCGGTCCGGCCATGCCGGTCGAGGTCCTCGGCCTTTCCGGCACGCCTTCGGCCGGTGACCGTTTTGCGGTCGTCGAAAACGAAAGCCGCGCCCGCGAGATTTCCGAGTATCGCCAGCGTCTGACACGCGACAAGGCTGTCGCCCGCCAGACGGGCCAGCGCGGTTCGCTGGAACAGATGATGAGCCAGCTACAGTCTTCGGGGATGAAGGAATTCCCGCTGCTGATCAAGGGCGACGTGCAGGGCTCGATCGAAGCCATTGCCGGCGCACTCGACAAGCTCGGCACCGACGAAGTTCGTGCCCGCATCGTCCATTCGGGCGCCGGCGGTATCACGGAATCGGATATTTCGCTTGCCGAAGCATCCAACGCCGCGATCATCGGCTTCAACGTGCGTGCCAATGTGCAGGCCCGTCAGGCGGCTGAACGCGCCGGTATCGAAATCCGCTACTACAACATCATCTACGATCTGGTGGATGACGTTAAGGCGGCCATGTCGGGTCTTCTTTCGCCGGAACGTCGCGAGACCTTCCTCGGCAATGCCGAAATCCTCGAGGTGTTCAACATCACCAAGGTCGGCAAGGTCGCGGGTTGCCGCGTCGTCGAAGGCAAGGTGGAACGTGGTGCGGGTGTGCGTCTGGTACGCGACAACGTCGTCATCCACGAAGGCAAGCTCAAGACCCTCAAGCGCTTCAAGGACGAAGTCAACGAAGTGCCTGTTGGTCAGGAGTGCGGTATGGCATTCGAAAACTACGAAGACATCCGCGCCGGCGACACCATCGAGTGCTTCCGCGTCGAGCACATCACGAGAACGCTCTAAGCGTCTCGTCGCAAAACAGGACTTTACTGTCGGGCGCCGGCTTAACCGGCGCTCGCTTTGTTTGAGGCATTACCCATGGCAAAAGCAACATCATCGGCCCCTTCGCAACGCATGCTGCGCGTTGGCGAACAGGTGCGCGCCGCACTGACGCAAATTCTCCAGCGCGGCGAAGTCCGCGACGATCTGATCGAAAGCGCCGTTATTTCCATCTCGGAAGTGCGCATGTCGCCCGATCTCAAGATCGCGACCGCCTATGTGACGCCGCTCGGCGTTGCCGATCACACCGACATCATCAGCGCGCTGAACCGCCACGCGAAATTCATGCGCGGCCGCCTCGGCCCGCAACTGCGGCAAATGAAATACATGCCGGAACTGCGCTTTCGCGACGATACCAGTTTCGACAATTACCAGAAGATCGACGCACTCCTGCGGTCACCGGAGGTGCAGCGCGATCTTGGACCTTCAAACGAAAAAGACGACGAACAGAACTGAAGCATGTCCAAACCACGCAAACAGCAGCACCGCAAACCCAAGGGCCGCCCGATCTCGGGCTGGCTCATTCTCGACAAGCCGCTCGATTTCGGTTCCACCGAAGCCGTTTCCAAGATCAAGTGGCTGTTCAATGCCCAGAAGGCGGGCCACGCCGGCACGCTCGATCCGCTGGCTTCCGGCATGCTGCCGATTGCGCTCGGTGACGCCACCAAGACCGTGCCTTACGTCATGGACGGCCGAAAAATCTACGAATTTACCGTGACCTGGGGCGAACAACGCGCGACCGACGATCTGGAAGGCGAAGTGATCAACTCCTCCGACCAGCGTCCGGACGAACAGGCAATCCGCGATATTCTGCCCAACTACACCGGTGTGATCGAGCAGATACCGCCGCAATTTTCCGCCATCAAGATCGCTGGCGAGCGCGCCTATGATCTGGCGCGCGAAGGCGAGACGGTGGAAATCCCGGCGCGCGAGGTGGAGATTCATCGCCTGACGCTGCTCGCTTGCCCCGACGCCAATACCGCGCATTTCGAAGTGGAATGCGGCAAGGGAACCTATGTGCGGGCACTGGCGCGCGACATGGGTCAAGATCTCGGCTGTTTCGGCCATATTTCGCAGTTGCGCCGCACCATGGTCGCCCCCTTCGGCGAAGACATGATGGTGCCGCTTGAGACGTTGACAGCGCTAGAGGCCATCGAAGACCGCGACGAGCGGCTCGAGGCGCTGGATGTCTATCTGATCGACACGGCGGAGGCGCTTTCGTCGCTTCCTCATTTGATCATCAACGACGATCAGGCACATCGGCTGAAGATGGGCAATCCGATCCTGCTGCGTGGGCGCGATGCGCCGGCCAATCATCCGGAAGCCTATGCCACCGTGCAGGGCAAGCTCGTCGCCATTGGCGAGATCGGCGAAGGAGAGTTTCGGCCGAAGCGGGTTTTTGGCTGAAACGGCGCAGTCAATCGCCTCTTTCAATTGTACCCGGAATAGTTTATAGGCAGCGCCAGCTTGGGCTTTGCCTATGCTACTGAATGGCCAGAGCTGGACGACATCCCGGCTCTAGGCGTCCCCGTTTTTCCTTAAAACAAGAAAGGATCGCACGATGTCGATTACTGTAGAGCGCAAAGCCGCCCTCATCACGGAATATGCCACCAAGGAAGGTGACACTGGTTCTCCGGAAGTTCAGGTCGCAATCCTGACCGAGCGGATCAACAACCTGACCGGTCACTTCAAGGATCACAAGAAGGACAACCACTCCCGTCGTGGTCTTCTGACGCTGGTTTCGACCCGCCGTTCGCTTCTCGACTATCTGAAGAAGAAGGACGAAGGCCGTTACACCAAGCTGATCGGTGCTCTCGGCATCCGCCGCTAAAATTTTATCCGGCGGGTTTCACAACGATACCCGCCGGTTTTTATATCGGGCCTTTTGAAGCCCACGAATTTCCGGGCGGTTGCTGCAAATGCGGCCCACCGGGCGATAAGGTAGAACCGGATGGGCCGGTGTCGCCTTTTCAACCGCAGACCTGTCATGGGGCAGGATTGCCGGATGCTTGCACCTCGAAAGCCTCCCGCTGTCTTGCCCGTGATCGCGTCGTTCTTTGCCCCCATAAGGCGGGCAAGTACAAACAAGGACAAGATATGTTCAATAAACACTCCGTGGAAATCGAATGGGCAGGCCGCCCGCTGAAGCTCGAGACCGGCAAGGTTGCCCGTCAGGCTGACGGCGCCGTCATCGCAACCTACGGCGAGACGATGGTTCTCGCGACCGTGGTTTCCGCAAAGTCTCCGAAGCCGGGACAGGACTTCTTCCCGCTGACGGTCAACTATCAGGAAAAGACCTACGCAGCCGGCAAGATCCCCGGCGGTTATTTCAAGCGCGAAGGTCGTCCTTCCGAAAAGGAAACACTGGTTTCCCGCCTGATCGACCGTCCGATCCGCCCGCTGTTTCCTGAAGGCTACAAGAACGACACGCAGGTTGTCGTCACCGTCATTCAGCACGATCTGGAAAATGACCCGGACGTTCTGTCGATGGTTGCCGCATCCGCGGCCCTCACACTGTCCGGCATTCCCTTCATGGGCCCGGTCGGCGGCGCGCGCGTTGGTTACATCAACGGCGAATATGTTCTGAACCCGCATCTCGATGAGATGGACGAGTCGGTTCTGGATCTGGTTGTTGCCGGCACGCAGGACGCGGTCCTGATGGTTGAATCGGAAGCCAAGGAACTCAACGAAGACATCATGCTCGGCGCCGTCATGTTCGGCCATCGCGGCTTCCAGCCGGTTATCGACGCGATCATCAAGCTCGCCGAAGTTGCCGCCAAGGAACCGCGCGAATTCGAACCGGAAGATTTCTCCGCGCTCGAAACCGAAATGCTCGGCCTGGCTGAAACCGAACTGCGCACTGCCTACAAGATCACCGAAAAGGCTGCCCGTTACGCCGCCGTCGATGCCGTGAAGGCAAAGGTCAAGGCCCACTTCCTGCCGGAAGAAGGCGAAGCCAAGTACAGCCCGGAAGAAATCGGCGCCGTCTTCAAGCACCTCCAGGCCAAGATCGTTCGCTGGAACGTTCTCGACACCAAGAGCCGTATCGACGGCCGCGATCTGTCGACCGTTCGTCCGATCGTCTCTGAAGTCGGCATTCTGCCGCGCACGCATGGTTCGGCACTGTTCACCCGCGGTGAAACGCAGGCGATCGTTGTTGCCACCCTCGGCACCGGCGAAGACGAACAGTATGTCGACAGCCTGACCGGCATGTACAAGGAGCGCTTCCTGCTGCATTACAACTTCCCGCCCTACTCGGTCGGTGAAACAGGCCGCATGGGCTCCCCGGGCCGCCGCGAAATCGGTCACGGCAAGCTCGCATGGCGCGCTATTCGCCCGATGCTGCCGACTGCGGAACAGTTCCCCTACACGCTGCGCGTCGTTTCCGAAATCACCGAGTCCAACGGCTCCTCGTCGATGGCAACGGTTTGCGGCACCTCGCTCGCCCTGATGGACGCTGGCGTTCCGCTGGCTAAGCCGGTTGCCGGTATCGCCATGGGTCTCATCCTCGAAGGCGAGCGCTTTGCGGTTCTCTCCGACATCCTGGGTGACGAAGACCACCTCGGCGACATGGACTTCAAGGTTGCGGGTACGGCTGACGGCATCACCTCGCTGCAGATGGACATCAAGATCGCCGGTATCACCGAAGAGATCATGAAGATCGCTCTGGAGCAGGCACAGGGTGGCCGCAAGCACATTCTCGGCGAAATGGCCAACGCCATCACCGAGAGCCGTGGTCAGCTTGGCGAATTCGCACCGCGCATCGAAGTCATGAATATTCCGGTCGACAAGATCCGTGAAGTCATCGGCTCCGGCGGCAAGGTCATTCGCGAAATCGTCGAAAAGACCGGCGCGAAGATCAACATTGAGGATGACGGCACCGTCAAGATCGCTTCTGCTTCCGGCAAGGAAATCGAAGCGGCCCGCAAGTGGATCCACTCGATCGTTGCTGAACCGGAAGTCGGCGCCATCTACGAAGGCACGGTCGTCAAGACCGCTGACTTCGGCGCATTCGTCAACTTCTTCGGCGCGCGTGACGGCCTCGTCCACATCTCGCAGCTTGCATCTGATCGCGTTGCCAAGACCTCCGACGTCGTCAAGGAAGGCGACAAGGTCTGGGTCAAGCTGATGGGCTTCGACGAGCGTGGCAAGGTTCGCCTGTCCATGAAGGTTGTCGATCAGACAACCGGTCAGGAAGTCGCTGCCGACAAGAAGAAGGAAGACGGCGAAGCCGCTGCCGAATAAGGCCGCGCCGCCAGACCCTATCGAGGCGCGGGTTTTGCCCGCGCCTTTTTTCTATTTCATCTTAAGGACGCTCCCATGAGCCGCGACGCTGTTAAAACCCTGTTCCACCCCTTTGCCGCAGAAATGCTCGACATGCCGAAAGAGGGCGAACGCGTTCTGTTTCTGGGAGCGGAGGCCGGCCCGAAGCTGGATGGTTTTGACGCGGAGATTATTGCCGCCCAACACCTTCGGCCGCTTTACCGGGCTCTGCAGGCGCAAGGCGCACAAGTCACCCCGGACATTTCAGGCGAAGATTACGATGCAGCGCTGTTGCTGTGCGGCAAACATCGTGGCGAGAACGAAAACCGTGTTGCCGAAGCGCTGTCGCGCGTGAAAGCCGGCGGCCTGATCGTCGCAGCGGGATCGAAGGAAGACGGTATCGTGACGCTGCGCAAGACGCTTGCGAAGCTTGGCATCGAGGCCAACTCCACACCTAAATACCACGGCGTCGCACTCTGGTTCCGACGCCCCGACGATGTGGCGCTTGCGGTCTCCAAACTTGCCCAAAAGCCCGTAACGGTTGAAGGGCGTTTCACCGCCCTGCCCGGCATGTTCTCGCATGACCGCGTCGATGACGGCTCGGAGCTTCTCGCCTCGCGTCTGCCGACCGATTTTGACGGCAATGCTGCCGATTTCGGCGCGGGCTGGGGTTATCTCTCGGTCATGCTGGCGGAAAAATCGCCGCGTACGGCCCGTATCGACCTTTTCGAAGCCGACTGGAACGCGCTGGAATTTGCGAAAACCAATCTTCTTGAAAACACGCCGCGACTGACGGCACGTTTCTTCTGGCAGGATCTGGCAAACGAGCCGCCGAAGGAAAAATACGATCTCATCATCATGAATCCGCCTTTCCATGCGGCGGGACAGGCGGCGGAGCCTGCACTCGGTCAGGCCTTCATCAAGACGGCGGCCGGCGCGCTACGCAGTGGCGGAAAGCTGCTGATGGTCGCCAATCGCGGCATGCCCTATGAGCCGGTGCTGGCAGCGGAATTCCGCACCAGCGCCGAGGTGTGCCGTAACGCCCGCTTCAAGATCCTCAGCGCCCAGAAATAATCAATTCGGCAGAGTCATCAGCTCAGCAGCCATGCCCACAGCGACACGGAAAGAACGCCGGTCGCCGTGGAAATGCTGATGGTGGAGGCCGCAACGCTGTGGCCGATGCCGAAGCGGTTGGCGATCAACCACGCATTCACCCCCGTCGGCACCGACGAGGTGAGCACAAGTGCCGCCGTCCATTCGTGGCTGAGGCCGAGAGCATGGCCCATGGCCCACACGCAGGCGGGCAGAAACAGCAGTTTGAACACCGTCATGGTGACGGCAATGCCCAAATTGCCGCGAATGGTATATTTCGTCAGCGCCATGCCAAGCGAGATGAGTGCCGCTGGCCCTGCCATCGAAGCAATCTGATCGACCACGGTTTTGAGGATGGGCGTCAGCGTCACACCTGAAACATTGGTCGAAAGCCCGATCGCCAGGCCGATCACCAGCGGATTGGTGACGAGATTACGACCTACCTGTTTGAAGACCGCAGCCATGCTTCGCTTTTCGCCGCCGACCGCCTTGTGCGTGGCGTTCTCCATCAAGATCGTGCCGGCGATCATCATGACCGGCAGGTGGATGGCCAGCAGGATGGAGAGAGCCACCAGCCCCTCATCCCCCACGGACCGACCGACGAGCGGCAGACCGATGAAGATATTGTTGGCAAAGGCCGAGGAAATCCCGGCAATCACAGCGATACGCACATCCTGCTTGAAGGCGTAACGGGTGACGATATGTCCGATTGTCCAGGTCACGGCCACGCCGGCGAAATAGGTGATCCAGAGCCGGAAAGGCGATGCACCGTGAAAATTCGCTTCCGCGAGCGTGCGAAAGATCAAAGTCGGCACGGCGATCTTGAACACGAAATCGCTGAGAATCTCACCGGCATCGGCCCGGAACAGACCGGCCTTGACGGTGAGCCAGCCGATCAGGATGAGAATGAAAATTGGAGCGACGTTAGCGGCAACGGCAGACATGGAGGGAAAGCTTTCGCGGCTTTGCGGGAGATACCCCGCTTTAGAGCGTTTTCCACCGAAATGGAATCGCGAAAACGCCGCACTTCCTTGTTTTCGCCCAATTGCGGATTGCCTGCAACGCAGGCGACAGACCGATTGAGCGCCTTCACCGAGAAGGCTCGCCGCTGCGTGCAAACGCATTCCGCGGTGTCACACCAAAAGAAAAAGCGGGGTTTCCCCCGCCTTTTATGTCCGTTATACGCCGCCAGTACATCCGTGGCGGTGATAACGGTTGAGCCAGAAGACCATCATGTCTTCCATTCCGGTACGCATTCACACACCTTTTGCTCTGAAAGGAGCAATAGCTTAACCACATTACAGGCAAATGACGTGTTTCGTCTTCTTGGGGGGAGAACCGCATATTTTCCCTTTGGGCTTTTCTTGCCGCCAGAAATGTTTAAGACCGTTTAAAAAATACGCACACACCTCGTGTGAACCGGATAGGGCCTATGACGAAATTCGACGTACTGACTGTCGGCAATGCCATCGTCGACATCATCTCTCGCTGCGATGATCGCTTTCTCAACGACAATGCCATTACCAAAGGCGCGATGAACCTCATCGATGCGGAACGGGCCGAGCTGCTTTATTCGCTGATGGGGCCGGCTCTCGAAGCCTCTGGCGGAAGTGCCGGCAACACGGCCGCGGGCGTCGCGAATTTCGGCGGCAAGGCCGCCTATTTCGGCAAGGTCGCCGAAGACCAGCTCGGAGAAATCTTCCAGCACGATATCCGCGCGCAGGGCGTCTATTTCGAAACGAAGCCGGAAGGCACGTTTCCGCCGACCGCCCGTTCGATGATCTTCGTCACCGAAGACGGCGAGCGTTCGATGAACACCTATCTTGGCGCTTGCGTCGATCTTGGCCCTGAAGACGTCGAAGACGACGTCGTGGCGCAGACCAAGGTCACCTATTTCGAAGGTTACCTGTGGGATCCGCCGCGCGCCAAGGACGCCATTCGCGAATGCGCCCGCATTGCGCATGAAAACGGCCGCGAAGTTTCCATGACGCTGTCCGACAGTTTCTGTGTCGGCCGTTACCGCGAGGAATTTCTCGACCTGATGCGCTCCGGCACGGTGGACATCGTTTTCGCCAACAAGCAGGAAGCGCTTTCGCTTTACGAAACCGACGATTTCGAGCTGGCGCTGACGAAAATCGCCGCCGATTGCAAGATCGCGGCGGTGACGATGAGCGAAGAAGGTGCTGTTATCCTGCGCGGCACTGAGCGTGTGAAGGTAGAGGCCTATCCCGTGCATGATGTGGTCGATACGACAGGTGCAGGCGATCTTTTCGCCGCCGGTTTCCTGTTCGGTTATACGCAGGACCGATCGCTCGAAGATTGCGGCAAGCTCGGCTGCCTTGCGGCCGCCGCCGTCATTCAGCAGGTCGGGCCGCGCCCGATGTCATCGCTCAAGGCGCTTGGCGCAAAGCACGGCCTTATTTAAAGGCCTCTCCGGGATAAGCACCCCAGATTTCGCCCTGTGATACCCAGCCCGAGGCCTGACCGGCCTCGGCACGGCACCAGTCGCCATTGCATTCGCCGATCCTGAAGACGACGCCCGGCTCCAGCCTGGCAATGACCGAAGCGCCCGATTGCGCATCGCGGCGCATGTTGACGTAAACGTCCTTGCCCTTGCCGCGCATCCACGGCGCGGCAACGGCCGTACGCTCGCCCGACAGCAGCGCCTGGTTGACCCAGCCTTCCGTGCCATCGGCGTCACGGATGCGCCGCCAGTTTTCATATTCCTGGATGATTTCGACCGGCATTCCCGATTTCATATACATCCACGACACGGCATAATCCGTGCTGGGGCCGATGCGCATATTGACGCGCCTGGATTTCAGGCTGACAAAACGCGGCAAGGGCAAGCCGCTTGCGCCCTTGGCGGCACCCTGCGCCATGGCTTCGGTTGCCGTACCAAAGAGGCCCAAAGACAATGCAATGCAAACGATAAAAACCACACTGCGCATGCCCATTTCCGTTTCCCGCCTTCTGCAAACCGGATGATATTTTAAGGAGGCTCGTTTCCACATGCCTCGAGCCTCGGCGAGTTTTGTTTGTCTTCGCCGGCGGGTCTGGTAGAAACGCCCTGATTGAGAGAAATTATCGCTCTTTCTGGTTAATGACTTCTGAACAAGGCAGCGGCAAACGATGACCCACAAGAAGAGACCGACAGTTTATATCACCCGCAAATTGCCTGACGTCGTCGAAACCAGAATGCGCGAACTTTTCGATGCCGAACTGAATATCGACGATACGCAGCGCAACGAGGAAGAGCTTGTCGCCGCCATGCAGCGGGTCGATGTGCTGGTGCCGACCGTGACCGACCGCATCACTGCCGCCATGATCGAGAAGGCCGGGCCGCAACTGAAGCTGATCGCCAGCTTTTCCAACGGCATAGACCATGTGGATGTCGATGCCGCCGCCAGAAAAGGCATCACCGTTACCAATACCCCGAATGTGCTGACCGAGGACAGCGCCGACATCACCATGGCGCTGGTGCTGGCCGTGCCGCGCCGCATGATCGAAGGCACGCGCGTGCTTGCCAATGGCTCGGACGAATGGCTGGGCTGGTCGCCGACCTGGATGCTCGGGCGGCGCATTTCCGGCAAACGCATCGGCATTGTCGGCATGGGTCGCATCGGAACCGCGGTTGCGCGGCGCGCCAAGGCCTTTGGGCTTTCCATTCATTATCACAACCGCAAACGCGTCAGCCCGGCGACGGAGGCGGAGCTTGAGGCAACCTATTGGGACAGCCTCGACCAGATGCTGGCGCGGGTGGATATCGTTTCCGTCAATTGCCCTTCCACGCCTGCGACCTATCACCTGATCTCGGCGCGGCGCCTGGCGTTGATGCAGCCGACCAGCTACATCGTTAATACCGCGCGCGGCGATATCATCGACGAAGCGGCGATGATCCAGTGCCTGCGCGAGGGAAAGATCGCCGGCGCCGGCCTCGATGTCTATGAGAACGAGCCTGCGGTGAACCCCAAGCTCATCAAGCTAGCCAAGGAAGGCAGGGTCGTGTTGCTTCCGCATATGGGCTCCGCGACCATCGAAGGCCGCATCGAGATGGGCGACAAGGTCATTATCAACATCCGCACGCTCTTCGACGGACACCGCCCGCCGAACCGGGTGCTGCCGGGGCGGAGTTGAGCTGGCCAAGGCAAGCGTTGTCCGATTTTCACGTGTGAGGGAGAATTCCATGAGAATTCAGGCGAAGTTTTTGCTGCTCATATCCGTCCTGCTCGTTCTGGTCAGCGGCCCGGCCCAGGCGGCTTCGCCCTCACCCGAAGAAACCGCGGAACTCTATTATCGCGCCTGGCTGAATTTTGATCGCGCCAGCATGGTTCGCCTGAACAAGGAATGGGAAGCTTCGGGCAATGGCCCGCGCTACATCGACATGGATCTGGTTACCAATCCGGTCGCGTGGCAGCGCAAATACAAGGGCATGCACGCTCCCAAGGGAACCACAAACGAGCAGTCCGACCAGTTTGCACGGCTCTGGGTGGCGAGCACGGAGCGGGTGCGCTGTGAGGCCGAGCCTGCGCGTATCGGTTCCCAATCGCCCTCGGGCCTCTTTGTGGCGCGGATAAAGATGAACTGCTCCCTGCCGGATGTCGGGCCTGCGTTCCAGCGGCTGAAGGCCAACGCAAATGCGGACGATATTGGCGATAAAACCCGCATGCCTTCCGCGAAACTTATGAAGCAGATGGTCGAGGCCACGAAGGCGGCTCCACTCACCTACAAGGTCACGACGGAAATGCAGCTCTTCAGTGGGCCGGATAAAGGCGTCTGGCGGGTGGGGTCAGCCGAAGTCCAACCGCAGACGGGCGCTGACCGCGTCTCTTCTGTCTTTCTCTCGCAGATGCTTCAGTCCGGCCTTTTACGATAGGGGCGTCATGCCTCTATCCACGGGCTTTTTCGGCTGTCCCGGACCGGATTAGCGCAGGGTAGAATTAGGCAGCCTCAGCCAAGAAATTTAGTCATTTCAATCGAAGTTATTCGATCATAACCGGCATGGGCATTTTCAGCGGTCCTGACGAAACCCCAGGCGGCGAATTTGGCATGATTGGCACCAAGTTCGATGCGTGTTTCCAAGCGTAGCGTCGGCAGTGCCAATTCGCTGGCCAATGCTTCGGCTCTTCCAAGCAGCATCCTGCCAATGCCCTTTCCCTGCGCTTTCGGGGAAACACAAAGCTTGCCGACATAAAGGCAGGCCGGCGGCTCCGGCCGGCAAAACAGGCAGCCCAGCAGCTCATCACCATCCAGCACCACGAAAGCAATCTCCGCCCTCGCTTTTTCGGCAAGATTCTCCAGTGTCAGACGATCGGCCGAGGATGGCGGGTCGATAACGCCATCCATATAGGCAAAGGACGCCATGATGAGCGCCAGCAATTCCCGCCAGCGATCGAATTCTTCCCCAACCCTTGCGATCTCGATCATGGTTTCTTTCCGGCCGGCCGGCGCTTGTAACGCACGGTTTCAAAACGGGCCGACAGCGCGTCATAGAGCAGCAGGCGACCAATCAGCGGCTCACCAGCACCAGTGATCACCTTGATCGCCTCCATGGCCATGATGGTGCCGATAACCCCGGTCAGCGCGCCGACGATGCCCGTTTCCGCACAATTGGGAATGAGGCCCTGCGGCGGCGGTTCCGGAAACAGATCGCGGTAACCCGGCAACAGAGTGCCTTCCGCGTTGGTCTCATAGGGCTTCAGCACCGTGACCGACCCATCGAAACGACCGACCGCGCCCGTCACCAGCGGCCTTTTCGCAGCTTCCGCCGCATCGGCGGCGGCATAACGCGTTTCAAAATTGTCCGAGCCGTCGATCAGGAGATCGAAGGATGGCAGGTGGTCATGCGCCCAGACCTGCGAAAAACGTTCCTCATAAGCCAGCGTGCGGACCTGCGGGTTGAGCCGGGCAATGGCCTTGCGGGCGCTTTGCGTTTTCAGCTCACCGATCGTGCCGGTATCGTGGATCACCTGCCGCTGGAGGTTGGACAGGGAGACCACATCGTCGTCGATCATGCCGAGCGTGCCGACACCCGCGGCGGCAAGATAATGAAGGACGGGCGCTCCGAGCCCACCTGCTCCAATGACCAGCACGCGCGCTGCCTTCAGCCGCTGCTGACCGGCACCGCCGATTTCGGGCAACAGGATGTGGCGTTTGTAGCGTTCGATTTCTTCCGGGCTCAGCGGGTCCATGTCGTCCTCCATCTCTTAGCCGTCATACTGTGACGCTCCCGTGGGAAACATTGAAGAACTGCGCCCGCTCACCAAGGGCGGAGAACATGGCCGCATCCGTTCCGGTCATGAAACTCTGGCCGCCGAGCGCGTGGATGAGATCGAACAAAGCGGCCCGCCTGCCCTCGTCCAGATGGGCGGCGATTTCGTCCAGGAGCAGAATGGGCGCATGTCCGGTCATATTCGCGGTCAGCTGCGCATGGGCAAGCACCAGCCCGACAAGAAGCGCCTTCTGCTCCCCCGTTGAACAGCGTTCGGCTTCCATATTCTTTTCCGCATGGCGCACGAAGAGATCGACGCGATGCGGGCCGTCCAACGTGCGGCCTGCCGCCGCGTCCCGATACCGGCCCTCCCGCAGCATTAGACCATATTCGTCTTCCAGATCGACGGCCGGCCGATGAAGCCCGTCATCCATGAAGCCGGAGAGCGAAAGCGCCGCAGAGGGGAAAGCTGCGTTGCCGGCCCGGCCCTCAATCAGGGTCTTCAACAGGCCAAGCATTTCATAACGGGCAACCGCCATGGAAATGCCGAGTTCGGCCATCTGTTTTTCGATGCCGTCCAGCCAGACCGGATCAAAACGGCCTTCCGACAGCAGGCGATTGCGGCCGCGCATGGCCTTTTCGAAATCGCTTGCCCGCCTGCCATGGGCGGGATCGAGCGACAGCACCAGCCGGTCGAGAAAACGCCGGCGGTCCGATGACGAGCCGGTGAAGAGGCCGTCCATGGCGGGCGTCAGCCACAGCACGCGCAGATGATCGGTCAGTTCGTCGACGGATTTTACCGATGTGCCGTTCAGCCGCAAGCGACGCGACACCACGTCGCCATCACCTTCAATCCCGGTGCCGATGGCCACTTCGCCATCCATGCCTTCGACATCGGCGAAGATCGAGAACCCGGCGTCCGCGCCGACGCGGGTAACATCGGACAAGGTGGCCCGGCGAAGGCCCCTGCCGGGTGAAAGAAACGAGACGGCCTCCAGCAGATTGGTCTTGCCTGAGCCATTATCGCCGGTCAGCACAACATGGCGATCATCAAGTGTGAGCGACGCCGCCGTATAGTTGCGGAAGTCCGTGAGTTTCAGCCGTAAAAGCGACACCTTGTTCGTCATCTGTACGGCCTAAAACGAACATGGCCGGATGGCAAGCAGTGGAATGTCCATCCGCGTCGAAGACCGTCACAGCAAGGCAATTCATTCTCCAGTAGCAACTTTTCGGACGGCCGGTTATTTATGAGCCGTTCCTTATCATCGGTAGCCCATTCATGCGCCTGATCTTTTCGCTGCTTCTCACTCTCGGTCTTCTTTCATCCTGTGCGGGCAGGCCGGGGGCGGACGTGCTGCAGGCCGTAAACACCAAGGCTCACGGCACGAAAATCGTGACGGCCTATGTGGTGAGCACGCGGGAGAAAAACACCGACGCGAAAAAGGGGTTTGGCACGGAGCGGGCAATGGAGCCGAATTATGCAAGCTTCGACATTTCTATTCCTCCTACTCATAAAAGTGGAAAAATCGAGTGGGCCAGCGGCAAGCCGGATCCGAACAAGGATTTTGTCGTTACCCGCGCCGATATGCTGACGAAGCCGAGCTTCAATGCCGATCTTGGCGACGTCGCCCGGTCCGGCAAGCAGATCGCGCTTTTTGTGCATGGTTATAATTACAGCTATCAGGAAGCCCTGTTCCGCGCCGCGCAAATGGCTGCCGATGCCAAGATGGATGGCGTGCCGCTGGTGTTCTCCTGGCCATCGCAGGCCAACGTCACCGGTTACGTGGCCGACAAGGAATCGGCGACCTTCTCGCGTGATGCGCTGGCGGGTGTGCTGATCGACCTTACCCGGCAGACCCCGCGAAAAAGCGTTGTTGTGTTTGGCCACAGCATGGGTGGCTGGCTGGTCATGGAGGCGCTGCGACAGTTGCGCTTGCAGGGCAGGAACGACGTGCTCGCCAAGCTGCAGGTGGTGCTGGCAGCACCTGACATCGACGCCGATGTGTTTCGCAAACAGATCGAGGTGGTCGGCCGGCTCAACCCGCCGCTCACCGTTCTCGTCTCCAAGGACGACCGCGCCCTGAAGGCATCCTCCATTTTGGGCGCGGATGTTACCCGCATCGGCGCGCTGGATGTGACCGACCCACAGGTACAGGAAGCCGCCCTGAAGGAGGGCGTACAGTTCATCGACATTTCCAATCTGGAGGCGTCGGACCCGCTCAATCACGACCGCTATGCCGCGCTGGCGTCAATGGTGCCGCAGCTGGAATCCAGCAGGCGCGGGGGCGATATCAACAGTGCGGGTGCCTTCGTTTTCGATGCGATCGGCGCAACCGTGTCCAGCCCCTTCCGCCTTGCAAGCCAGGTGGTGAACCCGCAGTAGCTTCTGCGGGTTCTTCCCGGCCTCTGGTTTCAGAAATCCCAGTCTTCGTCTTCGGTGGCAACAGCCTTGCCGATGACATAGGACGAGCCGGAACCGGAGAAGAAGTCGTGGTTTTCATCGGCATTGGGTGAGAGTGCCGAGAGGATCGCCGGGTTGACCCGGCAGGCCTCGGCCGGAAACAGCGCTTCGTAACCCAGATTCATCAAGGCCTTGTTGGCATTGTAATGCAGGAACTGCTTGACGTCCTCGGTCAGACCGACGCCGTCATAGAGGTCTTCGGTATATTTCGCTTCGTTGTCGTAAAGCTCGAGCAAGAAATCGAAGGCGAAGTCCTTGATCTCCTGTCTTTGTGCCTCGCCCAGACGATCCAGCGCCCGCTGGAACTTGTAGCCGATATAATAGCCGTGCACGGCCTCGTCGCGGATGATCAGACGGATCAGATCCGCCGTGTTGGTGAGCTTGGCGCGGCTTGACCAGAACATCGGCAGGTAGAAGCCGGAATAGAACAGGAAGCTTTCCAGAAACACGCTGGCGATCTTCTTTTTCAGCGGATCACCGCTGTCATATTCCCGCATGATGAGCGCGGATTTGCGTTGCAGGAACTCGTTTTCCTCCGACCAACGATAGGCATCATCGACGTCAGGCGTGGAGCAAAGCGTCGAGAAAATCGAAGAGTAAGAGCGAGCGTGCACGGCCTCCATGAAGGAGATGTTGGAAAGCACCGCCTCCTCATGCGGTGTTGCCGAATCCGCCATCAGCCGCACGGCGCCGACACCGTTCTGGATGGTGTCGAGCAAGGTCAGCCCGGTGAAGACACGGATCGTCAGCTTCTGCTCTTCCGGTTTCAACGTTCCCCATGAGGGAATGTCGTTGGAAAGCGGCACTTTTTCCGGAAGCCAGAAATTCGAGGTCAGGCGGTTCCAGACTTCAAGATCCTTGTCATCCTCAATGCGGTTCCAGTTGACCGCGCGAATGCGGGACGCGGGTTTTACGGCAATGTTCATTGTTTAGTCCCTCAATTCAGAGCGTGCAGGAGACGCAGCCCTGAACCTGCGTGCCTTCCAGCGCCATCTGGCGCAAACGGATGTAATAGATGGTCTTGATGCCCTTCTTCCAGGCGTAGATCTGCGCCCGGTTGATATCGCGTGTCGTCGCCGTATCGCGGAAGAACAGCGTCAGCGACAGGCCCTGATCGACATGCTGGGTGGCTGCCGCATAGGTATCGATGATCTTGTCAGGACCGATCTCGTAGGCGTCCTGATAATATTCGAGATTGTCGTTCGAGAGGTAGGAAGCCGGGTAATAAACGCGGCCAATCTTGCCCTCTTTACGGATTTCAATCTTCGAGACGATCGGATGAATGGAAGAGGTGGAGTGGTTGATATAGGAGATCGAGCCAGTAGGCGGTACGGCCTGAAGGTTTTGGTTATAAAGACCGGATGCCATCACATCCTGCTTCAACGCCGTCCAGTCCTCCTGCGTCGGAATGGCAATGCCGGCTTTTTCGAACAGCTCTCGGACCTTTTCCGTCGCAGGCAGCCATTCCCGGTCGGTATATTTGTCGAAATAGTCGCCGGAGGCATATTTTGAATTTTCAAAGCCCTTGAAGCTTTCGCCCCTTTCCGCAGCAATACGATTGCTGGCGCGGATGGCGTGATAGGTCACGGTGTAGAAATAGATATTGGTGAAATCGACGCCCTCTTCGGAACCATAAAAGATGCGTTCGCGTGCCAGATAACCGTGCAGGTTCATCTGGCCCAGCCCGATGGCGTGGCTGGCGTCATTGCCCTTTTCCACCGAGGGGACGGAGGAAATGTGGCTCATGTCCGATACTGCCGTCAGCGCCCGGATGGAGGTCTCGATCGTCTTGCCGAAATCGGCCGAATCCATCGCCGAGGCTATGTTGAGCGAGCCAAGATTGCAGGAAATATCCTTGCCCATATGGCTGTAGGAAAGATCGGCATTGAACTCGCTCGCCTCGCTGACCTGCAGGATTTCCGAGCAGAGATTGCTCATGCTGATGCGGCCGGCGATCGGATTGGCGCGGTTCACCGTATCTTCGAACATGATGTAGGGATAACCGCTCTCGAACTGGATTTCGGCGATCACCTGGAAGAATTCGCGCGCCTTGATCTTCTTCTTGCGGATGCGACTATCCGCGACCATCTCATGATATTTTTCGCTGACCGAAATCTCGGTCAACGGCACGCCGTAAACCCGCTCCACATCATAGGGCGAGAACAGGTACATATCCTCGTTGTTGCGGGCGAGTTCGAAGGTGATGTCAGGGATTACCACGCCGAGCGACAGGGTCTTGATACGGATTTTTTCGTCGGCGTTTTCGCGCTTGGTATCGAGGAAACGCATGATATCCGGGTGGTGGGCATGCAGATAGACCGCGCCCGCACCCTGACGCGCACCAAGCTGGTTGGCATAGGAAAAGCTGTCTTCCAATAGCTTCATGACGGGAATGACGCCGGAAGACTGGTTTTCGATCTGCTTGATCGGCGCTCCGAACTCGCGAATATTGGTCAGGGACAGCGCCACGCCGCCACCGCGCTTGGAAAGCTGCAGGGCCGAATTGATGGAGCGGCCGATGCTTTCCATATTGTCTTCCACGCGCAGCAGAAAACACGAAACCAGTTCGCCACGGCTTTTTTTGCCGGCGTTCAGGAAAGTGGGGGTCGCCGGCTGGAAGCGGCCGGAAATGATCTCGTCCATCAGATCGCGGGCAAGCTGTTCGTCGCCGCGCGCCAGAGCCAGCGCCACCATGCAGACGCGGTCCTCGTAGCGCTCTAGATAACGCTTTCCGTCGAAGGTCTTGAGCGTATAGGAGGTGTAATATTTGAACGCCCCGAGAAAAGTCGGAAAGCGGAATTTCCGGGTATAGGCCTCGTCGTATAGATCGCGGACGAAATTGAAGGAATACTGATCCAGCACCTCCTGTTCGTAATATCCCTCCGTCACCAGATAATCGATCTTTTCCCGTAGGTTATGAAAGAAGACGGTATTCTGGTTGACGTGCTGGAGGAAGTATTGTTTGGCCGCAAGGCGATCCTTGTCGAGCTGGATCTTTCCGTTCTCGTCATAGAGGTTCAGCATCGCGTTCAGCGCGTGGTAGTCCAGGCCCGCATCCAGCGGTTTCTGGGTTATGGCTGCCGGCTGTTTGGCGTCCTTGTTGAGCGCGGCGCTCGAGGTCAGCGTGTCCAAAATCGTTCCAATCCATGTTTGACGTTGGCGACATCTTCCTCCGTGCCGAGAAGCTCGAAACGGTAGAGAAACGGCACGGCGCATTTGCGCGCGACGATATCTCCGGCGGATGCGAAGGCTGCGCCAAAATTCGTATTTCCCGCCGCGATGACGCCGCGAATGAGATTTCGGTTGGAGGGCTCGTTCAAAAACCGGATGACCGGCTTCGGCACGGCCCCTTTGGTGCCGCCGCCCCCATAGGTGGGGGTGACCAGCACATATGGCTCAGACACATGAGGCACGTCCTCCTCGGCGCCGAGCGGCAGGCGAAACAATCGCCGCCCCAGTTTCAGAAGGAAACGATGCGTGTTTTCAGAGCGGCTGGAATAATAAACGATCAGCCCCATCACGCTGCCGCCTTAGCTGATCGCGCCGATCATATCCGGCCGGAAACCCGCCCAATGGCGTTCGCCGGCGACGACCACGGGAACCTGCATGTAACCGAGACCCCGGACATGATCGAGCGCATCCGCATCTTCGGAAATATCGACGATTTCATAGGGGACGCCGATGCGGTCCAGCGCACGATAGGTGGCGGTGCATTGGACGCAGGCGGGCTTGCTGTAAACGGTGACGGTCATAATTTCCTCTTTCGAAGCCGCTTTCACGCACGGCTCAACATTGCCGATTGCAGTCGCAATCGGCTGGCGACGGGTCTGTCATTCAGGTGAGGCGAACGGCCTGTAACTCAGCCGCAAAAAATCACTCTCTACGCCGACGAGCGCAGGAATTCAAAAAAATGCACTGGCATGACTTCACCCCGAAGCTTGTTCTGGAGGGGGCAGAAAAGGGCGAACGCAATTCATTTGCGCCATACCTTCCTTCCGGACACCCCGCCCGTGGACGTTTGCGCTCAAGGCAGGTCTCCTGACTTGCGGGTCACAACATCTATCCCGGCCTTCCCGGAGTTTTTGACTCCAGTGGCTCAAATCGGAACGATGCTCACCGCTTACAGTTGCGGGGGCAGTTTCGGCATTGCTCCACCATGATGGCGTTGCGCACCGAATTCCCGTCTTAGCTCCCAATCCTTGCGAATCGGAAGAACCTTGAACACCACATATAGTATATGAGGAAATTTTTGCGTCAATGAATAGACACACAAAAGCCCCACCCTGTGGATCAAAAAGATTCAACACATGGTCAACAAAGGCTTAACGGCAAATGCGCCTTGCCGCTGAAGGACGGAAAAGCGTTAATCTATTCCCAGATATCGATGTGAATATCAGCGGGGCGGGTGTTCTCGATCACCCTTTTGCCGTTCGGAAGATCGTTTTCAAACAGTTTGGCGTGGATCGCAGCCGCATCGAGACCGTAACCCTGCCATCTCTTCCGCAGCCTCTCTTCAAGGACTGCGACAGACGGCCCGACGAAAATGGTGAGGTCGAAGCTCTCGGAAAGCCTCGTCCACGGCGCCTCGTTCAGTAGCAGATAATTGCCTTCAGCCAGGATGAAGCGTGTCTCAGGTACGATAGCGCGGGCGGACGCAATGGCGATTTCCCGGGAGCGGTCAAAAACCGGAACAAGCACCTCCTGCCCGCCCTTGCGGACGGCGGAGACGATATCGAGGAAGCCACGCACATCGAAGGTTTCGGGCGCGCCCTTGCGCGACAGCAGCCCTCGCTCTTCAAGGATGCCGTTGTCCATATGGAAGCCATCCATGGGCAGCACGGCGGCCGTTTCGCCCCGCGCCAGCAAAGCATCACAAAGCGCATCCGCCAGCGTGGATTTGCCGGCCCCAGGGGGACCGGCAATGGCAATGATAAAACGGAATTTACCGTCTGCCCGCCGAAGAACGTCTTCGGCGATCGTCTCAAGCTTCAGCGTCATGCGGCAAGCGTTTCCTTCGGCGCTTCCTTTGCACCGGTCATGAAAGCGACGGCGTCGGACATGGAATAGTCCTTCGGATTGATGACGCACAGGCGCTTGCCCAGCCGGTGAATGTGGATGCGGTCCGCAACCTCGAACACATGCGGCATGTTGTGTGAGATAAGCACGATCGGCATCCCTCGCGAGCGCACATCGAGAATGAGTTCAAGAACGCGGCGGCTCTCCTTGACACCAAGTGCGGCCGTTGGTTCGTCGAGGATGACGACCTTGGAGCCGAAGGCCGCAGCACGTGCCACCGCCACACCCTGGCGCTGGCCACCGGAGAGGGTTTCCACGGCCTGATTGATGTTCTGGATGGTCATCAGGCCGAGTTCCGACAGTTTATCGCGGGCGAACTTCTCCATGGCCGGACGGTCCAGCGCCCGGAACAGGCTGCCCTGAATGCCGGGTTTGCGAAGTTCCCGGCCGAGAAACATATTGTCGGCTATGGAAAGCGCCGGCGACAGCGCAAGGTTCTGATAGACGGTTTCGATACCTGCCTTGCGCGCCTCGATCGGTGAGCGGAACTGCACGGTCTGGCCTTCAAGCTTTATCTCTCCCTCATCGGGCGTTACCGCACCGGAGATAGCCTTGATGAGAGAGGATTTGCCGGCGCCATTGTCACCGATCACGGCCAGAATTTCACCCGGATAGAGGTCGAAATCGGCACGGTCGAGCGCGGTCACACGACCATAGCGTTTGACGAGATTGCGTGCTGTGAGAATGGGTTCTTTTGTCATCAGCCTGCTACCTTTCTGATCCACTGGTCGATTGCGACAGCCATGATGATGAGGACGCCGATCAACAGATAGGTCCATTGTGGGTCGGTTCCGATGAGCCTGAGGCCGAGCGAAAAGACACCGACGATCAAGGCGCCAAAGATCATGCCCATGATGGAGCCGCGTCCGCCGAATAGCGACAGGCCGCCAATGACCACAGCCGTGATGGATTCGATATTGGCAAATTGACCGGCGGTCGGCGAAACCGAACCGATGCGGCCGATCAGCGCCCAGCCCGCGAAGGCACAGATGAGGCCGGACAGCGTGTAGACGGTCGTCAGCATGCGCTTGACGTTAACGCCGGCCAGTTCGGCGGCATCCGGGTCATCGCCCACCGCATAAAGATGGCGGCCCCAGGCGGTGCGGTTGAGCACATACCAGAGCAGAGCAACAAGCAGAACCATGGCGATGACACCATAGGTGAAAACGGCGCTACCGATACGGAGATTATAGCCGAAGAATTGCAGGATGGGTGCCTGCTGGGCGATATCCTGCGCGCGGATCGTTTCGTTTGCGGAATAGAGGAAATTCGTCGCCAGCACGATCTGCCACATACCGAGCGTGACGATGAAGGGCGGCAAACGCATGCGCGACACAAGTATGCCGTTGATAAAGCCACAAAATGCGCCGACGGCGAGACCACAGAGAATGGAAAGTTCCGCCGGCAGACCATAGCGGAAAGTAAATTGTCCCATGATCACTGAGGACAGAACCATGATCGCGCCGACCGAAAGATCGATACCTGCCGTCAGAATGACCAGTGACTGCGCTGCACCGACGATACCGACGATCGCGACCTGCTGCAGGATAAGGGTCAGCGTGAAGGCCGAGAAAAACTTGCCGCCAAGGGTAATGCCGAAGACAGTCAATGACAGAACCAACACGATCAGCGGCACGGCCGCCGGGCTGGAATGCAGAAAGTACTGGAATTTTTCCAGAATACTTTTGTCGTGCGTATCGAAAGCAGCGACCTGTGTCGAACTATCCGACAGCACTTTTTCGAATTCATTATGCGGCTGAGCCCGCACCGGCTGATCGCTCATGGATTTTCCTCCCGATCGCTCTATCGCATCCGCCCTGAAACCGGGTCTATCTCCAAAGAGAATGATGCGCAGATTCAAAGTGTTGTGAAGCGGGCCAATCTCGTGTCTGCGGGACGCGCGGCGCGCTCGTTTGTTCCTTTGTCCGATCCCCCGGATCGTCCCTGAAATTATTTCGGTCCAATGGCGGGGGCAAAAATGCCCCCGCGAGTTTCAACGCTAAAGCCTTAGCCCCAGCACTTGTTGAGACCTTCCTTCGTGTCGATCGAGTCGAGACCCTTGACCGGCTTGTCGGTTACCAGCGTCACGCCGGTGTCGACGAAGTTCTTGCCTTCGGTCGGCTTCGGCTTTTCGCCGGTGTCGGCAAACTTCTTGACGGCTTCGACGCCGAGAGCCGCCATCAGCAGCGGATATTGCTGCGAGGTTGCACCGATCACACCTTCCGCGACGTTCTTGACACCCGGGCAACCGCCATCGACGGAAACGATCAGAACGTCCTTCTCACGGCCAACCGCTTTCAGCGCCTCGTAAGCGCCGGCAGCCGCAGGCTCATTGATGGTGTGAACGACGTTGATGGTCGGATCCTTCTGCAGCAGGTTTTCCATGGCCGAGCGGCCACCTTCTTCGTTGCCATTGGTGACATCATGGCCAACGATGCGCGGATCGGTTTCATCACCGATCTTGTTGATGTCCTTCACGTCGATGCCAAAGCCCTTCATGAAGCCCTGGTTGCGCAGCACATCCACCGTCGGCTGGGAGGGGGTGAGGTTGAGGAAGGCGATTTTCGCGTCCTTGGCCTTGTCGCCGAGGGTGCCCGCGGCCCATTTGCCGATCAGCTCACCAGCCAGAAGATTGTCGGTGGCGAAGGTGGAATCGGCGGCATCGACGGGCTCCAGAGGAGTATCGAGAGCGATCACCAGAAGGCCAGCATCACGTGCCTTCTGCACGGCCGGAACAATGCCCTTGGTGTCCGATGCGGTAATCAGGATACCCTTGGCGCCATCGGCGATGCAGGTCTCGATCGCGGCAACCTGGCTTTCGGAATCACCGTCGATCTTGCCGGCATAGGATTTCAGCGTCACGCCAAGTTCTTTCGCTTTGGCGGTCGCGCCTTCCTTCATCTTGACGAAGAAGGGATTGGTGTCGGTTTTGGTAATGAGGCAAACCGATGTGTCTGCCGCGGATGCGACGGAAGCGAAAGAAACGCCAAGCGCAAGCGCGCCCAGAAGAGCGGAAACAGTAGTCTTCATGAGATCCTCCCAATGGATATTTGAGCACCGTGACGGTTACCCGACGATCTAGTCTCCTCCGAGAACAAATGATCGTTGGCCAGATGGAACCACCAAAGGAAACGTCTGTCAATAAATAAATCCGATTGAATTATTAATTCCATATGGCATTCTAATATGTGGCAGGGAGGAATATCGCCACCGCTGTTTACGTTGCGATAGCAAGATTGCCATAAAGCCTGCAAGTATCGGTCGTGAGGGATATAGCGGGCGGGAGGATGACATTATGAGACAGTCTGTCGAGACGGCGCCGCCTGCGCCGTCCACCATTATGGATATGAGCGGCGGCGCCAACCAGATCGGGGTCCGCGCTTATAATGAGCGGCTGGTACTGTCGCTCGTTCGCCGCCATGGCGGATTGTCGAAAGCCGAAATATCCAGACTTTGCGGCCTGTCGGCGCAGACAGTCTCGGTCATCATGCGTTCGCTGGAAAAAGACGGACTTCTCATTCGTGGTGAAAGGTTGCGCGGAAAAGTCGGGCAACCATCGACGCCGATGCGCCTCAATCCCGACGCCGTCTTCTCTTTCGGCGTGAAAATCGGCCGGCGTAGTGTCGATCTTGTGCTGATGGATTTTGTCGGCCGGATAAGACTGAAGCTTCGCAAGACTTACCCCTACCCCATGCCGGAATGGATATTGCCGTTCGTGATCGACGGCATAACCGAGATTGAATCGAAATTGTCCCCCGAGGAACGGCAAAAAATCACCGGAGTTGGCATTGCCGCCCCATTCGAGTTGTGGAACTGGGCCCAGGAAGTGGGCGCCCCGCAGGCCGAAATGGAACGGTGGCGGGATGTTGATATCCGCTCCAAAATTGCCGAAAGCGTCAGCTACCCGGTCTTTTTGCAGAATGATGCGACCAGTGCCTGCGGTGCAGAACTGGTTTTTGGCGCCGGCCAGAACTACGCCGATTTTCTCTATATCTTTATCGGCTCCTTCATCGGCGGCGGCGTCGTTTTGAATTCAGCGCTGTTTTCCGGAAAAACGGGTACTGCCGGTGCTATCGGCCCCCTGCCGGTACAGGGGCAGGATGGCAATACGGTTCAGCTTCTGAAAATCGCATCGATCTTCGTTCTGGAAAATATGCTCCGCGAAAAAGGTATAGATCCACGTCCCCTGTGGTTCTCACCCGACGAATGGATCGATTTCGGCGAACCGCTGGAAAGCTGGATCAACAAGACGGCCGCCGCCTTGGCGCAGGCCGTCATCGCCGCCGCCTCCATCATCGATTTTTCAAGCGTCATCATCGATGGCGGTTTTCCCGAATGGGTCAGAACGAGGATCGTCGTCGCCACCCGGCTTGCCCTCAAACACCACGATCTTCAGGGCGTCACGCTGCCGGAGATCATCGAGGGCGCGGTCGGCAGCCAGGCCCGGGCGATTGGCGGGGCAAGTCTGCCCCTGTTTTCCCGCTATCTCATCGATCAGAACGTTCTGTTCAAGGACACGACAGGCTGAGCTTTTACGCTTCACCTTACTATCCTGAAGTAACTCTTCGCGGAATTTATCTGTCAGTCACTCGCCAGCGGCGTGCTGCATGATCGCCTCCAGAAAGGCGGGGCCGTAGCGCTCCAGCTTGGTGTCCCCGACGCCGGGGATCTGTGCCATCTCCCTCGCCGAGGCCGGTTTTGCAGCAGCCAGTTCAATGAGGGTCTTGTCGTGGAAAATCACATAGGGCGGAACGTTCTGCGCGCGGGCAATTTCCATGCGCTTTGCACGCAGTGCCTCAAAGAGACCACGATCGGCCTCCGGCAAAGCTGTGGAAGCGGCCTTGCGCGGCGTCTGCTGCCGGGCCGAACGCGGCGCGGATGGAATTCTCAACATCAGAGACTGCTTTTCGCGCAGGAACCGCCTTCCCTCTTCGGAAATCGACAATCCGCCATGCCCGGACAGATCCACCTCGATCAGACGCAGCGCAACCAGCTGCCGCAAGATGGCGCGCCAGGTGCGATTATCATGCTCTTTGCCGATCCCGTAGGTAGTGATCTGATCATGCCCGAAACGCGAGATCCGCTCATCCTCAACTCCCAGCAAGACGCGGATAACATAGGCTTGACCGAAACGTTCCCCGGTGCGGTAAATGCAGGAGAGCAGCTTTTGCGCGGCTATCGCGCCGTCAAACAGATCAGGCGGCTCCGCACAGGTATCACAATTACCACAGGGCTCGCACCGGTCACCGAAATAGGAGAGCAGCACCTGCCGACGGCAACCGGCTGTTTCCGCAAGGCCGAGCAGTGAATCAAGCTTCTGGCGCTCCATATATTTGCGTTGGTCCGCGGCATCCGATTCTTCAATGAAGCGGTTGCGCAGGGCGATGTCTTCATAGCCGTAGAGCATAAGTACGTCGGACGGCAGGCCATCACGACCGGCACGGCCGGTCTCCTGATAATAGGCCTCGATGCTGCCGGGCAGATCGATATGGACCACGAAACGCACATCCGGCTTGTCGATGCCCATGCCGAAAGCGACGGTCGCGACAATGATGACTGCCTCACCGTGCTGGAAGCGGGTCTGGTTGTTCTCGCGCGCAGCCTTATCCATGCCGGCATGATAGGGCAGCGCATCCCGCCCCTCTTCCCGCAGCCACGCAGCCGTTTCATCCACCTTGCGTTTCGACAGGCAATAAACGATGCCGCTTTCATTTTCCCGGCCGTTGAGAAAACGTTTGAGCTGGGAGCGCGGATTGTCCTTTTCCATGATCGCGTAGCGGATGTTGGGACGGTCGAACCCGGCGATGAAAGCATCTTTTTCATCAATGCCCAGATGGCCGATTATCTCGGCACGGGTAGGCTCGTCCGCAGTCGCCGTCAGCGCCATGCGCGGTGTATCGGGGAAACGCTCGATCAGTGTGTCGAGCTGGCGGTAAGGCGGACGGAAATCGTGCCCCCATTGCGACAGGCAATGTGCCTCGTCGACCGCAATCAGCGACAGGTCAATGGATTGAAGCGCGTCTAGAACATCCGGCTTGAGAAGGGTCTCCGGCGCAGCATAGAGAATATCGACATTGCCGGCCCGCATATCCTGCCAGAGGGCGCGGCGCTGTTCCGGAGAGAGATCGGAATTGAGCGCCTCGGCCCGCACACCGGCCTGACGCAGGGCAGCCACCTGATCGACCATCAGCGCTATGAGCGGCGATACGATCAGTCCCATTCCCGCACGGGCAAGCGCTGGAATCTGATAACAAAGCGACTTCCCGCCGCCCGTCGGCATGAGGACAAAAGCATTGTTTCCCGCCATGACATGCTGGATGATCTCGCCCTGCCGTCCACGGAATGTATCATAGCCATAAATGGTCTTGAGTATCTGCAAAGGGTCGGCGGTCACGGCGGCCTTCTTCTGAACTGAGCGGTTTGCGCATCATGGCCAAATCCAGCTTCATCGCAATGTCGAAAGCTGGAATTCCCGCAGAAACACGATTGGGAATTGGACATTATGCTCACCGTGCCTCTACGGGGTTGAGTCACAATGCGCGCGCAAACGCAAAAAGCCCCACGAAGGGGTTTCTTTCATAGGACTTGGAAGATTTGGTTGCGGGGGCAGGATTTGAACCTGC
>NZ_QSNV01000005.1:0-380070 GCF_009498615.1 Agrobacterium sp. ICMP 6402
ATAAGAGATCACCCGCAAACAAGTCAACACACCCGCCGTCAAAAAACTGACATTTTTGGTAAGTGGCTGATTTTACATGAAAGTTTCCGAAGAATAGAGACAGGGAGCCGTAAAGGGCTGAATCTTCGGGCGTTTTCACCACGCACGCGAAGTCTCCTTTGCACGCATCATTGCCAATAGCTCGCAAGCAGCAGCGATATTGCCGGAGGAGCATCTGCGAACCCCTCACCAGCCGCTGTCAAACCGCCTGATCGTGCTTTAGAACGGTAGAGAGACGCTCATATACCACCCCAATGCCGCAGGCCTCTTTGCATGACCAGAACAGCAGCTCCTATAAAGACCTATTTGCCCGAACTTCCCGTTAGCGCTGTTCTGGGCGATATTGCCGATGCGCTGGCCGGCGCGAAACGTGCGGTTCTTTCGGCTCCTCCCGGCGCGGGCAAAACGACACTGGTCCCGCTTCACCTCTTGCAGCAGGAATGGCGCGGCAACGGCAAGATCATTCTTCTTGAACCACGCCGGCTTGCCGCTCGGGCCGCGGCCGGGCGCATGGCTGATCTGGCGCACGAGAGTGTGGGCGAAACCGTCGGCTATCGCATGCGGCTCGACAACCGCATTTCCTCCAGAACCCGGATAGAAGTGGTGACCGAGGGGGTATTCGCCCGGATGGTGCTTGATGATCCGGAGCTTACCGGCGTTTCGACAGTTATTTTCGACGAGTTTCATGAACGCTCACTCGACGGCGATTTCGGACTGGCGCTGGCGCTCGACGTGCAGGCTGGATTGCGAGACGATCTTCGCATCCTCGTTATGTCCGCCACTCTTGATGTGGAACGCATCAGCGCGCTAATGGGCGATGCGCCGGTTGTTCAGAGCCTCGGCCGGACATTTCCAATCGATGTTCGCTACGAGGATCGCTGGCAGGGCGCGCCGGTTGAAGAGAAAGTCGCCAAGGCGATTATCGAAGCCCATGCGGCGGAAACAGGTTCCATCCTTGCGTTCCTGCCAGGGCAGGCGGAAATCACCCGCACGGCCGCACGGTTGGAGGGACGCTTTTCCGATGATACGGACATCATCCCGCTTTACGGTAACCTGTCGCAAAAGGAGCAGGATGCAGCGATCAAGCCGGCGGCGGCCGGGCGACGCAAGATCGTGCTTGCCACCTCCATCGCGGAAACCTCGATCACCATCGACGGTGTGCGCGTGGTGATTGACAGCGGGTTGCAGCGACTACCGGTGTTCGAACCGGCAACGGGAATAACGAGGCTGGAGACCGTGCGGGTGTCGCGGGCGTCCGCGGATCAGCGGGCGGGCCGCGCGGGACGAACGGAACCCGGCGTTGCGATCCGTCTGTGGCATTCGGGACAGACGGCGGCGCTAAATGCCTTTACGCCACCGCAAATTCTGGCGAGTGATCTTTCCGGCCTTGCGCTGGATCTCGCTCATTGGGGTGTTCACGATCCTTCCATGCTCGCCTTTCTGGACACACCGCCTGAAGCAGCGCTTAAGGAATCGGTGGCGCTTCTCAAAAATCTCGGCGCTCTCGATGAAAGCGGCGCGCTCACGCCACGTGGCCGCCTGATGCGCGGCCTTTCACTGCCACCGCGGCTGGCGGCGATGGTGATTGCAGCGGCAAGTGAGGGTGCAGGGAAAAAGGCGGCGATGCTCGCCGTCATGTTGACGGAACAGGGGCTGGGCGGAAACGACATCGATCTCGATGAACGACTACGGCGCTTTGTTTCCGAGAAAGGCGAGAGAGCGCAAGCGGCGCGCAAGCTGGCGTCGAGACTGTTCGATGCGGTTGGCGATACAAAAACGACAGCCGAATTACCGAGTGAGGCCGGCCCCTTGCTGCTGCACGCCTATCCGGACAGGATCGCGCTTCAGCGCGGCGCGCGCGGCCGTTATGTGATGGCGAATGGGCGGGGTGCTGAACTTGCAGAAACTGAGCGACTGGCGGCGAGCAGAATGCTTGTCGTGGCCGATATTACCGGACGGGCAGCGCAGCCGCGCATCCTTGCAGCGGCAAGCATCAACAGGGCCGATATAGAAGAGCGGATGCCGCACGTTATCGTTCAGCAGGACCAGTTGCTCTTTGACAAGGCAAGCGGCCAGGCGCGCGCGCGCCGGGTCACGCGGCTGGGCGCCATCATTCTTGACGAAACGCCCCTGCCCCGCCCGGAAGGCGAGCAGGCGGCACAGGCGCTTGCGAATGGCATTCGGGAATTCGGCATCGCCATCCTGCCCTTCTCGAAAGAAACTTTGCAGCTGCGCGACAGGATCGGTTTTCTGAACGCCAGCATCGGTGAGCCCTGGCCGGATGTCAGCGATGCAGCATTGCTATCGCGACTTGATGATTGGTTCGTCCCTTTCCAGCACGGCGCGCGTAGCTTGCAGGATATCCGGCCGGGTAGCCTTTCTGAGGGGATTATATCTCTGGTGCCGCATGAGGTGGCGCGTGACCTCGGGAGACTAGCGCCGACGCATTTCGAGGCACCGACGGGCCAGCGGCACGCCATCCGCTACGATGCCAGCGAACCGACCCTTTCCATTCGTGTGCAGGAACTTTTCGGACTAAAGGCCCATCCCGCCATCGCGCAGGGGCGCTTGCCGCTGCTGCTGGAATTGACCTCGCCGGCGCACAGGCCGATACAGACGACACGCGATCTTCCCGGTTTCTGGGCTGGATCCTGGAAGGATGTGCGGGCGGATATGCGCGGGCGTTATCCGCGCCATCCATGGCCGGAGGACCCGGCAGCGGCTCTGCCGACCAGCCGTGCGAAACCGCGCGGAACGTGACGACGATGAATAGGGTAAAGGAGACGAAGGTGGCTGGCCATCCTATCGAAACCACAAGGCTTGGCCGTGCAAGCCGCAGGATAAGACTGCAGACCATTGTCTGGCTGCGATGGCTCGCCGTTGCGGGACAGACGGCGACGATCCTTTTCGTTGCTTTCGGGCTTAACTTCCCCTTGCCGCTTCTGGCCTGCGGCCTTTTGATTGCGGCGCTGGCGCTTGCCAATCTGTTTCTCACCGCCCGCTTTCCCTCCACTTATCGTCTGGAACCGTGGGAAGCGACATTGCTGCTGGCCTTCGACCTGCTGCAGTTGACGGCGCTGATCTATATCACCGGCGGCCTTTCCAATCCTTTCGCGCCGCTGATCTGCGTGCAGGTCATTATCGCGTTTGCCTCGCAGCCGCTGCGGCATTCGCTCATTCTTCTCAGCTTTGCCGTCATCTGCTCGACTGCGATCGCCTTTTCGCCGTTTCCGGTTCCGTGGTATCCCGGCGAGGTTTTGCCGATCCAGCTTCTGCTGCATGTCGGTACCTGGGTCGCGATCATCGCCACCACATCCTTTGCGGCCTTTTATGCCTATCGCGTTTCGCATGAGGCCAATCAGCTGGCCGACGCGCTGGCTGCAACCGAACTGGTGCTGGAGCGGGAAAAACACCTCTCGCAGCTGGATGGGCTTGCGGCCGCCGCAGCGCATGAACTCGGCACGCCGCTTGCAACCATCAGTGTTGTCGCCAAGGAGATGGAGCGCGAACTCGGAAATGATGAAAAATACGGCGAAGACATAGCGCTGCTGCGCAGCCAGAGTGAAAGGTGCCGCGATATTCTGCGCCGCCTCACATCGCTTTCAGCCGACAATGAGGAACATATGCGTCGCCTGCCGCTCTCTTCGCTGATCGAGGAGGTGATGGCGCCGCATCGGGAATTCGGCATTCGCCTCGAACTCGTGGAAAAGAGCAACCGGGCCGATGAACCGGTCGGCATTCGCAATGCCGGTATCATCTATGGGCTGGGCAACCTCATCGAAAACGGCGTGGATTATGCGCGGGAGAAGGTGACGGTGACGGTGGAGCATGACTCGCAGAACGTCGCAGTCCTCATCGAGGATGATGGGCCGGGTTATGCCCATGACGTGCTTGCCCGCATTGGCGAGCCCTATGTGACCGAACGTCACAACGACACGCGGGCGGGTGGGCTGGGGCTTGGCCTTTTCATCGCCAAGACGCTGCTGGAGCGATCCGGCGCCAGCGTCATCTTCGAAAATCGGGGGTCAAGCAAAACCGGCGCGCGGGTCACAATCATCTGGCCTCGGGCGCTTATGGACGATAAAAGAAGTCATTGACTTTACCATCCACGTTGAAGCGGCGATAAGAACAAGAAAACAAAGCCGACGAAGTTGCCGGAAGGCCGGAAACATGAAGACAGAAGACCAGACCCCACCCACCAGCGCACCGACGGATGACATTGATCCGATCGGCCCCGACAAATCTCTGCTGATCGTCGATGATGACGGCCCGTTTCTGCGCCGGCTGGCCCGGGCGATGGAAACACGTGGCTTTACCGTCGATACCGCCGAGACGGTGAGCGAAGGTATTACGCGCTCCAAGGCAGCGCCGCCCAAATATGCTGTGGTCGATTTGAGGCTTGCCGATGGCAACGGGCTGGAGGTGATCGAAGCCATCCGGCAGTACCGGGATGATACGCAGATCGTCGTTCTGACCGGTTATGGCAACATCGCAACCGCCGTTACCGCTGTGAAACTCGGGGCGCTGGATTATCTGGCCAAACCTGCCGATGCGGACGATGTCTTTAATGCTCTGACGCAGCGCAAGGGTGAAAAGACCGAGGTTCCGGAAAATCCCATGTCTGCCGACCGGGTGCGGTGGGAGCATATTCAGCGCGTTTATGAAATGTGCGAACGCAATGTTTCAGAGACCGCCCGCCGTCTCAACATGCACCGGCGCACCTTGCAGCGCATTCTGGCAAAGCGCGCACCAAAGTAACGGCGTCACTCTCCGAAGCTGCGCCCGGTCGTCCACTCCGCCAGCATCAACCGGGTTGCAGCGGTTCTCGAGAAATCCAGCATCACAGATTTGCGGGTCGCCGGCGGCAATTTATGCTCCGGCGCATCGCGCAGCATATGGGCGCCATATCCGTCCGACAGGATCAATCCGCATTCTTCCGGGAAAATATCGGTCGGGACTTCCGGATGGGTGGCGAAAAACAGCCGGTCGCAATGCAGGCGGTATTCTGGCCATTTGCGATCGACGCGGAAATCCTCGATCGAGGATTTGATTTCGATGATCCAGATTTCACCCTTAACCGACAGGCTGATGAGATCTGCCCTTCGCCCGCTCGCAAGCGGCAGTTCCGGCAGTACCGAATGACGCATCTCGTGCAGAAGCACCTGAACGCCGCGACGCACCAGCATCGCCTTGTCCGACTGGCGGCCATCTATTAACGGATTATTGTTGGTAACGGAAAGAATAGTCATGGATAAAGGCTGCTGAAGCGTTTGGCCTATTGTTGCAAAAAGGCAATCAACCGGCAATTTTAAATGCACAACCGACTTGTGAGTGCACAACGGCTTGCCAAGAGCGGTTTAATGGAAAATAACCGATTTATCCAATTAAGCCTACTCCTTCGCACAATTTGGCGAATTTTCCGCGAGAACGATATGCGCATCCGCACCCCATTGGCCGTACTCGGTCTGACGGCAGCACTGGCTCTGGCCGGCTGCGCCGAAACCACCTCCCCATCTTCCGGTAAAATAGCGGCATCGGTGCCGGTTGCCGACCCCGTTCCGGCAAAAGTCGAAACCGTCCAGATCTTCAATGACGTCTATGGTCCGGTGACCGACGCAGGGTATGCGCTGCCGGCTATTCCGATCAATCGCGTGAACGAGAAGTTCCGTCGCCAGATCGTCGAGTTCCAGACAAACGAGCGTCCGGGCACGATCATCGTCAATACGCGCGAGCGTTACCTTTATTATATCATGTCCGGCAACCGCGCGGTTCGTTACGGCATTGGCGTCGGCAAGGCGGGTTTCGCCTGGGCCGGTGAAGCCTATGTTGCCTGGAAGCAGGAATGGCCGATGTGGCATCCCCCGAAGGAAATGGCGGACCGCAAGCCGGAAGTCGCCAAGTATGTTGAGGCGGGCATGGGTCCGGGCCTTTCCAACCCGCTCGGCGCACGCGCCATGTATCTCTTCAACGAAAAGGGACAGGACACGCTGTTCCGTATCCATGGTTCGCCTGAATGGGCTTCGATCGGCACCGCCGCCTCTTCCGGCTGCATCCGCATGATCAACCAGGATGTCATGGATCTTTACAGCCGCGTCCGTCCAGGCCGCAGCTCCAAGGTGGTCGTGATCCAGTAAGATCAGATACAAGACAAAGAAAAAGCCGCCGTGGAATTCCCGGCGGCTTTTTTATTTGTCTAAACGCCTAGGCGCAGCTTCAGGCTGACTGCTTCGCCTTCAGTTCCAGACGGCGGCGGTGCAGAACCGGTTCGGTATAGCCGTTCGGCTGTTCACGGCCCTTCAGCACCAGCTCAACGGCTGCCTGAAACGCGATCGACCCTTCAAAGTCGGACGCCATCGGCAGATAGGCCGCGTCGCCGGCATTCTGCCCGTCGACCACGGCAGCCATGCGCTTCATGGTCTCAACGATCTGCCCTTCTGTCACCACGCCATGGCGCAGCCAGTTCGCCATGTGCTGTGCGGAAATACGCAGCGTCGCGCGATCTTCCATCAGCCCGACATTGTTGATGTCAGGCACCTTGGAGCAACCGACACCCTGATCGACCCAGCGCACGACATATCCCAGAATGCCTTGCGCATTATTGTCGAGTTCGCGCTGGATTTCCTCCGGCGTCCAATTGGGACGCGGCGCGACCGGCACCGACAGAATATCGGAAAGCTTCGCGCGGCCTCGGCTTTTCAAGCCGTCCTGAACGGCCGCTACATCGACCTTGTGATAATGTGTGGCATGCAGCGTCGCCGCCGTCGGCGACGGCACCCAGGCGGTGTTGGCGCCGGCCTTCGGATGCGCAATCTTCTGCTCCAGCATCGCCGCCATCAGGTCCGGCATGGCCCACATGCCCTTGCCGATCTGCGCGTGGCCGGAAAGGCCGCATTCCAGACCAATATCGACGTTCCAGTTCTCGTAAGCGGTTATCCAGGCGGCCTGCTTCATATCGCCCTTGCGGATCATCGGGCCTGCTTCCATCGAGGTATGGATTTCGTCGCCCGTGCGGTCGAGGAAGCCAGTGTTGATGAAGACAACGCGATCCTTCGCAGCACGGATGCTCTCCTTGAGGTTGACCGTGGTGCGACGCTCCTCATCCATGATGCCCATTTTCATGGTATTCGGCGCCATACCGATGAGGTTTTCGACGCGAGAGAATATCTCGTTGGCGAAAGCGACCTCTTCCGGCCCGTGCATTTTCGGCTTGACGACATACATGGAGCCGGCGCGGGAATTCTGCCGCCGCCCGGACGGGCCGACGTCGTAAAGCGCGATCAGTGCGGTGACGACGGCATCCATGATGCCTTCGGGAACCTCGCGGCCATTCCTGTCCAGGATTGCCGGATTGGTCATGAGATGACCGACATTGCGCACCAGCATCAGCGAGCGGCCCGGCAAAGTGAGCGCCGAACCATTGGGCGCGGTATAATAACGATCCGGGTTCAGCCTGCGGGTGAAGGTCTTGCCACCCTTGGATACGTCTTCCGTCAGGTCACCACGCATCAGGCCAAGCCAGTTGCCATAAACCAGCACCTTGTCTTCGGCATCGACGGCAGCGACCGAATCCTCGCAATCCATGATGGTCGTCAGCGCGGATTCGAGAATGACATCGGAGATGCCCGCCTTGTCGCCCTTGCCGATTTCCGTCGACGGATCGATGACGATCTCGGTGTGCAAACCGTTCTTGCCGAGCAGGATCGTTGCCGGTTTCTCCGCCTCACCGGTAAAGCCCTTGAATTGTGCGGCGTCCTTGAGCCCCGTCGTGGCGTCGCCGATTGCAAGCTGCAACAGGCCGTCAACGATCTTGAAACCTGACACATCCGACCAGCTTGCCGTTTCTAGCGGTGCCGATTCATCAAGGAAGTTGCGCGCCCAGGTGATGACCTTTTCGCCGCGCTTCGGATTGTAACCCTTGCCCTTTTCCGCACCATCGGCATCGGAGATGGCATCGGTGCCGTAAAGCGCGTCGTAAAGCGAACCCCAGCGGGCATTGGCGGCATTCAGCGCATAACGCGCATTCATGACCGGAACAACGAGTTGCGGGCCGGCGACGGCAGCAATTTCCGGATCGACATTGCCAGTTTCCACCTTGAAGCCGGGGCCTTCCGGCAGCAGGTAACCGATATCCTTCAGAAAGCCCTCATAGATCGCAAAATCCACCGGAGCGCCGTTCTGCCGGTACCATCCATCCAGTTTTTCCTGCAATGTGTCGCGCTTTGCCAGCAGTTCATCGTTCTTCGGAGAAAGCTCATGGACGATGGCCGAGAAGCCTTCGAAGAAAACCTCACTGTCCAGACCCGTGCCCGGCAGCACCTCATCCGTCAAAAAAGCATAAAGCTTGTCATCGATGGAAAGACCGAATTTATTCGTGCGGTTCACATGCGCCTCCTCTTATTCTAGAGGTCCAGATTGGACGTTGAAGAGGGTGCTCGTCAATTGCGGCAGGTAGCCAAATATTATTTCCATTTTGGAAACAATGAAGCCGATAGTCGTCTTTTTCTACAAAAGCGCCTGCAAGTCCTTGATACGGTCATTCACGAGCCAACCGTAATAGTTTTCTTCCGGCAAAAGGGGCTGTTCCCCACCTGCGGCGCGCTGGCGGTTTTTCTGGGCGAGAGCGGCCGCCCGTTGCTGCGAGCCGCCGACATTATAAAGCGTGGAGGTCACGCCTGGATTTTTCGAAATATCCATGTCGGCAATCGATCTGTAGTCATCGATCGATTTGCGAATGGAGGCGGCCATGAAGGCCAGCGAGCGGTCCGGGTCCATGATCGCGGTATAAACGGCGGTAGCGTCGTTCTCATCCAGCCTGTCATAGCCAGAGGTTTTCGAAACCATGTCGGACAACATCAGCGCCGTCAGCGGGTTGATCTGGCCGAGGCCGAAGGTCTGCCCGGCGTAGAAGGGCTGGAAAAACACGGCACTGAAACGGTTGTTCGGATAGGCGACGCCATCCACGGTCTTGCCGCGGAAACTGTCGTCCCAGACATCTTCCCGACAGTTCCAAAGACCGTAGGAATCCTTTTTCGACTGACATTTGGCAAATTGCGAACGCGTCAGAAACTGCGCGATGGTTTCATCCTTGTAGCCGAAACGGAAGCTGCTGCCGGCATAGGAGGCGGCTTTAACATAGTAGGATTGCAGTCGATCATAGGCATCGACATTATAAGTATGCTCGCCGACGATCGCACCAACCATATGGATCGGATCGATGCCGTAGCGCCCGGCCGTCGACTTGATCTTGGCAATCAGCGCCTTGTCGGAGGACAAGAGGTCGATCACCTTCTGGTACTTGCGTTCGAAAGAGCTGTTGGACGCCTTGGTTCTGCGGGTGGAAGCGCCGGGAACACCGGGCTGTTCGGCATTGCGATTGCCCGGTGGAACGACCGTTGCGGCCTCGGCATAAGAAGACGAGACGACGGTGAACGCCAGAGCAGCGGCAAATGCCAGAAGAGTTTTGCGCACGAGCAAATGCCTTTTCTCAAGTCCGCGGCTTCCCGGCGAAATAAACGAGGGAAAACCGGACCATTCCACGAAAGCGGTTCCAACCGGAATGCAGCCCTTCCCATAAACAAAATGCGGGCTGAATGCGAGATGAGGCAGATAAAATAAAAGAGTGCGGCAAATATGGCCGCACTCTTCTTTCGTTTGTCCCTGAAGTCTTCAGAGAATATAGCGTGACAGATCCGTATCGGCGGCAAGATCGCCGACATGTTTTTTGACGTATTCCTGATCGATCTTGACGGCAGAGCCGCCGCGATCCGGCGCGTTATAGGAAATCTCGTCCAGAACCCGCTCCATCACCGTCTGCAGGCGGCGCGCACCGATATTCTCAACCGACGAGTTGAGATGAACGGCCACATCGGCCAGAGCGTCAATCGCATCATCAGTGAAGTCGAGATCGAGTTCTTCCGTCGCCATCAGCGCCTTGTACTGGCGGATGAGGCTTGCTTCCGTTTCGGTCAGGATACGGCGGAAATCCTCTTTGGTCAGCGGCTTCAGCTCGACGCGGATCGGCAGGCGACCCTGAAGCTCCGGCAGAAGATCGGACGGCTTTGCCACATGGAACGCGCCTGACGCGATAAACAGGACGTGGTCGGTTTTCACCGGACCGTATTTCGTCGAAACCGTCGTGCCTTCGACAAGCGGAAGCAGGTCGCGCTGCACGCCTTCACGCGAAACGCCGGCGCCCATGCCGCCATCACGCGCGGCGATCTTGTCGATTTCGTCGAGGAAGACGATGCCGTCATTTTCCACCGACTTTACCGCTTCGCGCTGGATCATTTCATTGTCGAGCAACTTGTCGGATTCATCGCGGACGAGATCGGCATAAGATTTCGATACCGTGGTGCGCACCTTCTTCGTGCGCCCCCCCATGGCCTTGCCGAACATTTCCGACAGGTTGAGGACGCCGATATTGGCGCCCGGCATGCCGGGAATTTCGAAACCGGGCATGCCCGAGCCGCTATCGGCCACCTCGATATCGATTTCCTTGTCGTCCAACTCGCCATCACGGAGCTTCTTGCGGAAGCTTTCGCGGGTGCCGGGCGACGCCGTCGTGCCGACCAGCGCATCTAGCACCCGTTCTTCGGCGCTGGCATGGGCCTTGGCCTGCACCTCGGCACGTTTCTTTTCACGCACGAGCCCGATGCCGATTTCCACGAGATCGCGGATGATCTGCTCGACATCGCGGCCGACATAACCGACTTCGGTAAACTTGGTCGCCTCGACCTTGATGAAGGGGGCGCCGGCCAACTTTGCCAGACGACGGGAAATCTCCGTCTTGCCGACACCGGTCGGCCCGATCATCAGAATGTTTTTGGGCATGACCTCGTCGCGCAGGCTCTCATCGAGCTGCTGGCGACGCCAGCGGTTGCGCAGTGCGATCGCGACCGCACGTTTCGCATCATGCTGGCCGATGATGTGGCGGTCTAATTCCGAGACAATTTCCCGGGGAGAAAAAGTGGTCATTCTATCCTCTCGGCTTTCCTGTTCCGGCCGGCCATTCCGGCCCGGCCCACAGGACCCTTGGGTGAGAAATGGGGGTGAAAAATTCGCTTATTCGGCGTCGAGCGTTTCGACGACGAGATTATGGTTGGTATAAACGCAGATATCGGCGGCGATATCGAGCGACTGGCGCGCTACCTCTTCGGCCGACTTGTCCGTGTCCATCATGGCGCGGGCGGCGGCGAAGGCATAGTTGCCGCCGGAGCCGATGGCGATTGCGCCATGTTCCGGTTCCAGCACATCCCCATTACCGGTAATGGCAAGCGTGGTCGATTTATCGGCCACCAGCATCATCGCTTCGAGATTGCGCAGATATTTGTCCGTGCGCCAGTCCTTCGCAAGCTCGACGGCTGCGCGCATCAACTGGCCGGGATATTGCTCAAGCTTCTTTTCGAGACGGTCGAGCAGCGTGAAGGCATCTGCCGTCGCACCGGCGAAACCGGCAATCACCTCACCCTTGCCGATGCGGCGAACCTTGCGGGCATTGCCTTTCATGACCGTCTGGCCAAGGCTTACCTGCCCGTCGCCAGCCATGACGACCTTGCCGCCCTTCCTGACTGTAATAATTGTTGTCATCAAACACCTGTCTGCCCTTACGGGCCTGGGGTTAACGGGCCGGGACACGGCCTTCTGGAGTTCTATGTAAGTTTGCTTTTCACGATTGCAATCTTCGGGGCAACCCACCGTTTTCAGCGCGTCAGGCAAGACGATGGAACAACTGGATATTTGTGTCCCGTGCTGATAAGGAACGGCAACATTTTCACGGAGCGGCCAAAATGGCAGAACGTAAAGGCGAGATTATCCGCATCACCAACGAAACTTCGGTTTCGGTGCGTGTGGATATCGACGGCACCGGCAAGTCGACAATTTCCACCGGCGTGGGATTTTTCGACCATATGCTGGACCAGCTGAGCCGCCATTCGCTGATCGACATGGATATCGAGGTCAAGGGCGACCTGCATATCGATGACCATCACACCGTGGAAGATACCGGCATCGCCATCGGCCAGGCCATTGCCAAGGCGCTGGGTGACCGGCGCGGCATTACGCGTTACGCCTCGCTCGATCTTGCCATGGATGAGACGATGACCAAGGCGGCCGTCGATATTTCCGGCCGCCCCTTCCTTGTGTGGAACGTCAATTTTTCCGCGCCGAAGATCGGCACTTTCGACACGGAGCTGGTGCGCGAGTTCTTTCAGGCGCTGGCCCAGAATGCCGGTGTCACGCTGCATATCCTGAACCATTACGGCGCCAACAACCATCATATCGCCGAAACATGCTTCAAGGCCGTTGCCCGCGTTCTTCGCACGGCAACCGAGATCGACCCCCGGCAGGCAGGCCGCGTTCCCTCGACCAAGGGTATGCTGGCCTGACGCCAAAGCTGTCAGGAAGCCCATGACAAGCTATCTCGTTCTGGAAGCCCCCAACGGGCCGGACAGGGACCACAAGACGACCCGCTTTATTGCAGACCGTTTCGTCTGGCTGGCTCTGATTGCGCCGTGGTTGTGGCTCGCGATCAACCGCGCGTGGCTGGCGGCGGTGGTCGTTTTTATCGCCCTCGTTCTGGCCGGTCAGGCATCAATGTTACCCGGATTCGAACCGGTCGGCATTCTGTGCGGCTTTGCCATTTCCCTCATCACCGCACTGGAAGGACGCGATTTTCTCGTGCAGCACTTGATCCGAAAAGGCTGGAAGATGGCATCGATCATCTCCGCCCCTGATCTTTCGAGCGCGGAAGACATATATTTCTCGAAACTCTCAAAAAACACCGAAACGACGGAACAGCTTTCGCAGCCGGTCTGGACCCCTTCGCCGCAAAGGAGCGGTGACAAAAACTTCATCAACGATCCCGCCGGATCGTTTCTTTTCGACTTGAATGGAAGGCGCTGACATGCGCGTCGCGATCATCGACTACGGTTCGGGCAATTTGCGTTCGGCCACCAAAGCTTTTGAGCGTGCCGCCCGCGAGGCCGGCATCGACGCAACCATCGATCTGACCGACAGGCCGGATCACGTCGCTACAGCGGACCGCATCGTCCTGCCGGGTGTCGGCGCCTATGCGGATTGCCGCGCCGGTCTTGATGCCGTTCCCGGCATGCATGAGGCGCTTGTTGAAGCCGTCGAGAAGAAAGCCCATCCCTTCCTCGGTATCTGCGTCGGCATGCAGCTGATGTCCTCGCGCGGGCTGGAAAAGACTGTCAGCTCGGGCCTTGGCTGGATCGAGGGTGACGTCGTGGAAATGACACCGTCCGATCCCAGCCTCAAAATTCCGCAGATCGGCTGGAACACGCTGGAAATCCGCCACCCTCACCCCCTGTTTGACGGCATCAAGACCGGCGCAGACGGCTTGCACGCCTATTTCGTGCATTCCTATCATCTGGCGGCCAGGCATTCGACGGATGTTATCGCCACCACCAATTATGGTGGTGCAATGACGGCTTTCGTTGGCCGCGACAATATGGCGGGCGCGCAGTTCCACCCGGAAAAAAGCCAGACGCTCGGCCTTGCCCTGATTTCCAATTTTCTGCGCTGGAAGCCCTGACATGATTCTTTTTCCCGCAATCGATCTCAAAGACGGTGAGTGCGTTCGCCTGAAACTCGGCGATATGGACCAGGCCACCGTTTACAACACCGACCCCGGCGCGCAGGCGAAAGCCTTTGAGGATCAGGGTTTCGAGTGGCTGCATGTCGTTGATCTCAACGGCGCTTTCGCTGGTGAAACAGTCAATGGCGAGGCGGTCGACGCCATTTTGAAAGCCACGACAAACCCGGTTCAACTCGGTGGCGGTATCCGTACCCTTGACCACATTGAGGCATGGCTGAGCCGTGGGCTTGCCCGCGTCATTCTCGGCACCGTGGCGGTGCGCGATCCGGTTCTGGTTATTGAAGCCTGCAAGCGTTTCCCCGGCCAGGTCGCCGTCGGCATTGATGCCAAGGGCGGCAAGGTTGCCGTTGAAGGCTGGGCCGAAGCCTCCAAACTCGGCGTCATCGAACTGGCCAAACGTTTCGAAGGTGCCGGCGTCGCCGCGATTATCTACACCGATATCGATCGCGACGGCATTCTCGCCGGCATCAACTGGGCTTCGACACTGGAACTGGCCGACGCCGTCTCCATACCGGTCATCGCCTCCGGCGGCCTTGCCTCCATCGATGACATCAAGCGCATGTTGCAGCCGGATGCTGCAAAGCTCGAGGGTGCGATTTCTGGTCGCGCGCTTTATGATGGGCGTATCGACCCCGCCGAGGCGCTTGCCCTCATCAAGGCCACGAAGGAGGTACGCGCATGACCCTCAAAGCCCGTATTATTCCCTGCCTCGATGTGAAAGACGGCCGCGTCGTCAAGGGCGTGAACTTTGTCGACCTGATCGACGCGGGTGATCCGGTTGAAGCGGCGAAAGCCTATGATGCGGCGGGAGCCGATGAACTCTGCTTTCTCGACATCACCGCTTCCTCGGATAACCGCGACACAATCTTCGATGTCGTCTCGCGCACCGCAGATCATTGTTTCATGCCGGTAACGGTTGGCGGTGGGGTTCGCAGCGTCGCCGATATTCGCAAGCTGCTTCTGTGCGGCGCCGACAAGGTCTCGATCAATTCCGCAGCCGTCAAGGATCCGGATTTCGTGGCGCAGGCGGCCGATAAGTTTGGCAACCAGTGCATCGTCGTTTCCATCGACGCCAAGCGGGTTTCCAAGGACGGGGAAGCCGAGCGTTGGGAAATCTTCACCCACGGCGGACGCCAGCCAACCGGGATTGACGCTGTGGAGTTCGCCATCAAGATGGTGGAGCGTGGGGCAGGTGAATTGCTTGTTACCTCGATGGATCGCGACGGCACCAAGAGCGGCTATGATATCGGCCTGACGCGCAGCATTGCCGATCAGGTTCGTGTACCCGTCATCGCTTCTGGCGGCGTAGGCACATTGGATGATCTGGTGGCAGGTGTGCGGGACGGTCATGCGACCGCAGTACTCGCCGCTTCCATCTTCCACTTCGGCACCTATTCGATCGGGCAAGCCAAAAGCTATATGGCCGAGCATGGCATCGCCATGCGCCTCGACTGATTGCAGGAACATCTCATGAGCGCATTTTCCCTTTCCGATCTGGAACGTATCGTCGCGACCCGCGCCGCCGCATCTCCTGAAGAATCCTGGACTGCCAAACTGGTTGCGGCGGGCCAGGAGCGTGCGGCGAAAAAACTCGGCGAAGAAGCGGTGGAAGCCGTCATCGCCGCCATCGCGAAAGACCGCGACGGGCTGAAAAATGAAGCCGCCGATCTGCTCTATCATCTGCTGGTCGTGCTGAAGATTGCCGACATACCCCTGGACGACGTTTTTACCGAGTTGCAGCGCCGGACCGGACAAACCGGCCTTGCGGAAAAGGCGGCGAGGCCAACATCATGAATGTCGAGGCAGGCAGCGGGGAGAGAGGTATGCCGGGTACACTCGATCATTTCCGGCCGGACGAATATTCGCCCTATCACTTCTACAGCTCCGAAGAATGGGCGAAATTCCGTGCCGATACGCCACTTACCTTGTCGGCCGATGAGGTAAAACGGCTGCGCTCGCTGGACGACCCGATCGATCTGGACGAGGTGCGGCGCATCTACCTGTCGCTGTCTCGCCTGCTGTCTTCGCATGTGGAGGCGTCACAGCTTTTGTTCGAGCAGCGCAACCGCTTCCTCAATATGGGGGATGTAAACAAGACGCCTTTCGTCATCGGCATCGCCGGTTCGGTGGCGGTTGGAAAATCAACGACGGCGCGTATCCTGAAAGAGCTTCTGGCGCGCTGGCCCTCCAGCCCGAAGGTCGATCTCATCACCACTGACGGATTTCTCTATCCGAACGAGGTGCTGCGGCGTGAAAACCTGATGGAGCGCAAGGGCTTTCCGGAAAGCTACGATATCGGCGCGCTCTTACGTTTCCTGTCAGCCATCAAGGCAGGCCAGCCGAATGTGAAGGCGCCACGTTATTCGCATCTGACCTATGACGTGTTGCCGAACGAATTCACTGTCATCGATCAGCCGGATATCCTTATTTTCGAAGGCATCAACGTGCTGCAATCGCGTGACCTGCCGGCGGGCGGGCGGATCGTGCCGATCGTTTCCGACTTCTTCGATTTTTCGATCTATATTGATGCAGATGAGGATTTCATTCACAACTGGTATGTGAACCGGTTCATGAACCTGCGACAAACTGCCTTCCGTGACCCGAATTCATTCTTCAATCGCTATGCGTCGATCAGCGAAGAAGCAGCGCTCAGCATTGCCGAGGGCCTCTGGCAGAACATCAATCTGAAGAACCTGCGCCAGAACATCGTTCCGACGCGCCCGCGCGCGGACCTTATCTTGCGCAAGGGGAAAAACCACCTGATCGACATGGTGGCGCTTCGCAAATTATAAAAGATGCCGCGTGTGGGCGGCATCTCCAATGACTAAGCCCGTTATTACGCGAGGTCGGGAATACGCAGAACCTGTCCGGGATAGATTTTATCGGGATGGGTCAGCATCGGCTTGTTGGCTTCGAAGATGATGTTGTTCTTCGCGCCATTTGCCTTGCCATATTGCGCTTCGGCGATCTTCCAGAGATTGTCGCCCTTCTTGACGGTGTAGAAGACGGGTTCTTTCGCCGGCGCTTCGGCCACCTTCAACTCGCCGGCCTCGACCTTGGAAATGCCGAGCGTATTTCCGACCGCGATGACCGCCTTTTCGAAAACCGACTGATCGGCCACGTTGCCCTTCAGAACGACCTTGTCGTCCACCACCTCGACCTGAACCTTGTCCGTGCCGAGATCGTGGGAAGCGAGTTCTTTTTTGACCGCTTCGACATCCGGGGCATCATCGCCGCCGATACCGAGCTTCTTTCCCGCTTCCTTGATGAAACTGAACAGACCCATAGCACCCTCCTTGGTTGTAAGGAGGCATACCAGACGATATTTGAAGCTCTATGACAAGGGCGAAAGATTTCGCACCAGATTGCCGCCTAATCCCCCGAGGGCTTACCGCGCATTTTCTTCACGTCCGAGCGACCGGACTTCGCCTTGAGGCGGCGTTCGACTGAACCCTTGGTCGGTTTGGTGGTTTTGCGGACCGGTGGCGGCGGGGCGGCGGCTTCGAGGATCAGCTCCTTCAGCCGCTCGCGCGCATCCTCTCGATTGCGCTCCTGGCTGCGAAACCGGCTCGCTTCGATCATCAGTACGCCGTCTTTCGAAACACGCCTGCCGCCAAGGCGGATAGCATTGGTTTTCACCCGATCCGTCAGAGATGGGGAATTGGCAATATCGAAAAACAGCTGAACCGCCGTCGAGACCTTATTGACGTTCTGGCCGCCCGGCCCGCCGGCCAGCACGAATTGCTCCGTCAGCTCCCAGCCGGCGATAGTGATACGGTTGCTGATGTAAAGCGGGTCGCTGGCCATGATCTTTCTCCGCGCCGGTGATGCCACAGATCGACCGGAATGAAAACAGCGGAGAAAACGAAAGAACCCGGCGTGAAGCCGGGTTCCCTCCTCCTCACGAATGAGGCTTTATTCATTCAGCCGCGAGCAAAAGGCCCGGTGCGGCATCGCGAACCTTGCTGTCGACATGATCTTCGAACTTGGTGAAGTTCGTGACGAACATGGAGACCAGCTTCGTCGCCTGCGCATCGTAAGCTGCGCCATCGGCCCAGGTTGAACGCGGATCGAGAATTGCACCGTCAACGCCATCAAGCGACAGCGGCACCGCGAAACCGAAATTCGCGTCGGTGCGGAATTGTGCATCCTTCAGCTCGCCGGTGAGCGCAGCCGTCAGAAGCGCGCGCGTCGCCTTGATGGGCATACGTTTGCCGATGCCGTAAGCACCGCCGGTCCAGCCGGTGTTGACCAGCCAGCAGTCCACGCCGTGCTTGCCGATCAGCTCACGCAGCAGGTTGCCATATTCCGCCGGGTGGCGCGGCATGAAGGGCGCGCCGAAGCAGGTGGAGAAGGTCGCTTCCGGTTCCGTCACGCCCTTTTCCGTGCCAGCGACCTTTGCCGTGTAACCGGACAGGAAGTGGTACATGGCCTGCTCCGGCGTCAGCCGGGCAATCGGCGGCAGTACACCGAAGGCGTCCGCCGTCAGCATGATGATCGTCTTCGGATGGCCAGCAATGCCGGTTTCCGATGCATTCGGAATGAAGTGCAGCGGATAGGCGCTGCGGGTGTTTTCCGTCAGCGAAGTGTCGTTGAAGTCCGGAACGCGGTTTTCGTCCAGCACGACGTTTTCGAGGACCGTGCCGAAGCGACGGGTCGCGGCGTAGATTTCCGGCTCGGCTTCGGCCGAAAGCTTAATCGCCTTGGCATAGCAGCCGCCTTCAAAATTAAAGATGCCGTGTTCGCCCCAGCCATGTTCGTCATCACCGATCAGCGTACGCGAAGGATCGGCCGAAAGCGTGGTCTTGCCGGTGCCGGAGAGACCGAAGAACACGGCCGAATCACCCTCAGGACCAACATTGGCCGAGCAATGCATCGGCATGACGCCCTTGGCCGGCAGAAGGTAGTTCAGCACAGTGAAGACCGACTTCTTGTTTTCACCGGCATAGGAGGTGCCGCCGATCAGGACGAGACCATTGGTGAGATCGCAGGCGATGACGGTTTCTGTACGAACGCCGTGACGCGCCGGATCGGCCTTGAAGCTCGGCAGATTGATGATGGTCAGCTTCTGCTTGAAGCCCGCCAGTTTCTCCCGCTTCGGACGGATCAGTAGATTGCGGATGAACAGTGAATGCCAGGCAAGCTCGGTGACGACGCGTGTCGGCAGCGCATTTTCTTCGTCGGCACCGCCGATCAAGTCCTGCACGTAAAGCGTCTTGCCGGCGGCATGGGCCAGCATGTCCTGGCGCAGCAGTTCGAAGTTTTCCGGCGACAGCGGCTTGTTGTTGTCCCACCAGATGGTGTTCTCGGTGGAAGCATCGCGCACAACGAATTTGTCCTTCGGCGAACGGCCCGTGTGCTGACCGGTGACGGCGCGCAACGCGCCATCGATGGTCAGTTCGGCCTCGCCGTTGCGGATCGCCTCTTCGTATAATTCGCTCTCGTTGAGGTTATAAAAGACGCGGGACGCCTCGCCCAGTCCGAGTTCCGCAACTCCATTGGCAGGATTATGAACCCCAAGCTCGTTCATGACGCGTTCCTTGTTAATGACGATAAGGCTGTTGAAATTTTCACGGAAAATACGTGGCAGCTTTTGGAAACGCAAGAGCCGAACCTTAAAAAACTTAGTGATTTCAATATATTAATCGATTTAAAAGATTTTATTTCTTTTTAAATCGGTTTAAGGCGCATTTAAATTCGGTCGCCGCATTTTCGCTGAAATCCCCTTGTCCGGCCCCGCATGAAGCCGTCGAGTTTTCCTTTGCCACAATTTGTTCCACCTTTATACTCAAGAGAGTGGCTCACGGCGCGCAACCTTGGCTGGGTGGATGTCGGGAGTTACAAGAAAATGTCGATGGAGACCAACTACATGCAGACGATCGCGCTTGTCGACGATGACCGGAATATTCTGACTTCGGTATCGATCGCGCTCGAAGCCGAAGGCTACCGGGTCGAAACGTATACGGACGGCGCTTCCGCGCTTGACGGGTTGATCGCCCGTCCGCCGCAGCTCGCCATTTTCGACATCAAGATGCCGCGCATGGACGGCATGGAGCTGTTGCGGCGTCTTCGCCAGAAATCGGATATTCCCGTTATCTTCCTGACCTCCAAGGATGAAGAGATCGACGAATTGTTCGGCCTCAAAATGGGCGCCGACGACTTCATTACAAAACCCTTCTCGCAGCGCCTTCTCGTGGAACGCGTCAAGGCCATCCTGCGCCGCGCCAGCAGCCGCGACGCTGCCCCCGCTGCTGGCGGCACGCTGAAGCCGACTGCGGACCAGCAGGCCCGCACGCTGGAACGCGGGCAGCTGGCCATGGATCAGGAACGCCACACCTGCACCTGGAAGGGTGAGCCGGTGACGCTCACCGTCACCGAATTCCTCATCCTGCATTCGCTGGCGCAGCGGCCGGGCGTGGTGAAAAGCCGCGACGCGCTGATGGATGCCGCCTATGACGAGCAGGTCTATGTGGACGACCGCACCATCGACAGCCACATCAAGCGCCTTCGCAAGAAGTTCAAACTGGTCGATGGCGACTTCGATATGATTGAAACGCTTTATGGCGTAGGATATCGCTTCCGCGAAGCGGCCTGAATCGGCACGCAAATCGGAAGAAACCACCCGAAGAGTGGTGGCGAGGACTTAAATACGTGCTGAAGAAAACGCCGGAAACCGTCTCGGATAGTGACGATGCCGAAGAACGCGGCAGCGAACGCCGCCATCGTATCCATCCGCTGACGATTATCCGGCGCATTTTCGGCAATGCGGTGTTTTCCAGCCTCACGCGCCGCATTCTTTTCTTCAATGTCGCTGCGACGGTCGTTCTGGTCGGCGGTATTCTCTATCTCAACCAGTTCCGTGAGGGGCTGATCGACGCGCGGGTCGAAAGCCTTCTGACGCAGGGCGAAATCATCGCCGGCGCGATTTCGGCTTCCGCTTCGGTCGATACCAACTCGATCACCATCAATCCGGAAAAGCTTCTCGAATTGCAAGCGGGGCAAAGCATCACGCCCGCCCCCAATGACGAGGACCTGAGTTTCCCTATCAACCCGGAACGGGTGGCTCCCGTGCTGCGGCGGCTGATTTCGCCCACACGCACGCGCGCGCGGCTGTTTGATGCCGACGCCAACCTGCTGCTCGATTCACGCCATCTTTATTCGCGCGGGCAGGTCCTGCGCTTCGATCTGCCGCCGGTGACGCCGGAAACCCAGACCTGGGGTGATTGGTTCACCAGCATGTTCAACCGCATGCTGCAGCCAAGCAGCCTGCCGCAATACAAGGAAGCGCCCGGCGGCGACGGCTCGATCTATCCGGAAGTGATGAATGCGCTGACCGGCGTGCGCGGCGCGGTCGTGCGCGTCACTGAAAAGGGTGAGCTGATCGTTTCGGTTGCCGTGCCGGTGCAACGTTTCCGGGCCGTGCTCGGCGTATTGCTGCTCTCCACACAGGCAGGCGATATCGACAAGATCGTGCATGCGGAGCGCCTGGCCATCATGCGCGTTTTCGGCATCGCCACGCTGGTCAATATCGTGTTGTCGCTGCTTCTGTCCTCGACCATCGCCACGCCGCTGCGGCGGCTTTCGGCCGCTGCGATCCGCGTGCGCCGCGGGGCGCGAACCCGCGAGGAGATACCGGATTTTTCAGCACGTCAGGATGAAATCGGCAATCTCTCGATTGCCCTGCGTGAAATGACGACGGCGCTTTACGACCGTATCGATGCGATCGAAAGCTTCGCCGCCGACGTCAGTCATGAACTCAAGAACCCGCTGACTTCGCTGCGCAGCGCCGTGGAAACCCTGCCGCGCGCGAAAACTGAAGAGTCGAAGCAGCGGCTGACCGAGATCATCTTCCACGATGTGCGCCGCCTCGACCGTCTGATCAGCGACATTTCGGATGCGTCGCGGCTCGACGCCGAACTGGCGCGCGCCGATGCCGAGCCGCTCGACCTCGATGTGCTGATGAAGGGGCTGGTGGACATATCCCGCCAGATCAGCACCAAGAAAAAAAGCGTGGCAATCGACTATGTGGCCGACCGCAAGGCCGGAAGCAAAACCTCTTTCGTGGTGAATGGCCACGACCTTCGCCTCAGCCAGATCGTCACCAATCTGATCGAGAATGCCCGTTCTTTCGTGTCAGAGGATAGCGGTCGCATCACCGTGCGCCTTTCCCGCCACAAGGATCGCTGCCTCGTGCAGGTGGAAGACAACGGGCCTGGCATTCAGGCCGAAGATATCGACCGGATTTTCGAGCGGTTCTATACCGACCGACCGGCAAGCGAAGGTTTCGGCCAGAACTCGGGCCTCGGCCTTTCCATCAGCCGCCAGATCGCCGAAGCCCATGGCGGCAGCCTCAGGGCAGAAAATGTCGTCGACAAATATGGCGTGATATCAGGCGCGCGCTTCACCCTGTCGCTGCCGGCGGCGGAAGCCCATGAACGCTGAACGCTTCAACCTGCACGCCACCGCCATTGTCGTTCAAAATACGGGCATTCTTTTCACGGGGCCGTCCGGCAGCGGCAAAAGCGAGCTTGCCTTCAGCTTTCTGACCGAGGCTGAACGCTGCGGATTGCCGGCGGCGCTGATCGCGGACGATCAGATTTTCGTGTATCGCGACGGCGAAAACATCATCGCCGAGCGGCCGGCGGCGATCGCCGGATTGCTGGAATTGCGCGGTAGCGGCATTATCTCCATCAACAGCATCGCAAGCGCCACACTACATTTTGCGGTGACGACAGTTCTTTCACCGGAAAATCCGAGACTTCCCGAAGATGACGAAGCGTTTCTGCCGCCCTGCGGAGGACATCTTCCGCTTCTGCGCATTCCGCTTGCAAGTCTTACCCCTTACGGAAAATTTGCTGCACTTGCTCAAAATCTTTTTAAAACGAATGTGAAGTGACGATGATTCGGGCGATTTTAGGCTTGCGATTCGCATTTTCCTCATCAAGATGAAATCCCACCGATGGACAGGATTGCCGCGTTGCGATAGTCGGCAATGAGAGTGCGTGTGCAAGGGAGCATTTCATGATCGGACTAGTGCTTGTCACCCATGGCAAGCTGGCTGAGGAATTTCGCCATGCGTTGGAGCATGTCGTTGGTCCCCAGAAATTGATCGAGACGGTTTGTATCGGTCCCGAAGACGACATGGATCAGCGCCGGCAGGATATCATCGACGCCGTTGCGCGCGCCAATGATGGCAATGGTGTCATCATCCTGACGGACATGTTCGGCGGCACACCGTCCAATCTTGCAATCTCCGTCATGAATAACGGCAATGTCGAAGTCATCGCCGGGGTCAATCTTCCCATGCTGATCAAGCTTGCCGGCGTTCGCAGCGAGGACAACATGGACAAAGCCCTGCAGGATGCATCCGATGCCGGCCGCAAATATATCAACGTCGCCAGCCGCGTTTTAAGCGGCAAGTGAGAAATCAGCCTATGTCGCCTCTCTCCCGGGAATTGCCGATCATCAACAAGCGCGGTCTCCACGCTCGGGCATCTGCGAAATTCGTGCAGATGGTCGAGGGGTTCGACGCCACGATCACGGTTTCCAAGGACGGCATGACCGTCGGCGGCACCTCCATCATGGGGCTGATGATGCTGGCGGCCAGCCCCGGCTGCAGCGTTTATGTCGAAGCAAGCGGCAACCAGGCCGTGGAGGCGCTGGCCGCACTGGAAGCTCTGGTGGCCGACCGCTTCGGCGAAGAAGCCTGAGCCGGCGACATATAAAGACATAAAGACCTCTTTATATCATCATTGCCAGATCGTTTGTGGCCTGCTAAACCGCTGCTACGTTTAAAAGCCGGGCCAACAGGCGCGGCATTTCTGATCTGGAGAACTTCATGAGCCTTGAGAAGGACTACATCGTCGCCGATATCAACCTTGCCGCATTCGGCCGCAAGGAGCTGGACATCGCCGAAACCGAAATGCCCGGCCTGATGTCCTGCCGCAAGGAGTTCGGCGAAAGCAAGCCGCTCAAGGGCGCACGTATCACCGGCTCCCTTCACATGACGATCCAGACCGGCGTTCTCATCGAAACGCTGAAGGAACTCGGCGCGGACGTTCGCTGGGCCTCCTGCAACATCTTCTCGACGCAGGATCATGCGGCAGCGGCCATTGCAGCAGCCGGCATTCCGGTCTTCGCCGTCAAGGGCGAAACACTGACGGAATATTGGGAATATACCGACAAGATTTTCCAGTGGACCGATGGCGGCCTCTCGAACATGATCCTTGACGATGGCGGCGATGCCACCATGTACATCCTGCTCGGCGCACGCGCCGAAGCCGGTGAGGACGTTTTGTCCAACCCCGGCTCTGAAGAAGAAGAAATCCTCTTCGCGCAGATCAACAAGCGTCTAAAGGCTTCTCCCGGCTGGTTCACCAAGCAGCGCGACGCGCTGAAGGGTGTCACGGAAGAAACCACCACCGGCGTTCACCGTCTTTACGATCTCAGCAAGAAGGGCCTGCTGCCCTTCCCGGCGATCAACGTCAATGACAGCGTGACCAAGTCGAAGTTCGACAACAAATACGGCTGCAAGGAATCGCTGGTGGACGGCATTCGCCGTGCGACCGACGTGATGATGGCCGGCAAGGTCGCCGTGGTCTGCGGTTACGGCGATGTTGGCAAGGGCTCTGCCGCCTCGCTGCAGGGCGCCGGCGCCCGTGTGAAGGTTACCGAAATCGACCCGATCTGCGCGCTTCAGGCTGCCATGGACGGTTTTGAAGTCGTTCGTCTCGAAGACGTCATCTCTTCCGCCGACATCTTCATCACCACGACAGGCAACAAGGACGTCATCCGCATCGAGCATATGCGCGAGATGAAGGACATGGCCATTGTTGGCAATATCGGCCATTTCGACAATGAAATTCAGGTCGCCTCGCTGCGTAACCTGAAGTGGACGAACATCAAGCCGCAGGTCGACATGATCGAGTTCCCGAAGGGCAACCGCATCATTCTTCTGTCCGAAGGCCGCCTGCTGAACCTCGGCAATGCTACCGGCCACCCGTCCTTCGTCATGTCTGCGTCCTTCACCAATCAGGTGCTTGGCCAAATCGAGCTCTTCACCAAGCAGGGCGAATACAAGAACGAAGTTTACGTGCTGCCGAAGCACCTCGACGAGAAGGTTGCGCGCCTTCATCTCGAGAAGCTCGGTGTTCGGCTAACAGAACTTTCCGACATGCAGTCGGATTATATCGGCATCTCCAAGCAGGGTCCGTTCAAGCCTGAACACTACAGATATTAATATCATAGTTAATATCCACTGAAATTACACAATATCTAGATGCCGCGCGCTTGACAAAGCGTGCGGCATCTTTTTTGCGCACTCCCTTTCCGCAGATTTATGAAGGCGGTATTGTCGTCAGACTTGATTCGGACACGCCAAATGGCGGCGGGGACGAAATGGGATGTCTTGTCGAAGATGCGGCACATAGGACGGAGACAGACCGGGGATGACGGTTCACAATTCGGATCTGCGCGAGCAGACAGTTCAACGCGTTGAAAACACGCAAGCTGGCGTGGCATTGAGCGCGCAGGTTCTGGCGCATTGCCGGCTGGCGATCAGCGCGGTCCGGACAGGCTTTTCGCGACTTCCCGTGCTGATGTCGGGGACGATCCTTGCCGGCTCGGCAAGTGTTGCGCTGGCGCAGGACGGCCTTGTGGCAAAAACCGGTGCGCGGCTGTTCTCCTCCGGTGAAACAATCACCTATTCGCTCTTTGTCGGCATGCTTTCGGCAACGCTGTTTTCCGTCGTGTGGCTGGTGCGCCAGCGGGGTAACATCGAATCTGAAAGCAGCGAATTCCGCAAGGCGCTTGCCGAAACCCACCACAAGATCGCCAAATACGAGGCGCTGATTTCCGACAAGGGCCGACGCATCGTTATCTGGGACGGCGCCGACAAGCGGCCCGAATTTCTGGGACAATTGCCCGTGGAGACCGGTGCGCCGCAGGCGGATCATGATTTTCTGGCCTTCGGGCGCTGGCTGAAACCGTCCTCCGCGAGCCAGCTGGAAAAATCCCTCGAAAAACTTCGCAGCCATGCGCAGAGTTTCGATCTGACCATCGAGACGCAGCGCGGAGAAGTCATTGAAGTTCAAGGCCGGGTTTCCGGCGGCAATGCATTTGCGCGTTTCGTCGCCCTCAACAATCTGCGGGCGGAACTTGCCGAATTGCAGGTGGAGCGGGAGCGCCTGATCGCCTCGGTCTCAACGTTTCAGGACCTTCTGGATTCCATCGAGCAGCCGGTCTGGCGCCGCAATGGCGAAGGTGAGCTGACTTGGGTCAACCATGCCTATGCGCAGGCCGTGGATGCCCGCGATGCCGAACAGGCCGTTCATGAAAAACGCGAGCTGCTGAACACCGTTACCCGGCAGAAGATACGCGCGGCCGCGACGCCGGAATCACCCTATCATGACCGCATTTCGACTGTGGTTTCCGGCAACCGCACCTTCTTCGACGTCGTGGATATCAAGACAGCGGCTGGTTCGGCCGGCATGGCCATCGATGCCACCGAGACGGAAACCATCAGCGAGGAACTCAAGCGGGTTCTCAAGAGTCATGCCGAAACGCTGGATCATCTGGCGACGCCCGTCGCCATTTTCGACGGTCGGCAGCGGCTGCAATTCTACAATCAGGCTTTTGCGACCCTTTGGGGTTTCGATCTGGTTTTCCTCGAATCCCGTCCGGATAATTCCGAGCTTCTCGACAGACTGCGCACCGCCGGCAAATTGCCCGAGCAGCTGAACTGGAAGAACTGGAAGGAAACGGCGCTCGCCGTTTACCGTTCGCTCGATACCAAGACCGATCTCTGGCATCTGCCGAACGGCCAGACCCTGCGCGTGATCGCGACCGCCCATCCGCAGGGTGGCGCGACCTGGGTTTTTGAAAACCTGACCGAACAGGTCGACCTGCAGATGCGCTACAACACGCTGGTGAAGGTACAGGGCGAAACCATCGACCATCTGGCCGAAGGTGTCGCCGTGTTCGGTGCGGATGGCCGCATTCGCCTGTCCAACCCGGCATTCCGGGCGCTCTGGGGTGTAACCTCCGAGCAGGCGGAAACAGGCACCCACATCCGCGCCATCGAAACCGCCTGCACACAATCCTATGACAGGCCGGATGGCTGGCGCGCCTTCAGCCAGTTCATTACCAGCTTCGATGATGAGCGCCCGTCCAAACAGGGCACGCTCGAACTGCTCTCCGGTCTCGTACTCGATTTCGCCATCATTCCGCTGCCGGATGCGCAGACCATGCTGACCTTCGTCAACATGACCGACAGCGTGCGGGCGGAACGGGCACTCAAGGAAAAGAACGACGCACTTCTGAAGGCCGACGAGCTGAAGAACGATTTCGTGCAGCATGTTTCCTACGAATTGCGCTCGCCGCTGACGAATATTATCGGTTTCACCGATCTCCTGAAGACACCCGGCATTGGACAATTGACGGACCGGCAGGCGGAATATCTCGACCATATTTCCACCTCGTCCTCGGTGCTTTTGACCATCGTCAACGATATTCTCGATCTTGCGACCGTCGATGCCGGCATCATGCAGCTGAATTATTCGGACAATGATCTGAACGAATTGCTCGAAGACGTTTCGATGCAGATCGCCGACCGGCTGCAGGAAAGCGGCATTTCGCTTGAAATCATCGCGCCGGCCCATCTCGGTAGCCTGGTGGCAGATCACCAGCGCCTGAAGCAGATCCTCATCAAGCTCCTGACCAATGCGATCAATTTCGCACCTGAAGGCTCTGCCGTTGAACTGTCGTGCCAGCGTAGTGAAGGCGATTTCCTGTTCTCGGTGGCGGATAAAGGGCCTGGCATTCCCGAAGATATGCTGAAAACCGTCTTCGACCGCTTCGAGACACGTGGCAATGGCGGGCGGCAAACCGGCGCGGGGCTTGGCCTTTCCATCGTCGAAAGCTTTGTCAGCCTCCATCATGGCACGGTCAGCATCGACAGCCGGCCCGGCAACGGCACCATCGTCACCTGCCGCATTCCTTCCGGCGCGCGCCCGCATTCCATCGCCGCAGAATGAGCGAAGACGCCTTGCCGATCACTATTTCCCTTGAGGGAGAAAAAGATACCATCAGGCTCGGTGAAGACCTCGCGCTGGCATTGAAACCCGGCGATTGTCTGGCGCTTGTCGGCGATCTCGGCGCCGGCAAATCGACGCTTGCCCGCGCCTTCATCCGGGCGATGGCGGATGAACCCGATCTCGAGGTTCCAAGCCCCACCTTCACGATCATCCAGACCTATGCCGCCCGCATTCCTGTCGCCCATCTCGATCTTTACCGTCTTTCAGACGTTTCCGAACTGGACGAGCTCGGCATTGACGAGATGCTGGAAGACGGCATCTGCCTGATCGAGTGGCCGGACATCGCCGCCGAGATTCTGCCACCGGACCAGACCGTCTCGCTCCGGCTGACGCATTCCGGCGAGGGGCGGCTGGCCTCCATCGAGGCTCCGGCACAACTGAAAACGCGGCTTGAGCGTGTTTTCGCCATTCGCGAATTCCTCGCAAAAAATGGCAGGGGCGATGTGACCCGCCGTTTTCTGAGCGGTGACGCTTCCACACGCGCTTACGAGACCGTTTCCACGACTGGTCCGGACCTTATCCTGATGGACTGGCGACGCCCCTTGAGAGGCGCGATCATTGCCGATGGCAAAACCTATGCGGAAATAGCCCATCTGGCCCAGGATGCGCGCTCGTTCGTGGCGATCGGCGAGTATCTGCGAAACAGCGGCTTTTGCGCGCCGGAGCTTCTGGCAGCGGATATCGATCAGGGTATTCTCCTGCTGGAGGATTTGGGCCGCGACGGGGTGCTTGCGCCGGACGGAACGCCGATAGAAGAACGTTATCTGCAGAGCGTCGCCTGCCTCGCAGCCCTTCATCGGACCCCGCGACCCGACCTGCTGCCGGTGAGTGACGGCAGCACCTATGAGGTTCCCCCCTTCGACCGGAAGGCGATGAAGATCGAAGTCTCGCTGCTGGCGGATTGGTATCTTCCCCACAAACGCGGCAAGCCGCTCAACGATAGCGAGAAGAGCGACTATGACGCCCTGTGGGATAGTCTGATCGACTCGCTCGCTGATTGTGAAACAGGGCTCCTGCTGCGCGATTTCCACTCGCCCAACCTTCTCTGGCAGGCGCGGAATAGTGGCATTCGGCAGGTCGGTCTGATCGATTTTCAGGACGCGATGATCGGCCCGACCGCTTATGATCTCGCCTCCATCGTGCAGGATGCCCGGGTTACCATTGAGCCCGAACTGCAGGCGCGTCTGTTTTCGCACTATCTTGAGTGCAGAAGAGTAAAGTCTTCTTTCGATGAGACCGCGTTCCTCAAAGCTTTCGCCATCATGTCGGCGCAGCGCAATTGCAAGCTTGCCGGTATCTGGGTGAGACTGTTGGAACGGGATAAAAAACCCGATTATATGAAACATATGCCGAGGACGTTCCGCTATCTTGCCGCAGCGCTTTCGCATCCGGAACTTGCGCCTCTTCGAGACTGGTGTGTCCGTATGGGCATGGAATTCAACGACTGAAAGACGGTTGCCGACGATGACGATCAAAAACGCGATGGTGCTGGCCGCCGGGCTTGGCACGCGGATGCGCCCGATCACCGATACGATCCCGAAGCCGCTCGTCAAGATCGCCGGCAAGCCGATGATCGACTATGCGCTCGATGCCCTTATCGAGGCCGGAGCGGAGAAGATCGTCGTCAACGTGCATCACCATGCCGACCAGATGGTCGCCCATCTCGAAAGCCGCATCGACGCGGAAATCCTGATTTCCGATGAGCGGTCGCAACTGATGAATTCCGGTGGCGGGCTTGCCAAGGGCCTGAAACTGCTGGAACCCGGCCCGGTCTTTGTCATGAATGCCGATCTTTTCTGGATAGGCGAGCAGTTGAATGCGGTCAGCAATCTGCGCAAGCTTGCGTATTTCTTCGATTCTGCGCGCATGGATATGGCGCTGCTCTGCGTCGACATGGATCACACCACCGGCCATAACGGCAAGAGGGATTTCAACCTCTCCGATCAGGGGAAACTGGTGAGGTATCGCGACGGCGACCCGAACCCGGTGGTTTATGCCGGCGCCATCGCCATGGATTCAAGCCTGCTGAACGATGCGCCGGCCGATGCCTTCAACCTCAATATCTATTTCGACCGCGCCATTAAAAATGACCGGCTTTTCGGGCTTTCGCTTGACGGCCACTGGATCACCGTCGGCACGCCCGATGCCATAGACGACGCTGAAATCATCATCCGGCAATTCAGGGAAAAACGCTCTGCATGACCACGTCCCGCCACGAAAAGCGCGTCCTGACGATCGCCGCGGGAACACCGTTCCTCAAAACGCTCGCTGAAACGCTGTGTGACGGGACACTGACAGCCGGCTATAGATATGACGCTGCGGATCCGCTTTCGCTCGCCAAGGTGACGATCTATGTACCGACGCGACGCTCCGCCCGTGTGCTGCGCTCGGAATTCGTCGATCTTCTGGGCGGGCGGTCCGCCATTCTGCCGCTGATCCGGCCGCTCGGCGAAACGGATGACGATAGCGGCTTCTTCGATATCGAAAATCCTGAAATTATGGATCTGGCACCGCCGATTTCCGGCACCGGCCGGCTGATCGAACTGGCGCGTCTCATTCTAGCCTGGCGCAACAGCCTGCCAGACGCAATCCGGGCGATCCATTTGGACTCACCGCTCGTTGCCCCCGCCAGCCCCGCCGATGCCATATGGTTGGCGCGCGCGCTTGGCGAGGTGATCGATGCCATGGATACGGAAGAAAAGGACTGGGAAGCGCTCGCCAATCTCGACACCGGCGAACACGCCCAATGGTGGCAGCTGACGGCGGATTTCCTGAAGATCGCCAGCGTCTTCTGGCCCGCGCGTCTTGCCGAACTCAACCGCTCCTCCGCCGGTCGGCATCGCAACGGCATTCTACGGGCGGAAGCAAACCGACTTACCAATTTGCCGGATACGGGACCGATCATCGTGGCCGGTTCTACCGGCTCCATTCCGGCCGCAGCCGACCTCATCGCCGCCGTTGCCGCCTTGCCGCAGGGCGTCGTTGTGCTTCCGGGGCTTGATGTTGCCATGCCGGAAGAGCAATGGGAGGCAATTGCCGAAGACCCAACCGACCCTTCGAGCCGCACCCATTCGCAATACGGGCTTTACATGCTGCTGCAAAAGCTTGGCATGCTGCGGGACGATGTGGTTCAGATTGGCGTCATCGATGGCGATCTCGAAAAGCGCGCGGCCGTTTTTTCGGCAGCACTCGCACCGGCCAAATCCACCAGCGACTGGAACCGCTGGCGCGAGGACAGGCATCCCGGATTTTTCGACGATGCTTTTGCGGCAGCAACCCTGATAGAAGCCGCCAACGAGCGCGAAGAAGCGACCGCCATCGCGGTGGCGCTCAGACTGGCGCTTGAAGCGCCGGGCGATGGACGTCCTTCGCAAGCAGCGCTGATCACCCCCGATCGCGGTCTGGCGCGACGCGTTGCAACGGAACTGCAACGCTTTGGCATCGAAGCCGACGATTCGGCCGGCACGCCACTGTCCGCCACGCCGCAGGCGGGGCTGACACAATTGGCACTGGAAGCAATTTTGAGACCCGGAGACCCGGTGCCGATCATTTCGCTTCTGAAACATCCGCTCGCCCGTTTTGGGCTATCTCTGGAAGCTTTTGCGAGAGCATCAAAGGCACTGGAGCTGATCGCGCTGCGCGGCGGCCGGGTCGAAACCGAAATCGGCAATCTGGAAGCGGTTCTGGATGCGCAGCTGGTGGCACAGCGCGATGACCGGCATCCACCCGCATGGCGGCTGGCGCTGCCGGAGGGAAGCGTCGAAGCCGCGCGCGATCTGGCCCGCCGCATCGCCGTTTCGACAGAGCCGCTCAGCAGCGCATTTGTGCGCCGCGACCGGTCGGGCCGATCTTTCACCGATAAATTGCCGCTTTCCGACTGGGCTAAACGCACCGGCCGGGTAATCGAAGCGGTCTGTGCGGATGAAAACAACGATCTGGCCGCCTTGTGGTCCGGTGAAGCGGGCGACAAGCTTTCCGAGCTGTTTGGTGAACTGATGGAAAGTGGCGAAATCCTCGACGCAGACGGACCGCAATGGGCCGATATTTTCGCAGCGCTGGTGGCCGGCGAATCGATCAAACCACGCTCCATGCGCCATCCGCGCATTTTTATCTTCGGTGCCCTCGAGGCGCGGTTGCAAAGTGTCGACACCGTCGTCATCGGCGGCCTGAATGAAGGACTTTGGCCCGGTCAAACCGCAAACAATCCCTTCCTGTCCCGCAGCATGAAGACCGCGATCGGGCTGGAGCCGCCGGAACGGCGCATCGGCCAGCTTGCGCATGATTTCGAGATGGCGAACGGCACCCGGCACATTTTCTACACCCGAGCGCTCCGGCAAGGCTCCACGCCCGCCGTCGCCTCGCGCTGGCTGCAACGCCTTCTGGCGCTGGGCGGCGAGGATTTTGCCGGAAAGCTGAAGAACCGCGGCGAGACCTATCGTCATTGGGCCGGCCTGATGGATGAAAGCATCGAGCAGGAGCCAGCAAAACGCCCTGCCCCGAAGCCGCCTGCCGATCTGCAACCGAAGAGCTATTCTTTCAGCGAAGTAGGACGGCTGCGCCGCGATCCCTATTCGATCTATGCGCGGCGTATTCTGAAGCTGGACCCACTCGATCCGTTCAACCGTGACCCGAATGCGGCCGATCGCGGCACGCTCTACCACGCTATCATCGAGCGTTATTCGCGCGAGGGGCACATTCCCGGCACGCCGGCCTCGCTCGACGCCATGCAGCGCATTCTGGATGAAAGTTTCGACGCGGAAGACCTTCCCTCCCATGTCGATGTCATCTGGCGTCCGCGTTTCGAGGCCGTGGCACGCGCCTTCGTCGACTGGGAGAAAGAACGTCATCCATCCATCCGCCAAAGCTTCTTCGAAGCGCGCGCCGGACAGGAAATCGCCGAGGCGGGAATAAGGTTGACGGGCATTGCCGACCGCATCGACATCAAGACCGGCGGCCAGGCGGATATTATCGATTACAAGACCGGACTTGCGCCTTCGGTCAATCAGGCCCGCGCGCTGCTCGACCCGCAGCTTGCCTTGGAAGCAGCGGCGCTGATGCGCGGCGCGTTCCGGGAGACGGGTGCGCAAACACCTGACAACCTCATCTATGTGCGTTTGCGGCCGGGTGATCGTTTTTTTGCCGATCAGGTGAATAACGAGCACTCCACCCGGAGCAGCAAAAAAGCGCCTAAATCGGCCATCGAACTGGCGACGGAATCGATCGACCAGCTAGCCAAATTCGTGCGTTCGTTGCGGGACGGTGAAAACGGTTTCGCCTCGCGGCTGGTGCCAGAGGAGCAACAATCCTATGGCGGGGAATATGACCATCTCGCCCGCGTTTCGGAATGGTCAACGGCAGAACCGGGAGACGGCGATGACGATTGATGCCATCGATCACGGCCCGGCCGCTGACACCCCTCAAAGCTGGATCGACTGGACGAGCGCCCGGCAGCGGCTTGCCTCTGACCCCGCAAGTTCCGCCTGGGTTTCGGCCAATGCTGGTTCCGGCAAGACGCATGTGTTGACCCAGCGCGTTATCCGCCTGCTTCTGGCCGGCTGCCGTCCTTCGGCGATCTTATGCCTTACCTATACCAAGGCGGCCGCGTCTGAAATGTCGAGCCGTGTCTTCGACCGGCTGGCGGAGTGGGCAACTTTGCCGGATACCGATCTTGGGGATCGTATCACGGCCATCGAAGGCAAAACACCGGATCGTCTCAAGCTTGCAGAAGCGCGACGACTGTTCGCCAAGGCGCTGGAAACGCCGGGCGGGCTGAAAATCCAGACGATCCACGCTTTCTGCGAGGCATTGCTGCATCAGTTTCCGCTGGAAGCCAATGTCGCCGGTCACTTTTCCGTTCTCGATGATCGTGCAGCAACTACCCTCTTGGCCGAAGCGCGCCGGTCGCTTTTGACAGCTGTTTCAACGGAAGGCGACACGGCACTGGCACAGGCGCTTGCCTATGTGCTTGATCTTGCCGACGAGAGCGGGTTGGAGTCTCTTCTCTCAGCCATCATCACCAATCGCAGCGCCCTTCGCGCCTTTCTGCTGGAGGCAAAACAATCCGGCGGCATCGATGCCCGTTTGCGACAGGCGATGCAGATCGCCGATGGGGAAACCGAGGAAACGGTCGCAGCAGCCTTCTGGCCCCTGCCCGGCCTTTCCGGGCTGGCGCTCGACACCTATCTGACGCTTGCCGATGAGGTGGGCGGATCGCGCGTCATCGACGTCGCTTATGCCCTGCGGGAAGCCAAGCGGCAGTCGGACCCCGTGCGGCGGATGGAATTCATCGAAGCTGCGCTATTAACGGCCAAGGGCGAGAAGAAATCGGATGCCTATGTCATCAACAAGGGCATGCAGAAATCCGCCCCCGATCTTGTCGATGCGCTGACGCTGGCGCGCGATCATGTCGTTGCCTGCCGCAACCGTTACCGTCTGGTGCGGATGCTTGGCGCGACGAAATGCGCGCTTGTTCTGGCCGAAAGGCTGATCGGCGATTTCGAGGATCTGAAAAAGCAGCGAAGCCAGCTCGATTTCGAAGATCTGATCGAACGCGCCGCCAACCTCCTCAACCGCGATACGGCTGGTGCCTGGGTGCACTACAAGCTTGATCAGGGCATAGACCATATTCTCGTCGACGAGGCGCAGGATACCAGCCCGGTACAATGGTCGATCATCCAGTCGCTGGCGGCGGATTTCTTCACCGGCGAGAGTGCACGCATGGGCCGGCGCACGCTATTTGCCGTGGGTGATGAAAAACAGTCGATCTATTCGTTTCAGGGCGCGCGACCGGAACGGTTTTCACAGGAGCGCGACGAAACCAAGAGGCGCGTCGATCAGGTGGAGCAGGCGTTTCACCGTATCCGCCTGCCGCTCTCCTTCCGTTCGACGGAAGATGTGCTGGCCGCTGTCGATCAAGTGTTCTCGGACCCGAAAAACGCCAGTGGCCTCAGCGCCGATAACGAGCCTGTCGAACATCGCTCCAACCGCGCCGGGCATCCCGGCACCGTGGAAGTGTGGGACATGGTGGCGCCGGAAACCGCCGATGACGAAGAGGACTGGACCGCGCCTTTCGACGCCTTGAGGGAAAGCGCACCTGCCACCATCGTCGCCCGCCGGATCGCCGCGCGTATCGCCGACATGATCGGAAGCGAAACTATTATCGAAAAAGGCGTGGAACGCGCCGTCGAAGCGGGCGACATTCTGGTGCTGGTCAGAAAACGCCACGCCTTCGTTAATGCGCTGACTCGGGAGCTGAAACGACGCAAGAACATTCCCGTTGCCGGTGCGGACCGACTTCGCCTGACCGACCACATTGCCGTGCAGGATCTTCTGGCACTCGGCCGATTCGTTGTCTTGCCGGAGGACGATCTTTCACTGGCGGCGCTGCTGAAGAGCCCACTCTTCAACCTGACGGAAGATGACGTGTTCAACGTCGCGGCAACGCGATCGGAAACGGAGAGTGTCTGGCTGCGGCTGCACGTGCTTTCGCAGGAAGAAAACAGCCACTTCGTACCGGTTGTCAGCAAGCTGGAAAACTTCATCGCGCTTTCAAAAACGGCAACGGTGCATGACTTCTTCGCGGCTGTTCTGACCTTGCATGATGGGCGCAAAAAATTCCTCGGGCGACTTGGCAACGAGGCCAGCGACGTTCTCGACGAATTCCTGTCCTTTGCTCTCGACCATGAAAGAACCGGCCTGCCCGGCCTGCAGGCCTTTCTCTCCGTTCTGGAGACCGATTCGCCGGAAGTGAAGCGCGAGCAGGACAAGGATCGCGGCGAAGTGCGGATCATGACCGTGCATGCCTCCAAGGGCCTTGAAGCGCCGGTCGTTTTTGTCGTTGATGGCGGTTCGAAAGCCTTCAACCACAGCCATGTGCCGAAACTGCGCTTCGTCGAGGCGGATGGGGACGCCGTCCCTGTCTGGCTGCCCGGCAGCGGCTTTTCCAATCATCTCATTCGTTCGGATGAAGAACGCCTGAAGATAGCCGCGGAAGACGAATATCGCCGGCTGCTTTATGTGGCCATGACCCGCGCAGCCGATCATCTGGTCGTCTGCGGTTATCGCGGCCAGAAAGAAAACCCCGAATGCTGGCATGCGATCGTCAAGGCGGCGCTTGCAGATAATCAGGATCACTGCCAGCCACAGCAGTTCGTGGCCGACGGCGAGGAATGGCAGGGGCTTGTCTGGCGCAAGTCCAAGGCTCGCCCGACATCTGCCCCGCAAAGGTTGCCAGAACCGCAGAGGCAGGAAGAATACGCTCTTCCGGCGGGACTTCTCACCCCCTTGCCGGCCCTGCCCTCCCTGCCGAGGCCGCTCAGCCCTTCGGGCGCGGGCACGATCATCGATGATGGGGCGGACGATCTTGCCGTGCGTTCACCACTGTTCGGTGAAAAGGCCGATGTCTCCTCTCTGGCGCTGCAACGGGGCCGGCTGGTGCATCGCATGCTGCAGGCCCTGCCGGATTTCGCCGAGATTGAACGGGAAGACGCAGCCCACCGTTATGCGGAACGCGCGGCCCGTTTCTGGCCGGCTGCCGAGCGGAAACATCTGATACAGGCGGTTTTGCGGGTCATCTCCGAACCGGCAGTACAATCGGCTTTTTCAGACAATAGCCGTGCTGAAGTATCCATCATGGGCACGATGGCGATCGGCCGGCAGCAATATGCCGTTTCCGGCCGTATCGACCGGCTGGCGGTGGATAGTGATCGCGTCATTCTGGTGGATTACAAGACCAACCGCGTTCCACCGCGCGACGTGCGCGAGATACCCTTTTCTCACACAGCACAGCTTGCCATCTATCGTGAAATTCTCGCACCGCTTTATCCTGGCAAAGAATTTGTCTGCGCGCTGATCTATACGGAAAATGCTAGCTTTATCCGCGTTGACGACGATGCCATGATGCAGGCTCTTGTCGCAATAAAGACAAAGTGAGATACCGGGCATTGAAATTTCGATGCGCCCGTATCACATCGATAAAGAAAAAGTTTAGCTGAAAGGAGAGCCAGATATGGCTACCGTAAAAGTCGACGCCGCCAACTTCCAGTCCGAAGTCCTCGAATCCTCCGAACCCGTTGTGGTGGATTTCTGGGCCGAATGGTGCGGCCCGTGCAAGATGATCGCGCCGAGCCTGGAAGAAATTTCGTCCGAGCTTGCAGGCAAGGTCAAGGTCGCAAAGCTCAATATCGACGAAAATCCGGAGTTGGCCGCTCAGTTCGGCGTGCGCTCGATCCCAACCCTTGCTATTTTCAAGGGCGGCGAAGTGGCTGACATCAAGGTTGGCGCTGCACCCAAGACAGCGCTTTCCGCCTGGATTTCCGGCGCCGCATAAGCAGTTTTTCAGGGAATGAAAAAAGCCCGGCATCACTGCAGGGCTTTTTTATTGGGGAACCGTACCGTTCAAAGAAAGAGCGTTGCCGGCAAGATAAAGCGATCCGCCGATAAGAATGCGCGGCGGCGGCCCTTCCGGATCGAAACGGCGGGAAAGCTCATCCAGCGCCTCGGTGAGAGACGAGGTCGGTGCCGCAACCAGCCCGGCATCGAAGGCCGCATGGGCGAGCACGACGGGATCAATCGCCGCATCAGTGCCGCCGATCGGCACGGTGAAGACATATTCGGCAATATCGGCGAAAGCCTTGAAATAGCCTACCGGGTCCTTGGTATTGATCATGCCGGCGATAATGAACAGCGGCCGGGGCGTCTTTTCCTCAAACCCTGCCATGGCCTCGGCAATGACTTCGCCAGCGCCGGGGTTATGACCGCCATCGATCCAGATTTCCGCATCCTTCGGGGCCATTTCGGCAATCCTGCCGGTCTGGATACGCTGCAGACGGCCGGGCCATTCCACTGACGTCATGGCCTTTTCGATCATCCGCTCCGTCACTTCGAAACCCGCAGCCTTGACGGCGCGGATGGCGGCGGCGGCATTGGCAAGCTGGTGGCGGCCTGGAAGCCGCGGCAGCGGTGCATCGGTCAAGCCGAACTCATCCTGATAGACCATGCGGCCAAATTCTTCATGGGCGGAAAAATCCTGCCCGTAGACCGACACGGGGCAACCGAGCCGCTCAGCCGTCGCAACAAGCGTTTCCAGCGCCGCATCATATTCCTGATGGCCGATGACGACGGGAGAACCCGACTTCATGATGCCGGCCTTTTCGGCGGCGATCAGCTCTACGCGGTCGCCGAGATAGGCCTGGTGGTCCAGCGAGATCGGCATGATGACAGACACGGCAGGATTATTGATTACATTGGTCGCATCGAAGCGGCCGCCCAGACCAACCTCGACGACGGCGGCATCGGCGGGCTGTTCCGCAAAGAGCACGAACATTGCGGCGGTCAGAATTTCGAATACCGTTATCATCTGCCCGCCATTGGCAGCTTCAATACGGCGCAGCGCATCCGCAAAGACCTCGTCCTCGACATAACGGCCCTTATCGCCGGCAACGCCGATGCGATACCGTTCATGCCAGTTGACGAGATGCGGAGAGGTATGAACGTGGACGGAAAGACCTGCGGCCTCCAGTAGAGCACGACAAAAGGCCGTGACCGAACCTTTGCCGTTGGTGCCTGCCACATGAATAACGGGCGGCATCCTATTCTGGGGATTGCCGAGTTTTTCGAGAAGACGGGAAATTCTGTCGAGTGAAAGATCGAACCCCTTGGGGTGGAGCTGCATTAGCTCCTCAATGATCTTCTCTGCCTCACTGATCGCGGGCTTCGTCATGTCTTCTGTTCGCCTTTCAGGCGTTGTCTTGGCCATTTGTCCGCCGCACCCAAAATGATGAAATCATGCAACGTATAACGTCACCCCGAAGGCGTTTTCCCGCCTCCGGGCGACATATTTTTCAATCAGGCCGAAGCGGCGAGCGGAATGACTGCGTTTGCTTCCGCCGGAGCCTTCGTCATGATCTTGAGAAGGCTTGCCAGCGTATCGGGGATTTCGCGGCGGTCGATGACCATGTCCACCATGCCGTGCTCGAACAGATATTCCGATGTCTGGAAGCCTTCGGGGAGTTTTTCACGGATGGTCTGTTCGATCACGCGTTTGCCGGCGAAGCAGATTTCCGCACCCGGCTCGGCAATATGGACATCGCCCAGCATGGCGTAAGAGGCCGTGACGCCGCCGGTCGTCGGGTTCGTCAGAACCACGATATAGGGCATGCCCGCCTCTTTCAGCATGTTCACCGCAACCGTGGTGCGCGGCAACTGCATCAGCGAGAGAATACCTTCCTGCATGCGGGCACCGCCAGACGCCGGGAACATCACGAGCGGGCAACGCTCGGATATGGCGCGCTCGAAGGCCTTGACGATGGCTTCGCCGGCGGCAATGCCGAGAGAGCCGCCCATGAACTGGAATTCATGCACGACGGCAACGATCTTCAGGCCTTTCAGGAGACCGACGCCGGCAAGGATGGTGTCTTCCTGCTCGGTCTTCGTGCGGCTATCACGCAGGCGATCGGTGTATTTCTTGGAATCGCGGAACTTCAATGGGTCCTGCGCCACCTTTGGCTGAGCCAGGGCCTCATAGACGCCGCCATCAAAGAGGTCGGTAAGCCGAGCTTTCGCCGGCATCTTCATGTGATAACCCGAGGCCGGGATAACCCACTTGTTATCCTCGAGATCCTTATGGAAGACCATCTCACCCGTTTCCGGGCACTTGATCCACAGGTTCTCCGGAACGTCCGGACGGCGGCCAAGCATGGAATTGATCCGGGGCCGAACGTAATTGGTGATCCAGTTCAATCAACTACTCCTTGACTGAGCCGCGCGTTATTCCGCAGCGGCAAGGCGCGACGCACGCACGCCTGTTGAAAGTCCCTTTACCAGCGTCGTGACCGACGGCACGGTATCGGCGGTCGCCTGTCCGTCCTTGGTCAGGCTGCCGGCGATCTGGTTGACGATGGCCGAACCGACCACCACACCATCCGCCACGGCACCGATCGCTTTCGCATGATCGGCCGTCTTGACACCAAAACCGACACAAACCGGCAGTTCCGTATGCGCCTTGATACGACTGACCGCGCCCGAGATCAACGATGGATCAGGAAGTGCGGAACCGGTAATACCGTTCATCGAGACATAATAGACGAAACCTGAGGTATTTTTAAGAACCGCAGGCAGACGCTTGCCATCCGTCGTCGGGGTGGCGAGACGGATGAAATTCACACCCCGCTCAAGAGCCGGAACGCAAAGCTCGTCATCCATTTCCGGCGGCAGATCGACGACGATCAGGCCGTCGACGCCAGCTTCCAGCGCATCTTCCAGAAACCTGTCGACGCCGTAAATATAGATCGGGTTGTAATAACCCATCATCACGATCGGGGTCGCATCGTCTTGCCTGCGGAATTCACGGGCGAGATCGAGCGTGGTTTTCAGTGTCTGGCCGCCTTTCAGCGCGCGCTGTCCGGCCAGCTGGATAGCCGGGCCATCGGCCATCGGATCGGAAAACGGCATGCCGAGTTCGATAATATCGGCGCCCGCTTCCGGCAGCGCCTTCATGATGCCGAGCGAGGTTTCGAAATCCGGGTCACCGCCCATGAAATAGGTGATCAGGGCCGGGCGATTTTCAGCGCGCAGATCGGCGAAGCGCTTGTCCATACGTGCAGTCATGGTCTTATACATCCATTCCAAGGAACTTGCTGACGGTGTGGACATCCTTGTCGCCGCGACCAGAGAGGTTCATCAAGATGATCTCATCCTTGCCCATCTTCGGCGCACGCTTGATGACCTCAGCCAGTGCGTGGCTCGGCTCCAGCGCCGGAATGATGCCCTCGAGACGGGTCAGCATCTGGAAAGCGTCCAGCGCCTCATGGTCCATGATCGGCACATATTCGACGCGGCCGATATCGTTCAACCAGGAATGTTCAGGCCCGATACCGGGATAATCGAGACCGGCGGAAATGGAGTGGCCTTCCTTGATCTGGCCGTCCTCATCCTGCAGCAGATAGGTGCGGTTGCCGTGCAGAACACCCGGCGAGCCGGCGGTGATCGAAGCGCAATGCTCATCGCCCGAAAGGCCCTTGCCGCCTGCCTCGACGCCGACGATGCGAACGCTCTTGTCGTCGAGGAAAGGATGGAAGATGCCGATGGCGTTCGAGCCGCCGCCGACAGCTGCGATAACCATATCGGGAAGACGGCCTTCCGCCTCCTGCATCTGCGCCTTGGCTTCCTCGCCGATGACGGCCTGGAAATCGCGAACCATTTCCGGATAGGGATGCGGGCCGGCGGCCGTGCCGATCAGATAATAGGTATCATCGACATTGGTGACCCAGTCACGCAGGGCCTCGTTCATCGCGTCCTTCAGGGTGCCATGACCGGCCGTCACGGGCTTCACTTCAGCGCCCAGAAGCTTCATGCGGAAAACATTCGGAGCCTGACGGGCCACATCCGTCGCACCCATGTAAACGACACAAGGCAGGCCGAAGCGTGCGGCAACCGTGGCCGAGGCAACCCCGTGCTGGCCGGCACCGGTTTCGGCGATGATGCGGGTCTTGCCCATGCGCTTGGCAAGCAGAATCTGGCCGAGGCAATTATTGATCTTGTGCGAACCGGTATGGTTCAGCTCTTCGCGCTTGAAATAGATCTTCGCGCCGCCCAGTTCCGCCGTCAGACGCTCCGCGAAATAAAGCGGGCTCGGACGGCCGGTATAGTGCGCGCCGAGATATTTCAGTTGCGCCTGAAATTCTGGATCGGTCTTGGCCTTGTCCCATTCCGCCTGCAAATCCAGAATGAGCGGCATCAGCGTCTCGGCAACGAAGCGGCCTCCGTAAATGCCGAAACGGCCGTCCTCATCGGGACCAGCGCGGAAAGAATTGGGTGTTGGCGCGTCGTTCACTTCAAGCTCCCTTTGGGCCTTTCGACCAATCATTCACCACATCGAAAAATGCGTCGATCATGGCCAAATCCTTGACGCCCGGCGCGCTTTCGACACCGGACGACAAATCTATGCCGCTTGCCCTGGTTTCCGCCAGAGCCTCGGCGACGTTGTCCTTATTCAGCCCTCCGGAAAGCATGTAATCAATACTTCCGTCAAGAGAGCGCAGGATAGTCCAGTCGAAGGAAACGCCGTTACCGCCGGGCAGATCGGAACCGGCGGGCGCCTTGGCATCCAGCAGGAAACGGTCGGCTATGCCAATATAGGGATCGATTTTGGCAAGATCAGCGGCATCGCGAATGGAAAGAGCCTTCATCACCGGCAGACCATACAACGCCTTGATGTTCAACAACCGTTCCGGGCTTTCACTGCCGTGCAGTTGCAGGATATCCGGTTTTACGAGATCGACGATTTCATCGAGATAATCATTGTCAGCATTGACGGTGACGGCAACGACCTTGGCAGCCCCGCGAGCGGCCTCCGCCAGCCTGCCGGCGATATCCGGCTCGATGTTGCGCGGGCTTTTTTCAAAGAAGATAAAACCGACATGGGACGCACCGCGCCTGACAGCGCGTTCCAGCGTCTCCGGTGTCTTCAATCCGCAAATCTTGATATCCGGTTTCATACCCGCGACCTGACATGAAATGCGATGAGAGTCGAGCCAAATCGCATTCGTCTATGGAATGTTTCACGTGAATCCAGATGGCGATCAATGCCTCCGGTTTCAATCGAAATCGATGGCGTGGAGTTTAGATCCATGGCGTTTCAGCCAGCCCTTGGCTTCTTCTGTGTGCGGGCAGAGCTTTTCACACAGAGCCCAGAATTTCGGGCCATGGTTCATTTCCCTGAGATGCGCGACCTCGTGGGCGGCTAGATAATCGATGACCTTTTCCGGGGCCATGACGATGCGCCAGGAGAAACTCAGATTTCCATCGTGAGAACAGGAACCCCAACGGCTGCGGGTGTCCTTCATGCTGATGGATCGCACCGGCCGGCCGGCAGCGGTTGCGTGAACCGCAACCAGTCTCTCCAGATCGGCCTTGGCTTCTTTCTTTAGAAAAGTCGCCACCCGTCTGCGCAGATTTTCGGGTGCGCCGCTAACTCTCAAAACGGCAGCCCCATTGGCATCTTTGGAAATATGGGTCATGCCGCGCAAGCTGCCGGTGTGGTCTATGCGGTGGGATATGCCGCGAATATCGATGCTCGAACCACCGCGCAAGCCCTCATCGGGGCTGACATTCAAAAGCTTATTTTCAAGCCAACCCTGATGCCTCTCGAGAAAATCATCAACCTGGCCGTGGTGAAGTCCCATCGGGATCGTCAGCTTCAGTGCCCGGCCACCGGGTTCAATACGCAGGGTAATGCGGGTGGCGCGCGGGTTTTCCCTTACCGTAATCGGCACCTGTCTGCCCGCCACGGCGACAGTGCGCTGGCTGGGTGCGGCCTTTTTGGCCGCCGGCGATTTCACGGATTTTCCGAAGAGCGAAAACATGCGCTGTTCATAGCCGATTCGCCCGCGGTTTGGCCATGCAAATGCGCAGCACCGTCTGCTGTCTCACCCTATGCGGTCTGGTGTTTGCGGATGAAATCCAGCATGCGCGGCACGATTTCCTTGCGGAACCGCGAACCGTTGAAGACACCATAATGGCCGACATCGGGTTGCATATAGTGCGCGCGTTTTTCATCGGGGATGTTGCAGCAGAGATCATGGGCGGCCTTTGTCTGACCGACGCCGGAAATATCGTCATTCTCACCTTCCACAGTGAACAATGCGACATTGCGAATAGCGGCGGGATCGACCGCCCTGCCCCTATGCACCATTGTTCCCTTCGGAAGCGCATGTTCGATGAAGACGGTTTCCACCGTCTGCAGATAGAACTCCGCCGTCAAATCCATGACGGCCAGGTATTCATCGTAAAATTCCCGATGTTTCTCGGCGGAATCGCCGTCATTCTTGACGAGGTTGAGGTAAAAATCCTTATGCGCCGTCATGTGCTTGTCGAGGTTCATGGACATGAAACCGGACAGTTGCAGGAAGCCGGGATAGACATTCCTGCCGAAAGCAGGCTGCGGCCACGGCACCTGCATGACGACATTGTCGCGGAACCATTCGATGGGCTTGGCCTTGGCAAGATTATTGACGGCGGTGGGATTGATGCGCGTATCGATCGGCCCGCCCATCAGCGTCATGGATGACGGCGCAAAACGATCTCCATCCGCTTCCATCAGCGAAACGGCGGCCAGAACCGGCACGGACGGCTGACACACAGCGACTACATGCGCGCCCGGGCCAATCTGCCGCAACATCTCAATGACATAGCTGATGTAATCGTCGAGATCGAAAGTCCCCTCACTCACCGGCACTGTGCGGGCATCGGTCCAATCGGTGATGTAGATATCCGCTGAAGGCAACAGGGCCTCTACCGTTCCACGCAGCAGGGTGGCGTAGTGACCGGACATCGGCGCCACCAGCAGCACCTTGGGATCGGACTGGCGGGCCGCATCGAGTTCTCTTCTGAAATGAACGAGATTGCAGAACGGACGCGACCAGACGATCTCTTCGGTAACAGTGACGGTCTGACCGTCAACAGTCGTGTTGCCAAGACCGAATTCCGGTTTGACATATCGGCGGGTCAGGCGCTCGAACACCTCAAAACCGGCATCGAGGCTACGGCCAAAGGCAGTGCTGGAAAGCGGATTGAGTGGATTGTTGCAGGCTTGGCGCATCATATCGGCACCGGCGCGCAGCGGCATCATGGCCGCATGGTTCATTTCATAAAGATGGTAGAACACTGATGACGCCTCCCTGCGGATCAAGCTCTTTTTTTGGAGCATAGCAGCTTTTCGCAAGTGCACAAAATCGAAGACGCCGGCAGTTTCCCACCGGCGCCTCAATTTCAGTTGAATGCCTGCCGATGATCAGATGTCGGCGACGAAAGTCTGCTTCTGGGTGCCGAGGGCTTCAATGCCGAGCTCCACGACATCACCAGCCTTCAGATAACGCGGCGGCTTCTGACCCATACCGACTCCCGGAGGTGTGCCCGTAGAAATGACGTCGCCGGGATGCAGAGACATGAACTGGCTGAGATAGGAAACCACATGGGCGACGCCGTAAACCATGGTATTGCTGGAGCCGTCCTGCATGGTCTGGCCGTTCACCTTCAGCCACATGCCGAGGTTCTGCGGATTCGCGACTTCGTCCTTGGTCACCAGCCATGGGCCGATCGGTCCAAAGGTGTCGCAGGACTTGCCCTTGGTCCATTGTCCGGCACGCTCCGTCTGGAAGGCGCGTTCGGAAACGTCGTGGGAAACGCAATAACCGGCGACATAGTCAAGGGCATCCGCTTCGGAGACATATTTGGCGGTCTTGCCGATGACGACGCCAAGCTCGACTTCCCAGTCGGTCTTTTCAGAGCCGCGCGGAATGGTGACGTCATCGTTCGGACCGACGATGGCCGAGGTCGCCTTCATGAAAATGACAGGCTCCGGCGGTACGGTCGCACCTGTTTCGGCAGCATGGTCGGAGAAATTGAGGCCGATGCAGATGAATTTTCCGGTTCCCGCAACGCAGGCGCCGATACGCTCTTCGTTCAGAACGGGCAAGGTGGCGAGGTCGATCGCCGCAATCTTCTTGAGGCCTTCGGGAGAGATGGCGTCGCCGCCAATGTCTTTCACGTGGGCGGACAGATCGCGGACTTTTCCTTCCGCGTCGAGAATGGCAGGCTTTTCCTGGCCGGGCTGGCCAACGCGCATCAATTTCATGGAACTCTCTCCCGGTTGTCAGACAAGATGATGCATATATGAACGATGCATTCATCCTTGTCACCCCTTGACTGCTCCCACTTTCGAAAAATACCTTTTCCTTCCCGGCAACCAAAAGGACATGGCCCGTGACGAACAGCAATTCCCGGCAATCCGAATATCCCGTCGATCCCCTCTTCCTCGATCGCTGGTCTCCGCGCGCCTTCGATGGCAGCGCCATATCACAGGAACATCTGCTGACCATTCTGGATGCGGCCCACTGGGCGCCCTCGGCATCCAACCTGCAGCCATGGCGATTTGTCTATGCCCATAAGGACAGTGAAGACTGGCCGCTCTTCGTGGAGCTCCTCATGGAAGGAAACCAGCGCTGGGCAAAAAATGCCTCGGTGCTGCTGTTCGTCGTTTCCCGGAGCTACAACGTCTCCCGCGAAGGCGAGAAAAAACCGTCCGCAACCCATTCCTTCGATGCCGGTGCTGCATGGTTTTCACTCGCCATGCAGGCGCATCTGCTTGGTTATCATGCACACGGCATGGGCGGCATCCTGAAGGACAGGATCGTTGAGGCGCTGGATATTCCTGAAGGATACAAGGTGGAAGCCGGGATCGCCATCGGTACGCTGACTGACAGCTCCGTCCTCCCGGACGATCTGGCGGAAAGGGAAGTGCCGAGCAAGCGCATCCCCCTATCGGAGGTAGCTTTCGAAGGGCGGTTCACCGGCAAGATCGATTGATAGCAGGCAATTCAGAAACAAAAGGCCCGGCGATTATCGATCGCCGGGCCTTTTGTTAAAGTTTCGTTTCACGTGAATCGTCACGCGAGACGCTCCACAGGATTAGATGTCGAGATTGGCAACGTTCAGAGCGTTTTCCTGAATGAAGTCGCGGCGCGGCTCCACTTCGTCACCCATCAAGCGAGAAAACAGGCCGTCGGCATCGGTTGCATCGTTGACCCTGACCTGCAGCAGCGAGCGGACATTGGCGTCGAGCGTCGTTTCCCACAGCTGTTCGGCATTCATTTCACCGAGACCCTTATAACGCTGCATCGAAAGGCCCTTGCGGCCGGCGGCGAAAATAGCATCCAGAAGCGCGCGGGGGCCGGCCAGTTCCATGCTGCCGTCCTTACGTTGCAGAACCGGCGGCGTCACGTAGACGTCGCGCATGCGCACGGCAAGCTGATCGATATGACGGGCATCGGCCGAACCGAGCAGGCCCATATCCAGCGTCGAGACTTCCTTGACGCCACGCACCATACGCTCGAAGCGCAAACCGCCATCTTCCAGCACGGCGCCGGACCAACCACGTTCGGTTTCTTCAGCGATCATGTCGAGGCGGCGGGCCACCTCGGTCACGGTTTCTTCTGCGCGGGCGGCATTGGCCGAAAGCTCCGGGTTCAACGCACCGGCAATGGCGGCCTGCTCCACGACCGAGCGGTTGTAGCGAGAATGCAGGCCATCGATCAGCATGCGCAAGCGCAGCGCATCCAGAATGGCTTCGCGAAGATCGGCGCCGACCCGGACTTCTCCGGAACCCAGCGTCAGTGACGCTTCCTCGAGGCCCATGGAGATGAGGTATTCTTCCAGCGCCTTCTCATCCTTGAGGTACTGCACGGATTTACCGCGCGTCACCTTATAAAGCGGCGGCTGGGCGATATAGAGATGGCCACGCTCGATCAATTCCGGCATCTGACGGAAGAAGAAGGTCAACAGCAGGGTACGGATATGGGCGCCGTCGACGTCAGCATCCGTCATGATGATGATCTTGTGGTAACGCAGCTTGTCGGCGTTGAACTCGTCCTTGCCGATCGAGGTACCGAGCGCGGTAATCAGCGTACCGATTTCCTGGCTGGACAACATCTTGTCGAAACGGGCGCGCTCGACGTTCAGGATCTTGCCACGCAACGGCAGGATGGCCTGCGTTTCACGCGAGCGGCCCTGCTTGGCGGAACCGCCGGCGGAGTCGCCCTCGACGAGAAAGAGTTCGGATTTCGCCGGATCGCGCTCGGAGCAGTCGGCCAGCTTTCCGGGCAAAGAAGCAATATCGAGCGCACCCTTACGACGCGTCAGTTCGCGCGCCTTGCGGGCGGCTTCGCGGGCGACTGCCGCTTCCACCACCTTGCCGACGAGGATTTTCGCTTCCGAAGGGTGCTCCTCCAGCCAGGTGGACAGGGCTTCGTTGACGAGGCTTTCCACGACCGGGCGCACTTCGGACGAAACGAGCTTGTCCTTCGTCTGCGAAGAGAACTTGGGGTCGGGAACCTTGACCGAGAGAATGGCCGTCAAGCCTTCGCGGCAGTCCTCGCCCTGCAAGCTAACCTTTTCCCTTTTCATAATGCCTGACGTATCGGCATAGGAGGTGACCTGACGGGTGAGTGCTGCACGGAAACCAGCCATATGGGTGCCGCCATCGCGCTGGGGAATGTTGTTGGTGAAGCAGAGCACATTCTCGTGGTAGCTGTCATTCCACCACAGCGCGACTTCGACGGTGATACCATCCTTCTCGCTGTGAATGGTGATGGGTTTGTCCACCAGCGGCTTCTTGGCGCGGTCCAGATAACGGACGAAGGCCTCAAGCCCGCCGTCATACAGCAATTCCTGCTGCTTGACATCCGAGTGGCGTTTGTCGGTGAGCAGGATGCGAACGCCGGAGTTCAAGAACGCAAGTTCGCGCAGACGGTGTTCCAGCGTACCGTAATCATACTCCGTCATGGTGAAGGTTTCAGGGCTTGCAAGGAAGGTGACTTCCGTGCCGGAGCGGCCTTCATATTCGCCAATCACCGAGAGCGGTGCATCGGCGACACCATGGGTGAAGCCGATTTCGTGCAGCTTGCCGTTACGGCGGATTCTGAGCTTCAGCCAGACGGAAAGCGCGTTGACCACCGAGACGCCCACGCCATGCAGACCGCCGGACACCTTGTAGGAATTCTGGTCGAATTTTCCGCCCGCATGCAGCTGGGTCATGATGACTTCGGCAGCGGAAACACCTTCGGAAGAGTGAATGGCGGTCGGAATGCCGCGGCCGTTATCCGTCACCGTCACCGATCCATCGGCGTTCAGCGTCACCGTCACCAGATCGGCATGTCCGGCAAGCGCCTCGTCGATGGCGTTGTCAACCACTTCATAGACCATGTGGTGCAGGCCGGAACCGTCATCGGTATCGCCGATATACATGCCGGGCCGCTTGCGCACGGCATCAAGACCCTTGAGGACCTTGATCGAATCGGCTCCGTATTCAGTGTCCACGCCGACTTCGCTTGACGATGTTTCGGTCATAAGTACTCTTTCCAAAGTTTCCTGGCCAGGTTTTCCAGTGAGAAGGCCTGAAGCCAGCGAATCACTCAAATCCGACATACGACTATAGAAATTCTACACCCAATCCCAAAGGCCGCATGCTTCAGGATGCTGCATAAAGCAGGGGATAGAGGGGGTTTCAATCGCAAGAACGGCTTTTTTGCAGCACCGCTGACAGTTCCTCTATCATACTCGGCGACAGCTTGCGAATATCACGTGCCAGCCGGTTGGCGAAAGCCGTATATTCCGGTGGCAGGCCCACCGTATCGATCACCACTTTAGGGTCGGATGAACCGGCGAGAAAGAACAATTCCTCAGCTTCATCCCAGATGATATTGAAATATCCGGCAATGCGCTGGAGTCGATCAAAACTCGGCTTGCCGCGTTTGCCGTGCTCAAGCGCCGAGAGATAGGCTGGCGACACGCCTATTGCCTCCGCCATCTGCTTCTGCGTCACGCCCTTGCGTTCGCGGAGTTGCCGCACGGCCTGCGCAAACGGTGTCATGATTTTTCACCCCGCCGGCGCGCCAGCCGCACATAAAGTGCGCCGTCGCCGCCATGATTGGCGGATGCGTCCTCGTAGGACGAAATCAGGTGGCGATATTCCGGTTTGGAAAACCACATGGGCACCGCTCTTTTCAGCGCGCCGTCGCTGCCGATCGAGCGCCCCTTGCCGGTGATGACGAGCACGTGCCTGAGACCCCGTTCATGCGCGCGCAACAGAAAATCCAGCAACACCGCATGGGCTTCGCTCTGAAACATGCCATGCAGATCGATCCGGCCCTCCAGCGGCAATCGGCCCCGGGTCAGCTTGCGTTTGACGGGCTTTTCCATCGGCTGATGAATTTTCGGCTTCTTGTCCGACGTTGCCGGTGGCACATCGACCGGCTCGGCAAGCATGCGCGGAAAAAGGCTGTTGCCGGGTTGCGGGATAACGGGCTCCAACGGGGCCTCTTCCATGTCATCGAAAGCCAGCAAATCTTCCAGCCTGCCGGAGATAGGCCGCGCGGTTCTTGCGACCTTGCCCCACAGAATGCGTTCTTCCTTGCCGAGCTTGCGACTGCCTTTCATCGCCGATACCTTTCCGCAGCAATGTGCGGCAACAGTATATAAAAATCGGCGTCATTGCGCACCGTACCGGCAAGCTCTCCCGCTTCGAAACCGGAGCCGGTGAAAATATCGCCGCGCGCCGGGCCGACGATGGCCGAGCCGGTGTCGAGCGCCAGCATCAACCGGGCAAAAGGTTTTCCACCATCCAGATGCGTCAGGGACGGCGCATGGATGAAAAAGGGGAAACCGAAGGTGTGAATAAGCCTGTCCACGGCGAGCGAACGCCCGGAAACCAGCGGCACCTTGGCGGCCGCAATCGGTCCCATATCCAGATCGGCGACATCCGCCTCGCGGAAAAAAATGAAGGAGCGGTTGTGCCACAGCACCTCATCCACCTCATCCGGGTGGTCAGCAAGCCACTTGCGGATCGTCTGCATCGAAACCGTCTTCGGATCCAGCACACCGCGATCCAGAAGCAGCCGGCCTATCGGTGAAAACGGATGCCCGGCCTTGGCCGCATAGGTCATGCGTTTTACTGTGCCATCCGGAAATACCAGACGGGCCGCACCCTGTACGTGGACGAAAAACAGGTCGACCTTCGATTTCGCCCAGGCGATCTCAAGACCCCTGCCCTCGAGATATCCCTCATCGATCGCCCGGCGATCGGGAAAATAGGAAATACCGCGCTCGTCCGCTTTTCCGAAAGCGTAGGACGGATCGAAACTGGCGGGACGATTGTCGTCGCCGATATCCACCAGCTCCGGCGGCCGGCGGTAGATCGGATAACGCCAGACATCATCACGAACGGATGACACTTCCAGTTCCGGTTCATAGAAGGCTGTTACAAAACCACTTTTTCCTCCAGGCGGAGAAATTTTAAAGGGTACACAATTCGTCTCGAAGAAGCGGCGGGCCTGTTCCGGACTGCCTCCATCCTCATCATCGACCGTTTCCAAAAGAGAAACCAGCTCAGCCGCGGTCAGCCCCAGCGCACCGCTCCTGTAAGGCTTTGCATTCCGGAGATGCGACAGAACCGTCCGCATCGCCGGAAAAAGCTTGCCCGGATCGTCTTCCCGCCAACCGGGCAGGTCTTGGAAAGCAACTTCCTCAATCGAAAAGGGCGCGGTCATTGCTCGGATTCGGTGGCGATCAGCTTCCAGTTCGGATCGCGCGAGCGCATGTCACGCGAGAAGGTCCAGATATCGTCCACTTCCGCAACCGTATCCGGGTCGCCATCCACCAGTTTGCCGTCCTTGTCATAGGTTGCCGAAATCAGCTGGCTGACGATCCTCAACGTGATCTGCACCTCGGAATCGCGAATTCCTGCCTGGGTGATATCGGCCTTCTCGATACCCACGAAAGTGGATTTCACGACTTCGCCGCGACTTTCGCGTTCGGAGATCGCAGCCTCGAAGCCTTCAAACACCTCTTTCGACAAGAGATTCTTGAGGGTATTTCGGTCGCCATCGGCAAAACCCATGACGATCATTTCATAGGCCATGCGAGCACCGTTCAGAAATTCCTTCGGCCGGAACGTCGGATCCTTGGTCATCACCTCGCGCAGGGACGCATTCAGGGAAGAATCCACAGGCGCCAGAGCATCCGCCTCGGCAAAGGGATTTTCATCCTCGGTCTCACCGCGTTTCGGCAGAGTCACGACCTTGTTATCGTCCGTGACAGGGCCTTTCGCAACATCGCGCGGGCTATAGGGATCAAATGGCGGTTTCTCATTGCCCGTTCGGCGACCGAGAACACTGCGCAACTGAAGGAATATCAGCACCGCCGCAACGAGAAAAAACAATGTGATAAAGTCGCTAAAGCCCATCTTTTACCAAAACCGCCATTTAAATTCGAAAACCACACCATCATATAGTCTGCATCTTATCATCATTCAAATGTGCAGATTCAATCATCGGTGTTCCGGGGGTGCCCCAAGAACCAGCAATCTGCCAGAGATGCACACGCAAGGCTAGAAGATGCGTTTTTCCTTTCTCCCCATTGTCATCCTGATGATGCCCATTCTCGAAATTGCCGGCTTCATCATCGTCGGCAAAGCGATCGGCCTCTGGCTGACCCTGGCGCTCGTTCTCTTCACGTCGTTTCTCGGATTACTCATCCTGCGTCTCGGCGGTATCGGCATGGTGAGAAATCTTCAGGATGCGGGACGCACCGGCGCCCAGCCGGCAGACGAGCTGGTCAATGGCGCCATGCGGGTCGTTGCCGGGATCCTGCTTATCATCCCCGGTTTCATCACTGACGTCCTCGGCCTTCTACTTCTGTCGACCACGGTGCGACGCTTTTTCTGGAAGGCTTTCGGACCGCGTGTCGTCGTGGCGGGTTCGTTCCGCCAATCTGGCCGGCAATCTGGCCATCAGACCGGTCCCCAACAGGGAGACTATTCCGAGTTCCGCAATGGTCCGGGACGTGCGGGCAATTCGAAGGTGGTCGATCTGGACGAGGAGGAGTTTCACCGCGAAGAGGAGAAGGGCTCCCCATGGTCGCGCAAGCCGGATGATCGCGATCTGCCCAAACCCTGACCGACCCTCAAAACCGATATAGAGGCCCAATCACGAAGGGTTGTAAGGCCCCGGTCGAAATGATAGACCGCCATCCACGAATTCACGCCGCGAGGAAACGTAATGACCGCTGAAAATGGTGCACAGGGCGCAGTTAGTCCTTCCCTCAACATTCTTACCCAGTACATCAAAGACCTTTCCTTTGAAAATCCGGGCGCACCTCGTTCGCTTCAGGCTCGTGACAATGCGCCGGCGATCAACATCAATGTCAACGTCAACGCAAACCCGATCTCCGGTTCGGATTTCGATGTTGTTCTGGCGCTGAACGCGGAAGCCAAGGATGGCGACAAAGTGCTGTTCGCGGCCGAACTGGTTTATGGCGGCGTGTTCCGCATTGCCGGTTTCCCGCAGGAACATATGCTGCCGGTGCTGTTCATCGAGTGCCCGCGCCTGCTGTTCCCCTTCGCCCGCCAGATCATCGCGGACGTTACCCGCAACGGCGGATTCCCGCCGCTGATGATTGACCCGATCGATTTCGCGCAGATGTTTTCGCAGCGCGTTGCCGAAGAGCAGGCCAGAGCCAAGGTTCAGGCCGTACCGAACTGAAGCACTTCAGAATTTCTGACAAAACAAAACCCGGGTTCTTCGCCCGGGTTTTTCTTTGCCTTCATTTTTCTTTTCCGGCATTTGATGTTTTCAGGTCTGAGCGAACCTTAATTTTGGTAACGGTTCCAGATCGCCTTGTCGCCCATGCCAAGAACGAGCTTGCCATGGGCCGCAACCGTCTCCGTATCCAGCCTTGACGCCAATGCCCTCGGCCTTTGAAGCGGCTCAAGCGACACATCATCCTCGATGATGACCGCTTCCTGCCTGGCGGCGGAACCGAAACCGAGCGCCGTCTGACGCCCGCCAATCATCTCGATATAGACTTCGGCAAGCAATTCGGAGTCGAGAAGCGCGCCGTGCTTGGTGCGGTGGGAATTGTCGATGCCATAACGCCGGCAAAGCGCATCAAGGGAATTGGGTCCCATCGGGTTCTTGCGACGGGCAAGCGAAAGCGTGTCCGTCACCAGATCGGCTGCCACAGGCTCAATGCCGAGACGGGCAAATTCGGCATTGATGAAACCCATATCGAATGTCGCATTATGCGCCACCCAACGGGCACCCTCGAAAAAATCACGAATCTGATCGACGACCTCGCCGAATTTCGGCTTGTCTTTCAGAAAGTCGTCGGTAATCCCGTGAACCGCAAGCGCGTCCGGGTGAACCTTGCGGTCTTCCGGGCTGATATAGAGATGCAGCGTGCGACCGGTCGGAAAATGGTTGATCAGCTCAATGCCGCCGATTTCGATCACACGATCCAGTTTCGATTCGAGGCCCGTGGTTTCCGTATCGAAAATGATCTCACGCATTATTCTCTCCGTCGCCCGTCTCGGCTAATCGCTGCAATATTTCTCTTACCTGATCCCGTGCCGCTTCGACACCATTTCCGCTATCGATGACGAAATCGGCGCGCTGACGTTTTTCGGCGTCGGGCATTTGCCGGGCCAAGATCATTTCAAATTTCTCTTGCGTCATGCCGGGCCGAGACAAAACCCGCTGCCGCTGTATGTCCGGCGCGCAACTCACCACCACTATTTTATCGACACGCTTCTCCGCCCCGGTTTCAAACAGCAGGGGAATATCGAGAAGGGCGAATTGCCGAGCCTCTTTCCTCGCCTCCACCAGAAAGGCTTCCTGCCTTTGTCGAACCAGCGGATGGACAATGGCCTCCAGTCTGCTGAAATTAGCCGGATTCTCTCGCAGGACTTCGGCAAGCCTCTGCCGATCCACCGCGCCGGAAATGGTGGTGCCGGGAAACGCAGCTTCGATCAGCGGAACGGCTTCTCCACGATAAAGCGCATGCACGACCTCGTCCGAATCGAGAACAGGAACGCCTTCTTCGGCAAACAGCTTCGCCGTCGTCGTTTTCCCCATTCCAATAGAGCCGGTAAGACCGATGACGATCATCAATGTTTCTCCATGTCCGCGATGATCAGGGAGCGGAGAGTTTCGTCAACCTCTGGCATTTCGCCGAACCATCGCTGGAAACCGGGTTTTGCCTGATGAAGCAACATGCCAAGGCCATCCACCGTTGACATGCCCTGCTCTTCCGCCATCTTCAGGATCGGCGTTTTTAACGGCACATAGACGATATCAGTCACAACGGCGTTGGCGGCAAGCGGCGAAAAATCGAGTTCAGGTGCTTCGGTGCCGTCCATGCCGAGCGATGTGGTGTTCACAAAAAGCCCGGCATCCTGCAGAACCTCATGAAGTGCCGCCTGGGGATGGGAAAAAACCCGAGGACCAAAACGGTCGGCCAGCTCCCGGGCACGTTCGACCGTACGGTTCAGAACGTGGATTTCGGCAATACCTCGATCGCGCAGGGACTGAATGACCGCCCGACTTGCGCCACCAGCGCCGAAAACGACCGCCCGGTCAGTCTTGTCCCAGCCGGGATGGCGCTCATCGAGATTGGAGACGAAACCATAACCATCCGTATTGGTGGCATGGAGCCTACCCTCTTCCACCCATATGGTGTTGGCGGCGCCTAGTTCTTCCGCCAGAGCATCGGGGCTGTCGGCTAAACTATAGGCCGCTTCCTTATGGGGAATGGTGATGTTGCCGCCAACCGCCGTACCCGGTTTGGCTTCCTTAAGAGCCGCGATGAAATTCGGGAAATCTTCCGGGGACACTTCTACAGCCTTATAGGAGCCGGCAATGTCGAATTTCTTCAACCAGTAGGAATGGATAATGGGTGAGCGTGAATGCTTGATCGGGTAACCGGCAACAAAGGCATTTATGGTTAATGTTTCACGTGAATCAGCCATCGATGACATCCATGTCGCGCAGTTTTGATAAAAGTGGCAGGAGCGGCAGGCCGAGAATCGTGAAATAATCCCCCTCTATCGAGGTAAATAGCTGGATTCCCTCCCCTTCGAGCTGATAAGCGCCGACGCTCGTCAGGGCGCTGTCACCCACCCGCTGCAAATGACGGGAGACGAATTCGGCGCTCAAAATCCGCACTGCAAGTTCCGCACTGGAAACCGTCTGCCATAGCACCTCACCGCCTTGGGTGAGAACAGCCGCGCTGTTCAGGCGATGAACCTTGCCGGACAATGACAGTAGATGCGCTTCAGCCTCGGCCATCGTCTTCGGCTTGTGATAAACCCGAGTGCCGAGCGCCATGGTCTGGTCGCATCCAAGAACCAGCGCCGCCGGATGCAGCTTGCTGACTGCAAGGGCCTTTGCCTTTGCCAGTTCCAGCGCCACTTCTTCCGGGCTCGCACCGTCTCGTTCCAGTTGCTCGTCGAGCGCACGCTCATCAATATCCGCTGGTATTGCCGAAAATGTCAGCCCCGCATTGCGCATCAGCATCTGGCGGGATGCACTGGACGAGGCGAGGATCAACTCTTGTTTCATCGACTGTCTGCTCCGAATGATGAGATTCGGATTATCGTGTCCTCGGACGAAGGGCAAGGATGGCAGCAGCCGTTTCCTCAATGGAGCGGCGTGTGACGTCGATCAGCGGCCAGTTGTTGCGGGCGCAGAGCGCGCGGGCATATTTCAGCTCTTCCATGATGGTGGCGCGATCCGTGTAACGGCCGCTGTCAAATCCGCCCGTCACACCCAGTTCCCGGTTTTCGCGCACCTGCGATATTCGGTCGGATGTTGCGACAAGACCGACGATCAGCGGACGGGTGGCAGCATAGAGGCTATCGGGCAGAGGCACATTGGGAACGACCGGGATGTTCGCAGTCTTTATTCCCCGGTTGGCGAGATAGATGCTGGTTGGGGTTTTTGACGTGCGGCTGATGCCGATGATGACAATATCGGCCTCGTCATAGGTTTCCGGCATTTGCCCGTCATCATGGTCCATGGCAAAATTGAGCGCTTCGATCCGCGCGAAATAATCGGCATTCAATACATGCTGCGCGCCCACTCGCCGTCTCGACGGCGCTCCAAGATAGGTCTGAAAGATGCCGATGATCGGTTCAAGGACGTTAACGCAGGGCACTCCGATCGCATGGCAGCGCAGATCCAGGAACTCGGCCAGTTGCTGGTCGACGATGGTATAAAGAACAATGCCCGGTTCCTTGTCGATAAGATCCACGACCTGGCCGAGCTGTTTCTGGTTCCTGATCATCGGATAAACATGTTCCACCGGCATCGAGGCATGGAACTGGGCCGAGACCGCGCGACCCGCCGACATCAGAGTCTCTCCCGTTGAGTCCGAAATCAGGTGCAGATGGAAGAAGCTTTTTTTGTTCTCCACGCTGTTTTTCTCCCGCTGTTGATAAACCGGGACAAACTTCAAAATTGTCCTGAGGGCCGAGCCGCGACATGAATAAGGTGGTGTTTTTCCACAATCCGCAAGTGGCTGCAATCATCCCCGGCGCGCCTGTGAATTATTGGAAGAACGTCAAATTGTTCAAAATTGTCCCCAAATTATCCACAGATTGGGCGTTCTGAAGGTACAATCTAAATTATTGAAATTATTTGAAAAATTTTCTTTTTCCAATTTACCTTGCGACACTCTGCCGGACAGTATTCACAGATGCTCAATGAACCTTGCCGCTGCGGCATTTCGACTGGAATGATTTTAATCCTTGCTACCCACAGACTCTAAGAAATAGAAAATCTTTTAAATCTCTTTGATTTTATTTTTTAGAAGTTGGGTGCCATGAACGAGCGTAAGGTAATGACGGTGTTGAACGGGCAGACGGTCACGCCGCCACCCATATGGCTGATGCGCCAGGCGGGACGCTATCTTCCGGAGTACAGGGAGACTCGGAAGAGTGCCGGAAGTTTCCTTGATCTCTGTTATAATCCCGAGTTGGCGGCAGAGGTTACCCTTCAGCCCATTCGCCGGTTCGGGCTGGATGCCGCCATTCTCTTTTCCGATATTCTTGTCATACCTGACGCGCTTCATCGCAACGTGTCCTTCAGCGAGGGCAAAGGTCCGGCCATGGACCCGATTGACGTAAGCGGCATCGAGAAGCTGAATGCGACGAATGTGATGACGCATCTTGCGCCTGTTTTCGAAACCGTTTCCCGTCTGCGCAAGACGTTGCCGAATGAAACGACGCTTCTGGGCTTTTGCGGCGCCCCCTGGACGGTTGCGACCTATATGATTGCTGGCCACGGAACGCCGGATCAGGCGCCGGCGCGGCTGTTTGGTTATCAGGAACCGGCCGCCATGGAAAAGCTGCTGGCTTTTCTCGCCGATATCTCCGCCGACTATCTGGTGGCGCAGATTGATGCCGGTGCTGATGCGGTGCAGATTTTCGATTCCTGGGCCGGTGTGCTCGGTGAAAAGGAATTCGAGGAATATGCGGTAAAACCGGTTGCCCGCATTATCGCATCGGTGCGCGCTCGTCGCCCCTCAGCAAAGATCATCGCTTTCGCCAAGGGTGCGGGTTATCTGCTCAAGGATTATCGCCGTAAAACGGGTGCAGACGCCATCGGGCTCGACTGGTCGGTGCCGTTGACCTTCGCACGGGACTTGCAGAAGGAGGGCCCTGTGCAGGGCAATCTGGACCCGATGCTGATGGTGGCGGGCGGCAGGGCTTTGCAGGATGGTATCGATGCGGTGCTGCAGGCGCTTGGACAGGGTCCGCTGATCTTCAATCTAGGCCATGGCATTACCCCTCAGGCCGATCCGGAAAACGTTACCAGACTGGTGCAGCGGGTGCGTGCTGGCGGAGCCGGGGCATGAGCGAGGAGAAACAGACCTCTGCCCGTTCCGGAAACAGGGCAGCCTTGCGGGCCGGTATCGCACTCGGTGTCTTTGCGGTTTTCGTTGCCCTGTTGTTTTACGCCGACCCGGCCGATCTCTATCTCTGGATCAAGGCGCTGCATATCATCGCGGTGATCTCATGGATGGCGGCGATTTTTTATCTGCCGCGGCTCTTCATCTATCATACCGATGCGACTGCCGGTTCGCAGCAATCCGAAACCTTCAAGGTGATGGAGCAGCGATTGATCAAGGTGATCATGAACCCGGCAATGATGATAAGCTGGATATTGGGGCTTTATCTGGCATGGTCGGTTTACGGTTTTTCCGGTGGCTGGCTGCATGCGAAGATCGCGCTGGTCGTGCTTCTAACAGCCGCCCATGTCTATTTCACCCGCAGCGCCAAGCGTTTCGCCAAGGATGAAAATACCAGGCCTGCCCGTCACTGGCGGTTGATGAACGAGGTTCCAACGGTTCTGATGATCCTCATTGTCATACTTGTGGTTGTGAAACCCTTTGGTTAAGGGGCTTTGACGATAAATTTCGCGGAATTCGTGCTTTCCTCTTGCAGCGACCGTATTCAGTCGCTATTTTCAGGCCACTCATCTTCGTGGCATGTGAATTATTCAGTCATCTGCGGCATTTCCCACAGCATCTGATTCGCGAACACGCCCTCCCCCGACATTACATTATTAGACGGTCTTCCCTTCATGGCTGAAATGAAGCTTCAGGAACTTAAGAGCAAATCGCCTACCGACTTGCTGACTTTTGCCGAATCCCTGGAAGTTGAAAATGCGAGCACCATGCGCAAGCAGGAGCTTATGTTCGCAATCCTTAAGGTTCTCGCGAGCCAGGATATAGAAATTCTCGGCGAAGGCGTCGTGGAAGTCCTTCAGGACGGTTTCGGTTTTCTGCGGTCTGCAAACGCAAACTATCTGCCGGGTCCGGACGATATTTATATTTCGCCCTCGCAGATCCGCCGCTTCTCGTTAAAGACAGGCGATACCGTCGAAGGCCCGATCCGTGGTCCCAAGGAAGGCGAACGTTATTTTGCGCTTCTGAAGGTCAACACGATCAACTTCGACGACCCAGAAAAAATCCGTCACAAGGTTCACTTCGACAATCTGACGCCCCTTTATCCGAACGAGCGGTTCAAGATGGAGCTGGAAATTCCGACGTCGAAGGATTTGTCGTCGCGGGTGATTGATCTTGTCGCACCGCTCGGCAAGGGCCAGCGTGGATTGATCGTTGCGCCGCCGCGCACGGGTAAAACGGTTCTGCTGCAGAATATTGCCCATTCTATCACGGCGAACCATCCGGAATGTTATCTGATCGTTCTTCTGATTGACGAACGGCCGGAAGAAGTCACCGACATGCAGCGTTCGGTCAAGGGTGAGGTTGTTTCCTCCACCTTCGACGAACCGGCTGTTCGCCACGTCCAGGTCGCCGAAATCGTCATCGAAAAGGCGAAGCGCCTTGTCGAACACGGTCGTGACGTCGTCATCCTGTTGGATTCCATCACCCGCCTCGGCCGCGCCTATAACACGGTCGTTCCCTCTTCCGGTAAGGTTCTGACCGGTGGTGTGGATGCCAACGCGCTGCAGCGGCCGAAACGTTTCTTCGGTGCCGCACGTAACATCGAAGAGGGTGGCTCGCTGACGATCATCGCGACGGCGTTGATCGATACGGGCAGCCGTATGGACGAAGTGATCTTCGAAGAATTCAAGGGTACGGGCAATTCGGAAATCGTGCTCGACCGCAAGGTCGCCGACAAGCGCATATTCCCGTCGCTCGACATTCTGAAGTCCGGCACGCGCAAGGAAGACCTGCTGGTGCCGCGTCAGGATCTGCAGAAGATCTTCGTACTTCGTCGAATTCTGGCCCCGATGGGAACGATGGATGCCATCGAATTCCTGATCGACAAGCTGAAGCAGACCAAGTCCAATTCGGACTTCTTCGAATCCATGAATACCTGATCCGGACCTTAGCCGGATTCATCTGAAAACCTTGAAGCCGCGTCCGTTTATTCGGATGCGGCTTGACTGTTTTAAACCGAGGTGAGTGATGCCTGCTTCCGCCGATACGATCTATGCGCTTTCAAGCGGTGCCTTGCCGGCAGGTGTCGCCGTGATCAGGATCAGTGGACCAAAGGCTTTTATGGCGCTAACGACGCTGACAGGTCAGGAACCCCCTCCACCAAGACGGGCTTTGCTGCGTTCGATTCGGAATCGAAACAATGAGATTATCGATCAAGCGCTGATCCTCGGTTTTCCGACGCCAAATTCGTTTACGGGTGAGAACTGTGTCGAGATACACAGTCATGGCAGCCGGGCAGTTCTAGCCTCGATTTTCGCCGAGCTGGAAAATCTGGAGGGGTTTCGCCCTGCCGATGCTGGTGAATTTTCCCGTCGTGCTTTTGAAAATGGCAAGATGGACCTTCTCGAAGTTGAGGGGCTGGCCGACCTGCTGCAGGCGGAAACGGAAATGCAGCGCCGCCTGGCGGTCGAACAGAGCACAGGTAAGCTGTCCGTACTCTATGATGGCTGGGCAGCGAGATTAACGCGGGCGCGCGCATTGATCGAGGCGGAGCTGGACTTCGCCGATGAAGAAGACGTACCGGATTCGGTTGCAACACAGGTCTGGGAGGCAATGTCGCAGTTGCGGCAGGAGATCTCTGATCATCTTCGCCACGGCGACGGTGAAGTCATCCGTGATGGGTTTAAGGTCGCTCTGGTTGGCGAGCCTAACGCCGGCAAATCCACTCTTCTTAATGCTCTGAGTGGCCGGGATGTTGCGATCGTCACCAATATAGCTGGCACGACGCGGGACGTTCTGAGCGTTGATATAAATCTGGATGGCTATCTTGTTCGGATATTCGATACAGCAGGCATTAGGGATACTAAGGATGTCGTCGAACAAGAGGGTGTTCGACGGGCCAAGTTGACAGCCGAAAATGCCGATCTCATTCTGTTGCTGCAGGATAATGATTCGTTTCCGAAACGATCCCCGATTTCGTTCACTAACACACGGCATCTCCATCTACGTACGAAGTCAGCTCTTTCGTCAGATTCTCCCGAAGCCCTATTTGATCTCTCCATCTCTGCTAAGGAGGGACACGGCCTGGACGAATTGCGATCGATGATCATTCAGGAGATCCATAACCGGGTTGGAGCCGGCCAGACGTTGGTTCCCGCCCGTGCGCGTCACAAAAAACGGCTTGAAGAGACGCTGAACTATGTTAGTGATGCGCTGGACTCCGAAGCCATGGACCTCGCGATCAGGTCAGAATTTTTACGGCTCGCGGCGACATCGCTTGGACGCATTACCGGTCGCGTCGATGTGGAAGATTTGCTCGGCGTAATCTTCTCGGAATTCTGCATAGGAAAATGATTCACGTGAAACATTGGCTACTGCGGTGGCTATGTGGGTGATTTAGGATAAGGCGTAGGGATATGCACCAGTCATTTGATGTCATTATTATCGGAGGCGGGCACGCCGGCAGCGAAGCCGCCGCTGCCGCCGCGCGACATGGTGCAAAAACCGCCCTCATCACTCATAAGCGCGAGACGATCGGAGTGATGTCCTGCAACCCCGCAATCGGCGGACTTGGCAAAGGGCATCTGGTTCGTGAGATTGATGCGCTGGACGGGTTGATGGGCAGGGTCGCTGATGCTGCCGGTATTCAGTTCCGTATGCTCAATCGCAAAAAGGGTCCTGCCGTTCGCGGACCTCGGACGCAGGCTGACAGGCGGCTTTATCGCGAGGCGATGCAGCGCGAAATCGACGCGATTGAAAATCTGACAATTATTGAGGGTGACGCCTTTGATATCGAAATGGCTGGTGATCGGGTTGCAGCTGTCATTATGGCGAATGGTAGCCGGATTCCGTGTGGGGCCGTTGTTCTGACAAGCGGGACTTTCTTGCGGGGCCTTATTCATATCGGTTCCGAAAAGATTCCCGCCGGCCGTGTCGGCGAAAAGCCGTCATTGGGTCTTTCCGAGACACTTTCTCGTCTTGGCCTGGTTATGGGGCGGTTGAAAACGGGCACGCCTGCGCGGCTCGACGGTCGTACCGTTGACTGGGGTGCCGTAGATCGGCAGGGAGCGGATGAAGAACCGGTCCCCTTCTCCTTTATGACAGATCACATTCTCAACCCGCAGATCGAATGCGGCGTAACCCGCACGACGCCGGCCGGGCATAAGATTATCCAGGACAATATTCATCTGTCGGCGATGTATTCCGGTCAAATTGAAGGTGTTGGCCCACGTTATTGTCCTTCGATCGAGGATAAGATCACCCGTTTTGGGGAGCGGGACGGCCACCAGATATTTCTGGAACCAGAAGGTCTCGACGACCACACCATCTATCCGAATGGTATCTCGACCTCCCTTCCCGCCTTCGTGCAGGAGCAATTTATCCGTACCATACCTGGGCTCGAACAGGTCACTATTCTTCAACCCGGTTATGCCATCGAATACGATTATGTCGATCCACGAGAGCTCAAGCCTTCGCTGGAATGCCGTAAAATTCCAGGCCTGTTCCTGGCCGGACAGATCAATGGCACTACGGGTTATGAAGAAGCGGGTGCGCAGGGTCTCGTCGCAGGATTGAACGCTTCGCTATATGCGAGCAATACCGATCCACTCTATTTCAGCCGAACGGAATCCTATATCGGCGTCATGATCGATGATCTGACGTCTAAGGGCGTGAGCGAACCCTATCGCATGTTTACGTCGCGGGCCGAATATCGGCTTTCCCTAAGGGTAGATAATGCCGATTTGCGGCTTACGCCAACTGGCCAAAGGGCTGGCATTATCGGTTCTGAGCGCGAAAAGCGCTTTGAAGCATTTATTGCTGACCTGGAATCGGCTCGTGAACTGATGAAGGCACTTTCCATAAGCCCTTCGCAGGCGGCTAAGCAGGGATTAAAACTCAATCAGGATGGGCAGCGCCGTTCCGTTTATGAACTACTCGCCTATCCCGATATAACACTGGATGTTTTGACGCCGCATTGGCCGGAACTGGAATCGCTTCGGGGCAAGGTTGCAGAAGTTCTGGAAATCGAAGCGAGCTATGCGGTTTATATGCAGCGGCAGAGCGCGGACATTGTTGATATCAAGCGCGATGAAGATAGAAAGATTCCGGATGATTTCGATTTCCAAAGTCTCTCAGGCCTTTCCAATGAACTGAAACAAAAGTTGGAAAAGGCCCGTCCCGAGAACATTGCGCAGGCTGCGCGTGTTGACGGTATGACACCGGCTGCGATATCGCTGCTGCTTGCGCTTCTGCGGAAAAATTCTGCGGGGCAAGGCGAAAAATTGCGCATGCACCAATAGCGAGTCGGATTATGAAGATAAACGGCCAGAGTGTTTCACGTGAAACACATGAGAGGCTCGAGCACTTTGTCGAGCTTTTTAAGAAGTGGAATAGAACCACAAATCTGGTCGCGCCCTCCACTCTCACGGAGCTCTGGAGTAGGCATGTGGCCGACAGCGCCCAGATATTCCAGATGTCTCCCACCCCACAGAAATGGGTCGATTTAGGCAGCGGCGGCGGCTTTCCCGGCGTTATTACGGCTATTTTTCTGGCCGAACTCGGTGACGGTTGGGTTGATCTGGTTGAAAGCAACAATAAAAAAGCCGCGTTTTTGCGGATTGCGCTGAAGGAAACCGGAGCAAGAGGCGCAGTTCATCCGGTGAGGATCGAAAGAGCGCCTGAAATCATAAACACTTGCGATGCGGTTTCTGCGCGGGCGCTTGCCGAGCTTGATCTGCTTTTCGATTATATACATCCCTGGGCGCAGAATAATCCAAATCTCAAGGCCTATTTTAATAAAGGCCGGGATTATGATTCCGAAGTGCAGAAAGCGCATGGTCGCTGGCAGTTTGATCTGGTAAAACATCAGAGTGCCATTGAGGCAGATTCTGTTGTTCTTGAAATCAGCAGCCTCGCTTTGAGGCGCTGACAAGCTGGCCAGGTGCGGTATGACTGAAAAAAACCGGATTATCGCAGTTGCAAACCAGAAGGGTGGCGTTGGAAAAACAACGACTGCCATTAATCTCGCAACGGCACTGGCGGCTATTGGTGAGCGCGTATTGATCATTGATCTGGATCCGCAGGGCAATGCCAGCACAGGACTTGGGATTGACCGCAAGGAGCGCAAGCTTTCCTCCTACGATCTTCTGGTGGGCGATCATACCATCGGTGAAGTTGCTGTTCCGACGGCAGTTCCAAATCTTGACATCGTGCCGTCGACCATGGATTTGCTCGGTTTCGAGATGCAGGTTGCCAATGTTTCCAACCGGGTGTTTCTGTTGCGCGCGGCCATGGAAACGCAAGAGGCAAGAGATTATTCCTATATTCTCGTCGATTGCCCGCCCTCGTTCAATCTTCTGACCATGAATGCCATGACGGCCGCCCACTCCGTGCTGGTGCCACTGCAGTGCGAGTTCTTTGCTCTCGAAGGTCTTAGCCAGCTGCTGGATACCGTCAGTCAAATCCGCGGTTCGGTTAATCCGCAGCTTGATATACAGGGTATCGTTCTGACGATGTTCGACGCGCGGAACAATCTCGCGCAGCAGGTTGTCACTGACGTGCGTACCCATTTGGGAGAAAAGGTTTACCACACGCTCATTCCGCGTAATGTTCGTGTCTCCGAAGCGCCGTCTTATGGTAAACCGGCAATTCTTTATGATCTGAAATGCGCCGGCAGCCAGGCCTATCTGCAGCTGGCGTCGGAAGTGATTCAGAGAGAGCGGCTGCGCAAAGCCGCCTGACGTCTGCCGGAATGTATGGAGTAATATCTTATGAGTGATGATCTTTCCAAGCGTCGACTCGGGCGTGGTCTTGCTGCATTGATCGGCGAAATGGATCAGCCGATGCCAGTGGGCGAGCCGCAGCGCGCCGTCAATGCCGACCGTACCATTCCGATTGAATTCATCGCTCGCAGTCAAAGAAACCCAAGACGCCATTTCGATGAGAACGAGCTGCAGGATCTGGCCGCATCCATTCGCCAGCATGGAATTGTTCAGCCTGTGGTCGTGCGGACGGTTGGTGTCAACCGTTACGAGATTATCGCCGGTGAAAGACGTTGGCGCGCGGCGCAGCTGGCTGGCTTTACCGATGTGCCTGTTATCGTCCGCGATGTGGATGACCGCACTGCACTTGAGCTGGCCATCGTCGAAAACGTGCAGCGTTCAGACCTTAACCCGCTTGAAGAGGCGATGGGTTATGAACAGCTGATCGCCGAACACGGCTATACCCAGAATGATCTCGGTGAGATTATTGGCAAGAGCCGTAGCCATGTTGCAAACAGCCTTCGGCTTTTAAAGCTTCCCGATCCGGTGCGTGATATGCTCGCGGATGGCTCGCTCTCCGCAGGTCATGCGCGGGCGCTTGTTTCCACATCCGATCCGGCAAATCTGGCGCGGACGATCGTTTCCAAGGGATTGTCGGTGCGTGACGCCGAGCGTCTGGCGCAAAACGATATTAAATCACAGGGTGACGTTGCGGAGAAGCGACCAGCGGCTGAGAAGGATTCTGACACGATCGCGTTGGAACGCAGCCTGTCTGATGCTCTGGGCCTTGACGTAAAGATCAACCACAAGGGCGGTTCGGGGCAAATCCGTATCGGATACCGCACACTCGAACAGCTGGAAGCGGTCTGCCGGCTTCTGGAGCAGAAATAATCAAGTATTTGTTTTTGTTGATAAATACCCGCTTTCGGCGGGTATTTTCATTTTGGGACGGTTCAAAAGTCGATCGCCCGGCCCTTTATTTCATAATCACCGAAACGAACAGGTTCGGCACCACCGCGGCCGCCCGTTTCCGGCGGCAATTGAAGGGCCGCCTGTTGCCTGCGTCGCTCTTCCGCCTCTTTCAAGGCACGTTCCGCTGCCGGCGATAGCCGCCTCGGCGTTTCCGCGCCGTTGTCATTATCCGCATCTTGCATCAGAAATCCTCCCTATAACGGGATATTGAAATATGTTTGGCGTTTACCAGATTATATAATCGAGCGGGGTTTATAAACCCCGCAATAGTCCTGATGAGCGACAAGGAGAATATAACGGATGAACATGATGCGCACGGCAATGCTTCTGGCCTTCATGACGGCATTGTTCATGGGTGTCGGTTTTCTGATCGGCGGCAAGGGCGGCATGATGATTGCCCTTCTCATTGCCGCGGGTATGAACCTCTTCTCCTATTGGAATTCGGATAAAATGGTCCTCTCCGCCTATCGCGCGCGGGAGATCGATCAGGCGAATGCGCCCGAATTTTTCCACATGATCCGCGATCTTTCGCACAATGCCGGCCTGCCGATGCCGAAGGTCTATATTTACGACAGCCCGCAGCCTAACGCTTTTGCGACGGGAAGAAACCCTGAGAACGCCGCCGTGGCGGCCTCTACTGGCTTACTGGAGCGTCTTACCCCGGAAGAGGTGGCCGGCGTCATGGCGCATGAGCTGGCGCATGTGCAAAACCGCGATACATTGACCATGACAATCACCGCCACGATCGCGGGTGCTATTTCCATGCTTGGTAATTTCGCCTTCTTCTTCGGCGGGAACCGGGAGAACAATAATAATCCGCTCGGTTTTATCGGCGTGCTGGTTGCGATGATCGTTGCTCCGCTTGCCGCGATGCTGGTGCAGATGGCGATCAGCCGAACGCGGGAATATTCTGCAGACCGGCGCGGCGCGGAAATCTGCGGCAATCCGCTGTGGCTTGCCTCGGCGTTGCAGAAAATCTCCGGCATGGCGCAGCAGATTCACAATGACGATGCCGAGCGAAACCCGGCAACGGCGCATATGTTCATCATCAATCCCCTCTCCGGCGAACGTATGGACAATCTCTTTTCCACACATCCGAATACGGAAAACCGCGTGGCAGCGCTGCATGCAATGGCGCAGGAGTTTTCCCCGCGAGCATCGACGCCGCCGCCATCGGGTGATAGACCTCTGCGCAAATCAGGCTCCGTTCCCAATACGGGACGAAGCAACGAAAACGAGCGCAAGGGACCGTGGTCTTGACATCCGATATTCAGAATAAGCCGGCACGGTCTAAAAAACCGAGGTCCGCACAAGGCGGGGGCCGTGAGGACGGCCCTTCTTCTTTCGAGGATAAGCCCGGTCTTGCCACGCGCATCGCCGCGACCCGTATTCTCGCTGCCGTTCTGGAAAAGAAGACTTCGCTTGATGGCATGCTGGATAGTGAAAACGGCAATCCTGTCTATCGGGCGCTTTCCATTGCGGACCGGGCGCTGGTGAGAGCCATCGTCAATAGTGCGCTTCGCCACCTTCCCCGCATCGAAGCGGCATTGTCGATGCTGCTTGACGGGCCGTTGCCGCAGGGTGCGCGATCTCTGCACCATGTGCTTGTCGTCGGCGCGGCGCAAATGCTTTATCTCGATGTTCCCGATCATTCCGCCGTCGATCTGGCTGTTGAACAGGCACATCGTGACCCACGTAACAAGCGTTTCGTGAAACTGGTCAATGCCGTTCTCAGACGACTTGGCCGGGAGAAAGCAGAAATCGAACAGGCTATCGCTGTTGTGCCGGTGTTGCCGGACTGGTTCTATGCCCGTCTCGTGTCGGCTTACGGCGATGAAGTTGCAAAACGGATTTCCGAAGCGCAGCTGACACCGGCCTCCATCGATCTCACAGTCAAGGCCGATCCGGCCCTGTGGGCGGAGAAGCTGGGAGGTACGGTTTTGCCGAATGGCAGCGTGCGTCTTGGAGACTTCGAAGGTCAGATACCTTCGCTTGAAGGCTTTACCGAGGGCGCCTGGTGGGTGCAGGATCTTGCCGCCAGCATGCCGGTGCGACTGCTGGGAGACATCTCCGGCAAACGTGTCGCCGATCTCTGCGCGGCTCCGGGCGGAAAGACGGCGCAGCTTGCACTGGCGGGTGCAAAAGTGACGGCGCTGGACCAGTCCGGCAATCGTCTGCGGCGTCTCAGGGAAAATCTCGACCGGCTTGGCCTCCATGCCGAAATGGTGGAGGTGAACATGTTGAAGTACCAGCCGGAGCAGCTCTTTGACGCTGTTCTCCTGGATGCGCCCTGTTCGTCAACCGGTACGCTGCGCAAACATCCCGATGTCTGCTGGACCAAGGATGAAATGGACATTGCCAAACTTGCGGCTCTTCAGGGCCAGATGTTGCGGCATGCGCTGACATTGGTGGGTTCTGGCGGTGTGGTGGTGTTCTCCAACTGCTCGCTTGATCCTTCGGAAGGCGAAGAGATGATTGCGCAGGTTCTGGCGGAAAATCCCGGTGTGGAGCGTATTGCCGTTCGCAAGGAAGATTGGCCGGGAATGGAAGCGGCAGTCAGTCCCGAGGGTGATCTGCGCACGACGCCGGATATGTTCGGCGGTGTCGATGGGTTTTTTAGCAGTGTCTTGCGTAAGAAGTAGAAAAAAGCGAAGCTTTCGCGAATCATTGATATTTATCGATAATGTTCCGGTTATCACGGTTCACTGATAAAAACAAAACATGTGAAGCGGGAAACACAGCTTGTCAGGGTCCTTTGCAGGCAGCATGAATGCGGCCGGTCTTCTTTCACGGATGGCGTATCGTCATCTGTGTGTCGGCCTTACACCTTTGCGCCTGCATGTCTCGCGGTTTGCCAATCGTGTTCCCGATGGTCTGGTAGCGGCGCCTACGGATCTGAGGGCAATCGATCCCTATTTTGCCGAGGAATTGCTGCGTGGGCGCATCGCGCTTGCCGGTCGTGTCGTGGAAACCGGCGGCCTGTCGCCTTTTCAGGTGGATTATCCCTCGCTGGTTTTTGAGGAGCGGCTGCACGCCTTCGGCTGGTTGCGGCATATCCGTTCCGACAGGTCGAGCGAAGCCTGCAAGCGGGCGCGTCGCATTGTTGCCGAATGGATTGCCCTGAACGGCAGACGCGTTACCGGGATAGGCTGGTCTCCGGAGATCGCGGCGCAGCGGCTGATTGCCTGGCTGTCCCATTCCCCCGTCGTTTTATTCGAGGCCGATGCTGGTTTTTATCGCCGGTTCCTCAAAAGCCTCGCCTTTCATGTGCGTTATCTCGACAGGATCGTTAAACACGCACCTGATGGCGAGACGCGGCTGCGAATCAGGATCGCGCTTGCCATGGCCTCCATCGCCATGCCGACACGCCTTTCGCGTATCACTCGGCATGGAATGAAGCTGGCTCAGGAAATGGAACGCCAGATTCTGCCCGATGGCGGGCATGTGTCCCGCAACCCGCGGGTCATGCTTGATCTGCTGCTCGATCTTCTGCCGCTTCGGCAAAGTTATATCAATCTTGGCCACGATCTGCCCTCCGGGCTCGTGCCGGCGATAGATCGGATGTTTCCGGCAATCCGCTTTTTCAGGCATCAGGGTGGCGACCTCGCACTGTTCAACGGCGCGACGGCGACGCTTGCCAACGAGCTTGTCTCCGTGCTGCGTTATGATGAAACCGCTGGTCGGCCTTCGAAAATGCTGCCGGATGTGAATTACCATCGGCTTGCGACAGATGAGACCGTCATCATTGTGGATACGGGGTATCCCGGTTCGGCGGAGCTTTCGCGTAGTGCCCATTCGGGTTGCCTGTCCTTTGAGATGTCCTGCGGCAAGAACCGGTTCATCATCAATTCTGGCTTTCCGAAAAATGCAGCACCGGAATATCAGCGGGCCAGCCGGTCAACGGCCGCCCATTCCACCGTCACGCTTGCCGATACCTCCTCGTGCAGATTGTCTCGCTCCAGGCTGCTTGGCCCGATCATGATCTCCGGCGTCAGCCAAGTGGATAGTGAGCGTGGAACGGACGGAAATGGCAGCGATGTTCTCTGGGCATCACATGATGGATATTTGCAGAACTTCGGCTGCTATCACGAGCGAGAAATCGAACTGAATGCGGCCGGCACGAAGATAAAAGGGCGTGACTTGTTGCGAGCTGACGAGAATGTGGCGAAGACGCCATTGCAATCGATCTCGGCGGTTTCACGCTTCCACATCCATCCCCATATTCAGCTGCATCGGCGAGATGAGGAATCGGTTTATCTGGAAGCGACGGATGGGACCACCTGGCTGTTTTCGGCGCCGGGGCTGGAGGTTTTCGTGACCGAAGATGTGTTCATGGCTGATGCCTCCGGCATGCGGCCTTCGCAACAAATCGAGTTGCCTTTCAATCTCGCCAATACGCGGGAAATCCGCTGGATCATCGAACGCAAGGCCTGAGCCGCATCTCGCCCCGCAATCCGGGTGATTTCGGGCGAAAACTGCCCATAGTTTTCACCCTCCGTCATCCGTGCTGTTTATTAATCCGGTAAGCTGTGTTAACGCGGCGGCAATTGCTGGATCAATTCCATTTCAGCCTGTCCTCCCCGTTAAACGGAGTATGCCCGATGGCCGTCGTGTCCAAAAAAATTCCCGCCCCCGATAAAGTCAAAATCCGCACGGCGCTTCTTTCCGTGTCCGACAAGACTGACATCATCGAGCTGGCGACGGTCCTCTCCAAGCTTGGTGTCCGGCTGCTTTCGACCGGTGGAACGGCGAAGGCCATTGCCGATGCGGGGTTGCCGGTGACGGATGTTTCCGACGTGACCAATTTTCCCGAGATCATGGACGGTCGGGTCAAGACCCTGCATCCGAATGTGCATGGTGGGCTTCTGGCGATCCGGGATGATGCAGACCATGTAGAGGCGATGAAGGCACATGGCATTGAGGCGATCGATCTCTCGGTGATCAATCTTTATCCTTTTGAGGAAGTTCGCGCCAAGGGCGGCGATTATCCTACGACGGTCGAAAACATCGATATTGGCGGGCCGGCGATGATCCGCGCTTCAGCCAAGAACCATGCCTATGTCACCGTCGTTACCGATCCCTCCGACTATCCTTCCCTGGTCGAAGCCCTGCAGGCGGATGACGGGCAGACTTCCTATGGGCTGCGCCAGCGCTTTGCCGCCAAGGCCTATGCCCGCACGGCCGCCTATGACGCCGTGATTTCCAACTGGTTCGCTGAAGCGCTTTCGATAGAGACGCCGGATTACCGTGCCATCGGCGGAATGCTGAAGGAAAAGATGCGTTATGGCGAGAACCCGCATCAGAGCGCCGGTTTTTACCTGACCGGCGAAAAGCGTCCCGGCGTCGCAACCGCAACGTTGCTTCAGGGCAAGCAGCTTTCCTACAATAATATCAATGATACGGATGCGGCTTACGAGCTGGTGGCGGAATTCCTGCCGGAAAATGCACCAGCAGTCGCCATTATCAAGCATGCCAACCCCTGTGGCGTTGCGACCGGCCCGACACTTGCCGAAGCTTACCGGCGGGCGTTGGCATGCGATTCCGTTTCGGCTTTTGGCGGCGTCATTGCCTTGAACCAAACGCTTGATGCGGAGACGGCGGAAGAGATCGTCAAGCTCTTCACCGAAGTCATCATTGCGCCTGACGTCACCGAAGAAGCCAAGTCCATCATTGCCCGCAAGCCGAACCTGCGTCTGCTGACCGCTGGCGGTCTACCGGACCCGCGCGCAGCCGGCATTACCGCGAAGACTGTTTCCGGCGGTCTGCTGGTGCAGAGCCGTGACAATGGCATGGTTGAGGATCTGGACCTCAAGGTTGTCACCAAGCGTGCGCCGACGGCGCAGGAGCTTGAGGACATGAAGTTCGCCTTCAAGATCGCCAAGCATGTGAAATCAAATGCCGTGATCTATGCCAAGGATGGACAGACGGTTGGTATCGGTGCCGGCCAGATGAGCCGGGTGGATTCCGCCCGCATCGCCGCCCAGAAGGCGGAAGATGCGGCCGAGGCGCTCGGCCTTGCCGAACCGCTGACGCGCGGCTCTGCCGTTGCTTCGGAAGCCTTCTACCCCTTCGCCGATGGTTTGCTTGCTGCGATTGCTGCGGGCGCTACCGCTGTCATCCAGCCGGGCGGCTCCATGCGTGATCAGGAAGTGATCGACGCTGCAAACGAGCATAATGTGACGATGGTGTTCACGGGCATGCGTCACTTCCGCCATTAAGGCGCGGACCTATGGTCAGGAATAGTTAAGGCCCGGAAAAGCGATTTCCGGGCCTTTTGTTTCACGTGGGACAATTTTGACCTTTGTTCAGGTCACCGCCCCGACCTGCCACGGCACGAATTCGTTGTCGCCGTAGTCGTAAATTTCGCTCACCGTCTTGTCGCCGGAAGCCACGGCCAGAATATGTTCGAAAATTCGTTTGCCGGATTCTTCGATAGTTTCTGTACCGGTAACAATCTCACCGCAGTTGATATCCATGTCTTCCTTCATGTGTTCATACATTTCGGAATTGGTGGCGATCTTGATGCAGGGTGACGGCTTGAAACCGGACACCGAGCCGCGGCCGGTGGTGAAACAGATGACGTTGCAGCCGCCGGCGACCTGGCCAGTAACGGCAACGGGATCGTAGCCGGGTGTATCCATGAAAACGAAACCTTGCTCGGTGACGGTCTCGGCGAATTCGTAAACGGCCTTCAACGGCATGGAACCGCCCTTGGCGACTGCACCCAGCGATTTCTCCAGAATGGTGGTCAGCCCACCGAGCTTGTTGCCATGGGAGGGGTTGTTGTTGAGTTCATCGCCATTGCGCGCGGTATAATCCCGCCACCAGTCGATGCGCTGCAACAGCTTTTCGGCGACCGCCGGGGTGACGGCGCGCTTTGTCAGCAGGTGCTCCGCGCCGTAAATCTCCGGTGTTTCGGAAAGAACCGTCGTGCCGCCATTGCGGACGATGAGGTCGGATGCATAACCCAAGGCCGGGTTCGCGGAGATGCCGGAGTAGCCATCCGAACCGCCGCATTCCAGCGCCACCTTCAGCTTCGAAAGCGGTTGTTCGGTACGGCGGGCGGCATTGACCATCGGCAGCATGGCCTTGATCTCGGTAATCGCCGCATCGATTGTCTTGCGCGTGCCGCCGTGCTGCTGGATCGTCATGGTGCGCAGCCGCTCGCCCTCTTCCATCTTGTAATGTTCGAGGATAGGGGCGATCTGGTTGGTTTCGCAGCCGAGGCCGATCAGCAGAATACCGCCGAAATTGGGATGGCGAGCATAACCCTGGATGGTGCGGATCAGAAGGCGATAGCCTTCCGATTTGGTATTCAGCGCGCAGCCCCCGCCGTGCGTCAGCGCTACGACGCCATCGACATTGTCGAAACCGTCAAGTCCACCCTGCTTGTTGAAGTAGTCGGCGATATAACGCGACACCGTGGCGGAACAGTTCACCGATGCGATGACGCCGATATAGTTGCGTGTGCCCACGCCGCCGAGCCCGCGATCATAACCCATGAAGGTGCGGCGCTCGGTTTCCGGCACCATGCCCTTTTCTTCGATATCGACGCTGAACTGATGTGTATGCTCGGAGGGCACCATTGCGAGATTGTGCAGATGCACGTGTCGGCCCGGTTCGATATCCTGAGTGGCGATACCGATCACCTGGCCGTATTTCAGTACCTCGTCTCCGGATTTGATGTATTTCAGGGCCACTTTGTGCCCGCGCCCGATCAACTCACGAGCCGTCAGATCGCCCCTCCCCGTCGCACCACCGGCCGGAATTGACCGGCGCGCCACCGCAACATTGTCGTTGGCGTTCAGCAAAATGGTTGCCTCGGAATTCTCACTCACGGGTTTTCCTCCTCCCGGTATATTGCCTGCTATGTTTTTAACTCAGCTTTCGACCCAGCGCCGCTTGGAGCCTTCCAGATGGATATGAATGGCCGCCTGCGCCAATAGCGGATCCTTGAGTTCGAGAGCTGCCAGAATGGCTTCGTGCTCCTGAAGCGCATGGGTCCAGGTATCCCGATCCTCGAATTTGACCCGCAACTGGGCTGAAATGGGGCTGTGTCGTTCGTCGAAAAGATTTGCCACCAGCCGTGTGAGGACGCTGTTGCCGGATTGTTCGGCAATGGTGACGTGAAACAGCCGATCCTGATCCAGCGGTTTGCGTCCGGCCTCGATTTCCTTCTGCATGGTATTCAGGATCTGGCGAAGGCTTGAGATCGTTTCATCTGTCATGCGGCTTGCCGCCAGCACGATGGTTGCGCCTTCCAGGGCGGCGCGCGCCTGCATCAGTTCAGAGGGGCTGTCGCCCAGCGATTTGGTGTGATGGGTAGTCTGGAGAGCCTCTGTCGATACATAGACACCGGAACCCATACGAATTTCGACAGTGTTGTCGATTTCAAGCGCAATCAGCGCCTCTCGCAACGAGGGTCTCGATACACCGAGCTTCTGCGCCAGCTCCCGTTCGGCCGGAAGCCGTGTTCCGGGCAGAAATTCACCGAGATCAATGAGTTCACGTATCTGGTCCGCTATCTGCTGATAGAGCCGGCGTGGTTCCGCTATTTTGGCCTGACCATTCATGTGTTTTTCGATAAGCCCTGTCTGCAATCTCTATTTGGCCTTACCGTAACGCCAAGCGTATCAATACGCAAGAAATTACTTAAATATAAGAATTTACAGAATTATATCTGTTTTCTATAGGTGGGCATTCCGTTCCTTTCAAAACCGTATTTCAAATTTTGGCCTAATTGGCTTGACCATTCAAAAAAACCGGCCTAACCATTTGGCCTGTTGAAGGCACCCCGGTGGAGCGGGGAACACGGGTGGGAGGTTTCCAGATGCCGCAGGGCGCATCGACAATTCGGGGCGATTTTTCGCCTGAGGAGACGGGCGCGGAGCGTTCGGCCCTCCTGCGTCTTGAAAACATCAGCAAGGAATTTCCGGGCGTCAAGGCGCTGTCGAATGTGCATTTCGATCTGCGCAGCGGCGAAGTGCACGCTGTCTGCGGCGAGAATGGCGCTGGAAAATCGACACTGATGAAAATCATCAGCGGCGTTTACCAGCCGAGCGACGGCACGATCCTGCACAAGGGCGTGAAGGTGCAATATGCATCGCCGCTGGAGTCCGAAGCTGCAGGCATCGCTATTATCCATCAGGAACTCAACCTCGTTCCTCATCTCTCCGTTGCCGAAAACATCTATCTTGCCCGCGAGCCGCGCCGTGGCTTTCTCGTCGACCGCAAAAAGCTGCGCCTCGATGCCAAACGCTGTCTCGATCGGCTGGGAGTCGATATCGACCCCGATCAGATTGTGCGTGGCCTCTCCGTCGCCCAATGTCAGATGGTGGAGATCGCCAAGGCGCTCTCTCTTGACGCTGAAGTGCTCATCATGGACGAGCCAACCTCCTCGCTGACCGAGCAGGAAACGCGGCTGCTGTTTAAGGTCATTCGCGATCTCAAGGCATCCGGTGTCGGCATTGTCTATATTTCTCATCGTCTTGATGAAATGGCCGAGATCGTCGATCGCGTGACGGTTCTGCGCGACGGGCGTTATATTTCTACCGACGATTTCGCTTCGATCACCGTTGACGATATCGTCACGCGCATGGTCGGGCGCTCACTGGAAGACAAGTTCCCGGAGCGCACATCGAATCCCTCCGAAGATATCATCTTCTCTGCCGAGGGATTGACGCGCGCGGGCGTGTTTCAGAATGTCTCCTTCTCACTGCGGCGCGGCGAAATTCTCGGTTTTGCCGGGCTGATGGGGGCTGGGCGCACCGAGGTGGCGCGTGCGATCTTCGGAGCCGATGCCCTCGATAGTGGAAAAATCGTTTTTGAGAGCCGCGAGCTTTCCATTCGCTCACCGCAGGACGCCATCAGGGAAGGCATTGCCTATCTGTCGGAAGATAGAAAGAGCGATGGTCTGGCCATCAAGATGTCCGTTGCTGCAAACACAACTCTTGCCAATATCGGCGAGGTTTCCAACCGTTTCGGACTGATCGATTTCAAGAAGCACGACGATGTCGCCAGACGTTACGTCGACCTTCTGAATATTCGCACGCCTTCCATCCAGCAGACGGTGCGGCTGCTCTCTGGTGGTAATCAGCAGAAAATCATCATCGGCAAATGGCTGTTCCGGCAGTCGCGTGTGCTCTTCTTCGATGAGCCGACGCGCGGCATCGATGTCGGCGCGAAATTCGCGATCTACAAGATCATGGACGAACTGGCTGCGAAGGGCATCGGCGTTGTTCTCATCAGTTCAGAGCTGCCGGAAATTCTCGGGCTGACGGATCGCATCGCCGTTTTCCACCAGGGCCGGATCACGGGCGTGCTTGAGACCGCCAAGACCAATCAGGAAGAAATCATGCGGTATGCGTCCGGTTACGGCCGGGCCGCGCAGTGAGGAACGACATGGCCAATATTGCAGAACCAAAGAAGAGCTTCGCTTTCAGCGACCGCCAAAAGGACATCATCCAGAAATTTGCGGCGCTTGGCAGCCTCGTTGCGCTTGTAGCGGTCTTCTCCGCAACCAGCAGCGCTTTCTTCACCGTTAATAATGGCATGACGATCGCATTGCAGGTCACGTCCATCGCGCTGCTGGGTATCGGCGCAACCTGCGTCATCATCACCGGCGGTATCGATCTTTCCGTTGGCTCAGTGCTTGCGCTCGCCGGCGTCGTTGCAGCCCTTGCGGTGAAAGAACTTGGCATGCCGGTGCCGATCGGCATGTTTCTCGGCATTCTGACGGGGTCGCTTTGCGGCTTCATCAACGGCCTGCTTGTCACACGCTTTAAGCTGCCGCCCTTTATCGCCACACTTGGCATGATGCTGATCGCCCGCGGCGTGGCCCTGCAGATCACCGGTGCGCGTGCTGTTTCTGGCCTCGGCGAATCCTTCGGCGAACTCGGCAATGGCGCTCTCTTCCGCATCGTCAATATCGGTGACGACGGCTTCCCGAACGTGGTGTTTCCGGGCATCCCCTACCCTGTCATCCTGATGGTGGTGATTGCGCTTGCGGTTTCCTTCATGCTCAACCGCTCGATCCTCGGCCGTCATATCTATGCCGTCGGTTCCAATGCGGATGCGGCGCGCCTGTCTGGCGTGAACGTCGCCCGCGTTACCAATTTCACCTACATTCTGTCCGGCACGCTCGCTGGACTGACGGGCTGCGTGCTGATGTCGCGCCTCGTCACCGCCCAGCCGAATGAAGGCGTGATGTATGAGCTGGATGCGATTGCCAGTGCCGTCATTGGCGGCACATCGCTGATCGGGGGCGTTGGTACCATTTCCGGCACAGCCATCGGCGCCTTCGTCATCGGTATCCTGCGCAACGGTCTCAATATGAACGGCGTCTCCGCCTTCACGCAACAGATCATCATCGGCCTCGTCATTCTGGTCACCGTCTGGATCGACCAGTTGCGCAACCGCCGCTGATCAAGGGCCTGCGGACCCTTTCCGCAAAAAAGATCGGCAAGGGGAGGCCCGGTATGCCGACATCACGGAGGAAGAAATGAACAAACTTGCGACCGCCCTTCTGACATCCGCAATCGCGCTGTGGAGCGTTTCCACCGTGCAGGCCGGCGAAATCGCCGTCATTGTCAAGACCGTCAACTCCACTTTCTGGCAGAACGTCCAGAAGGGCGCCGATGCGGCGATGAAGAACTCTTCCGGCAACACCATGACTTTCCAGGGTCCGGCTGCCGAATCCGCGATCGCCGACCAGGTCAACATGGTTGAAAACGCCATCAACCGTAAGGTCGCAGGCATTGTTCTTGCCCCTTCCGATCCGGATGCACTGGTTCCGGCCGTCAAGAAGGCCTGGGAAGCCCGTATTCCCGTGGTTCTGATCGACTCGCAGCTGGCCAGCGGCTCGGAGCAATATTACCAGTCGTTCCTCGCGACCGATAACAAGAAAGCCGGCGAACTGGCAGCGCAGGCGCTGATCGACAAAGTGGGCAAGGAAGGCAAGATTGCCGTCATGTCATACGTCGCCGGCGCCGGTTCGGAAATTGGCCGCGTTGGCGGTTTCACCGATTACATCCAGATGAATTCCAACCTTAAGATTGTCGGTCCTTTCTATTCGCAGTCGCAGATGGCGACCGCGCTGAACCAGACCACCGACGTTCTGGCCGCGAATTCCGATCTGAAGGGCATCTTCGGCGCCAATGAGCCGACGGCAATCGGCGTTGGCCGTGCGCTCGCCCAGACCGGTAAGGCCGGCAAGGTCATCGGCATCGGCTTCGACGGCAATCAGGACCTTCAGGGCTTCGTCAAGGACGGCACGCTGGCCGGCATCGTCGTTCAGGGTTCCTACCAGATGGGTGAAAAGGGTGTGGAAACCATCACCAAGCTCATCAACAAGGAAAAGGTTGAGAAGTTCGTCGACACTGGCGTCGTTGTCGTCACTAAGGACAACGTTGAAAAGCCGGAAGCCAAGAACGTTCTGTACTAATGCATGACGGCGCGCCGCTTTACGGCGGCGCGCCTTTTCAAAGAAAAACCCGGAAAGTCCCTGCGATGAAAGTCTCCGATACACGCAAATTGCCGCGCCGCGCCGTTGACGTCACGGTCATGGGCCTCGGCTGCGCCCAGATGGGCAATCTCTACCGCGTTACGCCCTATGAAGAGTCCAAAGGTGCGTTCGATACGGCATGGGAAAGCGGCATGCGTTATTTCGATACCGCGCCCTTTTACGGTTACACGCGATCGGAGCGTCGTCTCGGCACCATGGTAACGGAGCATGAGCGGAGCGATTATACACTCAGCACCAAGGTCGGTCGTGTGATGGTTCCGGATGAAACCGTCGGCCCGGAAGAGGACGCCTATATCGCGCCGTTGCCGTTCCGCCCGACTTATGATTATTCCTATGACGGTATCCTGCGTTCCTTCGAGGCTAGCCAGCAGCGGCTGGGTGTTCTGAAGCCGGATATTCTTTATGTGCATGATATCGGCTCCTTCACCCATGGCGAAAAGCACCAGCATTACTGGGAGCAGCTGACCACTGGCGGCGGCTTCCGGGCGCTTGGCAAACTGCGTGAAGAAGGGTCGACCGGAGCTGTTGGCCTTGGCGTCAACGAATGGCAGATCGTCAGCGACGCCATGGATGTCTTCGATATCGACGTCGCCATGCTTGCCGGTCGTTATACGCTCCTGGAACAGCAGAGCCTTGCCTTCATGAACCGCTGTGCTGAAAGCGGCGTGGGCATCGTCGTCGCCGGTGCGTTCAATTCGGGCATTCTGGCCGGCAACCGCAAGTTCAACTACGCCGATGCGCCTGCCGATATCCTCACGCGCGTCGATGCGCTGCAGGGCGTGTGCGAGGAACTGGGCGTGTCGTTGCAGGCGGCCGCGCTGCAATTTCCGCTCTCCCATCCGGCTTCGGTCACGGTCGTGTCAGGCGCGCGCAATGCGCAACAGCTTGCCTCCAATATCGAATGGTTCGAACAGCCTATCCCGGATGAATTCTGGTCTGAGCTGCACAGGCGCGGCCTGATTGCCGAAGGTTCGCCCGTACCCGGCGGAAAGGCCTGAGGCCATGTTCATCGACGCCCACCAGCATTTCTGGTTGATGAAGGACCGCGCCGGGCAATGGCCGCCGCCGTCGCTCGCCGCCATCTACCGGGATTTTCTTCCGGCCGATCTGTCGCCGTTATTGGCCGAAGCCGGTGTCTCCGGCACGGTGCTGGTGCAGACGATGGAGACTGCGGCCGACACGGATTTCATGCTGGAGCTGGCGGAAAAGACCGACTTCATCAAGGGCGTGGTCGGCTGGGTGGACATGAAGTCTCCCGATGCGGTGACGGAAATTGCCCGCCGGGCAAAACATCCGGCCTTCAAGGGCGTTCGCCCCATGCTGCAGGGCATGGAAGATATTGCCTGGATCGACGATCAGGCGCTGGATGCCGCCGTGGAAGCGTTGGTGAAACACGGGCTGGTCTTTGATGCGCTGGTGTTGCCGCCCAATCTGCCGCATCTCCTTTCCTTTGCCCGCCGTTATCCGCAATTGCCTGTTGTCATCGATCATGGTGCGAAGCCATTGATCGCCACCGGTCATTATAGCGACTGGCGGAGCGACATTGTGGCTCTGGCCGCTCTTGCCAATGTTCATTGCAAGCTTTCCGGTCTGCTGACCGAGCGTGGCGAGCAGCGGCCGGAAGCGGTGCGGCCTTATGCCGAAACCATTCTGGAACTCTTCGGCGCAAACCGCGTGATCTTCGGCAGCGACTGGCCGGTGTTGCGACTGGCTGGCGATTACCAGGTCTGGCTGGATCTCTGCCGCGATATCGTGCCGGCAGAAGACCATGCGTCAGTTTTTGGCGGCAACGCCATTCGTTTTTATTCCCTTTCTGACAGGTGATGCATGCTGGCGATTTTCTGTGACACTCCCGGTCAACTTACCGCCAAGGATCTGCCGAAGCCTCGCCGTGGTGAAGGTGAAGTGCTGGTGCGCATTCGCCGCATCGGCGTCTGCGGTACGGATCTGCATATTTTCACCGGCAACCAGCCTTATCTTTCCTACCCGCGCATCATGGGTCACGAGCTTTCCGGCACGGTGGAAGAAGCGCCTGATGGCAGTCCTCTTTCCGCTGGCGACGTGGTCACCGTCATCCCCTATATCTCCTGCGGAAAATGCAGTGCCTGCCTGAAGGGCAAGAGCAATTGCTGCCGCAATATCGGCGTGCTCGGCGTTCATCGCGATGGCGGCATGGTTGAATATCTGAGCGTGCCGCAGCAATTCGTGCTGAAGGCGGAGGGGCTGAGCCTCGATCAGGCGGCCATGACTGAATTTCTGGCGATTGGCGCGCATGCCGTGCGCCGTGGCGCGGTCGAGAAAGGGCAGAAGGTCCTGATCGTCGGCGCCGGTCCTATCGGCATGGCGGTTGCGGTTTTTGCGGTTCTCGATGGCGGCGAGGTGACCATGATCGACGGGCGCACCGACCGGCTGGATTTCTGCAAGCAGCATCTCGGTGTTGCCCACACGGTAACGCTTGGTGAAGGCGACAAAGACCGCCTTTCCGATATTACCGGCGGTGATTTCTTCGATGCGGTTTTTGATGCGACGGGCAATCCGAAGGCCATGGAGCGCGGGTTTTCCTTCGTCGGGCATGGCGGCTCCTATGTGCTGGTATCCATCGTCGCCAGCGATATCAGCTTCAATGATCCGGAGTTTCACAAGCGCGAGACGACGCTGCTCGGCAGCCGCAATGCAACGCCTGAGGATTTCGAACGCGTTTTGCAGGCGCTGCGTGAAGGCAAGGTGCCGGAAGCGCTGATTACGCACCGTATGACGCTTGCCGATGTGCCTTCCAAATTCGCCGGTCTGACCGATCCGAAAGCCGGAGTCATCAAGGGCATGGTGGAGGTCGCATGACAGTTGGCACCCCCATTCTGCAATTTGGCACCAGCCGCTTTCTTCTGGCGCATGCGGATCTGTTCGTTTCGCAGGCGCTGGATAAAGGTGAGGCTCTTGGACATATCGCTATTGTCCAGACGACCGGCAATGCGGAAAGCCTGAAGCGTGTTGCGGCGCTGAATAGCGGCGCGCCCTACCCTGTGCGCATTCGCGGTATCAGCGATGGGCAGGAAGTGGACGAGGAAATTCCGGGTAAGGCTGTCGCACGCGCGCTGACCGCCGCGACCGACTGGGCCGAAGTGCGGCGTCTTGCCTGCGTGGCCGAGGTTATCCTCTCCAATACGGGCGATCGCGGTTATGAGCTGGATTCCGCTGACGGTCCTGGCCTTGCGGCCGATTTTACGATGGTGCCGAAAAGCTTTCCGGCGAAGCTCTGCATGTTGCTGCTGGAGCGTTTTCAGAGCAATCCGGAAGCGCCTTTGTCGATCTTCCCCTGCGAACTTGTGCCGCGCAATGGCGAAAGGCTGCAGCAAGTCATTCGCCAGCTTGCCGACGAATGGCAATTGCCGGCGGGGTTTGCTTTTTATCTCAATGAGAAATGCCGTTTCGCCAATAGTCTGGTGGATCGCATCGTCTCCGAGCCTATCGATCCAGTTGGTGCGGTGGCGGAGCCCTATGCGCTCTGGGCAATCGAGAGGCATGAAGGGCTCGTTTTGCCATGCGCTCACCCTGCGATCGTGTTGACGGATGATCTCGACCACTATGAAAAGCTGAAGCTCTTTCTGCTCAATCTCGGCCATTCCTATCTGGCCGAGCGCTGGATGCAGGATGCCCGGGCCAAGGACGAGACGGTGCGGCAGGCAATGGCCGACGACGCTCTCGTTACGGATCTGGAAACGCTGTGGCGGGACGAGGTTCTGCCGGTCTTTGCTGCCGAAGGCATGGGAGATGAGGCTGCGGTCTATATCGGCGTGTTGCGCGAACGTTTGCGCAATCCTTTTCTCGCGCATCGGCTGGCCGATATCGCCGGTAACCACGATGAAAAGAAGCGTCGTCGATTCATCCCGATCATCGCTGCTGCAGAACGGCTGGGATTGAACCTGCCGCAACACGGGCTGCGCGCGGCGCTTGCCACCATCAAGCAATAACGGAGTTTTTCATGCAGCGTATGGGCATGGTCATAGGCGTCAAACCGGACATGATCGCGGAGTATAAAAGGCTGCACGCTGCCGTCTGGCCGGAAGTTCTGGCGCTCATCAGCGACAGCAACATCCGTAACTATACGATCTTCCTGCGTGAACCGGAAAATCTGCTGTTCGGTTATTGGGAATATCACGGCACGGATTTCAGCGCTGACATGGCGAAGATAGCCGCAAGCCCCAAGAACCAGGAATGGTGGTCTTTCACCATTCCCTGCCAGCAACCGCTCGAAAGCCGCAGGCAAGACGAGTGGTGGGCGATGATGGAAGAAACCTTCCACCACGATTGAACGATTTCCTTTGACACTGACCGCGAGTAACCGGCCATGACCAAAATTACAGATCTGCGTGTTTTCGACCTGCGTTTCCCGACCTCCCAGAGCCTCGACGGTTCGGATGCGATGAATCCCGACCCGGATTATTCGGCGGCTTACGTCATTCTCGACACCGACGAGCCGGGCCTGAAGGGCCATGGTCTGACCTTCACCATTGGCCGGGGCAATGACATCTGCTGCATGGCCATCGAGGCGATGCGCCATCTGGTGGTCGGCACCGATCTCGCCACCGTCACCGAAAACCCCGGCAAATATTGGCGGCATCTGACGAGCGACAGCCAGCTGCGCTGGATCGGCCCGGATAAGGGCGCGATGCATCTCGCCACCGGTGCCGTCGTCAATGCGGTCTGGGATTTGCTGGCGAAGAAGGCGGGCAAGCCGGTGTGGCAGCTTGTTGCCGATATGAGCGCTGAAGAAATCGCCGACATCGTCGATTATCGCTATCTGACCGATGTGCTGACCCGTGACGATGCGCTTGCGATCCTGAGACAAGCCGAGAGCGGCAAAAAGGAGCGTATCGAGACGCTGAAGAACGAGGGTTATGCCTGCTACACGACATCAGCCGGCTGGCTCGGTTATGACGATGCCAAGCTGCGCCGTCTTTGCCAGGAAGCCATCGATGCCGGATTCAACCATGTGAAGATGAAGGTCGGCCGTGATCTGGAGGATGACATCCGCCGTCTCACCATCGCCCGCGAGGTGATTGGCCCCGACCGTTATCTGATGATCGATGCCAATCAGGTGTGGGAAGTGGATCAGGCAATCGAGTGGGTGAACAAGCTCGCCTTTTCCAAGCCCTTCTTCATCGAAGAGCCGACCAGCCCGGACGATATCGCCGGCCATCGCAAGATTCGCGCAGCCATCGGTTCCGTGAAGGTGGCGACCGGCGAAATGTGCCAGAACCGCATCATGTTCAAGCAGTTCATCGCCGAAGGCGCCATCGATGTGGTGCAGATCGACAGCTGCCGCATGGGTGGTCTGAACGAGGTGCTGGCGGTGCTGCTGATTGCCGCCAAATACAACCTGCCGGTTTGGCCGCATGCCGGTGGTGTCGGCCTTTGCGAATATGTACAGCACCTGTCGATGATCGACTACCTGGTGGTATCGGGCACCAAGGAAGGTCGCGTTATCGAATATGTGGATCACTTGCACGAGCACTTCATTGAGCCTTGCGATATCCGCAACGCCGCTTACATGCCGCCGAAACTGCCGGGCTTCTCCATCGAAATGAAGCCGGATTCGATCGAGACCTACACCTTCGAGGGATGATCAAAGGACAGTAGCGCCGCCTCGAGGCGCTGCCACTCCGCTTTGCTGCCGGGAAGGCCGAAACGCATGTCGCTCGGCCTTTCATCGAAAATGCGGACCAGAATGCCGCGCCGACCGAGATGGTCGAACAGTGCTGTGGCGCGCTTATGCCGGATAAGCGTGAACAGGGACGTGCCGCCGGCGATTTCCAGTCGCGCTTTTTTCAGCAGGTCATTCATGCGCCGGGCTTCTTTCGCGAGCTGAAGGCGCATGGATGATCGCCAATCCTCGTCTGCCAAAGCTTCGGTCGCAATATGTAGTGCCGGGCCGGAAACTGCCCAGGGTCCGAGCCTTGCCTCGAGTGTAGCGGCGATATCAGGATGCGCAATTGCGAAACCGAGCCGCACGCCTGCCATGCCATAAAATTTACCGAAGGATCGCAGTACCACCAGCGCATCGTGATCTGCGACATCTGCAAGGCTTTCCGCACCTCCCGTTTCGATAAAAGCTTCATCCACGACGAGCAGGCCGCCATTAGGGCGCATCGAATCGGCTAGAGACAGCAGAGCCTGTCTATCAGTGGCGCGGCCATCGGGATTGTTGGGATTGACCACCACCGCATAGCCGGATGCTGACAGGTCGCCAAGGTTTTCCACTTCGGTAACGGTCAGTCCGGCCATGCGCGCGGTGCGGGAATGTTCCGCATAGGCGGGCGAAAGGACGCTGCCATTTTTTGCCCCACGGGAAAGAGCGATTTGAGCCAGTAAAGGCATCAGCATCTGCGTGCCGGGAGAAAGTGTGACATGCCGGGCAGAAGGTGCGCCAAAATGGGCCGCTGCCAGCTGCTTCAACGCGTCGGCAGCATCCGGTTCCGGCAGGCGGGCGAAGGCGCTGGCGGGAATGGGCGAATGCGGATAGGAGTGCGGATTGATCCCGGTCGAAAGGTCGATCCACGGTTCAGGCGCGTCAGGAAACATCAGGCGCGCCTTGCCGAGATCGCCGCCGTGACGGATCGCTCCTTGAGCCTTTTCTGGTACTGTCTCGCCCATGTTCTTTGCTCTCGCTTTCCTGTCGCTCGTGATCGAACGCCTGACCGGCTATCCGGACTGGCTGTTCAATCGCATCGGCCACCCCGTCACCTGGATCGGTTCGCTTATCGCGCTGCTGGACAAAAAATGGAACCGGGAGAGCGCGTCATTTTCGCAGCGTAAGGCGGCGGGCGTGGCGGCGTTGGTGGTTTTTGCCGGTCTCACCGTCATTCTTGCATGGTCTGCTCAATCGCTTCTGCTTCTCCTGCCCTTCGGCCTGTTGGCTGTGGCGATCCTCGGTGCTTCGCTTCCGGCGCAGAAAAGTCTGGAACAGCATGTGGAAGCTGTTGCCACCGCTCTGGAGCGCGAGGGGGTGGAAGGTGGCCGCAAGGCTGTATCGATGATCGTTGGTCGTGATCCGCAAAAGCTGGATGAGGCGGCGATCTGCCGGGCGGCGATTGAAAGTCTGGCCGAGAATTTTTCCGACGGTATCGTTGCCCCTGCCCTTTGGCTCGGCCTGTTGGGCCTGCCGGGCGGCGCGGCCTATAAGGCGATCAATACGGCCGACAGCATGATCGGCCATCGTTCACCACGCCATGAAGCCTTTGGTTGGGCCTCGGCCCGGCTGGACGATCTGGTCAATTTGCCGGCGTCGAGGTTGAGCGGCGTTCTTTTCGTAGTGGCAGCTTTTTTTGTGAAGGGCGCGTCGCCCAAGGGTGCCATCGCTGCGATCCGTCGTGATGCGCACCACCATCGTTCCCCCAATGCCGGCTGGCCGGAGGCGGCGCTGGCTGGTGCTCTTGGCTTTGCACTTGCCGGCCCTCGCTCCTATGGCGGGCAGATGATTGATGCGGGTTTCATGGGTGAAGGCGGAAGAGCGACGCTGGTTGCCGGCGATATTCGCACCGCGCTACGGCTGGCGCGGATCGCAGATGTCTTGCTGATCGGCTTGTTTGGGCTGCTGGCGATCCTTATCGCGCTATAGACAGCAGTCTGTCGAGATCGAGGTGCTCTTCCATATGCGCCGCCAGACGGTCAAGAACCGCGTCCACTTGCGCATCGTAATTCAGATGGGTGCCCTCACCGCCAAGTCGCTCCAGCCATGCGCTGCGCTGGCCGTTATCCGCAAAAAGCCCGTGAATATAGGTGCCGAAGATGCGGCCGTCGGGCGAGATGGCGCCATCGGCATGTCCGTCGATCATCGAGAACGGCTGGTTATCCGCAGCACCCTTCGTTTCGCCGACATGCATTTCATAGCCGGATAAATCAATTCCGTCGAAACTCCTGCCCCGCACGGAAACCAGCCGTTTGTCGCCGGTCAAAACCGTATCGACATCCAGCAAGCCAAGCCCGTCAATCTTCGCCAGCGGCCCTTCTATGCCGGCAGGATCAGCGACGGTTTTCCCCAGCATCTGGTATCCGCCGCAGAGGCCAAGAACATAGCCACCACGCCGGGCGTGGGCCTTGATATCGATATCGAGACCCGCATTTTTCAACACGGCCAAATCGGCGATGGTGGATTTCGAACCGCAAAGCAGCACCAGCCGGCAATCGGCAGGAATGGTTTCGCCCGGCCGCACGCGGATCAGTTCCACATCCGGTTCCATGTCCAGCGGATCCAGATCGTCGAAATTGGAAATATGCGGCAGGATTGGCACCGCGATGCGGATATTCGCACCCGGTTTCTGCTGGGCAGGGCCGGAAAGACCGAGAGCATCTTCCGCCGGCAGTTTCGTGGCATCGGAAAAATGTGGCAGAAGGCCGATGGAGGCCCAATCGGTCTTTTCCGCAATCATCCGCATGCCATCTGAAAACAGCGCCGGATCGCCGCGAAAGCGGTTGACGATGAAACCTTCGATCATTGCCGCATCGCCCGGCTCAAGCACTGCCTTGGTGCCGACGAGGCTGGCGATGACGCCGCCCCGATCGATATCGCCGATCAGGATTACGGGCGCATTTGCCGCACGGGCAAAACCCATATTGGCGATGTCATTGGCGCGTAGGTTGATTTCAGACGCGCTGCCCGCCCCTTCCACCAGCACCAGATCGGCCCGTAGTTTCAGGTGCTCAAAGCTTTCCAGCACAAGCGGCATCAGCCCGGCCTTCATGTGCTGATAATCGGCCGCTCTGGCATTACCGACGATCTTGCCCTGCACCACCACCTGTGCGCCGGTCTCGCTCTGTGGTTTCAGGAGTACCGGGTTCATGTGAACGGAGAGCGGCACCCCCGCCGCCCGCGCCTGCAGCGCCTGCGCACGGCCGATCTCGCCGCCGTCGGCGGTCACCGCCGCATTATTCGACATGTTCTGCGGTTTGAACGGCATGACCGACAGGCCGCGCCGGGTGAATGCCCGGGCAAGGCCGGCCACCATCAGCGATTTGCCGACGTCCGAGCCGGTTCCCTGAAACATCAGCACCCGCGCAGTCATGTCAGAATTCTATCCCGGCCTGCGCCTTCACGCCCGCCTTGAAGTGGTGTTTCACCAGCGTCATTTCCGTCACCATGTCGGCGGCGTCGATCAGCGGTTGCTTGGCATTGCGGCCGGTGACGATAACGTGCAGATCAGGCCTGCGACTGGACAGCGTTTCAACGACCTCTTCCAGCGGCAGATAGTCGTAACGCAGCGCGATGTTCAGTTCATCGAGGATCAGGAGGCCGATCGTTTCATCGGCCATCAGGACCTTGGCTTCTTCCCAGGCCTTTGTGGCTGCGGCAACATCGCGTTTCAGATCCTGTGTGTCCCACGTGAAACCCTCGCCCATGGTGCGCCAGACAACCTTGTCACCGAAAAGCGTCAGAGCCTGTTGTTCGCCCGTTGACCATGCGCCCTTGATGAACTGCACCACGCCGACCCGCCGCCCAGTGCCGATCATGCGCAAAGCAAGGCCGAAGGCCGCCGTGGACTTGCCTTTGCCGGGGCCGGTATTGATCATCAGCAGACCTTTTTCGATGGTCTTTGCCGCAACTTCGGCATCCTGAACCGTCTTGCGGTTGACCATTTTCTGCCGGTGGCGTTCGGCTTCGTTGTCGCTGATGTCGCGCGTCATCACGTTTTCCTTCTCATCCTGCTGTGCGGGCCATGCCCCCGCCATTCGGAGCGGCGACTATACCCAATTTGCCGCACCCGGCAATGTGTGAGGGACAGGCCGCGGCATTGACCCTCACCCCCGTTCAGCCTAATGGTAGCGGACTGACGGTCTTTTCCCGGCAACGGGAAAAGCTAAGAGGGAACACGGTTCCACCCGGACAATGGGTCATTCCGTGGCTGCCCCCGCAACTGTAAGCGGTAAGCCCGCACCGTAAAGCCACTGGGCCTTCAATATGGGTTCGGGAAGGCGGTGCCCGGGTGTTTTGAAGCCGCAAGCCAGGAGACCTGCCGTTTCAGAAAAAACGTCTGCCGGGCGGGGTGCTCCGGTCAGTCGGTCAGATCGAACATTGGGGTTGCGCATCTGCGCATGCCGTTTTCGATATCCGCACCCCGACGATTTTTTTGAAGGCGCGGGAAGCGAAACGGTTTGGATATTTCAGCGACATCTTCATGTGCAGGCGGAAACACGCAGGCTGACACGGCGTCCGGTGTGGTCGTCTTCGTTTGCCGAAGCTGTCGCGATGAAGCCGATCCCAATGCTGAACCGCGCGCCGGTTCGCGCCTCGCCGATGCCGTCATCGCAAAGGCGGAAGAATCTGGCGTCGTCGTTCGTTCCGTCAATTGCCTTGCCAATTGCAAGCGCGGCCTCAGCGCCGTGCTGCGTGGCGGCGACGGCTGGTCCTATGTATTTGGCGGACTGACGCCGGATGATGCAGGTGACCTGTTGACGGGCGCGCATATGCTGGCCGCCTCCGCAGATGGCCTGATGCCCTGGCGTGGCCGGCCCGACACATTAAAGCGCGGCATGGTGGCGCGCATTCCCCCATTCGATTTTACCGAGGAGAGATCATGAGCACCCTTCTGGACCGCGTTCCCTGCACCATCGTCACCGGCTTTCTGGGGGCCGGAAAAACCACGCTGCTGCGCGGTCTTCTGGAAAAGCTGGATGGCAAGCGGCTCGCCATCATCGTCAATGAATTCGGCGATATCGGCATCGATGGCGAAATTCTGAAAGGCTGCGGCATTGAAAGCTGCCCGGAAGAAAACATCGTCGAACTGGCCAATGGCTGCATCTGCTGCACGGTGGCGGATGATTTCCAGCCCGCCATCGAGCAGATTTTGAGCCGCCAGCCGAAGGTGGAGCATATCCTCATCGAAACGTCCGGCCTCGCCCTGCCGAAGCCGCTGGTGCAGGCCTTCCAATGGCCGGCGATCAAGAGCCGCGTGACGGTGGATGCCGTGGTGGCCGTAGTGGATGGTGCCGCCCTTGCCGAGGGACAGGTTGCCCACGACATGGAAGCACTCGCCGCCCAGCGGGCGAATGACGAGGCGCTTGATCACGATGACCCGGTTGAAGAGGTTTTCGAGGATCAGATTGCCTGCGCCGACCTTATCGTGATGACCAAGGCTGATCTTCTCGATAGCGCTGGTCTCGACAAGGCAAAGGCCCACATTCTTGAGCACCTGCCAAAGGCCGCGAAGATCGTCGTGGCATCCAATGGCGCAATCGATCCTGCGGTGCTGATCGGTCTCGGTCTTGCAGTGGAAGAGGACATCGAAAACCGCCGTACCCACCATGATGGTGAACTGGATCATGAACACGACGATTTCGACAGCTTCGTCATCGATCTGCCTGCCGTGAGCGATCCGGAAGCGCTGGCGATCCGCATTGCAGAGACGGCGGCTGCGGAAAATGTTTTGCGCATAAAGGGCTTCATTGAGGTTTCCGCCAAGCCGATGCGCCTGCAGGTGCAGGCCGTGGGCAGCCGGGTCAACCGCTATTACGATCGCCCATGGGCGGCGGGTGAGGAGCGCCGCAGCCGGCTCGTTATCATCGGTGAAAAGGGCATCAACCGCGAAAAGATAGAACAGATGCTGGCCGCCTGACCGGCCACGGACTTTTACTGGAAATGCTTTAGATGCATATTCTCGCCACCACATCCTCGTCTCTGGACGACCTGATCGAGCCGGTTGATCTCAACCAGCCCCGTTCAGATGTGGTGATGTTGTCTTTTTCGGCAAGCGATCTTGCCGGGCTTGAGCAGGCCTGGCGGCAGGCGGGGCGCGCTATGCCATCCCTGTCCGTCGCCAACCTGTCCGAGCTTCGGCATCCGATGTCGGTTGATCTGTGGATCGAAAAGACGGCGGAACATGCCCGCGTTATTCTTATCCGGATTCTCGGCGGCGCGGAGCGCTGGCGTTACGGCGTCGACCAGCTGGCGATTTTGGCGCCCAGGCACGGCATCAAGCTTCTGCTTTTGCCGGGAGAATGCAGCGAAAGGGACGAAAAGCTCGAAGCGGCTTCGACCGTGGATCGGCAGATGTTGGCCTCCGTCCTTTCCTTTTTCCGTGAAGGCGGAGGGGAAAATATGGGCAGCCTTGCAGCTGGTCTGGCGGTTCTGGCAAAGGATGGCATCTGGCCGGATATCGAGGCCGAACCATTGCCGAAGGCCGGATTCTACCGGCCCGGGCAGGGCGTCGTCAGTCAGGCGGAAGCCCGTGCCGCCTTTCCAGCCGATGCAGCCATCCTGCCCATTCTCTTTTACCGCTCCATGCTGCTTGCGGAGGATGTGGCGCCCGTGGATGCGCTTTTCCACGCGCTTTGCGAGCGTGGTTTTGCACCCTTGCCGATTTTCGTCAGCGGCCTGAAGGATGGGGAGGCGATCCGTTTTCTCGAAACCGTGCTGCCCGATCTTCAGCCTGTCGCCATCATCGCCGCCACGGCTTTTGCCAGCCAGACGGATGAAGTCGGGAAAACACTGTTCGACCGCCTTGGCGTGCCAGTGTTTCAGGTGGTCATGGCGACGACCCGGCGGGATGGCTGGGCGGAAAATGCCCGCGGCCTCAACCCGTCCGATCTTGCCATGCATGTGGTTCTGCCGGAACTGGATGGCCGGATTCTCGCCGGTGCGATTTCGTTCAAACAGGCGCGGGCGGATGGTGGTGTCAGCCTCCTAAATGTGCCGGAGGCGGATCGCGTCGAGCAGGTGGCGAACCGCATCGCGGCCTTTCTGCGATTGAAACAGGCATCGAAACAGGATCGCCGTATCGTTATTCTGATGCCCAATTATCCCGGTGCCGCGCCGGGGCGCACGGGTTACGCCGTTGGTCTGGATGTGCCGCAAAGCGTGCTTGAAATGTTGCGCGATCTTGCCGATGCGGGATATGCGGTGTCGAATATTCCTGAAACCGCTCGGGCTTTACTGGATTGTGTCGAGCATCAGGAAGCGGCGATTGATCTTTCCGCCTATCTAGATTTTCTTGAGGTTTTGCCGGAAACGGCGGCCGTATCCGTGAATGCCACGTGGGGAACTGCGGAAAGTGACGATGCGCTTGCCGATGGCGCATTCCGCTTTCGCGTGGCCCGTTTTGGCAATGTGTTCGTGGCGCTCGCACCGGACCGGGGGCGAAACGAGGATAAGCGGGTGGATTACCACGACCCTGCCCTGCCGCCGCGTCACGCACTTGTTGCTTTCGGTGCGTGGATGCAACGGGTCGCGGCGGCACATGCCATCGTACATGTCGGTGCTCACGGCACGCTCGAGTGGCTGCCGGGCAAGACGGTCGCGCTTTCGCGCAATTGTTTTCCGGAAATCGTCACCGGCCCACTGCCGGTGGTCTATCCTTTCATCGTTTCCAATCCCGGCGAGGCGGCGGTGGCCAAACGGCGGATTGCTGCCGTGACCATCGGCCATATTCCGCCGGTGCTGGTCAACGCCGGGCTATCACAGGGCCAATCGGCGCTGGAACAGCTGGTCGATGAATATGCGCAGGCGGATGGGCTGGATCGCCGCCGCCGTGACCGGCTGGCGAAACTGATCGTTGAAAAGGCGCTGGAAACCGGGCTTGCGGCGGAGGCGGGCGTGGGCGCGAAGGATGACGCCGACGCGGCCCTGTCGCGTATCGACGCCTTTCTCTGCGACCTGAAAGATTTCGCCATCAAGGACGGCCAGCATGTCTTCGGCCGCTACCCGGAAGGGGAAACCGATCCGCTGAGGCTTGAAAGCGCCAGGGCGGAAAAAGCGGCATTACTCGCCGCGCTTGATGGACGACATGTGGTTCCCGGCCCTTCCGGGGCACCCGCTCGCGGACGGCTCGACGTGCTGCCCACCGGCCGTAATCTTTATGCAGCCGACCCGCGCACCATGCCGACGCCGACGGCGTTCGAGCTAGGCCGCATGGCGGGGGAAGAAGTGCTTCGGCACCACCTGCAAAGTCATGGCGACTGGCCGAAACATCTGGTTTTCGATCTCTGGGGAAGTGCGAGCCTGCGCAATGGCGGTGAGGATGTGGCGCAGGCGCTGCATCTGATGGGGGCGAGACCGATCCATGACCTGACCACCGGCCGCGTCACCGGCATCGAAGTTATGCCACCGGCGAGCCTTGGGCGGCCGCGGGTTGATGTCACCTTTCGCATTTCCGGCCTGTTCCGCGACATGTTTCCGGCGCTGATTGCGCTGCTTGATGCTGCCGCCAAGGCCGTGGCGCGGCGGGATGAGGCGCCGGGAGACAATCCGCTGGCGGAAGAGGCGGCAGCGCTCGGGCATATTCCGGCGCGTATCTTCGGTTCCGCGCCCGGAACCTATGGCGCGGGTATCGAAGAAAAACTCGCCAGCGGAAAATGGGACGAACGCGAGGAGTTGGGACAGGCCTATCTTGATGCTGCAAGCCATGCTTTCGGCGGTGCCGATGGGCTGGAGATGTTCGAGAATGCCGGTTTTGTGGAACTGGTGCGCCGGGCCGATCTTCTGGTTCATACTGGCGACGATCCCGGCCGCGATCTTCTTGACGGCTCTTCTGATGTCGCCTTCATCGGCGGCTTCTCCGCGGCGAAGGCAGCATTGGGTGGTGTAGCCGATATCGTGGCGCTGGATACGACCGACCCGGCACGTCCGCGTGCAAGGTCGATGGCGCAAGCGCTGACGCGGGTGGTGCGGGCACGCGCCGTCAACCCGCGCTTCATTGCCGGCCAGATGCGGCATGGCCCACGCGGAGCGGCGGAATTTGCCGAAACGGTGGACCGGCTGGTCGGTTTTGCCGAAACCACTCATGTGGTTTCCTCTTCGCTGATCGAGGCGCTTTATGACGCCTATTTCGGCAACGAGGCGGTGCGCGATTTCATCCTGCGGGAAAATCCGAAGGCAGGACAGGTGATGGCCGAGCGCTTCCTGTCCGCCCGCCGTCGCGGCCTGTGGCACAGCCGGCGAAATGCGGTGGATGCGGAGCTGGAAATGCTGATCCTGCCCCGTTCCGAAAGGATTGGCGCATGATGGCTGCTGCTGCCGATATCGTTCAGCCATTCGGTCGCCGCGGTCTTTGCCCGGCGCTCTCAGCACCTATGCGGACCGGCGACGGTTTTCTGTCCCGAGTAGCTTTCGGGGCGGATATCTCGCCCCGTGCGATGGTGGCACTTTGCGACCTTGCCGAGCGGCACGGCAATGGGCTGCTCGACATCACCGCACGCGGCAGCCTCCAGTTCCGCGGCCTGACGCCGGAAAGCGCATGCGCCCTGGAAAAGGATGTTCTGGCACTTGGTCTGCCGCTGCGCGAAGGGCTGGCAGTCGAGACTTCGCCTCTTGCCGGCCGGGATGACACGGAAATCGCCGACGGGCGTTTTCTCGCCGAACAGATAAGGAAAGAGGCCGACCGGCTCGCTCTTCATGAAAAGCTCGCCGCCAAGATTTCTGTCGTCATTGATGGTGGCGGATATCTCTCCATGGGGGAATTGCTGGCAGATATTCGCCTCAAAGCGATCCGGCTGGACAGCCAGACTTTCTGGCAACTGCTTGTCGGCGGGCCGGAAAGCAAAGCACTGAACGCGGGGTTGGTCGAAACGGCTGCGGTGGCGGATGTGGTCCTTTCGCTTCTCCTTTATCTCGTCGGCAAGGGGGTATTTGCACGTGGCCGCGATCTGGACCGATCGGCCATCCAAGCGGTTTGTGGCGACCGGCTGCTGGATCGGCTGCTAAAGAGCGAGGCCGTTCGGGCACCTTCTTCGCCGCTTGGATTGATGGCAGCGGGCACGGGCCTTTTTGCTGCCGGTACCGCGCCTGCCTTCGGGCAGGTTCGAGGCTCTGATTTATCGCGTCTCTGCCAGGGCGCCGATATGCTCGGCATCAAGGCTTTGCGGCCATCACCAAACCATAGCATGCTATTTTTCGGATCGAAATCCGCTTGCGATGCATTGCTTGAGGCTGCAGGGGCATGTGGTTTCGTTACCGAGGCCGGTGATGCGCGCTCTTCCATCGCTGTCTGTCCCGGCGCGCCGGGCTGTGCATCGGCTTTTCTTCCAACGCATGAACTGGCCGCTTTTGCTTCCCGGGAATGCGCCTCATTGCTCGACGGTTCTTTCACGTTGCATATTTCCGGCTGTGGCAAAGGCTGCGCGCACCCTGCCCCGTCGCTTCTGGCCTTTTGCGGCACGGCCGATGGGCTGGCCTTTTCCGTTTCCGGCCGCGCCGGCGACCCGCCCGACGGGATTTTACCTTTCGCACAGCAGAGGACGGCGCTTTCGCGGCTTGCCCGTCTTTACGAAAAAGAACATAAGCCCGGGGAAAACGGCGCCACCCTGCTTGCCCGTCTTGGCAGGCAAGCGATTGGTGTGGCGCTTCGACAGGATGACCGATGACCGACTATGACTATATTCGCGACGGCAACGCGATCTACGAGCGCTCCTTCGCCATTATCCGTGAAGAAGCGGATTTATCCGGCTTTACCCAAGAGCAGGCGGATATCGCCATTCGCATGATCCATGCCTGCGGGCAGGTGGAGGCGGCCAGCCATTTCCGTTTCTCGCCCGATTTCGTTGCCGCTGCGCGGGGTGCGTTGCTGGCCGGAAAGCCCATCCTCTGTGATGCGCAAATGGTTGCCCATGGCGTAACCCATGCCCGGCTTCCGAATGACAATGCCGTCATCTGCACATTGCGTGATCCACGCACACCAGAGCTTGCGAAAAAGATCGGCAATACGCGTTCGGCCGCCGCACTCGATCTCTGGGCGGAAAAACTGGACGGCGCTCTTGTTGCCATCGGCAATGCGCCGACGGCGCTGTTCTATCTTCTCGAGATGCTGGAAAAGGGTGCGCCGCGTCCCGCCGCCATCATCGGCATGCCCGTCGGCTTCGTCGGCGCGGCGGAATCGAAGGATGCGCTGGAGGCAAGCGCGCTCGGCATTCCCTATGCCATCGTCAAGGGACGTATGGGCGGTTCGGCCATGACGGCCGCTGCCATCAATGCGGTTGCGAGGGCAGGCCTGTGAGTGCGGCTCTTTTTGAACAAGCCAAGGGTAAACTGGTTGGTGTCGGCACCGGCCCGGGCGATCCCGAGCTTCTGACACTGAAAGCGGTGCGCGCCATCGAAAATGCCGATGTGCTTGCTTTTTTCTGCAAGAAGGGCGGTAGCGGTAATGGTCGCGGCATCGTTGAAGCCTTCATCCGCCCCGGTACGCTGGAAATGCCGCTGGTCTATCCGGTGACCGTCGAAAGCGACAAGAACGGCGAGGATTATCGCGGCGCGATTGCCGCATTCTTCGACCAGTCGGCGAAGGACATTGCCGCCCATCTTGAGGCCGGGCGCAATGTGGCCGTGCTTTCGGAAGGCGATCCGCTGTTTTACGGCTCCTATATGCACCTTCATCTGCGGCTGTCTCCGTCCTACGATGCAGAGGTGGTTGCGGGTATCACGGCCATGTCCGGCTGCTGGTCCATGGCCGGGCTGCCGTTGGTACAGGGTGACGATATATTGAGCGTGCTCCCCGGAACGCTTGCGGAAGATATTCTCGCGGAACGACTTTCCGGTACCGATGGAGCCGTGATCATGAAGGTTGGGCGCAACCTGCCGAAAATCCGCCGGGCGCTGGAAAAGGCCGGTAAGCTCAGCGAGGCGCTCTATGTGGAGCGCGGCACCATGGCAAACAGCCATGCGGTGCCGCTTATCGAGCGTGACGCATCGCCGGCACCCTATTTTTCGCTGGTTCTGGTGCCCGGCTGGAAAACCAGACCCTCTGCAGGTGAAAATCCATGACTGGCAGGCTCGTCGTCGTCGGCCTCGGCCCCGGCAGTATGGCGCAGGTAACGCCGGAAGCGCTGGCTGCCGTCGAGGCTTCGGAAGATTTCTTCGGTTATATTCCTTATCTCGACCGCCTGTCGCTTGCTCCCCGCCAGCGCCGCCACGCCTCCGACAATCGCGAGGAAATTTCCCGCGCCGAACAGGCGCTGCGGCTTGCGGCCGAAGGCGGCAAGGTCTGCGTGGTTTCCGGCGGCGATCCCGGCGTTTTCGCCATGGCGGCGGCCATCTGCGAGGCGATTGAAAATGGTCCGTCCGAATGGCGCGACATCGATTTTTCCGTCGTGCCTGGTGTGACCGCCATGCTGGCCGTTGCCGCAAAGGCGGGCGCTCCGCTAGGTCATGATTTCTGCGCCATTTCGCTGTCTGACAATCTCAAGCCCTGGGGCATCATCGAAAAGCGGCTGATCGCGGCGGCGCAAGCCGGATTCGTGATGGCTTTTTATAACCCCGTCAGCAAGGCGCGGCCGCACCAACTCGGCACTGCTTTTGATCTTTTGCGCGCGCATCTACCCGGCTCGGTGCCGGTGATCTTCGGTCGCGCCGCAGGCCGGGCGGATGAGTGCATTCGGGTCGTGCCGCTCTCGGAAGCATCGAGCGACATGGCTGACATGGCCACCTGCATCATCGTCGGTTCGGTGGAAACCCGTCTGATCGAGCGTTCCGGCAAGGAACCGATCGTTTATTCGCCGCGGTTTTCGAAAAGGGAGAGCTGATGGCGGATGGCGGTGAGCGCAGACGCTATGTCCGGCACCGTCGTGCCCTTCAGGGGCGCGTCGCCGAGAGATCGCGGCCGCTCGATCATGATGACCGGCAGGCCAAGCCGTCTCGCCGCTTCGATTTTGCCGTAACTGGCGCTGCCGCCGGAATTTTTGGAAACCACAGTCTCGATGCGGTTTTCCTCCAGCATGCGGATTTCGTCGTCCAGCGCAAAGGGGCCGCGTGCGGTGATGTAGCGCGCATGCGGTACGTTCAGTGGCGGCTCCACGGGGTCGACGCTGCGGATGAGATAGCTGTGCCGGGGCGCGGCTTCGAAGGGAAGAAGCTCCTGGCGGCCGAGAGCCAGAAATACACGCCTGCTTTCATCTCCAAGCGCGGCAACAGCCTGTTCGGCAGTGTCGGCGCTCTGCCATCGGTCACCTGGCTGTCGCTGCCAGGCGGGACGCGAAAGCGCCACAAGTGGAACGTCGGCCAGTCTTGCTGCTTCAACCGCATTGGCGGAAATTTTTGCCGCATAGGGATGGGTGGCATCGACCAGAATATCGAAACCCTTGGTGCGAATGAAATCCGCCAGCCCTGCTGCGCCGCCAAACCCGCCGCTGCGCATCGGTACCGGCTGTTCGACCGGCGAGAGCGTGCGGCCCGCCATGGACAGCAGAATTCGGTAGCTGGAGTCCTCTGCCAGCCTGCCGGCCAGAATGCGGGCATCCGCCGTGCCGCCAAGGATGAGTATGGAGCGTGTCATGACGTCTGAATATTCCGGAACGGGTAAGGCTTCTACTGAAAAGAGTGCTTCCACCGAAAAGAAAGAAAAGCCATGGCTCTCGATCGTCGGTATCGGCGAAGACGGGCTTGAGGGGCTGGGCCGCAACGCGGTTGCGGCAATAGAGGTGGCCGAGGTGGTTTTCGGCGGCAAACGTCATCTGGAACTGGCGGAAGCAGCCATTCAGGGGGAGGCACGCCCGTGGCCAGTGCCCTTTGATGTGGGCATGAGCGATGTTCTGGCGTTGCGCGGCAGGCGGGTTTGTGTGCTGGCCTCCGGCGATCCGTTTTTCTACGGCGTCGGTGTTACGCTTCTGCGGCGGATCCCCTCCGGGGAGACTGTCTGCTATCCCTCGCCTTCCGCCTTTTCTCTGGCCGCGGCACGCCTTGGCTGGGCGTTGCAATCGCCCGGATGCGTTTCGCTGCATGGGCGCTCCATCGATCTTTTGCGGCCGCATCTGCATCCCGGCTCGCGGATCATTGCGCTTACCTCGGATGAGCGTGACCCGGCTTTGATTGCGGGGTTGCTGTCTGAGTCCGGTTTTGGTCGGTCGGAATTCATCCTGCTTGAAGCGTTGGGGGGAGCGCGTGAAAGGCGGCGGCAAGCCAGGGCGGCTGATTTTGCCTTTGAAGATATTGACCCGCTGAATGTGGTGGCGATTGATGTCGTGGCGGATGAGGATGCGCGTGTCCTGCCGTTTACGCAGGGGCTCGATGACAGCCTGTTCGAACATGACGGGCAGATAACCAAACGGGAAATCCGGGCTGTGACGCTCTCCTCACTGGCGCCCCGGCGTGGAGAACTGCTGTGGGACATTGGCGCGGGCTCCGGCTCGATCGGTATCGAATGGATGCTGTCGCATCCCTCGCTGCGCGCCATTGCCATAGAGCAGCATCCGGAAAGGGCGGAGCGGATCACCCGCAATGCCGATGCTTTTGGCGTTCCGGGGCTGGAGGTCATGATCGGTGTGGCCCCGGCAGCTTTTGAAGGCTTGCCCACGCCGGATGCTATTTTCATTGGCGGTGGCGGCAGTGAAGCAGGTGTGCTCGAGGCTGCCATGGAGGTTTTGAAACCCGGCGGGCGGCTGGTCGCCAATGCGGTGACGCTGGAAATGGAAGCGGTTTTGCTTGCCGCCTGTGCGCAGCTTGGCGGTTCGATGATCCGGCTGGAGGTTTCTCGCGTAGCGGCTGTCGGCTCCATGTCAGGCTGGCGGCCGGCCATGCCGGTGATGCAATGGAGCTGGGTCAAGCCATGGTGACCGTGGCCGGTATAGGCTGCCGTAAAGGTGCTGCTTCGGATGCGATCATCACGGCCATACGCACCGCCGAGCGGACCCTTGGCATGACGGTTGACTCTCTGGCGACTGCGTCGCTCAAGGCCGGGGAAGCTGGCCTCGCGGAAGCGGCAAAAGCCCTGTCGCTGCCGCTTGAAATCGTAACGCAGCAGCGGCTCGAAGCGGTTGCCGCTGAGACAATGACATTTTCACAGGCGAGCCTCGATCACGCCGGCACGCCAAGCGTCAGCGAAGCCTCGGCGCTGGCGGCAGCTGGAGTAGGTGCACGGTTGGTTTCGCCACGCCTCGTCGTCGGTGATGTAACTGTGGCTATCGCAACGACGGGCAACGTGCCACGTGGTAACGACTGCGCCATTGAATACGGAGAAGAAGAATGACGGTTCATTTCATCGGCGCCGGTCCGGGTGCCGCAGATCTCATTACGGTGCGCGGGCGCGATCTCATCGCTGCCTGCCCGGTTTGCCTCTATGCCGGTTCGCTGGTTCCGAAGGCGCTGATCGATTATTGCCCGACGGCGGCGCGCATCATCGATACGGCGGCACTTTCGCTGGATGAGATCGAGGCGGAATTCGCGGCGGCGGCGAAGGCAGGCAAGGATGTCGCGCGGCTGCACTCCGGCGATCTTTCCGTCTGGAGCGCCATGGGCGAACAGATCCGCCGGCTGGAGCGGCTGGGTCTAGATTATACCGTCACGCCTGGCGTGCCCTCCTTCGCGGCCGCTGCCGCCACCTTGCAGCGGGAGCTGACGGTGCCGGAAGTGGCGCAGAGCCTTGTGCTGACCCGCATTTCCGGTCGTGCATCGAAGATGCCTGACGGTGAGACGCTGAAGGCTTTCGGCGCGACTGGCACGACACTCGCCATTCACCTCGCCATTCATGCCATCGGCAAGGTGGTGGAGGAGCTGACGCCGCTTTATGGGTCCGATTGCCCCGTTGCCATCGTGGTGCGCGCCTCCTGGCCGGATGAGCGGGTCATTCGCGGCACGCTGTTCGATATTGAGGCCAAGCTTACGGCGGAACCGGTGGAGCGCACGGCGCTGATCTTCGTCGGTCGCGGGCTTGCCTCCACGGATTTTCGCGAGAGCGCGCTTTACAGTACCGACTATGTACGCCGGTTCCGTTCTCCGAAAGAAGATGCGGCGGGTTGATGCGACGGCGTGGAGGCGGTGCGCCCCTTGAGCGCGCCCTGACGATCGAAAACAACAATATCGAGCGCGATGGCCGGCGTGTTCAGCGCCGCCGCTGCGGTTACCCAGGCTTTTTCCGCAACGATTGCTCCGAGGTCTATCCCCGCGTCTTCGGCCAGCTGAAAGGCGTGCGCGACCATGTTGGCCTGACGGATGGCAATGGCGAGATCATCATCGCCTCCCGCCTCCGTGGCCAGAGCCGCCAATGCTTCAAGATCGGCAAGGCCCTTTTTGGAATGCACGTCGAGCATGCCCTGGGCGAGCTTGGTCATTTTGGCGACGCCGCCGGCGATCGTCACACGCTCGACGGGGTGGCTGCGCAGATATTTCAGCATGCCGCCGATGAAATCACCCATGTCGATCAGGGCAGTTTCCGGCAACTCATACAGCGCCTGCCCGGCCTTTTCGGAGGTGTTTCCGGTCGCGCCAAGCACGTGTGTGCAGCCGGTTGCCCGCGCCACATCGATGCCGCGCCAGATGGAGTGAATCCAGGCCGAGCAGGAAAAGGGAATGACGACGCCGGTGGTGCCGAGAATGGAAATGCCGCCAAGAATGCCGAGCCTGCCATTCAGGGTTTTTTCGGCCAGTTTCTCGCCGTCTCGAACCGAGATTTCCACTTCGAAATCGGCATTCGCTCCCGCCACTTCGCGAATGGCGGTCTCGATCATCTTGCGCGGCACGGGGTTGATGGCGGGTTCTCCTGGTGGCAGTGGCAGGCCCGGCCGGGTAACGGTGCCGACGCCCTTGCCGGCCTTGAAAGTGATGCCGCTTCCTGGCTCACCCCGTCTGACCGTGCTTTCGATCAGCGCGCCATGGGTGACGTCAGGATCGTCGCCGGCATCCTTGACGACGCCGGCGCGGGCGAAGTTTTCACCTTTTTCTTCTGTTGCAAGGGAAAATGCCGGCCTCGCCCCGCTTGGAAGTTCGACCTCGACGGGGTAAGGAAATTCGCCGGTCAGAAGGGCGGCGCAGGCCGCCTTCGTGGCGGCTGCCGCGCAGGTGCCCGTGGTCCAGCCGCGGCGAAGGGTCTTTCCATCCGTTTCCATATCAATTCCTATAGCCGGGACGGCTTTTTCCGTCATCGTTAAAAAGCAGCCAAGAGAATGTCGATACCGCAGATTTTGAACAGCATTGCCGCAAAAGGCCCGGTCTTTGAGGCCGGTCACGTCTGGCTCGCGGGCGCAGGGCCGGGCGATGTACGTTATCTGACGCTGGAAGTGGCGCTGGCGCTTTCTCAGGCCGATATTATCGTGCGCGATGCACTGGTAAGCGATGACGTTGTGTCTCTTGGTCCACAGGCCGAAATCGTCTTTGCCGGCAAGCGGGGCGGCAAGCCCTCGGCGACGCAGGACGACATTACCGCCTCCCTGATCGATTTTGCACGGCAGGGTAAGAAGGTGCTGCGGCTGAAAGGTGGCGATCCCTTCATTTTCGGGCGCGGTGGCGAAGAGGCGGAGGCGCTTGTCGGAGCCGGCATTCCCTTCCGGATCCTGCCGGGCATGACCTCGTCGCTCGCCGCGCTTGCTTCGGCGCGCATTCCCGCCACCATGCGCGGCATCAGCCGCGCCGTGACGCTTGCCACCGGCCATGCGGCGGGCACCGAAGAGGATCTCGACTGGCTGGCGCTGGCGAAAACACAGGAACCCATTGTCGTTTACATGGGGTTGAAGAATATAGGGTCGATTGCTGCACTTCTGATGCAGGGCGGACGTTCGGGCACGACGCCAGTTGCGGTCATCATGTCGGCGACGACGGAGCAGGAGCGCATCTTTATTGGAACGCTGGAAAGCATAGCTGACGATGCAAAGCGGGAAAATTTCGAAGCGCCGGCTTTGATCGTCATCGGCGAGATCGTTTCGATGCGAAGCCGTCTCGGTGGGGTCGGTTCATGACGGCTCGGGCGATCATCATCGGTGCGCCGCGTTCGGGGTCGGGCAAGACCAGCGTGACCATCGGCCTGCTCAGGGCCTTTGCCCGGCGTGGCATCAAGGTGCGGGGGATCAAGACCGGGCCGGATTATATCGACCCCGGTTTCCACGCCTTCGCCACCGGCACGCCCGGTCTCAATCTGGATAGCTGGGCCATGCAGCCGGATTTGCTGCGTCATCTGTTTTCACAGCAAACCGAGGATGCGGAACTCATTCTGATCGAAAGCGCCATGGGCCTGTTCGACGGCATTCCGGTGGCGGAAAACCGCACGGGTTCGGCGGCGGATCTGGCGCGGCTGTTTGGCATTCCCGTGCTGCTGGTGCTGGATGTGTCGGGCCAGTCGCAGACGGCGGCCGCTGTCGCCCATGGTTTTGCCCATTACGATCCTGATGTCACCATGGCGGCAGTGGTGCTGAACCGGGCCGGTAGCGAAAGGCACCGGACCCTGTGCACGGAAGCCATCGAAAAAATCGGCCTTCCCGTTGCCGGCTGTGTCCTGCGCGATCCGTCGCTCATCTTGCCGGAGCGGCATCTGGGGCTGGTTCAGGCCAGCGAACATCCGGAAATCGATGCCCATATAGAACGGCTGGCGGATGCAATGGAAAAATCCATAGATCTCGACGCCTTGCTTTCACTCGCCGCGCCGGTGAATGTGCCTTCGGGTTCGGTTTCGGCGGCGATTGCACCACCCGGCCAGCGCATCGCGCTGGCTGAGGATGCGGCTTTCACCTTCCTTTATCCGCATCTCAAGAACCATTGGCATGCGGCCGGGGCCGAAATCGTGCCATTTTCGCCGCTGGCTGATCAGGCGCCTGACGAGAGCTGTGATATTTGCTGGTTGCCGGGCGGGTATCCCGAGCTTTTTGCCGGAAAACTTGCCGATGCGGGTGATTTCAAGGCCGGTCTTACCCGTTTTGCCGCGACGAAGCCGGTGCATGGTGAGTGTGGCGGTTACATGGTGCTCGGCGAGGCGCTTGAAGATGCTGATGGGGTAACCCACGCCATGACCGGGCTTCTGTCGCATGCCACCAGTTTTGCAACGCGTAAGATGAACCTAGGTTACCGGCAGGCGATGATTGCAGCGAGCGGGCCGCTGGGTGCGGCGGGCGATGTTCTGCGTGGCCATGAGTTTCATTATGCGCGGGTCACCGATCCCGGCCGTGATGAGCCTTTTGCCCAGATCGCCGATGGGCAGGGCCGTCTGCTCGGGCCATCGGGTGGTAGAAGGGGTTTCGTCTCTGGCACCTTCTTCCATGCCATCGCGAGAGGCGGTTGACCGGGGTTTTCGCAGTGGTGCGGCAAAGTGGAGCAAGCTGCGAAAGTTTGTAGGCTCTCGCCATGGGAAAGTGCTATAGATCGCGTCAGGGAACACGGAAAAGCGGAAATAGCTCCTGCGATCCATGTTCCGGGAAGTGTGGTCGGCTTGAAAGCTGCTTCATATTTTCCGGCCCGAGCCTGCTATCGCGCATTTTGTCCCGAGCGTGCCTACCGATGATAAAGCCCCGAATTTTTCTCTCTGCCGCTCTTGCTGCATCCATTCTGCTGGCTCCCTTCGATGGGGGGATCAACGGCATGTCCGCCCATGGCGGCGAAGACTATGCGACGCTGGAAAAGCTGGGCGCAGCGCTATTTGATGATCCCAATCTTTCGATGAACCGCACCATGGCCTGCTCCACCTGCCATATGCAGGCTTCCGGTTTTTCCGATGCACGCGAGAGCGAGAAGGTTGGGCGGGATGTGTCGCTGGGTGATGACGGCATCTCGCTGGGTGACCGCAATGCGCCGACGGCAGCCTATGCCCGGTTCACGCCGCCTTTCGGCAAAAATGCGGCGGGTGAGTATGTCGGCGGGCAGTTCTGGGATGGCCGGGCCTCGCTGCTGGAAGATCAGGCGGGCGGCCCGCCGCTCAATCCGCTTGAAATGGGCATGCCGGACAAAGCCTCTGTCGTAAAACGGCTCAGGGAAAACCCGGATTATGTCGCAGCATTCGGCACACAGTTCGGCAATGATGTCTTCCAGAGCGATGAGACCGCCTATGCCGCGATGACCAAGGCGCTGGCGAGCTTCGAGCGCTCGGATGAATTCTCAACCTTCGATTCCAAGTACGACCGCTTTCTGCGGGGCGAGGAACAGCTGACCGATCAGGAGGAGCTGGGCCGAGTTCTGATCTCCTCGACGCAATTCACCAATTGCAATACCTGCCATGAAATCCGTGGTGCCAAGGGTCTAGAAGACGGCCTCTTCACCAACCACAAATATTTCAATATCGGTGTTCCCGCCAATATGGCGGTCAGGGCCGTAAATGGTTCGAGGCCGGATGCGGTCGATCTGGGTTTGGCGCAAAATCCTGAAGTGGCCGGTGATCCGGCTCAGCGTGGAAAATTCAAGGTGCCGACGTTGCGCAACGTCGCGGTTACCGGTCCTTATATGCACAATGGCGTGTTTCGGGATTTACGCACGGTGGTGCTGTTTTACGTGAAATATAAGAGCAAGAAGCCCAGCCGTCAGATCAACCCGGAAACTGGCAAGACATGGGATGTGCCGGAGGTGCCTGAGAATATCGCCATGACGGAACTGACATCTGCGCCGGCGCTGGATGACAAGCGGGTGGATGCCATCGTCGCATTTCTGAAGACGCTGACCGACAGGCGCTACGAGCATCTTCTCCCGAAGGAAGAAGGGCAGACGGCGGTGCCGCCTGCCCAGCCGGTTTCGGTGAGCGTTACGCCGAAAGCGCCTTGAATTCAGCGAGAACCGCGTCACCCATTTCAGAGGTGCTGACCTGGCGGCTACCATCGGCCATGATGTCGGCGGTGCGGATGCCCTTGTCCAGCACGTTGGCGATTGCCGTTTCGAGCTTCGTCGCCTCATCCACCATGTTGAACGAATAGCGCAGGCACATGGCGAAGGAGGCGATCATGGCGATGGGGTTGGCGATGCCCTTGCCGGCGATATCAGGGGCCGAGCCGTGAACCGGCTCATACATGGCCTTGCGCTTGCCGGTCTTGGCGTCCGGTGCGCCAAGCGAGGCCGAAGGCAGCATGCCGAGCGAGCCGGTGAGCATCGCAGCAACGTCGGAGAGCATGTCGCCAAAGAGGTTGTCGGTCACGATCACGTCGAACTGCTTGGGTTTGCGCACCAGCTGCATGCCGCCGGCGTCCGCCAGCATGTGTTCCAGCTGAACGTCCCTGTATTTGGCGGCGTGGGTTTCGGTGACGACCTGGTTCCACAAAACGCCTGATTTCATGACGTTGCGCTTTTCCATCGAGCAGACGCGGTTGTCGCGGGTGCGGGCCAGTTCGAAAGCGACGCCGGCGATGCGTTCGATCTCGAAAGTGTCATAAATCTGCGTGTCGATGCCGCGCTTCTGGCCGTTGCCGAGATCGATGATCTGCTTCGGTTCGCCGAAATAGACGCCGCCGGTCAGTTCGCGAACGATGAGGATATCGAGGCCTTCAACCAGCTCCGGCTTCAGCGAGGAAGCGGCGGCGAGCGCGGGGTAGCAGATGGCGGGGCGCAGGTTCGCGAAGAGTTCGAGGTCCTTGCGCAGGCGTAAGAGGCCGGCTTCCGGGCGATGTTCGTAGGGAACGCCATCCCACTTCGGGCCGCCGACGGCGCCGAACAGGATCGCATCCGCGGCAAGCGCCTTTTCCATATCCGCGTCGGAAATCGCTACGCCATGGGCGTCGTAAGCCGAACCGCCGACAAGGCCTTCCGAAACGGTGAAGCCGGCATTTTGCGCGCTGTTCATATAATCGATCAGCTTGCGGACCTCAGTCATGGCTTCAGGGCCGATACCGTCACCGGGCAGCAGGAAAAGCGAACGGACTGTCATGAGAACCCTCCTTGGGCGGCGCGCCGGAAAACATCATGAAGGGTTTTCGATTGCGGCGAGCGCGGCGTCAAACTCGTTTCCGTCCCAGTCAGGTCGTATCGCCAGCTGGACAGGATCGAGGGCTTCTTATCTCCGCCTCAAGGGCTTTTCAAGCAAAGCAAAAGCCGATCCGGTACGGTTTTGTACGGGATCGGCTTTTTTGAAGGGCGGAAATGTGGTCAGGCCCAGGGGCGAACCGAGGCGTTTGCCTTCTCGAACGTGTCGATGGCGCCGGCATGCTCCATGGTTAGGCCAATGTCGTCGAGGCCGTTCAGCATGCAATGGCGTTTGAATTCATCGATCTCGAAGGTGATCGTGCCGCCATCGGGGCCGCTGATTTCCTGGCGTTCCAGATCGATGGACAGAACGGCATTCGATCCGCGCGAGGCGTCATCAAGCAGCTTTTCGAGGTTCTCGGGGCTGACGACAACAGGCAGGATGCCGTTCTTGAAACAGTTATTGTAGAAAATGTCGGCGAAGCTGGTGGAGATCACGCAGCGGATGCCGAAATCGAGAAGCGCCCATGGCGCGTGTTCGCGCGAGGAGCCGCAGCCGAAATTGTCGCCGGCGACCAGAATCTGGGCGTTCTGGTAAGCGGGCTTGTTCAGCACAAAATCGGGGTTGGGCGAGCCGTCCTCAAGATAACGCGACTCGGCGAAAAGGCCCTTGCCAAGGCCCGTGCGCTTGATGGTTTTCAGATAGTCTTTCGGAATGATCATATCGGTGTCGATATTGACCACCGGCATGGGCGCTGCAACGCCCGTCAGCTTGGTGAATTTTTCCATCTGTCGCTTCCCGTGTTTCCCTTGAACAAATCCGGCGCGGGCAGAGCCTGCCGGATGTTCTTTCTCGGGAAATACTGCAAAACTTAGCGCTTTAGAAGCGCAAACCCGCGTTCTTCGGTACGCTGCGTGTGTCGCAATGGCATTTTGACCGGATTAAACGACCTCAGAGATCGATAATCGTGCCTTTGCCATCGTTCCAGACGCGCATGTCGCGCTGGTTGCGGGGCTTGACCGGAATGGGAGCCGGTTTCAGGCGCGCGGAAAGCATACGGGCAGCACTGAGAACGGCGAGCACGCCGATAAAAGCGACTGTGAGCGACGCCGTGAAAAGAGCGGCCATCGCCAGAATTGCGATGCCGGATGCGGCGATGAAAAATGAACGGATGCCTTGCATGATTCAACCTTTCTTTCCAGACGAATGTGGGCCTTCTTCTTCCGGCTTGCAAGAGGATTCAGTGGATTGTCAGCTTGCAGATGTCACAAAAGCTTGACACAAGTGCGGCATGGTCAATTTTTCCGAAAATATTCTTGTGAGACCGCGCCGTTCGCTGCTGTCGGTTCCGGCCATCAATGTCAGGGCGCTTGAAAAAATCCGCGATCTCGATTGCGACGGCGTGATCCTTGATCTTGAGGATTCAGTCGCGCCCGACATGAAGGGCAAGGCGCGGGAAAATCTCGAAAAACTGTTTTTAGAGGCACCCTTTGCCGGGCGCGAGGTGATTATCCGCATCAACCCGCTCTCCACTCCGGACGGGAAGGCAGATTTGCAGCTCGTGCTGTCCTGCCGGCCGGATGCGGTTCTTCTGCCGAAGGTGGAGCAGCCCGCCGATATCAATGACGTGGCCGACCTTCTGGCGGAGGCGGACGCGCCGCAGGCTATGAAAATCTGGGCTATGATCGAAACGCCGCTCGGTGTCCTCAATGCTGCGTCGATTGCCGATGCCGCCCACACACCGGATGCCCGGCTTGCCGCTTTCGTCATCGGCCTCAACGATCTCCGCAAGGAAACCCGTGTTCCGGCTTTGCCCGGGCGCGCCTATCTCGTGCCCTGGATGATGCAGGTGGTGCTCGCCGCCCGGGCTTATGGCCTCGATGTCATTGACAGCGTCTCCAATGATTTTCGCGATATTGCGGCTTTTCAGGTCGAATGCGAACAGGGTCGCGCCATGGGTTTTGACGGCAAGATGCTGATCCACCCGGCCCAGATCGAGCCGGCCAACCGGCATTTCGGCCCGGATGAGGCGGCGGTTGCGGAAGCTCGCGAGATTATTGCCGCTTTCGCAAAACCGGAATCTGTGGAATTGAACGTCATCAACATGAACGGGCGGATGATCGAACGGCTGCATGTGGTTGAGGCCGAAAGGCTGGTCGCCATGGCCGATATCATCGCCCAAAGAAAGGCAGAAAAGACGTGAAGGTCTATCGTTTCATAACCGGTCCTGATGACTCGAAATTCTGTCACCGGGTTACCGAGGCGCTGAACAAGGGCTGGGAACTTGCCGGCTCTCCGAGCTATGCCTTTAACGCCGCAAGTGGCGTCATGCATTGCGGCCAGGCCGTGACCAAGTCGGTCGAGGGCAAGGAGTACCATCCGGATATGAAGCTCGGCGAGCAATAAGAGCGTTGCCGCCAGGCAGAGTCTGCGGGGCTATCGCTCCGCAGCGGCCTCGTCGGCGCTTTCCTCGATCCGCTCCATGTCGTCATCCGACAGGCCGAAATGATGGCCGATTTCGTGGATGAGAACATGGGTGATGATGTCGCCAAGCGTTTCCTCGTTCTCGGCCCAATAATCGAGAATGGGGCGGCGATAAAGCGTGATGCGGTTTACCATCTCGCCGGTTTCCATGGTGAAACGCTCGGAGATGCCGCGCCCCTCGAACAATCCGAGAAGATCGAACGGGGTTTCGAGCGCCATGTCCTCGAATACTTCGTCGGTCGGAAAATCCGCGATCTCGATGATGAGATCCTTCGTTAAGGCGCGGAATTCTTCTGGCAGGTGGCCATATGCCTCGATCGCAAGCGACTCGAAGGCGGAAATTGTCGGCGCATGGCGGTCCCGCCAATCGTCGGTCTGGTCTATGCGGGCCATTTCTGCTCCTTGTTGGTAGGCCCATATAAACACTTGCTGCGCAAATTTCGAGACCTGACTGCTGCACCCGCCAAAAAAGCATGAAATTCTTGGCGTTACAGTTACTTTTCAAGCCGTCGTCATCTTGACATAAACTGGCGTCTCGCGTAATCGGCACCCAAATTGATGGCGTAGTCCGCCTTCGATTTATTCCGCCCCTCAAAGGCGGCTTCACCGGCAGACATTCAAAGGGACATTCTGTCCCGACGGGTTTCTACCAAATTCCGACTGATAAAAAGACGGCGAGCTTGCTTTGGCGGGCAGAGCCGGAACGAACATGAAAGGATAAAAAATGTTCGCAGTCATCAAGACCGGCGGTAAGCAGTACCGCGTAGCGGCCGACTCCGTGCTGACCATCGAAAAGCTGGAAGCAGAAGCAGGCGCAACTGTAGAATTCACCGAAGTTCTCGTGATCGGCGAAGGTGCCGACGCCGCGTTCGGTGCTCCCTTCGTTAAGGGCGCTATCGTCAAGGCTGAAGTTGTCGAGCACAATCGCGGCAAGAAGGTCATCGCCTTCAAGAAGCGTCGTCGCCAGAACTCCAAGCGTTCGCGCGGCCATCGTCAGCATCACACTGTCGTCCGCATCACGGACATCGTTGCTGCCTGATCGGCGCGACACGGGAAACAAGGTTTAAAGGAGAACTCCAATGGCACACAAAAAAGCTGGCGGTTCCTCGCGTAACGGTCGCGATTCCGAATCCAAGCGCCTTGGCGTGAAGAAGTTCGGCGGCGAAGCCGTCATTCCAGGCAATATTATTCTGCGTCAGCGCGGCACGCAGTGGCATCCGGGCGCCAATGTCGGCATCGGCAAGGACCACACGATTTTTGCGCTGACCGCAGGTAACGTGAACTTCCGCGCGAAGGCCAATGGCCGCGTGTTCGTATCCGTGGCTCCGAAAGCGGAAGCCGCAGAATAAGCCGGTAAGCGTCATATGCAGCCGGTGTCCCATCGACCCGGCTGAGACGTATCAGGTTCAGTCAAGAAAACAGGGGAGATGGGGCACCACCCAACTCCCCTTTTTCTTTTACCTCATGGAGGGACTGAACCATGCAAGCTGAATTGTTAAGGGTCGACCAATCACGGTCACCCGAAGAGCGGCCGAGGCCCGATCGGTCGAGGAGCGATTGCCCCGTTTTACTGTCGCAGAGGCTGGTTTTACGCACGCCTCACGAAGAAGACATCGACGCCCTTGCCCATCTTGCCAACAATGCCAATATCGCGACCATGGTGTCGCGTATGCCGCACCCTTACACGGCCAAAGACGCCGCGGATTTTGTGCGACGCTCCAAAGCTGGCGAGATTGGCAAGTGCGTCTATGCAATTACCCGCATGGACAATGGCGAGTTCCTGGGCTGCTGCGCGCTTGAACCGCAGGAAGACGAAAAGACGCTGGAGATCGGTTACTGGCTAGGGGAACCCTACTGGAACCGGGGCTATATGACGGAAGCTGCGCATGCGCTGATCGACATGGCCTTCCGCACGCGCGAAATCGACCATATCGATGCCCGCTGCCGGGTTACCAACATCCCGTCGCGGCGCGTCATCCAGAAGTGCGGCTTCCAGTTTCAGGGTTCCGGCATGATCGGCTCGCTGGCGCTGGGCGGCATGGTGCCGGTCGAATGGTACAGGCTGGATCGCAAGACCTGGGTTTCGCTGAAGAGCTGGGGGGACATGGGATGAGCACGCTCGACCTTACCCGCCGCCGGACTGGCGCGACGGCCGCGCCGCCCGGCCCCTGCCCGACCATCGAGACCTCACGTCTGGTGCTGCGTCCGCAGCGGCTTTCCGATGCCGGCAGCATTGCGGAATCGCTTGGCGATTTTGCCGTGACCAGGATGCTGGCCCGTGTTCCTGCGCCCTATCACAGGCAGGACGCGCTGGAATGGCTGGTGTTGCGCACATCAGGCACCCTGCCCGATTGGGATTTCGCCATCACCAGTGGTGACGATACGCTCATCGGCGTCGTCTCCGTCGAATTGCGGCACGGCGAGTGGCATCTCGGCTACTGGCTGAACCGCTTTTACTGGGGCAAGGGTTACATGACCGAGGCGGTGGCCGCCGTGGTCGAACGGTTTTTCCGCCGCATGCCCGGAGTGGTTGTTCATTCCGGCGTGTTTGCGGATAATCCCGCTTCGCTGCGTGTGCAGGAGAAACTCGGCTTCCGGGTGACCGGCTGCCACCAGATCTACGCCACGGCGCGCGCCGCCATGGTGGCGCATATCGATACGGTGATCACGGCAGAAGATTTCATTCCGCCGCGCCGCTGACAATCAATACAAGGCCGGTTTCATCGTAAACCGGCCTTGTCCCGCTTTGGTGCTTGCTTCACGATAGTCTTTGACGTTGTGGGAAAGCGCTTGTATTCGAAACGACAGAACTTTTTACCGCAATGCGTAACGCGATATCGCAAGGCACTTTGGCCGGCATCGCTTCAGGTTGCGCCACAAGCTGACAGAACGGCAATCCGATGAAATTTCTCGATGAAGCAAAAATCTATATCAAGTCCGGTGACGGCGGCGCGGGCGCCGTGTCCTTCAGGCGTGAAAAATTCATCGAATTCGGCGGACCTGACGGTGGCGATGGCGGCCGCGGCGGCGATGTCTGGGTGGAGGTCGTCAACGGCCTTAACACCCTGATCGACTTTCGTTTCCAGCAGCATTTCAAGGCCTCGATAGGGCAGCACGGCATGGGCAAGACCCGCACCGGTGCCAAGGGTTCCGATGTGGTGCTGAAAGTGCCTGTCGGTACCCAGATTTTCGAGGAAGACAATGAAACGCTGATCATGGACCTGACCAAGGAAGGTCAGCGCTTTCGTCTTGCCGCCGGCGGCAATGGCGGTTTCGGCAATGCCTATTTCAAGTCGTCCACCAATCAGGCGCCAACCCATGCCAATCCGGGCCTTGCCGGTGAAGAAAAGACCCTCTGGTTGCGGCTGAAGCTGATTGCGGATGCCGGTCTTGTCGGTCTGCCGAATGCGGGTAAATCCACGTTCCTCGCGACGGTCACCCGTGCGCGGCCGAAGATCGCCAACTATCCCTTCACCACCCTGCATCCGAACCTCGGCGTCGCCACCATCGATGACCGAGAATACGTGCTGGCCGACATTCCCGGCCTGATCGAAGGTGCGCATGAGGGCGTCGGCATCGGCGACCGGTTCCTCGGCCATGTGGAGCGCACCCGTGTGTTGCTGCATCTCGTCTCCGCACAGGAAGAAAAGGTCGGTAAGGCCTATAAGACGGTCAAGGCCGAACTTGACGCCTATGGCGGCGGGTTGACCGAGAAGCCGGAAATCGTAGCGCTGTCGCAGATCGACGTGCTCGATGAAAAAGAGTTGAAGAAAAAGGCCAAGGAACTGGAAAAGGCCTGTGGCCGTCCGCCGCTGCTGTTATCCGCTGCCGCTCATATTGGCATGACGGAAGCCCTGCGTGCGCTTCGCGACATCATCGTTTCGGCAAGCAATGGCGGCGAAACCGCCCTTCCCGACCGGTCGATGTTGCATGAGGATAGCGAGGCCGAGGAAGAGGACGACCGCCTATGAGCCTGACGCGCAAGCCGCTGGCAAGCCACCACCGGGTCGTCATCAAGATCGGGTCGGCGCTGCTGGTGGATCGGAAAACCGGTCTGAAGAAAGACTGGCTGGATGCCATCTGTGAGGATATCGCTGCGCTTAAGAAAAACGGCGCGGATGTCCAGGTCGTGTCTTCGGGCGCTATCGCGCTTGGCCGCACCGTGCTTGGCCTGCCCTCCGGTGCGTTGAAGCTGGAAGAGAGCCAAGCGGCTGCGGCTGTCGGCCAGATTGCTCTGGCACGGGCATGGTCTGAAAGCCTGTCGCGGCATGAGATCGTCGCCGGCCAGATTCTGCTGACGCTCTCCGATACCGAAGAGCGCCGCCGTTATCTCAATGCGCGCGCCACCATCAACCAGTTGCTGAAGATCGGCGCCATTCCGATCATCAATGAAAATGATACCGTGGCGACCACCGAAATCCGTTATGGCGACAATGACCGTCTGGCTGCACGCGTGGCGACCATGACGGGTGCGGATCTACTGGTGCTGCTGTCGGACATTGACGGGCTTTATACCGCTCCGCCGCATCTCGATCCGGATGCGAAATTTCTCGAGACGATTACCCACATCACCCCCGATATCGAAGCCATGGCAGGCGGTGCGGCTTCCGAGCTTTCGCGCGGCGGCATGCGAACCAAGATCGATGCGGGCAAGATCGCGACGGCTGCCGGCTGCGGCATGATCATCGCCTCCGGCAAGACGCTCAATCCGCTGAAGGCGATCGAAAACGGCGCTCGTTCCTCATGGTTTGCGCCATCGGGCACGCCGGTGACGGCGCGCAAGACCTGGATTGCCGGGCAATTGCAGCCGGCCGGCGAAATCCATGTGGATGCGGGTGCGGAAAAAGCTCTTTATGCCGGAAAAAGCCTGCTTCCCGCCGGCGTAAAGGTGGTGAAGGGCAATTTTGGGCGCGGCGATGCAATCGCCATTATCGGTGTCGAAGGGCGGGAGGTCGCGCGCGGTCTTGCGGGCTACGATGCGGAAGAGGCGCGTCTCATTATCGGCCACAAGTCCAATGAGATCGAGGCTATCCTCGGTTATGTCGGCCGTGCGGCGATGATCCATCGTGACGATCTCGTCATGACCGGCGCTGCCGTCAAAGTGAAACATGCAAAAAAGGATGAGGTCCATGCCTGAACAGGCCGTGAAGCAGAGCCATGATATTGACGCGCTGATGATGACCATCGGCGCTCAGGCAAAAGCTGCTTCGCGACCGTTGTCCATTGCAGGGACGGACCAGAAGAACCGCGCGCTTCTTGCCATGGCCTCCGCTATCGAGGCATCGAGGGATGTGATCCTTGCCGCCAATAAGAAAGATCTGGCGGCGGCGGATACTGCCGGGCTTGCAGCGTCTTTCGTCGACAGGCTCACACTCAACGAGGCGCGGATTGCCGGCATTGCCGAAGGCATCCGCTCGGTTGCGGCGCTGGCCGATCCGGTTGGCGAAGTTATCGCCGCCTGGGATCGTCCGAATGGGCTGAAGATCGAGCGCGTGCGCACGCCGCTCGGCGTGATCGGTGTTATCTACGAAAGCCGCCCGAATGTGACGGCGGATGCCGGCGCGCTCTGCTTGAAGGCGGGTAATGCCGTTATCCTGCGCGGCGGTTCGGATTCACAACATTCATCGCGCGCTATCCATGCCTGCCTCGTGGAAGGTTTGAAGATTGCCGGTCTGCCCGAACATGCCGTCCAGCTGGTGCCGGTGACGGACCGCGCCGCCGTCGGCGCGCTTTTGGGTGGATTGAACGGCACTGTCGATGTGATTGTACCGCGCGGCGGCAAAAGCCTGGTTGCCCGGGTGCAATCGGAAGCGCGCGTGCCGGTCTTTGCGCATCTGGAAGGCATCTGCCATATATATGTCGATGCCTCGGCCGATCTCGATATGGCAAAGCGTATCGTCGTCAATGCCAAGATGCGCCGCACCGGCATTTGTGGCGCGGCCGAAACCCTGTTGGTCGATGCCGCTGCTATTTCCACGCATCTCGCGCCGCTCGTCAATGACTTGATCGCAGCCGGTTGCGAGGTGCGCGGTTCGCAGGCGGTTTGTAATATGGTTGAGGGCCTGAAGGCCGCGACGGAAGAGGACTGGCGCACCGAATATCTCGATGCGATCATTTCGGTTGCCGTGGTGGACGGTATTTCAGGTGCGATCGATCATATCGGCACCTATTCCTCCAACCATACCGAGGCGGTGATCGCCGAAGACCCTCAAGTGGTCGAGCGTTTCTTCAACGAACTCGATTCGGCCATTCTGCTGCATAATGCCTCGACGCAATTTGCCGATGGCGGTGAATTCGGCATGGGTGCGGAAATCGGCATCGCCACCGGCAAGATGCATGCGCGCGGCCCGGTTGGCGTCGAGCAGCTCACTTCGTTCAAATACCGTGTGCATGGCACCGGCCAGACACGGACCTGATCTTGCCGATTGAGAAGCGCCTTGACCGACGTTATCTCACCATGCCGCATGCGGAGCGCGGCATGGTCGTCGGCCTGTTCGGCGGCTCTTTCAATCCGCCGCATGCCGGCCATGCGCTGGTGGCCGAGATCGCGCTGCGCCGCTTGGGTCTCGACCAGCTCTGGTGGATGGTCACGCCCGGCAATCCGCTGAAAAGCCGCTCAGAACTGGCATCTCTGGAGGACCGCATCGCTGCCTGCGAAAAGCTTGTCAGCGATCCGCGCATTAAGGTAACGGCCTTCGAAAAATCACTGGGCATCAGCTATACGGCCAATACGCTTGCCAAGGTGAAGGCGAAAAATCCGCATGTTCGCTTCATCTGGATCATGGGGGCCGACAATCTGAAAAGCTTCCACCGCTGGCAGAAATGGCGAGAGATTGCCGAGACCTTTCCGATTGCGGTGATCGACCGGCCGGGTTCCACCCTGTCCTATCTTTCTTCCACCATGGCGCAGGCTTTCAGCCAGGCGCGGATAGACGAGGACGATGCGGGGGTTTTATGGAAAAAACGGGCTCCCGCCTGGGTCTTCATCCACGGTCCGCGTTCGACGCTCAGCTCCACGGCACTGCGCAATAATCACAAATGATGTATGCGGCGGTCGTTGAAGGGTCCATATCTTGAAAAGTTAATGCTTTGATGCCACCTTTATAAAGCGACGCAGAGAATCGCGTCGCCCAGTATCTGTTTTGTCATTCTTGGAAAGGGAAAACCTCTGACAACAGTACACAGCAAGGGAAAAGCATTTGTTGCTATCCCGAAGGGCCAGGACAGTGGCGACGATGCCGCCGATCATTCCCTCGAAACCGTCCTCGCGAGCCTCGAGGACTCCAAGGCTGAAGATATCGTATCTCTCAACATTGCCGGAAAATCGGCGCTTGCGGACTATATGGTTGTAGTCTCCGGGCGATCGAACAGGCATGTCTCGGCGATCTGCGAGCATCTTCTCAAGGATATGAAGGATGAGGGGTTCGGCAACGCCCGCGTCGAAGGTCTGGAGACCGGCGACTGGGTGCTGATCGATGCCGGCGATGTCATCGTTCATGTGTTCCGTCCGGAAATCCGCGCCTTCTACAACATTGAAAAAATGTGGGCGACGCCGGATATGCCGGAAGAAACGCTGCATTGATGCGGTGAGCCTTTGATCGAGTGCATCGTGTTTGCCGAAGGTCATATCTGACTTCGGTACGATGTCTCTGGCCGGAAATCGAACCGGCCGCATAGGAATCCGCAAGCTATGCTGTTAAGAGCGTGACCCTGTTTGTCACGACAGTCACAGGTTTGCGATGCGGATTTCGATTTTTGCGGTGGGACGGCTTAAATCCGGCCCTGAAAAGGATCTTGCGACCCGTTATATCGAGCGTCTTGCCAAGACCGGCCCGGCAATCGGGCTGGAGTTTTCGCGGGTGATCGAGGTTGCTGAAAGTCGGGCGTCGAATGCGGAGACACGCAAGCGCGAAGAAGCGGCGATGCTGGAAAAGCATCTGGCCGACGGTGCGGTGCTGGTGCTTCTCGACGAGCGCGGCAAGGCGCTGGACAGTCCGGCTTTCGCCACGTTTTTTGGCGACCTGCGCGACAGCGGCAAGCGCGACCTCATCATTGCCATTGGCGGGGCTGACGGTCTCGATCCCGCTCTTTACGACAGGGCGGCGGCCGTTCTCAATCTTGGCAAGCTTACATGGCCGCATCAGATCGTTCGCATCCTGATCGCCGAACAGCTTTACCGCGCCGTCACCATTCTTTCCGGTCACCCGTATCATCGGGTTTGAGCGGGTTTTTGGTGTAAAAATCGTCTCAATTTCAACATGAAGCTCCGCGACACGAAAAGGCGCAGACGCCTTTGCCGTTGTCCTCTTTCAGGCCTCTTGGAAGATCGCAGCAAAATCCCTAATATCAGTGCTTCTGCTTCGGCATCAAAGAAAGTTCAAATGGACAAGAGGTCTCAACGAAAACAGCGCGCTGCCCTTGCGGGTGCGGTTATTGCTGCTTTCGTCATTGGGGCCGGTCCAGGCTATTCGCGAGACGATGCGGGCGCGGCTCCGGCCGAGAACGGCGATTCATCGCCGGACGAACTGCAGACACTGGAAAACCGTCGTGACCAGAACCGCCAGGATCTGGAGGAATTGGTCGACAGTATCGGCCTTTCGGAGGACAAGACCCGCAATCTTGAGGAAAGCATTGCTTCCCTCAATCAGGACAGCGCCCGTATCCGGGAAGAGCTGATCGCATCTGCTGCCCGGCGCAAGGCATTGGAAACCAAGATCAGCGACGGTGAGGATCGCCTCGCCAAACTTTCCGTTCGAGAGGACGGCGTCAAAGCGTCGTTACGTGAAAGGCGCGGGGTGCTGGCGGAGGTTCTGGCCGCATTGCAGCGCATGGGTAGAAACCCGCCACCTGCCCTTCTCGTTTCGCCGGAGGATGCACTTGCCTCCGTGCGCAGCGCCATTCTTCTTGGTGCCGTCGTTCCGGGTATTCGCGGTGAAACCGACAAGCTGGTTTCCGCTCTCAAAGAATTGACTGATCTGAGGCAGGCAATCGCTCGCGAAAAGGACGATCTTACGGGTATGATGACGGCAAGTCTGGAAGAGGAAAAACGCCTCGACCTGCTGCTTGCCGAAAATGACCGTAGAAATACACAGACTGCGGCTGAGCTGGAGGCGGAACGCAAGCGATCCGAGGAGCTTGCGGGCAAGGCAACCAGTCTTGAAGGTCTGGTCAGCTCGCTCGAAGGCGAGATCACCTCAGTGCGGGAAGCAATGGAAAGGGCGCGGGCGGAAGAGCAGCGCGTGGCCCGTCTTTCGGAAGCAGAACGTGAAAAGGAGCGTGCCGCAGCGGCGGCTGGAATGCCCGATAAAAACCGCATTGCGCCCGCATATCCCTTCGCGAGTTTGAAGGGTAAGCTGGAGGTTCCGGTTGCGGGCGAGGTGCTTCGGCGCTTTGGCGATGCTGACGGTACTGGCCACTTTTCCAAGGGAATTGTCGTCGCGAGCGGACCGGAAGCCATCGTGACGGCGCCTGCAGACGGCTTTGTGGTGTTTGCCGGAGATTTTCGCAGTTACGGCCGGATGATCATCCTCAATACGGGTGATGGATATCACGTGGTGATGACGGGCATGGACAATGTGAGGACACGGCAGGGAATGTTTGTGTTCTCCGGAGAGCCTATCGCCTCCATGGGTGCAAAAAGAGTAGCGAGTGCAGCAGCATTGGCGCTGGAAACCGACCGGCCAACGCTCTACATTGAGTTCAGGAAAGATGGTGTGCCGGTTGATTCCCAACCTTGGTGGACCGCAAAAAATACCGGAAGGGCGCACAATGATTCGTAAGGTTTCGCTTCTCCTTATCGGTGGGCTTATGGGCGCCACGGCGATGAGCGTGATTTATTCGGCGAGCATGCCGGCACAGGCGGCCGGGCCTTCGACCTATAAGGAGTTGTCGATATTCGGCGACGTGTTCGAGCGCGTGCGCGCGCAATATGTGACGCCGCCGGATGACGAAAAGCTGGTGGAAAATGCCATTAACGGCATGCTCAGCTCGCTCGATCCGCATTCCAGCTTCATGAATGCCAAGGATGCCACCGACATGCGCACCCAGACCAAGGGTGAGTTCGGCGGTCTCGGCATCGAAGTGACCATGGAAAACGAACTGGTCAAGGTCATCTCGCCGATGGATGATACGCCGGCTTCCCGCGCGGGTATTCTTGCTGGCGACTTCATTTCGGAAATTGACGGTACACCGGTTCGCGGCCTCAAGCTGGAGCAGGCTGTCGAAAAGATGCGCGGTGCGGTCAAGACGCCTATCAAGCTGACGGTTATTCGTCAGGGTGCCGACAAGCCGCTCGACATCACCGTTGTGCGTGATGTCATTGCCGTTCGCGCGGTCAAGTCCCGCGTCGAGGGCGACAATGTCGGTTATCTGCGCGTCATCTCCTTTACCGAGAAGACCTATGACGATCTCGAAAAGGCGATCAAGAAGATCAAGGCGGACGTACCGGCAGACAAGCTGAAGGGGTACGTTCTCGATCTGCGCCTCAACCCCGGCGGTCTGCTCGATCAGGCGATCAATGTCTCCGATGCCTTCCTTGAACGTGGCGAAGTCGTTTCGACCCGCGGCCGCAATCCGGATGAGACCCGCCGCTTCAACGCGACGGCGGGAGATCTGACCGACGGCAAGCCGGTGATCGTGCTCGTTAATGGCGGTTCGGCCTCGGCCTCGGAAATCGTCGCAGGTGCGCTGCAGGATCTGCGTCGTGCCACCGTTGTCGGCACGCGTTCCTTTGGCAAGGGTTCCGTCCAGACGATCATTCCGCTCGGCGAGGCCGGTGCGTTGCGTCTGACCACGGCGCTTTATTACACGCCGTCGGGCAAATCGATCCAGGGCACGGGCATCGCGCCTGACATCAAGGTGGAACAGCCGTTGCCGCCGGAATTGCAGGGTAAGGTGACCACCGAAGGCGAATCCGGTCTTTCCGGCCACATCAAGGGCCAGAGCGAAACCGACGAAGGATCGGGTTCCTCCGCCTATGTTCCGCCGGAAGCCAAGGACGATATCCAGCTCAACTATGCGCTGGATTTGCTGCGCGGCAGCAAGACCGATCCGTCTTTCCCGCCGAATCCGGACAAGGCTGTGGTCAACAAGCAGTAAGATAGATGCGCCGGCCAGCCGGCGCATTTTTTCGATTGCTTAAAGCGGGTCGCGATTTCCAGATTCGCTGCTTTTGCTTTAAGTCCCTGTTTTTTTGCATGTCGTTATCGCAAACCGCCGCATAGTTTTGCGTGACATGCCTTGACCGTTTGGACGGACCGTTCATTGCCTTCGGACCTGCGAAAACCGCTTCTGGGTCGTCAGAAAAAAAGCGTCGGCATCAACCGGCGCTTTTCCGTCATTATGGTTTTGTCCGTGCTTGCGGTTTTCTCAATCGGCGGGCTCTCCGTCTATACGGCGCTTTCGCCAGGCAACCTGCAGAAGACGGCGTTGGGGCCAGATCTTCAGCTACAGCGGCCCCAAAGCACGCCTGAAACGGCGGCTGTCGATGGGGTCGGTTTTGCTGGGACGGCCGGCCTGAAACCGGAAAGCGGCCGCTCCGGCGCCAATATCAACCGGGAAACCATGCCGGACGGCAATGTCGTATCGGTCTATTCTCCGAGGCCCCGCGATGCCAACGGGCCGGTGCTGATGAGTGGCCAGACCTATGGTCAGGACCCGCGCATGGCCACTCGTCCCAATGAAGAGTTGCTGGAAGAGTCCGCTTTCGGAAGGCTGCCGGTCGTTGGCACCGATGGCCTGCGGCCAATGGAGCAATATGCGAGGCCCTGGTCGGGTGCGCGTGGCACCCGGGTGGCGATCGTCGTCGGCGGCCTCGGCCTCAGCCAGACGGGTTCGCAAAAGGCGATCCGGGATCTGCCGCCGGAGGTGACGCTTGGTTTTGCCGCGAGCGGCAATAGCCTGCAGCGCTGGATGCAGGAAGGGCGTCGCGAGGGCCATGAAATCCTTCTGCAGATACCGCTGGAGCCTTTCGGTTATCCCGGCACCAATCCCGGAGCGGACACGCTGCTGGCCGGCGATCCTGCAAAGGTCAACATCGACCGGCTGCATCGCTCCATGGCGAAAATCACCAATTATACCGGCATCATGAACTATCTTGGCGGGCGTTTCCTCGCTGAACAGGCGGCGCTGGAGCCGGTGATGCGCGATATCGGCAAGCGCGGGTTGCTGTTTCTGGATGATGCTTCATCGGCACAGTCGTTGAGCGGTGGGATTGCCAAGGCGATCTCCGCGCCGCAGGGTTTTGCGGATGTTCTGCTCGATGGTGAAGTGACTGAAAGCGCCATCCTGCGCAAGCTGGATGAGCTGGAGCGAATTGCACGCCGCAACGGTCAGGCGATTGGTGTGGCTTCGGCTTTCGACGAAAGCATCGCCGCGATTTCCAAATGGTCGCGGGAAGCCGGTGGGCGCGGTATCGAGATCGTTGGCGTTTCTGCGCTTGTTTCGCAGCAGGCGGGGCAGTAAACCTTCTGCACGGCTATTTCATGCGCCTTTGCGGCGCTCAGCAATGCGGGTTTCCCATGACAATCAAAGCAGAAGATTTGCCTTATCGCCCCTGTGCGGGAATAATGGTTCTCAACGCCGAAGGCCTTGTCTGGGCCGGTCGACGCATCAGCGAAGGTAATTCCGAATATGACGGCTCACCGCAATTGTGGCAGATGCCGCAGGGCGGTATCGATGATGGCGAGCGGCCTTTGACGGCCGCCATTCGTGAGCTTTACGAAGAAACTGGAATGAAGACGGTGACTTTGCTTGCGGAAGCGAGTGACTGGATCAACTACGATCTGCCGCCCGAACTGATCGGCATCGGTCTAAGGGGAAAATATCGCGGGCAGGCGCAGCGCTGGTTCGCTTTCCGCTTCGAAGGCGATGAAAGTGAAATCCAGATCGACCCACCGCCAACGGGCCACACGGCTGAATTTGATGCCTGGGGCTGGAAGCCGATGGAAAGCCTTCCGGATTTGATCGTGCCATTCAAGCGCGCGGTCTACGAGCAGGTGGTCGCAGAGTTCCGGCACCTCTCCGGCAAGTAAATAAAAAGGCGGCCATGGGCCGCCTTTTCTTTATCCAATGTCGAAAGCTTATTCCGCTTCGTTGGCGGAATCGGCGTTGAGCTGACCATATTTTTCCACGCCGATCTTGCCGAGCAGATCGAGCTGGGTTTCGAGGAAGTCGATATGGCCTTCTTCGTCGATCAGCAGGGCTTCAAACAGCTTCATGGAGACGTAGTCTCCGGCCTCGGAACAGATGTCACGCGACTTCTTGTAAGAGGTCCGGGCGTCGTATTCGCCCGCGAGATCAGCTTCCAGCACTTCCTTGACATTCTGGCCGATGCGCAGCGGCGCCAGCGTCTGAAGGTTGGGATGACCTTCGAGGAAGATGATACGATCAATGATCTTGTCGGCGTGCTGCATCTCTTCGATGGATTCAGCGCGCTCCTTCTTTGCGAGCTTTGTATAGCCCCAGTCGTTCAGCAGCCGGTAATGAAGCCAATATTGGTTCACCGCACCGAGTTCGAGAAAAAGGGCCTCGTTAAGCCGCTCGATGACTTTTTTGTCGCCTTTCAATGTCCGCTCTCCTGTTCTCTTCATGGAATCGCTTCAAGCGGGACATAAAATCAAAAACATCGGCCTCAGTCGAGTGGCGACGGGCGTGATATTCTTCTGTGGTTTTGATGATCAGGTCGACAACGGTCGGAAAACAGCCGCAACAGCGACCACGTTTTTCCATGGCGTGATACACTTTCGCAGGAACGATCAGCTGCCAACAGTCCTCGTCGAGGAGTTCGTTGATGACGTCCCGGATATCGTGATCGGTGATGTAATTGCAGCTGCAAACCAGCATGATGGACTGCCTGTATGACGCAACACGTTGTTTTCATTCTTAAACCAAAACAGGACACCAAATGTCAAGAAAAACCTCCTTTTGAATCGGAGCGGAATTTCTAGATTCATTCTAAACTATACAAAAACTATCGTATTTTCATTGGTTTAGCGCGCCATACTTTCCAGTGTTTCGTGCTCAAGTTTTTGTGCGCGGCAAAATTACCAGAGTAATTATCACGAAAAGTTTACTGATTTAGCTGCCGCCAAACTCAGGAGCAGCCGATCTCAGGCGAAATATTGCCCGCCATTAGCCGTCATGGTGGAGCCTGTGATGAAACCGGCCTCGTCGGAAACGAGAAACAGGACACAACGGGCGATTTCTTCCGGTTCACCCAGCCGCCCGACCGGAATTTGCGGGACGATCCGTTCGGCAAGCACTTTTTCCGGTATCGCTCTCACCATCTCCGTGCCGATATAGCCGGGGCAGATGGCGTTGACGGTGATGTTGCGGCTGGCGCCTTCCTGGGCGAGCGCCTTGGTGAAGCCGATATCGCCCGCCTTGGAGGCGGAATAGTTGGCCTGCCCCGCCTGTCCCTTCTGGCCATTGATCGAGGAAATATTGACGATGCGGCCGAAACCGCGATCCCGCATGCCCGGCCAGACGGGGTGCGTCATGTTGAAGACGCCGGTGAGGTTGGTGTCGATCACCTCGCGCCATTGCTCCGGCGACATCTTGTGAAACATCGCATCACGGGTGATGCCGGCATTGTTGACGAGAACCTCGACGGGACCGAAGGCCTCTTCCACCTTTGCAATGCCGTCGACGCAGGCGTCATAGTCGCGAACGTCCCACTGAAAGGCGGGGATGCCGGTTTCTTTCTGAAAGGCTTCAGCCCTGTCAGTCGTGAAAGCGTAGTTGACGGCTACCCGGTAGCCGGCTGCCTGCAAGGCGCGGGCAATTGCGGCGCCTATGCCGCTTGTCCCGCCGGAAATCAACGCAACCCGGCTCATATCGGCCTCCATGTCCTGAACTGCTTTTGCCGTGCTCAACGGCCACAGAAATACGGCCAATGGGAGGCTGCTTCTACCCTATTGTTCGCCGAACAGGAATTGATTTTTGGAAAGCCACGCAGCCGTTTCAGAGCGCCTCAATGCACATGGCGACGCCCATGCCTCCGCCGATGCAGAGTGTTGCGAGGCCCTTGGACACGTTGCGGCGTCGCATCTCGAAAATCAGCGTATTCAGGACGCGTGCGCCGGAAGCGCCGATCGGGTGGCCGATGGCGATTGCACCACCATTGACGTTGACGATATCAGGATCAAGGCCCAGCTCGCGCACGACCGCACAGGATTGGGCGGCAAAGGCTTCGTTGGCTTCGACAAGACCAATATCGTTGATCGACCAGCCGGCCTTGGCCAGCGCCTTTCGGGAGGCGGGAATAGGGCCGGTGCCCATGATCTGCGGATCAACGCCTGCCGTTGCCCAGGAGGCGATGCGCGCCAGCGGCTTGATGCCGCGCCTTGCCGCTTCCTGTTCCGACATCAAAAGTGTGGCGGCTGCGCCATCATTCAGGCCGGAGGCATTGCCTGCTGTCACCGTGCCTTCCTTATCGAAGGCGGGGCGCAGCTTGGCCATCGTTTCCAGAGTGGCGCCGGCGCGGATATGTTCGTCCGCATCGATGACGATATCCGCCTTGCGGCCCTTGACCGTGAAGGCCACGATCTCGTCCGTGAAACGGCCGGCACTCTGCGCGGCCTCAGCCTTGTTTTGCGAAGCAACGGCGAACTGGTCCTGTTCATCGCGGGAAAGCTGCCATTGGCGGGCGATGTTTTCGGCGGTGATACCCATGTGATAGCCATAGAATGCGTCGGTCAGGCCGTCCTTCAGCATGGTGTCGATCATCTTGAAATCACCCATTTTCACGCCGCCGCGCAAATGTGCGCAATGGGGCGCCATGGACATGGATTCCTGACCGCCGGCGATGATAATGGCCGCATCGCCGGTAACGATCTGCTGCATGCCGAGGGCGACGGCGCGCAGGCCGGAGCCGCAGAGCTGGTTGAGGCCGAAGGCGGTCGCCTCCTGCGGAATGCCGGCTTTCATGGCCGCCTGCCGGGCCGGGTTCTGCCCTTCGCCAGCCGTCAGCACCTGACCAAGAATGACTTCATCGACTTCGTTTGCCGCAACACCCGCGCGTTCCAGCACGGCATTGATGACGGTTGCCCCCAGCTCGTGGGCGGGTGTGTTAGCGAAGTGGCCATTGAAGGAACCGACAGCGGTGCGCGCGGCGCTGGCAATCACGATTGAAGGCAGGGTCATCTCTATTCTCCTCACATGCGGGCGGAGACTGGCAAAGCTTTCAATACAAGTCAAATGCCGAAAGTTGCTTTAAAAGATGTTGCTAAATCACCCGGGAATCTTGCGGAAAATTGCTGCGCAAAAAACAAACTGTTGCGATGCACAAAACATTTGTCAGAGGGCTCGTTTTGCGCATACACTTTGCGCCGGGAAGAGCACTAAGACAAAAAAAAGAAAATACCATCATCGCGAGGAGGCGGGCATGGCGAAACACGACGGCGAAACAATCATTAAAAAATACGCCAACCGGCGGCTCTATAATACCGGCACCAGCACCTATGTGACGCTCGATGATCTGGCGCAGATGGTCAAGCGCGGCGAGGACTTCAAGGTTCAGGATGCCAAGTCGTCCGAAGACATCACCCATGCGGTTCTGACGCAGATCATCGTCGAACAGGAAGCCAAAACCGGCAATACGTTACTGCCGACGGCGTTTCTGCGGCAATTGATCTCCTACTACGGTGATCAGATGCAGATGGTCGTGCCGACATTTCTCGAACATTCGATGAAGACATTCTCGGATCAGCAGAGCCAGATGCAGGAGCATATGGCTAAGGCGTTCGGCGACGGTTCGCTTGCCCGGAATTTTCAGGCGCCGCTGCAGATGATGGAAGAACAGATCCGCCGTAATACGGAACTGTTCCGGCAGGCGATGCAGGGATTCACGCCTTTCGCAATGCCGCAGGCGCCAAAGGAGACCCGCAAGCCGAACGCGTCCGAAATCGATGAGCTGAAGGCACAGCTGCGCGCATTGCAGCAAAAACTGGATCAGCTCTGATCTGTCTTGTGCGGGCCGATGTCGGGTTTGATCAACCGCATCGGCTGCTGCTTCGAACTTTCAACCTGCCGTTCTTTCCGGCACGCGCAGCAACAGTAGAAATCCAGCCCCCAGAAATACGATGAGCGTGGCCATGCCGATATGGGCGGAGCCGCTTATATAGGTTGCTATGGAAAACGACAGCGTCGCCATGAAACTCGTGGCACGCCCGGAAAGCGCGTAAATGCCGAAATAACGGCCCGCTTCTGCCACGGTGATATTGCGCGCGAGATAAGAGCGGGACGAGGCTTGGACGGGGCCGAAGGCGAGGCCGATCAGGACGCCATACAGCAGATAGGCCTTTTCCGCGCCTGTCGCGAAGATGCCGCCATTGTCCGCCGTCGATAATTGTATCCAGCCAAACAGGGTCGAGCCCTTTTCCGTGGAGACGATGCCGAGCGTGGCGAGCAGTAGCAGCACCAGACTGATGAGGATGGTGATGCGCGATCCGAGTTTCTGATCGAGCCGCCCGGCGGCAAAGCAGCCTGCGATGGCGACGACGTTGAGGAGAATGCCGAAGAGGCCGATTTCCATCGTCGCCCAGCCGAACATGCCAGCGGCGAACGCTCCGCCCAGAATGAGCACGCCGTTCACGCCATCCTGATAGAGCATGCGCGCGATCAGAAACCGCAACAGCGTCGGGCGGTAACGCAGTTCGCGGAGTGTCATCTTGAGTTCTGAAAGGCCCGAGCGGATCGCCGCTGCAAAGGGCAGGCCCTTTTCGGCGTCCGGGGTTAACAGAAACATCGGCAGAATGAAGATGAGATACCAGAGCGCAGCGAGCGGACCGGTTATTCTGGCGTCCTCGCCGGTTGCCGGGTCGAGACCGAAAAGTGGTTTGATGCCGGCGATGGTCAGCCCGGTCTGCGGGTTGGCGGCCAGAAGCGTCACCACCGCAATCAGCACCACCATGCCGCCCAGATAACCGAGCCCCCAAGCGAGATTGGAAATGCGCCCGACATTTTGCGGGTTGGTCAGTCGCGGCATCATGGAGTCGTTGAAGACGATAGAAAATTCTGCCGCGATGGAGGCGAGGATCATGCAGATGATCGGCAGGATAAGCGGTGAGCCTGGCGCTGCAAACCAGAGGAAAAAGAGGCTGACGATCTTGATGACGGCAAAAAAGGCGATCCACGGTTTGCGTGCGCCGGACTGATCGGCGATGGAGCCGAGGATGGGGGAGAAGAGGGCGATGATGATCGAGGAGACCGTCGCCATATTGCTCCATGTCGCCTGTGCTGAAATCGGATCATCGGTGAGACGGGCGACGAAATAAGGCCCGAAAACGAACGTGGTGACGACCGTGAAAAACGGCTGCGCCGCCCAGTCGAACATGACCCAGCCCCAGATGCCGCGTTTGGCAACCACTGTTTCCGCGTTTGGGGAGGGGACAGTCATTCATCGTCCTATCGGATAATCGGGGAGAATAGAGTGCGGGATGCCGGTCATCCGCTTCGTTTTTTGCCATCCGGGTCGGTAACCCGGATGGCGTTTTTAAGACTGCCGATCAGCGCGCCTGAACGATATCGCCAAGCAGCCCCGCCGCCACCGTCAGGCGAGCGAGGTTGGTATCGCCACTTTCGCTGAGTGCACCCAGCTCGGAAACGATGCGGTTCACCCGCACGCGGTCGGCGGCATACCAGGCCTGAACCGGATCTTTCTCCTTTGCATATTCCGTCAGCGCAGAGATGACGATCCGGCGTCGGGAGGAGGAGATCTGGTCCTGACTGCGCAGAAGAGCCAGGCTCTCGTAATGATCGGCCGGTGCGATGCGCTGGCTGGCGTCCAGCAGGCGCGCCACACGGAAGGTCGAGGAAACGGTGGCATAGCTTTCGGCGGCGCGGGCAAGCGTCGTGCCCGCACTTTCGGCGATCCGCATGATCTCTGGCACATAGACCAGCAGGGAAAGCGTATCCAGCTCTTCCAGAAGGGTGGAAGGAACGCCGTCGATTTCCGTGACGCCAAGCTCGCGGCGATATTTCGCCGCTGCAGGCGACAGCGTCTTGATGGCGGTTTTCAGGCGCTCGATCTCGGTCGCCATGTCGCCTGTTGCAGCGCCTGCGCTTCGGGTCTGCAGGTGAAGCCTGCTTGCATCGGAGAAGATGCGGGCAATGGTGGCATAAAGCCCGTTCTGGACTTGTCCCCCGATCTTGCCATCAAGCGCGTCGACCTCACTCCACAGACGTTTGAGACCGAAACCATCTTCGACGATGACGGCCGCCTTGACGACGTCAGCCGCCAAAAGACCGCTTGCATCGCCAAGTTTCTGCACGAAGCCCGGACCACCGCGGTTGACCACGGCGTTGGCGAGCGCGGTTGCAACGATTTCACGGTGCAGGCGATGTGCCTTGATATCGTCCGCATAGTTCTTCTGCATCTTGGCCGGGAAATAGTCGACGAGCAGATGCTGGAGATAAGGCTCATCCGGCAGCGGGCTTGCCACCAGTGCGTCGAACAGCGTCAGCTTGGCATAAGACAGAAGCACACCGATTTCCGGTCGGGTCAGCGGCTTGCCAGAGGCATATCTTTCGCTGAACTCGGCATTGTCAGGCAGGGTTTCGACCTTGCGGTTCAGCTGACCGGTTGCCTCCAGCGCGCCCATCAGGCGGCCAAGTTCTTCGCGGTTTGCGAGCCCCAGCCGTTCCGTCAGCGAGATCGCCAGCGATTGCAAGTAGTTGTTGCGCAGCACCAGCTGCGCCACTTCCGGCGTCATGGAGGCAAGAAGCTGATTGCGCTTCGGCATCGTCAAGCGACCGGTATTGACGGCGGAGGCGAGCGCGATCTTGATGTTGACCTCGACGTCGGAGGAATTCACCCCGGCCGAGTTGTCGATGGCATCGGAGTTGCAACGTCCGCCCGAAAGCGCATAGGCAATGCGGCCCTTCTGGGTGATGCCCAGATTGGCACCTTCACCGATGACCTTGGCGCGCAGTTCGGTGGCGTTGACGCGGATGGGGTCGTTTGCCCTGTCACCCACCTCGGCATTGGTTTCCACCGCCGCCTTGATATAGGTGCCGATGCCGCCAAACCAGAGGAGATCGGTCGGCGCCTTCAGAATGGCGGTCATGATCTCGAAGGGCGTGGCGACGGACTTGTCGAGACCGATGGCGGCCACGGCTTCCGGCGTCAGTGTTACCGATTTTTCGGAACGTGAGATGATCATCGCGCCGCCGGAGAGGGCCGAGCGGTCATAGTCCTGCCAGCTGGAGCGCGGCAGTTCGAAAAGCCGTTTGCGCTCAGTGAAGGACTTGTCGGTATCGGGATCCGGATCGATGAAGATATCGCGGTGATCGAAGGCGGCGATGAGCCTGATCTTTTCCGACAGCAGCATGCCGTTGCCGAAAACGTCGCCGGACATGTCGCCCACACCCGCCACGGTGAAGGGCGTGGTCTGGATGTCGGTGTCCATTTCACGGAAATGGCGCTTCACCGTTTCCCATGCGCCGCGGGCGGTGATGCCCATCTTCTTGTGGTCATAACCGGCCGAACCACCCGATGCGAAGGCATCGTCCAGCCAGAAGCCGGCGTCGCGGGCAAGGCCGTTTGCCGTGTCGGAGAACGTCGCCGTCCCCTTGTCGGCGGCAACGACGAAATAGGGGTCGTCACCATCGAGCCGCAGCGTATCGGCAGGCGGTATGATGGCGTCATCGACGATATTGTCGGTGATCGAGAGCAGGGTGCGGATATAGGTCTTGTAGGCCTCGCGTCCGGCATTAAAGACCTCATCGCGGGAGCCGCCGGCGGGAAGGTTCTTCGGGAAGAAACCGCCCTTTGCGCCAACGGGCACGATCACCGCGTTCTTGACCTGCTGCGCCTTGACGAGGCCGAGCACTTCGGTGCGGTAATCCTGGCCACGATCCGACCAGCGCAGACCGCCGCGTGCGACCTTGCCGAAGCGCAGATGCACGCCTTCGACCTCGGTTCCGTAGACGAAGATTTCGCGGAAGGGACGCGGATCAGGCAGGCCGTCCAGATGTTTCGGATCGAACTTGAACGCCAGGAGGTCTCTTGGCGTACCGTCGCCATTTTTCTGGAAGTAGTTGGTGCGAAGCGTCGCGTCGATGGCGTTGACGTAACGCCTCAGCGTGCGGTCTTCATCGAGATTGGGAACGCCGCTCAATGCCGCTTCGATCGCCTTGTGTATTTCGGCGAGTTTCTTCAGACGCTTCTTTTCGTCGATAGACGGGTCGAAGCCAGCCTTGAACAGCGCGAAAATATTGCGGGAAATGGCCGGATATTTGAAGAGCGTTTCGGAAATATGCTCCTGCGAATAAACAATGCCGGTCTGACGAAGGTAGCGTGCATAGGCGCGCAAAACAGAGACTTCGCGCACGGACAGGCCGCAGGCGAGGATCAGCCGATTGAAGTTGTCATTATCAACCTTGGCCGAAAAGGCGGCAAGGAAGGCTTCCTCGAGTTTCTGTCCGTCATGCGGCAGGTCGAGTGTCGTGCCCGCCGCGACGGATAGCTCCATGTCGTGCAGCACGATGTCGCGCTTACCGTCATCTGAAACGACACCGATATCGAAGGTACGTTCGCTGATGACGTTGAAGCCGAGATTTTCGAGCAGCGGCACACGGCGCGAAAGCGGCAGATGGCCGTCGCGGTGGAAAATCTTCAGCGACAGCGTGTCGGCCGACTGGCCTTCCTGCTGGTAGAATTCAATGCGGACCGGCTCACCATTGGCGGCAGCCAGAATGTCCGGCATGTCGCCGATCGCCTCTTCAGGCGTGAAGGCTTCCTGATAGGCCTGATCGACCTCCAGCACCGGCGCGCCCGGTTCGGACAGGGTGACGAGGTGGTCTATCCAGCGTGCCGCAATATCGCTGACGGCGTCTTCCAGCCTGTCCTGCGCGATGCGCGGTGTCTTGCCTTCCGTGCGGCCGACGATGAAGTGGACGCGGGCGACTGCACCTTCGGGGAAGGCGGGGTAATAGGCGGAAATATGCCCGTCATAGACCCTGCTCAGATAATCGCCGATCTTCTCGCGCACATAGGAATTATACTCTTCGCGCGGCACGAAGATGATGGCCGATACGAAGCGGTCGAAACGGTCGATACGGGCAAGCACGCGCACGCGTGGCCGGTCGCTCAGTTCCATGATCTGCTCGATGAAGCGGATCAGAAGGTCCGTCTCGATCTGGAAGAGGTCGTCACGTGGATAGGCTTCCAGCGTGTTTTGCAGGATGCGGCCGGAGTGGCTGTTCGGATCGAAGCCGAAATGCCGCTCGACATCCGCGACCTTGGCGCGCAGCAACGGGATCTGCTTGACTGAACGCGTATAGGCGGTGGCGGTGAAAAGGCCGACGATGCGCAATTCGCCGATGACGTTGCCGTCCTCATCAAAGCGCTTGATGCCGATATAATCCATATAGGCGCGGCGATGCACGATGGATTTTACATTGGCCTTGGTGACGATGAGGAAATCCGGGCCATCCAGGAAGGCGAGAATTTCAGGCGTCGTCGTTACGGCGTTCTTGCCGAGGCGCAGCACGCGCACATCCGGATCGCTCAGGCTGCCGAGGCCGACGCCGTCACCGCGTTCGATCCTGGCGTTCTTCCCCTTGCCGGAATAGGTGTAATCCCGCATGCCGAGGAAGGTGAAATTGTCATTGCGAAGCCAGTTGAGGAATTCGACCGCTTCGGTACGCTCGGTCTTGCGCCGCGAGGAGCCGCGCTTCGACAATTCGTCCAGCGCCTCGTCAAGCTTCGCCAGCATGGGCCGCCAGTCACGATAGGCGGATTGCACCTGTGTGAGGACAAAGCGCAGCCGTTCTTCCAGCGCTGCGGCGGCCTGCTGTGTCAGCGGCGCGATATGCAGCTGGATGAGGCTGATATTCTCGGCGGGATCATCCTCGGGTTCCGCAAGGCGGTAGCCAGCCTGCGCGTCGTCATCATGCACGAGGATGGGGTGGACTGCCAGATAAAGGCCGCGATAGCTGCTGGTGACCTCACCCATAACCGAATCATAAAGGAAAGGCATGTTGCGGCCGATAATGGTCAGGACGGTTACCGGGATATCGCGCGGTGAAACGCCTTCCACCTGGGTGATGCTGATGTGGGGCGTCTCTCTGGTCCAGTGCGAAAGCGCCTGGAAACTGTGAGCCGCGCTCGCCGCCAGCATCTCGGCGGAATAATATTCTATATCGTCGGCACTTGCCCTTCCATAAAGAATACCTGGATCAAGAAATTGGACATTTTCGGCAATTGCCTGCTGGCGCGCTTTTTCGATCTGTTTTTCGCGTTTTGGATTATTTCTGTAGCCCATTTGACGTGGATTCCTCCAAAAATCACACTTTAATGTAAAAAAGCACCGTCAATTTACGGATTTTGCCTTTTCAGTCGAATCGGATATTGGCGTGGAATTACGAAGAGTTTAAGAGGCTTTCGTATTTCTTTGGTTGGTAAGTGAAATTTTTTTGCTTCTTTTGCCATGAGGGTCTGTCGCGAAGCATTTGACAGTATTTTAGCGACTAATTTTTAGGCGGTTATTGAGCCGCCATGTGATGTTGCGGCCACGGTCGAAGCAAATTATTGATTTGCGCCTATTTTTGTGGTACACCAACGACACTGATCCACAGCGTGGCATTTGTGTGCCCAAAAACACCACGAAAGCAACACCTCTTTTGCACGCGGTTTCCGTGACATATCGAGCGTTTACGTTATCGAACCCCGCAATGCGGGAAGGTGTTTTTTTGCGTACACGGCTGGACCAGTGCGGAGTCACTTGACGGTTCCCCCGTCTCATCAGGGCCTGACCGACCCAACCCCGGCATTGCCGGGTATGTAACAGGGAGTTTTTAGAACGAATGACGACCCAGCAGAAGAAATCTCCAGCACATCACGGTTTCAAGACCGGTGAAGCGATTGTGTATCCCGCTCATGGTGTCGGTACCATTTCTGCAATCGAGGAACAAGAAGTCGCCGGCATGAAGCTTGAGCTTTTTGTCATCGATTTCGAAAAAGACAAGATGCGTCTTAAGGTTCCCGTCGCTAAAGCCGTGAGCATCGGCATGCGCAAGCTTTCCGAAGGCGATTTTGTCGAGCGGGCGCTGAAAGTGGTGCAGGGCAAGGCACGTGTGAAGCGTACCATGTGGTCGCGCCGCGCCCAGGAATATGATGCGAAAATCAATTCCGGCGATCTTATCGCGATCGCGGAAGTGGTGCGCGATCTTTACCGTGCCGAAAATCAGCCGGAGCAGTCCTATTCCGAGCGTCAGCTTTATGAAGCTGCTCTCGATCGCATGGCGCGCGAAATTGCCGCCGTCAACAAGATGTCCGAAACCGAGGCTGTTCGCCTGGTGGAAGTCAACCTTGCCAAAGGCCCCAAGCGTGGCAAGGCTGTTGAAGAGGACGATTCTCAGGACGAAGCCGCTTAATAACCGGCCTCTTCCTTCTAAAAAAACCCGCCACGAATGGCGGGTTTTTTGTTGCCCGATTGCACGATGCGCTTCAAAGAATGCGGATTCTCGTGCCTTTGCGCATGTGGGGCAGAATACGCCGCATGTCTTTAGGGTGGAGGGCGACGCAGCCGGCGGTCGGCTCATATCCCGGACGGATCAAATGCATGAAGATCGCCGAGCCCCGGTTGCGGCTTCTTGAGGTGATGTTCCAGTCAAGCACCAGGCAGACGTCGTAGAGACCGTCCTTGCGCATCATTTCTTCATGGCTTGGCGCAAAGGGCGTCTTGACCAGCCTGTTGTAATTGGCGCTACGGGGTTCGTCACACCATAGCATGGATCTGCGCGTCCGCTGCATCGGCAATGCCGTAGCGATGCCGGTATTACGGTCGCCGCGATAAAATCCATACAGCAGGCGGGTGAGGGAAATGGGTGATTTGCCGTCTCCCTCGCGTTTCATCGCGGTGCGGCCATTGCGCCCGATCGCGGCGGGAAAGGTGAGGTGCCCGAGCTGGACGATGGCACGGCTGGTTTTTGAGGGAGCCGGCCGAACCACGAGCGTTGATGCGCGTTTACGTTGTCTTGGCGAGGGTTTGCTCATGTTTTTCACGAGATTTTGCTTTGCAGGTTATTTAACGTGAAGTCATAGCACTTCGTTATATCATGGCAATGGGTTGACCTTTTACCGGCAAACCGCTGAATTGGCTGATAATTAGAGCGCCGTGCGTCACTATCGATGCACAGCGAGCGCTCTAACTCTTTTAAACTACGCCTCGTGCCTTCCTAAAATCGAGCCCGATTTTTTGAACCGAGGCGCTAAAGTAAGAAAGGCTGAGAATCCGAATGACGGCTCGCACAATCCTTCTGGTGGACGATGACGACGATCTTCGGGAGACGCTGACCGAGCAATTGTCTCCCTATGAGGAATTCTCGCTTCTGAGCGGTGCAAATGCCGCGCAGGCGATGCAGACCGCCAAGACCGCCCAGGTTGACCTCCTCATCATGGATGTAGGCCTTCCGGACATGGACGGCCGCGAGGCCGTGAAGCTGTTGCGCAAGGGCGGCTTCAAAGCGCCGATCATCATGCTGACCGGCCATGACACCGATTCCGACACGATCCTCGGGCTTGAAGCGGGTGCCAATGATTATGTGACGAAGCCGTTCCGCTTCGCCGTGCTTCTGGCGCGCATCCGGGCGCAGCTTCGCCAATATGAACAGAGTGAAGATGCGGTTTTCACCGTTGGTCCCTATCAGTTCAAGCCCAGCCAGAAGCTGCTGACGACCGAAGACGGCAAGAAAATCCGGTTGACGGAAAAGGAGGCGGCGATCATCCGTTATCTCTACCGCGCTGGCAGCGCCGTCGTTACCCGCGACGTCCTGCTGGAAGAGGTCTGGGGTTACAATTCCGGTGTGACGACGCACACGCTCGAAACGCATGTGTATCGTCTGCGTCAGAAAATCGAGCGGGATCCTTCCAATGCCGAAATTCTGGTCACCGAGAATGGCGGCTACAAGATCGTTCCCTGAACAGGGACCTGATGGCTTAGAGCCTGCCGGGCGCATCTGAAAAAACCGCGCGGCGCTCTAACGTCTTGTATTTTGAAGGCTGATATTGGAAAACCGCTATAGTGATGCAGGCGGTTTTCCGGAGTAACGAACGACATGGCCTTGACGGACGATATCATGCTGCTGGGGCAAGTGCCGTTGTTCGCTGGCTTCAGCGACGACCAGTTGCGGCTCATCGCCTTCGGTGCGGAGCGCCGCCGCGTATCGGCGGGCCAGACATTGTTCCGGGAGCATTCGCCGGCGGAATGCGCCTTTGCGGTGACATCGGGCCATTTCGAGCTTTTTACGGCGGGGCGAGACGGCAAACCCGAACTGCAGGCGACACCGGGCAAGGGAGCGCTGCTTTCGGAGCTTGCCCTTTTCACCCTCTGCGAACGGAAATTCACTGCCGTTGCGGCGGAGGATTCCGAAGTCATACGGATAACGCGCATCCTCTTTCACCGGCTGGTGGAGGAGTTTCCGGAGGTCGCCGATATCGTGTCGGCGCGCATCCGTGACAATATCGCCGCGCTCGCGGCGGGTGCGGCCCGTTTACAGAACCGCTTCGTCTGAGATCGTCCGGAAAATGCCGGTTCAGAACCGGAAATGGGCTGTAACCGGAACGTGGTCCGATGGTCGGTTCCAGCCGCGCGCCTCCTGCAATATGTCGATTTTTTCGAGCGAGGCGCCGAGATCCTGCGACGACCAGATATGGTCGAGACGGCGGCCACGATTGGCCGCTTCCCAATCCTTGGCGCGGTAGCTCCACCACGTATAGATCTTTTCCGTCTCCGGCACGTTCAGGCGCATCAGATCAAGCCAGTTGCCCTGCTTCATGATATCAAGCATGCCGTCGGTTTCGACAGGCGTGTGGCTGACGATCTTTAGAAGTTGTTTGTGTGACCAGACGTCATTTTCAAACGGCGCGATGTTGAGATCGCCGACGAGGATGGAGGAAGTGCCGGGCACACCATCGGCGCGCAGCGCCTTCATTTCCTCGATGAAATCGAGCTTGTGGCCGAATTTCGGATTGATCGACCGATCCGGCTCGTCGCCACCGGCCGGAACGTAGAAATTATGCAGCCGCACGCGGCGCGACCCGACCTGAAAAATCGCCGAGATGTGACGCGCATCGCCGATACCGCAATAGTCCTGCCGGTGGTCTTCGGTCAGCGGGATTTTCGAAGCGATCGCCACACCGTGATAGCCCTTCTGGCCGTGGATGATGACGTGCTCGTAACCCAGTGCCTTCAGCGGCTTCATCGGAAACTCGCCATTCGGGCATTTCGTTTCCTGCAGGCAGAGAATGTCGGGTTTGTAACGCACCAGAAACTGCTCAACGATCGGCATTCTCAGCCTGACAGAGTTGATGTTCCAGGTGGTTATCGAAAACGACATGCATGTGCTCCGCGTTTGCTGCCCCGAACCCCGTTGTTTCGAGACATGTTTCCGGGGCGCAGGCTTATAACATCGTGATGAAAACGGGAATGTATTTTAGCGGCAAAATGAAAAAGGCGACCGCGAGGCCGCCTTCGAACCGTTTTTCCAAAATAGACGGTGCTCAGCCGCGCTTGCGCACTTCCTCATAGTTGATGTTGAAGACGCGCTCATCGAGGTTCACGCCCGTCTGGACGTTGAAGATCATGACGGTGGTGTCCTTGTTCTGGGCGTCGGTCGTTGTCCATTGCCTCAGATCGAAGGTTTTCGGGTCGAACATCAGGGTGATGGTCGAATCGCCGAAGATGCTCTTGTCACCCAAAACGATGGTGGTCAGGTCTGACTCTTCCTTCACGTTCCGGACCTTCTGGTTGCCGAGATCGATCTTGTCGGACAGAAGCAGGCTGAGAGGGGTCTTGGACAGCGGATAGAGATCCCAGGTCTTCAGCTTCATGTTGCCGATAACCACATTCTTGCCATCGGCAATGACCCGCATGGGTGAGGGGTCTTCATAATTGAAGCGAAGCTTGCCCGGCCGTTCGATGTAGAATTTACCGCCGGTCTGTTCGCCGCGCGGGCCAAACTGCACAAATTCGCCCATCATCGTTTTGACCGACGAGAAATGATTGGCAATTTTCTGTGCGGTTGCGCCATTGCCGGCTGCCTGGGCAAAGGCGTCAAGCGGCGACAGGCCCGCCATGACCGCAGCCATGGAAAATGCCGTCAGCACGCCACGCCGCGTCATCCCTTTTTCAGGTGCGCTTGCGGTGGCCGTTTCGCCGGTAGTGAGGTCGTTCATTCTGTTCTCCTTCATCGCAGCGATTGTCCGCATAAAAGGCGGCGGCTTCATGACGTTGGACGCGTGTAATAACGCTTCTCAGCCCCGCTTGGTTGCCCGACGCGTCGGGCCTTTGCTTTGTGCATGTCGTTACCCCGAAACCGCTAAGCACTTTCGGGCGACATGTCATTACCGCTCGATGATGTCTGCTTCCGTTGGTACGAGGATTTCGCGTTTTCCAGCATGGTTGGCGGGGCCGATAATGCCCTCCTGCTCCATGCGCTCGATCAGCGAAGCGGCGCGGTTATAACCGATGCCAAGACGGCGCTGCACATAGGAGGTAGAGGCTTTTCCGTCCCTCAGCACGACGGCCACGGCCTGATCATAGGGGTCTTCGGAATCGGAGAAGTTTCCAGCGCCAGCAGGGCCGCCGCCATTGCCTTCCTCGTCGTCTTCCTCGGTGATCGCCTCAAGATATTCCGGCGAGCCTTGTGTCTTCAGATAGGCGACGATTTCCTCCACCTCGTTGTCGGAGACGAAGGGGCCGTGTACGCGCTGGATGCGTCCGCCGCCCGCCATATAGAGCATGTCGCCCATGCCGAGCAGCTGTTCGGCGCCCTGCTCTCCAAGAATGGTGCGGCTGTCGATCTTCGACGTCACCTGGAAGGAGATGCGGGTCGGGAAGTTCGCCTTGATCGTGCCGGTGATGACATCGACGGACGGACGCTGGGTGGCCATGATGACGTGGATGCCGGCGGCACGCGCCATCTGCGCCAGACGCTGCACCGCGCCTTCGATGTCCTTGCCGGCGACCATCATCAGGTCAGCCATTTCGTCGATGATGACGACGATATAGGGCAGGGGCTTCAGATCGAACTCTTCCGTCTCGTACATCGCCTCGCCGGTCTGGCGGTCGAAGCCGGTCTGCACGGTGCGGGTGAGGATTTCGCCCTTGTCGAGCGCCTGCTGCACGCGGCTGTTGAAGCCGTCGATATTGCGCACGCCGATCTTCGACATCTTCTTGTAGCGTTCTTCCATCTCGCGCACCGTCCATTTCAGGGCCACGACGGCCTTTTTCGGATCGGTGACAACGGGGGAAAGCAAATGCGGAATGCCGTCATAGATCGACAGTTCGAGCATTTTCGGGTCGATCATGATCAGGCGGCACTGTTCCGGCGACAGGCGGTAAAGCAGTGACAGGATCATGGTGTTGATGGCGACGGACTTGCCTGAACCGGTGGTGCCGGCGACCAGCAGATGCGGCATCTTGGCGAGATCGGCGATGACGGGCTCGCCGCCGATCGTCTTGCCGAGCGCCATGGCGAGCTTGGCCTTGCTGTTTTCGAAATCGCGGCTGCCGACCAACTCACGCAGAAACACCGTTTCGCGCGTCTGGTTGGGAAGCTCGATGCCGATGGCGTTGCGGCCTGGAACAACGGCGACACGCGCGGCAATCGCGCTCATGGAGCGGGCGATGTCATCGGCAAGACCGATGACGCGCGAGGATTTGATGCCCGGTGCGGGTTCCAGTTCATAGAGCGTGACGACCGGACCGGGGCGGACATGAATGATCTCGCCCTTGACGCCGAAATCTTCGAGAACGCCTTCCAGAAGGCGGGCATTCTGCTCCAGCACTTCCGCGCTGAGCGTATTATCGCGCACGACATTCTTGGGTTCGGCCAGAAGATGGACGGTTGGCAGCTGGAAACCGTCGGCGGCGATAAAGGAGGCCTGCGCCTCCCTTGCCACGCGTTCGCTGGGTTTGGGGCGTGCGGAGGCGGCGGCTATTCTGGGCTGCCCGCGTCCCGGCGCCTGTCTGGGAGTGAATTTCTGATCGGCTTCGTCGGCATTGTCGTCGTCCGAGAGGATGCCGCTCGGCAGACGGCGTCCGTCCGCATCGAAAGACGGCTCGTCATCCATGTCGCCGTCATGATCGAGAGCGATGGAAGGAGGCGACATCTGCCGACGCGATGCGGCGCGTTCCTCGAAAGATGGTTCGGCGCGCTGGTCGAGGCGGTTGATTGCGGTCTTCAGGCGGGAGGGTTCGTTCAGGGTGCCGAATTCATATTCGTTGAAATCGTAAGGGTGTTCGAATTCATCGTGCAGGGACTTCGACTTCAGGCCGAACAGGCGGCGCAAGCGCGCCTGGGTGGTATACCAGTAATGTGTGAGCGCGCCGAAGGCGAGAATGTTGGCGAAGAAGCCCTCACCGTCGTCTTCGTCATCCTCTTCGACCTCACGCGCGGCGCGAGCCTTGTTCGCAACCGGCGCCGGTTCTTCCCGCTCGAGTTCATCGTCCGAGCCGCCGACAACGCCTGCGGCAAACAGCATCAGCCAGGCGGCGGGTGCTGCAAATATGGCACCCAGCACGGTGGCAACGGTGCCGGTCGGGTAAGCGCCAATGAAAAGGGCGGGAAAGCGGAGAATCATGTCACCGATGACACCGCCGATGCCGTTCGGCAGCGGCCAGGTGACGGGGGCGGGAAAACAGCCGAGCGAGGCGGCGCAGACGATGGTACCTGCGACCCAGGCGACGAGGCGGACGGGTATCCGGCTGAATTTGCGGCCGGCGATCAGGGTGATTGCCCAGGCGATGACCGGGAGAAGGGAAATGATTGCGGAAAGCCCGAGGAACTGCATGACGATATCGGCGAAGATGGCGCCGCTGTAACCCAAGAGATTGGTGGGCTGGTTCCCCGTGGCATAGGACAGGCTTGGATCCGCCACATTCCATGTGGCGAGAGCGGCAATGCCCAGCGCGATCGTCGCGAGCAGAGCGAAACCGGCCAGAGCCATGATCTGACGCACGAAAAACGCCGTCAGCACGAAGCGCGTGTGACGACCATCGAATGTCGGAGAATGCATTCTGCCCATGTCCCTGAACCCGTCATTTTTGTGGTTTCGGCAAGATCCGGCCGTTGACCTGATCCCGGATTGACAGGGAAAACTAACCGCTTGCTGGTTAATGTCGTGTTAACCATGCAGTTTTTTGCTGTTTTCAGCAGATTTGCGGCAAAGAAAAAGGCCCGTCGAAACGGGCCTTTCTTTTGGGAAAGGGGATGGAGAACCCCTTGTCCCTAGATTACGAGTGGTAAGCGGCTTCGCCGTGGGTTGCGAGGTCGAGACCTTCACGTTCCGCTTCCACCGGAACCCGCAGACCGACGATCACGTCAACGATCTTGTAGAGGATCACCGAGACGACCGCACACCAGACGATGGTGATGGCGACGGCGACGAACTGCGTCCAGAGCTGCGAGGTAATCGAGAAATCAGCCTTGCCGGTGCCGCCGAGCAGCGGCGACGTGAAGATGCCGGTGCCGAGAGCGCCGATGATGCCACCGATACCGTGAACGCCGAAGACGTCGGCCGTGTCGTCATAACCGAACTTGTTCTTCACCACGGAGACGAAGAAGTAGCAGATCGGCGAGACGATGAGGCCGAGAACGATCGCACCCATCGGGCCAACGGAGCCGGCGGCAGGCGTGACGGCAACGAGGCCGGCAATCATGCCCGAGGCAGCGCCCAGCATGGAGGCCTTGCCGCGGGTGAAGCTTTCAACCAGCGACCAGGAAACGATGGCGGCGGCCGTTGCGAGGAAGGTGTTCATGGTTGCAAGAACCGCACCACCGGATGCTTCGAGGTTTGAGCCGGCGTTGAAGCCGAACCAGCCGAACCACAGCATGGCTGCGCCAACCAGCGTCAGCGTCATGGAGTGGGGTGCCATCATGTCCTTGCCGAAGCCGGTACGCTTCCCGACCATGATCGCGCCGATCAGGCCTGCCACACCGGCATTGATGTGAACGACCGTACCGCCGGCGAAGTCGAGAGCGCCCATGCCGAAGATCAGGCCGTTCGCATCCCAGACCATGTGTGCAATCGGGAAGTAGACGAAAGTGGCCCACAGGATGGTGAAGAGGATGACGGCAGAGAACTTCACGCGTTCGGCGAAAGCACCGACGATCAGGGCCGGCGTGATGGCCGCAAAGGTCATCTGGAAGGCGATGAAGGTGTATTCGTAGATCACCACGCCTTCGGAGAAGGTTGCCGACGTGCTGTCAAGCGAAACGCCCGACAGGAACAGCTTGCCGAAGCCGCCGAAATAGGGACCGGTGCCGCCGCCGAAGGCGAAGGAGTATCCGTAGATCACCCAGACGAGCATCATGACCGCGCCGACGACCGTGCACTGCATGAGAACGGAGAGCATGTTCTTGGTGCGGACGAGGCCGCCGTAAAACAGCGCCAGACCGGGAATGATCATGAACAGCACGAGGATTGTCGCGACATACATGAAAGCGGTGTCGGCTTTATCCGGAACGGGCGCTGCTGCTGCCACTGCCGGCGCGGCATCCTGGGCAAAGGCGATGGCCGGGGCCATCAGGGCTGCCGCACCGGCGCCCAGCTTGCCGAGTGTTGAAAACTTGTTGAATTGCATAGCGAGAAAACTCCCCTGTCAGCCGTGCTTCAAAGCGCTTCTGTGTTGGTTTCGCCGGTACGAATGCGCACGGCCTGTTCGATAGAGTAGACAAAGATCTTGCCGTCACCGATCTGCCCGGTCTTTGCCGCGGATGCGATCGCCTCGACAGCCTTGTCGACAACGTCGGATGCGACCGCGATCTCGATCTTCAGCTTGGGAAGGAAGCTCACCGCATATTCCGTGCCGCGATAAATTTCGGTATGCCCCTTCTGGCGTCCGTAACCCTTCACTTCGGTCACGGTCAGGCCCTGGATGCCGACGCCGGTGAGCGCTTCGCGCACCTCATCCAGCTTGAACGGCTTGATAATGGCCATCACAATTTTCATCTGGTTTCCCATCCTTTGTTTGTCCTCGGCACGGAGCCGACTCTCCTTGCCGCTGGCAGATCAGTAACAGCGACTGCGGACATACATTCAAAGGGCGTGCCAGTTTCGGATAGCGTGTCTAACTTATTGAAATATAAAATTTATATGACGGACGTCTGAAAAACGGGCAGGAAGTCGCGTAATTTTCGTCTATTAAATGTGCGGTTTTTGAGAAAAGCGCATTATTTAATCAATTGCCCTTTTGCGGATCAGACCTTCCTGTGCCACGGAGGCGACCAGTTCACCCTGTCTGGTGAAAATATTGCCACGGGTCAGGCCGCGGGCGCCTGAGGCGCTTGGGCTGTCCTGCATGTAAAGCAGCCAGTCGTCCAGTCGGCAGGGGCGGTGGAACCACATGGCATGATCGAGGCTTGCCACCTGAATGGAAGGATCGAAAATCGTCGTTCCGTGGGCATAGAGCGAGGTGTCGAGCAGGGTCATATCCGAGAGATAGGCGAGAATGGCCGATTGCAGGCGCGGGTTATCAGGCACATCGCCAACGGCGCGGACCCAGATGTCCTGCTGCGGTTCCAGCTTTTCCTTCGAGATATAATGGGTCAGTGAAACCGGACGTATCTCGATCGGTCGCTTGTTGCTCCAGTAGTTCCGGATCGAAGCCGGCGCCTTGGCCAGAAAGGCTGCCTGCATCTGTTCTTCGCTCATCAGTTTTTCGGGTGGCGTCACATCAGGCATTTTTATCTGATGGGTAAAACCGTCCTCGAAGATCTGAAACGACGCCGACATGGAAAAAATCGCCTTGCCATGCTGGATGGCAACCACGCGGCGGGTGCAGAAGCTTGCGCCGTCGCGGATACGCTCCACCTGGTAGACGATAGGCACCAGCGGATCGCCGGGGCGCATGAAATAGGAATGCAGCGAATGCACTTGGCGGTTATCATCCACCGTTCTTTGCGCCGCAATCAGGGCCTGCGCGATGACCTGGCCGCCGAAAACCCGCTGCCAGCCGATTTGTGGGCTTTCGCCCCGGAACAGGTTCTCTTCCAGCTTCTCGAGATCGAGTGTGGCGATGAGGTTGGCCATCGGGTCGGACGTTTGCGAGGGATGCGACATTTTTTCGACCTGCTCCGGCTGTAGGAAGATGTCATATGGTCTATAGTGCGCCGATGATGGGTGCACAAGATTTGAGGAGAAGCGCGATGCTGGACGTGGTGGTGGCAGGCGGCGGATATGTCGGCCTTTCGGTTGCTGTCGCAATCAAGCAGGCGGCCCCACACCTCAATGTGCAGGTGGTCGAGGCTGCTCCGGAGGATGTCTGGAAGAAGGATGTCCGCGCTTCCGCGATTATCGCGGCGGCCACGCGCATGCTCGATGTTTTCGGCATATGGAACGAGATCGAACCTGAGGCCCAGCCGATCAACAGGATGATCGTCACCGATTCGAAGACCGCCGATCCTGTTCGTCCGGTGTTTCTGACCTTCGATGGAGCCGTGGAAGAGGGCAGGCCGTTTGCCCATATGGTTCCGAACGTCGCGATGGTCGGGGCGCTCAGGGGGCTTTGCGAGCGTCTTGGCATCGAAATTCGCCACGGCCTCAGTGTTTCCGGCTTTACCGCAGGTGCGCAATCGACGGCGATCAGCCTTTCCGACGGCTCATCGCTCGAAGCGCGATTGTTGATTGCCTGCGACGGGGTTCGCTCAGCGCTGAGAGATATGGCCGGTATCAAGACTGTGCAATGGGACTATGATCAGGCCGGTATCGTCACCACCGTCGAACATGAGCGGTCGCATGAGGGCTGCGCGGAGGAACATTTCCTGCCGTCCGGTCCCTTCGCCATCCTGCCGCTGAAGGGAAATCGTTCCTCCCTCGTCTGGACAGAACGCAAGGCGGATGCCGACAGGCTGGTGGCCGCCGATGATCTGGTGTTCGAGGAGGAGCTGGAGCGCCGGTTTGGCCACAAGCTCGGCCCTGTCCGTCCCATCGGTCCCCGCCGCGCCTTTCCGCTTGGCCTGACACTGGCACGCTCCTTCGTTGCGCCGCGTGTGGCACTTGCCGGTGATGCTGCGCACGGAATTCATCCGATCTCGGGCCAAGGCCTCAATCTCGGCTTCAAGGACGTTGCGGCGCTGGCCGAAACCGTGGTCGAGGCCGACCGGCTTGGCCTCGATATAGGCTCACTCAACGTTCTGGAGCGTTACCAGTCCTGGCGGCGTTTCGACACCTTGCGGATGGGCGTGACGACGGATGTGCTGAACCGGCTTTTCTCCAATGATGTCGGTCCCATCCGCATCATGCGCGATTTCGGTCTGGGTGTGGTCGATCGTTTGCCGGGTCTGAAATCCTATTTCATCGGTCAGGCCGCCGGCACGACGGATTCGAATGCACCGCGTCTGCTTGTCGGCGAGGCGCTCTGATCGGGCCTTTCCCGCTTGCTTCGGATCGGCTTTTCAGCGATTGCCGCTTGACAGCCGATTCCGGTATTTTCTGCCGTAACGCTTTGCCATAAAGCTGAATCCGGCCAAGGACTTATCCGGATTCATAATCTGGTATGGGCCACACTTTCACCAACCAGATATTGCGGAGAACAAAAGCTGAATCCCGCTGAGTCAGCGATTCGTATTCGATTCGTTCGCAAACTGTTCCAAACCTCAATCGATTCTGTTTTTTGCCGGATTCTTTTTGTTCCTTTAACTGGCTGAATCTGAATGGAAAATTACGTGAAGAGAGCACCACGTGCCACTTTGCGGGCAGGGCCTATTGCCTTTGCCGACGGGCATTGCCATGTGTGGTGCGTGCGGCCCGCCTTAGCGATGGCGGGCGGCGCGGCCAAGCAGATGAAGTCGATTCGCGGATAGTACGTTGAATTTTCGCCCCATGATCCTGAGCGGCCGCGGTGTCACGGCCGTTCTCGGCCCCACAAATACCGGCAAGACCCACTACGCGATCGAGCGGATGGTGGCCCATGGCAGCGGTGTCATCGGCCTGCCGCTGCGTCTTCTGGCGCGTGAGGTCTATACCCGCCTTGTTGAAAAGGTGGGTGCGCCGAATGTGGCGCTGATCACCGGCGAAGAAAAAATATCGCCTCCCAAAGCCAAATATTCCGTCTGCACGGTGGAAGCCATGCCGCGCGAGACGACCGCCGCCTTCGTCGCGATCGATGAGGTGCAGTTGGCCGGCGATCTGGAGCGCGGCCATATCTTCACCGACCGCGTGCTGCATTTACGCGGGCGGGAGGAAACGCTGCTTCTGGGTGCCGGCACGATGCGCCCGATCCTGCAAAAGCTCTTGCCGGGCATTACGGTGGTGGAGCGGCCGCGCCTGTCGCAGCTTTTTTATGCGGGCCAGAAGAAAATCACCCGCCTGCCGCAACGCACGGCGATCGTCGCGTTTTCGGCAGAAGAGGTCTATGCCATCGCGGAACTCGTTCGCCGCCAGCGCGGCGGCGCGGCTGTGGTGATGGGCGCGCTCTCGCCGCGCACGCGCAATGCCCAGGTTGGGCTCTACCAGTCTGGCGACGTCGAATATCTCGTGGCGACGGACGCTATCGGCATGGGCCTCAACCTCGATGTCGATCATGTCGCGTTTGCGCAGGACCGCAAGTTCGACGGTTACCAGTTCCGCAATCTCAATCCAGGTGAGATCGGCCAGATCGCCGGCCGCGCCGGCCGCCATCTTCGCGATGGCACCTTTGGTGTGACCGGCCGTGTCGATCCGTTCGATGATGAGTTGGTGGAACGCATCGAAACCCATCAGTTCGATGCGGTGAAGGTGCTGCAGTGGCGGACGAAAAATTTCGATTTTTCCTCCATTGCCAATCTGCGTCTCAGTCTGGATGCCGCGCCTGCGATCCAGGGTCTTTCCCGCGCCTTGCCGGCAATCGACCAGCAGGCGCTCGAATATTTGTCACGTTATCCGGAGATCAACGACGTGACGACGACCGATGCGCGGGTGGAAAAACTCTGGGAGGCTTGTGCGCTTCCGGACTATCGCCGCATCGCACCCGCTCAGCATGCGGATCTGATCTCGACGCTCTATTTCGATCTGGTAAAACGTGGCACGGTGAACGAAGATTTCTTAAGCGAACAGGTGCGCCGCGCCGATCGTACCGATGGAGAAATCGATACCTTGTCTGCAAGGATTGCGCAGATCAGAACATGGACTTATGTATCGAACCGCCCAGGATGGCTTGCCGATCCGACACACTGGCAAGAAAAGACGCGGGAAATCGAAGATCGATTGTCCGATGCTCTACATGAAAGGTTGACGAAACGCTTTGTTGATCGCAGGACATCTGTGCTCATGAGGCGCCTGAGAGAGAATGCGATGCTTGAAGCTGAAATCAGTGTAAATGGTGATGTCTTCGTAGAAGGACATCACGTCGGCCAATTGGCCGGGTTCCGGTTCACGCCGGTGCCGGGAATGGAAGGGCCGGATCAGAAGGCCGTTCAAGGTGCGGCCCAGAAGGCGCTCGCTCTCGAATACGAGGCGCGTGCGGCGCGTCTGCATGCCAGTGGCAACGGCGATCTCGCTTTGAGCTCCGATGGTCTGGTTCGCTGGTTGGGCGAACCGGTGGCCCGCCTTTCGGCAGGTGATAACATTATGAAGCCGCGGGTGATCCTCGTCGCCGACGAGCAGTTGAGCGGCAATGCCCGTGATCATGCGCTGGCGCGTGTCGAACGTTTCGTCAATCACCAGATTGCGACCGTGCTGAAGCCGCTGGACGATATTTCGCGCGCCGAAGACCTTCAGGGTCTGGCGAAGGGGCTGGCGTTCCAGCTGGTAGAAAATCTTGGCGTTCTGTTCCGCCGCGACGTCACCGAAGACGTGAAGTCGCTGGATCAGGATGCGCGTGCCTCCATGCGCCGTTACGGTGTGCGTTTCGGCGCCTATCATGTTTTCCTGCCTGCGCTTCTCAAGCCCGCTCCGGCGGAGCTTGTCACGCTGCTCTGGGCGCTGAAGAATGACGGCCTCGGCAAGCCGGGTTATGGCGATCTCATTCCGGTTCTGGCCGCCGGCCGTACCTCGGTGGTGACGGACCCCGCATTCGAGCGGATGTTCTACAAGCTTGCCGGTTTCCGCTTCCTCGGAAAGCGCGCCGTGCGTATCGACATTCTCGAGCGCCTGGCCGATCTCATCCGTCCGCTGTTGCAGTGGAAGCCCGGCCAGCAGCCGCGTCCGGAAGGTGCATATGACGGCCGCCGTTTCACGACGACGACTGCGATGCTTTCCATTCTCGGCGCAACGCTCGACGATATGGAAGAGATTCTCAAGGGTCTTGGTTACCGCGCCGATCAGGTGACAGCGGAGGAGGCGCAGGTCTTCCTCGCCAGCCAGACCGGTGCTGCCGCTCCGGCTGCCGCTGAGGCGGTGGCGGAAGAGGAAAGCGCCGAGACCGAGCAGGATGAGCCGGCCTCCGAAGAGCAGGCGTCAGAGACGGCGGCTGTCGCGGAGAGCGAAGCTGTTGATGAGACGTCGATCGTGGAAGCCGTCAGCGAAACCGCTGCGGAGACGCCTGTCGCGGAAGCCGTTGCCGAAGAGGCTGGTGCAAGCGAGGCCGTGTCCGCAGAAAGCACGGAGGCTGCAGAGCCGAAGCCTGTTCTTTTGTGGCGTCCGGGTGGCCGCAACGAAAATCAGCGCAGCGAAAACCGTCGTCCCGGCAATCGCGGTCAAAACCGTGAACAGGCTCCCCGCGAGCAGGGCGAACGTCGCGGCGAAGGCCGTCGTGACAACCGTGACGGCGCAAATCGCGAAGCTGCCAATCGTGGTGGCGAGGGCGAGCGCAAGCGTGATGGCGGACGTCCTGACCGTGGCAATCGCAACGATCGTCAAGACCGTGGTGAGCGCAAGGACAGGCCGGACCGTAATGACCGTGGCGGAAAGCCGCAGGGTCAGCAGCGTTTCGAAGCCAAGCCGCCACGCAAGGAGAAGCCGATCGATCCGGATTCGCCTTTCGCAAAGCTCGCTGCTCTCAAGGAGCAGTTGAAGAAATAAGCCCATGGGGAGCAACGAACAGCCACTGGAGAGCACGCGTCAGCGTCTGGACAAGTGGCTGTTCTTTGCCCGCATGGCCAAATCCCGCTCGCTTGCTCAAAGCTATATTCAGTCGGGTAAGGTCAAGGTCAACGGTGTCACTATCCGCCAGCCCAGCCATCTGGTGAAGACCGCTGACCGGCTCGATATCGGTTTCGAGCGGATGGACAAGGTGCTTGTCATCAAATCCGGAGGGGAGCGACGCGGACCCTACGAGGAAGCCAGACTTCTCTACGACGATCTGACGCCGCCACGGGAGCCTTCCGACAGGTTGAGCCCGCTGGAGCAGGCGATGCGCGAGCCGGGCAGCGGCCGTCCGACAAAAAAAGAGCGTCGGGCGCTCGACAGGTTTTTGTCCGATAGTGACGGAAGCAAAGATTAGAATAAACCTCCAGGTCGGCCCCGTTTTCAGAATTGTTTATCCTTGCTATCTGAAGTCAAAGGCATTACCTCCTTTGCGAAATTGCCCTGTCTGAATTCCGGGCGTCGGCTTGTGTTCCGAAGCTCAAAGACCCGGTCTGCATATTCTGGAGTTCATCATGACATATGTCGTGACCGACAACTGCATTCGCTGCAAATATACCGATTGCGTTGAAGTCTGCCCCGTTGACTGCTTCTACGAGGGTGAAAATTTTCTCGCGATCAACCCCGACGAATGTATCGATTGCGGTGTGTGCGAACCGGAATGTCCCGCCGAGGCGATCAAGCCCGATACGGAGCCGGGTCTCGACAAGTGGCTGAAGCTCAATACGGAATATGCGGCGATCTGGCCGAATATCACCATCAAGCGTGATCCCATGCCCGAGGCCAAGGAAATGGATGGCGTTGAGGGCAAGCTGGAGCTTTATTTTTCCGCCGAGCCCGGTCAGGGCGACTGATTTTTCGACGATGCGCGTCTTTTGCGCCGTCATTTTTAAAGCCCTCGCAGCACAGGCGCGAGGGCTTTTTGCTGAATTTCAGCAGGTCATCCGCCGCGGCCGGATTGCAGGGTGGTCGATAGCAACGTCAAAAGAGCCACGCTGTCTTCCAGGCTTTGCCGCTGGCGACTTTGCAATATGGCTGCTTGCAGGCGGTTCATCTCGCGGGCGATCGCAGCCGGCTGCCACGTCCGCAGCGCCCTTTCGATGATCGGCTTTCGGCGAAAATGGATATGGCGTCCGAGTGTCTGCATGACCTGACCGGCCTGCTGCTTTTTCTCGTCCATCTCGGCGCGCATCTGGTCGAGCAGCTGGAATTGCTTGAGGCATCCCTGAAGCACGAGGAAGATCGGCGTCTTCGACGAGACGATCTTCTGGGTGGCGTGGAAAAAGGCGTTTCTGTCGCCTTTCAGGATGGCGTCAACGGCATCGTCAGCGGAAACCGTACTGGCATCGCCGATGATGGCCAGCACGTCTTCTTCTTCAATCACTTCCGCGCCACGGCAATAAAGTGCCAGCTTGCGGATTTCGTTGCGCGATGCGATGCGATCGCCACCCAGGGATTCGATCAGCCTTTGTCGTGCGGCGGGCGCGATGCGCAGATTGTCGTTGGAAAGCTCCTGATCGATCAATGCGTTCAAAGATCGCGCATCGTCCGCATAACAGGGGATCGCGGCGATGGAGCGCGCGGGTTCCGCGATCTTGCGCAGCCCCGTGCCCTTCTTGATGTCGCCAGCCTCTATAATCAGGAAGCTCGCCTCTGGCGGTGTCTCGGCCAGAATCTGGAGCGCGTCCACCAGTGCCTTTTCCGCCGCCGCACTTTTGATCCAGACGAGTTTTTCGCCGCCGAAAAGGCCGATGGCGTTCACCTCGTCGAGAAGGCGACCGGGATCGCCCTGCAGATCGGATGCGGTCAGCTTCAAAGATGCGAAAGCGTCATCCGGGTCGATGCCAGTCTTTTTGGCGATGAGGGTTGCCCGTTCCGACACAAGGCCGCGGTCCGGACCATAGAGCACGAAAACGCGAAAGCGCTCCGCCGGATTTTCGGCGAAGCGCTCAAATTCATGCGATTTTATCTCCGCCACGGCCTTGGCTCTCAGCGGCCGAGGGTGGCGGCGATATCAGTGCGGATGATTTCAGCCAGTTCCCGGGCCGCACGGTTTTCGGCGTCGCGGGTTGCCCTGATCTTGGCGAATTCCTGCTGCGGCAGGTCCACCTGCGCCGTCACGCTGCGGCGTGCGGAGCGCAGGATCTGGCCGTCGGAAATACGCGTCAGGACATATTGACCGCTCATCACCACGCGGCCGGGATAAGGGCCGTCATAGTTGTTGTTGGTGCGGGTCGTCAGGTCGTAATTCTCGACTTCCGTGGAGGTGGCGCTCGAGCTTACGGAAATCTTGACATTATACTGGGCCGTGGCCGGTTCACCCGCGCCGCCAGCCATCAGGAAGATCAGCTGGTTGCGGACTTCCTGCCCAACCCTGCCACCGACTTCGGAGACGCTGACAGCCGCCAGCCTCTCCTTGGTTCCGGAAGCCTCGCCATAAAGCGGGCGCACCTGGCAGCCCGCCAGAAGACCGGCCATCATCACGACGGAAATTGCTGCCGCGACGCGGCTCCATCTCGAAAAAACGTCAGACAACAATGTTCACAATCCTCTGCGGAACCACGATGACTTTCTTGGGCTCGCCACCGGCAAGAATAGATTTGACGGCATCCAGAGCAAGGGCAGCCGCACGGACCGCATCTTGATCCGCATCGCGCGCGATTGTCAATTCGCCGCGCTTCTTGCCGTTGACCTGCACGGGCATGACCACGTCGTTTTCCTCAACCAGCGAGGCGACGAAGACCGGCCACGGTGTCTGTGCAACGAGACCCTCATTACCCAGCGCCGACCAGCATTCTTCCGCCAGATGCGGCGTCATGGGGGCGATGATGCGGATGAGGATTTCGACGGCATCGCGAGCAGCTGCCCTGACGTCGTCAGACTTTCCGCCTGCTGCGACGTCCGCAAGTGGCCCGGCGAGCGCGTTGACCAGCTCATAGATGCGGGCGATCGCCTTGTTGAAGGCGAGCTTGTCCAGATCGTCCTGAACGGCCTTCAGCGTCTTGTGTGCCGCCTTGGAGGCTACCAGCCCTTCGCCCTCGGTCGCCGGCTTCGGCTTGACGCTCTTCAGCTCACTCGCGACTTCGCCGACAATGCGCCAGACGCGCTGGACGAAGCGGTTCGAGCCCTCCACACCCGCTTCGGACCAGATGACGTCACGATCAGGGGGCGAATCAGACAGAACGAAGAAACGTGCGGTATCGGCCCCATAGGATGCGATGATATCGTCAGGGTCGACCACGTTCTTCTTCGACTTCGACATCTTCTCGATGGAGCCGATCTTCACTTCTGCGCCGGAAGACAACAGGAATGCCCGGCGTGCGCCGTCGGTCTCTTCGATGCGCAGGTCAGCGGGGGCTATCCATTCGCGGCTCATGCCTTCGCCGTGGCTATAGGTCTCGTGAACCACCATACCCTGCGTGAACAGGCCCTTGAAGGGCTCCTTGACGCCGACATGCCCGGTTTCGCGCATGGCGCGGGTGAAGAAACGCGAATAGAGCAGATGCAGGATCGCGTGCTCGATGCCGCCGATATATTGATCGACCGGCAGCCAGTGATTGGCGACCTTAGGGTCGGTCGGCTGGTCTTCCCACGGTGCTGTAAAGCGGGTGTAATACCAGCTGGAATCGACGAAGGTGTCCATCGTGTCGGTTTCGCGACGCGCGTCATGGCCGCATTGCGGGCAGGAAACGTGACGCCATGTGGGGTGGCGATCCAGCGGGTTGCCGGGCACGTCGAAAGTCACGTCGTCGGGCAGCTTGACCGGCAGGTCCTTTTTCGGAACCGGCACCACGCCACAGACTTCGCAGTGAATGACCGGGATGGGGCAACCCCAGTAACGCTGACGGGAAATGCCCCAGTCGCGCAGGCGGAAATTGACCTTGCGCTCGGCCTGCGGTGCGTTGCCCAGCATCTCAGCGGACACCTTCTGCACGACGGCTTCGAAGGCGTCAGCCGTCTTCATGCCGTTCAGGAAGCCAGAATTGATCATCACGCCATCATCGGTGAAGGCGGTGTCCTCAACGGTGAAGCTTGCGGCGTCGGGACCTTCGGGTGCGACGACGGCCACGACCGGCAGGCCGTATTTACGGGCGAAATCCAGATCGCGCTGGTCACCCGAAGGGCAGCCGAAGATTGCGCCGGTGCCGTAATCCATCAATACGAAGTTTGCGACATAGACGGGCAGTTCCCAGCTGGGGTCCAGCGGGTGCACGACCTTGACGCCGGTATCGATGCCCTTCTTTTCGGCGGTTTCCAGTGCTGCCAAAGAGGTGCCATGGCGGCGGCATTCGTCGCAGAACTCGGCAATATCAGAATTGTTCGCCGACAGTTCCCTTGCCAGCGGATGGTCAGCGGCGATCGCCAGGAAGGAGGCGCCGAACAGGGTGTCGGGGCGCGTTGTATAGACGGTGATATCGGAAAAACCTTGCGGCGCCGTGTCAGCGACGGTCTGCCAGCGCAGCGACAGGCCTTCGGAACGGCCGATCCAGTTCTTCTGCATCAGGCGCACTTTTTCCGGCCATTGATCCAGTTCGTCCAACTCGTCCAGCAGGTCCTGGCTGAAATCGGTGATGCGGAAGAACCATTGCGTCAGTTCACGCTGTTCGACCAGCGCGCCGGAGCGCCAGCCGCGACCGTCGATCACCTGCTCATTGGCCAGAACCGTGTGGTCGACCGGATCCCAGTTGACCTTGGACTGCTTGCGGTAGACCAGACCCTTTTCCATGAAATCGATAAACAGCGCCTGCTGGCGATGGTAATATTCCACATCGCAGGTGGCGAATTCGCGGGTCCAGTCCAAGGACAGGCCCATGGATTTCAGCTGGCCGCGCATGGTGGCGATGTTCTGGTAAGTCCAGTCCTTGGGGTGAACCTTGTTCTGCATTGCCGCGTTTTCGGCAGGCATGCCGAAGGCGTCCCAGCCCATCGGGTGCAGAACGTTGAAGCCGCGCGCGCGCTTGTAACGCGCAACGACGTCGCCCATGGCGTAGTTGCGGACATGGCCCATGTGGATGCGTCCCGATGGATACGGAAACATCTCCAGAACGTAATATTTCTCGCGCGGGTCGCTGTTGTCGGTGACGAAGACGTTGTCTTCGTTCCATTTCTGCTGCCAGCGCGGCTCGGCGTCGCGAGGATTGTAACGTTCGATGGCCATTGTGTAGAATTCCGGGTATCGAGGGGAAAAATTTGCGCTGACCTTCACCATGAAACGACCGGGGCGTCAAGTTTGGCGGGGCGTTCGGGCGTTCAATCTTGGCCAGCGTGCTTCAAATGGTGCTAAACCCGCTTGGCATCAAGGCAATCGGCGTCTAGTTAGCGGTTCGAACGGTTTAAAAAAGGTCTTGTGATGGAAATCGAAGCACGTCTTGAGGATGTCAGGCAGCGCATTGCGGATGTTGCGGAAAAATCTGGCCGCAAGGCAACGGATGTTGCGCTCGTCGCGGTCTCGAAGACATTCGACGCGGAGGCAATTCAGCCCGTCATCGATGCCGGCCAGCGCGTGTTTGGTGAAAACCGTGTGCAGGAGGCGCAGGGCAAGTGGCCGGCCCTGAAAGAAAAGACATCGGATATCGAACTGCGTCTGATCGGACCGCTGCAATCCAACAAGGCTGCGGATGCGGTGGCTTTGTTTGATGTCGTCGAGAGCGTGGACCGGGAAAAGATCGCCCGCGCGCTTTCCGAAGAATGCGCCAAACAGGGCCGCAGCCTGCGGTTTTATGTACAGGTCAACATCGGCCTTGAACCGCAGAAGGCCGGCATCGATCCGCGTGAAACGGTCGCCTTCGTGGCTTTTTGCCGGGACGACTTGAAACTGCCGGTCGAGGGGTTGATGTGCATTCCGCCGGCAGAGGAAAATCCGGGGCCGCATTTTGCGCTTTTGGCCAAGCTTGCCAGGCAATGTGGCCTTGAGAAGCTTTCCATGGGCATGTCCGGCGATTTCGAAACTGCCGTCGAGTTCGGTGCCACCAGCGTCCGGGTCGGCTCGGCGATCTTCGGCACCCGGTAAAATCCTGAAAACAAAAAACCCGGCACTGCGGCCGGGTTTCAAATGTCGGAAAGACTGCGATCAGTAGTGATCGTCTTCGTCTTCATCCTTCGATGCAGACTTCAGCGAAGAGAGCTTCTTGAAGACGGCATCGGCGTCGATCTGCTCTTCTTCCTCGCGCTGGAAGTTGTAATCCAGACCTTCCGTCGCCGTTGCTGGCTGCAGCGTGTTGCCGAGTTCTTCGGCGGTTGGCAGCGGGCGGCCGCGCGACGCGCGTTCGACTTCAAGGTCAAGATCGATCTGGCTGCAGAGGCCGAGCGTTACCGGGTCCATCGGCGTCAGGTTGGCCGAATTCCAATGGGTGCGGTCGCGAATCTGTTCGATGGTGGATTTGGTGGTGCCGACGAGGCGCGAAATCTGCGCATCCTTCAATTCCGGGTGGTTACGAACGAGCCAGAGAATGGCGTTCGGACGGTCCTGACGCTTGGAAACCGGCGTGTAGCGCGGGCCGCGGCGCTTGGATTCCGGCACGCGAACCTTCGGCTCGGAAAGCTTGAGCTTGTGGTTGGGGTTGCCTTCGGCACGGGCAATCTCGTCACGGGAAAGCTGTCCGGTCGCGATCGGATCCAGACCCTTGATGCCCTGCGCGGCTTCACCGTCGGCAATCGCCTTGACTTCAAGCGGATGCAGTTTGCAGAACGTGGCGATCTGATCGAACGACAGCGCGGTGTTGTCAACCAGCCATACAGCCGTAGCTTTTGGCATGAGCAATTGTTGAGCCATAGATACAGTCCTTCTGTCCGTCCGCGCCGGGGTCGCGGGCGTGGTATCAACCACTGATTTCCGGGATATTGGCGCTCTATAACCGGATTGCATCATAATTGCAATTCTTTGCAAAACAAATGCCTTTGTCTAATTGCCGTCAGTCATTGACCTGCTATGAATTCACCACATGCCCGAGGTGGGAGTCTCTGGGCGCGCGCTAAAACAAGACATACTTGGTTTCAGGAGGAGTTCATGTCTGCCAAAATCTACCCGGTGCTCAAATCGGCGAAAGCCCGCACGCTCATCGATAATGAGCGTTACCAGAAATGGTATCAGGAGAGCGTCGAGGATCCGGAAAAATTCTGGGACAAGCACGGCCGGCGGATCGACTGGTTCAAGCCCTATACCAAGGTCAAGAACACTTCCTTCAAGGGAAGAGTGCCGATCAAGTGGTTCGAGGACGGCCTGACCAACGTCTCCTACAACTGTATCGACCGGCATCTGAAGACGCATGGCGAGCGCACGGCGATCATCTGGGAAGGCGACAATCCCTATATCGACAAGAAGATCACCTATAACCAGCTTTATGACTATGTCTGCCGTCTGGCGAATGTGCTGAAGAAGCATGGCGTCAAGAAGGGCGACCGCGTCACCATCTACATGCCGATGATACCAGAAGCGGCCTATGCCATGCTCGCCTGCGCGCGTATCGGTGCGGTGCATTCCGTCGTCTTTGGCGGCTTCTCGCCGGAAGCGCTGGCGGGCCGCATCGTTGACTGCGAATCAACCTTCGTCATCACCTGCGATGAAGGCGTGCGCGGCGGCAAGCCGATCCCGCTCAAGGAAAATACCGATAAGGCGATCGATATCGCCGCCAAGCAATATGTCATCGTCAACAAGGTTCTGGTCGTGCGCCGCACCGGCGGCAAGACCGGCTGGGCGCCAGGCCGCGATATCTGGTACCATCAGGAAATCGCCACGGTGAAGCCGGATTGCCCGCCGGCGAAGATGCGGGCGGAAGATCCGTTGTTCATCCTTTATACGTCGGGCTCCACCGGCAAGCCGAAGGGCGTTCTGCACACGACGGGTGGTTATCTCGTCTATACGTCGATGACGCATGAATATGTGTTCGACTACAAGGATGGCGAGGTCTTCTGGTGTACGGCCGATGTCGGCTGGGTCACAGGCCATTCCTACATCGTCTACGGGCCACTTGCGAATTGTGCGACGACGTTGATGTTCGAAGGCGTTCCCAACTTCCCGGATCAGGGTCGTTTCTGGGAAGTCATCGATAAGCACAAGGTCAATATCTTCTACACCGCGCCGACAGCGCTTCGATCGCTGATGGGGGCTGGCGACCAGTTCGTCACGCGTTCCTCGCGCTCCAGCATCCGGCTTCTGGGCACGGTCGGCGAGCCGATCAATCCGGAAGCATGGGAATGGTATTACCATGTGGTCGGCGAGGACAAGAGCCCCATTGTCGATACCTGGTGGCAGACGGAAACCGGTGGCATTCTGATATCGCCGTTGCCCGGCGCGACCGATCTGAAGCCGGGTTCGGCGACACGGCCATTCTTCGGCGTGCAGCCGCAGCTTGTCGATGCTGAAGGCAATGTGCTGGAAGGGCCGGCCGACGGCAATCTCTGCATCACCGACAGCTGGCCGGGCCAGTCGCGGTCGGTTTATGGCGATCACCAGCGCTTTGTCGATACGTATTTCTCGACCTACAAGGGCAAGTATTTCACGGGCGATGGCTGCCGGCGTGACGAGGACGGTTATTACTGGATCACCGGTCGTGTCGATGACGTGCTGAACGTCTCCGGCCACCGCCTCGGTACCGCCGAAGTCGAATCCGCGCTGGTGTCGCATCATCTCGTTTCGGAAGCGGCCGTGGTCGGTTATCCGCACCCTATCAAGGGACAGGGCATTTATTGTTATGTCACGCTGATGGCGGGGCAGAATGGCGATTATGCGCTGCGCGAGGAGTTGGTGAAGCACGTCCGCAACGAGATCGGGCCGGTTGCGACGCCGGACAAGATCCAGTTCGCGCCGGGCCTGCCCAAGACGCGCTCCGGCAAGATCATGCGGCGTATCCTGCGCAAGATCGCCGAGGATGATTTTGGCACGCTGGGGGATACGTCGACGCTTGCCGATCCGGCAGTGGTGGAAGATCTTATCGCCAACCGCCAGAACCGCACGGCGTCCTGATTTTCTGGAAAGGCTGCTTCGGCAGCCTTTTTCTTTCTGCAAACGAAAACACCCGGAAGCGAACTTCCGGGTGTTTCTTATTCAATACAGACAGGCTTACTGGCCGCGGATCTTCTTCAGGTCCGCCAGAACGGCGTCAACGACATCGGCGCCGATTTCAGCCTTGTGCTTTTCGTAAACGACCATCGACTTCTCGCGGATACGGGTCTGTTCTTCCGGAGACAGCGAGTTGACCTCGAGACCGGCAGCCTTGATCTTTTCCAGCGACTTCTGGTTCAGTTCGCGGATGACCTTGCGCTCTTCGTCGCGGCCGACGACTGCACATTCGCGCAGGGCCGTCTGTTCTTCCGCCGTATAGCTGTCGAAGATCGGCTTGGAGAAGAGGAAGAGGAACGGCGTATAGGCGTGGTTTGTCTCGGTGATGTACTTCTGCACCTCGTAGAACTTGGAGGTGTCGATCGTCACATAGGGGTTTTCCTGTGCGTCGATCGCGTTGGTTTCAAGCGCCGAGAAGACTTCGCCGAAAGCCATCGGCGTCGCATTGGCGCCGAGGTTCTGGAAGGTGTCGAGGAAGATGTTGTTCTGCATTACGCGGACCTTGAGGCCCGAGAAATCTTCCCACTTGTTCACGGCGTGCTTGGAGTTCGACAGGTTGCGGAAACCGTTTTCCCAGTAGGCCAGGTTGACGAGGCCCTGTTCTTCCAGCTTCTTGTTCATCATGTCGCCGAAGGCGCCGTCCATGACGGCATCGGCTTCCTTGTCGTTGGCGAAAAGGAACGGCAGGTCGAAGACGCCGAGCGACGGGATGAGGCCGACGAGCGGCGACGACGACGTCACGACGGCTTCCTGAACGCCGGAGCGCAGGGCCTGTGTTGCCTGAAGGTCGCCGCCGAGAGCGCCGCCCCAGAATGCCGTCAGCTTCAGCTTGCCGCCCGACTTGTCGTCGAGGCAGGCCTGCATGGCCTTGATGCCGTTGCCAACCGGGTGGTCCTGGTTGATGCCGTTCGAGACGCGGATGTTGCGGCTGTTGAATTCAGCCATTGCCGGGGCTGCCGCGCCAACGGCGAAAGCGATGGCGGTGGTGGTCAGAAGAAGCTTTCTCATAATATCCTCCCTTGGATTGTGGTCGAGAAAAAGTATCGATTAACGAAGGTACTGCAGAGGCACCAGGACGATGTCCGGGAAAATCACCAGCAGCGCCAGGACGATGGTTTCGGCAACGAGGAACGGCCAGACGCCGACCGTGACCTTGCCGAGCGGGATGCGCCCGACGCCGCTGACGACGTTCAGTACGACGCCAACCGGAGGGGTAATCAGGCCGATGGCGTTGTTGATGATGAAGAGCACACCGAAATAGATCGGATCGATGCCCGCCTGCTTGACGATAGGCATCAGAACGGGCGTCAGGATGAGGATGGTCGGCGTCAGGTCGAGCGCCGTGCCGACGATGAAAACCAGTACCATCATCGCGGCCATCAGCAGCATCGGGCGATCGATCAGCGGCTCGATATAGCCTGCCACTTCGTTCGGAATATTCGCAGCCGTGATGAGCCACGCGGAGACGAGCGCTGCGCAGACGAGGAACATGATGATCGAGGTGCTCTTGGCAGCACGCAGGAGGACATGAAACAGGTCCGCCGGCTTCAATTCGCGATAGATCACCATGCCGACAAAGAGCGCATAGGCGGCGGCAACGACGGCAGCTTCCGTCGGTGTCATGATGCCGGCCTTGATGCCGCCGAGAATGATGACAGGCATGCCGAGCGCCCAGCCGGCGCGAGCGGTCACGAGCAGACGTTCCTTGCCCGAAGTCTTCGGCAGGGGCTTTACGTTGTCCTTACGCACCACGATCAGCCAGGCGATGATGAGCGATGTGCCCATCAGAATACCCGGAACGATGCCGGCGAGGAAAAGCTGGGTGATCGAGACGTTGGCGGCGACACCGAAGACGATGAAGGCCATGGACGGCGGAATGACCGGCGCGATGATGCCACCTGCGGCAATCAGGCCGCCGGAGCGCGGGATGTTGTAACCGGCCTTCGCCATCATCGGAATGAGGATCGCGGCAAGGGCTGCGGTATCGGCTGCGGCCGAACCGGAGATGCTGGCCATGATGATGGCTGCGACGATGGCCACGATGCCGAGGCCGCCACGGATATGGCCGACGAGTGCGATCGCGAAGTCGATGATGCGGCGGGAGAGACCACCGGAATTCATCAGTTCGCCAGCCAGAATGAAGAAGGGGATGGCGAGCAGCGTGAAGGTATCGGCGCCCGAGATCATGTTCTGGGCGATGATCGCGGTGTTGAACATGCCCATGTACCACATGAGCACGACGCCGCAGAACATCAGGGAGAAGGCGACGGGAACGCCGATCGCCATGGCCCCCAGCAGAGAGCCGACAAAAACGAAAAGTGTCATGGTATCAGCGCTCCGAAAGCTGTTCGATCGTCAGGTTCTCGCCCGCGAACTGGGCGATTTCGTCTTCTGTGACGCGACCCGTCAGATAACGGTACAGGCGCTCCAGCGCGATGATGAACATCAGGCCGCCGGTGAACATGCCGATGCCATATACCCAGATCATCGAAAGCTTGGTGACAGGGGCATGCATGCTGGCATTGATGGCGGACTGCTTCCAGGTTCCCCAGAAGAAGATGGCGGAACAGGCCAGGATGATGATATTCGATACGATCATGCAAAAGACGCGGGCGCGACGCGACAGGAACATCACGAGCGTTTCAATGCCCATGTGGCTGTTTTCGCGAAAGGTCAGCACGGCACCTATGAAAGTCAGCCACACGAAGAAATAGCGCGACAGTTCTTCAGAGATGTTGATGCCGGAATTCATCGTGTAACGCATGACGACGTTGACGAAGACCATGATCGACATGCCGGCAAGCAGCAGGACGAGAATGATTTCGAGAATCCGGTAAAAGAGATTGATGGTCTTTTGCATTTTCCCCTCCCGAAGAAATATCTGAAGCATTTTCGGCTAAGGATCGCCGCGAATGCTCCACCTATGGGTTTTTCGCAAAAACTGCACGCACCTCTGCTGATCGCTCAGAGTAGCCCGCGTTTCGCCAGATTGCGCATCAGGGCCGCGGTGCCGAATATCCATTCCGGGCATTCGTCTGTTGTCGCGACCCAATTGATCAACTTGCCGAGCTTGGGCGAGGAGATTTCGACACGGTCGCCCTTGGCGTGGGTGAAACCGAGACCCGGCCCATGACGATCCTTCACCGGCGCGAACATCGTGCCAAGGAAAAAGACGGCTCCGTCAGGATATTGATGATTGCGGTTCAGAAGCTGGGATGCAAGGTTTTCCGGCGTGCGGCTGATCGCCTCCATGGGGCTTACACCCGTCATGGTGAAACCGTCTTCGCCTTCGACCAGAAGCGAAATCTGCGACTTCTTCACGTCTTCAATGGTGAAGCGTCCGTCAAACAGGCGGATAAAGGGGCCGATCGCGCAGGATGCGTTGTTATCCTTCGCCTTGCTGAGCAGGAGGGCGGAGCGGCCTTCGAAATCGCGCAGGTTGACGTCGTTGCCGAGGGTTGCACCGACAATGCGGCCGTCGGAGGCAATGGCGAGCACCACTTCCGGTTCCGGGTTGTTCCATTGCGATTTGGGGTGAACGCCGATCAGCGCGCCGCAGCCGACCGAAGCCATGGCCTGCGCCTTGGAGAATATTTCCGCATCCGGACCGATGCCGACTTCCAGATATTGCGACCAGAGGCCCATTTCCTGGAGCAGCTTCTTCACTTCCGCTGCTTTTTCTGAACCGGCCTCAAGTCCTTTGAGGTTGTCGCCGAGAACCGGAGCCAGCCGTCCGCGAATTTCCTGCGCACGAAGAGGGTCGCCCTTGGCCTGCTCTTCGATCACCCGTTCCAGCATGCTGTCGGCGAAGGTGACGCCTGCGGCCTTGACGGCCTGAATATCGTTGGGAGCGAGGAGTTCGCCGGCCGAGCCGTCGAGAAAGGCGTCGAGCGTGCCGAGTGCGACGAATGTTCCGGTATCGGCAAGCCGCTCCACCAGATCCGTCTTTTCCAGAAGTTCGGACATGGTGGGCGAGATAGAGGTGAGGTCATAAAGCACGCCATCCTTGAGCAGGACGGGGCAGGGGCCGCCTTCGCTTTTCGACCAGACGCGGCCGACGAGCAAAGCGTTTTCATAATCCTCAGGCAGAATTGCGGTAGCGTCGATGGACCTTGTGCCGGTCATATATGTCCTCCCCTTTCAGCCTTCCGACAGGCCGCCTCCTGCGGTCTTATTGTCTGGATGTCTGACAACCTAATCTTATTCTTCTTAGTATGACTTTTGAAGCGAGTCTAGCGGTCTCACCGACAAAATTATCGTCTTTTATCGCTGGTTATCCGCAAAGCCCGGAAACCTGTCCTATAGCTTTACGGTTCACGCGTTTATTTTTCTTTTCAGAAGATATCCAGTTCGAGATTGACCCGGCTTGCGGCGCCGATCAGGTGCTTGCGCATGGCGTTCTTGGCGGCGGTGGCATCGGCCTTCTCGATGGCCTCATAGATTGCCACATGTTCGGCGATCGTCACCTCGAGAATTTCACCAAAAACCGCGCGGGAGAAGGCGATGTTGATGGCGGAGCTGATGCGTTCCGCGATGAATCCGAGGAACATCAGGAAATATTCGTTCTGCGTCGCTTCGGCCAGAATGCGGTGAAAGTCGAGATCGGCCGCCACACCTTCCGTCGACCAGTCGTCAGCGGTCTTCATCTTTTCCAGCGCCGCCGCCAGCCGCGCCAGCTGCTGCGGACTGCGGTGCAGTGCTGCGAGCCCCGCTGCCTCGATTTCCAGCGGCATGCGAAGCTGGAAGAGATCGCGAAAATTTTCAGGGTCGTTCAGCCGGGATCGCTCGATGCGGATGGACAGCCTCTGCCGGGGATCGGTGACGAATGCACCCACGCCCTGGCGGGTTTCGACGAAACCTTCATTGCGCAATTGCGCGATCGCTTCGCGAATGACCGAGCGGCTGACACCGAAGGTTTTTGCCAGAACATGTTCCGTCGGCAGCCTGTCGCCCGGCCCGAGTTTCGAATCATTGATCTCGCGTGCGATCTCCGCGGCGATCCGGCCGGGCAGATGGTCGTTGCGATGTATCTGATTGAACTCCAGCGTCATGATTGCTCCCGTTCCGCAGAAACGATTGGTTCATTTTACCCGCTGCAGGCGACTTCCTCCTTCACCGTCAGCGGGTTTTAAAGGGCGGCGTATTCAGCCGCCCCGTGCCGTTCTTCGATTAGCTATCCGGTTGCAGGCTTATCTGGCAACCGGGATTCATCCGCAAATCGGGGTCGAAGGCATTTTTCAAACCCGTGATCATCCGGCGCTGCACATCCGATAGCCGGCTTTCGAAATCCGAGCGTTTCAGGCGGCCGATGCCGTGTTCGGCGCTGATGCTGCCGACGTAACGGTCGAGGACCTCGTTAACGAGTGTCTTGGACTTGTAGATGAACGCCTCACGCTCCTGCGGTGTCGCACCGTTGGGCGGCAAGACGTTGAGATGGACGTTGCCGTCGCCGACATGGCCATAGGAAACGGCAAGGCATTCCGGCAGTTTTTCCGCAAGTTCGGCCTCGGCCTCGGCCACGAAAGCCGAGAGTTTCGAAAGCGGCACCGAAATGTCGGTACGCATATGGCTGCCGCGCAGCGCCTGACCCTCGTTCATGCCCTCACGGAAAAGCCACAGCGACTGCGCCTGCGCACGCGAGGAGGCAATGACGCCATCCAGCACCAGACCGTCTTCCATGACGCCCTCAAGGAAGCGGCCCATTAGATCGGCGGTATCCACCAGACCGGAGCCGGAAATTTCCATCAGCACATAGGCCGGATAATCGCCGGCGATCGGCATTTTGAGATCGGGTATGGCTTCGATCGCCAGCGTGAAGGCGACGGGCGGCATGAATTCGAAGGCGGACATCAGGTCGCAGCATTCGCGGCGGGCGCGGCGGTAAAGCTTGATGGCGTCGTCAAGCGAATTGAGGCCGAGCAGCGCCGTTTCGACATGTTCGGGATTGGGGTAAAGCTTGACGGCGACGGCCGTGATGATGCCGAGCGTTCCTTCCGCGCCGATGAAAAGCTGCTTCAGGTCGATACCGCGATTGTCCTTGCGCAGCGTCGACAGACCGTTCCAGATGGTGCCCTCCGGCAACACCACTTCGAGACCCAGCACCAGCTCGCGGGTCATGCCATAGCGCAGGACATTGATGCCGCCGGCATTGGTGGAGACGTTACCGCCGATGCGGCAGCTTCCCTGCGCGCCAAGCGACAGCGGGAAGAACATTCCCTTGTCCTGAACCGCATCCTTGAATTCCGACAGAATGCAGCCGGCTTCGACGACGGCCGAAAAATCGTCACTGTCGATGGTGCGGATGGCGTTCATGCGCTCGAGGCTCAGCACGACCTGATGTTTGGGAGCATCGGGAATGCCGCCGAGCACCAGTCCGGTATTGCCGCCCTGGGGGATGATGGCGAGGCCGAGTTCGGCGCAGGCGCGCACCGTGTCGGACACTTCCTGCGTTGAGCGGGGGCGGATGACGGCCACGGCCGAACTGGTGACATCCCCGTGCCAGTCGCGGCAATAGCGCAGCATGTCTTCCTGCGATGTCAGTAGCAGAGCTTCGCCAAGCCTGTTCTTCAGCGAGAACCGCAATTCCTCGATATCGTGTTCACTCACGATCGTCATTCCACCCTCTCCGTCCAATCCGCCCTAAAGTATGAGGGCAAGGGTTTGTGGCCTTGCTTTTGCCGGCGCCCCTGCTTTTGTTAGTTTGTGAAAAAATACTATTTTCAATCGGATCATATAAGGTTATCAGACAACCTTACAAGCTAATTTATCGGTCCATCGGCCGATGATGTTTTTTCGGTCTCGGGAGAATGACCGGGACACAGAGGAGGAAGACATGCATATCGCAATCATCGGCGCCGCAGGCATGGTTGGCCGCAAGCTGACGCAGCGTCTCGTGAAAGATGGATCGCTCGGTGGCAAGCCGATCGAGAAATTCACGCTTATCGACGTGTTCCAGCCCGAGGCACCCGCCGGTTTTTCCGGTGCTGTCGATGCGCGCGCAGCTGATCTCTCCGCTCCGGGTGAAGCTGAAAAACTGGTGGACGCCCGTCCGGATGCCATCTTCCATCTCGCCGCCATCGTGTCCGGCGAAGCTGAACTCGATTTTGACAAGGGCTACCGCATCAATCTCGACGGCACCCGTTATCTCTTCGACGCCATCCGCATTGCCAACGGCAAGGATGGTTACAAGCCGCGCGTGGTCTTCACCTCGTCGATCGCCGTGTTTGGCGCACCGCTTCCCTATCCGATCTCGGATGAATTCCACACCACGCCGCTGACAAGCTACGGCACACAGAAGGCGATTTGCGAGCTGCTGCTGTCCGATTACAGCCGCCGCGGTTTCTTCGACGGTATCGGCATTCGTCTGCCGACCATCTGCATTCGTCCCGGCAAGCCGAATGCCGCCGCCTCCGGCTTCTTCTCCAATATCCTGCGAGAGCCGCTGGTCGGCCAGGAAGCGGTTCTGCCGGTGCCGGAAAGCATTCGCCACTGGCACGCCTCGCCGCGTTCCGCCGTCGGTTTCCTCATTCATGGTGCGACGATCGACGTCGAAAAGGTCGGTCCGCGCCGCAACCTGTCGATGCCGGGTCTCAGCGCCACGGTTGGCGAACAGATCGAAGCGCTGCGCAAGGTCGCCGGTGAAAAGGCCGTCGCCCTCATTCGCCGCGAGCCGAACGAGATGATCATGCGCATGTGCGAAGGCTGGGCGCCCGGTTTCGAAGCCAAGCGCGCTCGCGAACTGGGCTTCACGGCTGAAAGCTCTTTCGAAGAGATCATTCAGGTGCATATCGAAGACGAACTGGGAGGTTCACTGAAATGAGTGTCGGTGGGGAGGAGAAGAAGCGGTCGGTTGCCTTTATCGGCACGGGCCTGATGGGCGGGCCGATGGCCCGGCGTCTGCTAGGCGCGGGCTTTGCGGTTTCCGTTTGGAACCGTAGCGTGGATAAGGCTGAAGCTCTTGTTGCTGATGGCGCAGTTCTGGCGGCATCGCCGGCGGACGCCGCCAAAGGTGCCGATATCGTCATCACCATGCTGAGCGATGGCAAGGCCGTGGGCGAAGTGCTGTTCGAGGCGGGCGTGGCCGAAGCGCTTAAAAAAGGTGCTGTCGTGATCGACAGCAGCTCGATTGCGCCGCCGATTGCGCGCGACCACTCCTCCCGGCTTGAGGCGCTGGGCATTCATCACGTCGATGCGCCGGTTTCCGGCGGCGTTCCGGGTGCGACTGCCGGTACGCTCGCCATCATGGCCGGCGGTGACGAGGCTCTGATTGCGGATCTTGCCGATGTCTTTGCGCCGATGGGCCGGCTGACCTATGTCGGTCCCTCAGGCGCGGGCCAGCTCTGCAAACTTGCCAACCAGCAGATCGTCGCCATCACCATCGGCGCGGTTGCCGAGGCGATGATGCTTGTGGAAGCGGGCGGCGCATCCCGCGAAGGTTTCCGCAATGCCATACGCGGCGGTTTTGCCGAAAGCCGGATTCTGGAACTGCATGGCGAGCGCATGGTGAAGCGTAATTTCGTGCCGGGCGGCCCGTCGAAGTTCCAGCTCAAGGATCTGAACGGCGTGCTGGCGACGGCGCAGGATCTGTCGTTGACGCTGCCTTTGACTCAGCAGGTAACGCGCGAATTCGATGACTTCGTCGGCGACGGCGGCGCAGATATCGACCATAGCGGCATCCTGCTTTACCTCGAAAAACTCAACAATCGGGAACAGGGCTGAGGCGATCTGATGAGCGACGACAAGACACCCATGCGCCGCCTCCGGTCCCAGGACTGGTTCGACAATCCTGACCATCTCGACATGACAGCTCTCTATCTGGAGCGCTTCATGAATTACGGTGTGACGCCGGAAGAGCTGCGTTCCGGTAAACCTGTCATTGGTATCGCGCAGAGCGGCAGCGATCTCACGCCCTGCAACCGCGTCCATGTGGAACTGGTCAAGCGGGTGCGTGACGGTATCCGCGATGCGGGCGGTATTCCCATCGAGTTTCCGACCCATCCGATGTTCGAAAACTGCAAGCGCCCGACCGCGGCGCTTGACCGCAATCTTGCCTATCTCAGCCTCGTGGAAGTGCTTTACGGTTATCCGCTCGACGGTGTCGTTCTGACGACGGGCTGTGACAAGACCACGCCTTCGGCGCTGATGGCGGCAAGCACGGTCGATATTCCGGCTATTGTGCTTTCCGGGGGTCCGATGCTCGACGGTTATCATGACGGCGATCTGGTCGGTTCCGGCACGGTGATCTGGCGCATGCGCCGCAAATATGGTGCGGGCGAAATCACCCGCGAGGAATTCTTGCAGGCGGCGCTCGAATCTGCTCCTTCCGTCGGCCATTGCAATACCATGGGCACGGCGTCCACCATGAATGCCATGGCGGAAGCGCTCGGTATGTCGCTCACCGGCTGCGGCGCGATCCCGGCCGCTTATCGCGAGCGCGGCCAGATGGCCTATCGCACCGGCCGACGCGCCGTTGAACTGGTTGTCGAAAATATCAAGCCTTCCGACATCATGACGCGCGAGGCGTTTTTGAACGCGATCCGCGTCAATTCGGCAATCGGTGGCTCGACCAATGCTCAGCCGCATCTCGCGGCGATGGCGAAACATGCGGGCGTCGAGCTTTTCGAAGAGGATTGGCAGGTCCACGGTTACGATATTCCGCTGCTGGCCAATGTCCAGCCGGCCGGAAAATGGCTGGGTGAGAAATATCACCGCGCCGGCGGCACGCCGGCGATCATGTGGGAGCTTCTGCAGGCCGGCAAGCTCGACGGAAACTGTCCGACCGTGACCGGCAAGACCATGGCGGAAAATCTGGACGGGCGGGAATCGACCGATCGCGACGTGATCCTTCCCTACGACAAGCCGCTGAAGGAACGGGCCGGTTTCCTCGTGCTCAAGGGCAATCTGTTCGATTTCGCCATCATGAAGACGAGTGTGATCTCGGCGGAGTTCCGGCAGCGTTATCTGAGCGAGCCGGGCCGCGAAGGCATTTTCGAGGGCAAATGTGTGGTGTTCGATGGTTCGGAAGACTATCACGCCCGCATCAATGATCCATCCCTCGGTATTGATGAGCGCACCATCCTTGTCATTCGTGGCGCGGGGCCGCTCGGCTGGCCGGGTTCGGCTGAGGTCGTCAACATGCAGCCGCCGGATGCCTTGTTGAAAAAAGGCATCACCAGCCTGCCAACAATCGGCGATGGCCGGCAATCGGGAACGGCGGACAGCCCGTCGATCCTCAATGCCTCGCCGGAAAGTGCAGCCGGTGGTGGGCTGGCCTGGCTTCGCACCGGCGACGTGATCCGCATCGACTTTAATGAGGGTGCATGCAACGCGCTGGTGCCGGAGGCAGAACTTGAAGCGCGCAAGGCTGATGGCATCCCGGCGGTGCCGGCGGATGCGACGCCGTGGCAGCGCATCTACCGTCAATCGGTGACGCAGCTTTCGGACGGCGCGGTTCTGGATGGGGCTGCGGATTTCCGAAGGATTGCCGAGAAGATGCCCCGGCACAATCACTGATTGGGCAATGATCAGACATGATGAAAATCCCCGGCTATGGCCGGGGATTTTTCTTTTCCGGACGGTTTCGCATTTGATTGCGACCTCCTAATGTACCTGCAAATCCGCATCACAGGAGCAGGGCATGACAGATATTTCCATGATCGAGGCGGCGCGTCAGCGCATCGGCAACCAGGCGGTGCGGACACCGCTGCTGTCGTCACCGTTTCTGGATGAGATTGCCGGGCGAAAGGTCTTCGTAAAGGCCGAGTGCCTGCAAAGGACGGGTTCCTTCAAGTTTCGCGGCGGCTGGTCAGCCGTCTCCGGCCTGCCTGCCGAAGTGCGTGCCAAGGGCGTGCTCGCCTTTTCTTCCGGTAACCACGCGCAGGGTGTGGCGCTTGCCGCCCGCCTGCATGGCGTTCCCGCCGTCATCATCATGCCCTCCGACGCGCCGAAGATCAAAATCGACAATACCCGCGCCTATGGTGCGGAGGTGGTGCTTTATGACCGGGCCAACGAGGATCGAGACGCCATTGGCGACCGGCTGTCGCGCGAGCGTGGGCTGACGCTGATCAGGCCCTACGACGAACCCTTGGTTATTGCCGGGCAGGGCACGGTGGGACTGGAGATTGCTGAACAGGGCGCGGAGTTGGGGATCGGTGCGGCAGAGGTTCTAGTGCCCTGCGGCGGCGGTGGCCTCACATCCGGCATCTCGCTCTCGCTTGCCGCGAAAGCACCGAACTACAGGGTCAGGACTTCAGAACCGGAGCGGTTCGACGATGTGGCGCGCTCCCTTGCTGCGGGTAAGATAGAGCGTAACGCCACGACTTCTGGTTCGATCTGCGACGCGATCGTTACTCCGCAACCCGGTAACATCACTTTCCCGATCATGGCCGGGCTTTGCGGAAAAGGCATTGCCGTGACTGATGAGGAAGCGCTGCGGGCTGCGGTCCTCGCCTTCAACCGGCTGAAGATCGTTGTTGAACCCGGCGGTGCGGTGGCTCTTGCCGCGGCGCTTTTCCACGGTGGTGAACTGGAGAGTGAAACGGTGATTGCAGTTGCATCCGGCGGCAATGTCGATCCCGGGATCATGGCGGATGCGCTGGCTCGCTTTGGTTGAGGCGGTGGGCTGAGATCAGTCCCTGAGCCGTGCCGCAATGTCTGCGGCAATCGCCAGTGAGGCGGTCAGGCCGGGGCTTTCTATGCCAAAAAGATTGATGAGGCCGGCAAGTCCGTGGGTTTCCGGTCCGTCGATGCGGAAATCCATGGCGGATTCGTCCGGTCCGGAAATCTTTGGCCGGATGCCGGAATAGGCGGGGGTCAAGGCATCCTCGGGAAGGCCCGGCCAATAACGTCGTATCGCGTCGCCGAAACCCTCCATGCGGCGGGGATTGACGGCATAATCGATGGTTTCGACCCATTCCACGTCAGGGCCGAACCGGGCCTGACCGGCGAGATCGAGCGTGAGGTGCACGCCAAGGCCGTGGGTATGCGGTGCGGGATAGATGAGCCGTGAAAACGGCGACTTGCCTGCCAGCGAAAAATAGCTGCCCTTGGCAAAACGCGCCTGAGGGATCGCTTGTGCCGACAGTCCCTCGATCTTTTTTGCCACCATCGGCGCGATGAGGCCGGCGGAATTGATGAGCAGGCGGCATGTCAGGCTCATCGGCTCTTTGCCGCCGACATGAACCCGGAAACCCCCGCTGATTGCCTGCGCCCCTTCGAAAGGGGCGTTCAAGGCAAGAGCGGCGCCATGGTCTTCCGCCTCACCGAGCAACGCCAGCATATAACCATGGCTGTCGATGATGCCGGTCGAGGGCGAAAGCAGGGCCGCCCTGCAGGCGAGAGCGGGTTCAAGCGAAAGCGCCTGTCGTTCATCGATCAGCTCCAGGTCTTCACAGCCATTGGCCTCGCCCTTGTCCTTGAGCCCGGCCAGCAGGGCCGTTTCAGCTTCATCTGCCGCCGCGATGAGTTTGCCGCAGCGGCGGTGTGCAACACCGTGGCTTTGACAGAAGGCATAGAGCTTCTTTTTTCCCTCGACGCAGAGGCGGGCCTTGAGGCTTCCGGCCGGATAATAAAGGCCGGCGTGAATGACCTCGCTGTTGCGGGAAGAGGTCGCGGCGCCAAATTCCTTTTCGCTCTCGAGGATGATGACAGAGAGGCCGCGCATCGACAGTTCACGGGCCGCCGCCAGCCCGATTACTCCTGCCCCGATGATGATGGCGTCGATATCCATCATGTCTCCCTGTCCGCAGATAGTTCATTTGAACGAACGCCGCCGCGCTGCGCTAATATTCAGCGATGGGTAGATTGATGCTTGTCGGGAGGCAAGTGGCGACCCCTATTTTTCCCAATTGGCGCTTCTTATGGAATTTTATCTCTACTGGAACGGTAGGGGATGACGCTATTCTCTGGGTGAGATTAACCATTGCCCGTTTGAAGGGCCAGACAGGGAAGGGAGCGCACGATGTCTTATTCCAAAGCAGGAAAAGTAAAAGACTTTGTCTCGCAGCCCCAGTCGCCGCGAAGCTGGAGAGATTCGGTTCATGCGGCTCTTGTCGGTGTCTGCGTGGCGTTTGTCGCCGCCGTCATATTCGGTCTCGTTCCCTGATCCTCCCGTCTTTTCCATCAGGGTGCTTGAGAACTAAAGGCCGGTCGCTCCTCCGACCGGCCTTTTTCACGCCCACTCACGCCTTCAGGTAGTCCTCGGCGAGATCCACCCAGAAAGCCGTTCCAATTGGCAGGATGTCGTCGTTGAAGTCGAATTTCGGATGGTGCAGCGGCGGGTCGTTGTCAGTGCGCGCCGTGCCGAGGAAGAAATAACAGCCGGGCCGTTTTTCCAGCATATAAGCGAAGTCTTCCGCGCCCATCGACGGGCGCTGCATCTCGACCACCTTTTCAGCACCAGCAAAGCGGCGGGCGAGATCGGCAACATAGTCCGTCTCCGCCTTGTGGTTGACCGTTGCGTTATAACCGCGCTCGTAATCGAGCGTCACACTCATGCCGTAGCTTGCGGCCTGACCTTCGGCTATCGCCCGAATGCGCTTTTCCAGTTCGTCGCGCACGCCGGCATCAAAGGAGCGGATGGTGAGCAGCATCTCCGCCGTTTCGGGAATGACGTTGCTGGCAACACCGGCATGGAATGCGCCCACGGTGACGACGGCCGACAATTGCGGATGGATGTTGCGGGACACCACGGTCTGTAGCGCCATGATGATGCTTGCGCCGGCCACGATGGGGTCTGCCGCATCCTGTGGTTCGGCGCCGTGGCCGCCATAACCGTTGACGGTGATCCTGCACTCATCGACGGCGGCAAGGATCGGTCCGTCGCGCAACACGAATTGCCCGAAGGGCACGCCGGGATCGTTATGCAGGGCAAAAACCGCATCGCATGGGAAGCGGTCAAACAGGCCGTCCTCGATCATGATGCGGGCGCCGCCAAAATTCTCTTCCGCCGGCTGGAAGATAAGATGCAGCGTTCCATCGAAATTCCGGCGTTCGGCAATGATCTTTGCCGCACCCAAGAGCATGGCGGTGTGGCCGTCATGGCCGCAGGCATGCATCACACCCTGATTGGCGCTGGCATATTCCGCACCAGTTTCCTCGTGGATCGGCAGGGCGTCGATATCGGCGCGAATGCCGAGCGTGCGCTCGCTGTCGCCATTACGCAGCGTTGCGACAATGCCGGTGCCGGCAAGCCCGCGCGTCACCTCATAGCCCATTTCCACCAGTTTTTCGGCGATGAAATCCGAGGTCCTGAATTCGGAAAGGCCGATTTCGGGATGGCGGTGCAGGTGGTGGCGGATCGCCACCACATCCGGCATATGGTTGGCAAAGGAGGTGACGTTGGCGGTCTGTCTGGTCATTTTCGAAGTCCCGGTTTACGCCGCTTTTTTCCGACGTATTTTAGCAAGGACTTAGCAGCATATGTCTCTGCGCGGAAGAGGCGTTCCGGCGCCCGAAATGCCCTGAAATTCAGCGCTTGCATCGTGCTGCGACAGGTGGCATGGAACTATTGACGTCCTGGGGCATTAGCTCCTTTCGGATGTGGCGCGGGCCTTCTCGGCTTTGTGTTGCCTTTCAGGTTGTCAACGGGGGACTATCGGGCGTTGCGCGAACAATTTTCGCCCTTGCGGAGTGTGCGAAATCCGATCGGAACGGCTTTGCCGGGCCGCGGGAGGAAATTTTCCTGTCGCCGGAAATCCCCTGTTCGCACCGATCTTCCGCCTTGCAAATTTTTCGGAAAGATTGTGCCGCCCGATGTCGCGCCCACGGATATCCGTCATCGGATAATCCGATCCGCCCGGTGCCTGGTCCGGTTCACCGAAGGTTCAGGATAAGTCATAAATATAGCGTGGCCCGATTTCGTGTGTGTTCCCGCCGCGGACGAAATGACGGTCAAGTCGAACAAGTATCCCTTAAAGTTCAGAATACGAGCCCGATGTCATTTCATATCACCCCGACCGCCGCCGCCCGTGATTCCGAGACGAAGCAGATCGACCATAATGATTCGATCCGTGCGTCCTATATGACGATTGAGGAATTGCATGATGCCGGTGCCGCGCTTTCCCGCGATGGCGCCGATAGTCTTCCCGGCTTCATGGAATTCGATTTCTTCGAGCGTCACCGTGAGAACGAGAAGGAAATCCTGCGGGTCTATCGCACGACGGCTGTCGACTCGGAAAATGGCGCGACCATAACGCCGGCGGCGGAATGGCTGCTCGACAATCACTACGTCATCGAAGAGGCGATCCAGGAAGTGCGGCGCGATTTTCCGCGCAAGTTCTATCGCCAGTTGCCGACGATGACGGTTGGCGGCGTGACCATTCCGCGGGTCATGGCGCTTGGCTGGCTTTATGTCGCCTATACCCACAGCACGGTTTCGCGCGAGAACATGACGGCGCTGGTGGATGGCTACCAGACGTCGAAGACGCTGCAGATCGGCGAATTGTGGGCGCTGCCCTCGATCATCCGCTTTGTCCTCATCGAAAATCTGCGCCGCATCTCCATTCGTGTGGAACGCTCGCGCCGCATGCGCCAGAAGGCGAATGAGGTGGTCGATGAGATCATCCGGTTGAACGATGCCGAAGCCTCGGCAGCACTTCTGAAGCAGGTCGATTCGCTGGTCGACGATCCGACTTTCGCGACGCAGTTCCTCTATCGCCTCCGTAACGGCTCACAGACATCGGGCTTTGCCGTCGCCTGGCTCGAAGAACGTCTGCTTGCCGCCGGCACGGATGCCGAAAACGTCATGATGTCGGAACATAATCGTCTGGCGTCCGGCAATGTGACGATGGGCAACATCGTCAAGAGCCTGCGGGAAATCGACGATACCGAGTGGTCGGTGTGGTTCGAGGAAGTCAGCCATATCGACAAGGTTCTGCGCGAGGAAACCGATTACGAAGTTCTCGATTTCGGTTCGCGCAACACTTATCGCAACACGATCGAGCTTTTGGCCCGCCGCTCTCCCAAGACTGAAGTAGAGGTTGCGCGCGCCGCCGTCGAAATGGCACGGGCCGATATGCCTGCCGGTGCTGACGAAAACCATCGCGTCAATGTCGGCTCCGTGCTTGTCGGCCAACGCCGCTTCGAGCTTGAAAAGGCACTGGGTTACCGGCCGCTGGTGTCGCAGCACATCGTCCGATCGATGCGCAAGTTCAACTGGCTGGCAATCGCCGCGCCGGTATTTCTGATCACTGCGCTTGCCATGCTGGCGGTTGGTTGGTTCCTCGCGGAAGCGGGCATGCCGTGGTATGTCGTCACTGCCTTCCTGCTGATGTTTGCACTTCCCGCCTCGGAAGGGGCGACAGGTCTCTTTAACACGCTTGTCACCTTCTTCGTAAAGCCGTTCCGGCTGGTTGGATACGAGTTCAAGAACGGCATCCCGCAGGATGCGCGCACGCTGGTTGCCGTGCCCTGCATGCTCACCAGTCGCGACAGCGTCGACGAGATGATGCGCAATATCGAGGTGCATTATCTCGCCAATCCGCATGGCGAGATTTATTTCTCGCTCGTCAGCGACTGGCGTGACGCGCAATACGAGCAGTCCGATGAGGACCTTGAGATTCTCGACTATGCCAAGCGCGAGCTTGCGGCGCTGAACAGCCGTTATGCCTTTGACGGAAAGACGCGCTTTTACCTGCTGCATCGTCGCCGTATCTACAATCCGGCCGAAGGCTGCTGGATGGGCTGGGAGCGCAAGCGCGGCAAGCTGCATGAACTGAACATGCTGCTGCGCGGCGACAAGGACACGACGTTCCTTGGCGGCGCCAATGTCGTGCCGGAGGATGTCAAATACGTCATGACGCTGGATGCCGATACGCGCCTGATGCGCGATGCGGTGACCAAGCTCGTCGGCAAGATGCATCACCCGATCAACCGTCCGGTGATCGATCCTGTTTCCGGCCGTGTTGTCGAAGGTTACGGGCTGCTGCAGCCGCGCGTAACGCCCTCGCTCACGACCGGCAAGGACGCTTCCGTCTTCCAGCGTGTCTTCTCGATCAACCGCGGTATCGATCCTTACGTCTTCACCGTTTCCGACGTTTATCAGGATCTGACCTCCGAAGGCACATTCACCGGCAAGGGCCTTTACGATGTGGATGCCTTCGAGGCGGCGCTGAAGGGCCGGATCGAAGAAAACTCCATCCTCAGTCACGATCTGCTCGAGGGCTCCTTCGCGCGTTGCGCGCTGGTGACCGATGTGGAACTGGTCGAGGACTTCCCGACCCGCTACGAGGTGGAAGTGTCGCGACAGCATCGCTGGGCGCGTGGCGACTGGCAGCTGCTTCCCTATATTCTCGACCGCGCCCGTGGCGTTACCGCCATCGGCCGCTGGAAGATGGTCGACAATCTGCGCCGTTCGCTGACGCCGATCGCCTGGTTTTTCGCCTCGATCCTCGGCTGGTATTTCATGGATCCGCTCGGTGCGCTGATCTGGCAGATCCTGCTGATCTTCTCGTTGTTCGTCGCGCCCACGCTTTCGCTGTTATCCGGCCTCGTGCCGCGTTCGACCGACATCGTGCCACAGGCGCATTTCCACACTATCTGGTCGGAAATCCGCGCCACCAATGCGCAGGTTGCGCTGCGCATCGTCTTCATTGCCGATTCCGCCTGCATGATGACGGATGCGATCGTTCGTTCGCTCTACCGTCTGCTCGTCAGTCACAAGCTGATGCTGGAATGGCGCACCGCCGCCAGCATGCAATCGAGCGCGCAGGGTGGCATCAGCTATTATTTCCGCCAGATGTGGCATGCGCCCGTCGTGGCCATGCTCGGCCTGCTGTTTGCAGCGTTGCCCGGTGATAATGCCTTCCTGATCGGCATTCCCTTCACGCTGCTCTGGGTTCTGTCTCCTGCCGTCGCCTGGTATGTCAGCCAGTCTGCCGAAACAGAGGATCGCCTGTTCGTTTCGGAACATGTCTCCTTCGAGCTTCGCAAGATCGCGCGTCGCACATGGCGTTATTATGAGGCCTTCGTGACGCCGCAGGAAAACCACCTGCCGCCGGACAACTTCCAGGAGACGCCGGAGCCGATCGTCGCTTCGCGTACCTCGCCCACCAATATCGGCGTCTATCTGTTGTCCGTCATTTCGGCGCGCCAGTTCGGCTGGATCAGCTTTGCCGACACGCTGGAGCGGATCGAGAATACGATCCAGACCGTCGAGAAGATGGAGAAGCATCGCGGCCATCTCTACAACTGGTACCATACGGACACGTTGCAGACGCTTGGACCACGTTATGTTTCTGCGGTGGACAGCGGCAATCTCGCCGGTCACCTGATTGCGGTTTCGTCCGCCTGCCGCGACTGGGCGGAAGCGCCATCCGCCCATCTTCAGGGCAATCTGGATGGTATCGGCGATGTTGCCGGCATCCTGCGCGAAACGCTGAAGGCCCTGCCCGACAACCGCAAGAACCTGCGCCCGCTGCATCGCCGCCTCGAGGAGCGCATCATCGGCTTCTCGAACGCGCTTGCCTCCGTTAAGCGTGAGCATGAATTCGCCTCGATCCGCGTTATCAATCTGGCGGTGCTTGCGCGCGACATCCAGAAGCTCGCCACCAATGTCGACCACGAGGTGAAGTCCGCGCAGAGTGCGGAAGTGACCCGCTGGGCGCAATTACTCGTCGAATCCTGCGAGGCGCATATTTCCGACAGCGCCATCGATCTCACCAATATGGAGCCGCTGCGCCAGCGTCTTGCCTCGCTGCGCGACCGCAGCCGCAACCTCGCCTTCTCGATGGATTTCACCTTCCTTTACCGCAAGGATCGCCGTCTTCTGTCGATCGGCTATCGCGTCGAAAGCAAAGAGCTGGATGAGGCCTGCTACGACCTTCTGGCCTCCGAATGCCGCCTGACCAGCCTGTTCGCCATCGCCAAGGGCGATCTGCCGACCGAGCATTGGTACCGCCTCGGCCGCCAGGTGGTGCCGATCGGCGCGCAGGGCGCGCTGGTGTCGTGGTCGGGTTCGATGTTCGAATATCTGATGCCGCCGCTCGTCATGCAGGAGCGTCAGGGTGGCATCCTCAACCAGACCAACAATCTGATCGTCAAAGAACAGATGAACCACGGCCGCCGTCTCGGCACGCCATGGGGCATTTCCGAAGCGGCGTTCAATGCCCGCGATCACAACATGAACTACCAGTACACCAACTTCGGTGTGCCGACGCTGGGTCTCAAGCGTGGCCTTGGTCAGAATGCGGTGATCGCGCCTTATGCCTCGATCCTCGCCAGCCAATATGATCCTGACGGTGCGCTGGAGAACCTCGAGAAGCTGCGCAAGCTTGGCGCGCTTGGCCAATATGGCTTCCACGATGCGGTGGACTTCACGCCGACGCGTGTGCCGGATGGCAAGGTCTGCGCGATTGTCTACAATTATTATGCTCACCACCATGGCATGTCGATTGCGGCTGTCGCCAACGTTGCCTTTGACGGCGTGTTGCGTGAACTGTTCCACTCCGATCCGGTGATCGAGGCCGCCGAGCTTCTGCTGCAGGAGAAGGCGCCACGCGAAGTGCCTGTCATGAGCGCCAAATACGAGCCGGAAACCCCCGGCAAGGAACAGGCGGATCTCTTGCGTGCGGAAGTGCGCTCCATCGCCGACCCGGCCGTGCGCGACCGCGAAGTGGTGTTCCTTTCGAACGGCCACTATTCGACGATGCTCACTTCTACAGGTGCGGGTTATTCGAAGTGGAACGGGCAGGCGATTTCCCGCTGGAAGGCCGACCCGACCGAAGATCGCTGGGGCACCTTCATCTTCCTGCGCGATACCACCAATGGACAATGGTGGAGTGCCACGGCCGAGCCGCGCGTTGCCGAAGGTGAAAAGACCAAAACCATCTTCACCGACGACAAGGCCGAGTTCCACAAGACCATCGGCGATCTGCAGAGCGTGGTCGAATGCATCGTCGCCACCGAGCACGATGCCGAAGGCCGTCGTATCACCCTGCTGAATGTCGGTTCCGAGGATCGCTACATCGAAGTGACCTCCTATATGGAGCCGGTCATTGCTTCCGAGGATGACGACAACGCCCATCCGCTGTTCTCGCGCATGTTCGTGCAGACGGAAATCGGCCGGCGTGGCGATGTCATCCGCGCCTGGCGCAACCGTCGCAGCCCGAACGAGCCGGGCACCGTCATCGCGCATCTGGCCGCCGACAATGCCGGCCCGTCGCGTCCGACGGAATTCGAGACGGATCGCGCCAAGTTCATCGGTCGCGGCCGGTCACTGCGCGAAGCCGCAGCCTTTGATGCCGGTGCGACGCTTTCCAGCGCTGACGGCTTCACGCTCGATCCGATCCTGTCGCTGCGCCGCACCGTGCGCGTGCCGGCGGGCAAGAAGGTGAGTGTGATCTTCTGGACGATTGCCGCGCCGAGCCGCGAGGAAGTCGATAAGGCGATCGACCGTTACCGTCATCCGGACGCGTTCGCCCATGAACTCGTGCATGCCTGGACACGCACGCAGGTGCAGATGCGCCATGTCGGCGTCACGTCGCAGCAGGCGGCCGCCTTCCAGCATCTCGGCCGTTATCTGACCTATCCGGATATGCATCTGCGTGCGGATTCGGAAACGCTGAAAACGGGTCTCGCCTCGCAGCGCGCCCTTTGGCCGCTTGCCATTTCGGGTGATTTCCCGATCTTCAGCTTGCGCATCAACGACGATATGGACATGGATATCGCCCGTGAGGCGCTGAGCGCTCACGAATATCTGCGTTCACGCGGCGTGATCTTCGATCTCGTCATCGTCAACGAACGGGCCGCGTCCTATGCGCAGGACATGCAGCATGCGCTGGATCATATTTCCGAGGCGCAGCGCCGCATCAACCCTGCCGATGGCGGCCGACCCCATGTGTTCTCCGTGCGTCGGGACCTGACAGACGAAGAGACCTGGAGTGCGCTTCTGGCGGCTTCCCGCGTCGTCCTGCATGTGCGCAACGGCAAGATCGTCGACCAGATCAACCGTGCGGTATCGCTGTTTGCGGCCCATCGCGGTCCAGATGGCACGACCGATGCTGCGCAGGCACGTTTGCCTGTTCCGGCCTTCCCCATCGCGGAGCCGGTCGAGGATGCGGGCGATCTCGATTTCTGGAACGGTTTTGGCGGCTTCGCCAAGGGCGGACAGGAATATGTCGTGCGCCTCAATGGCGGGCAGTCCACGCCGCATCCGTGGATCAACGTCGTCTCGAACGAGAATTTCGGTTTCCATATTTCGGCCGAAGGCGCAGGTTTCAGCTGGAGCCGCAATTCGCGCGACTATCAGCTGACGCCATGGAGCAACGATCCCGTCATCAACCGACCGGGTGAGGCCTTCTATGTCGCCGACGTGGAAACAGGAAAGCTCTATACGCCCTGTGCCGCACTCTCGCGTGATCCCGAAGCTTTGTTTGAAACCCGCCATGGTCTCGGTTACTCCGTATTGACTGGCGTGGCGGATACGCTCGAAGTCGAGGTAACACAGACTGTGGACCGCGAAAAACCAGTCAAGTTCTCGCAGGTCATCGTTCGCAACAAGGGCTCGAAAAGCCGCCGCCTGAAGGTCTATGCCTATGTGGAATGGGTACTTGGCAATAACGGCCAGAAGTCCGCGCCGTTCATTCTGAGCAGGCACGATGCCGCCAGCAACGCGATTTTTGCGTCGAACCCTTACAGCATCGACTATAGCGCCCGCACGTCCTTCCTGACGCTTGACAGCGAGGCGAGCGGTTTCACCACCAGCCGCCGGGAATTCATCGGCCGCTTTGGTTCGGCACAGGCACCGCAGGGCATCGTATCGGGTGCCGCACTCAGCGGCAGCACCGAGGTGGATGGCGATCCCTGTGCTGCGCTGATGCAGGAAATCCACTTGAAGCCCGGCGAAGAACGCCACATGACCTTCATTCTCGGCGATGCCGACAATGCGGAAGAAGCCGAAGCGCTGGTCAAAGACGCACGCCAGGCAGACTTCCAGTCGGTGCTAGACGAGAGCAAGGCATTCTGGACGGGCTTTACCGGCCAGCTGCAGGTTTCCACGCCGGATGCCGGCTTCAACCATATGGTCAATAACTGGCTGCCCTATCAGGCGCTTGCCTGCCGTATTCTGGCGCGCACGGCATTCTACCAGTCGAGCGGCGCTTTCGGCTTCCGCGACCAGCTTCAGGATACGCTGGCCTTCCTGCTCTATCAGCCGGATCTTGCCCGCAAGCAAATCCTGCGTGCGGCAGGCCGCCAGTTCCCGGAAGGCGACGTACAGCATTGGTGGTTGCCGCTAACGGGTGCCGGTGTCCGCACGACCATCTCGGACGACGTCGTCTGGCTTGCTTATGCGATCAACCAGTATGTCTCGGCCACGGGTGATGCCGCCATCCTCGATGAAAGCATCCCCTTCCTGAAGGGGCCGGCATTGATGCCCGGTCAGCATGACGCTTTCTTCCAGCCGGAGACAAGCGACAGGTCCGTCACGCTTTACGAACATGCGGCGCTTGCGCTTGATCTCGCCATTCATCGCACCGGTGAAAACGGTCTGCCGCTGATCCTCGGTGGTGACTGGAACGACGGCATGAACCGCGTCGGTGTTGGCGGCAAGGGCACCAGCGTCTGGCTCGGCTGGTTCCTGGCTGGCGCTTTGCGCGATTTCATTGAGATCGCCGAAAAGCGTGGTGATACCGACCGTGTTGGCAAGTGGGCGTCGCATCGCGAAAAACTACGCAGTGTTCTCGAAACCGCTGGCTGGGACGGCAGCTATTATCGGCGCGGTTACTTCGATGACGGCACACCGCTCGGTTCCGCCGAAAGCGAGGAATGCCGGATCGATTCGCTCGGCCAGAGCTGGAGCGTTCTCTCCGGTGAGGGTGAAGAAGGTCGGTCGCGCCAGGCAATGGATGCCGTCATGGAGCATTTGGTCGATGAAAAGACCGGCATCATCCGGCTGTTCACGCCGCCCTTCTCGCGTGCGCCGCATGATCCGGGCTACATCAAGGGATATCCACCAGGTGTGCGCGAAAACGGCGGACAATATACCCATGCGGCGACCTGGGTCGTTCTAGCCCTTGCCAAACAGGGCCGAGCCCAGGAGGCGTGGAACTGCTTCAAGCTGCTCAACCCGGTCAATCATGCACTCGATGCGGCCGCATCGGAAACCTATAGGGTCGAGCCCTATGTGGTGACTGCGGATGTTTACGGTGAGGGCGCCTATGCGGGCCGCGGCGGCTGGAGCTGGTACACGGGTTCGGCCGGCTGGCTCTACCGTGCCGCGATCGAGGGTATTCTCGGCATCACCCGCACCAACGGCAAACTTCATATATCGCCGTCGCTGCCGGATGATTGGGATGGTTTCTCGGTCAAGATCACGTTGGATGGCAAGGCAAGGAACATCGCCGTCAGCCGCAAGGCAGATACGGCGGAGGTTTCAGTCTCCGTTGACGGCAAGGATCTGGCGGCGGGCGATCGGGTGATACCGTTCGATTGAGGCACCCAGCTCTTTTTACTTAAGATCAGGCTCCCGCGGTGACGCGGGGGCCTGAATTTTTATGGGCTACCTTTGCATCCGATTCAGCGTGTTGGCGGTGTCATGGCCGTGAAGCTCTACTGCTCTCGAAGTTGCCGGCTGAAAGCCAGCGGCGCCGAGAGGTCTTCATCTAGGAAATCCTCGTTCGATCGGACGGATTTGTCGGCTCTGGTGACGTTAACTGCTTTCGGGCAGAAGCAGTGCTTGCTGGCATTTTATTTGCGAATGGCAGGAAAGCTGTCATGGATGGCCGGTTTCAGAATGTACCCGTTGTGATTTGAAGTGTTCTTCGCGCGTGTCGCGATAATTTCGTTAGGCCGAAAGGGAGGTTATTTTGCAGTTCAACGTCTCTTTCACAGAAACCGCGCTGCTGGCATTCTTCGTGGTCCTGTCCTTGTCATTGTCGTGTTGGCTGGCGCGATACCCCTCGAAAACGAGCGTCGGAGTGACGCTCGGCGTGCTTCTCGGTGTTTTCTTAATCAATGCCACGGCGGGCCTCGTTGCCTTTCTGGGAAATGCCCTCCCATTCGGACAGATAGATTTTTGGCTGGCAAGTTCTTTGGCTGACATTCTCCGATAGGCCACCTGTGGGTGAAGCAGGCAAAGAAAAAGGGCGGACAATATGTTGTCCGCCCTTTCTGTATTCCGTTCGCCTCAGCGTCAGGACGCGATGGCCTTCGTCCGGGGCTGGCCTTCGTCTTCCGTCAGCAGGCCGCTGGTGCGCAGCAGCGAGGTGAAGCGTCCGCCGCGTTGGCTCAGCTCATCGAAAGTACCCTTTTCGATGACCCGACCCTGATCGAGGAACAGCACGAGATCGGCGTCGCGAACCGTGGAAAGGCGGTGGGCGATGATGAAGGTCGTGCGGTTCTTTCTCAGCGCGTCCACCGCTGCCTTCACGCGGGCTTCCGTTTCCACGTCCAGCGCGCTGGTCGCCTCGTCGAGAACCAGAATGGGGGCGTTCTTGAGGATGGCGCGGGCGATGGCGATGCGCTGGCGTTCACCGCCGGACAGGCGGTTACCGCGCTCGCCGACCTGCGTCAGGTAGCCCGTGATGCGGCTGTCGATGAAATCGGTAGCCGCCGCTGCCGCTGCCGCTTCCACCACTTCGGCATCGGTGGCTGATTCGCGGCCGAGGCGGATATTTTCGCGGATGGAACGGTTGAGCAGGCCGGCATCCTGAAACACTGTGGCGATGGAGTTGCGGAGCGAGTTCTTCGTCACCGTCGAAATATCGGTTCCATCGATCAGGATCTGGCCGGAATCCGGGTCATAGACGCGCTGCAACAGGTTGATGAGCGTGGTCTTGCCGGCGCCCGTTGGTCCAACGATGGCGATGGTCTCTCCGGCTTTGGCCGTAAACGAGACGTCGTGAACGCCCTGCTTGGTGTTGGCAAAACCGAAATTGATGTTGCGGAACTCCACGGTGCCGGAGACATTCGACAATTCGCGGGCGTCGCCCGGCTCTTCCCGTTCCTTGACGGAATCCTCCAGCACGAAGAAGTCTTCAAGCTTGGCGCGTGCTTCGAAAATCTGCGTCACGAACTGGCGCATCTGGTCCAGCCTGCCGATCAGGAGGTTGGCGAAACCGATGAAGGCGATGACGTCACCGACGCGCAGTTCACCGTTTTTCACCAGCACGGTGCCGATGACGAGGATGATCATCATCGAAACGGTGGAGGCAGTGCGGTTCAGAGCGCTGGCGAAGGCCCACCAGTCGAGCACCGGGTATTGGGCGCTCAGCAGCTTTTCGGTGAAGGATTTCAGCGCCTTCGTTTCAGCTTCGATGCGGTTGTAGCTGTGCAGCACCGATACGTTGCTGATGGAATCGCTGACATGGGCAAAAACACTGTGATAATGCTCCTCGACCGAAGCCTGCCCGTCCTTGGTGCGGCCCATTACCCACTTGCCGATGAACCAGTAGACAATACCGAGGCCGATCAGAACGAAGCTGAGACGCAGGTCCATGGCCATGGCCGTTGGGATGAGCAGCAACAGCGCCACGAAGGTGGCCAGATGGGTGCGCATGAATTCCAGCCAGAGGCCGAACAGCGTCTCGCTGGCGCGCAGCAGGGTGTGCAGGGCGTTGGACGTGCCGCGCAGATGGTGCCAGGACAGCGGCATCGAAATGATGCGGCCGAAGGCTTCCGTCAGCAATGTCGCGCGTCGGCCATGCGCCAGCCGGTCGGCCTCGCGGGCGACTGCGACGTAAGCGACGGTGTTGAAGACACCGAAGCCCGCCCAAAGAATGAGGATCGGCGTGACATTGGTGCCGGAGGAAATAGCGTCGATGATCCGGCCGAACAGTACGGGTTCGGCAATGGTGATCGCTGCAAGAATGACGTTGGCGATGACGACTACAGTCACCCGCCATTTATGAACGGTCAGATAGCGCAGAGCGCGTGTGTAAACCTGAAACAAGGTCAAATTTTCAATCCAGTCCGAGCGTCTTTTTCGAGCGGTTAATTGTTCGGCCTCAACGCCATGCTACTTTAGCAAGGTTGCATGAGACGGCGAAATTTGTGTAATTATCGCTCTTTCTGTCTGAATGGCGGCTTAACAAATTGACCGCGCGTACGAACCGAAAAAAAACCGAACCCGATGTTTCTGGGGACGCCGTCACAAGATTTCGCATCTTCGTTTCAGGGATTGCTAACGACGATATGTTCAATCTGAACCGACCGGCGCCCGAGTAACATGACGTCATCGCGGGACCATGTCCTTCGTGCCATTCCTTTCAAGTCAAGCTCCGGACCCTGTGTCTTTATGCACGATATTCTTCATTTTATCTCTGCGTGTTACCAGGCGGGAAACGCCGATCGCGTTCGCGCCGAATTTGCCACGCTCATTCGCGAATATGGTTTCGAATATTTCCTCATCAGCAGGCGGATGACCGGGGAGATCGCCTCCACCGGCCAGGTTCTCGCACAGCATCTGCCTGACGGCTGGCTCGAGGTCTACAGGGCTAAAAAATATAATCTCGTCGATCCTGTCCGCAAGGTGATCGGCATGGTGCACAAGCCGTTTCAGTGGAAAGAAGCGCTTGAGGGCTTGCCCCGCGCGATGCATCGAAAAAGGGCGAGCGTCTTTTTCAACGATGCCGGCCGTTACGGGCTGCAGGGCGGTTATGCCTTTCCCGTCCATGGCCGTGCCGGATTTATCGGCGCGGTGTTCATCGGCGGCCAGGACCGGCAATTGCCATCACTGCAGGTCGAGTTGCTCGACGCGGCGACGCGCGCGGTGTTCTGGCGTCTGCTTGATCTTTCAGGTCAGGCCCACGGCCTCAGCAATACTCCGGAGGTTTCCGCGCTCGATCTCACGAGGCGCGAAATGGAGGTGCTGACGCTGATGGCGGACGGCATGACCTCTACGGAAATCGGACGTCAGCTATCGATCTCCAACCATACGGTAGACTGGTATATCAACGGGATCCAGCGCCGGTTCACCGCCAAGAACCGGCAGCATACTGTCGCACTTGCTTTTCGTCACGGTTTGCTGAGCTAGCGCAAACAAGACAGTTCTCGCCGGAATTGCCCTTTCCAAGACAGGGTTTTGCTGCTTAATTCCGCAGTGCAGCAGAAATTTTGTTTTGGCGTGTGGGGAGACCGTCTTGAAAATATCGAAAATACTTGTTGCCAACCGATCCGAAATAGCGATCCGCGTTTTCCGGGCAGCCAACGAGCTTGGGATAAAAACCGTTGCGATTTGGGCGGAAGAGGACAAGCTGTCTTTGCACCGCTTCAAGGCGGATGAAAGTTATCAGGTCGGCAGGGGTCCGCATCTTTCCAAGGATATGGGGCCGATCGAGAGTTATCTTTCGATCGAGGAGGTCATCCGCGTGGCCAGGCTCTCCGGAGCGGATGCTATCCATCCCGGTTACGGCCTTCTGTCTGAAAGCCCGGAATTCGTGGAGGCCTGCAATGCGGCCGGCATCACCTTCATCGGACCGACGGCGGATACAATGCGCCAGCTCGGCAACAAGGTCGCCGCCCGCAATCTGGCGATTTCGGTTGATGTACCCGTCGTTCCTGCCACCGATCCGCTGCCGGACGATATCGCCGAAGTGGAGCGCATGGCCGAGGCAATCGGCTATCCGGTCATGCTCAAAGCCTCTTGGGGCGGCGGCGGTCGCGGCATGCGCGCCATTCGCAAAAAAGAAGATCTGGCCCGTGAGGTGACCGAAGCCAAGCGCGAGGCGAAGGCCGCTTTCGGCAAGGACGAGGTCTATCTTGAAAAGCTGCTTGAGCGCGCCCGCCACGTGGAAAGCCAGGTGCTGGGCGATACGCATGGCAATGTCGTGCATCTGTTCGAGCGCGATTGTTCGATCCAGCGTCGTAATCAAAAGGTCGTCGAGCGCGCACCGGCACCATATTTGTCCGAAGCCCAGCGTCAGGAGCTGGCCGCCTATTCGCTGAAGATCGCCGCCGCGACCAATTATATCGGTGCCGGCACGGTCGAATATCTGATGGATGCCGATACCGGCAAATTCTACTTTATCGAAGTCAATCCGCGTATTCAGGTGGAGCATACCGTCACCGAAGTCGTGACCGGTATCGATATCGTCAAGGCGCAGATCCATATTCTCGAAGGGGCCGCGATCGGTACGGCGGAATCTGGTGTTCCGCGCCAGGAGGATATCCGCCTCAACGGCCATGCGCTGCAGTGCCGCATCACCACGGAAGACCCGGAACACAACTTCATTCCGGACTATGGACGCATCACCGCCTACCGCTCCGCTTCGGGCTTCGGTATTCGTCTGGATGGCGGCACGTCCTATACGGGCGCTGTTATCACCCGCTATTACGATCCGCTGCTGGTAAAGGTCACCGCGTGGGCGCCGCAGCCGGATGAAGCGATCAGCCGCATGGACCGTGCGCTGCGCGAATTCCGTATTCGCGGCGTTGCGACCAACCTCACTTTCCTTGAAGCCATCATCGGTCACGACAGTTTCCGCAACAATACCTACACGACACGCTTCATTGATTCGACGCCGGAGCTGTTCGCGCAGGTCAAGCGTCAGGACCGCGCCACCAAGCTTTTGACCTATCTTGCCGACGTGACCGTCAATGGCCACCCGGAAACCAAGGGACGCGCCAGACCGTCCGAAAAGGCGGCAAAGCCCATCGTGCCTTACATCGATGCGCCGACGCCTGACGGTACCAAGCAGCTGTTGGACAAGCTTGGACCGAAGGGCTTTGCGGACTGGATGCGCAACGAAAAGCGCGTGCTGGTCACCGATACGACCATGCGTGACGGACACCAGTCGCTTCTGGCCACCCGCGTTCGCACACATGATATCGCCCGCGTTGCCAGCGTTTACGGCAAGGGGCTGCCGCAGCTTCTGTCGCTGGAATGCTGGGGTGGTGCGACGTTTGACGTCTCCATGCGCTTCCTGACCGAAGACCCGTGGGAGCGTCTGGCGCTCATCCGCGAAGGCGCGCCGAACCTGCTGCTGCAGATGCTTCTGCGTGGCGCAAACGGCGTCGGGTACAAAAATTACCCTGATAATGTCGTCAAATATTTCGTCCGTCAGGCCGCAAAGGGTGGCGTCGATCTTTTCCGTGTCTTCGACTGCCTGAACTGGGTGGAGAATATGCGGGTCTCGATGGATGCGATTGCCGAGGAGAACAAGCTCTGCGAGGCGACCATCTGCTATACCGGCGATCTGCTGAATTCGGCGCGTCCGAAATACGATCTCAAATATTATACCAGCCTTGCCGCCGAGCTTGAAAAGGCAGGCGCGCATATCATCGCCGTCAAGGACATGGCGGGCCTGTTAAAGCCGGCCGCCGCCAAGGTTCTGTTCAAGGCGCTGCGCGAGGCGACCGGTCTGCCGATCCACTTCCACACCCATGATACATCGGGTATTTCCGCTGCGACCGTTCTTGCAGCTGTGGATGCCGGTGTCGACGCCGTCGATGCCGCAATGGATGCCTTTTCCGGCAATACGTCGCAGCCATGCCTCGGCTCGATTGTGGAGGCGCTGGCGGGGTCGGAGCGTGATACGGGTCTCGATACCGAATGGATCCGCCGTATTTCCTTCTATTGGGAGGCCGTGCGCAACCAGTATGCGGCTTTCGAAAGCGATCTGAAGGGACCTGCCTCGGAAGTCTATCTGCATGAAATGCCGGGCGGCCAGTTCACCAATCTCAAGGAACAGGCGCGTTCGCTCGGTCTCGAGAGTCGCTGGCACGAGGTGGCGCAGGCCTATGCCGACGCCAACCGGATGTTCGGCGATATCGTCAAGGTAACGCCGTCCTCGAAGGTCGTCGGTGACATGGCGCTGATGATGGTCAGCCAGGATCTGACTGTTGCCGATGTTGAAAACCCTGATCGTGAAGTGTCCTTCCCGGATTCGGTGGTTTCGATGCTGAAGGGCGATCTTGGACAATCGCCGGGCGGCTGGCCGGAAGTCCTGCAGAAAAAGGCGCTGAAGGGTGATGCGCCGTACACGGTTCGTCCGGGTTCGTTGCTGGCGGATGCTGACCTCGATGCGGAGCGCAATGTCATCGAAACCAAGCTGGAGCGCAAAGTCGACGACTTCGAGTTTGCCTCCTATCTGATGTATCCGAAGGTGTTCACTGACTTTGCGCTGACCGCCGAAACTTATGGTCCGGTTTCCGTGCTGCCCACCCATGCCTATTTCTACGGCATGGAGGATGGCGAGGAGCTGTTTGCCGATATCGAACGCGGCAAGACGCTTGTCATCGTCAATCAGGCCTCGTCCGGTACTGATGATAAGGGCATGGTGACGGTGTTCTTCGAGATCAACGGTCAGCCGCGCCGCATCAAGGTGCCGGATCGCACCCATGGTGCTTCCGGTTCCGCCGTGCGCCGCAAGGCGGAACTCGGCAACGCGACACATATCGGTGCGCCGATGCCTGGTGTCATCAGCCGCGTCTTCATCAATCAGGGTCAGGATGTGAAGGCTGGCGATGTTCTGCTGTCCATCGAGGCTATGAAGATGGAAACGGCACTTCACGCCGAACGCGACGGCAAGATCACTGAGGTTCTGGTGCGCCCCGGCGACCAGATCGACGCGAAGGATCTGTTGATCTCCTACGCTGAATAACGTCGCATTACATCGGTAATAAGATCATAGACGCCCGCCTTTCGGCGGGCGTTTTTTATTGCGCTGCTGCAAAAACTCGAATATGCATGTTCGTGCACGTTTATTCCTGTTTATGCATGAGTCTCGATGAGCGATCATTTTGTCAGTGAGCGGCAGGCGCTCATCCTAGCGCAGTTGCGGCAAAGCGGACGCGTGCTTGCGCAGGATCTTGCCCAGAATTTCGGTGTTTCCGAAGACACGGTGCGCCGCGACCTGCGCGAGATGGCGGCGCGCGGGGAATGCCTGCGGGTTTATGGCGGAGCGCTGCTCTCCGATAGCACGACGGTCCCGCTGAAGACGCGGATTGCCGAAGATGCCGATCGCAAGGCCCTGCTGGCGCGTGCCGTCATCCCGCTTCTGGAGCCGGGTATGGTCGTCTTCATCGACGCCGGCTCCACTAACCTCGCTGTCGCAAGGGCCATTCCCGCCGGTCTCAAGTTGACGGTAGTGACCAATACACCCGCCATAGCCGCCGAACTGACGGGGCGGGCCGATATCGATCTGGTGCTGATCGGCGGCAAGGTCGATTCGGCTGTCGGCGCTGCAATCGACGCCATGGCGCTCAGGCAGCTTGAGTTGATGCGGCCCGATCTCTGTATTCTCGGCGTCTGCGGTGTCGCGGCCGAGACCGGGCTGTCGGCAGATGTTTTCGAGGATGCGGTGTTCAAGCGGCTTGCCTGCAGCGCCAGCCAGCGGATCGTCGCCGCAATCACGACGGAAAAGCTCGGCCATAAGGCAGCTTTTCACGTGCATGATTTCTCCCCACCGCTTTGCCTCGTGCTGGAGCAGGATGCCGACCGCGCATTGGTCGAGGCACTGTCGGCAAAAGGCGTAGACGTTCATTGCGGCGACGAAGACGCCGTTCGATTTTCCCACGGTCAAGTCTGAAGGATATTACCGATGAATGGCCCCACGACATTTTCGCCGACGGCTGCGCGCTCGTCCTATCTGACGCGGCACAGGCTGGGCGTTTCCCTGCTGTTCCTGATGAATGGTTTCATGATGGGGTCCTGGGCGCCCAAGATTCCGGAATTTGCGGCGCGCCTGTCGCTCAGTGAAAGCGCGCTTGGCCTGATCATTCTCGTTTTCGGCATCGGCTCGCTGGTTTTCATGCCGATTGCCGGTTCGCAGATCGCCCGTTTCGGCTCGCGCACCGTCAGCCTGGTCACTGCAGCGATCTTCTTGCCGACACTGCTTTTCATCTCCTGGGCTGGCACGATCTGGGCGGGTGTGATTGCGGTCTTCCTGTTTGGCGGTCTCACGGGGGCGATGGATGTCGCCATGAACGCCAATGCCGTGGCAGTGGAGCGGGATATGCGCCGGGCGATCATGTCGTCCTGCCACGCCTTCTGGAGCCTTGGCGGCCTGATCGGGGCCGGTCTTGGTGGTTATCTCATCACGGCAATCGGTGTGCAGGGCCATGCCATTGCGTTGACGGTCATCGCGCTTGTTTTGCTGGTCATTGCCTGGCCGCGGGTTCTCGCGGATCGTCCGCATGCCGAGACCGAGCGTCCGAGAGGCGGCTTGCCGCTGACGCCGCTGCCGTGGATCATCGGCCTGATGGCGCTGTTTTCCATGGTGCCGGAGGGTGCGATCCTTGATTGGGGTGCGCTTTATCTGCGCAATGAACTGGGGGCTTCCGTTTCGCAGTCCGGTTTCGCTTTTGCGGCCTTCTCCCTGACCATGGCGGCCATGCGTTTTGCCGGTGATCTGGTGCGCGACCGGTTCGGCGCGGTCAACACCCTGCGGTTCTGCTCGGTCATGTCGATCATGGGCCTTCTGATTGCCGGCCTTGCGGGAAGCTCCACTTTCGTGATTATCGGCTTTGCCATTGCCGGCATCGGCATTTCCAACATGGTACCCATCGCCTTTTCGGCGGCGGGCAACATGCCGGGGCTGGCACCGGGAATCGGGCTCTCCGTCGTGACCACCATGGGTTATTCCGGTATTCTGGTGGCGCCGTCCGCCATCGGTTTCATTGCCGAACATACGGGTCTCGCCAGTGTCTTCCTTGCATTGCCGTTGCTGCATGTGGTGGTTTTGCTGCTTTCGCGGCTCGCCCGGCATGCGGATGGAGCTGGCAAAGAATAGGCGTCTCGAATTTTGCCATGATTGCGGTAAAGTAGAAGCTCTTATGCGTTGGGTGTTGACAAGCCGGCCCCCTTGTTTCACCTCAATTGCCAGACCTTGCCGCAAGCTCCAGAGACCGCCATGACGTCACACGCTGATTACGATCCAAAGCCCCGCCGCGCATCCGTCGCCGTCGACGTGGGTGGCGTCATCGTCGGTGGCGGTGCGCCCGTTGTCGTGCAGTCGATGACCAATACCGACACGGCTGACATCGACGCCACTGTGCAACAGGTGGCAGCGCTTTTTCAGGCCGGTTCGGAAATGGTCCGTATCACCGTCGATCGTGACGAGAGCGCCGCCGCCGTGCCAAAAATCCGCGAGCGACTGCTGCGTCTTGGCATGGATGTGCCGCTGATCGGCGATTTCCATTATATCGGCCACAAGCTTCTCGCCGATCATCCGGCCTGTGCCGAGGCGCTGGCGAAATACCGCATCAATCCGGGCAATGTCGGTTTCAAGGACAAGAAGGACAAGCAGTTCGGCGAGATCGTCGAAATGGCGATCCGTTATGACAAGCCGGTTCGTATCGGCGTGAATTGGGGGTCACTCGATCAGGAATTGCTGACCACGCTGATGGACAGGAACAAGGAGCAGGGGTTCCCGCTTTCCGCCCGTCAGGTGACGCGTGAAGCCATCGTGCAGTCGGCACTGATTTCCGCCGAGCTTGCCGAAGAGATCGGCCTGCCGCGCAACCGCATCATCCTGTCGGCCAAGGTCAGCCAGGTGCAGGACCTGATCGCCGTTTATTCGATGTTGTCGGAGCGCTCCAACCACGCCCTGCATCTGGGCCTGACGGAAGCCGGCATGGGTTCCAAGGGCATCGTCGCCTCGTCTGCCGCCATGGGTTACGTTCTGCAACATGGCATTGGTGATACGATCCGCGTCTCCCTGACGCCGGAGCCGAATGGCGACCGCACCCGCGAAGTGCAGGTGGCGCAGGAATTGCTGCAGGTCATGGGCTTCAGGCAGTTCATTCCGGTCGTTGCGGCATGTCCCGGCTGCGGGCGCACCACGTCCACGGTCTTTCAGGAACTGGCGCAGAACATCCAGAACGACATTCGCAAGAACATGCCGGTATGGCGTGAAAAATATCCCGGCGTCGAGGCATTGAACGTCGCCGTCATGGGCTGCATCGTTAACGGTCCCGGCGAAAGCAAACATGCCGATATCGGCATTTCCCTGCCCGGAACCGGCGAAAGCCCCGCCGCACCTGTCTTCATCGATGGAGAAAAGGCGCTCACTTTGCGTGGTCCCAACATTGCCGGTGATTTCGAAGCGCTTGTGGCCGATTACATCGAAAAGCGTTTCGGCCAGAAAGATGCGGCTGAATAATGCGTAGCGTGAGAAACCCGACATTCCACTGTCATATCTCCTGAACCTCTCGGAGCATCAAAAAACATGATCAAAAAAATCGCGATCGTTGCCCTTTGCGGAACGTACCTTTCCGCCTGCACCACCACCGACCCGTATACGGGTGAGCAGAAGATGTCGAACACGGCAGGCGGTGCCGGCATCGGTGCTGTCGTTGGCGCGCTTGGCGGTCTGGCTGTCGGCGGTTCGCCGGTCGGTCGCCGCAATGCCGCGCTTATCGGTGCGGGCATCGGTGCGCTCGCCGGCGGCGCTATCGGCAATTATATGGATGGTCAGGAATCCGAGCTTCGCGCTCAGCTTCAGGGCACCGGCGTTTCGGTCTCCCGCCGCGGCGACAGCATTGTTCTCAACATGCCGTCGAACATCACTTTCGCCACGGATCAGGATCAGGTCATTCCGCCCTTCTATCAGACGCTCGATTCTGTCGGCATCGTGCTGAACAAGTTCAACCGCACGCTGATCGACATCAACGGTCACACCGATTCCACCGGTAGCCCCGGTTACAATCAGGGCCTTTCGGAACGTCGTGCGGCGTCGGTTGCCAATTATCTCGGTGCGCGCGGCGTTGATCAGCGCCGTATTTCGACGCTTGGCTTCGGTGCTTCACAGCCGATCGCATCGAATGCAACGCCTGACGGTCGCGCTCAGAACCGTCGCGTTGAAGTGCTGATTTCGCCCCTCAAGGGCTGATTGGGTATAGGGGGCTGAGCGGGGAAACCGGCTCAGCTCTTCCGGTCGGCAATGAACCTTGCGGCCGCGATGAGAATCGCGGCTTTTTCGCCATAGGGAGCCAGGAGGTCACTGGCTTCCGCCACCTGTTCCTTGAGCTTGGCGCGCGCCCAGTCTTCACCGCGCAAGGCGACCAATGTTCCCTTACCGCGTGCGGCATCCTTGCCGGTTGCCTTGCCCATGGTGGCGGCATCGGCGGTCAAATCCAGAAGATCATCGGCGAGCTGGAAGGCGAGGCCGATTTTTTCGCCGAAGAGGCGTAGCCTTTGCCGTTCGGAGACGTCGCTTCCGGAAATGATCGCGCCGGCCTCGCAGGCGAAACGCAGCAAAGCGCCGGTTTTCATAGCCTGCAATGTAACTATGCCGGCTTCATCCGGAGCGTTTTTTTCCGCAGCAAGATCAAATGCCTGTCCGCCGGCCATGCCGCCTATGCCGGCTGCGCGGGCAAGCGAAAGTACGAGCGCGGCCTTGCGCTCGGCCGCGAGCGGGTTTTCATCCGAGGCGATAATGTCGAAGGCGAGCGTCAGCAGGCTGTCGCCGGCGAGAATGGCGGTCGCCTCATCGAATTTGCGGTGTACCGTCGGCTGGCCACGGCGCAGATCGTCGTCGTCCATGGCTGGCAGGTCGTCATGCACTAGCGAATAACAATGCAGGCATTCCAGCGCCGCGCCGACATAATGGGCAGCTTCGGCATCTCCGCCCAGAAGGGCAGCACTTTCGATGACGAGGAAGGGTCGTAGGCGTTTGCCGCCGTTCAGCACACCATGGCGCATGGCGTCGAGCAGGTTTTGCGGACGCGTGATCTCGTCTGCGCGCGCTTCACCGGAAAGCAGGCGGCCAAGCAAGGCGTCGGTTTTTGCCGCGTTTTCGCGCAGCCTCGTTTCGAAATTCGTCATCTGAGCGTCCATGCCGCGCTCTTTGACATGCCGCGCGGGGCCAGGCAACCTTTTCGTGATTCCCGGGCGTAACTGTTTGACCAGACTCGCCTTGAAGACGGCAATGGACTATGAAAGGCTTCGATTGGCGCGGGGCTGAGACGGATATTGAGCAGTACGCCTGAAAGCGACGCAGATTACGCCGTGCTGGCGGAAGACCGGAGCAGTCCGAAGGTGGATTTTCGCACGTTGGCAAAGCGCATTATCATGACCTTGCTGGCTTTGCTGATCCTGCCCTATCTGCTGATTCCCGTCTACGCACTGCCGTTCATGCGGCCTGTTTCGACCTTGATGCTTGCCGATCTGGTGACCCTGCAGGGCTATGACCGGCGCTGGGTGCCGCTTGAGGATATTTCGCCGCGTCTTGTGCAATCAGTGATGATGTCTGAGGATGGGCAATTCTGTTTCCATGGCGGCGTGGACTGGAACCAGATGCAATCCGTGGTCAGCAATGCACTCGATGGCGCCTCCACCCGCGGTGCCAGCACCATTCCAATGCAGACAGCCAAGAACCTGTTCTTATGGAACGGCCGCTCGTTCCTGCGCAAGGGGCTGGAACTGCCGCTGGCAATCGCGGCGGATTTTGTCTGGTCCAAAAAGCGGATGATGGAGATTTATCTCAACGTTGCCGAATGGGGGCCGGGTATTTATGGCATCGAGGCTGCCGCGCAGCATCATTTCAAGGTGCCGGCGGCAAAGCTCAGTTCCCGTCAGGCGGCGCTGCTCGCCGTTTCCCTGCCCAATCCGATTGATCGGGTCGCCAGCAAACCGGGCCGCGGCCTGCAACGGCTGGCAGGCCTTATTGAGCGGCGTGCCCGTGGCTCGGGCGCCTATGTCGGCTGCGTGCTGGACTGATCCAGCCTGCCCACTCTCAGCCTTTCGTGAAAATATAGTCCGTTTCCTGACGCAGGGTTTCGCCCGGCCGCAGGATCGCGTGCGGAAAATCCGGGTGATTGACAGCATCAGGCCAAATCTGCGTTTCCAGGCAGAAACCGGCAAAGGGACCATAGTGGCGGCCATCGAGGCCGGGAACCGGAACGTTCAGCTTGAAGGCCGAATAGAACTGCACACCGGGTTCGGTGGTGTGAACCTCAAGGGCAATATCGGAGGCAGGCGAATAGGCGCGGGCGACCTTGCGCTTGGCGCGGCGCTCGGGCGAGAGGCAGAAATTGTGGTCGTAGAGGACCTGCTCACCATCCTCCTTGCGCCGCATCGGCGTCGGTTGGCGCAGGTCGAAGACTGTGCCTTCAACGGAGCGGATTTCGCCGGTCGGTATCTGTTTGTCGTTGGTCGGCAGGTAGAAGTCGGCGGCGATGCTGATCTCATGCCCAAGTGCGGTATCCGCGCCATCGAGATTGAAATAGGAATGCTGGCAGATATTGGCGATGGTCGGCTTGTCGGTCACGGTTTCATAGACCACCGAAAGCACGCCGCCGTCGAGGATGGTATAGGTGGCTGTGACCGTGCAATTGCCGGGATAACCGGCGCGGCCGTCAGGATCGACGATTTCCAGCACGACGTGGCTTTCGCCGTGTTCCATCAACATCCAGTTGCGTTTGCCCATGCCGTCGCTGCCGCCATGCAGGTGGCTTACGCCCTTTTCGTTCAGCTCAAGCTGGTATTCATGCCCGTCGATGGAGAATTTACCGTCACCGATGCGGTTGGCATTGCGGCCGGGGGTGGCGCCGAAATAGGAGGAATATTTGTAGTCCTCGAATTTATCGAAGCCGAGAACGAGCGGCGGCTGGTGGCCCTCAAGGCGCAGATCCTGAATGACTGCGCCCCAGGTGATGACCTTGGCCGTCAACCCGCCCTTCGAGATGGTGACGCGTTCGACCTTTTCGCCGGTTGCCGTGAAACCGAAATTCTCCCGTGCCGCACCGTCGCTCATTGCATCATTCTCCCGATTGCCATGAATTGCCGGGCGGACGTTGCGTCATTTTCCGGCAATTCGCAATCCCGCAATTCAAAGCATGTCTCCCAAAAGTGTGCCGCGGTTTTGGGATAAAGACATGCGTAAAACAAAAAAAGAAAGCGCGAAGCGCTTTACGCGGCTAGTTCGCCGATGGCTTGCGGATCATAAGGCGTCGTCTGGTATATCTCATTGATCCAGTTGCCGAAAAACAGATGGGCATGGCTGCGCCAGCGGTTGAGCGGGGCAAGTTCCGGGTCGTTGTGCGGAAAATAATCATGCGGCAGCTTGATGGGCACGCCGGCATTCGCATCGCGGAAATATTCATCTGAAAGCGAGGTCGAGTCATATTCGACATGGTTGAACATGTAGAGCCGGTTGCCGGCTTTCTCATGCACCAGACACACGCCCATTTCCTCTGACTCCATCAGGATTTCGAGTTGCGGATGTTTTTCGATGTCGGCACGACGCACTTCCGTCCAGCGCGAGACGGGCACCTGAAAATCATCCGAAAACCCGTTCAGATAGATCGATGAGGGGGAAAGATTGCGATGGCGGTAGACGCCGAACGCCTTTTCCTTCAACTCATATTTCGGCACGCCGTGGAAATGGTAGATGGCAGCCATCGCGCCCCAGCAGACATTCAGCGTCGAATGGACGTTGGTTTGCGTCCATTCGAAAATCTTCTGCATCTCTGCCCAGTAGGTCACATCTTCGTAGTCCAGCATTTCGATGGGCGCGCCGGTGATGATGAAACCGTCGAACTTGCGGTGGCGCACTTCTTCCCACGTCTCATAGAAGGACAAAAGATGTTCTTCCGGCGTGTTCTTGGCGCGATGGCCGCCGATGCGTATCAGCGAAAACTCCACCTGCAACGGCGAAGCGCCGACGAGGCGGGCCATCTGCACTTCCGTTTTGATCTTGTTCGGCATGAGATTGAGGAGCCCGATCTGGAGCGGGCGGATATCCTGCCGGATGGCCGCCGTTTCAGTCATGACCCGCACGCCCTCATGAACGAGGGTCTCAAAGGCGGGAAGCGTATCGGGAATCTTGATCGGCATGTCGAACTCTCTTTTCGGATGACGTAAAGAACGTTGCGAAAACAAAAAAACCGGCAGCGAAATCGCGGCCGGTCCCAGGAAATTGCCCTTTTCCTCGACCCTTTAGCGACTTCTTTAAAGTGGCTGCAAGCCGGTCGGCAAATCACCACTAAGGCGTTTCATAATCCCGAAGCCGGCGAAAATCAATATAGGCTGATTTCATCGGGTTTCGGCTTTCCCTTTTTGGCCGAGGTGCGATAAGGCAGGGCATGGATAAAGAGCGCTTCACCATTCTGCTTGGCGGCGATGTCACGGTGACCGACCGCCTGAAGCTGGCGGTTGCGGATAGCCGCGTGATCGCGGCTGACGGCGGCATGCGCCATGCAGAACCGCTTGGCCTTACGCCGGAACTATGGGTGGGGGATTTCGATTCCGCCAGCAACGATCTGCTGGACGCATGGCCCGATGTAGAGCGACAGCCTTACCCGGCCGCAAAGGCCGTGACCGATGGCGAGATCGCGGTCTCCGAGGCCTTAGCTCGCGGCGCCCGTTCGCTGCTGCTGGTTGGCGCACTTGGGGGAGAAAGAAGCGACCACGCGCTTCAGCACCTTCTTTACGCTCTGGCGCTTTCTGAGCAGGGTATCGACGTCACGCTGACCTCCGGTGAAGAGGAGGCCCTGCCGCTGCTTCCCGGTTCACTGGATGTCGATCTGCCACCCGCTTCACTGTTTTCGGTGGCCGGTTTTACTGCCCTTGCGGGGCTCGATATCGGCAATGTGCGATATCCGCTCGTGGATTTTGCGCTTGCTTTCGGTTCCTCCCGCACTATTTCCAATGTCGCAAATGGCGGCCCTGTGCATTTTTCGCTGAAAAGCGGCAAAGCCATCGTGCTCGCCCGCCCTTATGATCTGACCGGAGCCTGACACCTTGGCACCCCCTATTTTGAAACTCGACGACATCAAGCTGACTTTCGGCGTAACCCCGCTGCTCGACGGCGCGAATTTTCAGGTGGAGCCGGGCGACCGTATCTGCCTTGTCGGGCGCAACGGTTCGGGCAAGTCGACCCTGATGAAGATCGCTGCCGGTCTGGTCGAGGCGCAGTCGGGCGAGGTTTTCCGCCATCCTTCCGCTACCATCCGTTATCTGGAGCAGTCGCCTGATTTTGCCGGTTACGATACCGTTCAGGCCTATGCCGAAGCGGGGCTTGGCCCCGGCGATGATCCCTATCGTGTGACTTATCTGCTTGAGCATCTGGGGCTGACGGGACAGGAAAATCCGGCAAGTCTTTCCGGCGGCGAAGCGCGACGTGTGGCGCTCGCGCGCGTCATGGCGCCGGAACCCGATATTCTGATGCTGGACGAACCGACCAACCATCTGGACCTGCCGACCATCGAATGGCTCGAAAGCGAATTGCAGCAGACGCGTAGTGCGCTGGTGCTGATTTCGCACGACCGGCGTTTTCTGGAGAAGGTATCGACCTCCACCGTGTGGCTCGATCGCGGCCAGTCCCGCCGCCTCAATCGCGGTTTTGCGCATTTCGAGGAATGGCGCGACAAGGTTCTGGAAGAGGAAGAGCTGGAGCAGCACAAGCTCGGCAAGGCTATCGAGCGCGAAGAGCATTGGATGCGTTATGGCGTGACCGCAAGGCGCAAGCGCAATATGCGCCGCGTCGGCGAGCTTCAGGCCATGCGTGCGGATTATCGCGGCCACAAGGGGCCGCAGGGCTCGGTGCAGGCGACCGTCACCGAAGGGCGCGAGTCGGGCAAGCTGGTCATCGAGGCGGAGGCCATCACCAAGTCTTATGGCGAGCGGGTCATCATCGCGCCGTTTTCTCTGCGGGTGCATCGCGGCGATTGCATTGGCCTTGTCGGCCCGAATGGCGCCGGAAAAACCACGCTTTTGAAGATGCTGACCGGCGAGCTTCAGCCCGATAGCGGCACGGTGAAGCTCGGTACCAATCTGGAGATCGCGACGCTTGACCAGAAGCGCGAGGATCTCAATCCAACCGAAACGCTTGCGCATTACCTGACCGATGGCCGGGGTGACAACCTGCTGGTCAATGGCGAAGTGAAGCATGTGACGGGCTACATGAAGGATTTCCTGTTCCAGCCGGAACAGGCCCGCACGCCGATCCGCAACCTTTCCGGCGGCGAGCGCGCCCGGCTTATTCTGGCGCGCATTCTGGCGCGACCGACCAACCTTCTGATCCTCGACGAGCCGACCAACGATCTCGATATCGAAACGCTCGATCTGTTGCAGGAAATCGTTGCGGGTTTTTCCGGCACTGTCATCCTCGTCAGCCATGACCGCGATTTCCTCGACCGCACCGTCACCTCCACCATCGCACCCGCCAATCCGGACCAGCCGGACGGACGCTGGATCGAATATGCCGGCGGTTATTCGGACATGATGGCGCAGCGCAAGGGTGCTGCAGAAGAAAAACGCAAGGCTGAGAGGCAGGAAAAGGCGAAGGCCACACCTTCCACTTCCTCTACGCAGGATACGTCGAAGGCCAAGGGCAAGCTCTCCTTCAAGCAGAAATTCGCGCTCGAAAATCTGCCGAAGGAGATGGAAAAGACGCAGGGCGAAATCGCAAAACGCGAGCAGCGTATGGCCGACCCCAACCTCTTCGCCAAGGACCCGGCCGTTTTCAACACGCTGGCGCAGGAAATGACCAAGCTGCGCGAAAAGCTGGAGACCATGGAAGAGGAATGGCTGGAGCTGGAGATGCTGCGCGAGGAAATGGAAGGCTGATTGCGACGGGGTTTCTTGAACGAGGCGTCATCCGCCTTTGACAGGACGGCAAAATTGCCGTTTCCTGTGTCGGTTCGGAGGAGTTCAAAAAATGCGCATGATCTTCGTCAACCTGCCCGTCAAGAATATCGAGACATCGAAAAACTTCTTCACGGCGCTCGGTTTCAGCTTCAATCCGGAATATTCTGACGATCGCACGCTCTGCATGATCGTGGAGGAAAACATCTTCGTGATGCTGCTTCAGGAAGAGCGTTTTCGCGATTTCATCAATGGCGACATTGCCGATGCGAAGCAGAGTACGGAAGTGCTGACCTGTCTTTCCGCCGGAAGCCGCGAGGAAATCGACCGGATGATCGCAACCGCGCTCGCCTCCGGCGGCAGCAGCTGGAAACCCGTTCAGGATCACGGCTTCATGTATGCCGGCAGTTTTCAGGATCCGGACGGTCACGTCTGGGAACTGGTGCATATGACGGCGCAGGGTTGACCGTAGCCATCTTGCCAATCGCTGACGGCGGGACTACATCATCATCATGATCTAACGGGGTGTCTTTTGTGCTTGCGCGCAAAAGGCTGAGAGGCTTGCCAACCCGAAGAACCTGATCCGGTTCATACCGGCGGAGGGATTAGACGGCTTCAAGGCAGGCGGCTATTTCCCTTTTTGTTTTGAGGAGATACCCGTGCGCCGTCGTCTTTTCCTGAATTCCATCGTTGCCGTTTCGCTGTTTCTGCCCGCTCTTGCCACCGCGCAGGATCGACAGGAACTCACCGTCTATACCTATGAAAGCTTCGTTTCCGAATGGGGTCCCGGTCCCAAAGTGAAAGAAGCCTTCGAGAAGGTTTGCAACTGCACGGTCAATTTCGTCGGTGTGGCGGATGGCGTGGCACTGCTGAACCGCCTGAGGCTGGAAGGTGCGGGGTCCAAGGCGGATGTGGTGCTTGGTCTCGATACCAACCTTGTCGCGGAAGCGAAGCAGACCGGCCTTTTCGATGTCAGTGGCATCGATGCATCGGCGGCCAAGGTGCCGGGCGGTTACAAGGATGATGTTTTCGTCCCTTACGATTACGGGCATTTCGCGGTCATCTATGACACGCAGACGGTGAAAAACCCGCCGACGAGCCTGAAGGAACTGGTGGAAGGCGACCCTTCGCAGAAGATCGCCATTCAGGACCCGCGAACCTCCACGCCGGGCCTTGGTCTGCTGTTGTGGGTAAAATCCGTTTACGGCGACAAGGCCCCGGAGGCTTGGGCTAAGCTCCGGAAACGCATTCTCACCGTAACGCCGGGCTGGTCGGAATCCTATGGTCTCTTCACCAAGGGTGAGGTGCCGATGGTGCTTTCCTACACCACCTCGCCCGCTTATCACATGGTTGCGGAAAAGACGGATCGTTATCAGGCAGCCTCCTTCTCGGAGGGGCATTACATCCAGATCGAAGTGTCCGGCCTGCTCAAAAACGCGCCGCACAAGGAGTTGGCGAAGCAGTTTCTTGCTTTCACGCTCACATCAGGTTTTCAGGACGCCATTCCGGAAAACAACTGGATGATGCCGGTTGCGGCAACGTCCAAGCCGTTGCCCGAGGCGTTTTCCAAACTCGTCGTGCCTGCCAAAACCTTCCTGATGGACCCGGAAGAGGTGGCGAAGAACCGCAAGGCGTGGATCGACGAATGGCTTGCGGCCATGAGCATGAATTGAGGAAGAGGCGCACCCGCGCATGATGCTGCGTCGCGATTACCGACGGTCGATTATTTTCGGGACGGCGGCCTTTGCCGCCGTTTTCCTGTTCATGGCGCTCGGCGTTGCGGCTCTTTTGTCTTTCGATGCCGGTGCATCGGTTGCGGGCATCATGGATGCCTATACGCTGCGCATCCTGCGTTTCACGCTTTATCAGGCAACGCTTTCCACTCTTCTTTCTATTGTTCTTGGTATACCGGTAGCGCTGGCGCTTGCGCGGCGACGCGACTTTCCGGGGCGGACTTGGATCATCCGGCTGATGGCGGTGCCGATGGGGCTGCCGGTGATTGTCGGCGCCTTCGGCATCATTGCCATCTGGGGCAGGCAGGGTGTTTTGAATACGGCTCTCGTTTTTGCCGGCGCGGAACAACCCTTCAGCATTTACGGCCTTTCCGGGATTCTTATTGCCCATGTGTTCTTCAATCTGCCGCTTTGCGTGCGGTTGATGCTGGCCGGGCTGGAACGTATTCCGGGCGAATATTGGCGCATGGCGGCGAGCCTTGGCATGGGACCGATTTCGACTTTCCGCTTCATCGAATGGCCGGCGATTTCACGGCTTGCTCCCGGTATTGCCGGACTTGTCTTCATGCTGTGCGCCACCAGCTTTACGCTGGTGCTGCTGCTTGGTGGCGGCCCAGCGGCCACGACACTGGAGGTGGCGATCTATCAGGCGCTGCGGTTCGATTTCGATCCGCAGCGGGCGATTGCGCTTTCGGTCCTGCAGATTGTTCTCACCGGAGTTTTGCTCGGCTTCATGGCCTTTCTGCCATCGCCGGAAGCGGAAATCGCCTCGCTTGGGCGGCCCCTTCACCGCTTCGATGGCAGAGGGGTTGGCGCACGCATTTGGGATGGGGCGGCAATCATTCTTGCGGTTTTGCTGATTGGACTGCCGTTGGTCGCGACAACCGTCTCAGGCTTTGGGGCCGATCTACCGCGCCTTTTGTCTGCGCCGATCTTCCTGCGCGCGGCGGCGACCAGCCTTGCCATCGCCGCGCTCTCCGCAACTCTCGTCGTGCTTTGCTGTTTTGCGATCATCAGTGCGCGTCAGGCCGTGGGTTCAAGACGGCACGCGGCTCGGCCCTTGCGCTTTCTGTCCTCCACGCTCGGCGCGGGGTCTTCGCTTGTACTGCTGGTGCCGCCTGTTGTGCTCGGAAGCGGATGGTTTCTGTTGTTGCGGCCCTTCGGTGACGTCAGCTTTTATGCGCCGGTTCTCGTGGCGATCATCAATATGCTGATGGCGCTGCCGCTTGCCATGCGGGTATTGGAGCCGGCCTTTACCAGCCATTTTCTGCGCACCGGCCGGCTCTCCGCCAGTCTCGGGCTTCAGGGGTTGACGCGGCTACGATTTGCCGATCTGCCGGTTCTGTGGCGGCCTTTGGTTATGGCGTTTTCCTTTGCCATGGCGCTGTCGCTTGGTGATCTCGGGGCGGTTGCCCTGTTCGGGTCGGAAAATTTCATCACCTTGCCATGGCTGGTTTACAGCAATATGGGCAGTTACCGCACCAATGACGCCGCCGGATATGCATTCATCCTCGGTGTCGTCTGCCTGCTGCTTGCTGCGGGCGGCGTTTCACGGCAATCAGCAAAGGCAAGCACATGACTGGCGATGATTTCGCAGTTCAACTGGACAAGGTCAGGCTGCGGCTCGGAACGCAGGATTTCGATCTGGATTGCACCTTTCCGCAGGGCCAGGTGACCGCCGTTGTCGGCGCATCCGGTTCGGGCAAGTCGACGCTTCTCAATCTGGTCGCCGGTTTCGAGATGCCGGATTCCGGCCGCGTGGTGATCGGCGGGCGGGACATGACGGCGCTCGATCCTTCCGAAAGACCGGTCTCATCGATCTTTCAGGACAATAATCTTTTCGCCCATCTCGATATTTTTACCAACGTCGCGCTCGGCGTCAGTCCGGGGCTGAAATTGCAAGCGGAAGACCGGCAAAACATCGAGATGGCGCTGGCGCGTGTTGGTCTTGCGGGTTTTGACAAGCGCCTGCCGGGCACGCTTTCCGGCGGAGAAAGACAAAGGGCGGCGCTGGCGCGTGCGCTGGTGAGGAAAAAAACGGTCATGCTATTGGATGAGCCCTTCGCCGCGCTCGATCCGGGACTGCGGTCGGGCATGACCTCCCTGCTTCTCGACTTGCATGCTGAAACAAAAAATACGGTGATTATTGTCTCGCACCATCCCGACGACATAAAAAAACTGGCGCAGCTTGTGGTTTTTCTTGATCGCGGCCACGTTGTCTACACCGGCCCGACCACGGATTTCTTTGCCACACAAAATGTGAAGGCGGTGGACAGTTTCCTGAAGGGCTGATCGCCTTATTTTCGACGCGTGCCGCTGGCAATCGCTTTAGATGACTTCAATGGCGCTAATTTGCACTTGCCAGTTTCAAGTTGTTGCCCGAGAAAAGACGGGAATTATTGCATTCTTCAGGAATATTCCGGACTTGATGGATCGTTTTTACCGTATCGGCATTCATGGCTCGTTGGGGCGAATCTGTTATTCTGGTCTGCAATTAACGGATGATCAGGAACGTTAGGGGCAGGCATAGAGAATGAGAAATAGCATGACTGCACAGTGGAGGCTCTTCTCCCGTTCAGGCCTTCGCCGTTCGGGCAGGATGGCTGCTGCCTGGTCCTTGCTGACGGCGTCCGCCGTGTTCCTGTCGTCGTGCCAATCCCTGTTCAGCCCGGCTTACCAGTCCACATTGCGCCCATCAGACAATCCGCAGACCGTGGAAGAGGTGCAGAAGAACGATCCCCGTGCGCAGATGGGCGCGCGCGAACATCCGCGCATCGTGGCGAGTTATGGCGGCGAATATCGCGATGCCAAGACCGAACGGCTTGTTGCCCGCATCGCCGGTGCACTAACGGCCGTGTCGGAAAATCCGCAGCAGTCCTATCGCATCACCATCTTGAACTCGCCTGCCATCAACGCCTTTGCGTTGCCGGGCGGGTATCTTTACGTGACGCGCGGGCTTCTGGCGCTCGCCAATGACGCCTCTGAAGTGGCTGCCGTGCTTTCGCATGAGATGGGCCACGTTACCGCCAATCACGGCATCGAGCGCCAGCGCCGCGAAGAGGCGGAGGTTATCGCCAGTCGTGTGGTCGCCGAGGTTCTATCGAGCGATCTGGCCGGCAAGCAGGCGCTGGCACGCGGCAAGCTGCGGCTCGCCGCCTTCTCGCGCCAGCAGGAATTGCAGGCGGATGTCATCGGAGTGCGCATGTTGGGCGAGGCCGGTTACGACCCATTCGCATCGCCGCGTTTTCTGGATTCCATGGCGGCCTATGCACGGTTTTCCTCGGCCGACCCTGAAAACGACCAGAGCCTCGACTTCCTTTCCAGCCATCCCAACACGCCGCAGCGCATCGAGCTTGCGCGCCGGCACGCCCGCGCCTTCGGCCAGGATGGTCAGGTTGGAGATCGTGGCCGTGACTGGTTTCTGGATGGCATAGACGGCCTGCTTTATGGCGACAGCCCGCAGGAGGGATATGTTCGGGGCCAGACGTTCCTGCATGGAACGCTCGGTATCCGTTTCGACGTGCCGGAAGGTTTTGTCATCGACAACAAGGTGGAAGCCGTTCTGGCGACGGGACCAGGCGATGTGGCGATCCGTTTCGACGGTGTAGCCGATCCGAAACAGACCACCCTTGCGAACTACCTGACCAGCGGCTGGGTTGCCGGTCTGCTGCCGGAAACCGTCAAGGAAACGCAGATCAACGGTCTGGAGGCTGCCACAGCCCGGGCGACGGCCGACAAATGGGATTTCGACGTGACCGTCATTCGTGTCGGCCAGCAGATATTCCGGTTCCTGACGGCGGTGCCGAAGGGCAATGCCCAGCTTGATTCCATCGCAAACGTGCTGCGCACGAGCTTCCGCAAGATGACGCCGCCGGAGATCGCGGCACTGAAGCCGCTGCGGGTGCGGGTGGTGACGGTGAAGCCCGGCGAAACCGTGGCGACGATCGCTGCGCGAATGATGGGAACCGAGCGCAAGCTTGACATGTTCCGCATGATCAATGCGATGAGCGCCACCGCCACGCTTCAGCCAGGCCAGCGGGTGAAGATCATTTCGGAATGAGGTCTCACCTGGCCGTTACCTCACACAGGTAGGCGTGAACGAGTGAGATCATTTCCCGCCTGATCCTGGGTGACTGCAATTCCCCGCGCCGGGCGGCATTGTGAATGATGCCGTCAATGGCGTCGGACACGATCAGAGCGGCAGTCCGGCAGTCCGCCGTTGAACCGGCTGGCATGTAGGCCGTTATCGCTGCCGAATAAAGACCGAGATATTCCTTTTCGAAAGCGCTGTTGGGATCGTTCGTTCCCGCGTGGCTCGGCGCGTCATCCAGCAGGACTTTATGAAGGCCGGGATGGAGGCTGTGGACAGCAATCATGCCGGCCACCAGATCTTCAACGAATTTGAGGAGCGGCTGTCGTTGCTGAGTGACGCTCTTCATGACTGCGAGGCAATCTTCAAGGTGGCGATGGCGCACCGCTTCGACAATCGAAATCTTGTCCGGGAAATATTGATACAGCGAGCCAATGCTGACACCCGCGGTTTCCGCCACCCTGTTGGTGGTGAAACCCGCCCAACCATGATCGCTTAAAATGCGAGCAGCCGCGTGGACCACGGCATCAACGGTGGCTTTTGAACGCTCCTGGCGCGGCTCTTTGCGCATCGCGGTCTTCCGTTTTGCAATGCGAGTAGACAAGTCATCCTCCATGACGAAAATATAAACATAGTGCTCACATTTTCAGGATGTAAAGGATATTGTCATGAGGGATCTGCTCAGGAGTTTGCTCGGCTATCACGCATGGGCGAACAGGGATTTGTTCGAGAAGCTGCAACAGCTCGACCCCGAGCAAAATATATCCGAACAGCACACGGCAATTCGGTTGATCAATCACTACCATGTCGTCGCGAGAATTTTTGCGGGCCACCTCACCGGAACGGCGCATGGCTGTGTCTCTGACAATACCGAGGCAACTCCAGAATTGAATGATCTTGCAAGGGATGTCGCAGCTCTGGACGGCTGGTATCTCGACTATATCGAGAAAACATCGCCTGCATCGCTTGGCGAATTTGTCGCCTTCACCTTCACCGATGGCGACAGAGGTTACATGTCCCGTGCCGAAATGATCTCACATGTGGTCCTGCATGCCGGCATTCACCGAGGCGAGGTCGCGCGCATCCTGAGCCAGCTCTCCATTACGCCGCCGTGGGATACGTTTGCCGTGTTCGTGCACGGAACGCAGCCACAACGGCGTTTGCAGGGCACACAATAAAAAGCCACCCGCCCCGGTTTGGGGGGCGGATGGCTTGTCTGATGAGTGGCTTCAGGCTCTTATTGCCACTCGCGCACATCAACGAAATGACCGGCGATGGCCGCCGCCGCCGCCATGGCGGGGGAGACGAGGTGGGTGCGGCTCTTGTAACCCTGACGGCCCTCGAAATTGCGGTTCGAGGTGGAGGCACAGCGTTCGCCGGGCTTCAGGCGGTCGTCGTTCATGGCAAGGCACATGGAACAACCCGGTTCGCGCCATTCGAAACCGGCGTCGAGGAAAATCTTGTCCAGACCTTCCTGTTCCGCCTGTTCCTTGACCAGACCGGAGCCCGGCACGATCATGGCAGAGACGGTCGAAGCTACCTTGCGACCATCGACGATCTTTGCTGCTGCGCGCAAATCCTCGATGCGGCCATTGGTGCAGGAGCCGATGAAGACGCGGTCGATGGCGATATCGGTGATGCGGGTGCCGGGTTGCAGGCCCATATATTCCAGCGCACGCCACTTGGACGTGCGCTTGTTTTCTTCCTCGATATCATCCGGATTGGGAACAATGCCTTCAACGGAGGTCACGTCCTCAGGTGATGAGCCCCAGGAGACGATGGGCGGCAGATTGGCTGCGTCCAGCACCACGACCTTGTCGTAATGGGCGCCTTCGTCGGATTTCAGCGTCTTCCAATAGGCGATTGCCTGTTCCAGCGTCTCGCCCTTGGGTGCACGCGGCTTGTCCTTGATGTAATCGAAGGTGGTCTCATCAGGTGCGACCAGACCGGCGCGGGCGCCGCCTTCGATCGTCATGTTGCAAACCGTCATGCGGCCTTCCATGGAAAGCGACCGGATCGCCTCGCCGGCAAATTCGATAACGTGGCCGGTGCCGCCGGCCGTGCCGATCTCGCCGATGATGGCGAGGATGATATCCTTGGCAGTCACGCCCTCCGGAACCTTGCCGTCAACACGCACCAGCATGTTCTTGGCCTTTTTCTGGATCAGTGTCTGGGTGGCCAGAACATGTTCCACTTCCGACGTGCCGATGCCGTGGGCGAGCGCGCCGAAAGCGCCGTGGGTGGAGGTGTGGCTATCGCCGCAGACGATCGTCATGCCCGGCAGGGTGAATCCCTGTTCGGGGCCAACGATATGGACGATGCCCTGACGTTTGTCGCGCTCGGAATAATATTCAACGCCGAAATCACTGGCGTTTTGCGCCAGTGTTTCCACCTGAATACGGCTTTCCTCGTTCTTGATGCCTTCCAGCCGATCGGCGGTGGTGGGAACGTTATGGTCGACCACGGCGAGCGTGCGGGTGGGAGAATGGACCGGACGACCGGCGATGCGCAGCCCCTCGAAGGCCTGCGGGCTCGTCACCTCATGGACCAGGTGACGATCGATATAGAGAAGACAGGTTCCGTCCGGGTCACGATTGACGACGTGGTCGTCCCAGATTTTATCATACAAAGTGCGGGGTGCGCTCATGGCTCTATGCCTTGTCATGGAAAAGGGTAATCAGGGTTCAATAAGGCGATGGACAGCAGGTGCTGTCAGGCGAGCCTAAGTCGGCTGGTGAGCGCCCCGGAAACGCGCGCAAAGAAACGTGCCGGCAGACGCTTGTGGTCCTGCAGCACATAAACATTCTGAGCGAGACATCCGAATTTAGATCCCATGGCAACTTTAATAGCAGATCGACGGTTTTACGGCAATATGAATGCGCGCTGCCGTTCAGAGGATCTGGCCAGCGTTATTCATATGCACTGCGTCAAGAGTAGATAGCCTGTCTTAAAGCATGTCCCACTGGTTATGGTGCGGTGCAACTTGCGTATTTTGCGCTGCACATATAGATGGGTCCCCTTATCATTTGCATTTCGACGAGCAATCGAAGGGAGGGAAAAGCATATGGTATCCGAAAAAGCCCTTATCTCGAAGATCACCTGGCGGCTGATGCCGTTTCTAGGCCTTCTTTATCTCATCGCCTATATCGACCGGCAGAATGTCAGCTATGCCAAGCTGCAGATGGTGGATGCGCTCAGCCTCAGCGAATATGCCTATGGTCTTGGTGCGTCGCTGTTTTTCATCGGTTATTTTCTCTTTGAGGTTCCGAGCAACCTGTTCCTCAACCGTTTCGGCGCCAGCAAATGGTTTGCCCGCATTCTGGTTTCCTGGGGTGCAGTCACCATTGCGCTTGCCTATACGCAGAACGCGACGATGTTCTACATCCTGCGCTTCCTGCTCGGGCTTTGCGAGGCTGGCTTCTTTCCCGGCGTGCTGTTTTTGATGACGCTGTGGTTCCCGCGTGATTATCGCGGCCGCATGATCGGCCTGTTCATGATTTTCAGCGCGCTTGCCAATGCGATTGGCGCGCCGCTTGGCGGCATGCTGCTCGATCTCGATGGTTTCCTCGGTTATGCCGGCTGGGAATGGGTGTTCCTGGCGACGGGCGTTCCCGCCGTCATTGCCGGCGTCGTTACCTTCTTTTATCTGGATGATACGCCGGAAAAGGCGAAGTTTCTGACGCAGGACGAAAAAGACTGGCTGAAGAACCGGCTGGCTGAAGAAAACAAGGGCATGGAAGAACATGCGGAGGATGGCTTCAAGGCGCTGATCAATCCGCGTGTGCTGTTCATGGCCCTTTGTTATGTCGGTTTTCCGCTGGCGGCCTATGGTCTCAGCTATTGGCTGCCAACGATCGTGAAGAGCTTCGGCGTTTCCAACACCGCCAACGGTTTCATCAACATCATCCCGTGGGTGATCGTAGCCGTCGCCCTGTTTGTCGTGCCTAATGCTGCCGACAAGGCGAAGAACAAGACGCCCTACATCGTCGGCCCTGCTTTCGTCGGCGCGTTTTGCCTGCTGATGTCGGCGCTGCTCAGCGATCCGGTGTTGCAGTTCAGCTTCCTCTGCATCGCCGCCGCCGGCATTTTTGCCGGCCAGCCGGTGTTCTGGAGCCTGCCAGGCCGCTTCCTCAAGGGTGCTGGTGCGGCTGCTGGCATTGCCGCCATCAACTCGGTCGGTAATTTGGGTGGTTTCGTGGCGCAGAATGTGGTGCCGTGGATCAAGGATCAGACCGGCAGCACGATTGCGCCGATGTTCTTCCTTGCCTTCTGCCTTGCGCTTGCTGGTGTGCTGGTCATTATCGCCGCGCGTAAAATGGGTGATCAGGCCAAGGCGGCCTGATTTCCTTTATCAATACGACAGCCGGTTCCGCCGGCTGTCGTCTTTTTCTTATCCGCGTTTGGAGCGCATCGCCTTTTCGATCCGCCGCAACATCAGCGACAGGCCGATGGTCAGGATCAGGTAGATGTAGGCGACGATCGAATAGGTCTCGAAAAACCGGAAAGAACCCGCCGCATAGACTTTTCCCATTTGAGTAATATCGGTGACGCCAAGCACCGAGACGAGCGAGCTGTCTTTCACCATCGAAACGAAATCGTTCGAAAGCGGCGGAAAGATCGTCCGGATCGCCTGTGGCAGGATAATCAGCCTGAAACGTCGGTAACGGCTAAAACCCAAGGCCTTCGCCGCCTCGATCTGCCCTTCCGGAACGGCCTGTATGCCGGCGCGAAAAATTTCCGCGATGAAGGCGGCATAACCGATCGTCAGCGCGATGATCGCCCGCCAGGTCAGAGACACGTCCCGCACCATCAACGGCTCCAGCCAGCCATGGGTGACGAGTGGCAAGGTCAGCCAATTGTAGAGTGCCACCAGCCCCGGCGTGCCAACGAAGGCGATGTAGAATAGCAGGACGATGATCGGGATGCCACGAACGACCTCGATGTAAAATCGTGCAACCTGCCGCAGCACGATATTGTCGGCCATGCCGACCAGCGCGAGAGCAAGGCCGAACAGTGCCGCCAGCGTGAAAGCGGCGAGAGTGACGGAGACCGTGATGCCGATACCCTTGGCGACGGTGCTGAAAACCTGAGCGTAAATGCCGTTGATGGCGATCACCACGGCAAGGGCTATGCCGATCAAAACGATCGCCACCAGCCACCAGGGAAAATCTTCGCTCTTGCCGTGTGGCGCAGTCCGTCGTGCGGGAGCGTCGTGGAGCATCATTCACCGAGCTTGTAGTCGAGGAACCATTTCTTATCGAGCGCGGCAAAGGTGCCGTCCGCCTTCAGGGCTGCAATAGCGGCGTTGACAGGGGCGACGAGATCGGAGCCCTTCTTGAAGATGAAGCCGAAATCGTCTCCTCCCAATGGCTCGCCAACCAGCTTCAGAGCGCCGTTGGAAGCATCGACATACCCCTTGCCGGCGACGCCGTCGGTGAGCACCAGATCGACATCGCCGGTCTTCAGAGCCTGAACGCTGGCGCCGAAGGTTTCCATCAGCCGCAGACGCGGGTTCTGTTCGTTACCATCGAGAACGTCATAAACGGCGGTATAGAAGGGCGTCGTGCCGGCCTGTGCGCCGACGAGACCTTTTTCGAAGGCGGCGAAACTCTTCGCATCGGTGAAGCGGGTCTCGTCGGCCCGCACGAGCATGAACATTTCCGAGCGCATATAGGGTGCTGAGAAATCCACCTTTTGCATGCGGTCTTCCTTGATGCTGATACCGGTCATGCCGGTGTCGTATTGCCCGGCGGAAACGGCCTGTATCATCGCATCCCAGGAGGTGTTCTGATATTCCAGCTTGAAATTCAGCCTTTTGGCGATTTCCTTCATCGCGTCATATTCCCAGCCGATGGCCTCGCCGGATTTCGGATCAACGAATTGCAGCGGGGGATAGGCGTTTTCCGTGACCACGACGACGGCGCGTCCCTTCAGATCCGGCAGATCGGCGGCGGCGGCGAGGGTGGGTATGATGGCAAGCGCGGCAAGGGCGGCAATAAATGGGCGTCTGGCGATCATGGGAGGCTCCGGCAACGATTTTTTTGAAAATGCACGCTTGCCGTAACGCGCGCAAGTCACGTCGACGCAACAAAAAAGGCGATCCGAAGACCGCCTTTCCCGTAAATCCATCTAAATGGAAATCTTATTCCGCTGCAGTTTCCGCAGCCTTTGCTGCTTCTTCCGCTGCCTTGGCTTCCGCTGCCTCGGCTGCTGCCTTTTCGGCGGCGAGAGCCTGTGCTGCTGCTACCTTTTCGGCTTCCAGACGTGCCTTTTCTTCGGCTGCTGCCTGGCGTTCGGATTCGTTCAGCTTGCGGGCGCGCGTACCGGTGTTTTCAACGATACGGGCAGCCTTGCCGCGACGATCGCGCAGGTAGTAAAGCTTCGCACGGCGAACCTTACCGCGGCGAACGATTTCAACGCCTTCGACCAGCGGGGAGTAGATCGGGAATACGCGCTCGACGCCTTCGCCGTAGGAGATTTTGCGAACGGTGAAGCTCTCGGAAAGGCCACCGCCGGAACGGGCAATGCAAACGCCTTCGTAAGCCTGAACACGGGTACGGGTACCTTCCGTCACGCGAACGTTGACGCGCAGGGTGTCGCCCGGAGAAAAGTCAGGCAGAGTACGCTTTGCTTCGATCTTGGCAGCCTGTTCGGCTTCCAGCTGCTGAATGATATTGGTCATATTAACCTCTGATTTCTTCTGAAACAGCCAGAGCGCTCAACGTTCATCCTTCGGTCAAAGCCTTGGGATCATGCCTTGCGGCAGGAGCGGGTTCACCATTCTTTGCTTGCGGTTAAAGGGGGAAACCCCAATTCCAAGCGCGCACATATACTAGCAGGCGCCATTTGTCATCCCTTTCATGACAAAATTTTATCAATTCTGCGTCGCGTTGCAGCAGTTGCGAAGCGGCGTCTTGCCGGATATGGCATGAGAACCTTGGGAGGGGCCATGTCCATCTTTATCATTATCATGCTGTTTGCCACCGGTTTTCTGTCTGGCGTCGTCAATGCGATTGCCGGTGGCGGCACCTTCCTGACCTTCGGGGCGATGACGCTTGCCGGCCTGCCGCCCATCGTCGCCAATGCCACATCGGCTATCGTGCAGTTTCCGGGCTATATTACCTCCGTTATCGCCTACGGACCGGAAATCCGCGCGCATTGGCGCGAGGCGATCCTGCTGTCAGCCGTGTCCGTCGTCGGCGGGCTGGCCGGGTCTCTACTGCTGCTGTCGCTCGACAACCCCTCTTTCCGCCAGCTGGTGCCATGGCTGCTTCTGGCCGCCACCGCCGTTTTTGCGGCCGGCCCGTGGCTCCGACCCAAGACGAGTGTGGAACGTTCACCCGGCAACCTGCCGAGCCTCGTCTTTCAGGGGCTCGCCTCCATCTATGGCGGCTTTTTCGGAGCAGGTATGGGCATCATGATGCTGGCCATCCTCGGCATAACTTCGGGCGGCAGCTATCATCATCTGAACGCGCTGAAAAACCTGCTGTCGGTGGTGATCGCCATCATTGCGATCACCATCTTCGTCAGCGGCGGGGTCGTGTCCTGGTGGGCTGCGCTCATCATGTTTCCGGCAGCCGCACTGGGCGGCTATGTCGGCGTTCACACCGCGAGGCGGGTGCCGCAATGGATCATCCGCTGGCTGGTGATTGCGGTCGGGCTGGTGCTGACAGCTTATTATTTCGTCTCGGCCTGAGCTTTTTTGAGAAGGTCGGGGCGTCTTCCGTGGGTCAACGCCAGCGCCTGTTCGCGCCGCCATTTTTCGATGGCGGCATGGTTGCCGGAGGTGAGAACGGCGGGAATTTCCCTGCCTTCCCAAACCTGCGGGCGGGTGTAATGCGGATGTTCCAGCAGCCCGCCCTCGAAGCTTTCATGCACGCCGGACAGATCGTTGCCCATGACACCAGGAAGTATGCGGACGATGGCGTCCAGAAGCGTCAACGCGGCCGGTTCGCCACCGGAGAGGATGTAATCGCCGATCGACACCTCCTCCAGCCCACGGGCCTCGATCACCCGCTGATCGACACCTTCGAAACGACCGCAGACGATGATCGCGCCTTCACCCGCCGCCAGTTCGCGCACGCGGTTCTGCGATAGCGGTTTGCCGCGCGGACTCATCAGCAGGCGCGGCCGCGTATCGCCATCCGAAACATGGTCGATGGCTGCGGCCAGAATGTCGGGTTTCAGCACCATGCCGGCGCCGCCGCCCGCGGGCGTGTCGTCGACGCTTCTGTGTCTGTCGGTGGCGAATTCGCGGATTTGTACGGCCTCGAGCGACCATTGCTCGCGCTCCAGCGCCTTGCCTGCCAGCGAATATCCCAAGTGCCCCGGAAACATTTCCGGGTAGAGCGTCAGAACGGTAGCCTTGAAAGTCATGGCTTTATTTCTTGCCGAAAGGCGGTACGCCGGTTTCGTCCTTGTCGTCGGGATTGTCGATCAGGCCGGCAGCCATCGGATCGATGAGAATACGCCCGGCCTCGAGATCGATCTCGAGCACGGCCGCCTCCGAAAACGGAATGAGGGCAGGGCGTCGGCCGGCGCCCTTCAACTCCAGCAGATCGCCCGCGCCGAAATCGTAAACGGCGCTGACCGCGCCATAACTTTTGCCTTCAGCATCGACGGCCTCCAGGCCTTCGAGATCGGCATAATAAAACTCATCGTCATCAAGCTCGTCATCCGGAAGATTGTCGCGTTCGATGAACAGTTCCAGCCCGTTCAGCGTTTCGGCCGCATTGCGGTCGTTGATGCCCCGGAAACGCACGACGACGACATTTTTGCCCTCGCGAACCTCCAGAATTTCAAAGACGCGGCCATCGGCTGTGACCAGATTGCCGTAATCGCCGAGCGCCATCGGGTCGTCCGTATAGGTGCTGACACGAACTTCGCCGCGCAGGCCCTGCGCGCCGCCGATTTTTGCCATGAGTATCGGGTTTTCCAGCTTTGCCATCGGGCCGTCCGTCTTCTGGTGTTGGTTGCGTCAGCTTTAAGGTTTGTTGACGCCAAAATAAACAAAAAACGGGCGGCATGGAAAACCACGCCACCCGTTCTTTAGAAAATCCAGCGCAGATTATTCTGCGGCAGTGGCTTCTGCTGCAGCAGCTGCTGCATCTTCAGCCTTCTGCTTCTTTTCAGCAACGCGCTCCAGGGCGCGCTTGCCCGGCTTTGCCTTTTCCGGGTTGTTGCGAGCTTCGCGCTCGGTGATGCCGGCTTCAGCGAGGAAGCGCAGAACGCGGTCGGTCGGCTGTGCGCCCTTGGCGATCCATTCCTTGATGAGGTCAGCCTTCAGCTCGATGCGCTGCGGGTTGTCCTTGGCGAGCATCGGGTTCCAGGAACCGACCTTTTCGAGGAAGCGGCCGTCGCGGGGCGAACGGGCGTCTGCAACAACGATCTGGTAATACGGGCGCTTCTTGGAACCACCGCGTGCGAGACGAATTTTAAGTGCCATGTGATATACTCCTTAGGATGGCTTGTCCGCCGTTCAGGCGGTCTTTTCGTTACCGCCATGTTCGGCGGCGATTGCTTCATGATGCCGGATGACTTCCTTGATGATGAAGTTCAAGAACTTCTCAGCGAAATCCGGGTCCAGATTGGCGTCCTTGGCCAGATGGCGAAGGCGTTCGATCTGGTATTCCTCGCGCGCCGGGTCTGCCGGCGGCAAATTGTATTTTGCCTTCAGCACGCCCACCGCCTTGGTACAGCGGAAACGTTCGGCAAGAATGTGAACCAGTGCGGCATCGATATTGTCGATCGACTGGCGATATTCGGAAAGCTGGGCTTTCACTTCTATGTTGCTCACTGGCGTCCCCTCACTTCTTCTTCGGGAAGCCGGGCAGGCCCGGCATACCGCCAAGACCCGGCAGCTTTGCGCCACCAAGACCAGGCAATCCACCCGGCATCCCACCAAGACCCGGCATTGCGCCCGGCTTGCCGAGACCGGCAGCTTCAGCCTGCTTCTGGAGTGCTTCGAGCTGCTTCGGATCGATGTTCGACAGATCAGGCATACCGCCGCCGAGGCCACCGAGACCCATCTTGCCGGCAAGGCCGCCCATCATCTGCTTCATGATGCCGCCTTTGCCCTTGCCGCCCATGGCTTTCATCATGTCAGCCATACCGCGGTGCATCTTCAGGAGCTTGTTGATTTCGGCGGCATCGGTGCCGGAACCGGCGGCGATGCGCTTCTTGCGGCTGTGCTTCAGAATATCCGGATTGGCGCGTTCCGCTCTGGTCATGGAGGAGATGATGGCTATCTGGCGGTCGAACATCTTGTCGTTCATGCCGGCCGAAGCCATCTTGTCCTTCATGCCGGCCATGCCGGGCATCAGCCCCATGATGCCGCCCATGCCGCCCATCTTCTTCATCTGGCCAAGCTGATCGGCGAGATCGTTGAGGTCGAACTTGCCCTTGGCCATCTTCTCGGCCATGGCGCGGGCTTTTTCCGCATCGATGTTTTCGGCGGCCTTTTCGACCAGCGAAACAATGTCGCCCATGCCGAGAATACGGTCGGCGATACGGCGCGGATGGAACTCGTCGAGTTCGTTCATGCGCTCGCCGATACCGATCAGCTTGATCGGCTTGCCGGTGACGGCGCGCATGGAGAGGGCCGCACCACCGCGACCATCGCCATCCATGCGGGTCAGCACGAGGCCGGTAATGCCGACGCGCTCATCGAAGTTGCGCGCCAGATTGACGGCGTCCTGACCGGTCAGCGAATCCGCGACCAGCAGGATTTCGTGCGGGTTGGACTTCTTCTTGATGTCGGCCATTTCCAGCATCAAGGGTTCATCGATATGGGTGCGGCCGGCGGTGTCGAGGATGACGACGTCATGGCCGCCGAGCTTTGCGGCCTGCACGGCGCGCGCGGCGATATCTGTCGGCGACTGGCCGGCGATGACCGGCAGCGTGTCGACACCGGTCTGGACGCCCAGCTGGCGAAGCTGTTCCTGTGCTGCCGGACGACGCGTGTCGAGAGATGCCATCAGCACCTTCTTCTTCTCGCGGTCGGTCAGGCGCTTGGCGATCTTGCCGGTCGTGGTTGTCTTGCCCGAACCCTGAAGGCCGACCATCATGATGACGACGGGGGCGGCCGCATGCAGGTCGATGGAGACGCCTTCGGTGCCGAGCATTTCGACAAGCTCGTCATGGACGATCTTGACGACCATCTGGCCGGGCTTGATGGATTTGAGAACGGCTGCACCAACAGCCTTTTCACGCACCCTGTCGGTGAAGGAGCGCACGACTTCCAGCGCCACGTCCGCTTCCAGAAGCGCACGGCGAACCTCGCGCAGGGCGGCGGCAACATCGGCTTCCGTCAGCGCGCCACGGCCGGTCAGTCCATTCAGAATGGAACCAAGGCGGTCCTGGAGGTTTTCAAACATCGTTTCTTCCTTCTTCGTTCCGGGGTTCCCGAAACGTCGGTGCTTTCGCTGGCAAAAACAAGACGCAAAGCCAAAAAGCACCCGAGGGCGCATCGCGCTGTCGGGTGTTGACCTCCGGGATCTCTTTATACCTGTGCGGGTCCCGGTCGGCGGCTTGGAGTCGTGAAACTGCCAGCTGATTGGCGGGGATAAACAGGAAAGTGGCGGGAAAGTCAAGGCGGCGGCAGTTTTCAGCTGCGCGGCCATGCATTTCATCTTTGCGTGATCGGCTGCAAGCCGCGATTGGTGCGGCTTGAACGGCACCATTCCGCTCCCTATACCTTTAGCATGAACCGTCGAAACTTCTTTCGTTTTTCAACCCTTGGATTGCTCGCTGTCGCGGGTGGGGCGCTGTTTGCCCGCCGTTCGAACGCCAGCGCCTATTATAGCGGCCCGATCTCCGATCATTTCGACGGGGTGCGCTTCTTTAATCCCGGCGGCTCGCCGCCCGGCAATTTCATGGGCCTGTTGAAATGGCGTTTCAACGGCGAGCGCGCCACATGGCCGGAAAACTATCCGAGCCCTTTTCCTTTCGCAAAGCCGGAAATGCGGATCGGCGGCAAGGACATCCGGGTCACCTTTGTCGGCCACGCCTCGTTCCTCATTCAGACGGCAGGGCTGAATATTCTTATCGATCCGGTCTGGTCGCAGCGCACCAGCCCGTTCAGCTTCGCCGGTCCAAAACGGGTCAATCCGCCCGGCATCCGTTTTGAGGATTTGCCTCCCATCGATCTGGTGCTGGTGACGCATAATCACTACGACCATCTGGACATGGAAACGCTGAAGCGGCTGCATGTGGCGCACAAGCCGCTTTTCATCACGCCGCTCGGCAATGACGCGATCATCCGCACCGGCGTGGAGGCAGCGCGCATCAAGGTGGGCGACTGGGGCGATGTGGTTGAGGTCGGTTCGTCGGTTAAAATTCATTTCGAACCGTGCCACCATTGGTCAGCCCGCGGGCTCAACGACCGCAGCATGGCATTGTGGGCCGCCTTCGTCATCGAGGGGCCGGGTGGGAAAATCTACCACATCGGCGATACCGGCTTTCACGAAGGCGTCAATTATCACGCTGCGCGCAAGAAACATGGCGAGTTTCGTCTTGCCAACCTGCCCTTCGGCGCTTACGAGCCGCGCTGGTTCATGAAAGGCCAGCACCAGAACCCGGCGGAAGCCGTTGAGGGCATGAAGCTTTGCGGTGCCGCGCATGTCTGCGGCCACCATTGGGGTACGGTGCAACTCACCGACGAGGCCGTCGATGCACCACTTGCGGCGCTGAAAACAGCGCTTGTGGGACAGGGTGTGGAAGAAAGCCGTTTTCGGCCCATGCGCCCTGGTGAGGTTTTCGACGTACCCTCCGCCTGAGCGCTGCCCGGTTTGCGCCGCAACAGTCTGGTAATTTGCCGGTCTTTCCGCCATATAGGGCGAAAGCGCGGGGTAAATCCCGTATGCAATCCGATTTCAGATAGTTTTCAGGTTCAAGGCGATGGCGGATACGGTTGAATTTGCGAAGATGAACGGGCTTGGCAACAAGATTCTCGTTGTCGACATGCGCGGCCGCAAGGATATGGTCACGCCTGCGGCGGCCATCGCCCTCAATGCCGATCCCGCGACCCAGTTCGACCAGATCATGGCCATCCACGATCCGCGTGTCAGTGGCACGGATGCCTTTATCGATATTCTCAATTGCGATGGCACGAAGGCGCAAGCCTGCGGCAATGGTACGCGCTGCGTGGTGCAGGCTCTGTCTTCCGAAACCGGCAAGACCAGCTTCACCTTCCAGACGGTGGCCGGCATTTTGAATGCCGTCGAGCATGAAGACGGCATGATATCAGTCGATATGGGCCTGCCGCGTTTCCGCTGGAGCGATATTCCGCTTTCGGAAGAATTCCACGATACCAGCCGCATCGAATTGCAGATCGGGCCGATCGATGCGCCGGTCCTGCATTCGCCCGCCGTCATGTCGATGGGCAACCCGCATGCGATTTTCTGGGTGGATCGCGATCCGATGGATTTCGATCTTGAGCGGTTCGGGCCGCTGCTCGAAAACCATCCGATGTTTCCGGAAAAGGCCAATATTACGCTCGCACAGGTGATTTCCGACAGCGCGCTTCGCACCCGCACCTGGGAGCGCGGCGCGGGGCTGACGCTCGCCTGTGGTTCCGCCGCCTGCGCCGCCGCCGTTTCCGCCGCCCGCACCGGCCGCACGGCTAAGAGGGTCACCATTGATGTGGCTTCCAGCCCCATTCGGGTGCCGCTGACAATCGAGTGGCGCGAGGACAACCACGTCATCATGACAGGCCCGGCCGAATGGGAATGGTCCGGCATCGTCGATCCCGTCACGGGTGTCTGGTCACGGGATGCGGCGGCCGAGCAGGGGGCCGTATGAGCGGCGTCGAGGTCATAACCTTCGGCTGTCGTCTGAACACCTATGAATCGGAAGTGATGCGGGCGGAGGCCGAAAAGGCCGGGCTGAACAATGCCGTACTGGTCAATACCTGCGCCGTGACGGGCGAGGCGGTGCGCCAGGCGCGCCAGGCCATCCGCCGGGCGCGGCGCGACAATCCGCATGCGCGCATCATCGTCACCGGTTGCGCTGCCCAGACGGAAAAACAGACTTTTGCCGAAATGCCCGAGGTGGATGCGGTGCTGGGCAATGAGGAAAAGCTGAAAAGCGCCTCCTACCGCGCGCTGCCGGATTTTGGCGTCTCGGCGGAAGAGAAGCTGCGCGTCAACGACATCATGAGCATCAAGGCGACCGCGCCGCAGATGGTCAAGCATATTGACGGGCATGTGCGCGCTTTCATTCAGGTACAGAACGGCTGCGATCATCGCTGCACCTTCTGCATCATTCCCTATGGGCGCGGCAATTCCCGCTCCGTGCCAATGGGTGCGGTGGTGGATCAGGCGCGCAGACTGACGGAGAGCGGTTATTGCGAGATCGTGCTGACCGGAGTGGATGCGACCAGCTATGGGGCTGATCTGCCGGGTGAGCCTTCCCTCGGTTACCTCGCCAAGACTTTGCTGAAGCAGGTGCCGGACATTCTGCGCCTACGCCTTTCCTCCATCGACAGTATCGAGGCGGACCACCATCTGATGGATCTGATTGGTGGTGAGCCGCGTTTCATGCCGCATCTGCACCTGTCCCTCCAGCATGGCGATGACATGATTCTGAAACGCATGAAACGCCGCCATTCACGGGCCGATGCCATCCGCTTCTGTCGTGATGTGCGGTCGCTGAGGCCCGACATCGCCTTCGGCGCTGATATGATCGCCGGGTTCCCGACCGAGACGGAAGAGATGTTCGAAAATGCCGCCACGCTGGCGGAAGAATGCGGCATTTCCAGCCTGCACGTGTTTCCCTACAGCCCGCGTGCCGGTACGCCGGCGGCCCGCATGCCACAGCTGGACCGCGCGCTGGTGAAGGACCGGGCGGGGAGGCTTCGCGAACGCGGCGAAGCGCTTAAGGTGGTGCAGTTGCAGGATATGGTCGGTTCGGTGCAAACGATCCTGGTGGAAAACACCGGTTTTGCCCATACCGATAATTTCACGCTGGTGGCGGCGCCTGATCTTGCCCCGCGCACTCTTGCGCAGGTTGCGATTACCGGCCACAACGGCAAACATCTGAACATGCAGCTTCTGGCGGCGAACGCTGCCTGAAGCGGCTCAAGAGAAAAGACACGGGAACGACCATGGCCCTCGGCTTCATCAAAAAAGTCTTTTCGTTCGGCAAGGACAAAGCCGAAACGAATGAGCGGCCGCAAGAGGATGCTGTGTCTGAACACGGCAACGAAAATGCCTCTTTCGAAGCGGCGCTGAGCGAGGCCGAAGCGCATAACCCGGTCGATGAGGATCCCGTTTCCGAGCTGGAGATGGAGACGGCCGGCGGTCCCGCTCCGGACGAGACAGCGGATGCCACACCTTCGGAAGAAGAAGACGAAGAAGAAGCTCCGCTTCTGCCCGGTGCCGAGCTTTCCGGCGATATGGGGTTGGTGCCGTTGTCGCTGCTGCAGGCGGAAGCCGCTGCCGAAGAGCAGGCCGAACCTTCGCCGGAGGTTGTTGATGCCGTGCTCGACGCGGATGCGATGGATGCGCTGCTCGATGAGGCGGAGTCCGTAGATGCCGTCGACCTCCCTGTCGTGCCGCAAGCTTTGCCGAAGGGCTTTTCATCGGCAAGCGAGCGTGAAGAGCCTGTTGTCGCTGCGCCTGAGCCGAAGCTCAGCTGGTTTCAGCGCCTGCGGGCCGGGCTTGCGCGCACGTCGTCGCAGCTGACCACACAGATTTCGGCGCTGTTCACCAAGCGCAAGCTGGACGAGGACACGCTTGACGAGCTGGAAGACCTTCTCATCCAGTCGGATCTGGGCGTCGAGACCGCCATGCGTATCACCGGCGCTTTGTCTTCAGAGCGGTACGGCAAGGATGTGAGTGGTGAGGATGTGGCGCGCATTATGGCGGGCGAGATCACCAAGGTCCTGAAACCTGTGGCGAAGCCGCTGGAACTCGATCTTTCGCACAAGCCGCATGTCATTCTTGTCGTGGGTGTGAACGGTACCGGCAAGACGACGACCATCGGCAAGTTGGCTGCCAAGCTTTCCGGCTCAGGCCTCAAGGTGATGCTTGCAGCCGGTGATACTTTCCGCGCGGCGGCCATCGAGCAGCTGAAGATCTGGGCCGACCGCACCGGTTCGCAATTCATCGGCACCAAGCTCGGCGCGGATGCCTCCGGTCTGGCTTACGATGCCTATGAGCAGGCGCGGGCGGAAAAAAGCGATGTGCTCATCATCGATACGGCCGGCCGTCTGCAGAACAAGACGGAACTGATGGCGGAACTGGAAAAGATCGTGCGGGTGCTCGGCAAGCTCGATCCGGATGCGCCGCACACCGTGCTGCAGACACTGGATGCAACGACCGGCCAGAACGCCCTGAACCAGGTGGAGATATTCCGCAACGTTGCGGGTGTTTCGGGCCTGATTATGACAAAATTGGATGGCACGGCGCGGGGCGGTATCCTCGTCGCCATCGCTGCCAAACACAAGCTGCCGGTCTATTTCATCGGCGTGGGTGAAGGTGTTGATGATCTGGAGCCCTTCGAGGCGGAAGATTTCGCCAAGGCCATTGCGGGAGTTTGAGTATGGATATTGAAAGCAATTCCAAGGAAAGCGAAAAAATGGTGGCGGAAATCAGCCCGCTGCTGAAATTCGTGCTCGAGCTTGGCCCGCTCATGGTGTTCTTCTTCGCCAATTCCCGCGGCGAATGGCTGGCATCCACTTTTCCGGTCTTGACGGAGTTCGGCGGGCCGATCTTCATCGCCACCGGCCTGTTCATGATCGCGACCGCCGCCGCCCTGACCGTGTCGTGGATTTTGACGCGCAAACTTCCGATCATGCCGCTGATATCAGGCATCGTGGTTTTTGTGTTCGGCGCGCTGACGCTGTGGCTGCAGAACGATACATTCATCAAGATGAAGCCGACCATCGTCAACACGCTGTTCGGCGTCATCCTGCTGGGCGGCCTGTTCTTCGGCCAGTCTTTGCTGGGTTACGTGTTCAATTCCGCCTTCAAGCTGACGGATGAAGGCTGGCGTAAGCTGACGTTGCGCTGGGGTTTGTTTTTCCTGTTTCTCGCGGTGCTGAACGAGGTTGTCTGGCGTGGTTTCACGACGGATCAATGGGTGGCCTTCAAGGTGTGGGGCACCATGCCGATCACCATCATTTTCACCATGGCGCAAATGCCGCTTGTGATGCGCCATTCTGTAGAACCGCTCGGCAAGGACGAAAAATGACAGTTGCGGAGATGTCGGCTTCCCGTTCGCGTTCGCTCAAATGGTTCGGCGTGGCTGCCGGGCTGCTTCTCCTGCAGATCGTCATTCTCTACGCCATGGGCCGGCTTCCCATCTGCGAATGCGGTTATGTGAAGCTGTTCGAGCCGGGCGTGAACACGCCGGGCAATTCCCAGCATCTGGCTGATTGGTATACGCCGTCGCATATTATTCACGGCTTTCTATTCTACTGGTTCGCCTGGCTGCTGTTCCGCGACAAACCTTTTTCCATGCGGCTTTCTTTCGCGGTTCTGATCGAGGCGGCGTGGGAGCTTCTCGAAAACTCGCCTATCATTATCGATCGCTATCGCACGGCGACCATGGCGCTGGGTTACACCGGCGACAGCATCCTGAACTCGGCCATGGACACGGTTTTCATGGCGCTGGGTTTCCTTTTTGCCGCCCGCGTGCCGGTGTGGCTGACGGTGATAATCGCCATCTTCTTCGAAATTTTCACGGGCTGGCTGATCCGCGATAATCTGACGCTGAATGTGGTCATGCTGGTCTGGCCGCTCGATGCGATCAAGGAATGGCAAAACGCGCTCCCGCAAATGTGAACGAGCCGGCGGACGATATAAGCCAGTTTCTTAATGGCATTGCGGTAATGTTCGGTGCTTAAAGGCTTGTCTCTCGTTCCGGCAGAACACATTGCAAGATAATTTCGCCTATCTTCTCCCCTTCATCATGCTGACATTTGGCGTCGTGTTCCTGTTCCTGCAAAGGATAGGTCACGTTTCGGCGCGGTATTGGGGTATCGGCTATCTTGCGGCGGCTTTTGGTTTTGCCGCCCCTCTGGTGCTCGGTGGCCTGCCCTTCGAAGTGCAGGCGATTGTCTCGAACCTGCTGTTCTTCTCCGCATTTTTTCTCTACGGCCATGCGCTGCTTACCCATTTCGGGCGGCCGCGCCATACGATGGCGCGCCTGTCGCTCGTGCTTGCCGCTGTTTTGCTGGTTTCATTTCACGTTTTCATCACGCCCGATCTGAAGCGCGAACTCGTTATCGGCGATCTTGTTTGCGCCCTGCTGCTCGCTTTTCCGGTCTGGCTTGTGCGAAAGCGGCCTGTCGCCCTTGCCGATCGGCTGATGGTGGCGATCGCTTCGCTTGTGGTGCTGGAAACGCTGATGCGTATCGGCATGCTGCTGGTAATGACGCCGAACGGCTCGATGATCGAGCTCAGCGAATTTTTCGAGTCGGATTATGCCTTCTATATGCAGCTTGCCGCGAGCATATTCGGCTTCCTGCTGGCGCTTTCCGTGCTCGCGAGCCAGATTTCCGTCACCGTCGACCGGCACCTGCATGCCGCGGAACAGGATCCGTTGACGGATGTGCTGAACCGCCGCGGGTTCGACCGTCGCGTTCCCGATTTCCGCAACGACACGCCTGATGGTGCGGTCATTACCTGCGATATAGACCATTTCAAGCGCATCAATGATGTTTACGGCCATGCTGCCGGAGATATCGTGCTTATCGGTCTTTCCGATCTTCTCAGGCGAAATGCGCCCGAAGACGCGCTGGTGGCGCGTTTCGGTGGTGAGGAATTCGTGGTCTTCCTGCCCGGCCACACGGCTGCTGCTGCCGGTCAGCTTGCCAATGGCATGCGTTCAAACCTCCTGTCGCTCGATTGGCGTAACCGGGGTGTGACCACCCAAATTACGGCAAGCTTTGGCGTTTCGGCTGTCGCGAGGGGAGACCATTCCATCCATGATGCCATCAAGCGGGCCGATGACAGCCTTTATGCTGCAAAGCGCGGCGGTCGCGATCAGGTCGTGCTGGAAGGTATACGTATGCCGGCCGAAGGCCCGTCGCTCCGGGTTATTTCGAAGAATTGAACCTTCCCGCCCGGGAGCTATTTTCCGGCTGCGGCCGTGATGGCCGGCAGCAGGTCGCGCTCGACGCTGCGAGCATCGAAGGGGCCAACCTTTTTATAAAGGATCGTGCCGTCTGCGCCGACAAGGTAACTTTCGGGAATGCCGTAAACGCCCCAGTCGATCGCGGCTTTGCCGTTCGGATCGACGCCTATTGCGGCAAAGGGGTTGCCAAGTTCGCCAAGGAAGCGGAGTGCATTGTCCTGCTTATCCTTGTAATTAATGCCGACGACGGTGATGCGGCTGTCTTTCGCCAGTTCCTGCAATAGCGGATGCTCCTGCCGGCAGGGAATGCACCAGGAGGCAAAGACGTTGACCAGTGTCAGTTTGCCTTTGATGGCGGCATCGGTGAGCGCCGGCAGGTTCGAGCCTTCCAGCGGCGGCAGCGACAGGGAAGGCGCCTTGGTGCCGATGAGTGCGGAGGGAATGGCGCTGATATCCAGCCCGTTGACATCCTGATCATAGAGCATCTTGCCGGCGATGAAGGCAAAACCGCCGAAGAGCAGCAGTGGCAGCAGCGCCAGCCCGTAACGTGCGCGGCCGGTGGTTTTGGTTTTGGTGTCCTGATCCTGGCTGGCCTGCGTCATTGCGCGTCACCTGTGGAACCGGCTCTTGCCCTGCGGCGCACACCGGATGCCTCCAGCTGCTTCAGTTCCCGTTTGCGTGCCTGACCGTCCACAACGACCCAGGCGATGAGACAGAGAACGACAAGGCCGGTGGCCGCGTAAGACATGCCGATATAAAAGGCGTGCGTCATGCCTCAGCCCTCCCGGTTGGCCATGCGGGCGGCAAGCCGCCGCTGCGCGGCCACGCGCCGGCGCCAGATTTCGTTGCGCATGGCGGCAATGTGCAAGGTGAAGAACAGCAGTGTGAAGCCGATCGCCATGGTCAGAAGCGGCCAGAGAAATTCCGCATCGATGGCGGAACCACCCATGCGGATGACGCTGGCCGGCTGGTGCAGCGTGTTCCACCATTCTACCGAAAATTTGATGATCGGAATATTTACGAAACCAACGAGGATCAGCACGGCGCTGACACGGGCGGCTCTGGAGGGGTCATCCATGGCACGGTTGAGCGCGATAAGGCCGAGATACATCAGGAAAAGCACGAATACGGAAGTCAGTCGCGCATCCCACACCCACCAGGTTCCCCACATGGGTTTGCCCCAGAGCGAGCCGGTAATGAGGGCGATGAGCGTGAAGGCGGCACCGATGGGGGCGGCGGCCTTGTGGCTGACATCTGCGATTGGGTGACGCCAGACCAGCGTGCCGATCGCCGAGACCGCCATGACAGTATAGCACATCATCGAAAGCCAGGCGGAGGGCACATGCACATACATGATGCGCACGGTGTAGCCCTGCTGGTAATCGCCGTCGGTGGTGAAGGAGAGATAAAGACCAGCTGCCAGCACCAGCGCGGTAAGTGTAGCGAGCCAGGGCAGAATGCGTGCTGCCAGCGCCAGAAACCGCGTGGGATTGGCGAGATCACTGAATTTGGTGATGGTGAAGGTCTGCTCGTTCATGCCGCTTGTGTAACCCGAGAATGGCCGCCCCGCAATTGATCCCTGTCAACAGGGGATCGTCAATCGCGGCTTCATCAATCCATAACATTGCGCAGGGCCAAAGCGGCAAAGAAAGGGCCGGTCACGGCTGAAAATAACGTGATCGCGCAGAGAATGAGGAATGGCGGCATAAAGGGCGCTGGATCCTGCACCGCTGCATAAGAAGCGCTGACGCCAAAAATCAGCACCGGAATGGCGAGCGGTAGCACGAGGATGGAGACCAGAAGCCCGCCTCGCGGCAGGGCGACCGCGACGGCTGCTCCTACCGCGCCGATGAAGGTGATGGCCGGTGAGCCGACGAAAAGCGTGAGCATCACAGCGCCGATCGCCACTTCGTCCATATTCATGAACAGGCCGAGCAGCGGCGAGGCGAGCACCAGCGGCAGGCCCGTTCCGACCCAATGCGCCAGGCATTTGACGAGCACGGTGAGCACCAGCGGGTTTTCCTGCATGAGAATGAGGTCCAGCGACCCGTCATCCCGCTCTGCCTGAAACAGCCGGTCGAGGCCGAGAAGGGCGGACAGAAGTGCGCCGATCCAGACGATGGCGGGGCCGATGCGGGCGAGCAGGTTGAGATCGGGGCCGACACCGAAGGGGATGACGGCAACGACCGTCATGAAGAAGAGTACGCCGATCAGGGCACCGCCGCCGGCGCGGATGGAGAGTTTGATGTCGCGGAGGAGGAGGGCGGTCATTGGAAAGGCCTCTGCGGGTGTGGTTTACCCCCCTCTGCCCTGCCGGGCATCTCCCCCTCAAGGGGGGAGATCAGCAGGATGCCCTTCCACCACTCCATTCTCGAGCGTTGAGGTTGTCGAGGCCTAGCCGCGAGTCGATCTCCCTCCTTGTGGGGGAGATGCCCGGCAGGGGAGAGGGGGGTGAAACCACAAGCTCCGCCGATCATGCCCAAGCCTCCACACCCGCAAAACCCGTCATCTGCAATTCCCGGGCATTCGCCAGCCCAAGCGGCTGATGAGTTGCTGCAATGACGATACCGCCCTTCGATAAATGGCCTTTGACGAGATCGGTAAACATGCCATCCGCAGCTTTATCAAGCGCTGCCGTCGGCTCATCGAGAATCCATACCGGCCGCCAGGCGATCAGAAGTTTCGCCATGGCAAAACGCCGTTGCTGGCCAGCGGAGAGATAACCGAAGGGCAGATGAGTAATGCCTGCGAGACCGACGATCTCAGCCGCCTCATCGATTGTGATGCCAGTACCACCGGAAAAATCACCGAGGAAATTTTTCCAGAAACCCAGATTTTCCGAAACGGTCAGTTCCATTTTCATCGCGTTGCGATGGCCGAGATAATGACAGGCTTCTGATGGACGCATGTCCTTTTCTATCTCTTCGCCGGCTATCTTTATCCACCCCTGTTCGGGGCGTAGCAGGCCGGCCAAGGTGCGCAGGAGAGTGGATTTTCCCGAGCCGTTTCGGCCGGTCAGCACCAGTGCCTCGCCGTCGCTTAACTTGAAGGAAATATTCATGAATATGAAATCTTCGCCGCGTCGCACGCCAAGATTTTCCGCCGTCAAATCCATGCTGCGGTTCCGTTTCAGATTTCGTCGTCTCGATAAAAAAATCGATTAGCTTCGTTGAATGGTCTGGCACGTTTCTCCGAAATTATCTATATGAGTGTCAACCACGCCAGCGGCCGGCGTGAACATCATCTTGCGCCGGACCTGAATGTTACGAGGAGTAACTTTCACGTGCGGACAGCGGAAATGGTCGTACCCGCATCCTGATGTGCTTGCGAGCACAGGGGTCCGCACGCGCGTGTTGGCTAATCAGATTATGCGGGGTTTTAAACCGTGGCCAAATCTCTCGACAGTTTCCAATGTCGTTCCGTCCTTACCGTGGATGGTAAGGACTATGTTTATTTCAGCCTTCCCAAGGCTGAGGCAAACGGTCTCAAAGGCGTTTCCAAGCTGCCTTATTCCATGAAGGTTCTTCTGGAGAACCTGCTTCGTTTCGAGGACGGCCAGTCCGTCACAAAGGAGCACATTCTGGCCGTCGCCGAATGGCTTGATAATAAGGGCCTCACCGAAACGGAAATCGCCTATCGTCCAGCCCGCGTTCTCATGCAGGACTTTACAGGCGTTCCCGCCGTGGTCGATCTTGCCGCCATGCGTGACGCCATGGTGTCGCTCGGTGGCGATCCGGAAAAGATCAATCCGCTCGTTCCCGTCGATCTCGTCATCGACCACTCGGTCATCGTCGATGAATTCGGCACGCCGACCGCGTTTGCCCGCAACGTCGAGTTGGAATATGAGCGCAATGGCGAGCGTTACCGCTTCCTGAAGTGGGGCCAGCAGGCGTTCAAGAATTTCCGTGTGGTTCCGCCTGGCACCGGCATCTGTCACCAGGTCAACCTCGAATATCTCGGCCAGACCGTCTGGACGAAGGAAGAGGATGGCGAGACGGTTGCGTACCCGGATACCTGCGTCGGCACCGATTCGCACACGACGATGATCAATGGTCTTGGCGTTCTCGGCTGGGGCGTTGGTGGTATCGAGGCTGAAGCGGCGATGCTCGGCCAGCCGGTTTCCATGCTTTTGCCTGAGGTCATCGGCTTCAAACTGACCGGCAAGGTGAAGGAAGGCGTGACCGCGACCGACCTCGTTTTGACCGTCGTGCAGATGCTGCGCAAGAAGGGTGTCGTCTCCAAATTTGTCGAATTCTTCGGCCCGGGCCTTGATTCGATGACGCTTGCCGACCGCGCGACCATCGGCAATATGGGTCCGGAATATGGTGCGACCTGTGGTTTCTTCCCGGTTGACGGCGAGACCATCAATTACCTGACCATGTCCGGCCGCGCCAAGGACCGCATCGCGCTCGTTGAAGCCTATTCGAAGGCGCAGGACATGTGGCGCACCGGCGACGGTTCCGACCTCGTCTTCACCGACACGCTGGAACTCGACCTCGGCGACGTGGTGCCGTCCATGGCTGGTCCAAAGCGTCCGGAAGGCCGCCTGCCGCTCGAAACCATTGCGCCGAATTTCGCAACGGCTCTCGAAAACGACTACAAGAAGCCCGGCCAGCTCACCAACCGCTATGCGGTTGACGGCGAAGACTTCGATCTCGGCCACGGTGATGTGGCGATTGCGGCCATCACCTCCTGCACCAACACCTCCAACCCTTCGGTTCTCATCGCCGCCGGGCTTCTCGCCCGTAATGCGGTTGCCAGGGGGCTGAAGTCCCAGCCGTGGGTGAAAACCTCGCTGGCGCCGGGAAGCCAAGTGGTTGCCGAATATCTCGACAAGTCGGGCCTGCAGAAGGATCTGGACGCGATCGGCTTCAATCTCGTCGGCTTTGGTTGCACGACCTGCATCGGCAATTCCGGCCCGCTGCCGGCGCCGATCTCCAAGACGATCAACGACAAGGGTCTCATCACCGCCGGTGTTCTCTCGGGCAACCGTAACTTCGAAGGCCGTATTTCGCCAGACGTTCAGGCGAACTACCTCGCTTCACCGCCGCTCGTCGTGGCCTACGCCCTTGCCGGCACGGTCCAGAAAGACCTGACGAAGGAGCCGATCGGCGACGACCAGAACGGCAACCCGGTCTATCTCAAGGATATCTGGCCGACCTCTAAGGAAATCCAGGAATTCATCCTGAAATACGTCACCCGCGAACTCTACGAATCGAAATATGCCGATGTGTTCAAGGGCGATGAAAACTGGCAGGCCGTTCAGGTTCCGCCGGGCCAGACCTATGCCTGGGACGACAAGTCGACCTATGTGCAGAACCCGCCTTATTTCGTCGGCATGGGCAAGAAGGGCACTGGTCTCAAGAACATCAAGGGCGCGCGCGTCCTCGGCCTGTTCGGCGACAAGATCACCACCGACCATATTTCCCCGGCCGGTTCGATCAAGGCTGCCTCGCCAGCCGGCGCCTATCTGACGGAAAACGGCGTTGCTGTTATCGACTTCAACCAGTATGGCACGCGGCGCGGCAATCATGAGGTGATGATGCGTGGCACCTTCGCCAATATCCGCATTCGCAACCACATGCTCGGCCCGAACGGCAAGGAAGGGGGCTACACCATCCATTATCCGTCCAAGGAAGAGATGTCGATCTATGACGCCGCCATGAAATACAAGGCGGAGGGCGTTCCGCTCGTCATCTTCGCCGGTGTCGAATATGGCAACGGTTCTTCCCGCGACTGGGCGGCAAAGGGCACCAACCTGCTTGGCGTGAAGGCGGTCATCGCGCAGTCCTTCGAGCGTATCCACCGTTCGAACCTCGTCGGCATGGGCGTCGTGCCTTTCGTCTTCGAGGAGGGCACGACCTGGGCGAGCCTCGACCTCAAGGGTGACGAAGTCGTCGAGATCGACGGCCTCGAGGGCGACATCAAGCCACGCGAAAAGAAAGTCGCCAAGATCACTTACAGCGACGGTTCGGTGAAGGAAGTTCCGCTTCTTTGCCGCATCGATACGCTGGACGAAGTGATTTACATGAACAATGGCGGCATTCTGCAGACCGTTCTTCGTGATCTGGCTGGCTGATAAAGCTTAAACCAACAAAAGACGCCGGGAAAAATCCCGGCGTCTCTTTCGTTTCTTGATCTCTTTTTTTGTGATTGCCGCTCACCCCTTCGTGACTTTCTATTGAGGGGCATTAGACGTTATTTTCCGGTTTGCATCCCGGCAGGATTGATCGCATCAATTCGTCTGGATATCTTGCCGGACAAAGGTTTTTGTAATGCCACTGAAATTTCCCCTGTCGATATGTCTTCTCGGCACGTTCCTTGTCACCTCCGCGCAGGCGCAGGAGGCAGTGAAGGGCGTTGTCGAATTGTTCACATCGCAGGGATGCTCATCCTGCCCGCCGGCGGACGAAGCGCTGCGCAAGATGATCCAGAAGGGTGATGTCGTCGGTCTTTCCTACCACGTCGACTACTGGAATTATCTCGGCTGGACGGATTCGCTGGCGTCCAAGGAAAATACCGAACGGCAATATGGATATATGCGGGCGCTCGGCCGCAACGGGGTCTATACGCCCCAAGCCATTCTCAACGGCCGTGACCACGTGAAGGGCGCGGATGTTCGCGGCATCTATGACAGGCTCGATGCTTTCAAGCGCGAAGGCCAGGGGCTGAGCGTGCCGGTCTCGTCAAAATTCGCTGGCGATGAGGTGGAGATCGATATTGGCGCCGGTAATGGCAAGGCCGATGTCGTCGTTGCCTATTTCACCCGCGAACAGACGGTGGATGTGCAGAAGGGCGAGAACCAGGGGAAAAAAATGTCCTACTGGCACAGCGTCTATGATGTGCAGACGGTCGGCATGTGGGATGGTTCGCCGATGACGGTGAAGCTTCCGGCAAGCGTCGTGGCAAAAGTGAAAAAGGGCGGCTGCGCCGTACTGTTACAGACGGCCAATGCCAGCGGTGATCCGGCGGCAATCGTCGGCGCAAGTATCTTGCTTGGAAATGAAACCCCCTGATCGCCTGTCAGGCGATTGAAGATCCGGTCCGGGCATTGGGGGCTGGGGGTAAAGGGTCAATGCACCGGACCGGGTCATCTTGGTGCCTAGGCATCAATTGACAATAGGACTATTCCATCCAATTCGGGCCATGGTTTGACCGAAATACGGCAGGCCATGCCAAAATGGCTGCCTAAATGGTTACCATTTTTTACCCCTGCTTTTGTTGCGGGCGGCGTCTTTGGGGTTGTTTGGCGGCAGTTTTTGATGTCACCTTCTCCCGGTTTTATAGCCGTCTGAAAGCCGTTCTGGCCCCTGCCGCGATTTCTGCGCCGGTGCGCAAGCGTCTCGCAAGGCTTGCAATTTTGTTTTCTCAGGCTCACATTGGTGGGAAGACTTGGGTGGAATCGGAGGTATTGGATGACCGATCAACCGGATGTGCAGCAGGTGCAGACCGCTTCACGCGATAATTCCACCGTTGTCGATCTCCGCGAATACAGAAAAGACAAAGACCCTTTGCCGGTCACCTTTCACCGGCGCGAGCTGGATGCGATCCTGCGCATCTATGGCCGCATGGTGGGAGAGGGAGAGTGGCGCGATTACGCCATTGACCACCTGAAGGAAAAGGCGGTGTTTTCCGTCTTCAAACGCTCAGGTGAAATGCCACTTTACCGGATTGAAAAGAACCCCAGGCTGGCGGCGAAGCAGGGCGCTTATTGTGTGGTGAATTCGGATGGCCGCATTCTCAAGCGTGGGCACGAGCTGCCGCAGGTTCTCAAGGTTTTCGACAAGGTTCTGAAGCTTATCGAGTGAGTTTCGGACGGACGGCTACCTGTTGTCACTCGATGCGGATAAGCGGGTCGACAGGCTGGCAGATTTCGAATCTTCATAAATAAAAAGGCGGCCGATGGGCCGCCTTTCATTTGTTTGCCGTTCGGGTTCTTACCCTTACTTGTCACGGTTACCCATGAACTGCAGGAGGAACATGAACAGGTTGATGAAGTCGAGATACAGCGTCAGCGCACCCATGATCGCCTTGCGGCCGGCCACGGCAACCTCGTCGCCATCGAAATACATTTCCTTGATCTTCTGCGTATCGTAGGCGGTGAGGCCCGCGAAGATCAGCACGCCGATTGCGGAGATCGCAAACTGCAGAGCGGAAGAAGCGAGGAAGATATTGACGATGGACGCGATGATGAGGCCGAACAGACCCATGATCAGGAACGAACCGAGACCGGAAAGGTTCTTCTTCGTCGTGTAACCGTAAAGCGAGAGCGCGCCGAACGAAGCAGCGGTCACGAAGAATGTCTGCACAACGCTCTGGCCGGTATAGACCAGGAAGATCGAGGACAGAGACACACCCATCAACGCCGCATAGACCCAGAAGGTCATCTGGGCGGCGGAAACGCTCATGTTCTGGATGCGGAAGCTAAGGAAGAACACCAGTCCCAGCGGTGCGAGCATGACAACCCAGCGCAGCGGCGACGCATAGAGCAACTGGGCGAAAGCCGGATTGGTCGTCGCGAGCGTATAGGTGGCGAACGCTGCAACGCCGGTGATGACCAGAGCCAGCGCCATCAGGTTGTAAACCTTCAGCATATAGGCGCGAAGACCTTCATCGATCATCGCACCAGTCTGTGCACGGGTCTGCGCCATGCGGTTCTGGTAGTTATTGAAGTCAGCCATTGTTTCCTCTTTTGAGCTCCGTAATTGCTACGGTGTCGGGATACCTCCCGGGCGCCGCTGCGGAGCTTCAGCAAGCCTGTCCAAGAATATGATGGCAGAACGTGTCTGATACAAGGCCTTTTGCAGTCGAAAAGACACCATATGCGCGAAAAGCGCTCACGTTTTGGCGATCATTACAAAGAATTAATCGCTAAAGTTAAGCGGGGCACAACCGATGATCATTCCCCTGCCTGCCTGAGAACCGGCGCCGCTTTCTGGCCGAGAATCCGCCAGGTGCCGATAAGGCCGATGCCGACCGTCATGACGAGGGCGACAACGAGGGTTCCGATCGCCACATCCGGCAGGAAACTGGAGGGCAGCTTCATGATGCGGGCGATCACGAACCATGCGGAGACGCCGCCGGCGAAAAGCGCGAAGACGGCGGTGGCGAGACCGAGCATCATGTATTCGTAGGAGAAAGCGCGGATGAGCAGATTTCGCGTGCCGCCGAGTGTTTTCAGGATCACCGCATCATGGGTGCGGGCCCGGTTTCCGGCGGCGAGAGCACCGGCGAGAACGAGCACGGATGCTATCAATGCAACGGCTGCGGCGGCGCGAATGGCGGTGGCGAGCTGGCCAACCAGTCGGTTGACGACATCGAGAGCGTCCTTCACGCGCACGCTGGTGATCGTCGGGTAGGTGTTGGTAACGGAGCGCAATATCCGGCCTTCGTCGCTTGCGGAAGCGGAAGGATCGGCAAGTGTCGCCAACCAGGCATGCGGTGCGCCGCGGAACGTGTTCGGCGAAAAGACCATGACGAAATTGATCGACAGGGATTCCCATTCGACATTGCGCATACTGGCGATCTTTGCCGTGATGCTGCGGCCAAGGACATTGACGGTCACTGTGTCGCCGATCTTGAGGCCGAGTTCCTGTGCCTCTTTTGCCGCGAAGGAGACCAGCGGTTCGCCGCTATAGTCCGGCCCCCACCACGCTCCTTCCGTCAGTTTCGTGTTTTCCGGCATGTTTTCGGAATAGGTGATGCCGCGGTCGCCACGTAGTAACCAGCGGCCGGATGGCGGCACCTCCATCTTCGTCACATCTTCGCCGTTGAGCGCCAGAATGCGGCCGCGCAACATTGGCACTTCGGTCAGCGTGCCTTGTGGTGCTTCCCGTTTCAGCAAATCACGGAAGCCCTGCACCTCGCTGCCCTGAATATCCACAAAGAAGAAATTCGGCGCGCGTTCCGGCAGGCTGTCGGTCAGCTCGCGGCGCAGATTGCCGTCGATCAGTGTCAGGGTCACGAGCAGGGTCAGGCCGAGGCCAAGTGAAAGGACGACCGAGGGCGTGAGCGCTCCAGGCCGGTGAATATTGCCGATCGCCAGCCGAAGGGCGGCGGAATGAACGCGCGGGCTGCGTTTGGCGATGGCCTTGACCCCGGAAGCCACCAGCCGCAGCACCACAAAGGCAAAAGCGATGGCGGCGAGGAAAACCGAGGCAATGAAACGGTCTTCCGCCGAGAAGATGGCAAGGGCGGCCAGCGCTGCCAGCAACAGGCCCGTTGCGGCCAGATAGGGCCAGGACGGCCAGCTGCCTTCCTCGAAACCCTGTTCGCGGAAAAGTGCCGTTGCCGGAACCTCACGTGCCTGACCGAGCGGCACGATGGCGAAAGCGAACGTCGTCAAGAGGCCGAACAAGGCGGCGAGGCCGAGCGCACCGGGATAGAAGGCAAGTTCTTCCGGCACGGGCAGCACACCTTCCAGAAACCGCATGGCAATCAGCGGTGCAATGGCGCCAACAACGAGGCCGATGACGATACCGACGGCGGCAATGAAGGCGATCTGGAAGAGATAGGTCATGGTGACCACGGAGGCCGGCGCGCCGAGGCATTTCAGCGAGGCGATCGTGGTGCGCTTGGAATCGAGAAAGGCGCGAACGGCGTTGGCGACGCCAACCCCGCCGACGATGAGGGCGGTAAGGCCCACCAATGTGAGGAATTGCGAGAAGCGGTTGACGTTTTCGGTGAGCGACGGTGCTGCCCGGTCACTGGTGCGGATGGACCAGCCGGCATCGGGAAGAGCCTTGTTGGCGGCATCGGTCATCGTTGCCCGCGCTGCGGGATCGTTCAGTTTGATCTTATAGGCGTGTTCAACGAGGCTGCCGGTCTGAACGAGGCCGGAGGCGAAGAGCGCGTCGCGGCTGACCATCAGCCTTGGGGCAAAACCGAAACCGTCGGATAGTGCATCCGGCTCATCGACGACGGTGCCGGTCAGTTTCAGCTTCACATTGCCGAGCAGTATTTCGTCGCCAACCTTGATGCCCAGCCGTTCCAGCAATAGCGGCGCAGCAATGGCGCCATAGCTGTCGCCGTTGCCGGCCAGAAGTTCACTCAGCGGCCGGTTGGGATCGGCCGCGAAGGTGCCATAAAGCGGATAGGCGCCGTCAATGGCTTTCACTTCCGTCAGGGTCTGTTCGGAGCCATCGGCAAGGCGGGCCATGGAGCGAAGCCCGGTGGAAACCGCGACGGCGCCGAGGCCATCGAGATAGCTACGCTCTGTTTCCGTCGCTTCCCTGTTGCGCAGTTCGAAACGCACGTCGCCGGCCAGAATCGACTGGCCTTCGGTGGCAATGGCGCTGGTGACTGCGCGCGACACGGAATTGACGGCGGCGATGGCCCCGGTTCCAAGCGCGATACAGGCGAGGAAAATGTAAAAGCCGCTCAACCCGCCGCGAATTTCGCGCCGTGCGAGTCTCATGGCATTTCTGATATTCGCGACAGATGGAAGAAGGGATCCGATCATGCCGATACCGCCCGCGCCATCTGGGGGCGGGCGCTGTCGCCCTCAATCTCGCCGGAGCGCACCTTGATCTGCCGCGAGCAGCGGGCGGCGAGCGACGGATCATGGGTAACGAGGACCATTGTCATGCCGCGTTCGGCCTGTTTGGCAAAAAGAAGATCGGCGATCTGCTTGCCGGTATCGGTATCGAGATTGCCCGTGGGTTCATCGGCGATCAGCACGGCGGGGGAGGGGGCAAGCGCGCGGGCGATGGCCACACGCTGTTGCTCGCCGCCGGAGAGCTGGCCGGGATAATGGCTGAGGCGTTCTCCAAGGCCAACGGCGACGAGTTCGCGCCTGGCGATCTCGAAGGGGGTGGGGGTATTGGCCAGTTCCAGCGGAACGGCGACGTTTTCGAGCGCCGTCATATTGGCGATGAGGTGGAAGGACTGGAAAACGATGCCGATATTCTTGCCGCGAAAATCCGCCAGCGCATCTTCACCAAGCTTGTGCAACTCCGTATCCGCGATGACGATCTCGCCGCTATCCAGCCTCTCGAGGCCGGCCAGCACCATCAGAAGGGTCGATTTCCCCGAGCCGGAAGGGCCGACGATGCCAACCGCCTCGCTTTCGTCGATGACAAGATCGATGTTCTTGAGAACGTGAACGGAGGCGGCGGCGTTGCCGAGCGTGAGGTCGGCTTTCTTCAGCTCTATGATGCTTTTCGTCACAATTCTCGTTCCTATATAGAAAGATGAAAACGGGCTGGCGGCGTCGATGCGGTCGGTATTTCAGGCAACGAGAACCAAGTTAGGAAAGCCGTGATGAGATTTAAAGCTGCCCTGTTTCACTTCATCGTCATTTTAGCCACCGTCTTTTTCGCTTCTGTGGCCACGGCTCAGGAGCGGACATTGCAACTGGTTGGCCTCGGCGACAGCCTCATGGCCGGGTATCAGCTGCCGCCCACCGACAGCTATACCGCACAGCTTGAAGCTGCATTAAAGGCTAAAGGCATCAATGTCGTCGTCACCAATGCCGGGGTGTCCGGCGATACCTCCTCCGGTGGTCTGTCGCGGGCCGAATGGTCTGTGCCTGATGGAACGGACGGGGTCATTCTGGAACTTGGCGCCAATGATGCACTGCGCGGTATTGCCCCGGAACAGACGGAAAAGAACCTCGATGCCATCATTTCCGGTTTTCAGAAGCGTAATATAGCCGTGCTGCTGGTCGGTATTATGGCGCCGCCGAACATGGGTGACGACTATGCCAGGCGCTTCAATCCGATCTTTCCAAAGCTTGCGGGAAAATACAACCTGCCGCTTTATCCCTTCTTTCTGGACGGTGTCGTGACAGATGACAAGCTGAAGCTGGAGGACAAGATGCACCCGAATACGCAGGGTGTGGCGATGATGGTGGAGAAATCTTTGCCGGCTGTTGAAAGCTTCATCAAGACAATCGGTGCGCAAAAAAAATAAGCACTTGCGCCCGTCTGCATTGCGTGATTCGCTATGCTTGTTCTGCCAAGAGATTCGGGGAGCTCGCCATGCCGAGACTGTTTACCGCCCTCGAAATTCCGCGCAATGCGGCTATGAGCCTCTCATTGTTGCGCGGTGGTCTGCCGGGAGCCCGGTGGATCGATGTGGAGAATTATCACATAACCCTGCGTTTTATCGGTGATATCGACGGGCGAACCGCCGATGAGGTTGTCGACAGGCTGGATCGGATCGAAAGACCGGAATTCCAGCTCAATCTCACCGGTATGGGTTCCTTCGGCTCCAAGAAACCGCACTCCATCTGGGCCGGGGTTTCTCCCTCACCGGAAATGCAGGCGCTGCAGGCGGAAGTCGAGAGAATTTGTCAAAGGATCGGTCTCCCGCCTGATCCGCGCAAATTCATGCCGCATGTGACGCTGGCGCGGTTGCGCTCATCCCGTCTGGACGATGTGGTGCACTATCTTTCCGGACGCGGCAATTTCCGCACGTCGCCCTTCACGGTGGGACGTTTCGTGCTGATGTCGTCGAAGGAATCGGTGGGCGGCGGCCCCTATGTCGTGGAAGAGGCGTTTCCGCTTCACGAAGCGCGGTCGAGCTCCAGCTTTTCGAGCAACGAGCTGCATCCCGCCAAAAGCATGTTGTAGACGGTCAGAAAGCCGTCTTCACCACCGAAATAGGGATCCGGGACGCTCTCGTGGCGTCCCGACGCGTAGTGTAGAAACAGGTGGATTTTGTGCCTGCGGTTTTCCGGCGCCTTTTGAAGCAGTTTCGCCAGATTGCTCGTATCCATGGCAAGGATGAGATCGAAGGTGTCGAAATCGGCATGACTGACCTGCCGCGCGCGCTGCCCTGAAATATCGATGCCATGCTTGCGGGCTACCGCGACTGATCGGCGATCCGGGGCGGTGCCCGTGTGCCAGCCGCCGGTGCCGGCGGAATCGACGGTGAGTTGGCGGGATACACCCTCTCTATTGGCGAGGTTTGTTAAAACGCCTTCGGCAAGCGGTGAGCGGCAGATATTACCCATGCAGACAAAAAGAACAGCTATATGTTTCATGGAATATGCGTCGATCCGGTCGTTGAGGCGTTAATGGGTATCAAGCGGAGGCAAGATTGATGAAATATCCCAGAGTTGAACCGGATGCTATCCGGCAGGCATTGTCGAAACTCGAAGGATGGGCTTTGCGTGAGGACGGAGCGGCGATCGTCAGGTCCTTCAAGTTTTCCAGTTTTGCGGAAGCCTTCGGTTTCATGGCTGAATCGGCTCTTGCGGCGGAAAGGCTCAATCATCACCCGGAATGGTCCAATGTCTATTCGCGCGTGAAAGTCTGCCTCACAACCCATGATTCACAGGGCATAACCGAGCGGGATTTTCTTCTGGCCGAAGCGATGCAGAAGGCAGCGGCGGGCCGGGGGAATTGAATGGCGGGCGTTAAGTCCCATATAATAGCCGTGACCGGAGGACCGTCGATCATGGATGATGTGAAAATCGGTGAAATTCTTCTGCCGGGTGAAACCGACAAGCAGCAGGAGCGCGAGACTGTGGTGCGGGCGAAATTCTGGCCCAAGCTGAAGCGCGTCATGACAAAGGTGCCCTTCGCGCGCGATGCGGCGGCTGCCTATTATTGCGCGATTGATCGCGACACGCCGTTGCGCGCCAAGGGCATTATTCTTGCTGCGCTCGCCTATTTCATCATGCCCATCGACGCCGTGCCGGACATGCTGGCGGTCGTCGGTTTTACCGATGATATCGCCGTCATCACCGCGGCACTCGCCATGATCCGCGCCCATATCAAGATGGAACATTACGATGCGGCGGATGCCATGCTGAAGAGACAGCAGGAAGCCGGGTAACGCCTCTGTGATGTGCCTTCCCGGCGCAGCCTGGCGGGCGACAAATTCTTGCCTGAATTTGTGTGTCATACACAAGAAGGAAGGTCGTTCCGCGCCCTTCCTTCAGGGTGCGGGGAGTCGCCAATCTGTAACACTGCAAGACGTTTTAGGCATTTTATGCGTGTTGTTGACGGTTTGGTAACCGCTTCCTGACCACAATGAGAAAAGACGATCCGCACCCGAATGTGGCCGCTCCATGAACATGGAGTCCGCCGCCGCCTCGGGCTAATGGAAGACAATAACCCGGCAGGAAATTTTATGTTTGTAAGAAGTGTAGCAACCGCAGTGGCCATTCTGCTGACCAGCGTCGGCGTAGCATCTGCACAGTCGCCCACGCGCATCCAGCAGTTCAATGCCTGGGGCGCCTATTCGTACAAATCGGGTAACAGCACCGTTTGCTATGTTCTTTCCATTCCGACATCGAAGGAACCGGCGAGCGTCGATCACGGTGATATTTTCTTCATCGTATCGCAGCGCCCTGGTCAGAACATTTCCTATGAGCCGCAGGCCATGGTGGGTTATCCGCTGAAGCAGGGTTCCAAGGTCAACGTCACGATCGACAACAAGAACTTCGTGATGTTCACCAAGGACAAGGCTGCCTGGGTTGAAAACGCTGCCGAAGAACCGGCCCTCGTCGCAGCGATGAAAAGCGGCAAGTCGATGACGGTGAAGGCGACGTCTGGTCGCGGAACCGGCACTTCCTATTCCTATTCACTCTCGGGTATTTCGGCTGCTCTCAAGCAGATCGAGAGTTGCAAGTAATTCTGACGCCTCGTCAGCTTTGTGATTGGCCGGTCATCGACCGGCCATTTGCGTTTTTGCCAGTTTGATGCTAAAGGCGCGGCAACATTGACAGGCGGATGCGCGAAAGGTGCTCCGCCTTTGATTTTCTCGACATGCAGACGATTTTCCGCCTATCCCACAGGCCGGTCGTGCGATGCATGGAATGATTGGATAGCGTGATGTCCGTAATGCAAGCCCCTGCCGGCCTGGCAGTCAAAGCCCCCTTGATCGCCAACAGCGATCTCATGTCCGGCAAGCCGTCGCTGATCGGCTTGACGCGTGAGGAAATGGGCGAGGCGCTGGCCGAGGTCGGCGTGCCGCAAAAGCAGGTGAAGATGCGTGTCAGCCAGTTGTGGAACTGGCTTTATGTGCGCGGGGTCTCGGATTTCGACAATATGACGAATGTCGCCAAGGAGCTTCGTGAGACGCTGAAGGCGGCCTTTACCATCGCTCGCCCGGAAATCGTCGAGGAGCAGATCTCCAATGACGGCACCCGCAAATGGTTGATGCGGTTTCCGCCGCGCGGCGCGGGACGTCCCGTCGAGATCGAAACGGTTTATATTCCGGAAGAAGGGCGCGGCACGCTGTGCATTTCAAGCCAGGTGGGCTGTTCGCTGACCTGTTCCTTCTGTCACACCGGCACGCAGCGTCTGGTGCGCAATCTGACAGCCGAGGAAATTCTCGCCCAGCTTCTGCTGGCTCGTGACCGGCTTGGCGATTTTCCGGATGGTTCGACGCCGGTCGGTGCTTATGTGCCGAGCGAAGGCCGCAAGGTGTCCAACATCGTGATGATGGGCATGGGCGAACCGCTCTATAATTTCGAGCATGTGAAGACTGCGCTTCTGATCGCGACCGATGGTGATGGCCTGTCGCTTTCCAAGCGCCGCGTGACGCTCTCCACCTCGGGCGTCGTGCCGGAAATCTTCCGCACGGGCGATGAGATCGGCGTGATGCTGGCGATTTCACTGCATGCGGTGCGTGATGATCTGCGCGACATGCTGGTGCCGATCAACAAGAAATATCCGCTGAAGGAGCTGATCGAGGCTTGCCGCAACTATCCGAGTGTTTCCAATGCCCGCCGCATCACCTTCGAATATGTGATGCTGAAGGATGTGAACGACAGCTTGGAAGACGCCAAGATGCTGGTGCAGCTGCTGAAGGGCGTTCCGGCCAAGATCAACCTCATTCCGTTCAATCCATGGCCGGGCACGAACTACCAGTGTTCCGAATGGGCGCAGATCGAGAAGTTCGCCGATTTCATCAATCAGGCGGGTTATGCCTCGCCGATCCGCACGCCGCGCGGCCGCGATATTCTCGCCGCCTGTGGTCAGTTGAAGTCGGAATCGGAACGCATGCGCAAGACCGAAAGACTGGCTTTCGAGGCGATGATGATCGCCAATCACGGCGCGGATGACTGAATAAGCCGCAATTGCGCCATAAAGCTGGTTTTGCGGCGGTTCTCCGATTGATTTCGCGCTGTCTTGTTCCTAAAAAGACGACAATAGGGAACCAACAGGAGGATATCCATGCGCGCATTCATTATGGCTCTCGCTGCCGCGAGCGCCCTCGTTCTGCCGGCCAAGGCTGAAAACGTCACCGTTGCCGTCACCGCCATCGTCGAACATCCGGCGCTTGACGCCGCCCGTGATGGCGTCAAGGCAGCGCTTGCCGAAGCCGGTTACAAGGAAGGCGAGAACCTCAAATTCCTTTACGAGTCCGCGCAGGGCAATCCTGGCACCGCAGCGCAGATTGCGCGCCAGTTCGTGGGTGACGCGCCGAACGTTATCGTGCCGATCTCCACGCCGTCGGCCCAGGCCGTCGTTGCGGCCACGCGCGATATTCCGGTCGTCTTCACGGCCGTGTCCGATCCGGTTGGCGCACAGCTCATCAAGAGCATGGAGAAGCCCGGCGGTAACGTGACCGGCCTTTCCGACATGCTGCCGGTTGGCGAACATCTGGCGCTCATCAAGGAAATCTCGCCGAATGCCAAGTCCATCGGCTTCATCTACAACTCGGCCGAAGCCAATTCCGCCTCGACCCTCGCCCTGCTGAAGGCCGAAGCCGACAAGGCCGGCCTGAAGATCGTCGAGTCCGTCGCCACAAAGTCCGCTGAAGTTCAGGGCGCGACGCGCGCTCTGGTCGGCAAGGCCGACGTGATCTACGTTCCGACCGACAACACCATCGTTTCCGCTTTCGAGGCGGCAGCCGGTGTTGCGAGCGAAGCCAAGATCCCGCTTTACGCCGCTGATACGGATTCCGTCGCGCGTGGTGCGGTTGCAGCCCTCGGTTTCAACTATTTCGACGTGGGCAAGCAGACCGGCGCCGTTGTTGTCCGCATCCTCAAGGGTGAAAAGCCCGGTGAAATTCCGGCAACCGTGGCTGTCGGCACCGATCTCGTGATCAACAAGAAGGTTGCCGAAAAAGTTGGCGTCACCTTCCCTGAAAGCGTGACGAAGCGCGCCACCAAGGTCATCGACTGAACCGAAACCTGACTGAATTGCGGGCGGCGGTATTTCGCCGCCCGTTTTACGTGGCACGAGACGGTGCCCGTATCCGCCTGATGGCGGCAATAACAAGGACATTACCGTGAGCCAAATCGCCTTCTGGGGTGCCGTGGAGCTGGGACTGGTCTTCGCTTTCGTGGCGATCGGCGTCTATCTCGCTTTCCGGGTGCTAGATTTTCCTGACCTGACCGTGGACGGTTCGTTTCCGCTCGGCGCTGCTGTTGCCGCCGTGCTGATCATCGCCGGTCTGAATGCCTGGGTCGCGACGGCGGTTGCGATGGTTGCCGGTGCCGCTGCGGGCATGGTCACCGCAACGCTCAACGTTCGTTTCAAAATCCTCAACCTGCTTGCTTCGATCCTGACGATGATCGCGCTGTTTTCCGTCAATCTGCGGGTGATGGGAAAGCCGAATGTGGCGCTGCTCAATCAGGATACGATGGTATCGCCGTTTTACGGCCTCGGCCTTTCCGAATATCTGGTGCGGCCGCTCTTCGTCGGCGCGCTGGTGCTGATCGCGGTCATTCTCGTCTGGCGTTTTCTTGAAAGCGATGCGGGCCTTGCCATGCGGGCGACGGGGGCCAATGCGCGAATGGCGCGGGCGCAGGGCGTGAAGACGGGTAACCAGATCTATCTCGGCATGGCGCTTTCGAATGCGCTGGTCGCCCTCGGCGGTGCGCTGTTTGCGCAGACCAATGGTTTTGCGGATGTGACAGCCGGTGTCGGCACCATCGTCGTTGGGCTTGCGGCCGTCATCATCGGCGAAACGCTGTTTGGTGCACGCGGCATTCTGATCGCACTCATCGGCTGTGTTTTCGGCTCCATTGCCTATCGTCTCGCCATCCAGCTTGCCTTGTCGAGTGATGTGCTGGGTCTCAAGGCATCCGACCTCAATTTCGTAACGGCGGTATTGGTGGCCATCGCATTGATCCTGCCCCGACTGCGCCGTGGGGGAGCAACATCGTGATTTCCCTTTCCGATATCCAGGTCGTCTTCGGGCGCGGTACGCCACTGCAAAAACAGGCGCTGGCCAAGATCGACCTCACCATCGAAGATGGTTCCTTCGTCACCGTCATCGGTTCCAATGGCGCCGGTAAATCCACGCTTCTCGGTGTATTGGCCGGCGACGTCCTGCCGACGGCGGGCAAAGTGGTGATCGGTGGTGCCGATGTTACCCGCAAACCGACGGCCAGCAGGGCCGGTCGGGTGGCACGCGTGTTTCAGGATCCACTGGCAGGCAGCTGCGGCGCGCTCACCATCGAAGAAAATCTGGCGCTGGCGGCGTCACGCGGCGAGCGTCGCGGTTTGTTGTCGGCACTTGGACGCGGCAGGCGGGATTTCTTTAGAGAACGTATCGCGTCGCTCAATCTCGGTCTCGAAAACCGACTGAAGGATCGCATGGACCTGTTGTCCGGCGGACAAAGACAGGCAGTGTCGCTTGTCATGGCGACGCTTTCCGGCTCGGATGTGCTGCTGCTTGACGAACATACGGCAGCACTCGATCCCGGCATGGCGGAATTCGTGATGGAATTGACCCGTAAGGTTGTGTCGGAGCGCAAGCTGACGACGTTGATGGTCACGCATTCCATGCGTCAGGCGCTGGATTATGGCACCCGCACCATCATGCTGCATGCCGGCGAAATCGTGCTCGACGTGTCCGGCGACAGCCGCAAGGATCTTGAAGTCGAAGATTTGATCGATATGTTCCGCAAGATACGCGGCCAGAAGCTGGATGACGACGAGCTTTTGATCGGCTAATCATTCCTAAATGCGCCTTCCGGCGCCTTTTTTATTTGCGGTCAGCGCGTTTGCGTGAAGAAAATCTTGACGGCGAAGAGTGAAAAGACGCCGGCGATCGTGTAATCCAGCCCGCGCAGAACCTTCCGGTTGCGTTGCAGCCACGCGGACAGGACATCGGCGGCGACAACGATGCCGATACCGATCGGCAATGCCACGATGATGGACCAGATGCCGAGGAAGATCAGCTTGCCGGTGACGTGTGGGTCGGAGGCGCTGACGAATTGCGGCAGGAAGGTCATGAAGAAAATAATGACCTTGGGGTTGAGCAGATTGACCCAGATGCCGTTCAGCAAGGCTGATCTGAGCGAGGATTGCTGCTTTTCTCCGTTGGTTTTCACCATCACGAAATCCGAGCCTTTACGGATCGCCTGAATGGCGAGCCAGACCAGATAGGCGGCCCCGCCGGTTTTCAGGATCATGAAGGCCGTGGGCGAGGCGACGATGAGGGCGGCGACGCCAAAGGCGACCAGCATCGTGTGCACGGTGATGCCGATATTGGTTCCGACCAGTGTCATGAAACCCGCCGCCCGGCCTTCGCGCAGCGAGCGGCTGATCCAGAGCGTCATGTCTGGCCCCGGCGTCACCGCCAGAAGCAGAATGGCGATGGTAAAGGCGACAAGTGTTGGCAGGCTTGGAACGAAATCCATCGCGGCACCCATGAAAGCGGCAAATGATGGCGTTGCTTAACGCGATTTCGCGCTTCTGCCAATGTTTTTGAGCCGCAACGCGCGATGCGACTATGGGGAGCCGCCACACCGTTCAAAGCGCGGCGGCTGACTATTCAGTTCTTGAGGAAGCTTGTGAAGGCTGCGGAATATTCCGTGTGCCAGCGCGAAAGTGGCGGGCGGTTCTGGACGATGTCCTGGGCCGCCCAGAGAATGCGTTTCTCGTCTGTCGGGCGGTCTACTTCGCCGTCCGGGCAGAGAATGTAGAAATCGCCCCGGCTGATACTCTCGATCATGAAATCGACGGTCTGCTCGCCGGTCCATGCACCCTGCGGCTTTTCCGTCCTGCCATTGGCGGTCAGGCCGGTGAAGACGAAGCCGGGGATTAGTAGATGGGCGGAGGCCGCGCCGTTCGGAATATTGCGCAATTCGTGCTGAAGCGCTTCCGTGAAGGTTTTGACGCCTGATTTTGAGACATTGTAGGCCGGATCGCCGGGCGGCGTGGTGATACCCTGTTTCGAGCCGGTATTGATGATGAGCGACGCCTCGCCATGGGCGACCATGCCCTGGCCGAAGACACGGCTGCCGTTCACCACGCCCATCAGATTGACGTTGATGACCTTTTCCCAATTGGCCTGCGGGCCGAAGATGGCGCTTCCCGGCTGGATGCCGGCATTATTCATCAATACGTGAACCCTTCCGAAACGCTGGATGACGGCGCGCTCCAGCGCCTCCAGTTCATCGAGTTTCGATACGTCGGTCGGGATGGCGACGATCTGCGCTTCGCCGTCCTTGGCGACGTTCAGAATATCCGCATGCGCTGCGGCGAGCTTTTCCCCGTCGAGATCGACGAGCACGACACTCATGCCAAAACTCGCAAATTTGCGGGCGGCGGCAAGTCCGATACCGGATGCCGCACCGGTGATGACAGCGACATTATCTTCCTTGAATGCGGGGTGGATGGTCGTCATAGGTTTCTCCTTCGCGTCGTTTCTGCTGTTTCCAGCGGTTTGCAACGTTGCCTGAACCTGAGTGGCTTCATTCACGGTCTTCAAGTCGATCGCGCCGCCTCATGATAAAGCGCGAATTTTCTAAATGCATGTGACAATTGCTTCGTTCCCATCGGCAGCGGTCGGTCATCACCCGCCGTCATATGCGCCCATCAATTGTTTTGTCGCGTATCTTACGGAAAATCGCTTCACACATTTCGGGTTGCACTGTAAAAGTGCCGAAATACCAAGGAAATGACGGTACGCGGATGCCGTCATCATGCAGATGGACATCACTATGGCTCTCCCGAAAGACGTTAAGAAAGTCGTTCTCGCCTATTCCGGCGGCCTCGACACCTCGATCATCCTGAAATGGCTCCAGACGGAACTGGGTGCTGAGGTCGTGACCTTCACCGCCGATCTTGGCCAGGGCGAAGAGCTTGAGCCGGCGCGCAAGAAGGCCGAGATGCTGGGCATCACGGAAATCTTCGTCGAGGACGTCCGCGAAGAGTTCGTACGTGATTTCGTGTTCCCGATGTTCCGCGCCAACGCCGTTTATGAAGGCGTCTATCTGCTCGGCACCTCAATTGCCCGTCCGCTGATTTCCAAGCACCTGATCGAGATCGCCAAGAAGACCGGTGCCGACGCCATTGCGCATGGCGCCACCGGCAAGGGCAACGACCAGGTCCGTTTCGAGCTTTCGGCCTATGCGCTGAACCCCGACATCAAGATCATTGCGCCGTGGCGCGACTGGACGTTCAAGAGCCGTACCGATCTTCTGCAGTTCGCCGAACAGAACCAGATCCCGGTTGCCAAGGACAAGAAGGGCGAAGCGCCTTTCTCGGTTGATGCCAACCTGCTGCATTCCTCTTCCGAGGGCAAGGTTCTGGAAGATCCCGCCAAGGAAGCGCCGGAATATGTGCATATGCGCACCATTTCCCCGGAAGCTGCTCCCGACAAGGCAACCGTCATCAAGGTCGGTTTCCGCAAGGGCGATGCCTGCTCCATCAATGGCGTTGAAATGTCTCCTGCCACACTTCTGGCGACGCTCAACAATTACGGTCGTGAGAACGGCATCGGCCGCCTTGATCTGGTCGAGAACCGTTTCGTCGGCATGAAGTCGCGCGGTGTCTACGAGACGCCCGGCGGCACCATCCTGCTTGCCGCGCATCGCGCCATCGAATCCATCACGCTCGACCGGGGTGCAGCGCATCTCAAGGACGATCTGATGCCGCGTTACGCCGAGCTTATCTATTACGGTTTCTGGTTCTCGCCGGAGCGTGAAATGCTCCAGGCCCTGATCGACAAGAGCCAGGAACATGTAGAAGGCGAAGTGACGCTGAAGCTCTACAAGGGCAATGTCATGGTAACCGGCCGCGAGAGCGAAAAGTCGCTCTATTCCGACGCGCTGGTGACGTTCGAAGACGACCACGGCGCTTACGACCAGAAGGATGCTGCGGGCTTCATCAAGCTCAATGCTCTGCGTCTTCGCACGCTGGCCAAGCGTAATCTCAGCAAGTAATTCAGCTGACATGAGAACAGGAACCCGCAGGCGGTGACGCCGGCGGGTTTTTTCATGACTGCCTTTTGGAGACGATGCGGAAGCCGATGTAGCTGGCGACTGCCGTGAATTACATGACCGGGATGATAATGCCAAAACTGGTCAGCGGGGAACCGATGAGTGAGGCCGCAGTCCCACCCGCAAAGCCCGATCCCATCTGGATGAAACCCATCATCGCCGATGCCGAACCGGCAATATGCGGGAAGGGGGCAAGGGCCGCCGTCACCATCGAGGGTGTCAACAAAGCGATGCCGACCGTTGCGACCGCCACGGGTACCATGATGGAAAGGAAGGATGGCGGCACCAGCAATACTGACAGCATGATGAGAAGACCGCCGGTGCCCGAAAAACAGAGGCCGAGCATCACCGAACGCCGGTCACCCAACTTAGGTGCGATATAACGCAAGGCAATGGAGCCGAAGAAATAAGCGCCGGTCTGCATCAGCATTCCGACGCCGAAGGCGGTGGGGGTCATGCCGACTTCGTTAATAAGAATGAAGGTCAGCATGGTGGCCTGCGCATAAAGCGCGCCGATGGAGCCGCCGAGCACGAGTGCGGCGAATAGAAACCGTGGCTGGGTCAGCAACGTGCCATAGGCAGACAGGAGACGGCAGGGGCGGATCAGGTTTTTGTCCGGGACTGTCGTTTCGCGCAGAAAGACAACCACGGCGAAGATGGCCATGGCCCCGAGGCCGGCCATGAGGAAAAACACCGATTTCCAGCCGAAGGCTGCAAGGGATAGCCCGCCGATTGTCGGTCCCATGGCCGGTCCGACGGCCAGCATGATGCCGATGAGGTTCATGATGCCGGAGGCATCAGCGCCGGTGAACTGGTCGCGCACCACGGCGCGCGCCACCGTCATGCCAACGGAGGCGCCGATGCCCTGTACCAACCGGGCGAAGAGCAGGACTTCAATTGTCGGGGCAAAAACCGCAAGCAGTCCGCCGCCGAGAAAGATTGAAAGAAAGAACAGACTGGCCTTTCGCCGCCCGAAGGCGTCGGATGCCGGTCCGGCGAGCAGCTGGGCTATGGCGAAACCGGCAAAATAGAGCGACAGGCTGAGCTTGACGGCGGACTCGGTGGTGGCGAAAACCCGTGTCAGTTCCGGCATGGCCGGTGTATAGATTGCCATGGAAATGGGTGCCAGCGCCGTCAGCAGCGCACCGAGTATTGCCGTGCGCTTTCTGGACATGATTGTTTCTGACGACATTGCGATCAGCTGTTTTGGCCCGGCTGTTCCGGCTGCAGATTGTTGCGAAGCGTCTGCAGGAAGCTGCGGAACAGCGCGACCTCCTCCTCATTCATGCCCTGCGTGGCGTGGCTGACGAGCTGGTCGATTTCCAGTCGTACGGCTTCCAGCATGTCGGTGGAGGCCTTTGTCAGCACGATGCGTTTGGAGCGCCTGTCCTGCGGGTCCTGCTGGCGTTCAACAAGATTGAGGGACTGCAACTTGTCGAGATAGGCGCAGATCGTCATGGGCTCGATGCCGAGGCGGGCGGCGATCTCCGACTGTTTGCTGCCATCCACGACCGCAACCGTCAGCAATGCGCGTGCCTCACCGGGGGTCAGGCCCAACCCGGCCTCGGAAATGCGGCGCTCAAATGCACTGTTCAGCAGGCGTGCGCCGCTGTTCAGCAAAAATGCCAATGAATCTTTTTCGCGTTTCGTGCCCATGCTTCGCCTTTTGTAAGTCAGCCTTACTAAATTCCGGGCGATAAGCAATGGTACGCAAATCATATTGTCGAAAATCGAGTAAAGTATGTGTCAGTTCGGTTGCTGTATGTTCAGCAAGATAGTCGAAGATCGTTACGCCAAAGCAAAAAAAGACAGGACGTCCTGCATTTTTTGTGCCTCATCCGTCGTGCCGACTGAGCTGGCGATTTCGGCCCGGTCGGAAAAATACGACAGGAAGTCGAAATCCGTATCATCGGTCACGCCGGATATGTCGATTACCTCGCCATTGGCGTTCAGGGTCTGGGCCGGCAGTTCGGAGGAAAGTTCAAGCCAGGTATCGTGGCCGATTTTCCCCGCATCGTAATATTCCTGGGCGATTTCGCGCAACTCGCGCGGGCTGAGGCGGGTGAAATCGATGCGTTTCACCGTCTCCTCGAAGCCTGCACCTGCGTCGGATTTGGCCGCCTTGCCGAAATCGGTATTGCCCACGGATCTGGCGTTTCTGGAATTGTCCCTGAAAAGGAAATTATTAGAGGACCTTAAAGAATAAATCTCCATAATACATATCTCCATCATGGGATATTAGTTCAACAAACCAGATCATGTCGCCGTGGCACCGGTCAATACTTTGCCGTGAAGACATTGGCGTATTCCACACCAAATTCCGGATATTGAATTGGCGGTGGGGGCGTGCCCATATGGGTTTAATCTAGAATTGTACAAGGAAGATGAAATGCCATCCAAGACCGCACTTTATCCTGCACTCGTTACCTGGAACGGTCACAACGGTCTGCCGAAATTCGATGCGGTCAAAGATGAGGATTTCGGTCCGGCCTTCGAAGCCGCCCTTTTGTCGCACGAGCAGGAAATCGATGCGATTGCCGGCAATGCGCAGGCGCCGAGCTTCGAAAACACCGTGACCGCGCTCGAAATGGCGGGCGACGAGCTTTCGCGCATTTCAGCCCTGTTCTGGAACAAGGCGGGGGCGCATACCAATAGTGCCATTCAGGCATTGGAGCGGGAAATCGCACCGAAAATGTCGCGGCACTATTCGAAGATCGGCATGAATGAGGCCCTGTTCAAGCGCATCGATACATTGTGGGAAAAGCACGAGTCACTTGCGCTGACGGGCGAGGAGAAGCGCGTTCTCGAGCGCCACTGGAAGGGTTTTGTGCGCTCCGGCGCAAAATTGCCGAAGGACCGGCAGGAGCGGCTGGCGGCGATCAACGAGGAGCTTGCCGGTCTCGGTGCGAGCTTCGGGCAGAATGTGCTGGCGGATGAAAAGAGCTGGAAGCTGCTGCTTTCCACGGAAGACGAACTTGCCGGCATTCCCGGTTTTCTGCGCGATGCGATGGCGGGTGCTGCCCGCGAACATGGCGAAGACGGGAAATTCGCGGTTACCCTCTCCCGCTCGATCATCGAGCCTTTTCTAACCTTTTCCGAACGCCGTGATTTGCGCGAACAGGCCTTCAAGGCCTGGGTGGCGCGGGGTGAAAACGGCGGCGAGACCGACAATCGCAATATTGTCCACCGCACGCTCGAACTGCGCGAGGAAAAGGCAAAGCTTCTTGGTTACGCGAATTTCGCCGCCTATAAGCTCGACGACACGATGGCGAAAACGGCTGATGCCGTGAACGGCCTTCTGGGTCAGGTCTGGGAAAAGGCAGTTCTTCGCGCCGGTGAAGAAGAGGCCGAGCTTGCCGCCATCATTGCCGAGGAAGGCAGGAACCACGAGGTTTTGCCGTGGGACTGGCGTCATTATGCCGAAAAGCTGCGGACTCGGAAATTCAGCTTTTCCGAGACTGAGTTGAAGCCCTATCTGCAACTGGAAAAGATCATCGAGGCCTGCTTCGATGTGGCCAACCGGCTCTTTTCCATTAACGTCACCGAAGTAAAAGGCATCGCAGCCTACCACCCGGATGTGCGGGTTTTTGAAATCCGCGACGAAAAAGGCGATTTGAGAGCCATGTTCCTGGGCGATTATTTCGCCCGTCCTTCCAAGCGTTCCGGTGCGTGGATGAGTTCGTTCCAGTCGCAGCACAAGCTGCCCTTGAAGGACGGCACCGTCGGTGAGATACCGATCATCTACAATGTCTGCAATTTCGCAAAACCGGCTGAGGGAAAACCGGCACTGCTGTCGCTGGATGATGCGCGCACGCTGTTTCATGAATTTGGTCATGCGCTGCATGGCATGTTGTCCGATGTCACTTACCCTTCTGTTTCCGGAACGGGTGTCTCGCGCGATTTCGTTGAGTTGCCGTCGCAGCTTTACGAACATTGGCTGACGGTGCCGGAAATCCTCGAAAAATACGCAGTTCATTATGAAACCGGCGCGCCAATGCCAAAGGCGTTGCTGGACAAGGTTCTGGCCGCGCAGACCTTCAATGCCGGTTTCAGCACGGTGGAATTCACTTCTTCGGCCATCGTCGACATGGCGTTTCACACCCGCGACGGTGTCGGTGATCCAATGGCTGTGCAGGGTGAGGTGCTTTCCGCGCTCAACATGCCGAAGTCCATCGTCATGCGACATGCGACCCCGCATTTCCAGCATGTGTTCTCTGGCGCCGGCTATTCCGCCGGCTATTATTCCTACATGTGGTCGGAAGTGCTGGATGCCGATGCGTTTTCCGCTTTCGAGGAAACCGGCAATGCCTTTGATGGTGAGATGGCGCGCCGGCTGAAGGACAATATCTATTCCGTCGGCGGTTCCGTGGATCCTGAAGAGGCCTATCTCGCCTTCCGTGGCAGGATGCCGAGCCCGGACGCCATGCTTTTGAAGCGCGGCCTTGTATAAAAGACTGTCATAATTCTCAGCTAGAACCTGAGCGCAGGGGGCTTATGACACAAGCCCCCCTTTCGCATTTGCAAAAAAAAGGTTATGAGCGCGCCAAACTAAATTGGCGTTTCTCATCATTGTAGCGCCCAACCTCAGAGATTTTGAACAATGGCACTTCGCAACATCGCGATCATCGCGCACGTTGACCATGGAAAAACGACGCTCGTGGACGAGCTTCTGAAGCAGTCCGGCTCGTTCCGCGACAACCAGCGCGTCGCCGAGCGTGTGATGGATAGCAACGACCTCGAAAAGGAACGTGGCATCACCATTCTCGCCAAGGCGACCTCGGTGGAGTGGAAGGGTGTTCGCATCAACATCGTCGACACCCCCGGCCACGCCGACTTCGGCGGTGAAGTCGAGCGTATCCTGTCGATGGTGGATGGCGCGATCGTTCTGGTCGATAGTTCCGAAGGCCCGATGCCGCAGACGAAGTTCGTGGTCTCCAAGGCGCTGAAGGTTGGTCTTCGCCCGATCGTCGCGATCAACAAGATCGACCGTCCGGATGGCCGTCATGAAGAAGTCATCAACGAAGTCTTCGACCTCTTCGCGAACCTCGACGCCACCGACGAGCAGCTTGATTTCCCGATCCTTTACGGTTCCGGTCGTGACGGCTGGATGAACGTCAATCCGGAAGGCCCGAAGGATCAGGGTCTTGCGCCGTTGCTTGATCTGGTTCTCGAACATGTTCCGGAGCCCAAGGTTGAAGAAGGTCCGTTCCGTCTGATCGGTACGATCCTCGAAGCCAACCCCTTCCTCGGCCGCATCATCACCGGCCGTATCGCTTCCGGTTCCATCAAGCCGAACCAAGCTGTGAAGGTTCTGGGTCAGGATGGCAAGCTGATCGAAACTGGCCGTATTTCCAAGATCCTCGCATTCCGCGGTATCGAGCGCACTGCAATCGAAGAAGCCCATGCGGGCGACATCGTTGCCATCGCCGGCCTTTCCAAGGGCACCGTCGCCGACACGTTCTGCGATCCGTCCGTGACCGAAGCGATGACCGCGCAGCCGATCGATCCGCCGACCGTTACCATGTCCTTCATCGTCAACGACAGCCCGCTTGCCGGCACCGAAGGCGACAAGGTGACGAGCCGCGTTATCCGCGACCGTCTGTTCAAGGAAGCCGAAGGCAACGTCGCTCTGAAGATCGAAGAAGCCGAAGGCAAGGATTCGTTCTTCGTTTCCGGCCGTGGCGAATTGCAGCTGGCGGTTCTGATTGAAACCATGCGCCGCGAAGGCTTCGAGCTTGCCGTGTCGCGTCCGCGCGTTGTGATGCACAAGGATGAGAACGGCACCCTGCTGGAGCCGATTGAAGAAGTCGTGATCGACGTTGATGAAGAGCATTCCGGCGTCGTCGTTCAGAAGATGTCTGAGCGCAAGGCTGAAATGGCCGAGCTTCGTCCCTCCGGCGGCAATCGCGTTCGCCTGAAGTTCTACGCACCGACCCGTGGTCTGATCGGTTACCAGTCTGAACTCTTGACCGACACGCGCGGTACGGCGATCATGAACCGTCTGTTCCATGACTATCAGCCATTCAAGGGCCAGATTGCCGGTCGTATCAACGGCGTTCTGCTGTCGAATGGTTCGGGCGAAGCCGTCGCTTACGCCATGTTCAACCTGGAAGATCGCGGCCCGATGATCATCGAGCCGGGTGAAAAGGTTTATGCAGGCATGATCATCGGCATTCACACGCGCGATAACGATCTCGAAGTGAACGTGCTGAAGGGCAAGCAGCTGACCAACATCCGCGCCGCCGGTAAGGATGAAGCCGTGAAGCTGACACCGCCGATCCGCATGACGCTTGATCGTGCTCTTTCCTGGATTCAGGAAGATGAGCTGATGGAAGTGACGCCGAAGTCCATCCGCCTGCGCAAGATGTTCCTCGACGCCAACGACCGCAAGCGTTTCGAAAAGGCCAAGCTTGCCGTCTGATTGCGGCTTGTCGTGACGAATTTGAAAAAACCCGGCTTCGAGCCGGGTTTTTTTATGCATTCGTTTTTATGTGTGCATGAGTCGAAAGGTGCTTGTGTGAAAGGTTAAGGATGCGTTAATTTTTCTTGGTCGTCCACATGAATAGGCTGTGGGTAAGCTTGCCGGCGTTAACCTTTATGACTGGTAAGTTTCCGTGGCCGGGGCCAGAATCGCGTTATGAAAACGTTATCCATCGATGTTCGCCGTGCCGAGCCGCATGATGCGCGCGCCATATCCGAAGCGCACCGTCTGTCGTGGAACCAAGCCTATGCCGGGCTTATCCCGCACCGGCCGTTGACGCAGATGCTGGAGCGCCGTGGCGAAATCTGGTGGAAGAAGGCGACCCGTGGGTCTGCCACCATGCTGGTGGTGGAGGTGGCCGGTGTGGTTGCAGGATATGCGACGCTGGGCCTCAGTCGCGCACGCGGTTTGCCACATGACGGCGAGATCTACGAACTTTATCTGCGCCCGGAATATCAGGGCATCGGGCTCGGTTCGTTGCTGTTCACGGAAGCGCGCAGACTACTGACGTCACTTGGCTGCAATGGCATCGTTGTCTGGTGCCTTGAAGACAGCGATGTGGCCAATCGGTTTTTCCGCTCGCATGGCGGACGGGATATTGCCGAGGGCATGGAAGATTTTGGCGGCAAGTCACTGCGCAAGGTTGGTTTCGTCTGGAACTGATAAAAATTGCGGGTGGATTTTATGACCGTTTGCGCCCCGCATGCCCAATTGCGATACCCTCAAATCTTGCATTCTGCCTTATCCGCCCAAAGCCATGTTGCATTGCGGCGACTTTCCCAGTATCGAAAACCAAATCCAACCCGATGAATTGAGGGAAGCGAATGCGTATCGATGCAATTTCCATAGGCAAGAACCCGCCGGATGACGTGAATGTTATCGTTGAGGTGCCGGTCGGTGGCCATCCGATCAAGTACGAGATGGACAAGGACGCCGGTGCGCTGATCGTCGATCGCTTCCTCTACACGCCGATGACCTATCCGGGTAACTATGGCTTCGTGCCGCACACGCTGTCCGATGATGGCGACCCGATCGATGTTCTCATCTGCAACACCCGTCCGCTGGTTCCCGGCTGCGTAATCAATGTTCGCCCCATCGGCGTCATGATCATGGAAGATGACGGCGGCAAGGACGAAAAGATCCTCGCTGTGCCGGCTCCGAAGCTGACGCAACGTTACGACAAGGTTCACAACTACACCGACCTGCCGGAAATCACGCTGAAGCAGATCGAGCACTTCTTCGAGCATTACAAGGATCTGGAGCCCGGCAAGTGGGTGAAGATGGGCGGCTGGCAGGATGTCGACGTCGCCAAGAAGCTGATCGTCGAAGCCATCGAGCGCTACAAGGCGCAGGGCTGACAGGTCTAACCCGTAAGCTTATTAAAACGCTCTTCGAAATCCTCCGGGTCGGTGTCGATCCGGAGGATTTTTTTACGCGCTGTTTCGCCTGAAATGAAGGTGATGGAAGATTTGGGCAGCCTGAGTTTTTTCGCCAGCAAAACAATCAGGGCCTTGTTCGCCTTGCCGTCTTCCGGCACGGCGCTGACGCGGGCTTTCAGATAAGCGCGTCCGTCCGCATCCTGCTCCACGCCGTCAATCGCATCCCGCCCGCCGCTCGGCGTCAGGCGAACGGACAGGCGGACATGATCATCGTGTTTCTGCCAGAAGCCGCTCAAACGGTCATCGGATAAAGCGTGTTCCACATGAAGGAGCGGATGAAGAAGATGATCAGCAACAGGATGATCGGCGAAATGTCGATGCCGCCGAGATTGGGCAGAATGCGGCGGATGGGGCGCAGGGCCGGTTCCGTGACATTGACCAGGAAGCTGCCGATGGCATTCACGAACTGGTTGCGGGAATTGATGACGTTGAAGGCGTAAAGCCAGGAAAAAATGGCGCTGGCGATCAGCACCCACGTATAGAGGTTCAAAGCCAGATCGATGGTCTGAAACAGGGCAAGCATCAATATCTCCGTATCTTGGTTGCAAGACATTTAGACATTCGCTGGTGAACCGGCAAGTGTTGCGCCAATAGGGCTGGCGATTCTTGTGATATCGCTCTATTGCAAACGTCTCATATTCTCTCGAGAGCACCCAGCCGATGTCCCTGCCTTCTGCCGAAAACCGTTTCGGTGCATTCCGGCATAGTTCCTATCGTCGCTTCTTCAGCGCCCGGTTTTTTTCAGCCTTCGCCATTCAGATCGTTAGCGTCTCAGTCGGCTGGCAGATGTATGAGGTGACCGGCAACGCCTTTTATCTCGGTCTGATCGGGCTTTTTCAGTTTCTGCCATCGCTGCTTCTGATCCTCGTGACCGGAACGGTCGCCGATAGACACAATCGCCGGCGCATCATGGCCATTTGCCTGGTGATCGCGGCTGGCTGCGCCGCCGCCCTGCTTGGCTTGACGCTGACGCACAGCTTTTCTCCCTGGCCGGTCTTCGCCATTCTCGTGGTGTTTGGCATAGAGCGGGCATTCATGGGGCCGGCGGTTCAATCACTGGCGCCCAATCTTGTGCCTGTCGAGGATTTGCCGAACGCTATCGCGTGGAATTCTTCTTCCTGGCAAATGGCATCCATTCTCGGTCCGGTTGCCGGCGGTCTGCTTTATGGCCTCGGCGCTTCCGTCGCCTATATCGTGGCGTTCGTGCTCTTCATCGTGTCCGCAACGCTGGCGGTGACGATCCACAAGCCGGAACAGCGCGGCCCGGCGAAAGCCATCAGCCTCGAAACGATGCTGGCCGGGTTCAAATTCATCTCGCAGGAAAAAATCGTCCTTGGGGCCATTTCGCTCGACCTCTTCGCGGTCCTGCTGGGCGGCGCCGTCGCCCTGATGCCGATTTTCGCCAAGGAAGTTCTGACGCTCGGGCCATGGGGTCTCGGTCTGCTGCGCGCCGCCCCAGGCATCGGCGCAATAACCGTTGCAGTCATTCTGGCCTTCAGGCCCATTCGCCACCGTGCCGGCCTGTTGATGTTTATCGGTGTCGGCCTCTTCGGCGTTTCCACTGTCGTGTTCGGCCTTTCCGAAACCGCGTGGGTGTCGATTGCCGCACTGGTGGTCATGGGCGCATCGGACATGGTGTCGGTTTATGTGCGGGAAACCCTGATCGCGCTCTGGACGCCGGATGAAGTGCGCGGGCGTGTGAATGCGGTGAACATGGTGTTTGTCGGTGCTTCGAACGAGCTGGGCGAATTCCGCGCCGGCACCATGGCGCATGTCGTGGGAGCGGTGCCTGCCGTCGTCATTGGCGGAGCAGGCACGCTTGCTGTCGCGGTTATCTGGGCGCTCGGTTTTTCGAAACTGCGCAAGATCGACAATCTCGACGCACCGCACTGATGGCGATGGGTTTCAGCGCTGCGCCTTGCCTTCAAAAACCAGATCGAGGAAATTGCTGAGCCACGAGCGGAGCGGCGTGTCGAACAACATGCGGCCCTCAAGGTGCTGGCTGCCGACCTGCGCATTCGGCATGCCGAAACGCTGTGCGCCGCGCACCACCCAGCTGTGCATCATGGCGCGGGTGAGTTCGGCGTGAAACTGTAGGCCCCAAGCATTTTTTCCATACCGATAAGCCTGATTGGGATAGGTTTCGCCCGATGCCAGAAGCTCGGCTCCGCGCGGCAGCTCAAACCCTTCCTTGTGGAAATGATAAACCATCTTCGGCCAATGCGGCATCAAAAGCCGTCCATGTTCGGTAGCGTGAAGCGGATACCAGCCGATTTCCACCTTGCCTTCTCTATCGGCCTCAACCTTGCCGCCCAGATGTTTGGACAACATCTGCGCACCAAGACAGATGCCGAGAAACGGCTTGTTTTCCTTCAGCGGCACTTTCAGCCAGTCAATTTCGGCTTTGACATAGTCATGCGGATCGTTGGCGCTCATCGGGCCGCCGAAAATGATGGCGCCGGCATGTTTTTCCAGCGTTTGCGGCAGGTTGTCGCCAAGCGCAGGCCGCCTTATATCCAGCCGATAGCCTTTTTCCACCAGCATCTGGCCAACGCGGCCGGGCGTGGAGCGCTCCTGATGCAGAACGACTAGCAGGGAAGGTTGTTTGCTCTGTTGCCTGGAGGGGTCAAACAGCATCGTCTTGGTTTTCGCTTTCTTCAGCCGGCCCGGACCGCGTGGCGGCCTGCTGACGTTGCAGAACCCTGTCGCGAACGGAAACGCCGAGCAGATCGGCGACTCGCCAGATCACATGGTCTTCCATTTCGCTTCGTTCGCCGTCAGCGTAAACAATATCCCATAATATTCCAATAAGCTCCACGCGCTGATCTTCATCGAGATGGCGGCGGATATCGGTGGTGAAGCGGTAATAATCGACGGCTTCCTTGCCGGCCTCCTGACCGGCGGCGAGAAGAGCATCGAGTTTACGGGCATCTAGATGGTAATAATCCTGCAGGATTCCACGCAGGCGGTCACGCTCGCTTTTCGAGACGGTGCCATCCGCTTCCATCACCTGAAAACAGAGGGCGGCGACTGCCACCCTCAAATCATCAGGGCTGAAATCATCCGCATGCGGACCGACGAGGTTTTGAATAAACGACTGAATCCGGTTGAGCATCGATATCCTGTTCGTCAGAAGAGTTTGAGCCGGGTCTTGGGTTCGGCTTCCGCGCCGGGTTTCTTGACGCCGGGGTCATCCGGCGCGCCGCCGAAGAAGGGCACGGCTTCCACCTTTTCATCTGCTGCTTTGGTCTCAACCGGCGCTTCGATTATGACGGGCTTTTTCTCCTTCGGAACCGATACGGTCGGCGTGACCTCGATCGGTGCGGCGGGAACGGGTTTCGGCTCGGCACGAGGCTCGGGAGCAGCTTCGACAACGATTGTTTTAGCAACCGGCTCCGTCCTTGCGGGCGCTGCGGCAATCGCATTTTCGATTGTCAGGTCTTCGACGGGGCCTTCGAGCTGGCCAAATGGTGCTTTCCATTCGAAGGCATCGAGACGGCCCGTGACTGGCGAGACCGGCAGCCATTTTTCCGAAACGACGCCATCCGCCACCCAGGCAGGGTCACGTGGTGCGCGCAGGGCCTGCGACATCCAGTAGCGCACCCGGCCCTGATCGCCGGTTTCGGCCTCTTCGATATCGGCCATCAGCAGGAAGATGCTTTCGCGCGGCTCGATGCGGGCTGCGGCTTCGGCCTTGGCCCGCGCCTTGGCGAATTCCTTGGCGTCAAGCGCTGCCTGCGCCACGGCAAACAGGGATTCGATATTGTTTGGCTTCAGGCTCTCAAGCCGCTCGGCCCGTTTCAGCCGGTCGATGGCGGTATCGCCGCTGCGGGCGCGGACATAAAGTTCGGCGATCTGCGGATGCGGATCAGTTTTCCAGACCGGCTCCAGAACCGTGGCGGCCTTGCGCAGATTGTCTTCGCGCAGATAGGATTTTGCTGCGATCAGCGCTGCCGGAACGAGGCTCTTTGCGAGCTTGAGGGCGTGTTTGGCGTCCTCGCGGGCACCTATCGGATCGCTTTCCAGCTTTTCGCCGGCTTTGGCGGTGAGAAGCACGGCTTTCAGTCGCTCCGCCTCGCCGCGTTCGATGACGCTGGCCGCCTTTTGCTGGTCGAGCAGGCGGATCGCGTCATCCCATTGTCCATTACGACAACGGTTTTCCAGCGTTGCCTGCGCGGCCCAGGGTAGGTAAGGGGCTTTTTCCGCTGCGTCCTCGGCATATTGCTGGGCTGCTTCGTAAGCGCCTTGCCGGCGGGCCTCGATATAAAGACCGCGAAGGCCGAGTTCGCGGGTTTCGGGATCGCGGGCCATCGCCTCGAACTTGCGGCGCGCCTCGTCATATTTGCCTTCGATGAGGTCGGCCTGAGCATCCAGCAGATGGATCAGCGGCTCCTGATCGGCGCTGAGCAGCCCTTGCGTGCGGGCCGTCATCTTGCGGGCGAGAATGGCGTTGCCGGCGCCGGCGGCGATGAGGCCGGTGGAGAGCGCCTGATAACCGCGGTCACGCTTGCGGGCGCGGAAATACCGCCGGGCGGCATTGGGCGAGGTCCACACGGCGTTAATGATCCACCAGACCAGCATGACCGCAGCAACCAGCGCCGCGATGATGGAGGCGGCGACCATCAAGCTCATTTCGTACAGCTGGCCCTGCCAGACGATGGAAAGCACACCCGGCCTGTCGGCCAGCCAGGAGAAACCAAAACCGAGCGCCAGAACGATGAGGGCGAAAGTCAAAATTCTGGTCATGCCCTTACCCCTGCCTGCCAGTGCTGGTGATGGCGCGGTTCAACGTGCCGCCCACCAGATTTTCGACCTCGATGCGCGCATCCAGAGATTTTTTATAATCGGCGGATGCCGTCCTGGCCGCCTCGGGAAGCCCGTTCCATTCCAGCGCCGCCCCTTGCAGATCGCCATTGCGCAGCTTGTTTTCCATGCGCGCGATCATGGCTTCGGGTGTCTCACCCTCGATATTTCCGACGGGACGCACCTTCACCAACGAAAAGGCGCTTTCGGTCAGGCGTTGCACAATACCCTGATTGGGGTCGGGCTGATTGATGGCCGACAGCATCGCATTGGCGACATCAGGGAATTTCTGCATCAGCTCCGAACGCGACGGCACGCCGGTTGCGGCAAAGGATTGCAGTGATGCAATGGCCGGATCGTCAGGCGTGACCTTGGAGAGCGTGTCGAGTTCCGTCAGGAATGGCCCACCACGATCAATCGCGGCTTTCAGCGCGGCCGAGGCGATGGCGCGGGCGACTTCGATATCGTCGCGCGGTTCGTTGATCTTGGTTTCCGCGTCAGCAAGGCGGCGTGTCAGTTCCGCCGTTGCCGAGGCCTGTGCGGATCGTTCCGACTGCAGGGCGGCTTCCAGTGCGGTGATTTTCTCCAAAAGCCCATCCACCTGCGGGTCCTCTCCCTTTGCACCTTCGAGGGCTGCGATGCGCTGTTCCAGCGCCGAGGTATCTGCCGCCGGTGCATTGGCGAGTTGCTGCCGCAGGCCGGTGATATCGGTTTTCAGTACAGCGATCTCATCGCTTCCGGCTCTTCCGGAATTGGAGGAGGGCAGGATACCGGCATATTGCATGCTGCCGGCGGCGGCGAGGGCGATAAGGCCGCCGACGATACCGGCTGCGATCAGGCCGGAGGTTGCCGCCTGTTTGCGCTCCGCCTGCTGTGGGGTGGACGGCTTGGCCGGTCCTGAAGGCGAGGTTGTGGTCGAGGATTTGGCAGCAGAGGCATTGCCGGATGTGCTGGCGGAGGCTGTGGAGCCAAAGGCCGGTTTCGAAGCCGCAGCAGCAGTTGCGGCGGCGCTCGTCCCGGCCGTATCCGTCATCGGTTTTGCATCGACTTTGGGCGGAACAGGAGCCGGTGAGCCGGGCTCTTTCTGCTTGTCCCCGGGGCTTTCAGCCTTCGGTCCGGCGGCTGCGGAGTCCGCTTTGCCGACATTGGGTTCGGGCTCAATAGAGGTTTTCTTCGGTTGGTCCCAGACGGGGGTGGGATTGCCGGTTGCTGCTGCTGCTTCAGGCTTCGTTTCCGGGAGGCTGGGTTCTATCGTCGCAGCCGGCGTTTTGTCACCGGGCTCTTCGTCCGTCCTGGCAGCGTCCCCATCGGCGGAAATTGCTTTCACGTCTTTTGCGTCCAGGTCGATTGTGACCGGTTCGGCTTTGGACTTGGAGTGGCGTGGCGGCTTTCCCGATACCATGACAACCTCATTTTCTGCCTGCAGTATTCTAAACCTAGTCAGTGACGGCGGCAAAGGAAAGAGGCGAACGCCAATTAGGTTCCAGAGTCCCGGCGCAGAAGTTCGAACATCGCCGCCTCGCTCGGCTCTTCGGCGGCGATGGCCTTTAAGCGGAAAATTTCCGGAACCAGAGAAAGCACATTGCGGCTGATGCAGATGAATTGGACCGCTGCCAGAGCCGCCACATATTTTTCCGCCGACGCATGGCTAAAAAACGCCCGTGCCGCTTCGGATGAATAGAGCAGGACTACATCGGCAGCGGTGTCGAGAAGGGCCGTTTCGAGCGTGTTTTCGGCGATGTCCGAGGGCAGCATCTCGTAACAGTCGACCGTTGTGAAGGGAATGCCCGCTGCGGCAAGGCCTTCCTCGAAGACGGAGCCACGTGGCCTGCCGGCGAGATAGAGCAGGGGTTGCCTTTCGGAAAGAAGAGCGCGGTGCTCCGTCACCAGCGCGGTCAGACCCAGGGCATCACCGGAGGCGGTGAATATCTGTTTGAAGCCAGTATTTTCCGCCGCTTGCGCTGTTGCTCCGCCGACGGCAAAAAGCGGTTTCGACAGATACGGGGCCAGTCGCTCTCCGAAGGTGTCCAGTGCCCGCACGGCTTCCGCGCTGGTTACCGCGATGGCAGCCAGTGGGGTGGACAGCGCCGAGATGGCGCGTTCGCCGTGATGGACGGGATGAAACAGCGGAAGAAGCACCGGTTCGTGGCCGAGCGCCTTAAGCTTTGCGGCCGTCCTTTCGCCCGAACGCTGCGGCCGGGTGACGACGATCCGCATCGGCTCAGCTCCAGCCTTCGAAGAAGGCGCTGCCCGCCTTTGCACGCACCTCTTCGCCGGCCCGTCGGCCGAGCTTTGCCGCATCCATCCGGTTGCCCGAGATTTCGATGCCGTGGCTCGTCTGGCCATCGGGGGTGAGGATCAGGCCGGAAAAATGCAGCTCCTCGCCGTCGCAGGTGGCATAGCCGGCAATCGGCGTGCGACAGGAGCCGTCAAGTGCGGCCAGAAAGGCGCGCTCACAGGTCACGGCGTCAAAAGTCGGCCTGTCATTTATGGGGGCAAGCAGCTCGTCCATGCGCGTATCGCCGATGCGGCTTTCCACACAGATCGCGCCTTGCGCCGGAGCAGGGGGGAATTCCTTTGGGTCGAGAATTTCCGTCGGGACATTCTCCTTGCCGAGCCGCTTCAGGCCGGCAAAGGCAAGAAGCGTGGCATCCGCCTGGCCTTCTTCGAGCTTGCGCAGGCGGGTATCGACCAAACCGCGAAAAACGATGACGCTCAGATCCGGCCGCAGGCGGCGGATCAGTGCCTGACGGCGCAGAGAGGCGGAGCCGACGACGGCACCCTGCGGCAGTTCCAGAAGCTTCGGCGCGGTGCGGCCGATGAAGGCGTCACGCATGTCTTCACGCGGCAGGAAGGCGGAGAGATGCAGGCCCTCGGGCAAAATAGTCGGCATGTCCTTGGAGGAATGCACGGCAATATCGAGTTCGCCGGACAGAAGCTGGTTTTCCAGTTCCTCCGTGAACAGGCCCTTGCCACCGATCTCCGACAAGGCGCGGTCGGTTATCCGATCACCCTTGGTGGATAGCACGACGATTTCGAACATGTCTTCCTGCAGGCCATGCGCCGACATCAGCCGGTTGCGGGTCTCATAAGCCTGTGCGAGCGCCAGAGGGCTGCCGCGCGTGCCGATTCGGAAAGGTTTTGTTTGCATCCGCGTCTATCCATTGTTACCGGAGTTGTCTTAGACCAACTCAGCGCATGATCGCAATGAACGAACAGATTTGATGGCCCCCTTTCTTCGTATCCTCGGCATAGAGACAAGCTGTGACGAAACCGCTGCATCCATTGTGGTTCGGCATGCGGACGGTCGTGGCGAGATCGTCTCCGACGTCGTTTTGTCGCAGCTGGAGGAACACAGCGCCTATGGCGGCGTGGTGCCGGAAATTGCCGCGCGCGCCCATGTCGAGGCGCTGGATACGCTGGTGGAAGAAGCGCTGGAGCAGGCGGGCGTCACCCTTGCCGATGTCGATGCCATTGCCGCCACATCCGGCCCCGGGCTCATCGGCGGCCTGCTGGTGGGGCTGATGACTGGCAAGGCGATTGCCATGGCTGCGGATAAGCCGCTCTACGCCATCAACCATCTGGAAGGTCATGCGCTGACGGCGCGGCTGACCGATGGTCTGTCTTTCCCCTATCTGATGCTGCTGGTCTCCGGCGGCCATACCCAGTTGGTGCTGGTGCGTGGCGTTGGCGATTATGAGCGCTGGGGCACCACCATCGATGACGCGCTTGGTGAAGCTTTCGACAAGACCGCGAAACTTTTAGGCCTCCCCTATCCCGGCGGGCCTGCCGTGGAAAAGGCGGCTGCGAAGGGTGACCCGGACCGTTTTCCGCTACCGCGCCCAATGGTTGGCGAGGTCAGGCTCGATTTTTCCTTCTCCGGCCTGAAGACAGCGGTGCGGCAGGCCGCAACTGCCATTGCGCCGCTGTCAGAGCAGGATATTGCCGATATCTGCGCCTCCTTCCAGAAGGCGGTGTCACGTACTCTGAAAGACCGCATTGGCCGTGGCCTTGCCCGCTTCAAGCAACAATTTCCACATATTGATGGAGAATCGGCCCTTGTGGTGGCCGGCGGCGTCGCCGCCAATCAGGAAATCCGTCAGACCCTGCAGACACTTTGCGATACCAACGGCTTCCGCTTCGTCGCGCCACCGCATCGGCTTTGCACCGATAATGCTGCAATGATCGCCTGGGCGGGGCTGGAGCGCATGGCGGAAGGCAAGGAGCCCGATCCGCTGGAGATACCGCCGCGCTCGCGCTGGCCGCTTGATGGCAGTGCGGAAACATTGATCGGTTTCGGTAAAAGGGGAGCCAAGGCCTGATGCAGCGGGAGAAAATCGTCGTCATCGGCGCTGGCGCCTTCGGAACCGCGCTTGCGGTCGTCATCGCGCTGGAAAACCGGCACGACGTCACTCTGCTTGGCCGTGATGCATCCCTGATGGCCGATCTCAGGAGCGACCGTGTGCATGAAGCGACCCTGCCGGGCGTTGAACTGCCGGATGCGCTTGAATTTTCGGTCGAGCCGGATGTGCTGGCCGGTGCTAGTATCGTGTTGTTCGCCATGCCCTCGCAGGCTCATGCGGATGCGGCCCGTCAGTATGGTCCTTATCTGGCTAATGACTCTATTATCGTCACCTGCGCCAAGGGTATCGACCGCAACTCCGGTCGCCTGCTCACGGAGCTTCTGGAGGCGGAACTGCCGCATCATCCGATTGCGGTCCTTTCCGGTCCGGGATTTGCGGCGGATATTGCGCGCGGCCTGCCCACCGCCATGGCGATTGCGGCGGAAGACGCAGCGGTTGCCGAACGGCTGGCGACCACGATTTCCGGCAGGACCTTCCGGCTTTATGCCTCCACCGACCGTATTGGCGTGCAGCTTGGCGGGGCGCTGAAGAATGTTCTCGCCATTGCCGCGGGCATCGTCGAAGGCGCGGGTCTTGGCGATTCCGCCCGGGCGGCGTTGATTTCGCGCGGCCTTGCCGAGATGTCGCGTCTCATCGTCGCCATGGGGGGCAAGGCCGATACGGTACGCGGTCTTTCCGGTCTTGGTGATCTGGTGCTGACCGCCACCAGCCACCAGTCGCGCAACCTGCGTTTCGGCATCGCGCTTGGCCGGGGTGAAGGCAAGGACATGTCCGGCGGGTTGGTGGAGGGTGCTTTTGCGGCTGCCGTCGCGGCCCGGCTCGGAGAAAGTCACGCCGTCGACATGCCGGTTACCGAAGCGGTGGCTGCCATCATCGACGGCAATCTGGATGTGGCAAGCGCCATGCAACAATTGATGACGCGGCCGATCACCACCGAATGAGGGTGGGCCTTTGAATAGTTTTTACGCATGTCCTGGTCCCGAAACCGCTTACCCTTTTGGGAGACATGCTCTAGCGAGGAGACGAAAATGCTGTTTGCGTTTATCTGCAAGGACAAGCCCGGCCACCTGAACGTGCGCATGGAAACACGCCCGGCCCATCTGGAACATCTTAACAAGCTAAATGCCGAGGGCACGCTGAAGATCGCCGGCCCGTTTCTGGATGCCGAAGGCAAGCCGAATGGCAGCCTCGTTATTGTGGAAGCAGCCGATATCGATGCAGCCAAGGCGCTCGCCGATGCCGATCCCTATGCCAAGGCCGGCCTGTTCGAAAGCGTCGATGTGAAGCCCTATAACTGGGTCTTCAACAATCCGGGAGCTTAAGCGGGCATGGCGAATTACTGGCTTTATAAGTCCGAGCCGTTCAAATGGTCCTGGGAGATGCAGAAGGCCAAGGGCGAGGCGGGCGAAGAGTGGACCGGCGTGCGCAATTATCAGGCGCGCAACAACATGCGCGCCATGAAAATCGGCGACAAGGGTTTCTTCTATCACTCGAATGAAGGGCTGGATGTCGTCGGCATCGTTGAAGTCTGCGCGCTGTCGCATCCGGACTCGACTGCCGAAGGCGATCTGAAGTGGGACTGCGTTGATATCCGCGCTGTCTGCGATATGCCGCAGCCGGTTTCGCTAAAGGATGTGAAAGCCAACCCCAAGCTGGAGAAGATGTCGCTCGTCACCTCCATGCGGCTTTCCGTGCAGCCGGTGACGGAAGAGGAATATTTGGAGGTCTGCCGCATGGGTAACCTCGCCAATCCGCCGAAATCACCGGACTGAGCCTTCGGTGAAGACCGATCCCGAACGCTTCATTCTCGACAATGCTGCCATCATGCATCCGCCGCATGTGCCGGAATTGCGTCTGCATCTCGCCACCGAAGCCCATGAGCTGTGGTTGAAGACGGAGGAGGAGCTGGAAGAGATCGGCCTGCCGCCGCCTTTTTGGGCCTTCGCTTGGGCGGGTGGGCAGGGGCTTGCCCGTTATGTGCTGGATCACCCTGACAGCGTGTGCGGCAAGCGTGTGCTGGATTTCGCCAGCGGCTCCGGACTGGTCGCCATCGCCGCCGCAAAGTCGGGCGCGACCAGCGTTCTGGCTGCCGATATCGATCCGTGGACGGAGACGGCCATTCGGCTGAATGCGGCGCTTAATGGCGTGGCTGTCGATTTTACCGGGATCAACTTGGTGGGCAAGCCGGTTGAGGCGGATGTTCTGCTGGCGGGCGACGTGTTTTACGACCGCGCCTTTGCCAAACTTCTCGTTCCATGGTTTCTGGAACTGACTGAGAAGGGCGTGAGCGTCCTTGTGGGCGATCCGGGGCGTGCCTACCTGCCCAGACAGCGTCTTCGTGCCGAGGCGACCTATGAGGTGCCGGTGACACGGGCGCTGGAAGACAGCGAAGTGAAAAAGACTACCGTCTGGCGTTTCGTCTGATTAAGGCCGGATGATGCAGACGCCGTGCTCATAAGCACAGGCGTGGCCGGCGGTTTCGGCACGGACATTGATGATTTTAGCTTTCGGTGCAAGCCGGGCACCGATTGTTGCGTTTGCGCCGTTTCGCGCAAGCCGACCGTCTACCGCGAAATAATTGCCGTTGCCGCGAACGCGCAGCGCCGATATCGCGCCGACATAGGTGCCGCCGGAGAGGGTGGAGGGCAGCCCATCGGTGGAGAAACTGACCTGTGATTGACGGTGCTGATAATGATGGCGGCCCTGAAAATCCTCTGCCATTACAGGAGGCATCACGGCGAAAACGACGCCCGTGACGACCATGGCGAAAGCGGCGATTCGACGCTGTAACATGAGCCTCATTCTCCGGATTTTTTTGGTTAATCAAAGGTAAATTACACGATTCCTGAATTACGTAAAGGTAAATATTTTGAGGGTGTAAATCTTGGAAACACTCGATTTTTTATTTTCAGGCAAAAAAATCCCAAAAAAATTCGTGAACCAATCGATTAAATTCGAATCGGTCATGAAATATGCTTGTCGTGACGCCCCCATGTGATTAAACGTCGCGGTTGGTGCAATGCACATTCTTTCGTCATGTGCAGTTGCTTGGGGGCGTCCTGTCTGATGGGCGCACGGGAAAACGCCGCGAGGTTCTGATGGCGAATTTGACAAATAACCGGCCTTTGTCGCCGCATCTTCAAATTTACAAGCCGATTCCGACGATGGTCGCGTCCATCGTGCACCGCATCACGGGTTCCGCCCTTTATTTCGGAACGCTGCTGGTCGCCTGGTGGCTTATCGCGCTTGCTTCCGGCCCGGCCTATTACGACTGGGTCAGCTGGGCGATGGGTACGATCATCGGCAAGATTGTTCTGATCGGCTATACTTGGGCTCTCGTTCACCACATGCTGGGCGGCCTTCGCCATTTCATGTGGGATCTCGGGCACGGCTTTGAGAAGAACTTCAACACGAAACTCGCCAAGGCGACCTTTGCCGCGTCGATCTGTCTGACCGCGCTCATCTGGGTCATCGCCCTGATCGTGCGCTAAGGAGAAGCCTGTCATGGATATGCGTACACCTCTCGGAAAGGTTCGCGGCCTCGGCTCCGCCAAGGAAGGCACCGACCATTTCTGGCGTCAGCGCCTGACGGCGGTCGCCAACGTTCCCCTGCTGATCTTCTTCGTGGTCTTCCTCATCAAATATGCCGGCGCGCCCTATCCGGAAGTTGCAGCCGCGCTGTCCAACCCGCTCGTCGCGGTCATCATGGCTCTGGTGCTGGTTTCCGGCCTCGTCCACATGAAGCTCGGCATGCAGGTCATCATCGAAGACTACATTCACGCCGAGGTTTTGAAGCTCGTTCTTCTGATGCTCAACACGTTTTTCGCGATTCTGATTGGCGGTCTTTGCATCTTCGCCATTCTGAAAATCGCATTCGCAGGATAAGTCCGCCATGGCATCGATCAGTTCACCTTCCCAGAATGGCAAGGCCTACACCTATGTCGATCACTCCTATGACGTGATCGTGGTGGGCGCCGGCGGCGCGGGTCTTCGCGCCACGCTCGGCATGGCCGAACAGGGTTTCAAGACCGCCTGCATCACCAAGGTTTTCCCGACGCGCTCGCACACGGTGGCGGCGCAGGGCGGTATCGCCGCTTCGCTCACCAACATGACGCCTGACTGTTGGCAGTGGCACCTTTACGACACTGTAAAGGGTTCCGACTGGCTCGGCGACGTCGACGCGATGCAATATCTCGCCATGGAAGCGCCAAAGGCGGTCTATGAGCTGGAGCATTACGGCGTGCCCTTCTCGCGCAATGCCGAGGGCAAGATCTACCAGCGCCCGTTTGGCGGCCATATGCAGAATTACGGTGAAGGCCCGCCGGTGCAGCGCACCTGCGCCGCTGCCGACCGTACCGGCCACGCCATCCTGCACACGCTTTATGGCCAGTCGCTGCGCCACAACGCTGAATTCTTCATCGAATATTTCGCGCTCGACCTGATCATGGCACCGGATGGCCGTTGCACCGGCGTCGTGGCGTGGAACCTCGATGACGGTACGATCCATCGCTTCTCCGCCAAGATGGTGGTGCTGGCGACCGGCGGTTACGGCCGCGCCTATTTCTCCGCAACCTCGGCCCACACCTGCACCGGCGACGGCGGCGGCATGATTGCCCGAGCCGGCCTGCCGCTTCAGGACATGGAATTCGTACAGTTCCACCCGACCGGCATTTATGGCGCAGGCTGTCTGATTACTGAAGGTGCGCGCGGCGAAGGCGGTTATCTCGTCAACTCCGAAGGCGAGCGCTTCATGGAGCGTTATGCGCCTTCGGCAAAAGATCTCGCCTCGCGTGACGTGGTGTCGCGCTGCATGACGATGGAAATCCGTGAAGGCCGCGGCGTCGGCAAGAACAAGGACCACATCTTCCTGCATCTCGATCACCTCGATCCGGCGATCCTGCATGAGCGTCTTCCGGGCATTTCCGAAAGCGCCAAGATTTTCGCCGGCGTCGACGTGACGCGCGAGCCGATCCCGGTCCTGCCGACGGTTCACTACAATATGGGCGGCATTCCGACCAATTATTGGGGTGAAGTGCTGAACGCCGATGCCGAAAACCCGGAACGCGTCGCGCCCGGCCTGATGGCCGTTGGCGAAGCCGGTTGCGCCTCGGTTCACGGTGCTAACCGTCTCGGCTCGAACTCGCTGATCGACCTCGTGGTCTTCGGTCGTGCTGCGGCCATCCGGGCCGCACAGGTCATCGATCGCGACTCGGCTGTTCCCGCTTTGGATATCGCGGCCTGCGACCGGATCATGGAGCGCTTCGACAGCCTGCGTTTTGCCAATGGCTCGACGCCGACGGCGGTGCTGCGCGACAAGATGCAGCGCGCCATGCAGGACGATGCGGCCGTGTTCCGCACGCAGGAATCGCTGGAAAGCGGTTGCCAGCGCCTGTCCGCCATCTGGAAGGAACTGCCTGATATCAAGGTCACCGACCGTTCGATGGTCTGGAACTCCGATCTGGTCGAAACGCTTGAGCTGCACAATCTGATGGCCAATGCGATTACCACGGTCTATGGCGCGGAAGCGCGCAAGGAAAGCCGTGGTTCGCACGCCCGCGAGGATTTCGTCGATGGCCCGTTCGCCGGTCGAGACGACGTGAACTGGCGCAAGCACACGCTTGCCTGGCTCAGCCCCGAAGGCGACGTCAAGCTCGACTACCGCCCGGTTCACACCGACCTGATTGCCGACGGCATCGATCCCAAAAAGATCGAGCCGAAGGCGCGCGTCTACTGATTTGAGGAACTGGATATGGTTGAACTCGCTCTCCCCAAGAATTCCCAGATCAGCGAAGGCAAGGTCTGGCCGAAGCCGGATGGTGCCAAGAATGTGCGCGAATACCGGATTTATCGCTGGAACCCGGATGACGGCCAGAACCCGCACATCGACACCTATTATATCGATGTCGATGATTGCGGGCCGATGGTTCTCGATGCGCTTCTCTACATCAAGAACAATATCGATCCGACACTGACGTTGCGCCGCTCCTGCCGCGAAGGCATTTGCGGCTCCTGCGCCATGAACATCGACGGCACCAATACTCTTGCCTGCACCAAGGGCATGGAAGAGATCAAGGGTACGGTAAAGGTCTATCCGCTGCCGCACATGCCGGTCGTGAAGGATCTCGTTCCTGACCTGTCGAACTTCTACGCCCAGCACCGCTCCATCGAGCCATGGCTGAAGACGGTTTCGCCGGCGCCGGCCAAGGAATGGAAGCAGAGCCATGAAGACCGGCTGAAGCTGGATGGTCTTTATGAGTGCATTCTGTGCGCCTGCTGCTCCACCTCCTGTCCCAGCTACTGGTGGAATGGCGACCGTTACCTTGGTCCCGCTGTTCTGCTGCAGGCCTATCGCTGGCTGATCGACAGCCGCGATGAGGCGACGGGCGAGCGTCTCGACGATCTCGAAGATCCGTTCCGTCTTTATCGCTGCCACACCATCATGAACTGCGCACAGGCTTGCCCGAAGGGTCTGAACCCGGCCAAGGCGATCGCGGAAATCAAGAAGATGATGGTCGAGCGCCGCGTCTAAGGGCGATTCGCTGGTGACGGCAATTTATCCGGGCCGCGGTCTTCACCGCGGCTCTTTTTACAACCGGGTCTGGGAAATTTCGGTAAAAATTGACCGAAATGGTAATTATCCCGGCCATCGCTTGTGCAAGGTAAGGCTTTAGTAATAATTCAGCCTTCTTGTTCGATCATGGTCTTTCCGGAAGCGAGAGAATCGGGAGCTTGATATGCAATTCAGATATGTGGTGACGGGCCTTGCGGTTGTGATGAGCCTTGCCGGTTGCCAACGTACCTCCTACGATTACAACAACAACGGCAGCAATAACCCCGGTTATACGCCGCCGTTGCAGGCACAGCCGGTCCCCTCCGTTCAGTCCGGTGCCCTGCCGCCACCCGGCGGCGCTTCCGGCAGTCAGTTCCCGTCCGCTCCCGCTTCGGCGGCACCGGGTGGCGTGAATGTCGCTTCTGCCGCCCCGCCGGCGACGGCGCTCGACGTCACCAAGGAATCCATGGTCGGCAACTGGCGCATCTCCAATGGCGGCGCAAATTGCGACATGTTCCTGACGCTCACCAATCTCGGCAGCGGCTCGCGTGGCGGCACCCGTGGCTGCTCCGGCGAGCTGACGGCGATGGGTTCCTGGGAAGTGTCCGGCAAGATGGTTCTCTTCAAGAACCGTTCTGGTGACACGATCGGCCGCGTTTACAAGAGCGCCGATGCGCGCTTTGACGGCACGACCAATAGCGGCCAGCCGCTCAGCCTCAGCCGATGAGCATTTCCGGTGCATCCGGATTGCTTTCCTCGTTCTGAGCCATTCCATTCGTCGCGGGTGCTTTGCTGCGTCCGCGACAGGGGCGCTTTTTCATGAAGCCATTGCCTGATTACAATCATAGTGTCGTTGAACAGCTCAACGCATTGACGGCAGCTGGCACTTTGCAGGCCGATGCCGCTCAGCTTGGTGTGGCGACGCATCTCGATCGTATTCTCGCTGATCTGAAGGCGCGCAAGCCCGCCAGGAAAAAAAGCGCGCTCGGCTGGATGTTCGCGCGCAAGGCGGGACCAGCCACTTTCGTCAAGGGATTGTATGTCCATGGCAGCGTCGGCCGCGGCAAGACGATGCTGATGGACATGTTCTACGAGATGGCCCCCGTTTCTTCTAAACGGCGTTGCCATTTTCACGAATTCATGGCGGACGTGCATAATCGCGTGCACGCACATCGGCAGAAGCTGAAGAATGGTGAAACCAAGCAAGCCGATCCCATACCGCCCGTCGCGGCCCAGCTTCTGGCGGAAGCGGAGCTGTTATGCTTCGATGAGTTTACCGTCACGGATATCGCCGATGCGATGATCCTCGCCCGGCTGTTCAGCGAGCTGTTTGCCAATGGCTGCACCTTGGTGACAACCTCCAACGTCGTGCCCGATAATCTCTATAAGGACGGCCTTAATCGCGGTCTGTTCCTGCCCTTCGTCGATTTGCTTAAAAAGTATGTGGATGTGGTGACGCTGGACAGCCCGACTGATTACCGGATGGAAAAGCTGGAAAGCCTGCCGGTCTATGTCACGCCGCTTGATGGTACGGCGGATCAGGCAATGGATATGGCCTGGCGGCACATGACTGCCGGTCATCTTGTTGCGCCAACGGAAATACCAATGAAGGGCCGCTCCATTCTGGTGCCGCGTGCCAGCGGTCGGGTCGCCCGTTTCTCGTTTTCCGACCTTTGCGAAAAGCCGCTCGGGGCTTCCGACTTCCTCGCCATCGCCAATCGGTTCGATACGGTCTTCATCGATCATATCCCGTTCCTCAATGCGGACAAGCGGAACGAGACCAAACGTTTCATCATCCTCATCGATGCGCTTTACGACCACAGCGTCAGGCTTTTCGCCTCCGCCGCGGCTATGCCGGAGGATTTGCTCGGCAAGCGCGAGGGCACCGAAGGTTTTGAGTTCGATCGCACGGCCTCGCGGCTGTTTGAGATGCGCAGCGCTGATTATCTCGTGCTTCACCATGAAAAGCGGCAGAAAGTTTGACACTTTCGTGACGCATTTTCTTACGTTTACGTAAGAAAATAATGATCTAAACGATTGAAAATATTCATCACAAAAGAATCTGTTGCCAATTTTGGCCAATGGGGCTAATCGAAGTGCGACAATTTGGCTGCCGGTTTGGCGCGGTGAAATTGAATTGAAGCTCAAGAGGAAGCATTCGATGGCTCGCAAAAAAATTGCACTTATTGGTTCTGGCATGATCGGCGGCACGCTGGCACACCTCGCCAGCCTGAAGGAACTGGGCGATATCGTCCTCTTCGACATCGCCGACGGCATTCCGCAGGGCAAGGGTCTGGATATTGCCCAGTCCGGCCCGGTTGAAGGTTTCAATGCGAAGCTTACCGGCGCTTCCGATTATGCCGCCATCGAAGGCGCAGACGTCTGCATCGTCACCGCTGGCGTTGCCCGCAAGCCCGGCATGAGCCGCGACGATCTTCTCGGCATCAACCTCAAGGTCATGGAACAGGTCGGCGCCGGCATCAAGAAATATGCCCCGAACGCTTTCGTCATCTGCATCACCAACCCGCTCGACGCCATGGTCTGGGCGCTGCAGAAGTTCTCCGGCCTGCCGAAGAACAAGGTCGTTGGCATGGCCGGCGTTCTCGACAGCGCGCGTTTCCGCCTGTTCCTAGCTGAAGAATTCAACGTTTCGGTTCAGGACGTCACGGCTTTCGTTCTTGGCGGCCACGGCGATACGATGGTGCCGCTCGCCCGTTACTCCACCGTTGGCGGCGTTCCGCTGACCGATCTCGTCAAGATGGGCTGGCTGACCGCCGAGCGCCTTGAGCAGATCATTCAGCGCACCCGCGACGGCGGTGCGGAAATCGTCGGCCTGCTGAAGACCGGCTCGGCCTATTATGCACCGGCTGCTTCGGCAATCGAAATGGCTGAATCCTACCTCAAGGACAAGAAGCGCGTTCTGCCAGCCGCTGCCCACCTCTCGGGCCAGTATGGCGTTGACGATATGTATGTCGGCGTGCCCACCATCATCGGTGCCGGCGGTATCGAGCGCATCATCGAGATCGAACTGAACAAGGAAGAAGAAGCCGCCTTCCAGAAATCCGTCGGCGCTGTCGCTGGTCTTTGCGAAGCCTGCATCAACATCGCTCCGTCGCTGAAGTAAGGGCTGGAAGGGGTGAAGAGTAAGCTTCAGATCGCTACCGTTTTTGTTTGTGCACTTGCGCTGTTCGGTTTGGCGATTTGGATGCTTGTAACATTTCGAAATGCTTTTATCGCGGCAGACAAATCGGTTCAGGCTGCGATAATTGCCGGTTCGGTTGGTCTTTTTTCTGTAGCGCTGACTTTCTGGAAAGAACGCAGCCGTTCTATTAAAGAGGCTCATCGAGACAAGAAAATAGAAGTGTATTCAAAATTCTACGATCTGATGTTCGGGCTTTTGAAACATCAAAGTTCCGGCGAGGAAATTGATCCGTTGGGCTCTGGGTTCCAAGAACAGTGGTTCGAAGTAAGTCGTGGAGTTCTGTTTTATGGGTCGCCAGCGGTCGTTAAGGCTTTTTCTGAGTTTAAAGCTGATCCACCTGATGGCGCTTCTGCGGATCCCCGATCCATCTTTAGACGGATAGGGAAGATTTTGCTTGCGATGAGAGATGATATTGGCTTGAGCAACTTTGGGTTGGATGAGCTCAATATCCACCAGATCTACGTCAGAGATGACATAAACAAAATAGGGCAGGTTCAATGAACATTCATGAATACCAAGCCAAAGCTCTTCTTAAGGGCTACGGTGCGCCGGTGGCGGAAGGCGTCGCCATCCTCAAGGTTGAAGAAGCCGAAGCTGCTGCAAAGCAGCTTCCCGGCCCGCTCTACGTCGTCAAGAGCCAGATCCATGCTGGCGGCCGCGGCAAGGGCAAGTTTAGGGAACTCGGCCCCGACGCCAAGGGCGGCGTTCGTCTGGCAAAGTCGATTGAGGAAGTCGTCTCCCATTCCAAGGACATGCTCGGCAACACGCTGGTAACGGCCCAGACGGGCGATGCCGGCAAGCAGGTTAACCGCCTCTACATCGAAGATGGCGCTGACATTGCCCGCGAACTCTATTGCTCGCTTTTGGTCGACCGTTCCGTCGGCCAGGTTGCCTTCGTGGTTTCCACCGAAGGCGGCATGGATATCGAAGCTGTCGCCCACGACACGCCCGAAAAGATCCACACCATTGCCATCAACCCGGAAAAGGGTGTGAGCGATGCCGACATTGCTGCGATCTCCAAGGCTCTCGAGCTTGACGGTGCCGCTGCGGAAGACGCCAAGGCGCTGTTCCCGATCCTCTACAAGGCCTTCAACGAGAAGGACATGGCCCTCCTTGAGATCAACCCGCTGATCGTCATGGAAAATGGCCATCTGCGCGTTCTCGACGCCAAGATGTCCTTCGACGGCAATGCGCTGTTCCGCCATGACGACATCAAGGCGCTGCGCGACGAAACCGAAGAAGACGCCAAGGAAATCGAAGCTTCCAAGTGGGACCTCGCTTACGTGGCGCTCGACGGCAACATCGGCTGCATGGTCAATGGTGCTGGTCTTGCCATGGCGACGATGGACATCATCAAGCTGTACGGCAAAGAGCCGGCTAACTTCTGCGACGTCGGCGGTGGCGCCGGCAAGGAGAAGGTTGCGGCAGCTTTCAAGATCATCACGGCTGATCCGAAGGTCGAGGGCATCCTCGTCAACATCTTCGGCGGCATCATGAAGTGCGACGTCATCGCCGAAGGCGTGATTGCCGCGGTGAAGGAAGTCGGTCTGCAGGTTCCGCTCGTTGTTCGCCTCGAAGGCACCAACGTCGAACTTGGCAAGAAGCTTCTGAACGAATCGGGCCTTGCGATTACGGCTGCTGACGACCTGGACGACGCAGCCAAGAAGATCGTCGCGGCGATCAACGGCTAATTGAGGGACCGGAAATAATGTCTATTCTCGTTAATAAAGACACGAAGATCCTCGTTCAGGGTCTGACCGGCAAGACCGGCACCTTCCACACCGAACAGGCGCTTGCTTATTACGGCACGCAGATGGTCGGCGGTATTCACCCCAAGAAGGGTGGCGAAACCTGGACCGGTTCCAAGGGCGAAAGCCTGCCGATCTTCGCAACGGTTGCCGAAGCCAAGGAAAAGACCGGTGCAGACGCATCCGTGATCTACGTTCCGCCGGCAGGTGCCGCTGACGCCATCATCGAAGCCATCGAAGCGGAAATCCCCTTCATCACCTGCATCACCGAAGGTATTCCGGTCATGGACATGGTGCGCGTCAAGGCCCGCCTCGACCGTTCGAAGTCGCGCCTGCTCGGCCCGAACTGCCCCGGCATCATGACGCCGGAAGAATGCAAGATCGGCATCATGCCGGGCTCCATCTTCCGCAAGGGTTCCGTCGGTATCGTTTCCCGTTCGGGCACGCTCACCTATGAAGCAGTGTTCCAGACATCCAACGAAGGCCTCGGCCAGACGACGGCTGTCGGCATCGGCGGCGACCCGGTCAAGGGCACCGAGTTCATCGACATCCTGGAAATGTTCCTCGCTGACGACGCCACGCAGTCGATCATCATGATCGGCGAAATCGGCGGTTCGGCTGAAGAAGATGCGGCGCAGTTCCTGATCGACGAAGCCAAGAAGGGCCGCAAGAAGCCGATGGCTGGCTTCATCGCGGGCCGTACGGCTCCGAAGGGCCGCACCATGGGCCACGCCGGCGCTGTCGTTTCCGGCGGCAAGGGCGATGCAGAGTCCAAGATCGCTGCCATGGAAGCAGCCGGCATCAAGGTATCGCCTTCCCCGGCGCGCCTCGGCAAGACTCTGGTTGAAGTCCTCAAGGGCTGAGACCACATGAGACCGGTAACGGGCGGCGCGGCTTCAACGCTGCGCTGCCCGATGCCGCAAAGACGATAGACAGAACGGCATACCGCCCCGGCGGCAGGCAGCAATAATCAAGCGGCAGGCCGGTGAAGCGGCCCTAACGGCATCGAGGAGGCGGACGGACAAGTCCGCAGGAACGAAAATGGCAAGGCAAGAAGCGAACGAGCAGTTTCAGATCACGTCGTTTCTGGACGGCGCGAATGCAGCCTATATCGAGCAGCTCTATGCCCGGTACGAAGAGGATCCCTCTTCCGTGTCGCCGGAGTGGCAGAGCTTCTTCAAGGCGTTGTCCGATAATCCGGAAGACGTGAAGAAGGCAGCCAAGGGCGCCTCCTGGAAGCGGGCCAACTGGCCGATCCCGGCGAATGGCGAACTGGTTTCCGCACTTGACGGCAACTGGGCCACGGTCGAGAAGGCCATCGAGAAAAAGGTTCAGGCGAAAGCCGATACGAAGAGCGCCGCGACCGGCAAGCCCGTCAGCGAAGCGGAAGTGCTGCAGGCGACCCGTGACAGCGTTCGCGCCATCATGATGATCCGCGCTTACCGTATGCGCGGCCACCTGCACGCCAAGCTCGATCCGCTCGGCATCGCCAGCGCCGTTGAAGATTACAATGAGCTTTCACCGAAGTCCTATGGCTTCGAAGACAGCGATTACGACCGCAAGATTTTCATCGATAACGTGCTCGGCCTTGAATATGCGACCGTGCGCGAAATGGTCGAAATTCTCGAGCGCACCTATTGCTCGACGCTCGGCGTCGAATTCATGCACATGTCCAACCCGGAGGAAAAGGGCTGGATTCAGGAGCGTATCGAAGGCCCGGACAAGGGTGTGGACTTCACGCCTGAGGGCAAGAAGGCCATTCTTTCCAAGCTGGTCGAAGCCGAAGGTTACGAGCAGTTTCTCGACGTGCGTTTCAAGGGCACCAAGCGTTTCGGCCTCGATGGCGGTGAATCGCTGATCCCGGCGCTGGAGCAGATTATCAAGCGCGGCGGCCAGGATGGTCTTCAGGAAGTCGTTCTCGGCATGGCCCACCGTGGTCGTCTGAACGTTCTGACCAACGTCATGGGCAAGCCGCACCGCGCTGTGTTCCATGAGTTCAAGGGCGGTTCGTTCAAGCCTGATGACGTCGAAGGTTCTGGTGACGTGAAGTACCATCTTGGTGCCTCCTCCGACCGCGAATTCGACGGCAACAAGGTTCACCTGTCGCTGACGGCCAACCCCTCGCACCTTGAAATCGTCAACCCTGTTGTCATGGGTAAGGCCCGTGCCAAGCAGGACCAGCTGGCCAAGCAGTGGGACGGTGACATCATTCCGTTGTCTGAACGCGCCAAGGTACTGCCGCTGCTGCTGCATGGCGATGCCGCTTTTGCGGGTCAGGGCGTGGTTGCGGAAATTCTCGGCCTGTCCGGCCTGCGCGGTCACCGCGTTGCCGGCACGATGCATTTCATCATCAACAACCAGATCGGTTTCACCACCAATCCGGCCTTCTCGCGCTCGTCGCCCTACCCGTCTGATGTCGCCAAGATGATCGAAGCGCCGATCTTCCACGTCAACGGTGACGATCCGGAAGCTGTGGTCTATGCGGCCAAGGTTGCGACCGAATACCGCATGAAGTTCCACAAGCCTGTCGTCATCGACATGTTCTGTTACCGCCGCTTCGGCCACAACGAAGGCGATGAGCCGGCGTTCACGCAGCCGAAGATGTACAAGGTCATCCGTGGCCACAAGACTGTTGCCCGCATCTATGCCGACCGCCTGATCGCGGAAGGTCTGATCACCGAAGGTGATTTCGAGAAGGTCAAGGCCGATTGGCGCGCCCATCTCGAGCAGGAATTCGAGGCAGGTCAGTCCTACAAGCCGAACAAGGCCGACTGGCTGGATGGTCAGTGGTCCGGCCTGCGCGCCGCCGACAATGCCGATGAGCAGCGTCGTGGCAAGACCGGCGTGCCGATGAAGCAGCTGAAGGAAATCGGCAAGAAACTGTCGACCATTCCGGAAGGCTTCACCGCGCATCGCACGATCCAGCGCTTCATGGAAAACCGCTCACAGATGATCGAGACGGGTGAGGGCATCGACTGGGCGATGGCGGAAGCGCTGGCTTTCGGTTCGCTTGTCGTCGATGGCCACAAGATCCGTCTTTCCGGTCAGGATTGCGAACGCGGCACCTTCTCGCAGCGCCACTCGGTTCTCTACGATCAGGAGACCGAAGAGCGTTACATTCCGCTCGCCAATCTCGCCCCGACGCAGGCCCGCTACGAAGTCATCAACTCGATGCTTTCGGAAGAAGCCGTTCTCGGCTTCGAATATGGCTACTCGCTTGCCCGCCCGAATGCGCTGACGCTCTGGGAAGCCCAGTTCGGCGACTTCGCCAACGGCGCACAGGTTGTGTTCGACCAGTTCATCTCGTCGGGTGAACGCAAGTGGCTGCGCATGTCCGGTCTCGTTTGCCTTCTGCCGCATGGTTATGAAGGTCAGGGTCCGGAACATTCCTCCGCCCGTCTGGAACGCTGGTTGCAGATGTGTGCGGAAGACAATATGCAGGTTGCCAACGTCACGACGCCGGCTAACTACTTCCACATCCTGCGCCGTCAGATGAGACGCGACTTCCGCAAGCCGCTGATCCTGATGACGCCGAAGTCGCTGCTGCGTCACAAGCGCGCCACTTCTTCGCTGGCGGAGCTTGCTGGTGAGTCTTCGTTCCACCGTCTCCTGTGGGATGATGCCGAAGTCATCAAGGACGGCCCGATCAAGCTGCAGAAGGACGCGAAGATCCGTCGCGTGGTCATGTGTTCCGGCAAGGTTTATTACGACCTGCTGGAAGAGCGTGAAAAGCGCGGTATCGACGACATCTATCTGCTGCGCGTCGAACAGCTCTATCCGTTCCCGGCCAAGGCGCTCATCAACGAGCTTTCCCGTTTCCGCCACGCGGAGATGGTCTGGTGCCAGGAAGAGCCGAAGAACATGGGTTCGTGGTCGTTCATCGATCCTTACCTGGAATGGGTGCTGGCGCATATCGACGCCAAGTACCAGAAGGTCCGTTACACGGGCCGTCCGGCTGCCGCCTCTCCGGCGACCGGCCTGATGTCCAAGCATCTGGCGCAGCTTGCTGCGTTCCTGGAAGACGCGCTGGGAGAGTGAGAACTCTCCCGCATCGCCCCGTATAAAAGACACCCGAATAACGGAACTAGATCATGGCCACTGAAATCCGCGTACCTACCCTCGGCGAATCCGTCAGCGAAGCGACCGTCGGCACCTGGTTCAAGAAGGTCGGCGATACCGTCAAGGCCGACGAACCGCTCGTTGAACTGGAAACCGACAAGGTTACCGTCGAAGTCCCGGCGCCCGCCTCCGGCGTGCTGACCGAAATCGTTGCGCAGAATGGCGAAACCGTCGGTCTCGATGCGCTTCTCGGCCAGATCGCCGAAGGCGCCGCCGGCGCTGCAACCGCCGCACCGGCTGCAAAGCCTGCTGCCGCTGCCGCACCGGCACCGGCAGCAACCGCTGCTGCACCTGCCGCCAGCGCCATGCCGCCTGCACCTGCCGCCGGCAAGCTGCTTGCCGAAAACAACCTGTCTGCCGATCAGGTTGACGGTTCCGGCAAGCGTGGCCAGGTTCTGAAGGGCGACGTTCTCGCCGCCGTTGCCAAGGGTGTTTCGGCACCTGCCGCCGCTCCGGCTCCGGTTGCTGCTCCCCGTCCGGTGTCTGCCGAGCAGGATCAGGTTCGCGAAGAGCGCGTGAAGATGACGCGTCTGCGTCAGACGATTGCCCGTCGCCTGAAGGATGCGCAGAACACCGCCGCCATGCTCACCACCTATAACGAGGTGGACATGAGCGCGGTTATGGACCTGCGTAACCGTTACAAGGACGTGTTCGAGAAGAAGCATGGCGTCAAGCTCGGCTTCATGGGCTTCTTCACCAAGGCCGTGACCCACGCGCTGAAGGAACTGCCGGCCGTTAACGCTGAAATCGACGGCACGGACATCATCTACAAGAACTATTGTCACGTCGGCATGGCTGTCGGCACCGACAAGGGTCTCGTCGTTCCCGTTATCCGCGATGCCGACCAGCTGTCCATCGCTGGCGTCGAAAAAGAACTCGGCCGCCTCGCCAAGGCTGCCCGTGACGGTTCGCTTGGCATGGCCGACATGCAGGGCGGCACTTTCACCATCACCAATGGCGGCGTTTACGGCTCGCTGATGTCTTCGCCGATCCTCAACGCACCGCAGTCGGGCATTCTCGGCATGCACAAGATCCAGGAGCGTCCGGTCGCCATCGGCGGTCAGGTCGTCATCCGTCCGATGATGTATCTGGCGCTCTCCTACGATCACCGCATCGTTGACGGCAAGGAAGCCGTGACCTTCCTCGTTCGCGTCAAGGAAAGCCTCGAAGATCCGGAACGTCTGGTTCTCGATCTTTAATCGGTCTTGCTTTTCCTTTCAGCGGGATTTCAACTGAGGTCCCGCTGAAATTGCATCAGGAGAGCGAAAGTGCAGCCGACATTTCTTGCCGCTTCACCCTTTTTACCGCTGATCGGTCTCAGCGTCCTGCTGCTTGTGGTGCATATCATGCTGCAAGCCATGACGGCGACGCGGGAACTGGGGCTGGACTGGAATGCCGGCCCACGGGATGCGGAGAAGAAACCGGAAGGCAGGCTTGCCGGCCGTGCAGCGCGCGCGTCTGAAAATTTCCGGGAAACCTATCCCGCTTTCATAGCGCTCGCCTTCGGCGTCATCATGGCCGGCGATCCGTCCGGGCTGGCACTGACCGGCGCGTGGATATGGCTGATCTGCCGAGTGATTTACATACCGCTTTATCTGGCCGGCGTGCCTTATATCCGCTCATTGCTCTGGCTCTGCTCCCTGCTCGGCCTGCTGCTGATGCTTTTCGTGTTGATGTTCTAGAGGCTTGTTTCAGATGCATCAGTATTTAATCGAGCTTGCATCCCTGATGGCGATCTTCTTTTTCGCGATCGTCTCCCCCGGCGCAGATCTCGCGATGGTGATGCGCCAAGCCATGGTGCATGGGCGCAGGCAGGCCATCATCACCAGCTTCGGGGTGGGAACGTCGCTGATGTTCCACGTCACCTATACGATCCTCGGACTTGGTCTCATCATTTCCCAGTCGATCTATCTCTTCAACATCGTCAAGTGGCTGGGTGTCGCCTATCTGATCTATATCGGCATCAAGGCGCTGCGCGCTGGCAAGACGGAATTGCCGTCGGCTGATGGCGAGGGTGGTGTTCAGGTCAAAAGCAGCCAGACGGCCCTGAAGGCCTTTACGCTCGGTTTCGCCGCCAATGCGCTCAATCCCAAGCCGGTGTTTTTCTTCCTGTCGATCTTTTCGACGGTGGTTCATGCCCATACGCCGGTCGCCATCAAATTCGGATATGGTCTCGTCATGGCGAGCTGCCTTATCCTGTGGTTCGTCGGCGTCAGCCTGTTCATGACGACGCCGCGCATGCGCGCTGCATTTCAGCGCGCCAGCCAATGGATCGACCGCACCAGCGGCGTGGTCTTCATTGCACTCGGTATAAAACTCGCAACGGAAAAAGCGGCCTGAGTTTCAGGTCAAACGCAAGCAGGGCAATGATCCGGTATCTTGCCCGACATCAATCAGGAAAACGAACATGGCATATGATGTAGTTGTAATCGGCACAGGCCCCGGCGGTTATGTTTGCGCGGTCAAGGCGGCACAGCTCGGCCTGAAGGTCGCTGTCATCGAAAAGCGCGCGACCTATGGCGGCACCTGCCTCAATGTCGGCTGCATCCCGTCCAAGGCGCTGCTGCACGCTTCCGAAACCTTCGCGCATGTTGCCCATGGCGTTGATACGCTGGGTATCGAAGTCGCTGCTCCGAAGCTTAACCTTGAAAAGATGATGGGCCACAAGGACGGCGTGGTGAAGGCCAATGTCGATGGCGTTGCCTTCCTGTTCAAGAAGAACAAGATCGATGCCTTCCAGGGCGCCGGCAAGGTGGTTTCCGCCGGCAAGGTTTCCGTCACCAACGACAAGGGTGAGACGCAGGAGATCGAGGCGAAGAACATCGTCATCGCCACCGGTTCCGATGTTGCCGGCATTCCGGGCGTTCAGGTCGATATCGATGAAAGCGTCATCGTCTCCTCCACCGGTGCGATCGCTCTTTCCAAGGTTCCGGAAAAGCTGATCGTTGTCGGCGGCGGCGTGATCGGCCTCGAGCTTGGTTCGGTCTGGTCGCGTCTTGGCGCGAAGGTTACCGTTGTCGAATATCTCGACAATATTCTCGGCGGCATGGACAGCGAAGTTTCCAAGCAGGCTCAGCGTCTGCTCGCCAAGCAGGGCCTCGATTTCAAGCTCGGCGCCAAGGTGACGGGTGTTGAAAAGACCGCCGCCGGCGCGAAGGTGGTGTTTGAGCCGGTGAAGGGCGGTGCTGCCGAGACGCTGGAAGCAAACGTTGTGCTGATCTCGACCGGCCGCAAGCCTTACACTGAAGGCCTCGGCCTTGCCGAAGCCGGTGTTGTGCTCGACAGCCGCGGCCGCGTCGAAATCGACGGTCATTACAAGACCAATGTCGAGGGCATCTATGCGATCGGCGACGTCGTGAAGGGTCCGATGCTGGCGCACAAGGCGGAAGACGAGGGCGTTGCGCTTGCGGAAATTCTCGCTGGCCAGCGCGGCCATGTGAACTATGATGTCATCCCGGCCGTGGTTTACACGCAGCCGGAAATCGCGTCCGTCGGCAAGACCGAGGAAGAACTGAAGGCCGCTGGCATCGCCTACAAGGTCGGTAAGTTCCCCTTCACCGCCAATGGCCGCGCTCGCGCCATGCAGGTGACGGATGGTTTCGTGAAGATCCTCGCCGACAAGGAAACCGACCGGGTTCTCGGCGGCCATATCGTCGGTTTCGGCGCTGGCGAAATGATCCACGAGATCACTGTGCTGATGGAATTTGGCGGTTCTTCGGAAGATCTCGGCCGCACCTGCCACGCGCACCCGACCATGTCGGAAGCCGTGAAGGAAGCAGCGCTCGCGACCTTCTTCAAGCCGATCCACATGTGATCGGCGTTTAAGCCCGTCGCTCGAAATATTAAATTTCAGTCATCTGTCGACCCCCGGCTTGCCATGCAGGCCGGGGTTTTTCATACTCGCGCCATAGCCGATCTAACCTTTTGATAAAAGGCAATAAAATGGCGTATTCCACTCAAGTTTCCTTCTCTGTCCCGCAGCGCGTCATTCATTGGATAATGGCGCTTTTGATCTTCTTCAACCTGCTGTTTCCCGACGCCATGGCACATGCCTACCGGCTGATGCGGCGGGGCGAAACATTGACGCCGGAGCAGATTTCTTCGGCCAATATTCACGCCTATGTCGGTTTCTCCATCCTGTTGCTTGCAGTTCTGCGCCTCTGTCTGCGCGTCTTCCAGGGCGTGCCGCCGCATCCCGTCGAGGAGCCGCGACCGTTTCAAATCGCTGCCAAAGTCGCACATTTCACCTTCTACGCGTTGTTCTTTGTACTTCCTTTGTCCGGTATCGCCGCTTATTACTTCGGCGCTGAGGCGGCCGGGCAGTTGCATTCCGGCCCCTTCAAGGCGCTGATGTGGGTGTTGATCGCCGGCCATGTCGTTGCCGTTCTGGTCCACCAGTTTTACTGGCGCACCAGTGTTCTGAAGCGCATGACGCACGGCTAGAGCATTTCCGGAGAAAGCCGCTTCGCAATTTGCCGGACATGCTCCAAGCGGCGGTTTGTCGCGTTTCTTCTCCGCCAGAAAAAGAAGATGGTCAGCCTTGCCGCATCGGGCGGCTGGGGTTCAGGGATGCGGGATAGCGAAGACATATTGCCGGGCGCTGACGGGTGGGATCGCTTTCAGGGAGAAATGGTGACGCCAGAATCGTCCTCGCTCAATGTGAGCAGGCTTCTTCTCGACCATCCCCCGGCGTGGATCAGCAGCCTGATGGCGCTTCGAAATCGTATTGTATCGCTTTTCGGCCTCAGGACCGTTGAGCTGGTGGCGGGTGCTTCGGCGGGGGGATTTCCGGTACTGTCGTCTACAGCCGACCGAACCGTACTCGGTTTTGACGACAGCCATCTCGATTTCCGCATCGTCGTGGATCTGGAACAGGAAATGGACCGGCAGGTGGTAACCGTCACGACCATCGTCAGACGCAAGAACCTGTTCGGGTGGCTATATCTTTTTATGGTCGGGCCGTTCCATCGGCGCATCGTGCCGGCGACTATGCGGCCGTTCTGCGCCAATGTCCGGCCCGTTTAGGTCTCGGGGAAGAGGATCAGTCGACCCGTGTGAGCGTGAAGCCCTTTGCGCGCAGCAATTCGATCACGCCTTCCTCACCCGGCAGGTGCAATGCGCCGACGGCCATGAAGACATTGCCTTTGGCAAGCTCGGGGGTCGCCCGATCCGCCATGACGTGGTTGCGGTCGGTGATGATGCGTTGCTCGAAGGCGGCATAACCCTGATCGCCCTCTGCCGGTTTTTTGGTGTCGAGGCTTTTCAGCATGGGCATGGTCATGCCGATATCGCCCGCGACGTAAAGATCGGTCATGGTCGTCATGATATCGTCCATGCGATCACCGAGTTCCAGCGTTTCGATCAGCGCCTGTAGATGAAATTCCATCGGCAGCTCAGACATGGCCGTCAACTGCTCAACCATGGTTTCCAACCCGACGAGACGTTTTCCGTCCGCGACCGCATCTTCGGCCAGCTTCTTGTCGAGAAAAGACAGGCCGGTGGCCTTGCGGGCGAATTCACAGGCGGGAAGGGCGACGAAGCTAGACAGCATCCACGGCTTCATGCGCGAAACGGCGTTCAGCGGAATGCCGCGCTCCTTGAGGCCTTTTTCAAGCCGCGCGACATTTTCCGGCGACAGGATGTTGGTGATCGACTTGCCGTCCAGAAACATGGTGAGTTCCGGCTTGGCCAGCAGCGATGCGGCGATCTTCTTGTCATCGACGATTTCGTCCGATTCCACGATGACAGTTGCGGATTTTTCGAAGGCAGGTGCAGCGGCGGCAGGCATGCCGAGAACGCGCGGATCGGTGACATGCATGGTGCCGAGAAGAAAGGACGGGGCCGTTCCGGCCTTTTCGATACGCCAGAAATTACCCTTGCCGTTCGGGATCGCGGCGGCTTCCTGTTCGATCTTCGCAAAGCCCTGCGGATCGCTCTTGCGCATCTCCACAAGAATGTCGCTGCCCGTGCAGCTAATCTTCTGCTCGGCGGCCTGCGCCTCACCCAGCGATAGCAAGGTGGCGAGCAGGATTGCGATGGCTGCGATATGCATTGCCGCCAGCAACCAGAGCAGGGCGTCACCGGTCTTGCCCATCAGGGTAGCGGTGAAATTTTGTGGCTTCATCAGGCTGTGCATGGGTCTCATCCGGTTCTCGTTCGCTTATAGAACGGCGGCTTGCACGTCTGGTTAATGACTATGGTTAAACAATTCCTGCTTTAGAGCTCGCCCGGTTCGACCGGGATTGTCGGACGTGTTCCATGTTTTGTTTTTACGCATTATCCTGATGTAAAACCGCTGCGCACTTTTACTGGAAATGCTTCATGCACGCGGGTGGGCGTTGTCGTAGATTTCCAACAATCTTGCGGTGTCGACGCCGGTATAGATCTGCGTGGTGGAAAGGCTGGCATGGCCGAGCAACTCCTGAATAGTCCGCAGATCGCCACCGCCGGCCAGAAGATGGGTGGCGAAGGAATGGCGCAACGCGTGCGGCGTGGCGTTTTCCGGCAGGCCGAACGCGCTGCGCAGCTTCTGCATTTCCCGCTGGATGATGGCAGGCTGGAGTTTTCCGCCGCGTGCGCCAAGGAACATCGGTTCATTCGCCGCCAGAGCATAGGGGCAAAGCTTCTTGTAGGCATCGACCGCTTCCGCCACCACTGCCAGCAGCGGCACGATACGCGTCTTGTTGCCCTTGCCGGTGATGCGCAGGCTGCGGGCGCCGGGCGGGACATCGGCCGGCGTCAGACCGAGCGCTTCGGAAATACGAAGGCCGCAACCATAAAGCAGCGAAAGGACCGCTGCATTGCGGGCGGCGATCCATGGTTCCTCGTTCAACTGCGCCTCGGCCGTGGTGATCTTCAGCGCCTGACGGTCGGTCAGCGGCTTCGGCAGCGATTTCGGCTGTTTTGGCGCGCGCATGGCGGTGGCGCCGGCCGCATTGACGAGGCCTTTTTTTTGTAGGTGGTGAAGAAGGGAGCGCAGTCCCGCCAGATGCCGGCCGAGTGAACGCGCGCCAACACCTTCCTTGCGCCGGTTGGCCAGAAAGGCGCGAAGATCGACAGGGCGCAGATCGGCCATATCGGTCATGGCGGCGGGCTTGCCGATGTAACCGGTGAGGAACATCAAAAACTGGCGGGTATCGCGCTCGTAAGCTTCGACGGTATTGTCGGCAAGGCGGCGTTCGCCGGCGAGCGCGGTAAGCCAGGATTGACGTTCGTTCAACAGATCGGCTTCGGCAAAAGTCAGGATTTCGGTCACGCAGCGCTCCATTCCTGTTGCCCAGCCTATGCTCTCATGGTCAGTATTTGGTTAAGGCCTGTGTCTGCACTTTGCATCCGGCGTGGACTTTGCCGGGGTGAGCCATTACATCCGGGCGGTTTCCTTTTTCATTTCGCCGGGGCATGGTCGCGACATCATGGCAAAAGATTCGTCCGATCTGTTTGGGGCTCTGTTCGACCCACCGTCGCCCACGCGCACGGTGCCCGTTCTGGTGCCCATGCCGGCGCCCGGACCCTATAGTTATGCCGTGCCTGAAGATATGGTGGTGGAGACCGGTTCCGTGGTTCAGGTGCCGCTTGGTCCCCGGCAGGTCTTTGGCGTGGTGTGGGACGAAGCTGGCGAGAAAAGCGTCGATCCGAAGAAGTTGCGGCCGATCACCAAAAGTTTCGAGTGCCCGCCGCTGAAGGCGGAAATGCGCCGTTTCATCGATTGGGTTGCCGCCTATACGCTTTCTCCGCCCGGTCTGGTGGCGCGCATGGCGCTTCGAGCGCCGGCCGCTTTCGATCCAGAGCCGATGATCGAGGGGCTGCGACTGACCGAAGGCAGGCCGGAGCGCCTTACCCCCGCCCGTGAGCGTGTGATGGCGCTGGCGGACGAGGGGCATGGCTGGACGAAAAGCGGACTTGCCCATGCCGCCGGTGTCTCGACCAGCGTTGTCGACGGCCTCGTCAAGCAGGGCGTGTTCGAGACGGTCTTTCTGCCCGCCCCGCCTGTCGTGGCCGAGCCGGATCCGGACTATACTGAGCCGCGACTGGAAGGCCCGCAGAGACAGGCGGCGTCGGAAATTCTCGAGGATGTGCGCAAGGGCGGGTTTCACGTCTCGCTGATTGACGGTGTGACCGGTTCGGGCAAGACCGAGGTCTATTTCGAGGCCGTGGCCGAGACGCTGCGGCAGGGCAAGCAGGTTTTGATCCTGCTGCCTGAAATCGCGCTGACGGCGGCGTTTCTGGAGCGGTTTCAGGATCGGTTTGGTGCAAAGCCGGCGGAATGGCATTCCGATGTGTCGCCACGAATGCGCGAAAAGGTCTGGCGACAGGCGGTGACAGGTGAGGTGAGGGTTGTTGCCGGCGCGCGCTCGGCGCTTTTTTTACCTTTCGACAATCTCGGTCTCATCATCGTCGATGAAGAGCACGACCCTGCCTACAAGCAGGAAGACCGTGTCTTCTATAATGCGCGCGACATGGCGGTGGTGAGAGCGCGGATCGCGGAGTTCCCGGTGGTGCTGGTGTCCGCCACGCCTTCGGTGGAAAGCCAGGTCAATGGCAGTTCGGGCCGTTACAACACCATCCATCTACATACACGTTTTGGCGACGCGGCGATGCCCGACCTGCATCTTGTCGATATGCGCCGCCATCCGCCGGAAAGGGGAGGGTTTCTTTCGCCGGTTCTGCTGCGCGGCATCGGCAAGACCATCGAGAAGGGCGAACAGTCGCTGCTGTTTCTCAATCGTCGCGGCTATGCGCCGCTGACGCTCTGCCGGGTCTGCGGCCACCGTTTCCAGTGCCCGCAATGTTCCAGCTGGCTGGTGGAGCACCGGTTTCGCAATCAATTGCAATGCCACCAGTGCGGTCACAATGAGCCGACCCCGGATCATTGCCCGGAATGCGGAACCTTCGATCATCTGGTGGCCTGTGGGCCGGGGGTGGAGCGCATTGCCGAAGAGGTGGAGAAACATTTTCCCGAGGCCCGCACCATCGTGCTCTCCTCCGATCTCATGGGCGTCAAGCGCCTGCGTCTGGAGCTGGAGGCAATCGTCAAGGGTGAGGCCGATATCGTCATCGGCACACAGCTCGTCGCCAAGGGACATAACTTTCCCCTGATGACGCTTGTCGGCATCGTCGATGCCGATCTCGGGCTTGCCAATGGCGATCCGCGTGCGGCGGAGCGAACGTTTCAGCTGCTCTCACAGGTGACGGGCCGCGCCGGGCGTACGGGGTTGAAAAGCCACGGCCTGCTGCAGACCTACCAGCCGCAGCATCCCGTGATGCAGGCGATCGTTTCGGGCGATGCGTCGGCCTTCTACGAAAGGGAGATCGTGGAGCGGGAAAAGGCCGTTCTGCCGCCCTTCGGACGCCTTGCCTCGATCATCGTCTCCGCCGATACGCGCGGCGAGGCGGAAACCCATGCGCGGGGCTTGAGAGCCGCTGCCCCGCAGGTTACGGGCATCATGCTGCTCGGCCCGGCGGAAGCGCCGCTGGCGCTCATTCGCGGCCGCCATCGTTTCCGCTTGCTGGTGCACGGTCGACGCAATTCCGACATGCAGTCTTTCCTCCGAACGCTTTTGGCCAACGGCCCGAAGGAACGGGGCAGCGTACATGTGCAGCTTGATATCGATCCGCAAAGTTTCCTTTGAACTTTATCAATCAAGGCGTTTTCCCGCTGTCATGGCCGTGTCATAACGCAGCACACGAAAAGAATGATTTGGGGAACGAGATGGAGTTTTATTTTCCTGCCGAATTCGGTGAGCAGCTGGCCTTCGGTGCGGCGGCTGTGTCGGCCGTGATTGGCCTGTTTTTCATGTTCGCACCCGGCATGACGCTGCGCGCTTTCGGTCTTCAGCCGGCGGGTGAGCGCAGGGACGGCTATGCGCTTGTGCGTTCATCGCTTGCCGGCCTTTATCTAGGTCTCGGCGCCGCTGCGTTGCTTCTGGCGCAGCCCATGGTCTATCTCGCCTTTGGTGCGGCTTTTGGTCTGAGCGTGTTTGGCGGCATTCTCTCCATTCTCTCGGATGGAGGCGCAACCATGCGGAATTTCATACTCCTGGTTGTACACTTTCTGCTGTCCGCACTGTCGTTGAGCTACGTGTTCGGGTTGGTCTGAAGCGGGGTTTTGGGCTTTTGTGCCGCACCAAACCCGCATCCTGAGCGGAATCGGAAAATTTAAACGCATTCCCCCTTGCCCAAACGGCGCTTTCCGCTATTACGCGTGTTGCGAGTCCCGGCGTCCTATGCTAGACGGACCGCGAAATTGGGAAAAGACAGGGGGGAATTCCGGTCTTTTTCGGGGAAATTGAAACGATTTCAAGAATTTGATGCGGTGGATCTCCATTGCTGATGATCTTGGATGATTAGCAGGGAAAAAGTGCCCGTGGCAGACACCTCCCAGGGAACATCCGGTGTAGCGGAAAGGTATGCGTCGTCGCTTTTCGAGCTTGCTTTGGAAGCGGGTGCGGTTGAAGCGGTTGGAGCCGATCTGGACAAGTTCGGCGCACTTCTTGACGAAAGCGACGATTTGAAGCGTCTGGTTGCGAGCCCGGTGTTTTCCGCCGAGGATCAGTTCAAGGCAATCACCGCGATCTGCGAGAAGGCCGGAATTGCCGGTCTCGCTGTTAATTTCCTCAAGGTCGTTGCCAATAACCGCCGTCTCTTTGCCGTTCCCGGCATGATCCGCGCCTACCGCACCATTGCCGCTGCAAATCGCGGCGAAATCACCGCCGAGGTCACCTCGGCACATGCGCTCGACGAGGCGCAGGAAACTGAACTGAAAGCGGCGCTGAAGAGCGTTACCGGCAAGGATGTGACGATTTCCGTTACCGTCGATCCGTCGATCCTCGGCGGTCTGATCGTCAAGGTCGGTTCCCGCCAGATCGATACGTCTCTTCGCACCAAACTTTCCACCCTTAAGCTTGCACTGAAAGAGGTTGGCTGATGGATATCCGCGCCGCGGAAATTTCCGCAATTCTAAAAGATCAAATCAAAAATTTCGGCAACGAGGCGGAAGTCTCGGAAGTCGGTCAGGTGCTTTCCGTCGGTGACGGTATCGCCCGCGTTTATGGCCTCGACAATGTTCAGGCCGGCGAAATGGTCGAGTTCCCCGGCGGCATCCGCGGCATGGCGCTCAACCTTGAAGCCGACAATGTCGGTGTGGTTATCTTCGGTTCGGACCGTGACATCAAGGAAGGCGACACCGTCAAGCGGACTGGCGCTATCGTTGACGTTCCGGTCGGCCCGGAACTGCTCGGCCGCGTGGTTGACGCTCTCGGCAACCCGATCGACGGCAAAGGCCCGATCAACGCCGCCAAGCGTTCGCGCGTTGACGTCAAGGCTCCCGGCATCATTCCGCGCAAGTCGGTTCATGAGCCGATGTCGACCGGCCTCAAGGCCATCGACGCCCTCATCCCGGTTGGCCGTGGCCAGCGCGAGTTGGTCATCGGTGACCGCCAGACCGGCAAGACCGCGATCATTCTCGACGCAATCCTGAACCAGAAGGCCATTCACGACAATGGTCCTGACGGCGACAAGCTTTATTGCGTCTACGTTGCTATCGGCCAGAAGCGTTCGACTGTTGCCCAGTTCGTCAAGGTTCTGGAAGAGCGCGGCGCGCTGCAGTATTCGATCATCGTTGCTGCGACCGCCTCCGATCCGGCTCCGATGCAGTACCTGGCACCGTTTGCCGGTTGCGCTATGGGCGAATACTTCCGTGACAACGGCAAGCACGCTCTCATCGGTTATGACGATCTTTCCAAGCAGGCCGTTGCCTACCGTCAGATGTCGCTTCTGCTGCGTCGTCCTCCGGGCCGCGAAGCTTATCCGGGCGACGTTTTCTACCTTCACTCCCGTCTTCTGGAGCGCGCCGCAAAGCTCTCCGACGAAATGGGCGCTGGTTCGCTGACGGCTCTGCCTGTCATCGAAACGCAGGGTAACGACGTTTCGGCCTTTATTCCGACCAACGTGATCTCGATCACCGACGGCCAGATCTTCCTTGAAACCGACCTGTTCTACCAGGGCATCCGTCCGGCCGTTAACGTCGGTCTGTCGGTTTCGCGCGTTGGCTCTGCCGCTCAGATCAAGGCGATGAAGCAGGTTGCCGGTTCGATCAAGGGCGAGCTTGCCCAGTATCGCGAAATGGCTGCCTTTGCCCAGTTCGGCTCGGACCTCGACGCTTCCACGCAGCGCCTGCTGAACCGCGGCGCACGCCTGACGGAGCTTCTGAAGCAGCCGCAGTTCTCTCCGCTCAAGACGGAAGAACAGGTTGCGGTGATCTTCGCCGGTGTCAACGGCTATCTCGACAAGGTTCCGGTCGCACAGGTCGGCAAGTTCGAGCAGGGTCTGCTTTCGTACTTCCGCTCGGAAGGCAAGGCGATCCTCGACACCATCCGCACGGAAAAGGCTATCAGCGACGATACCAAGGGCAAGCTCAAGGGCGCTCTCGATACCTTCGCCAAGTCTTTCTCTTAAATCAGGGCTCTTTTACTCGGACGGATAACGGATGCCTTCACTAAAGGATCTGAAAAACCGCATTGCCTCCGTGAAGGCGACGCAGAAGATTACCAAGGCGATGAAAATGGTCGCCGCGGCGAAGCTTCGGCGCGCCCAGGAAGCTGCGGAGGCCGCCCGGCCTTATTCTCAGCGCATGAGCGCCGTTCTCGCCAACATCGCCAAGGCGGTCGAGGCGGACGTTGCTCCGGCACTGATGACCGGCACCGGCAAGGACGACGTGCATCTGCTCGTCGTCTGCACGGCTGAACGTGGTCTTTGCGGTGGTTTCAACTCGCAGATTTCCCGTTTTGCACGCGATCAGGCCCGCAAGCTGATTTCCGAAGGCAAGACGGTCAAGATCATCACGGTCGGCAAGAAGGGCTACGACAGCCTTCGCCGCGAATTTTCAGCCAATATCATCGAGCGCATCGAATTGCGCGAAGTGAAAAAGGTTGCTTTCGAAAACGCCGACCAGATCGCCAAGAAGGTGATCTCGCTGTTCAATGCGGGTGAGTTCGATGTCTGCACGCTGATCTATTCGGAATTCAAGTCCGTCATCAGCCAGATCCCGACCGGCCTGCAGCTCATTCCGGCCGCAACCCCGGTTGTGGAAGAGGATGTGGCAACGCAGAGCGCCGTCTACGAATATGAGCCCGATGCGGCTTCTATTCTGGAAGACCTTATTCCGCGCAACATTTCCGTTCAGGTTTTCCGGGCTCTGCTCGAAAACGTTGCCGGTGAAATGGGCGCCAAGATGAGCGCGATGGATAATGCAACGCGCAATGCCGGTGAGATGATCAACAAGCTGACGCTTTCCTACAACCGTCAGCGTCAGGCTCAGATCACCAAGGAACTCATTGAAATCATTTCGGGCGCGGAAGCGCTCTGAGGTAAGGAAAGAGGGTAAGGATTATGGCTAAGGCAGCTACCCCCAAGAAAACCGCAGCGGTGACCGGCGCGGGCAAGGTTACCCAGGTTATCGGCGCTGTTGTCGACGTGGCGTTCGAAGGCGAACTGCCTTCGATCCTGAACGCGCTTGAAACCGAGAATAACGGCAACCGCCTTATTCTGGAAGTCGCGCAGCATCTCGGCGAGAACGTCGTCCGCACGATCGCGATGGACTCGACCGAAGGTCTCGTCCGCGGTCAGGCCGTTACCAACACCGGTGCACCGATCGAAGTTCCGGTTGGTCCGGAAACGCTTGGCCGCATCATGAACGTCATCGGCGAGCCGGTTGACGAAGCAGGCCCGATCGTTACCGCCAAGAAGCGCGCTATTCACCAGGATGCGCCGTCTTACGTCGAGCAGTCGACGGAAGCACAGATTCTCGTCACCGGTATCAAGGTCGTCGATCTTCTGGCTCCTTACGCCAAGGGCGGCAAGATTGGCCTGTTCGGTGGCGCCGGCGTTGGCAAGACGGTTCTCATCATGGAACTGATCAACAACGTCGCCAAGGCGCATGGTGGTTACTCGGTATTCGCCGGCGTGGGTGAACGCACCCGCGAAGGTAACGACCTTTATCACGAAATGATCGAGTCGAACGTCAACAAGCTTGGCGGCGGCGAAGGTTCCAAGGCAGCTCTCGTTTACGGCCAGATGAACGAACCGCCGGGTGCGCGCGCCCGCGTCGCTCTGACGGGTCTGACGATCGCTGAGAACTTCCGCGATGAAGGCCAGGACGTTCTGTTCTTCGTGGACAACATCTTCCGCTTCACGCAGGCTGGTTCGGAAGTGTCGGCTCTGCTCGGCCGTATTCCTTCGGCCGTGGGCTATCAGCCGACGCTCGCAACTGACATGGGCCAGATGCAGGAACGCATCACCACCACGAACAAGGGTTCGATCACCTCTGTTCAGGCGATTTACGTTCCCGCCGACGACTTGACCGACCCGGCTCCGGCCACCTCGTTCGCGCACTTGGACGCAACGACGGTTCTGTCGCGTTCGATCGCTGAAAAGGGTATTTACCCGGCTGTTGACCCGCTCGACTCCACCTCGCGTATGCTCGACCCGATGATCGTCGGTGAAGAACACTACGAGGTTGCCCGTAAGGTTCAGTCGACCCTGCAGCGTTACAAGTCGCTTCAGGACATCATCGCCATCCTCGGCATGGACGAACTGTCGGAAGAAGACAAGCTGACGGTTACCCGCGCCCGCAAGATCGAGCGCTTCCTGTCGCAGCCGTTCTTCGTCGCCGAAGTCTTCACCGGTTCGCCGGGCAAGCTCGTTGCGCTCGAAGACACGATCAAGGGCTTCAAGGGCCTGGTCAACGGCGAATACGACAACCTGCCGGAAGCTGCTTTCTACATGGTCGGTTCGATGGAAGAAGCCATCGAAAAGGCAAAGAAGCTGGCTGGCGAAGCCGCCTGATGATGAATTGGCAGGCGCGTGGTTCACCCGCGCGCCTTGTCGGCAATGACGGCAAAACCGCAATGGTGATGCCGGTGTTGTAACGAATAAGTCCGTGACGCCCGCGTAATTGAAAAGAAGTGAATAGCCATGGCTGACAGTTTCAAATTCGATCTCGTTTCCCCGGAACGTCTGCTCGTTTCCGAAACGGTTACGGAAGTCGTCATCCCGGCTACGCTGGGTGAGATGACGGTTCTGGCCAATCACGCGCCGACGATGACGACGATCAAGCCGGGTCTGGTAACGGTGAAGTTCGCCTCCGGTGAGACGCATAAATACGTCGTTTTCGGCGGTTTTGCCGACATTCTCCCGACCGGTTGCACGCTTTTGGCTGAATCTGCGGTTTCGGCCGATGATATGTCCCCCGACACGCTGCAGAAGCGCATCGATGCGGCCAAGTCCGAAATCGAAGAAGGCAATCATCACCACGAGCATCTGACCAAGCTTGAAAAGCACCTTTACGAGTTGACGAACCTGCATGAGGTTCTCGTCGCTGCTTGAAAGCACCGGGCGGGTTCGAAAGAATGACTGCCCACAAAATATTGAAAACAAACAAGCGGCCTCTTCGGTCGCTTTTTTGTTTTTCGGGTGCCTCTCAACTATCTCATGAGAAAGCCGTCTTTCTTTTTTTAGGCACGTGTTTCGAGCCGCTTGAACCAGTTCCGGGGCATTCCCGTAAGAGGGTTGCGGTTTTTACGGAACGCGCTTCAGGAAGTTGATTCCGGTTTTCAGAGCTATAGGCTAGATTTGGTTTCGAAAAAGGATGCGGCCTCTTGATCGGGAATGAGACGGGGCAGGTGTTCGTTGTAGAAGGAAGATCGCCGTGTCGGCAGAGGCAAGTTACCGAAGGGTCGCAAGAACCGGTCTGCGAGAAGGGGTGGTAACGGAGGGCAGCCGTGCCGTGCCGGAGGAGGTGCCGGTCGCTTTTTCTTATGGTGGCAGCACCCATGCCGTGATGATGGCCAGCCCGGCTGATCTCATCGATTTCGCCGTTGGTTTCAGCCTGACAGAAGGCATCATATCGTCACGCGCCGAAATCCAGGCTGTTGAAGTGGTCGAGGCCGGGCAGGGATTTGATGTTCAGGTGGATTTGCGGGATGCCAATGCCGATGCGTTGCGGGCAAGACGGCGACATATGGCGGGTCCGGTGGGCTGCGGCCTGTGCGGTATTGAATCCATAGAGCAGGCGGTTCGCCTCGTGCCGGATTTGAGCGGTGTGGAAATTTCCTTTGACGGTCATGACATTGTTGCTGCGATGAAAGCGCTGCACGACGCCCAAAGCCTTAACCGCGAGACGAGGGCCGTTCACGGCGTCGGTTTTTACAGCGCTGAAGGCGGTCTGCTGGTGGCGCGGGAAGACGTCGGCCGCCACAACGCGCTCGACAAGCTGGCCGGCGCGGTCATCAACGCGGGCATATCTTCCGGTGTTGGCATGGTCTGTGTCACCAGCCGTCTGTCGGTGGAGATGGTTCAGAAGACGGCGATCCTCGGCAGTGCCGTTCTGGCGGCCATTTCTGCACCGACCGCGCTGGCCATCGAAACGGCCGAGGAAGCGGGCATCACACTTGTTGCGCTGGTGCGGGGTGAAGACTTTGAAATCTTCACCCGCGCGGATCGCATTATTTTCTAGCTTTAGAGCATTTCCAATAAAAGTGCGCAGCGGTTTTACGTCCGGAAAATGCGCAAAACAAAGGGTTAGATCGTTTTCGCGTTTCGGAGAAAAGCGGAGATGCTCTAAGGCCGTCGCCTTTGGTGGCCATCCTGTTTCAGAGGGCTAAAACTCCGCCCATTCGGCTACGGCATTTCCCTGAGACCTCGTTGCGGTGGCATATCGAGGTTGTGGTGTCGGCAGTCTGGTGACCATCGCTGGCTTTTTGTCGGTTGGCCGGGCCGGTGATGCCGATGCCCCGTGCGATATTCTGAATTGCCGCAGCAATTCGTGCAGGGTTTCCGCTTCATTGGCGAGGCCGTGGCTGGCGGCCGTGGTTTCCTCCACCATGGCGGCGTTTTTCTGGGTCGCCTGGTCCATGATGTTGACGGCCTGATTGATTTCCCTCAGCCCGTTCGCCTGTTCGCGCGAGGCCTCAACGATGGCGGAGACGTTAGCATCGATTTCGCCCATCTGGGACTGGATATCCCGCAAGGCGCTACCGGTTCTGCCGACCAGATCAACACCATTGGCAACCTGTTCGCGTGAGGTATTGATAAGCGACTTGATTTCCTTGGCCGCGCGGGCGGATCGCTGCGCAAGTTCCCGCACTTCTTGCGCCACGACTGCGAAACCCTTGCCTGCTTCACCGGCGCGGGCGGCTTCGACGCCCGCATTCAGCGCGAGAAGATTGGTCTGGAAGGCAATGTCGTCGATGACGCCGATGATGTTGGTGATTTCGCCGGACGAGCGCGAGATTGCGTCCATGGCGGAAATCGCCTGCTGAACGATCTCGCCGGAATGTTCGGCATGGTCTTTCGTCCGTAGTACCAACTTACCGGCATCGCCGGCGCGCTGGCTGGCATCGGTAACAGTGGTGGTGATTTCTTCCAATGCGGCTGCCGTCTCTTCCAGTGAGGCGGCCTGCTGTTCGGTGCGCTGCGAGAGCTGATCGGCTGCAATACGGATCTCGCCTGAACCGGATGCGATGGTGGAGGCGTTGTGGGCGATGGTCTGCATTGTGGACTGAAGCTTGCCGACAACCTCGTTGAAGTCGTGGCGCAATTTTTCCATGCTGGGTACGAAGCCATTGTCGAGGCGCTGCACGAGGTCGCCATCGGCCAGCGCCTGCAGGCCATTGGCTAGAACGGTGATGGCGCTCATACGCGGTGTCACGTCGGTGGCAAATTTCACCACTTTCACCACCTTGCCGGTGTCATCCAGCACCGGATTATAGGCGGCCTGGATCCATATTTCCTTGCCGTTTTTGCCATAACGCACGAATTCATCCGAGATGAATTCCCCCGATGCCAGCCGTTGCCAGAAATTGCCATAGGCGGGTGACGCCGCATAGGCGGGATCGCAGAACATGCGGTGGTGTTTGCCCTCGATTTCCTTGAGGTCGTAATTCACCGTGGCGCAGAAATTCGGATTGGCGGTGATGATCGTGCCGTCGGGAAAAAATTCGATGGTGGCCTGCGAGCGGGAGAGTGCTTCCAGTTTGCCGGCGTCTTCCGCAGCCTTGATCTTCTTGGCGGTGATATCGGTGGCGATCTTGATCACCTTGTAGGGCTTGCTCGAACGAAAAACCGGGTTGTAGGAAGCCTCGATCCAGATGACCGCGCCGTCCTTGCGGATACGCCGATATTCCTTGGCCTGAAACTCGCCACGGGCGAGAGATTCCCAGAACTCCTGATAGGCACGCGATGCGGCGAAATCGCCGTCGCAGAAGATGCGATGATGCTTGCCGGTGATTTCGGCGAGATCATAACCCAGCGCCACGCAGAAATTGCCGTTTGCCGTGAGAATATTACCTTTGAGATCGAACTCTATGACTGCCTGCGATCTGGAGATCGCATCGAGCATGTTTCGGTTATCTGCGCTTTTCCCTAACCCCAGCATTGGACGTCCCCCGAATATCGGCCACGGCGCGGCCAACCGCATAAGAGGATGCGGTCCGCGCCGTATCATGTTGAACAACGAACAGGTTTGCCGCAGAAAGCGGCAATGCAGGCACTTGCGTCTTATCGGCCTAGGTCAGGTATCGGACCCGCGAGATGGCGTGTCGGTGCGGTACTGATTTTCAGCTTTTAATATTAGATATCTATAATATTAAAATGTTCTTATTTAAAAACGCAGGAGTAGAAAAAACAAAACCGCCGGGCGATGCTCCGGCGGTCTGGTCTGATTGTCGGTATTTGGAACGAAACAGGCTCGTCTCTTTTGCATGCGTCAGAATGCGGACCGGTAAGGAAAAGCCGGCCAATAGGCGGGCTTAAGCCGCGAGATCTTCCGCTTCGGTTCCCTTGAACATCTTGGCGAGGTTCAGGAAGCAGATCATGCCGTGTTCGTTGGCGATGATGCCTTCGGAATAGGACTTGTCAAAAGAGGCGGAGATTTCCGGAACCGGCTGTACCTGATTTGCCGGGATCGTCAGAATGTCGGACACGCGATCAACCAGCATGCCGATGACCATGTTGTGCACTTCGGCCACCACGATGGCGCTTCTCTCATTGGCGACGGTGCTTTTCATGCCGAGCTTGTGGGCCAGATCGATGATCGGAATGACCGAGCCACGCAGGTTCATGACGCCGATAACGTCTTTCGGCGCGTGGGGAATAGGCGTGGAAGGCGCCCAGCCGCGAATTTCGCGGATAGTCGTCGTCTTCACGCAGAATTCCTGATCGTGCAGGCGGAACGCGATGATTTCCAGCGTCTCACCGCCAAAATTGGTAGAGTTTATCATTGCCATCAGAATTCTTCCCAATGCTCGCTGTGGAGGCCGGCGCAAGTGCACCGACACTTGCATATGCGGATTTGGCGTTCTGCCTGGTGCCTGAACAGCCGGAAACAATATTTCCGTCTTCATTCAATGATTGTTATCATGAGATGGTTTCGCAAACCTAAATGCGCACGGCTCTGGAGCGTTTTCGCTTTTCTTTGAATGCGAAAACGCTCTCTCTTTGATTTACGCATTGTCCGAACGTAAAACCGCTACGCACTTTGACTGGAGTGCTTAGTATTCTTTCTCGTAAAATATACCGGCTGCACCTTCGCCATCGCCGCCCGCCTCACCGCGCAGTTTCACACCGCGCCCGACATCGAGGTTGATGATGGCTTTGGCACCGGATTCACCGCTCTGCTCCAATTCGAGATAGGTTCTCTCATTGAGATATTTGCCGGCGGAAACGCGGGCCTGGCCTTCTGAATCGGTCGAAATATCCAGATCATCGACGCCGAGATTGCTTCTGAGCTTGTCGAACAGCGAGGTTGAGCGACCGCCGGCCAGTTGTGCGGCGGCATCTGCCAGCCGGGCGATCTGCAGAGCGGAGAGTTTCGACATGGACTGGCCAAAGATCAGCTGCGCCATGACTTCATCCTGCGGCAGCGCGGGGGCCGAGGAGAAGGCGAATGTCGGGTCGTTGGCATTGCCGGAAACCGCAACCGTGACGGTGGTTGAACCGACCGTCGAATCCGCCTTCATATCGAGAACCGGGATAAGGCCGCCACCGAAGCTGATGTTGCCGGTGGTGAAATCAAGACGACGGGTGAGGATTTCCAGCCTGCCACGACGCATTTCAAAACCGCCCGAAATGACGGGGACAGCCGCCGTGCCGCGGATCGTCAGATTGCCGATCAGTTCCGCATCGATTCCGCGTCCGCGCACGAAGATGCCGCTCGGTGCATTCACCTGCAGATCGAGATTGATGGTGGAAGAGCTGCCGCTGCCGCCCTGATCGCCACCGAGCGCTTTCGCCTGCGCGCGCACCTTTGGCGGGGCGTTCTTGTGCTTGATGTCGATTTCCGTCAACGAGGCCGGGAGTTTTTCCGGAATGGTGATGGCGCTTCTGTCCAGCGTCAGGTTGCCGCCAAGCACGGGGGAATTCAGCAACGGGCCTTTCAGCGTCAATGTGCCGCTCACCACCGTCGTCACCAGTGTGCCGTCATTATAACCGGCACGATCGAGTGTGATCGATATATCGGCAGGGAAACCCGACCCGCCGGCTATGCCGACGCTGCCGGTTCCCGAGATCGTTCCGCCGCCCGCCAGCTTACCTGTCAGGCGGGAAATGATGGCGCGGTCGCGATCGAAGGTGATGGTTGCTCCCAGTCCGTTGACGGTCAGGTTCCGGCGCACGTCGGTCAGGCGCGTGCTATCGGTGGTGATGCTGCCGGTAACAACAGGTGCTGTGGCGCTGCCAGAAATTTTCACGTCGATGGCGGCCGTGCCGTCCACATCGAGACCCTGCGCTGCGGTTTGCGCCGCAACCGCGGAGAAGGGCAACCTGCCGGTAAAGGCCATCGAAAGCGGGCGATTGCCGGCGATGCCGAGAGAACCGCCGCCCGAGAGCGCCATGCCGCCCTGACCGGTCACATTCGTATCGATCTGTAGCGTGCCGCCGGCGAAACGGCCGTTCGCCTTGATGCCAAGTGCTGCAAGCCCGGCGGCGCGGGTCTGCGAGACCTCGGCATTTGCCCAGTTGAGATTATAATCGACCGAGGGGTCGGATGCCGCGCCCTTGGCGCTGACGGTGCCGGATATGCTGCCTGCCGCATCCAGCCCGGCAGCGAAGGCATTTGCAAGACTGGCGGGAAGCGACCGGATATCGGCATTGATGTCGAGCGCCGATCCGGCGGTGCCGTTGACCTCAATGCGCCCGTCGCCGGTGATGATTGTCAGATCGGAGATGCGCGCCGTGCCATTCTGAATGGCAATGGTGCTTGGTTTTTCAAGCCGCACGGCAATGCCCTTGGGGGCGGCGGAAAAGGCGTCGAGCCTTACCGTCATCGGCGTTCCGCCGGTATCGGCGCTGCCCTTCACCACCAGCGGTGCATTGTCGTAACGGCCGTTGACGTCGAATTGCGTTGTCGTGCCGGAATGGCCGATGGTGGCGTTCAGGCCGGAAATCGAGGCGGCGCCGGCATTGACGCTGTCGGCACTGACCTTGCCGTTGATCGCGAGCGCCTGCAGGTCGTCGATGGAGATATCGGCGGCGAGTTTGGAGATTGTCGTCGTGCCCTGACGGATGCTGCCGCCATTGGCCTTTATCGTCGCGGCGATCCGGCCATTGGCGTTGCTCAGGGCGATATCGCCGGCAATATCGCCATCCGCCTGCTGCGCGGCAAGTGCGGCCAGCAGGGCAAGATCGGGGAAATTGAACGAAAGATTACCCGTGGGCAGGAATTGCTGCGAGAATTGCAGCTGCCCGTTCAGCAGGTTACGGCCCACGGCCACATGCAGTTCAGGTATCGCCGTACCGTTCTCCGTTTGCACCACATTGGCGTTGGCATCGATCTTCTGCCGGTCGAGGCTGCCGCTGGCGGTGAGCTTCGCCTGCGGTGCTGCGGGATCAGCCTTGCCTGTGGCATTGATTTTCAGTGCTTCGAGGGTTCGTCCGGCAAGGATAGCGCTTTCGGAACTCAGGGCGATGTTGAAATCAGGTGCAGACACTGCGCCGCGGGCATCGATTGCAAACTTTGCGACACCCTTTGCCTGCGGTGTCAGCTTTTCGAGAGCGGGAAATTTGCCGGTCAGGCTGGCGCTTAGCGCGTCGTTTTCGAGGCTGACATTGCCCGCCGCCTCTATCGTACCGGATTTGACGGTGAGGTTCTCAACGCTGGTGCGCCCGCCAATGGTGAGGTCGATATCGCCCTGCAGGGCGATTGTGGTGTCGAATTTTTCTGCGAGCGCCGGCGGCAGGATGGCCGGCAGGGCGAAGAGCTGCACACTGGAGGTCAGGCGATTATTGGCGAGATCGAAACTGCCGTTCAGAGTTCCGCCGACACTGGCGCTTTCGAGCGTTGCACCGTCAAAGCCGATGGCGGAAGAGGTGAGGCTGAGTGGCGCCTTGATGGCGAGTGGCGCACGCACCAGCCTGTCGATATCAGGGCTGACGAAGGATGATTGCGTAACTGACAGGACGGTGGCGATGGTGCCGCTGCGGCTGGCGATGTTGAGGTCGGTGCTTTCGGCCGTCAGTTTGACATCGTCAAGCCGGCCCTGGGGCAGGGCAAGGCTGCGCAATGATGCCGTGGTCTTCAGGTGTGCGGCATCCGCGTTGCCTTTCAGGGAAAGGTCAAGGCCGTTGATGAGGGCCTGAACTTCGCCATTGCTGAGAGGCCAGCGGAAATCGACGGGACCGGCGGTGCCGATGAGGTTGGCGGCAAGATCGTTTTGACCGTTCGGATCGATGGTGCCGGAAGCGGTCAGCAACAATGTGCCGGTCTCCAGCGTACTGCTGCCGATTTCGATACGGCCCTGCGGTGAGAGCGTGGCGTTTGCATCGAGCTTCGTCTCACCGGCAAAAAGCTGGCGGAAGGCGGGGGGAAGGAGCAGATCCGGCTGGCCACCGCCCGCGATCTCGATACGGCGCGTGCCGTCATCGCCAAGAGTATGGCGGCCGCTAACATTGACGACGGGGTTACCGGCGACACTGCCGCGCAGCGTGCCGGTCCAGTTGGAAAGCGGTCCTTCGCCGTTCACGTCGATTGCCACTGCGGGCGTACCGGGCAGCGAAAGCAGCGTGGCGAGAAGCCCGCCTTCGGGCTCCTTCATCTCCGCTTTCAGCTTCAGGACATTTTCATTCGGCAGGAAGGCGATGTCGGCATTCACGGCAGCATTTACAGCATTGATCCGATGGGCCGATAGCGACAGCCTGATATCGTCCCGGGCAGCCTTGAGATTACCTTCGGCCGTCAGCTCGAAAGGGCTGCCCAGAAGTGATTGGCCAAGGCTGATGTCGGGGAAGCTGAAATTATCGATGCCGACTTCAATCGGCAGCGACGAACTACCGGAGCTTTTGGTCGGCGTCTGTTCAGCGGCAAGCGGTTTACGCTCGACATCGATCGATCCGGCCGAGACCCGGTCGGCATGAAAGGTTCCGGCAAGCAGCGAGAGCGGCGACCAGTCGACGGCGATCTGGTTCACGCGGGCATAGGGTCCCTGCCGGTCTGAAAGGGTGACGTTGTCGAGCCGCAGTCGGCCGGTCAAAAGGCCGCTCGGGGGAGAAATCTCGATCGTCTGATCGGGCGTCGATACAAGTGCTGAAATCTGCTTCGCTGCAATTCTGGCGCCCATCGGTGTAAACCCGACAAACAGAACCGCAAGCAGCACCAGCACCACGCCGCACAAGGCAACGTAGCCCAGCCATTTCAGCAATCGAATCAACATTTTCATCAAAGGTAATCTACACTCTGCTTCAAGGGTGTTCGATGGTGGCGTTTAAAAAGACTGGCCGATGCCAGCATAAATGCCGAAACTGTTACCGCCATCATATTTATCAAGCGGCATGGCGACGTCGAGACGCAAAGGCCCGAAGGGCGTTGCGTAACGCAGGCCAATGCCGGCGCCCGCCCGGATATCGGAAAAATCTGGCGCCACATCTTCCGATACTACACCCGCATCGATGAAAGGCACGATGCCGATCGTATCGGTGACCTTGATGCGGGCCTCAACGGAGCCGACCACATAGGAGCGGCCGCCGGTCGCGTCGCCCGCTGCATTATAGGGTGATATTTCCTGATAGCTGTAACCGCGCACCGATCCGCCGCCGCCTGCATAAAAGCGCCGTGTGGTGGGGATGTCCTGCAGGTTGCTGCCGCCCACGAGCACGCCGCCGGAAAGCTTTCCGGCCATGATCAGCCGGTCTTCCGCGCCAAGCCCCTTGTAACCGCTGATCGAGCCTTCGAACGACGAGAAGAACGTGCCGTTCAGCGCCTCATAGCTGGGCTTGGCGGCAATCGACGCACGAAAACCTTCGGTGGGGTTGAGTTTGTCGTCGCGTGTATCGCGAACGAATTCCAGCGGGATGGAGGTGGTCAGATATTCATTCTTGCCGAAGGCGTCTTCGGTATCGGCCCATTGCACCTCGAGACCGGCGGCGGCGGTGTCGGTGTCGTTGAGCTCGTAGGCAAAACCGGCCGTGCCCGTCACCGTCTTGGCGTCGTATGTGTCGGGGTGTTCGGTCTTGGCGATCAGGCTTGTCTTGAAGGTCGTACGCGGATTGAACATGCCGGGCTTGATGAAGGTGATGCCGGCCGAATAATCCATGCCTTCGACGCTTGATGCCTCGGCGATGCGCGAGACCGATCCTTCGATACGCAGCGACTCCGCCTGTCCGAACAGGTTTCTGTGGCCCCAATATCCCTGAAGGCCGATGCCTTCGGTGGTGGAATATTGCGCGCCGACGCCGAAATAGCGGTGCTTGCCTTCAGACACTTCGATGGTGAGCGGAATTGTGCCGTCGCGCGCCAGCGTGCCCGCTTCCTTGATCGTCAGGCTGGAGAAGACGCCCAGCTGGCGTAGCCGATCCGCAGCCTTGCGCAGCTTTTCCGGCGAATAGGGTTCGCCGCCATTGAGGCGCGAATAACGGCGGATGAAATCGCCATCGACGGTTTTTTCGCCGGTGACGGTAACCGTGCCCAGTGGGGCAACCGGCCCGCCTGCTGCAGCCATGGTAATGTCAACCGTGTTCGTCGCGTGGTTTGCCACCGCCTCGCGTTTCGTCAGCTTGGCAAGCGGACGGCCTTCGGCCTTCAAATCGTCGATAAGCTTGTTGCCGGCGCGGATGATTGCCAGAGATCCGGCCTCGCCGCCGGTGGTCAGGCCGTATTCTTCAAGGTTGCGGCCCGTCACATCGCCTTCGAGCCGGACGCTGCCCAGCGTGAATTTCGGACCTGGCGTCACCGTTATAACCACCGGTACGGGCGCGCTGTGATCAAAGACGGGATTGGGCGGCAGGGCATCCACATCCTTGCCGGCGAGGGTGACCTTGACGATGCCGCCGTAACGCGCGTTTTCGTAAAGCGCGGCGATCAGCCTGTCCCTGTCGTCTCTCGCCTTTATCAGGAGGCCGAGATCACCGGAGGCGGGCTTGTCCTTGTCGGCGAGAAGAAGCGAGCTGTTTTCCAGGCTGCCTTTCAGCGACTTATCTGCTTCACCTGCGTCAAGCGTGACGGCATATTTGACCGGATTGATGACTTCAACCTCCGGTTCTTCCGAACCCCAGAGGCGCACACCGAACAGTTTGAAGGCAAAGGCGTCACGGGTAAACGCCGGATACAGGGCGAACGTGAAAGCAACCGCAAGTGCGGTGCCAGCTTTCCGATACGCAATACCTGTCTTCGGGTTAGTTCGTGTTCTTCGCATAAGCTGCTTTATGGTTGAGCATTTATTTTGGCTCCAACCCGTTTCCTGTCCGTTAACATTGCAATTTAATCATAAATAAACGGCGTTGAGGACCCTTTGACTTGCATTTTGCCCGCCTTAACGCAAAAAGCCCCGGGTGACCGGGGCTTCTGTGCAACGGTATTTCGCGGTGCGATTAACGGCAACGCGCCGTGTAACGCTGACCGTACTGGTCGCGATAATAGCAATAGCCCGGCTCGGAAGCATTGCCGATCAAGGCACCGCCTACACCGCCGATGGCCGCACCCACTGCTGCGCCACGAACATTGCCCGTGATAGCGCCGCCAAGGACCGCACCGGAAACGGCACCGATCGAAGCACCCTTTTCGGTCTGCGTGCAGCTTGCAAGCGACAGGCCGACCAGCGCAAATATGATTGCCTTTTTCATGAAACTCTCTCCAACGTTACAATGAGCTCTTCGGCTCGGTAGGCGTCCCATATTTATCTGCGGCGACTGCTACCTCCGACCGCCACAGATAACTAACAATTCGATGTCGTTTAGGGAAGCCTCCTGTTTCGGGGATTCCGCCGAGCGTAAATCGATTGCGTGCCAGACAACGGGGCTACGCGAAAAAGGTTCCAAAATTCGTGGTTTTTTGATGTGAATCAATTTTGTACTTTTCATCGACGGCTATAAACGGTTTATTGGAATGGTTCAAAACAACGGCGAATTGACGCAGACGCGGTTAAAGTGGCCCGAAAGGGTTGACGGTCCCGGTAGCGGAGCGGAAAACGGTCTGGTCAATTCTGGAGCATGGCATGGACTTCGAGGCATTTTTCACGACGGAACTGCAAAGCTTGCATTCTGAGGGACGTTATCGCGTTTTTGCGGATATCGAACGCCAGCAGGGCAATTTTCCCCGCGCGACACGGTATAACGCCAATGGCGAGCGCAAGGACGTAACGGTCTGGTGCTCCAACGACTATCTCGGCATGGGCCAGAACCCGAAAGTCATCGAAGCCATGAAAGCGGCGATCGATCACTGTGGCGCGGGTGCGGGAGGCACCCGGAATATTTCTGGTACCAACCATTATCATGTCTTGCTCGAACAGGAACTTGCCGATCTGCACGGCAAGGAATCGGCGCTGATCTTCACCTCGGGTTATGTGTCCAACTGGGCAACACTCGGCACACTCGGCCAGAAGATTCCGGGCCTCATCATTTTCTCCGATGCGCTGAACCATGCTTCGATGATCGAGGGCATTCGTTATGGCCGTTGCGAGCGAGTGATCTGGAAGCACAACGATCTCGAAGATCTCGAGGCAAAGCTCAAGGCTGCCGATCCGAACGCGCCGAAGCTCATCGCCTTTGAATCCGTCTATTCGATGGATGGCGATATCGCGCCGATCAAGGAAATCTGCGATCTGGCCGATCGTTATGGCGCCATGACCTATCTCGACGAAGTTCACGCGGTTGGCATGTACGGTCCGCGCGGCGGCGGCATTGCCGAGCGCGAAGGCCTGATGGATCGCCTGACGATCATCGAGGGAACGCTTGGCAAGGCCTTCGGCGTCATGGGCGGTTATATTACCGGTTCGACGGCGGTCTGCGATTTCATCCGCTCTTTCGCCTCCGGCTTCATCTTCACCACGGCCCTGCCGCCGTCGCTTGCTGCCGGTGCCATTGCCTCGATCCAGCATCTGAAGGCCAGCCCCTTCGAGCGCGCCCGCCATCAGGACCGGGTGCGCAAGCTGCGCGGCCTTCTCGACGCGCGCGGCATTCCGCATATGGACAATCCAAGCCACATCGTGCCTGTCATGGTGGGCGATGCCGCCAAGTGCAAGTGGATTTCGGATATCCTGCTCGACAATCACGGCGTCTATGTGCAGCCGATCAATTATCCGACCGTGCCGCGAAAGACAGAGCGCCTGCGTATTACCCCGACGCCGCTGCATACCGATGCCGATATTGAGCAGTTGGTCGGTGCGTTGCATCAGCTCTGGTCACATTGCGCGCTGGCGCGGGCGGTGGCGTGAGGCCCGACTGAGTTCAAGGGTAAGAGAAGCGAACGCGGAGAGGTGAGATGCAGACATCGATCCAGTATCCCGAACCGGAAGATTTCATAGCCGCGCTCGCAAAGCCATTCGATAGCGAAGCCGTCACGAAGATCGTGGCACCTTTTGGTGTGAGTTGGTCGGATGCCATCAAACTCGACAGGGATCTGGCGATATTTGATCTCAGCGCGGCAACGTTCGGCGTGGATTTCCATTTCAAAGACCGGGCTCTCGGGAACGAAAGCGATGGCCATTCCGTTGGTGAGGGTCCGAACCTGCTGATGAGTTGCGCTTGCTGGGGTTATGAAAAAGGTGTCGAAACCTATGGCGGGTCTTTGTGGAAAGACCTTCGTTTCTCGGACACCAAGGTCGACGCAATTGCCAAACTGGGCGAGCCGGACCGGGTCGGACGATATGATATTCACCAATGGATCTTGCCGGATTTCAAGCTGTCGATCCACTGGAACAGTCCAGACAAAATCCGCGTCATCTCTTACTGGATGATATCGGAATAGGCGGCCGGCGCGCCGGCATATCAGGGTGATGCCAACCCTTTGAGACCGTGTTTCTATGGCGTGCCGTTCAAGCCGCTTTTCCAATGTCCGTGACTATTTCCATTGCATGATCCCGAGCTTCCCTGTCTGCCGCAAACACATCTTCAATCGTGGCGGCGGACCGGCCGTCATGCATGCGGTTCATGACCGTTTCGACGATTTCAGCCATATCGAGGAAGCCGATGCCGCCCGCAACGAAGGCGTGAAAGGCGGTTTCTTCGGCTGCATTCAGGACAGCACCCTGTAAACCGCCACGCTCCAGCGCCATACGGGCGAGCCGCAGCGCGGGGAAGCGGGCTTCATCCGGTGCCTCGAAATCGAGCCGCGCCAGTTTTGCGAAATCCAGCCGCGCAACGTTCAGATTGCCGCGCTGCGGATAGGTAAGGGCATAGGAGATGGCGGTGCGCATGTCGGGTGAACCGAGCTGGGCGATATAGGAACCGTCGCTGTAACCGACCATCGAATGTATGATCGATTGCGGATGGACGATCACCTCAACCTGATCGGGTCTGAGATCGAAGAGGTATTTCGCCTCGATCATTTCCAGCCCCTTGTTGAACATGGAGGCGCTGCCGATGGAGACCTTCAGCCCCATCGACCAGTTGGGATGGGCGCGGGCAATATCGGCCGTGACATTGGCCATCTCGTCGCGCGACCAGGTGCGGAATGGCCCGCCGGAGGCCGTCAGCACAATACGCTCCACGGCCTGTTTGTGATCCCCCGTCAGGCACTGGAAGATCGCGCTATGTTCGCTATCGACCGGGATCAGCCTGCCGCCGCCCTGTTTGACCGTGCGCAGAAAAACATCGCCGGCTGAAACGAGGCATTCCTTGTTGGCAAGGGCGATATCGGCGCCGCGCCGGGCGGCTGTCAGCGTCGGGGCAAGGCCAGGCGTCCCGGCAATCGCCGCCATCACCCAGCCGGCCTCCATCGAAGCCGCTTCTTCAAGGCCGGATTTGCCAGCCGCGACTTTTACACCGGTGCCGGCAAGGGCGGATTTCAATTCTTCATATTTGTCATCTTCGGCCGTCACCACCATCTGTGCGCTGAATTGACGCGCCTGCTCTGCCAGAAGCGCGATATTTCCCGCGCCGGTCAGCGCCATGATCTGGAATTGGTCGCGGCCGCCCAGTTGACGCACGACATCCAGCGTGTTGGTGCCGATCGAACCGGTCGAACCCAATATCGTCAGTTTGCGTGGCATTTCACTGGCATTCGTCATCTTCGGTCCGTCGGTATTGTGCGGTTCGCACCTTTTAGAGCATGTCATTCTTGCGAAACCGCTGCACGGTTTCGGTGACATGCATTAGCCTCTACTCGCGAAAATCAGCCATAACAAGGATAAAGCCCGGCTATTGTTTTTGCGGATGGCAAAGCCATATGCAAGAAAAACGATGAGAGGACTTAGATGCGACGTTTCCTGGTTTCCAGCGGATGGATTTTTGCGGCAAGCCTTGTGCTGGTGCTGGTCTTTATTCCTCTCGATCCACGTCTTTCCGAAAGCGCGCAGGCCCTGCCCGGAACGATCGTCTCCTTCAATCGCGCCATCACCGATTTCGGAACCTTCAGTTGGATGCTTTATTCCACGGGCGCCCTTGCCATTCTCGCCTATGTCGGCGCACGGGTCTTGCAGGCGCAGACCTATGCGGGGCGCTTGAGAACAGCATGGCGGCTTCTCGCCTATTTTTTCCTGACGATCGGAACGGCGAGCATTCTCGTCCATACGCTGAAATTCCTGATCGGGCGGGCGCGGCCGGAGCTTTTCCTGGAAATCGGCGCCTATAGCCTCACCCCATTTACCGGGGATAATCTCTATGAGAGCTTTCCTTCCGGCCATTCGACCGCTGCAGGAGCATTTTTCGGTGTTTTTGCCATGCTGATGCCGCGCTTCCGCTGGGCGTTTCTTTTGCTTGCCCTTGTCATCGGCGTTTCCCGTGTCATCGTTGGCGCGCATTATCCAAGCGACGTTGCCGCCGGGCTGTTGCTCGGTATGTGGACGGCCATGGCCTTCGCTTTTATCTTTGCCCGGTCCGAAATGCTGTTTCGGTTCGATGCCTATGGCTGGCCGCAGCCGAAAAATGCAAATCTTCCGGTAGCGGATCCACGATAGGGACGTTTACGGGGCGGAAACGGAGAGATGTGATGGAAGAAGCGAAAGTCGCGCCGGAAAATGACGGCAGGGCCGTTCAGCACATCCGCACCTCCGTTGCCATTGCCGGCGGTGGGCCGGCGGGTGTGATGCTTGGCCTGCTGCTTGCGCGCAGCGGTATCGATGTGACGGTGGTCGAAAAACACGGAGATTTCCTGCGCGATTTTCGCGGCGACACCATCCACCCTTCCACGCTTGAACTGATGGAGCAGCTGGGTTTCATCGAGGAGTTTCTGAGCCTGCCGCATACCCGTGCGCCGCGGCTGAATGCGGTTATCGGCGATGAGCGCATCACGATTGCGGATTTTTCCCGGTTACCGGTCCGCTATCGCTTCATTGCCTTCATGCCGCAATGGGATTTTCTCAATTTCATCGTCGGCAAGGCCGGACAATATGAGAACTTCCGGCTGCTGATGAATGCGCCGGTCACTGGCCTGATCGAGCGTGATGGGCGCGTCGGCGGTCTCATCGCCAATACACCTGATGGTGTGATCGAGATCGCCGCTGATCTGGTGGTGGGTGCGGATGGCCGCAACTCCATCGTCCGCGAGGCGGCGGGGCTCGAAATCCAGCGGTTCGGTATTCCGACCGAGGTGCTGTGGATGCGCCTTTCGAAACAGCCGGGCGATTCGACCGAAACCATGGGTCATGTAGGCTCCCGACAGGGTTTCGTGATGATCAACCGGGGCGATTACTGGCAATGCGGTTATGTGGTGCGCAAGGGGTTTTTCGCGGACATCAAGCTGCAGGGACTTGAGGCGTTCAGGGACAGGGTGGCGGAAATCTGCCCTTTCCCGCGCGAGAGGCTTGACGAGCTTACGAGCTGGGATGATGTGCATCTGCTGACTGTTCGCATCGACCGGTTGAAGCGCTGGTGGAAACCCGGTCTGATCTGCATTGGGGACGCGGCCCATGCGATGTCGCCGGTTGGCGGTGTCGGCGTCAATCTGGCCGTTCAGGATGCCGTTGCTGCGGCCAATGTGCTCGTACCGGTGCTCTTGTCCGGTCGGGCCATTACCGATGACGATCTCGCCGCAATCGAAAAACGGCGGTCCTTCCCAACCAAGGCCACGCAATTTCTGCAACGGATGATGCGTATCGGTCGCAAGAAGGGGCAGGCGGAGAAGGCGGAAAAGCCGAAAGGTCCGCCGGCCTTCGTGCGGGCGATCATGCGATTTCCGCTTTTTGCCCATTTGACGGGCCGCCTGGTCGGGCTGGGCTTCCGCCGGGAAAAGATCGAGACATAAGACCGCTCAGGCAGGGAGGGCGATTTCCTTCTCATATTTCAGGCCGATAACGGCAGAGCCGATCAGCCCCGGCTCGATCCGGCAAATGGCAGGCACGACCAGCGGGCGGTTGAAACGCCGGAGAACGCGGCTTCTGACCGCTTCGTCCAGAGCGGCCAGAAGTTCCCTTGAATTAGAAAGCCCGCCGCCGACAGGCACGATGGTCGCGCCGGTGACGTTGATGACCATCGCCAGCGGCGAGGCGAGAATATCGATGAGGACATCGATGGTTCTTGAAGCCTGCGCATCGCCCGCCTGCCAGGCGGAGATGATGTCCTCGCTGGTCATCTCCTGCCGGTGAAGATGCAGGTGCAACTTTTCCATGCCACGGGCGCTGCCGATGGCATCAACGCAACCGGTGAGGCCACAGCCGCACTCAAAACGCGGCAGCGCTACCGGCGGGTTGCCGGCCAGGGTTGCTGCCACCGGTCCATGGCCCCATTCGCCGGCGAAACCACCGTCGCTGTTGATGAGCCTGCCATCGATGACCAGTCCGCCGCCGACACCCGTTCCGAGGATGACGCCGAAGACGACACGATGGCCCTGTCCGGAGCCGATTTCCGATTCGGCGATCACGAAACAATCGGCATCGTTTGAAACGATGACGGGAAGGTTCAGAGCTTTTTCCAACTCGTCCTTCAACACCCGGCCATGGATACTCTGAATATTGGCAACGGTGGCCTTGCCGGTTTCGGGATCGATGACACCGGCAATCGACAGCGACACGCAGGCGGGTGTGCCGCCGCTATTGTCGATGACGGATTTGAGGCCGGCCGCGAAGTCTTCGAAACTGGTTTTCGGCGTCGGTATGCGCGGCACGGGGCGAATATCATCCGGGGCATAAGCAATCGCCCCCTTGATGGTCGTTCCGCCAATATCGAAACAAACGATCATTGTTCAGGCTCCGGAACGCGCAGCATCGTGGATTTTTTCTCCACCGATCCATGTGGAATGCATTTGAAGGTCAGGTGTCAACACGACGAAATCCGCATCGAAACCGGGCTGGAGTTTCCCCTTGGCCGTCGCACAGATGGCTTCTGCCGGATAAGTGGAGGCCATTCTCAAGGCCTCCTCCAGCGGCGTGTCCATCTTCTCATGCATGAAGCGGATGCAGGAGAGCATGTCGATATCCGCCCCCGCCAGCGTGCCGTCGGCAAGTGTCAGGCGTCCGCCATTGCGATAGACGCGCCGGCCGTTCAGTTCGAAGCCGTCATCACCCGTGCCGATGGTGGACATGGCATCGGTGACGAGGAAGATGCGGCCGGGGCCGTTCTTGGCGCGCAGCGCAATGCCGATTGCCGCGGGATCGACATGGAAACCATCGGCGATCAGCCCGCAATCAAGTTTTCCGTTCGAGAGTGCGGCTCCCACCAGACCGGGTTCGCGGTGGCCGAGCGGGCTCATGGCATTGAAGAGATGGGTCACCATGGAAGCGCCGGCATCAGCATAGGCCGTCGCCACGTCGAGGCCGCTGTCGGTGTGGCCGAGGCTGACGACGATGCCTTTGTTCCTGAGTGCTGCAACCTGCTCCACCGACACATTTTCCGGGGCAATGGTCGTCAGCACGAAGGGAAGCTGCGCCTTACAGCCGGTTAGAACGTCTAGATCGGCTGCCTCCATCTTGCGGATCAGCGCCGGCTCATGGGTGCCCTTGCGTGCGACGGAAAGATGTGGCCCCTCGAAATGCAGACCGAGGAAACCCGGCACATTGGCCGCAACGGCGGCGATGCCCGCCTGTGCTGCTTTGGAGGTCACATCCGGCCGGTCGGTGATGAGCGTGACCATCAGCGCCGTGGTGCCGAATTGGGCGTGGGCGGCGCAAATGCGGGCGATGCCGGCGACATCCGGCTGGTTGTTGAACATGACCCCGCCGCCGCCATTGACCTGAAGGTCTATGAAGCCCGGCGCGATCAGCAACCCGTTCGCATCAATCACTTCGGCTTCGGCAGGCACGTTGTGTGAGGTGGCGATAACATGCCCGCCACTGGTCAGTAGCGCCTTGCCATCATGCCATGTGGCGCCATCGAAAATGCGGGCGCCGACAAATGCCTTTATGCCACTCATTGGGTTTCCGTGACCTTCTTCAATGCCGCCGGCGCATCCGGGTTGAAGCCGCGCGCGCGCGACAATTGCTCGATGAAGCCGTAAAACGGCGCGATCAGCAACAGGGCATCGGTCAGTGGATGGTTTGTTTCCACGAAGGGCAGGGGTTTGGCCGGGCTGCCTTTTGCGGATGTGACGAAAACATTTGCGCCCTTATGGGCGAGATTTGCGGTGATATCCGTCACCGAGGTCTCGGCGCGGTCGCGCGCGGCAAAGGCGATGATGGGGAATTTCGGTGCGACCAGCGAGACCGGGCCGTGCATGACTTCTGCCGAGGAGTAGGCTTCCGCATGCAGCTCGCAGGTTTCCTTGCATTTCAGCGCGGCTTCTGCGGCAATGGCAAGGGCGGGGCCACGGCCCAGCATATAAAGCGATTCTTCGCCCTTCACCGCCTCGGCGATCTGGCTCCAGTCGAGTGCAACGGCTCTTGCGAAATTCTGCGGCAGGGCGCTGACCGCCTTGGCGAGCAGGCTGTCTTCCGTCCACTCGGCAAGGATCGCGAGGCCAGCAACGATGGAATTGACGAAGGATTTGGTCGCGGCAACCGCTTTTTCCGGTCCCGCCTGGATATCGATGGCCTGATTGGCTGCGTTGCCAAGCGGAGAAGGCAGGGTGTTGACGAGGGAGAAGGTGAGCGCACCGCCCTTGCGGGCACTTTCCGCCAGCGCAACGATGTCAGGGCTTTTGCCCGATTGCGAGACAGCGAAGGCCGCCGCCCGTTCCAGCCGTAGTTTCGTCTGGTAGATCGAGGCGAGCGAAGGCCCAAGCGACGCCACCGGCAGCCCGGTCTGCAATTCGATCGCATATTTCAGGAAATGCGCGGCGTGGTCGGAGGAACCCCGCGCAATGGTGACGATAACGGCCGGGTCACGGGCTTTCAGCTGGCTGCCGGCTTCCTGAAAATCATTTTTCGCATTGTCCAGCAGACGGGCGACGGCATCGGGAATCTCGTTGATTTCCTGGCGCATCAGGGTTGTCATCGTTTCATGTCCTTGATCGGTGTGTTTCACTCTGAGGTCATCGTCAGTTCGGCGACGAGGTCGTAGGCGTCGCTGCGGTAAAGGGCGCGGGATATTTCCATGAGCCGCCCGCTTTCCAGATAGGCCATGCGCTGAACGGACAGCGCCGCCGAGCCCGGCGGAACGCCGAGCAGCAGCGTTTCCTCATCCGTGAGATTACGGGCGGAAATGCGCTGAATGGCACGGACGGGACGAATGCCGTTTTTCTCAAGCTCCAGATAAAGCGAGTTCTCGACCATCTGCGGGTCGGGCAGAAGATCACCGGGCAGGCTCGTCACTTCAAGCGCAATCGGCTGGTCATTGGCAAGGCGTAAGCGGGTAAGCCGCGCCACCATGGCGGATTGGGAAAGGCCGAGCGCCATCATCTCGTCGCCGGTCGGATAAAACAAACCCCTGTCCAGCCAGCGCGTGCTTGCGGCCATGCCCCGGCGACGCATGTCTTCCGTAAACGAGGTAAGCTTGGTCAGTGGCTGCTGCATGCGGGTGATGGGTTTGACGACGAAGGTGCCGGAACCGTGCCTGCGAACCAGAAGGCCGTCGCGCACCAGATCGTCCACCGCCTTGCGCACCGTCACGCGGCTCACACAAGCGCTTTCGGCGATGTCGCGCTCGGGCGGCAGGGCGTCGCCATGCTTCAGGCGGCCGGCATTGATGGCGTCTTCAATCGTCTGACGCAGTTTCAGGTAGAGCGGGCCGCCGCCTCCCGATTGCAGGTCATCCAGATTAAGCACTGCCCCGTTCATCCATAACCTCTGTCACAACTAATCTGGCCAATTCTGGCTATACCATACGCGCCATAATCGGCAATACCAAAATAGAACCATTAGCGAATTTGTACGATTAATAGGGGGTTTATTCGATATTTTGCCAAAAAATGAGGCCTTACGCCTGAAATTTGTCCATTAACCAAAAAAATTTTCCGGTTGTAGATATTGCTCTAGACGATTGGCATTTTTTTGGTATTGTTTTCGCAGCGGTGATCGGCGGCGCCCTGTTGCGCATCCGTATCGCTGGGAAAAATCGGTCTCCAGTCCTCAGTTGGGCGTGCGAAATCGAATTTAACTTGACCGTCGTGAAAATTAATTTCATCGTGGCAGGAAATTATCGCAGATAACTGAATGGCCGACGTAGAAATGGTCACTTCTGCGAAAATGAATTACGAATGAACAGGGAACAAAGTTCATGAAGGTGGGAATTATCGGACTCGGATTCCGTCTCGGTTATCTGGGCTACGTTTTTCATGAAATCGACAAGGATTTCGAGATCGTCGGTTATGTCGATCCCGCTCCTGCTGGTCTGCCGGGTCTTCAGGAAAAGGGCATTTCGGTCGGCAAGGCGTATGGCAGCCCCGAGGCGCTGATCGCCAACGAAAAATTCGATCTTCTGATGATCGGTTCGCCGAACCATATGCATCTTGAGCATATTCGTCTCGGGCTTGAGGCCGGTTGCACCATCTTCAGTGAAAAGCCGATCGTCGTCAGCATTGAGGAAAGCCTTGAGCTCGCCCGATTGCTCAACAAGCACGGTCATGAGCGGCTGCTGGTGGGCCTTGTCCTGCGTTATTCGCCGCTCTACCGCGATCTGCGCGCCGCGCAGGCCGAAGGCAAGCTCGGCGATGTTGTTTCCATCGAGGCCTCGGAACATATTCCGCCCTATCATGGTGCGTTTTTCATGCGCGACTGGCGGCGTTACGAGCATTATTCCGGCTCCTTCATGCTGGAAAAATGCTGCCACGATCTCGATCTTTATAATGGCGTCGTCGGTGCGCGGCCGCGGTACGTATCGAGTTTCGGCGGACGCAAGAGCTTCACAATTGCCAATGCTCCGCAAAATGACGGCATCAACGACATGGAAGTCTACCACCGCAAGCCGAGCGGCTGGATGGGTTCCGAAAAGGTCTTCGACAGCGACGGCGACATCATCGACTACCAGACGGCGATCGTTGAATATGAAAACGGCGCGTCGCTCGCCTTCCATACCAATCTCAACGTTCCCGACGATTTTCGCCGTTTCTGCGTGATCGGCGCCAAGGGCATGGCGGAGGGCGACTTCGTGCGCGGCTTCCTCAATGTGCATAATGCCCGGACCAACGAAAAGACCGTGGCAAAGACCTATTCGGCGGCAACCACGCTCTCCCAGCATTATGGCGCAGACGAGCAGATGGCAGCGGATGTAATCGCCCATATCGTCAAGGGTGAGCCCCTGCCGGTTTCCGCACTTGATGCGATCGAGGCCGGCATTCTGGCGCTTGCCATGGATGAAGCGCGTCACGGCCGCAAGGTGGTGGACCTCAAGCCGGTCTGGGATGAATATGACCTGGCGCTCCATGGGCAGCCAAAATCGCCCGCCGTGAAATCGGCTTAAGGGGGCGCTGCGATGGATGCGAAACGCAGCGCGGTTATCTTCGCCTGGCTTCTTCTTCTGCCGGCGCTCCTATACATCACGGTTATCGTTGCTTATCCGCTCGTCGATACCTTCATCCTGTCGTTTACCGATGCGTCGCTCAGAAAAACGACGAACTGGATAGGCTTCATCAACTACGAGAAAATCTTCAACGCGACTTTTGCCGATGTCATCACGCGGACCTTTGTCTGGACGTTCTTTTCCGTCTCGATAAAGATGATCATCGGCACATTTGGTGCAGTGCTGCTGAATTCGGCCGTTCCCGGAAGGGCGCTGTTTCGCATCCTGACGATGCCGCCATGGATCGTGCCGATGGCTATCGGCATCTTCATGTGGGGCTGGATGTATAACGGTCAGTTCGGCATGATTTCCGGGGTGCTGCAGAACACCGGTCTGGTGAACGGCCCGGTCGCGTTCCTGGCCTATGGTAACACGGCCTTCTGGGCGACGATCATTACCGATGTGTGGATCGGCGTGCCTATGGTGACGCTGTATCTGCTGGCTGCAATCCAGGCCATCCCGCAGGACCTCTACGAGGCGGCCTGGACGGACGGCGCCAGCCGCGCCTATCGCTTCCGCCGCATCACGCTGCCGCTGATGCTGCCTGCCATGATCACCATGTCGATGATCTCGCTGATTTCGACCTTCAATTCCTTCGACATCATCTGGATTTTGACGCAGGGCGGCCCGACCGGCCAGACGACGACGATGATCATCGATACCTACAAAACGGCGATCGGTTCCTACAAATACGGTGAAGGTGCGGCCCGCGCCGTGCTGATCTGCATCTTCCTGTCGATCTTCACCTATTTCTACTTCCGCATCACCAGCCGTATCTCGCAGGAGGCCACCCGATGACCGACAAAAATGCGATGATCAACCGTTACAGGTGGTATGAAATCGTTGGGATCTATTGTGGCGTCGCGGTGTTTTTAACCTTCGTGCTGGCGCCCTTCGTGGAAGGCTTTCTGGTTTCGCTGAAACCGCTCAGTCTGCTGTTTTCCTCGCCCTACAAGTTCTGGCCGCAAAACGGATCCTTCGAGGCCTACCGAACCATGTGGGTCAGTGTTCCCGGCTTTGCTCGCTACGTCTTCAACTCCTTCTTCATCTCTACGATCTCGACCATCATCGTTCTCCTTCTGGTGGTTCCGGCGTCCTATGCTTTCGCCCGGTTCCAGTTTCGTGGTCGCGGACAGTTGCTCGGCGCGTTTCTGGCGATCAACATGTTTTCCGGCGCGGTGCTCCTGATCCCGCTCTACCGGCTGATGCGCAATATGGGCGTGTTGAACACCTATCTGGCGATGATCATTCCCGGTGCCGCGTTCCTGATCCCCACCGCCATCTGGCTGTTACGCACCTACATGCTGCGCATTCCGCGAGAGCTGGAAGAGGCGGCCTATGTGGACGGTGCGAGCTATTTCTACACCTTCCGCAGGGTGATCCTGCCGCTGGCGATGCCGGGCATCGCCGTCGTCTCCATCACCACCTTCATCGGCGCTTACGCCCAGCAGTTCATCTTCGCGCTCACCTTCAATTCCAAGACCGAATATATGCCGCTGCCCATCGGCCTGTTCGCCTATTTCGGTCGTCAGGAAGTCATCTGGAATGAGTTGATGGCGGCCAGCTTCGTCGGCATTGCGCCGGCCATGATCGTGATCTTCTTCATGCAACGATATCTCGTCAGCGGGCTTACCGCCGGCGCGGTGAAATAAACAACAACAGGAACGACCACCAAAACGGGAGACTAATTATGGCACTGAAACATTACGGATTGGCGCTTTGCGCATTCGCATTTGCCGGTTCCACTGCCCTTACGACGGTGACGGCACATGCCGCCGACAAGGAGATCAGCTGGATCTATTGCGGCGACAAGATGGACCCAATCCATGAAAAATACATCAAGGAATGGGAAGGCAAGAATGCCGGCTTCAAGGTTGTTCCGGAAGTCGTTGGCTGGGCGCAGTGCCAGGACAAGGCAACGACGCTCGCCGCTGCCGGCACGCCGGTCGCCATGGCCTATGTCGGTTCGCGCACGCTGAAGCAGTTCGCACAGAACGATCTCATCGTTCCGGTGCCGATGACGGAAGACGAAAAGAAGACCTATTACCCTAACATTGTCGACACAGTAACTTTCGAGGACACGCAGTGGGGTGTGCCGGTCGCTTTCTCGACCAAGGCGCTCTACTGGAACAAGGACCTGTTCAAGCAGGCGGGCCTAGACCCGGAAGTGCCGCCGAAGACCTGGGCCGAAGAAATCGCCTTCGCCAAGCAGATCAAGGAAAAGACCGGCATTGCCGGTTATGGCCTGCCCGCCAAGACCTTCGACAACACCATGCACCAGTTCATGCACTGGGTTTACACCAATAACGGCAAGGTTATCGATGGCGACAAGATCACCGTCGACAGCCCGCAGGTTCTCGCAGCGCTGAAGGCTTACAAGGACATCACGCCCTATTCCGTCGAAGGTCCGACGGCCTATGAGCAGAACGAAATCCGCGCCATCTTCCTCGATGGCAAGGTTGGTATGATTCAGGCCGGTTCGGGTGCTGCCACCCGCCTGCAGGAAACCAAGATCAACTGGGGCATCGCAACGCTGCCGCTTGGCCCGGAAGCCAAGGGTCCCGGCACGCTGCTCATCACCGACAGCCTGGCGATCTTCAAGGGAACCGGCGTGGAAGAAAAGGCGACCGAATTCGCCAAGTTCATCACCTCGCCCGGCCCGCAGGGCGAATATGAGCTGCAGGGCGGCGCTGGCCTCACTCCGCTGCGTCCGTCGCCGAAGGTCGATGAATTTATCGCCAAGGACCCCTTCTGGAAGCCGCTGATCGACGGTATCGCCTATGGTGGTCCCGAGCCGCTCTTCACCGACTACAAGGGCTTCCAGGATACGATGATCGAGATGGTGCAGTCTGTCGTGACCGGCAAGGCGACCCCGGAGGATGCCGCGAAGAAGGCTTCTGCCGCTCTCGAGCAGTATAAATAATCCACAATGCGACGGTTGCGGGCGCAGGTCGCCCGCAACCTCTTAAATTCGCCGCGAGAATGCCAGCCGCTGTGACGGAAGGGGCTTCTCGTGTTTTTCAACGGTTCCGGTAAAGCGCGGTCTTTCTCGCATTGCGGAACGTCTCTGAGCGCAGCCTGATGTCGGCTGGTGACGGGAGAGGCAAGTTTTGGGTCAGCTTTATCTCAACAACGTCCGCAAGAACTATGGACATTTCGAAGTCATCAAGGGCGTTCAGCTCGACATCAGGGATGGCGAGTTCGTCGTTTTTGTCGGCCCTTCGGGATGCGGCAAATCCACATTGCTGCGCATGATCGCCGGCCTTGAGGATATTACCGCCGGCGACGTCGTCATTAACGGCGTGAAGGTCAATGAATTACCGCCGGTCAAACGCGGCATCGCCATGGTCTTCCAGTCCTATGCGCTCTATCCGCATATGACGGTTTTCGAAAACATCGCTTTTCCGCTCCGCGTCGAAAAGATGGAAGAGGCCAAGATCAGGGAGAAGGTCGAGGGGGTTGCCAAGATCCTGCAACTCGACCAGCGCCTGCAGCAGCGTCCCGGCATGTTGTCCGGCGGCCAGCGCCAGCGTGTCGCAATCGGCCGCGCCATCGTTCGCGAACCGAAGATATTCCTGTTCGACGAGCCGCTTTCCAACCTCGATGCGGCGCTTCGCGCCGATATGCGCATCGAACTCACCAATCTTCATCGGACGTTGCAGGCGACGATGATCTATGTCACCCACGACCAGGTGGAAGCCATGACCATGGCCGACCGCATCGTGGTGCTGAATGCCGGTGAAATCGCCCAGGTCGGCGCGCCGCTAGAGCTTTACCACAAGCCGGCGAACCTGTTTGTGGCGGGCTTCATCGGCAATCCGAAAATGAATTTCCTGAAGGTCACCTGCAAATCCGTCAGCGCCGAGGGCGTGACTGTCGAATATGAGGGTCAGACGATCACCGTGCCGGTGGAGCCTCGCGCCGGCCTCGAAGGCAGGCAACTGACGCTTGGCATTCGCCCGGAACATACGGGTCTCGAAACGGCTGACCTCAACGTCAACTTCGCGCCCAGCGTCATCGAGCGGCTTGGCGTGAATACGATCGCTTATGGCATCGCCCCGACGGGTGAGAACTATTGCGCGCTGCTTTCCGGTTCTGCGCCTGTTGTCGTCGATGAACCCATCATCACCGGCATAAAGGTATCGGATTGCCACCTGTTTGATGAAAGTGGCATTGCGCTGGAACGGCGCGTCGACCTTTCAGTCCTCAAGCTTATCCAATAAGGGGCAGGAACCGGGCTATGAAATCTGTTTTCCCGCGCCCGGCTGTTTCTGATGCGATGCATTTCCGGCGGGTTTCCGTCGTCGCTGCCAGACGAAAAAATGACGCCGGGCTTTTGGCCCGGCGTTCGAAGCTTTCCTGCATGCCCGCGCGGTCACGGCATGGGATTGGGCATGTAACCGGTGAAACCGCTGATCTTCCAGCGTCCTTCATGCAGCCGGCAATAATAGAGCGTCTGCCATTTCATGACGTCGAAGCTGCCGTCGGCCTTGCGAAGCCCGCCGTTGAACTTCTTGCGAACCAGCGCGGTTTCGCCTTCCACCTCGATCTCTTCCAGCGTGGTTGTGGTGAAGATGGCGCCTCTCGGGTCTTCGGCAAATTGCTGGGTTTGAAAATCCTTGGCCTGTTTCAGCCACTCGTCGCGATAGGCGGCGAGCGACGGGAAGGACAGGCGCCAATTGTCCGGGTTAGCCTCACGATTGGCGTTGATGCCGAGAAAGCCGTCCTCGACGAAATCATCCGCGACCTGGGACCAGTCGGCGGCGAGGAACGCATCGATGTCCCGCGTCACCAGCATTTCCCAGATAAAATGGCGGGCGGTGTCTGTTTCAGCAAAGGGGTTTTTGAATGGATCGCGCATGGTTGTGGTCCGTTGTTGAAATTATTTTCAGGATTTGGAGATTTCTCTGGCGGAGATTGTTGGCATATGCTCATCTCGCAATCAACAAAGAAAATAATTTTCAAATCAGGGATGTGCGGCGTGTCGTCATCGGGACAAAAGATGGGCGATTCATGGGTATGTACGGTTGACGGGCGTCTTGGATTAGGATGCATCGGTAACGGGGCCAAGCCTTAAGTTTTGGCGGAACGGAGACCGGTGAACATGGATATTTTCGCAAGAATACAGGAAGACAGGGGGCAGTTCTCGCAATCGGAACGGCGGATCGCCGATATTCTGGTTTCGGACTTCGAATTCGCCGTCAATGCCTCGATCATCGAGCTTGCGGCCCGTGCCGAGGTTTCTCCGCCGACGGTGACGCGTTTCTGCCGTCGTGTGGGTTGTCTGAGCTTTTCGGATTTCAAGGTCAGTCTCGCCAAGACCGCTTATGTGGGCATTCGTTATCTCACCTCGGAACCATCAAGCACCGCCCCGTCGGATGTCGCGGAAGAGGTGCTTGCCAAGGCGCAGGAAGCGCTTTTCCTGCTGCACAAGACGCTCGACCCCGCCCTTGCCGAAAAAGCGGCGATCACGATCGCCAATGGCGGCATGATCTATGCTTTTGGTGCCGGCGGCAATTCCTCGATGATCGCCTCGGAAATCCAGAATCGGCTGTTCCGCCTTGGCCTGCGTGTCTCCACCAGTGCCGATCACAGCATGCAACTGATGATGACGGCCGCCGCACGCAAGGAAGACGTGATCATCGGTTCCTCCTTTTCCGGTCGCAATATGGAACTGGTGAAGTGTTTCAGGCTGGCGCGGGACATGGGGGTGACCACTATCGCGCTGACCCAGAGTGACACGCCGCTTGCCGTGGCTGCGGATATCGTTGTGGCCGTCAACGTGCCCGAAGGAAACAACATCTTCCGTCCGACCTCATCGCGTTACGCCTATCTGGCGGCCGTCGATATTCTGGCGACGCTTGCTGCTTATCACCATCGGCAAAGATCGATGGTGACATTGCGTCACATCAAGCAACAGCTCGTGGAACATCGCGATTCGGATGACAGGCAATTGCTCGGTGACTGAGGGCGGCTGACGAAAAACATGGGCTGCATTGCCTGAAATCCCGCCCTTTGGCGGGTCGGAAAGCTTCAAGGGAGTGGTAGGAGATGAAGGACAGGAAAGACCAGCTCGCCGTCGTTACCGGCGCGGCAGGTGACATTGGTCGGGCGATTGCGGCGGCACTTTCTGAAAGCCATGCGAAGGTGGTGCTCGTCGATATCGATGCCGACGCCCTTTCCAAGGCGCTTTCCCTGCTTTCCGGTCCCGGCTTCGTTGCGAAGACCTGTGACGTCACCGATCCGCAGGACCTTATGCGGCTGGCCGCCGAGGTTGCGGAACTGGGTGATGTCGCGACCCTCGTCAACAATGCGGGTGCTGCAAGGGCCGTGAGCCTGCATGACACGACCGCCGACATATGGCGCAAGGACAATGCCCTCAATCTGGAAGCGCCGTTTCTCTGCTTCAGGGCTTTCGAGGAAGCGCTGAAGCGGACACAGGGGTCGGTGGTCAACATAACCTCGGTCAACGGCATGGCGGTGTTCGGCCATCCGGCCTATAGCGCGGCCAAGGCCGGGCTGATCCATCTGACGAAGCTGATCGCCGTCGAATACGGCAAATTCGGCATTCGCGCTAACGCCGTGGCACCCGGAACCGTGCGTACGCAGGCATGGGAAGCACGGGCAGCCAGCAATCCGCAGGTCTTTGAGGAGGCGAAGCACTGGTATCCGCTGCAGCGGATCGTACGGCCCGAAGATGTGGCCAGCGCGGTTGCCTTTTTGGCCGGTCCACAGGCACAGGCCATCAGCGGTGTGTGCCTGCCGGTCGATTGCGGGTTGACGGCGGGGCAGGCGCCGCTGGCCCGGACTTTTTCGCAATCCGAACACTACTGATCGAAGCCCTTTCACGGGCTCAATACGCAATGAAGGGGAGCATCATGGCGCTCGCAAATTATCGTCTTGAAAATTCATGGCATCCGCTCGCAGAGTCCGCATCCGGCGGCTTTACGTTCACGCTGGTCAATCTTTCCCGCGAACCGCTGAAGGATTTTCGCATCGTCTACACCTCGCTGACGCGGACGGTGGACAAGCCGGTTTGCGGCAATGCCGTTTATCTGCGCCGCAATGCCAATTTCCATGAGTTTGCGCCGCCAGCCGGTTTCGTCCTCGAAGCGGGGAAATCCTGGCGCTTCACCGTCGATGGCCTCCTGAGGCCTGCGCGGCATCGCACCGACGGGGCGAAATCCGCCTATGTCAGCCTTGCCGATGGCACGCATCGGGCCGTCGATGTCGGCGATCTGATGCTGGATGGGCGTCATAGCGAGCCAGCGCCGGTGCTGCTTCCGGAAGGCGAGCTCGACCTGCCTTTCGCCATTCAGCCATGGCCCGCTGAAATCAATGCCGAGCCGGGCGAGGGTTTTCCTGTCGCGCTTTTCCCGACGGAAGACGCAAGCACGGAAGAGGTTCTTGCGGTGGAAACCGTGCTTTCCCTGTTCCGCAGGCTTTTTGCCGTGGGGCACGTGCCTTTCAGCCTTGCGCCGGTTCATGAGGGAAAGCCGCTTCATTTCAAGCAGCATAGCGGGCTTGAAGCAGAAGGTTATCGCATCACCTTTTCCGAAGATGCTGTGATTGTGGAATATTCGGCCGCTTCCGGTCTGCAATATGGCCTGACGGTTCTGGCGCAATTGCTGCATGGCGCGCGTATCGATCCCAAATTCCGGTTCCCGGCGTCCGGCAGCATCAGCGATGCGCCGCGTTACAGCTGGCGCGGCTGCCATCTGGATGTCTCGCGGCAGTTTTATCCGACCGGCGATGTCGTGCGGCTCATCGATATTCTCGCATGGCTGCGCATGAACCGGTTCCATTGGCACCTGACGGATGACGAGGCATGGCGTCTCGAAATCAAGGCCTATCCGCTGCTGACCACTGTCGGCGCAACACGTGGTCCAGATGCGCCGCTTCTGCCGCAGCTTGGCAATGGAGCACAGCCTGTTTCGGGCTATTACACGCAGGACGACGTGCGCAGGGTCGTTGCCCACGCGGCCGCGTTGAATGTCGAAATCGTGCCGGAGGTTGATATTCCCGGCCACAGCACGGCGGCTCTCGTCGCCTATCCGGAATTGACGGACGGGCAGGAAGCGCCCGACAGCTATCGCTCGGTGCAGGGATATCCGAACAATGCGCTCAACCCGGCCATCGAGCCGACCTATGAATTCCTCGGCAAGATATTCGACGAGATGGTGGAGCTGTTCCCGTCGCGGCTGATCCATATTGGCGGCGATGAGGTTGCGGATGGTTCATGGCTGGCCTCGCCGCTTGCCAAGGCATTGATGGAAAAGGAGGGGCTGGATGGCACCTTCGGCATTCAATCCTATTTCATGAAGCGCATTCAGGGGATGCTGCATGAGCGCGGCCGCCAGCTTGCCGGCTGGGACGAGGTTTCCCACGGCGGCGGTGTCGATCCGGCTGGAACATTGCTGATGGCATGGCAGAAGCCGGAAGTCGGTCTTGAGCTTGCACGTCAGGGCTACGATGTGGTGATGACGCCGGGTCAGGCCTATTATCTCGACATGGTGCAGGATGAAGCCTGGCAGGAGCCGGGTGCGAGCTGGGCCGGCACCGTTCCGCCTTCGCATACCTATGCCTATGAGGCAGTCGGTGAATTTCCGGAGGAATTGAAGGAGCGGATGAAAGGTGTTCAAGCCTGCATCTGGTCCGAACATTTCCTCAATCGCGCCTATTTCAACCATCTGGTTTTCCCGCGGTTGCCGGCTATCGCCGAGGCGGCATGGACGCCGAAAGCGCAGAAGGACTGGCTGCGGTTTTCTGCCATCGTTCCCTTGAGCCCGGTTTATTAAGGGGAGGGCGAGATGCGTATTGCCGTTGGTGGAATTCATACAGAATGCAGCACCTATTCGCCAGTGCTGATGGGTGAGCAGGATTTTCGCGTCTTTCGCGGCGCGGAATTGCTGGAGGCCGAGTATTTCAATTTCCTCGGTGAAGGCGGAGCGCAGATACTGCCGCTTCTGCATGCTCGTGCGGTGCCGGGTGGTCCCGTATCGCGCGGGGCCTATGAGGCGTTCAAAGCGGAATTCCTTGACCGCCTGAAGGCCTCGCTACCGCTGGACGGGCTTTATCTCGCCATGCATGGCGCGATGAATGTCGAAGGCATGGATGATGCGGAAGGTGACTGGATTTCCAGCGCCCGCGCTGTCGTCGGGCCGGATGTGATCATTTCCGCGAGCTACGACCTGCACGGCAATGTGAGCCAGACGATCATCGATCAGCTGGATATATTCGCCGGCTACCGAACCGCGCCGCATATCGACGTGCGCGAGACGATGGTGCGGGCTTGGACGATGTTGCTCAAGGCCCTGAAAACGGGTGAAAAGCCGGGTGTGGCTTGGGCGAAAATTCCCGTTCTCCTGCCCGGTGAAAAGACGTCCACCGAAGACGAGCCAGCCAAGAGCCTTTATGAGGTTCTGCCGGGCTATGACACCCGGCCCGGCATTTGGGACGCGAATTTCATGATTGGTTACGTCTGGGCCGATGAGCCACGGGCGACGGCCTGCGCGGTGGTGACGGGATCGGACCGAGAGGCCGCACAGGCCGTTGCGGCCAAAATCGCGCAATCTTACTGGGACGCCCGGCAGAATTTTCGTTTCGGTCCTGTGACCGAGCCGCTTGAGGCCATTCTGGATATTGCGGAAAAGACGGCTACCGGCCCGATCATTCTCGCTGACTCAGGCGACAATCCAACTGGTGGCGGGGTCGGCGATCGTGCTGATGTTCTGGCGGCACTGATTGCGCGTAACTGGCAGGGTGCTCTCTTAGGCGGCATAACCGACCGACCGGCGGTCGAAGCCTGCTTTGCTGCTGGCGAGGGGGCGGCTCTTTCCCTCAAGATTGGCGGCAGCCTCGATCCGCAAAGCCCGTCGGTCACTGTCGAAGCCAAGATCCTGAAATTGGACGGTTCCGGCGCTGCGGATCAGCGGCAGGCGGTGGTCGCCATCGGTGGTATCACCGTCATTCTGGCGGCGCGGCGCAGGCCCTATCACATGATTTCCGATTTCACCCGTCTCGGCTTTGATCCGAAGGCGGTGAAGCTGCTGGTCGTCAAGTCGGGTTATCTTTCGCCGGAGCTTGCGCCGATCGCCAATCCAAACCTGATGGCGCTGACGGAGGGGGTTATCAATCAGGATATCGAAAACCTTCCCAATCGTCGCCGGGATGGCGATTTTTACCCATGGAAGCCGCATTTCGACTATATGCCGAAACCCATTCTTTCGGCCCGCTGGCAATGACAGCGGTCCGGTAGCTTTTATCCAGCGATCCGGCGGGGCCGGATCATCTCAGGCGAATATCCATGCCGTCGGCTCTTTCCATCGTCATCAACAATCCGTCGATCCGCATCGGGGCGCTCGCCATCCTGTTTTTCGGATTTTCGAATGCGGCGACCGCACCTTATCAGGCGGTCATCGGTATTCGCGAAATAGGGCTCAGCAACACCGTTTATTCCCTGCTGATGCTGTTTGCTGCCATCATCAATGTCAGCGCCAGCGTTCTGATGGGGATTGTGGCCGACAGGCTGGGCGAATATCGCAAGCCCATGCTCTATATCGCGCTGTTCGGTGTCAGCGGCTATATGCTGGTTTATCTGGCCGGCAATGCGACGGCCTTTGTGAGCGCGAAGCTCATTCTCCTGCCGATTTTTGGGGCGATGAACTCGCTGATCTTCGCGCATGTGCGAGCCGATGCCCGCAATCTTTCGACGGGCGACATGATTGCCGTGAACTCGATCATGCGGGCGACAATCTCGCTGTCATGGGTGCTGGTGCCTGGTATCGTCGGCATTTTTCTCATCAGTTCCGGCAATATGCTGACAGCCTTCCTGTTTTCCGGCCTTTGCGCACTCGTCTGTTTTCTGCTCGTGGCCTTCTGCCTGCCTCGGGCCGCCACGCCGGCGGTGGTGAATACGGAAGCGCGTTTCGGTCTGCGCGCCTCGCTTGCGGAAATCGGATCACGGCGGGTCTTGCTGCGGATCATCGCCATCGCGCTCATCTGCTCGATGCTGCATCTCAATGATTCGATACGTTCGCTCATCATCACGGGCCAGGCGAAGGGCACGGTGGCGGATATCGGCATCGTGGCGGGCATCGTTGCTGCGCTCGAAATCGTCTTCATTCTCTTGTGGGGCTGGATCGAGAAGAAGGTGCCGCAAACGCTGACCTTGGCGGCGGGAGCGGTGCTTTATGCGGTCTACCTCATTCTGCAGGGGCTTGCGACGGAACCCTGGCATATCTACGCGCAGACTTTCATCAGCGCGTTGGGGGCTGCTGCCATCATCAGCATCCCCATCACCTATCTGCAGGAGTTGATCGCGGACCGGCCGGGGCTTGGAAGCTCGCTGATCGCGGTCAATATCTTCCTCGGTGCCGGTCTGGGTGCACTGATTTTTGCCGTTGGGACAATGGTCTCCACCTATTCAGGCACCTCCATATTGGGGGCGATCGTCGGTCTTGGCGGCGTTTATATGCTCTACACGCTTGATGGGACGGGTCGCCGCAGGTAGAGCCTCGGACCGAAAAGTGTGAGCGGTTTTCGGATGCTCCGGTGCGTAAACAGGGCACATTCAAATGAAAGAGGTTAGGATGATTCTCGAGATTTGCGTGGACGATGTGGCCGGTCTGGAAGCGGCGGTTCGGGGCGGGGCCGATCGGATCGAGTTATGCGCCGCGCTCTCCGGCGGCGGCGTGACACCGTCTGCGGGCTTCATGCAACGGGCAGCGTCCTGTGGATTGCCCGTCAGTGTGATGATCAGGCCGCGCGCCGGTGATTTCGTGTTCACGCGCGACGAAGCAGATGTGATGAAACGCGATATCGATGCGGCACGCGCGGCAGGCCTTTCCGGCCTGGTGCTTGGCGCATCGCTTGGCGATGGCTCGCTCGATATCGCTCTGCTCGAGGAATTGCGCCGTCACGCCGACGGGCTGGATATGACGCTGCACCGCGCCTTCGATGTCGTTCCGGATATGGATGAAGCGCTGGAGGCGGCCATCGCTCTCGGCTTCCCGAGAATTCTGACCTCCGGCGGCGCGCGTTCGGCGCTTGAAGGGGTAGAGGCGCTGGCGCGTCTGTCCGAGAGAGCAGCCGGTCGGATCGTCATCATGCCGGGTGCCGGCGTGCGTCCGCAGAGCGTGCAGGCATTGCTGGATCGCTTTCCGATTACGGAAATCCACGCATCCTGTTCCGCCGTTCCCTTCTATGATCCGGAAAGCCGGGTGGCGAAGCTCGGTTTCACTGGCGATGGGCGCAAGGGTACAGATGAGGCGGCGGTTCGCGAATTAAAGGCGATGCTTACCCCTCATCATAAAGGCGGCGCAAAGCCCTAGCCGTGCCGTCCGCGCCATCGAGATCGAGGCTGATCGTGTCTGGTGCCGGCAGGGCCAATGCCGCCGTGATGGCATCGGCCATGGATTGCGCGGAGATATCTTTCTCCTCCAGAACCTGCGCCAACCCCAACCGTGCCAATCGTTCGGCACGGGCGCTCTGTTCGGTTTCGCCACCGGCTGCAAAGGGGATGAGGAGCGAGCGGCATTTGGCTTGAAGAATATCGCAGACGGTGTTGTAACCCGCCTGTGAAACCGAAAGCCGCGCGCCGGCGAGCAGGCTTGCGAAATCCTTGCGGAAACGGAAGACAGAGACATTGTGCGGCGCCTCAGCCGAAATCGCGTCGAAATCCACCTGGGGCATGTTGGGGCCAGTGACGAGGCACCAGTTCCCGATGCCGTCCAGCAGCGGTGCGGCCTCAAGGGCGGCCCGGACAAGTGCTGCACCGACCGCGCCACCGCCGGCGGATACCACGATATCGAATTTCTCCGCCGGTTGCGGCGGTGGAAGCGGGGCAACAAGGCCGGTATAGAAAATGCGCTGGCTGATCTCGTCGGCAAGGGGGAAGGTGTCTTCCAGCCGGGCGAAATTCGGATCGCCATGCACCAGCACGGCATCGAAATGCTTTTTCACCAGCGACACGGTTTCTTCGTCCCGGCCCGGCTTGGTTTTTTCCTGTAGAATATCGCGCAGCGATGTCATGACCAGCGGGCGCGGTTCGCTGTCCTCGATCTCGTCCAGCAGCGGCAGCAATTCAAACCGCACCTGCCTGCGGCCGAAGGGGAAAGCTTCTATGATGACGATATCGGGTTTTGCACCGTGATAGGCACCAATCAGCATATCGGTTCTGAGCTGTCTGAAGGCGTCGTCCACCGGCTTGCCGGAACTGTCGACGAGACCGGAAAAGTTGCCGTCGCTGACGGCGATCGGTGGTAGCTCGACATGGCGAATTCCCTCGCCCGGAAAGCCCGGAACCGGTGTGCCGCCTGTGACCAGAACGACATCGAAACCATCCGCCTGAAGCGCGTTGGCAATACGGCTGGCGCGGGCGATATGGCCGATGCCCAGAAGATGCTGGACATAAAAAAAGACGGAAGGACGCTTTTCCGGATCACTCATGGTGCTTTTTCCCACTCGGTCTCAAACAGCGCCTTCAGTTCCACGATGCTGGTGCGGTGGTCGAAGGCGGTTCGCACACGGTTCTCGGCGGCGCTGCCCAGACGCTGGCGCAATTGCGGATCGGTGATCGCGCTGCGCAGAGCGTCTGCGAAGGCGGTCGGATTTTCCGGCTCCGTCAACAAGCCGTTTTCGCCAGAAATGAAAAACTCTGGAATGCCTGAAATATTGGTGGAAATGCAGGTCAGCGCCTGGCTGGCGGCTTCGACCAGCACATTGGGAAGGCCGTCGCGGTCACCATCGCTGGTGATGCGGCAGGCAAGTGCGAAGAGATCGGCTTCCCGGTAGTTTTCCAGCACCTGCTTCTGGTCCATGGCGCCGGTCCAGACGATCCTGTCGGCGATGCCAAGCTCGTCGGCGAGTTTCCTCAGTACCGCAAGCTCGTCTCCGCCACCGATATGGGTGAAACGCCAATGGATATCTCGCGAAAGCGAAGCCAGCGCCCGCAGCAAAATGTCGATGCCCTTTTTCTTGACTGCCCGCCCGACACTTAGGATCCGGACTGGATCATCTGCGTCCGATCCATCTCGTGCCGGTCGCGATGTTTCGAAATGCGGGAAGCGGGTGAGATCGAGACCGTGATAGCTGAGATGCACGTTCCGCTTTGCCCCGGAAAGGGTCTGCAGGTGCTGAAAGCCACCGGCGGTGCAGGTCACGGCCCAGCGGGCGCTTTGCAGCTTGGCGGCAAGGTCGCGATCGTTCGAGGTCCAGATATCCTTGGCGTGGGCGGAAATCGTCCAGGGCGTTCCGGTTATCAGATGGGTATAGGCGGCGACCGAGGCGGGCGTGTGAATGAAGTGAACATGCAGCCACTCGGCATCCACAGGCCATTCATGCGCCAGCACAGCGGCCTGCCCAAAACGGCGGAAGCGGTTGCGGCTGAGATCATGGGGCAGATCACTGAAGAAGCGGCGGAGCGCACTGGTGAAGCCCGGCTTTTTTCGGCAGGCCCACAGCGCTTTCAGGACGCGCAGCGGCTCCTCATGCAGATATTCCGGCAGGTAGGTGACGGGTGCGCGGATTTCATCATGAACGGGGTGGCGCTTTTTGTCTGTCGGCCGGCGCATGGACATGAGTTCGAGTTTCAGCCCGGCCTTTTCAAGCCCCAGAAGTTCCTGGGCGATGAAAGTCTCGGAGAGGCGCGGATAGCCCTTGAGGAGCACCACGATTTTTTTTGTATCGGTCACGTTGCGCGTGTCTCTTTTGAAGCGGTGGTTGTCGGGGAGCCGGTCACGCAGAGAGCGTGATCGGCGCCTTTTCGCCCTCGGGCGGCAGCCATTCGGCGATCCGTTTCGATATGTTTTCCAGACCGTCGAGCTTCAGCTCTCGCGAATTGACGGAGGGTGGCGCGCGGTTCGGCAGGGCTTTGAGAGCTTCCGCCATTTTTGCGGGATTTTCGGCATCTTCCGGCAAAAGCATGTCGAAAAGGCCGAGTTCCGAGGCGCGGCTGGCGCGGATCAGCTGCTCTTCCCGCGGCACGGTGCGCGGCACGACGAGGGCGGGCTTGTCGAAGGACAAGATCTCGCAGACGGTGTTATAGCCGCCCATCGACACGACGGCCTGGGCGCCGGCGACGAGATCTTCCATGCGGTTGTCGAATTCGATGATCTCTATATGGGGAATATCGGCAACGCTGCTCATGAAGCGCTGACGCTGATCCGCCGGCATATAGGGGCCGAGCACCACCAGCGCCTTGTGGGTCAGTTCAGGATCATGGCGGTAAGCGTTGATGACATCGTCGATCAATTCGCTGCCATCGCCGCCGCCGCCGGTGGTGATGAGGAGATAGTCACCTTCCGGGCGGTGCGCCACGGTTTCGGCCTGCGTTTTGGACCTTTGCAGGAAGCCGACGAAATCCATCTTGTCACGGACGTTTTCGGGAACATCGAGCCCCGTCAGCGGGTCGTGGAAATCCGGCGGGCCATAGACCCAGACGTGGTCATAAAACTGGCCGATCTTGGTCATGACGTTGTTGCGCTTCCACTCGGCTTCGAGCAGTTGCGGCGCATCCATGACGTCACGCAGGCCGATGACGAGCTTGGTTCCCTGTCCCTTGAGATAAGCGAGGGTTTCCTCCACTTCGCCGCGAAGACCCATGGGTTCCTTGTCGACGATGAAGATATCCGGCTTAAAGCTTTCGGCGGTATGATAGATGATGGAACGGCGCATCTTCAGGGTTTCCTGAAGATCGATATGCCTGTCCATTGAGGTATATTCGCCATTGCGCAGCTTGATGACGCTCGGGATCTTCACGAAATCGACACGGGCGCGATAATCGAAGGCACCGGCAATGGTCGCACCCGAAATGATGAGAACATTGAGGCCGCGATAATCCTCCACCAGCGCATGCGCAATTGTGCGACAGCGCCGCAGATGGCCGAGGCCAAAGGAATCGTGGCTGTACATGAGGATACGCGCGTCGTTCAAACGGGAGGTCATGGGCCACACCTCTTTTTGCCTTTCACAAAAAAGGCGATGGCGGAAGAACAGTTTATCAAAGGGTGTTCCATTTTATCTGAAGGGATCCGCAGCATCACGTAGTCCGTCGCCGAAGAAATTAAAGGCCAGAATGACGAGAACGACCGGGATCGTCGGTATGAGAAGCCACGGATATAGCGCAATGACGCTGACGCTGCGCGCCTCCGTGAGCAGAATTCCCCAACTTGTGATCGGTGGTCTGAGGCCGAGACCGAGGAAGCTCAATGCGGTTTCACCGAGAATCATGCCCGGTATCGTCAATGTGGCCGAGGCGATGAGATGCGACATGAAACCGGGAATAAGGTGCCTGCCAATGATGCGCGGTGTGCCCGCGCCCATCAATTGTGCAGCCAAAACATAGTCTTCTTCGCGAAGCGCCAGCAATTTCGAACGCACGGCGCGCGCCAGTCCCGTCCAGTCCAGCATGCCGAGAATGATGGTGATGCCGAGATAGACGAGGATCGGGCTCCAGGTCACCGGCATGATCGCCGCAAGCGCCAGCCACAGCGGAATGCTCGGGATGGATTGCAGGACCTCGATGATGCGCTGGACGATGAGATCAAAGGTGCCGCCGCGATAACCAGCGAGACCGCCGATCACAATGCCGAGAACGAAGCTCATGGCGACGCCGAGAAGGCCGATAGTGAGCGAGATGCGCGCGCCATAGATGATGCGCGACAACACATCGCGTCCGAGACGATCGGTGCCGAGCAGGAACATTTCGCCGTCTTCGGCGGGGCATACAAAATGGGTCCTGCCCTCAAACATGCCCCAGAAACGGTAGGTATCGCCCTTGCAGAAGAAACGCAGCGGCTGAACATCCGTTGGCACGTCCCGATAAACACGCCTCAGATTGTCCATGTCGAGCGTCATTTCCCGGCCGTACACGAAGGGGCCGACAAATTTTCCGTTATCAAAGAGGTGAATGGCCTGCGGCGGGGCGTAGATATGCTCGATATTGCGGGTATGGAGGTTGTAAGGCGCGAGGAACTCGCTGATCAGGATCGAGAGATAAAGAACCACCAGAAAGGCGCCGGACCAGACGGCGATCTTGTGCTGGCGAAACTGCCACCACATGAGCTTCAGCTGCGACGCCTTGCTGAAGGCGGCCATTCCGGATGTGTTCGGTTCGATCAAGGAGGGATCGAAGGGCGCGGTCGAGACGTAATGCGGCAGCGCTTCGCCTGCTTTCGGGATGGATGAAGTCATTTGACGTTACCACCTCCAAAGCGGATTCTCGGGTCGAGTATGGCAAGGGCGATATCCGACACCAGAACGCCGATCACCGTCAGGAAAGCGAGGAACATCAGGAACGAACCGGCCAGATACATATCCTGGCTTTGCAGCGCGCGGATGAGCATGGGACCGGTGGTTTCGAGCGACAGGACGACGGCGGTGATTTCCGCGCCTGATATGATGGCGGGTAGGATCGAGCCGATATCCGAGATGAAGAAATTCAGCGCCATGCGCAGCGGGTATTTGATCAGCACCTTGAAGGGGTGAAGCCCCTTGGCACGGGCAGTCACGACGTATTGTTTCTGCAATTCGTCCAAAAGGTTGGCGCGCAGGCGGCGGATCATGCCGGCCGTTCCCGCCGTGCCGATGATGAGGACGGGGATCCAGATATGTTCGAGGATCGATTTGAACTTCGCCCAGCTCATCGCCTGGTTCAGATATTCGCGGTCCATCAGATGGCCGATGGAGATACCGAACCAGATATTGGCGAAATACATCAGGATGAGCGCCAGCATGAAGTTGGGAATGGCGATGCCGAGCAGGCCGAGGAAGGTCAGGCCATAGTCGCCCCAGCTATATTTATGTGTGGCGGAGTAGATGCCGATCGGAAAAGCGAGAATCCAGGTGACGATGATGGTGAGGAACGACACGAGAACCGTCAGCCACAGGCGATCTCCGACCACATCGCTGACGGGCAGCTGATATTCGAAGGAATAACCGAAATCGCCGACCAGCATGCCGGTCGCCCAGCGGAAGTAGCGGATTGGTGCGGGCTGGTCGAAGCCGTAGCGGACGCGTAGCTCCTCGATTTCGGCAAGGTTCGCCGTCTCGCCCATGGCGCGCAGTTCGGCGACATAGCTTTCGAAATAATCACCCGGCGGCAATTCGATAATGGTGAAAACCAGCATCGAGATCAGGATCAACGTGGGGATCATGACGAGGATGCGCTTGATAATATATCGCAGCATATCAGGCGTCCCCGTCGTACCAGAAGGCATCCGGCAGGTAGACGCCGAGATAAGATGTGGGTTCATAACCGAAAAGCGCCTTTTCGGGCACGTTTCGCATGCGCTTGACATGGACGACAGGCTGAAGCGCGCCGTTGACGATGCCAATGGAAAACACCTGCTGTGTATAGATATCAAGCATTTCCAGCCAGATGGCGGTTCGCTCTTCCTCGGCGACGCTTTTGCGCCATTTTTTCAGGAGATCGAGCAGATGTGCCGCCTCCGGCAGATCAGGCTCCTTGCCCTCGCGGCCGCCGGAAAGATAATGGATGCCCCAGACCGGCCATTGCAGCTGGTCGTCGCCGGTGGGCGCAAGGCCGGAAGGCAGCATATCCGATGTGGGCACGCCATTGTCCATGCCCATCCATACCGACATCAGCACTTCGCCGCCCATCGCACGCTTGCGGAAGACATCGCGCTGGGTGGGGCGGACTGAAACCGCAATGCCGATGCGCCGCCAGTAATCGCTCACCAGTTCCATCACGTCGGTCTCGAGCGTGCTTTCGCCGGTTGTTTCGACAATGATATAGGCCGGACGGCCATCGGGCAGGAGCCTGATGCCGGCATCGTCGCGTTTATCGAGACCCACCTCGTCGAGCAGCCTGTTGGCCGCTGCGCGGTCGAAGGCGCTCCAGGCTTCTGCAAATTCCGGCCTGTAAAGTGGGCTTTCCGGCAAAACGGTGTCGGAGCTTTCCTTCGCCAGCCCGTAAAAGCAGACCATGTTGATTTCGTGCCGGTTGATCGCAAGGGACAGTGCGCGGCGCACCCGCACGTCCTGGAAATAACCCCGCCATGCCGGGTCGGCGCAATTGAGGTTCGGCAGAAGCGCAACCCGCGATCCTTGCGAGCGTTTGTAGAGGTTCACCTTCAGGGGGAAACGCTTTTCGGCATCCTTCAGGAAGGTGTAATCGGCGAAATCGAGGCCGAAATATTGCAGGTCGCTGTCGCCGGACGCCGTCTTGGCCGAGATGATGTCGGAGGAGGTAACGTTCAGCAGGAAGCGATCGAGATAAGGCAGCTGCAGGCCGTTTTCATCGACACGGTGGTAATAGGGATTGCGCTCGAACACGAATTGTTCGGCCGGCGGCGAGGTCGTGTTGCGCCACGCGTCCAGCGTCGGCAAAGCGGGGTTTTCCGGGCGCACCTGCCGCGACATCTTGATATGCAGCCCGCTCCAGTCGTCCGCCTTGTTCTTCTTGATAAGCTTGGCGAGATTTTCCGCGGTCTGATATTTGATGTGGAACTGCTTCATATAGGCGGCGGGCAGGAACAGCCGCGCCGGGGAGGCCGCCGCGAGTTTCGCCAGAAAATCCGGGTTCGGACCTTCCCAGGTGTAGCGCACCGTCAGTTGGTCGATGACTTCGATCAGTGGCGGATTGTTGTTGACCAGAAGTTCGATCGGGGGACCGCCCTTGTGGATTTCCTTGTTAAGGGCGACATCCTCCCAGAAATAGCGGAAATCCTCGGAGGTCAAATCGCTGCCATCGGACCATTTGTGGCCCTCGCGCAACTTGAAGGTGAAGATGCGTTCTTCCTGGACGTCGTAACTTTCCAGAATGTCCGGATGCAGTTCGAACTTTTCGTCATAACCGACGAGACGGGCATAATTGCTGATAGGCATCAGGCGGATATCGCGCTGACCACCGATCAGCATGCGAACGGAGCCGCCATGTTTTCCCGGTTCGCGGCCGAGCGATTTCATATTGATGACGCGCGGATTTTTCGGCAGGCGTTCCGCCACGTCGGGCAACTCGCCCTTTTCCCGTTTTTCCTTGAAGTAGTCGGCGTCGGTATAGGCGGCACGCGCATAGGCCGGCAGGAAGACGGAGGCCAGCAGGGCGAGAGTGGTGCGGCGCGTGATCAAGGGCGGAGCTCCCGGATGTCGACGTTGCCGTTTGCAAGAACGAAATGGCCGTCGCCCAGATCGGCGGAAATCATGTCGCCATCACCCTCATCACGGAACTGTTTGCCCCAGTCGAATTTGCCTGTCGCGCTGATCTTGCCAATGGTGCGGAAATCCAGCGGCCGGTCGAGGTCGGGAAAGGGCACAGCCGCCAGCAGCGATTTCGTGTACGGATGCACGGGGGAGCGCATCATGATTTCCCGCGGTGCCAGCTCAACGATGCGGCCCTCACACATCACGGCCACGCGGTCGGCCATATAGTCAACCACCGCCAGATTGTGCGAGATGAAGAGGTAGGTAAGCCCGAGGTCTTTCTGCAAATCCTTGAGCAGGTTGAGAATTTGCGCCTGAACCGAGACATCGAGCGCGGAAACGGGTTCGTCGCAGATCAGCAGTTCGGGGCCGAGCGCCAGGGCTCTGGCAATGCCGATACGCTGCCTTTGCCCGCCGGAGAAACTGTGCGGATAACGGTTCAGTGCGCTTTCTCCAAGGCCGATGGCCTTGACGAGATTGCGGACTTTTTCCGCACGGTATTTGGCGTCGCCGCGTCCATGGATTTCCAGCGGCTCGCTTAAGATATTGCCGACCGTCATGCGTGGCGACAGCGAGGAGATCGGATCCTGAAAGACCATCTGTATCTTCGAGCGCAACTCTTTGAGGTCGCCGTCTTTGGCGTTGAGCACATCGATATTGCCCTGCGGACGGTGAAATGTGACGGAGCCTTCATCCGGACGAACGGCGCGCATGAGGATCTTGCTGACGGTGGTTTTGCCGCTGCCGCTTTCGCCCACCAGCCCGAGGCATTCGCCCCGGCGGATTTCAAAACTGACGCTATTGACCGCCTTGGTGGCGTTGGCGTCGCCTTTGCTGAACCAGCTGGACTTGCGGGTGGTGAAGGTCTTGCTGATATTGTCTACGGTCAGAAGCGGGCCGGGGGTTTTATTCACGGCGGCGTTTTTCTTGCCGACGAGGCTTTCATGATCGACCTTGATTTCGCGCAGCGCCTTCAGCCTCTCACCGGGCTTCATGTCGAAATGCGGCACGGCGTTCATCAGGCCTTTGAGATAAGGGTGGCGTGGCGACTTGAAGATCTCGTCGACAGTTCCGGCCTCCATGATCTCGCCCTGATAGATCACAGCAACTTCGTCGGCGATGTTTGCGACGACGCCGAGATCGTGGGTGATGAGCAGCATGCTCATATTCAGCCGGCTCTGCAGATCGCGCAGCAGCTTAAGGATTTGTGCCTGGATGGTCACATCAAGCGCCGTTGTCGGCTCGTCGGCGATCAGAAGAGCCGGGCGACAGATCAGCGCCATGGCGATCATGGCGCGCTGGCGCATACCGCCTGACAGCTCGAAGGGATACATGTTCACGACCTTTTTCGGGTCGGGGAACCCTACGAGGTCCAGCGTCTCATGCATTTTTTCCGCGCGCTCAGCCGGCGACAGGATGCTGTGGATGCGCAGCGCCTCGTCGATCTGATTGCCGACAGTGTGTAGCGGCGAAAAGGAGGTCATGGGTTCCTGAAAAATCAGCCCGACGCGATTGCCGCGTATGGAGCGGATTTCCCGGCCGTCTTTCGGCAGTTGCAGCAGATCGACAGGACCGGCTGCGGCATTTTCAGGATCGGTGAAAAGCACGCGGCCGTTCACCCGCGCCGTCTTGGGATGGATGCCCATAATCGTCTGGCCGATGACGGATTTTCCCGAGCCGGATTCGCCTACAAGTGCGGTGACTTTTCCGGGAAGAATGCGAAGGCTGGCGCCCCTGACGGCATCAATCGTGCCGCCCATAAGAGAAAACGAGACCCGCAGGTTTTCAATACGGAGCAAATCTGCGCCTGCGCTCATGCCAAAGGGTTCCTTGCCGTCTCTTTATCGTTGCCTTGTGACAATTTGCTCAGGAGGGCTTAAAGGTACGTTATCGCAGGGTTTGTTGTCTGTCTATGCTTCTGAAACATCGAATTGTTTAACGAATTCAAAGCCGGCTTCCTAAACGCTACGGCTTGCCTCATGGCTCGTGTTTAGCGATATGTTAACGAGCGTTTCTGGATGAGGATCCATGTCCGACAAGAAATATTATGACGCGCAGCTGGAGAAAGCCCGACAGTTGCAAAATGACGGCCAATATGCGGAAGCCCAGGCGCTTCTCCTATCTTTGGTTGCAGCAAAAGACGGTTACATGATGGGCGAGCAGACGGTGCTCGGTCTGCCGCGCCGGCTGCATGCAGCGCGGCTGCGTCTCGCCAAGGCCGAAGGCGATATGGTTGCCAAAATCGGTTACCAATATACGCTCGTGCCGCCGCCGCAGGTTCTGGCAAAATATGCACAGTTTTCGCCGGAAGAGCGCCACACGATCAATCTCAAAAGCAGGGAGGATGTGCCGAGGATCATTCACCAGATATGGATCGGCGAAAGAGCGCTGCCGGTATCGGTGAAAGCCTGGGCCGCCCATGCTGCAAGACATGGATACGACTATCGTCTCTGGCGGGAGGTTGATCTTGAGCGGGAAGGCGTGTTTGCAGACGCTGTCTTTAAAACCATGCTGGAGCAGGGTGATTATCCGGGCGCGGTGGATGTGGCCCGTTATATCGTGCTGGAGCGTTTTGGCGGCATCTATCTCGATTGTGACTGGTATCCGGCGCGGGACGATGTGAGTTTCGACGCTTTCCTGCCCTTGGCCGGATTGACGGCGTTCGATGAAAAGACGCCGCGTGATACGGGTCAGGGCAGCATGCTGCTTGCCAATTCCTTTATTGCCGCTCCGGCTGGACATCCGGTCTTTCGCAGGATGCTGGAGGTGTTTCCCGGTATTCTCGAAGAAATGCCGCGTGCACCCGCCTGGTGGTCCACCGGACCGCTGATCTTTACCGTCATCGCCCGGGCGGGAAGCATCAGCCTCGCGCCGGCGGCATTTGTTGCGGCGTCGCTTGCCGATCGCACGCCGTTTGCGGCGGTCGAAGCGCTCCGGCAGCAACTCGGCGACAAGGATGGTTTGCTGATCGCCTGGAAGTCATGGTGAGATTTCGTTGACGATATTCGCCGAGGAGCGCCAGCGGCCGGCAGGATGGTTCGAGGTCACCTCGAAAAGCCGCCGCAGAAACCGCCAGACATTCTCATCATGCACGAGATGATGGGTGAGGATGCCGGTCGTGCCGCCGTCTTCGGCGGTCTTCAGAATTCGTGTGGCGGTTTCGGCGAAAAGGATGTCGTCATCGCGGCCGCCCCGGCTGCCGTGCCAGTCGATTACGTCGACATGGGTATTCAGACGCGGCGGCAGGGTGTTTTTCTCCGGGCCGAAAACGGACAGGGCGCGATAGCCGATGCCTGCCAACTCTTTCACGATGCTGGCATCCACGCGGTTCCATGGCGGCACGAGCATCGGCACGAGACGGCTGCCATGCAGGTCATGGAGCTTATCCAGTCCGGATTGCAATTCGTCGAGAACGAGGGAAAGCTCCCGGTGAGCGCCGAGTTCCTGTTTCTTTTCGCTGTTTCCGGCATAATTCGTGTGTGACCAGCCATGCACGGCCACATGGGCAATATCTGACGCATCCAGATATTGCGCGAGCCTGTTCGTCGTCATCTCGGGAATGACCGCGAGGGTGATCGGAACGGCAAAGCTGCGGCAGAGATCAAGCAGCGTATCAAGCGCGGGTGTCGGCTCCACGGCGTCGTCGTCCCGGAGCCATAGATCGGCGGTCATGCCGCGCCGGCCGCATTCGTCCAGTGCTGCAACGAGTTTTTCCACACTCATGATCTTCGCGCCTTTGCTTGCAGCAGGATATTATTCAGCTCTGTTGCGGCGTTTTCCAGAGATCGTTCATTGACGACGAACTGGCGGGCCGCTTTTGCCAGTTTTTCGCGCTGCCTGTCATTGCCGAGCAGGCTTTTGATCGCGTCGGCATAGGCGGCTGTATCATTTTCCGGTGTCAGTAATCCGGTGGTGCCGGATTTTACCACTTCGGGAACACCGGCCACTTTTTCGGCCACCACGGGCAGGCCGGCGGCCTGTGCCTCCAGATAGGCAAGACCATAGGCTTCGCCATGGCCGGGCCAGACGTAGAGGGATGCTTTTGAAAGAAGTGCTGTGATCTCGGTTGCGGTTTTTTCGCCGTGCCAGACAAGACGGTTGTCGGGAAATGCGCTGAACATGGTCTGTACAGCCGAGCGTTCCGGCCCGTCACCAATGATATCCAGCGTCCAGTCGAGGTCCTGCGGCAACAAAGCGAGTGCTTCTGAAAGGGCGCGATAGCTGGTCAGCTTGTCGCCCGAGCGCATCATGGCGACGGTGATGAGCCTTGCCGGCGTTGGGTGTGGGGCAGTTTCAAGAAAAGTCCCGACATCGATAAAGGGCGGCAACATTTTCCAGTGCAGAGTGGGGGAAGCGCGCAAAAGCCCTTCGCGATCCCGCGCCGTGAAGCAGATATTCACGGCGGCTGCATTCAACGCGGCCAGTAATTCATCCTGTATCGCCTGCCAACCCATTCCATTGCGCTTTGGCGAATAGGAGGCTTCGGCGGTGACGTAGGGAATATCGAACCGTCTGGCGAGTTCCGGTCCGAGTAAATCCGGGGCTTTGTAATACGGATGATAACAAAACCAGAGGTCCGGGGGGCCTTCCCGTCGCCAGCGCTGAGCGATGGCTTCGATCTCGCGATCGGCCGCATCGACGAGCGAGGTTCGTGCCGGGTCATCCGCCTGTTTCAAAAAGCTGCGCAGTTCGGAAGCAACGAAGACCGCGTGGCCGCCCATCGTCATTGCCTGCATCAGCAGACGGGCCATCAACCGGTCTCCAGAGGGAACGGGATGGTTGGGTGATTTGAGCGGCGAATAAAAGGCGATCTTCATGCCGAAGGTTGTGCGTTGGCCGCCGCATCGGCGTCAACCGGAATTTGAAAGGGCCGAGCCTTGACAGCCCGGCCATTCTTGCCCAACTGAAAGGCATCTTTTGCACATGCGCGGAGCGTGACACGCTTTGACTTCTCCTGATGTCTCCCAGACCCTGCTTTCCAGCATCGAAAACAAAACCGCCAAGGCGGGTGTGATCGGCCTCGGCTATGTCGGCCTGCCACTGGCCATGACGGTGGCCAAGGCCGGGTTCAAGGTCGTCGGATTCGATATCGACCCCGGTAAAATTACCGCGATCGATGCGGGCCGCAGCTATATCGAGGCGGTGTCTGATGAGGTGCTGGCGAGTGTGCGGCAGAATGACGGCTTCGTCGCCACCGCCGATTTCGCCCGACTGGCCGAATGTGACGTGATCGCCATTTGTGTGCCGACGCCGCTGACGAAATATCGCGAGCCGGACTTATCCTATGTCGAAAAGACCTGTCGGGAGATCACCACTTATCTGCGCAAGGGGCAGCTTGTTGTGCTGGAATCGACCACCTATCCGGGCACGACTGACGGGGTGGTGAAGACCATTATGGAGAGCGGCGGGCTGGTCTCCGGTGTCGATTTCTTCATCGGCTTTTCGCCCGAGCGGGAAGATCCCGGCAATCGCGATTTCGAGACTTCGACCATTCCGAAGGTCGTTGCCGGGGATGGCGAAGCGGCCGGAAAACTGATGGCCGCATTTTATGGATCGGTGGTCAAAAAGATCGTGCCCGTTTCGACAAACGCCACGGCCGAGGCGGTGAAAATCACCGAAAACGTCTTCCGCGCCGTCAATATCGCGCTCGTCAACGAACTCAAGGTCGTTTACGAGGCGATGGGCATCGACATATGGGAAGTGATCGACGCGGCGAAAACCAAGCCTTTCGGTTTCATGCCGTTTTATCCCGGTCCGGGTCTCGGCGGCCACTGCATACCGATTGATCCATTCTACCTCACCTGGAAATCACGCGAATATGAATTGCCGACGCGGTTCATCGAACTTGCCGGGGAAATCAACACCGGCATGCCGCGCCACGTTGTCGGGCGGGTTGCGGAAGCGCTCGACATTCATTCCGGAAAGGCGCTCAGCCGTTCGAAGGTTCTTGTCGTCGGCCTCGCCTACAAGAAAAATGTGCCCGATATTCGCGAAAGCCCCTCGCTGAAACTCATCGAGCTTATTCAGGAGCGTGGTGGCGAAGCGGCCTATTATGATCCGCATGTGGCGGAAATTCCGAAAACCCGCGAATACAGCCACCTGATGGGTATGAAATCGGTGCCGTGGGACAGGCAGACGATCGGCGCTTTCGATGCCGTTCTCGTGGCGACCGACCATGACAATGTTGATTATACCGCGCTCAGTGAATGGGCGCCGCTGATCATCGATACGCGAAATGTCTTTGCGCGGCGAGATATTGCCGCAAAACACATCATCAAGGCCTGATACGGACGGACCATGAGCAGACTGGACAGTTTTATTCGCCGGTTGACCGCGCAGCGGGATATTCTCAACCACCTCGCGGCCGATCTCGATCTGCCGGAAGAGGGTGCGCTGATGGAAATCGGTCTCGGAAACGGACGCACTTTCAATCACCTGCGGGAACTGTTTCCCAACCGTCGTATCATCGCCTTCGACAGGGCCATGGGAGCTCATGCCTCCTCCGTTCCGGCGGCGGAGGATCTTGTTATTGGTGAAATCTCGGAGACCGCGCCCGCCTTCATCGGTGCAGATGCGGCGATGGTGCATGCCGATATCGGCACGGGCTATCCGGAAAAGGACGCGGTTACATTGACGTGGTTGCCGGATCTTGCCGCGGGCGTGCTGGCGAAAGGCGGCGTCGCCGTCAGCGGTCTGCCGCTGGATCATCCCCTGCTAAATCCGCTGCCGGTGCCGAAAAGCGTGCCGACGGACCGCTATTTTCTCTATCGCAAGATTTGAACCTGCGCAGGTAAACAGCAAGCGCCTCGGCCTTCTATAGATAACGTTCACTCTCTTCCTTCGAGAGGAGGAAAACTTTCATCTGCGAGTTCCGTCCGCGAATGGAGATCTGTTCGCTGCGAAGGTCGGCGATATCCTGCCCTGCCTGAATAAGAGCCGGTTCGGAAACAACGATGGCCGCGCCGACTTCCTTGGCCTTGGATTCGAGCCGGCTTGCCACATTGACGGTATCGCCGATAGCCGTCAGGGTTTTTGCGGCGCCATATCCCATGACACCGACGATGCTTGGGCCGGCGTGAATGCCGACCACGACTTCCAGACGGACGGCGAACTGTTTTTCCAGCCCCTCGTTTAAGATTGCGATATCACGCAATATGGTGGCCGCTGCCTTCATCGCGTTGCGGCAGGCATGTTCCTCATTTTCTCCGAGTCCGAACAGGGCCATGGCGCCATCGCCAATGAACTTGTCGAGATGGCCGCCTGCGTGCTCGACAGCCTGGCCGACGATGGTGAAATAACGGTTCAGGAGGAAGACGACATCATAGGGCAGCTTCGCCTCGGAAAGCGTGGTGAAGTTGCGCAGATCGCAAAAGAGGATGGCGATTTCCTCTTCCCGGCCGGGGCGGGCCAGCTGCGTATCGACCGGCAGATCGCTCTGCTGGGGCGGCGAAACGAGGAGCGCGATACCAAGATCGCTCGTGGGGCGTAGCTGACAGCCGAGCCGCACATCGGAATCGGCATGGATGCGCCGCAATGTGGTCTGCTCGATGTCTCCGGGCGGCGGAAGCGGACCTTTGCTGTCCAGAACCTTGACCCGACAGGTTGAGCAGCGCCCTTTGCCACCGCAGACGGAATAATGCGGTATGCCGGCAAGCCGGCTGGCCTCCAGAATGCTCAGCCCGGCAGGCACACGCGCCTGCGCGCCATGTTCGTAGCGGATTTCGATGGCCGTCAAGCGTTGCCGCCAGCTGCGCACGCCGCGCAGGACAAAAACCAGCATCACCGCGCCGATAAACGACGTTTCCACCGTTCCGGTGATGAACCTGATCTGCGTCTCCATTTCCCGTTGCAGCGGTAGCTCGTCTTTTTGAACGGTATTGTCGACGAGTCCCGGAGGAAGCGCATATTTTTCGTCGATCTCCGCCAGCCATCGGCCGGCATCGCTGAAGCCCAGCAGCGCAAGAAGCGGCAGCATCACCGCCACCGTCATGAATAGCCCGGCTATACGCGGATACCAGTCGCGGTAACGCAGCCAGAAATACAGGCCGATGCATCCATGCACCCAGATCACGATCAAGGCGAGGCTTTGCCACGCGCCCTGTATCGGGTTGTTGATCCACAGCCTGCGGATGACCGAGTAGTAGCCGACATCGATGCCATAAATCATATGCGACACGCGGATATTGACGGCGTGGCCGATGATCAGAAACGGGATCGACAGGCCGAAAATGACCTGAAGCGCTTCGCGCAACGGCATGCGCAATGTTCTGCGCAGATAAAGCGAGCGCAGGACAAGACAGACATGCACCAGAACCGAACCATAAAAAAGCAGGCTGCTGACGGGATTGAGCCAGATCAGGCTGAACCATTTTCGCGCCCGTTCGGCGGTGTCGATCGAGATGAGTGCAAGGGAGTGATTGAAAAGATGGGAAAATACAAAAGCAAATATGATGAGACCGGATAAAATCCGGGCCTGTCTTAAGTTGGTTTCCGAAAAGAAACGGATCATGCAAATCCCATCGTGTGGTCGCTCAGCGCAGAATCATCACTAGTAAGCCGTGACGCTCTTAGTGCAGGGAATCTCGTGGCAATATCGTGGAGCAAAAGGCTGGCGACGGTCAATTGTGCGTGTTCGAATGTCGCTGACGCGCGTCCTGTTTAAAAGGAATCGTTCGGTGAGCTCTCGCCCTTTGTTCTTACGCATTTTCCGCAGGTAAAGCCGCTGCGCATTTTTGCTGGAAATTTTCTGGACGTACGATTGCAATCGCGACTTGGGGGCGTTGCCAAGCACCCCAAACCTTCGCCGTGACCAAGAGGTTGCGGTGACCGCGATCAGAGTTCGATGATCTGGCCGTCCATGGCCGCGAATGCGCCGTCGAACTGGGCTTTTGCCTGTTTCTCGATGCTGTCCAGTTCCTCGTCGCTGCGGCTTGGGGCATGGTGGATGAAACCGACATTTTTTGCGCCAGCCAGCTTGGCGAGGCGAATAGCCTGTTGCCAGGAGGAATGGCCATAACCGCGATAAAGGCCCATTTCCTCATCGGTGAACATGGCGTCGTAGAGGAAAAGATCCACATCCCTGATCAGATCGAGCACGGTTTCGTCGATGCTGCCCGGCTCATGCTCGGTATCGGTGATGATGGCGAGGGACTTTCCTTCCCAGTCCAGCCTGTACCCGATGGCATTACCGGGATGATTGAGCATTCCGGTTCTGATTGAAAGGTCGGTGCGCGGGTTGAGCGTGTCGCCGGGCATGAAGTCCCGCGTCACCATTTTTGCGCAGCAAACCTCCAGCGGCACGGGGAACCAGGGTGGGCTCATGAAATCCTTGAGCATTTCCCGCGTTGTCATGATGCCGGCGAGATGACCAGACCAAATAGCGACGTCGTTGCAACTGTTGTAAAACGGCTTGAAATAGGGGAAGCCGACAATGTGATCGTAATGACAGTGCGAGAAGAACAGATCGACGTCGGTAATGCCTTCCGCCCGCAATGCCAGACCGGCGGGATGAAGCCCCGACCCCGCATCGAACAAAAGAACGTGGTCTCCGCATCGTACCTCGATGCAGATGGTATTACCGCCATATTTTCGGAAGTTTTCACCTGAAACAGGAAGCGTTCCCCGCGCACCCCAGATCTTTACCCGAAAATTTCTATTACTTTCCCGACTTGCTGTGTCGGAATCGAACGCCATGACACACCCCAATAACAACGGAATCTTGCACGCTTTCCTCCCATGAAGCCCGTTGTCTCTATAGATTCTTATATCCGCCTTTTTTAGCGGATGCCCTTACCTCTTATTCAGTCAGCATTTCATTTATATTGCAATGGTGCGACATTTATTTTTCTAATATCGCCCGTCGGGGTAGCAAGGAATTGCCGCTCATGTTCTGGCGCTTGCGCGCGCCTTGCTGAGTTCCGTCGTCGTCTGGGTGAGGCGTTCGGCAAGAACGCGCATGACTTTTATGGTAATATCCGGGAAATCGGACATGAGCTTGAAGAATTGTTCCTTGCCGATCCGCAGGGCTTCCACATTGGTGGAGGCGCGCACGGTCGCGGTTCTGACGCTGTCACAGAGGATGGCGATTTCACCGACGATGGCATTGCCGGTCATTTCCGCCACCTTCAATGTGCCTGACGGGGAATCGACCAGAACATCCACTTTGCCGGTCAGAACCACATAGGCCGCATCGCCGACATCCCCCTGCCGAAACAGCACGTCACCTGTATGATAGGATACCCGATCCGACGCAAAAGCGAGTAGTTTGAGCTTCGACGGTTCCATTTCCGAAAAAAACGGGACGCGTTTCAGCATTTGAATTTCTTCTTTGAAGAGCATTGCCTTACCCTATTCTTGTTCCACCTCGGCCACGTTCTTGGATTTATGTTGCGACCATATCCTTGAATGTACCGTTTTCCTGCGCCAGAGTCTCGTAACTTCCGTCGGCGGTGACCAGTCCCTGATGGACGAATATGACCCGGCCGAACATGCGCGAAAGCGTTGCATTCGACAGAACCCATATGATTGACGGGTTATTGTTGTTCTGTTTCAGGAGTGTGATGACCCGTTCGACAATTTCCTCCTGCTGTCGCGGATCAAGGCCGGGAAGGGGGCGATTAAAGACGTAATAATCAGATTTACGGATCAGCGCGCGGGCAAGATTGAGCTTCTGGCGCTGGAGCGGGCCAAGCCGCTTGCCGCCGGCACCGAGGTTGAAATCCAGACCCACGGCCAGAACACGCTCGTAGACGCCCTGCTTGCGCATGACATCGGCGACGATGCGGGTGATGCGCCGGGAGGCATCGGTATAACGATGGCTGACCTTGCCGAAGAGAATATTATCCAGCAGGCTGGTGGCGCTCATATATTTCGTCGGATCGTAGATTTCGATGATGTTCTTCAGGCTGTCGGGCAGCTTTTCATGGAACATGTGCCGGACCTCGACGATCCGGTTCATGATTTCCGGCGACAACAGGCCGAAACGCTGGCGCGGCTCGACGTAGAAGAAGCTCAGCCGCAGCATTGCGCGTTTTTCGCTCTCATTGGCATCATCGAAACCGCGGCCCTGCAGGCGCTGCAGCATCTGCTGATAGACCGGAATGTCATCGGGCGTCATGAATGTCAGCTGCTGGAAGAAGGGGTGGTCTCCCGGCAGGTCGGCGAAGATTTCGACGATGTTTTCGGCAATCGTGTAACCCATTTCAAACAGGGTTTTGACAAGACCGGTCTCGCGCATCAGCGAGCGGAAATAATCGCTTTCGATGATGGTCCGGATCGTCTGGGAAGAGTCCCGCATGGTGCCGAACAGCAGGTTTTCGCCGACCGTCGCCTCGCTGTTGTAGCTCTCAAGCTCGAAGGGTGCGATGAGGCCGCTCAGGTTCTCTTTTTCCAGTTCTGCACGCAGGACATGCCGCAGTTCCACGATGCGGGCGGCAAGATGCAGGTCGGTCAGAGGGTCGATCGACGAGCGCAGCGCAAATTCCAGAATATCCTGCGACAGTTCCACGCTGTCGAGGACGGCCAGGATTGCCCGAATGAGATTTTCCGGCTTACCGTCCCCGGCCGGGCTGGAAGCGTAGTCGATCCATTCGCTGTTGATGTCGATCAACGGATTGCCCGCCATCTTGGCTTCGCGGATTTCCCACTTGCGGTGTTCCAGAGCCGCACCCTCGTAGTTTTTGTCTGCGAGCGGGGCGTGTTTCAGGCCGTAGAGCAGGTTGTCCATCAGGCTGGCGTGGAAAAAATAGCTGTCCGAAGAGACATAGGAGATACGACGTCCCGTCAGTGATTCTGGCAGTTCCAGTATGTCGACATCATTGATGCTGATCTTGCCGGAGGCCGGCCAGAGTGTACGACCGATCGCATCCGCAAGCGCTTCGCCTCCCGCGCCGCCGACGATGGCGATGACTTCACCCGGCTCGATTTTCAGCGACGCCTGCTCCAGAAGTCTGCTGCCGCTATCGTCTTCCAGCGTCAGATTGGTGATGACGATCGGTGCGGTGATGGCTGCGACGGCTCCCGGCGACAGTTTCTGTACGGTTTCTTCGATCATGTTCGGTGCATTGAACTGTTCGAAGACCTGCTCGTATTTCACCTGCACGTCCTGGCGGGCCTGATCCCAGTCGATCAGTTCCTTCAGCGGTCCGGGCAGTTCCTTATAGGCGTTGATGACGGCGACCAGCTGGCCGACATCGAGGCTGCCCTTGAGGGTGAGATATCCGCCGAGCGCATAAAAGAAGAACGGCGTGAGCTGTGCGAGGAAGTTATTGATGAATTTGACCAGAAACTTCCACTGGTAGAGATCGTAACGGATCTTGAAGATGTCGCCGAGCCGGTGCGAGGCGTCGGCGCGCTCGAAATTGGAGGTATCATAGGCGTGGATGGTCCCGATGCCATCGACCATTTCACCGATACGCCCGGCTAGCTGGCGGGCGCTCAACTGCCGCTGGCGACCGAGTTCAATGAGGCGGCGGCGCATCTTGGGGATGATGCCGACCTGAATGGCGGCCATGAAAGCAGCGATCAGACCCAGCCAGAAATTCTGCACGAGGATGAAGAAGAGCGCGGAGAGCGCCTGACCGCCGAGAAGCGCCGGCTGCACGAAGGCGTCGCCGGTAAAGCCACCCAGCGGCTCGACTTCGTCCTTCACCATACTGGAGATTTCAGCACCCTTGACCCGCTTGAAGTGGGTGGGCGGAAACCGCAGGATCCTGTCGATGAGCTCAAAGCGGATACGCCGGAGAAGCCGTTCGCCAAGGCGGCCCTTGAAGGTATTGATGTAATATTTGAAAAGCCCGTTGATGACGACAAGCGCAAGGAATGTGAGGCTGAGCGCCATCAACATTGACATGCGGTTGAGTTCGAGCCCGGGGAACAATGTCACGGTGCCCCAATAGGGAATATCGACCGTGAGATGCATGAAAAGCTGGGTCGCGTTCGCCCCTTCGAAGCCATCTCCCTGAATAGGCCCGTTGACGATCTGTTTGGGCAGATCGAAGGCGAGGAAGTAGGGGATCATGGACAGGGCCACAATCAGCAGAATGAAAAGCTGCTGCCGCCTCGTGTGCGACCAGATGTAACGCGTAAGGCTTTGTTCCATATAAAACTTCTATGACCTGTCGGGGTAAGCCCGGGGTGTTGGTTTGCGCGGTGTCTAAACGATCCGGTGGCCGGGTAGCGCAAGCTCCTCCTGCAAATAGGTACGTGACTCGCTATTTATCAGTATATTCAAGCGGTTTCGAGCAAAATAGCATTCGCACCGAGGCTTACCGCCACACTGAAAGATTGTTTTTGCAACCGCTTTGTCGCAATCGATGTAAATGCGACAGTATTTTTAGAATTCTCTAATGTTATTGTTTGTAGAGTAGGACAGGCGTTAAGACACTTGGGTATAGTGATCCCGTAGTGGTTGAGCCAGACGCTGGCGCAATAGTGGCAAGGTCGATGGCGATAGATATTTCAGAGCGTGCAGGCAGCGAACCTCTCCTTGATTCACGGCAGCTTTTCGACATTTCAGCGGATGGGATGATCGCGCATCCTGTTTCTTTTGAAGGGCTTGCCGGTATTTTTCATCCGGCGCGCAATGATGTGCAACGGGATCATGCGGTTCTTTTCGTCAGCCCGTGGGGCATGGAAGAGCTATGCAGCCGCAAGTTCCAGCGGGTTCTGGCCGAGCGGCTGGCCGCTTCCGGCGTTGCCAGCCTGCGGTTTGATTATCTTGGCGCAGGTGACGCGCTTGAACCGGAAGATGCGGGCCGGGCGGCCGACTGGCTTTCCGACACGCGCGCGGCGTTTGATTATCTGAAGCGTCTTTCCGGCTGCTCCGGGGTTGTCGTTGTCGCTCAGGGTCTCGGTTGCCCGATCGCCGCTCAGGCGCTTGCCGGTGCTCTGGAGGTCGGTTCGATGGCTTTTCTGGCGCCGGTCGTCTCCGGCCGTGCCTATCTGCGCGAACTGGCAATGTGGTCGTCGATGATCGATGATGGTCTTGGTCTTCTTTCCGGGCAACGTCTGGCGCAGCCCGGGGCGATTGCCGGCATGGCCATGCCGGCAGGCGTTGCGGATACGATCAAAAAAATCAATCTTTCCAGTCTTGAAACTGTTCCAGCCCGCCATGTCCTTGTGCTGGCGAGAGCCGGTCGGGTGACGGACAGTGATTTCGCCAGACATCTTGCCACGATAGGCGGCGAGGTGAGGGAGGCGGCGTTTTCGGGTTATGACGATCTCGTTTCCAGCCCGACGCTTTCGAAAATATCCGGCGACGTCGTGAACCTCTTGGTGAATTGGGTCTTGTCACAGACCCATGCCGGGAACCCTGCGGCACTCCCGGAAGATTTCACCATCAACGCGCCACAGCGCGGCCAGGGTTTTTTCGAACAGCCGGTGCAGTTTGGCGAGGGCGGACGGCTTTTCGGCATTTTTTGCGAGCCGGATCATCGGCAACCGGTTTCTTCGGTCCTTCTGCTTGGCGCGGCCTATGACCGGCATGCGGGCTGGGGCAGGCTTTCAGTGCAGACCGCCCGTGCCCTTGCGCGTGCCGGTGTCGCTTCGCTGCGCTTCGATGCGGCCAATATTGCCGACAGCCCGCCGGTCAAAAATGTGCCGGATCAGGTTCTTTATGATGCCTCGCAGAATGACGATGTCGCTGCCGCACTCGATTTTCTTGAGCGGCGCGGCAAAGGTCCCCTCATCGCGGCCGGCCGGTGCAGCGGCGCCTATCTCGCCTTCAACGGCGCGCTTGCGGATAGTCGGATCAGCGCAGTAGCGGCGGTCAACCCGGTCGTCTTCCACTGGCAGAAAGGCCGCTCGGTTGATGAAGCACTGCACAAACGGCCGCGTTCGTTTGGGGAGTATAGCCAGCGGTTTCGCCAGGGGGCGACATTCAAGCGCCTCTTCAGCGGCGATGTCGATGTCGTCAGTGCCGGACTGAACATCGTCAAGGCGACGATGAAGAAGCTCTCGACAAAAACGGCAAGGCTGTTCCGCCGGGGCAGTGAAGAAGGCCGCGCCGTTTACGGTGCATTCGATTCACTCAAGGCAAAGGGCACCGCCGTTAGCCTGCTCTACAGCGACAATGACGACGGGCTTGAGCATTTCCGCTATTATTTCGATGCCGATGGTCGTGGGCTTTCGGCCTATCAGAATGTGTCGCTGACAATTATTGCCGATGCCGATCACAATCTTTCGACTCCGGAAGCGAAAAAAATCTTTATCGATGCGGTGAAGCGGCTGGCTCTAAAAGGCGAAGCGCCGGCCGGACCCCAATGATACCACCTCGCCGGAAGGTGGCGTTTCGACCGTGCCGGTTTCCGGCACGAGATTGATTGTCTTGTTCTCGCCGGGGGCGAGGTGGAACCAATTTTCCGAAGCGAGATAGCCTTCTGCCGACACATGGACGGATTGCGCCAGCCGGTCCGTACCGATTTCGAGCGACCAGTTGCCGTTGGTTTCGCTGATACCCGGAGCCAGACTGGCGGCATGCAGCGCCTTTTTCCGGCCGAGCGGGAAATTGAAGGCGTCGGCGATGACAAGCCCGGTTGCGACATCACGAAGCCGGGCGACCGTGACATCATGGGATGGCGGGCCGAAACGATAGGCATAGGTCGTATCGAAAAAGGCGCCAAACAAATCGGTTGAGGCAATTATCTGGCTCTGCCGCGGTGAAAGCGTCAGCGGGCGTTTGGCGTGCACGACTGGCTGCATGCCGTCGCGCAAGCAGGTCAGTTCCAGCATGGCGTCAAAGCTCTCGCTGGTTTCATTGATGAGATGGATGTCCAGCCCGTTGGTGCCTTCATCGGAAAGGCTGAGCTGAGTGGGGCGGAACGCCCGCTTTAATGCGTGCCAGACGGATTTGGGCCGGCCGGTGGCGTCGATGATACCCCAGCCAGCACCGGGAACGAGATCCTGCAGGGTCCAGACCAGCGCGCCCTGGCAAGAGGAACCGCTGCGCCGCCATTCGGCGAAGGTCGCCTCCATGACCTCGGCCGTTGCTGCGCGGGACATGTCGAGATAATGCCCGCCATCCTCGCGTCGCAGAACGTCCGGCTCAACCTCGTAAAGCAGCTTTAGATAGTGATCGCGAACATCTTCGAAATCCCACGACGCGCCGCGATCGCGCGGCGTGCGGGCTTTCCAGCGTGGATCATGCACGGCCACGCCGGGAAGATATTTGTCCAGCGTTTCCTGTTCGGGAATATTGGAAAAGGCCAGGCACTCGGCGGCAAAGCGCACATCGGCGCGGCGGGCATCTTCCAGCGGACGGCAATAGGCGCCCACCCCATAGTAGTGACCGACCCCGGCATTGGGGAAAAATGGCAACGCGCCACCAGAGGGTGAATTGGCGACGTAGGCCGTATCCGGCCGTTTCTCAGCCATCACGTCCGGAATAATCTCCTCGGTGAGCGTCACCTTCCATATCTGTTCCGGCAGGCCGAGCATGGCGCCCTGCTGGTATATTTCGCTGCCGCCGCAGAAAACGGTGAGCGACGGAGAAAGCGCTGTCGCCTCGAAGAATTGCGAGATTTCCGTAACGATATGCTGGCGCAGGCTCTCATCCTTTGCCGGGTAATCGAAATTGGCAAGCATGGCGTCCTGCCAGACCATGATGCCGAGTTCATCGCAAAGCGCGAAGAATTCCGGTGTCTCATAAGCCATGGTGCCGCCGATGCGGATCATGTTCATGCCGGCTTCGGCTGCTTTTTTGAGCCATGGCTCGTAGTCCGGCCGCGTTCCCGGCAGGCGCACGATGTCGGCCGTCGTCCATACCGCCCCACGGCAGAAAACGGGTTGCCCGTTCACTTTGAGCCCGAAACCGTTGCCGTCCTCGCCGTGATCGATCTCAATCTGGCGAAAGCCGGTGCGCCCGAGCCTGTGTTGCTTGCCGTCCAACTCCAGAACGACATCGTGCAGTGCGGGCCTGCCATGGGTGTGTGGCCACCAGATTTCGACGCCCGGTATGAGCAGTTCGCCTAGGAGCCTGCCGTTTTCGCCCTTTGAAAGATTGATGCTGTAACCAGCGCAAATCACCCGTGCGGAATGAATGTCGCGGTTCGCTTCTAGAACGATGCTGACCTTTCCCGTGCCGGTATCGTCAAGTGAAGATCGCAGGCTGCAAAGCACGCTTTCCTGCTTGATGAGGCTGATGGGTCGCCATGGGCCGGCGGCATGGATTTCCGGGCACCAGCCGGGCATATAGCCGAGCGCCGTGGTGCGGATCAGCCGCAACCCCTGTGTATTCATCATCTGTGGGCGCCAGCGGGCGCGCGGACCGGTTTTTTCGAGCCTCGGGCCGAGTGCCCGAAAGCAGATCGAAAGCTCGTCTGCGCCTGTCATTTGGACCGGTACTTCCAGCCTTTCAAACATGCTTTGGCTGGCGGCGATCAGTTCGCCGTTGAAGAAGATTTCGGCAATGGTGGAGAGGCCATCGAAGCGCAGGGTGGCCCGCTCCCGCGTATCGGAAATCATCGTCAGCCGATACCAGGCATCCTTGTCGTTCAGCGCGACAGGGGCAAACCGATCGAATTTTTCTGCCATTTCCAGTGCCTGCGCCACGGTGCCGGGAACGGAGACGTGCAGGCTTTCAAGCGCTGCCGGGATTTCAGAGGGCGTCTCGTAAGCATCGGCGGGCGTCAGTGTCAGCGTCCAGCCTTCACTCAGCAATTCTTCGCTTTCGCCCGGGAGATAGGTTCTCACGCGGCCTCGCTGGCATCAGATAGTTTCGCCGCAAGGCTTTCCATCAAGCCATCCCATGCGTCTGCTGCCGGATCGAGCACGGAGGCCAGCGCGTCGAATTTACGGCGGGTGACGGCGCGGGCAAGCTGGAACTGCACGGTTTTGGCAACCTCGGAGATGCGCAGCGCGTGGTCTCTTGCTTCAGAAAAACCTTGCTTGTCCAGCCATTCGAGATGGCTTGCCGCCAGTTCGAAATTGGCGCCGAGCTGGCGCAGCGTGTTGAAGGCATATTTGTGGAAGAAGCCGAAAGGCCTGTCGGCAACCTTTTCCACCTGGGCCGGAAATACGGCTGAAAAAGCCCTGACCGGATTGGTGGATGGCCGTCTTGAAAAATGAAACTTCAGCAGCCGTTCGGCCGTCTTGCGAATATGCGCCGGCGAGGCATTGCTGTCTGCGAATTTCGCAAATTCGGTGTAGGGCAGGAAGGGTGGATCAGTTTCGGCGAGATGATGCTGGAACAAGCCGTCGAAATCTTCACCTGACAGATGGAAAAAGCCGGCATTGTGGAAATAGTCGAGTTCCCGGTTCGCCAGGTCGAGCCGGTTGATGGCGACGGTGGTTTTGCCGTGTTCCTTCTGATAGCTCACCCCATGGGTATCGGGCATATAGAAGCTGTCCATCTCGATCAGGCAGATGCGGCCGCGCTCCAGTTGCGCTTCGATGTGGTTTTCCACCCGGTCAAAGATCGCAAGCTCGGTGGCGCGAACGCCATAAAGCGCTTCGAGATCTTCCAGCGGCACCTTGAAGAAGGTGAACTGGTCACCCTCGAAATCCTGTGTGAGGGTGAAACCGAACATGGCTTCCGGCGGCAGGCCCCTGGCCGCCAGCACCTCGATCCACAAATCAATGTAGCAATTGGTTTCCGGCCACATCCTCTCGGAAGAATGGAGCGGATGTTGCACATAGTTTTTGGGATCGAGACCGGGGAAAATCTGCCGCATGGATAATCAGCCCCAGAGGGTTTCCACGACCTTTGCAGGCCATTTCTTCACATCCAGACCATGATGGGCAAACAGCGCCAGCGCGATGCGCTCAAGGCCGAAACCGACGCAGGCGGTATGGGCGACATCGCCGTTGGCGAGGTTGAGGCCCCATTTCTGGCCGAAGGCATCCTGATGATAGTTGAAGCTCATGCAGGCTGTCGGGTTGGTCGTCGATGTGACCGGGATCAGCAGTTCGAATTTCAGGTTCTGATCACGCTGGTTGTTGGCGAGCATTTTGCCGGCACGGCCGAAGAAAGGATCGTTGGCGACATCGATGGTGACGTCGAGCCCGACCGCCTTCATCATCTCCACGCCGCGATCCATCCAGGTCTGGCGGAATTCGGTGACGTCGGACTCGGTGCCCATGCAAACATATTCACGCATGCGGAAAAGCTGCTGGCGCGCCGGATCCTTGGAGGGCTCATGGCGGAAACAATAGGACTGGATGTCATAGAGACCGCCGCCGGCAGGTAGCGCGCCGCGCTTGGCGATCGTCGGATAAAGCGGATAGCAGGCCGCCGGCGTCAGGACGATGTCGGTGGCTTTCTGGTCCTTGGTCCAGTCTTCGCCCTCATCCATGGATTTCAGAAGGCTGACATGGTCAAGCTCGCAGCCGCAGAAGGAATGGACTGTGCCGGCCAACTGCGGAAAGCTCTTCATGTAGCCGCTTTTTTCAAAATAGGCGCGGTTGATGCCGGGCGGAAAACGGATCGCTTCGGCGCCATCGGCGGCGCCCGTGCGGTCGATCAGCCGCTCGAATGCGGCAATCACGTCCTCGAACTGGCCACTGCGGCCATAAAGACCGTCCACACCGGTTTCAATCAGCAGGCCTTCTTCGAACAGTCGATCGAGGAACGATGTTTGCATGTCCATGGTCTTATCCCAAGAGGCTGGTGTCCTGCCTGTGAACCAGCAGGAGGTTGGCGGAATTGCCGAGAATACGGTCGTTGGAAATCATCAAACGGGCGGAATGCGCGTCGCGCAGATGCCGGCCGAGGCTGTAGGGCGTGCCGTTCTTGTAACCCATGATGCCGCAGACCAGCATGGCGTGGTCGATGATCTCGAGAATGGTTTCCGAAGAGCAGATCTTCACATTGTTCATGGCGACAGCAAAAGCCATCGACATCAGCTTTTCGGCATCGCTCTTGGTGTCCTCGTAAGCCTTGATGCCGGCAATGATGTTGGATTTCACCACCTGCAGCTTGGTGGAAACCTCGGCAAGCCGGATCGCGCCGGGAGGAGCGGTGCCGGGCGACTTGCGTGCCGCGGCCCTGACAAAGGATTGCGCGCGCAGCACCGCATCCGACGCGATGCCGTACCAGACGGCGCTCCACAGAAGATGGGAGCTTGCGAGCATGGATTGCGCGGCGATTTCCGCAAAAGGTTTCGGGAAAATCTGCGCTGCGGGAGCCTCGCCACGAAACAGGAAACCGTCCGAACAGGTGCCGCGCATGCCGAGCGTATCCCAGATATGGGTCTTTTCGAGCGTATACTGGCTTTTCAGGAAAACGGTCATCACCTGATCGGCCGGCGCGGCATCCTTGTGGGCGCGCGAGGTGATGAGGATCGCATCGGCATTGCTGCCATAGGAAATGACGGTGGCGTCCTTTTCCAGCCGGCAAAATTCGCCCTCGACCTCGATCGCACAGATGGAATTGCGCAGATTGCCGCCAATGCCGCCCTCGGTGGTTGCGGAGCCGAGCAGAAGCTGTTCACCGGCGATGCGGCTCATGAAGCCCGCATGCCATGCGCTTGTCTCGCCATGTTCCACCAGGCTGGACAGCTTGATGTGGTGCATGGCGAAAATCATCGCCGTTGCCGAACAGGCCTGGCCAAGCCGGGCGCAGATATCGGCGATTTGCTGCAGGGATGCGCCTTCGCCGCCCAGCGAGGAGGGGACCTGGATGCCCAGCAGGCGTTCCTGCCGCAGTGCATCGACGGCTTCCTGCGGGAAGCTGCCGGTGACATCCACCTCGTCTGCATGTTTGGCGGCAATGGTCGCGACACGGCCCGCGCGCGCGGACAGCGTTTCATCCTGCGGCGCTACGGTCACGTTCATCAGGCAGCCTCTTTACCATCCAGAATGAGCTTAACGGTGTCTTCAATGGCCTTGATGCTGGCGAAGGACTTGCGGTTCAGCAGATTGTCGGGAAACTCGATATCGAATGCTTCTTCGATGCCCAGCATCAATTGCACCGATGCAAAGGAAGAGAGGCCTGCCGCATAAAGATCTGCTTCATCTGCAATCGTATCGACGGGGGTGGGAAGCTGGCCGAATTTTGCCAGTATTTCACGAATAGTCGCATTCATTCCGACGGATCTCCAATGAAATTAACATTAGGAAGGTTTGTGCTTATCGTTATGTCGCAAACGATAATATTCACCTAAACCGTTAGGTTAATTACAACTAACGGCAGCATGCGCCATTCCCGCACCTTTGCCAAGCGTTGATCGGCGGCCTTGACAAAAGGCGGCCGGTGTTTTTTGCTGTGAGCCATTCACCAGGGGTGTCCCGTCAAGGGGCTGAGATTCTGCTTTCATGCGCAGTGACCCGTTGAACCTGATCCAGTTCATACTGGCGTAGGGACGGTGCAAAGACCTGATGTCGGCTGGCGTGTGCAATGCGCTGTCGGCGCTGCGGTATTTTCCATCATTCCGGCTCGAACTGGGTCTCCACTGTCAAACTTTGGAGCCTCATGATGAATATCGTTGCCAAGACTACCCCGCTGTCGGTTACCACCGGACCGCATGCCGCCTCCACGAAAATCCATAAACCGGGAATCCTGCATCCGCATATTCGCGTGCCGATGCGCGAGATCGCGGTGCACCCGACGGCGGGCGAACCGCCGGTAACAGTCTATGATTCCTCCGGTCCCTACACCGATCCCACACATCCCGTTCTGATTGAAAAGGGTCTGCCGCGACTGCGTCACGACTGGGTCGTGGCACGCGGTGATGTTGAGGCTTACGAGGGCCGGCATGTTAAGCCGGAAGATAACGGCTTTGCCACCGGCGAGCGCCTGACCCCGGAATTTTCCGTGCGCCACCAGCCACTCAGGGCGACTGCCGGCAAAGCGGTGACACAGCTTGCCTATGCGCGGGCCGGCATCATCACCCCGGAAATGGAATTCATCGCCATCCGCGAAAATCTCGGGCGCGAGGCGGCCAAGGAGAAGCTGGTGCGCGACGGCGAGAGTTTCGGCGCGCATATCCCTGATTACGTGACGGCGGAATTCGTTCGGCAGGAAGTGGCGTCGGGCCGGGCCATCATTCCCGCCAATATCAATCATTCGGAACTTGAGCCGATGATCATCGGCCGTAATTTTCTGGTGAAGATCAACGCCAATATAGGCAATTCCGCCGTTACGTCCTCCATGGCGGAAGAGGTGGAGAAGATGGTCTGGGCGATCCGCTGGGGTGCGGATACCGTCATGGACCTCTCGACCGGGCGCAACATTCACAATATCCGCGAATGGATCATCCGCAATTCACCGGTGCCGATCGGCACGGTGCCGCTTTATCAGGCGCTGGAGAAGGTCAATGGCATTGCCGAAGACCTCAACTGGGAGGTGTTTCGCGATACGCTGATCGAACAGGCGGAGCAGGGTGTGGATTATTTCACCATCCATGCCGGCGTGCGGCTGCATTACATTCCGCTCACCGTCAACCGCGTTACCGGCATCGTCTCCCGCGGTGGGTCGATCATGGCCAAGTGGTGTCTGCATCATCATCGCGAAAGCTTCCTTTATGAGCATTTCGACGAGATTTGCGATATCTGCCGCGCCTATGACGTCTCCTTCTCGCTGGGCGATGGCTTGCGTCCCGGCTCGATTGCCGATGCCAACGACGCGGCGCAGTTTGCCGAGCTGGAAACGCTGGGGGAGCTGACGCAGATCGCCTGGGCCAAGGATTGCCAGGTGATGATCGAAGGCCCCGGCCATGTGCCGATGCACAAGATCAAGGAGAATATGGACAAGCAGCTGAAGACCTGCGGCGAGGCGCCCTTCTATACGCTTGGGCCGCTGACCACCGATATCGCGCCCGGTTACGACCATATCACGTCAGGTATCGGGGCGGCGATGATCGGCTGGTTTGGCACGGCGATGCTTTGCTACGTCACGCCCAAGGAACACCTCGGCCTGCCTGATCGCAACGACGTGAAGGTTGGCGTCATTACCTACAAGATCGCCGCCCATGCTGCCGATCTTGCCAAGGGTCATCCGGCGGCGCAGGTGCGGGATGATGCGCTGTCGCGCGCAAGGTTTGAGTTCCGCTGGGAAGACCAGTTCAACCTGTCGCTCGACCCGGATACTGCGCGGTCCTTCCATGATGAGACCCTGCCGAAGGAGGCGCACAAGGTTGCGCATTTCTGCTCCATGTGCGGGCCGAAATTCTGCTCGATGCGGATTTCCCACGATATCCGCGCCGAGGCGCAGAAGGAGGGGCTGGAGGCGATGGCCGCCCGCTTCAAGGAAGGCGGCGAGCTTTATATGCCGCTTCCGACGCCTGCGAACGCCGAATAGAATGCGCGTCCTTGTCAAGGGAACGGGGGTCGCCGGATTGACGGCGGCCTTCGAGCTGGCGCGGAGCAGCGTTGCTGTCGAGGTCTCGGAGCGCAATGCCGAGCCTTCTCGCGGGGCGTCGTTCTATGCGGGCGGTATGTTGGCGCCCTGGTGCGAGCGTGAAAGCGCGGAAGAGGCGGTTCTGACGCTCGGCAAGGCGGCGCTTAACTGGTGGGACGAGGCGACCCCCGGTTTGGTCGTCCGAAACGGCACGCTGGTCGTTGCACCTGCGCGCGACCGGACGGAGCTTTCGCGTTTCGCATCGAGGACCGGCGGCTATCGCTGGGTGGATGAGGGCGAGATCGCCGCTCTGGAGCCCGATCTTGCCGGGCGGTTCCGGTCCGGGCTTTATTTTCCGGACGAGGGGCATCTCGATCCGCGCTTTGCGCTGAAGTCACTCTATGAGCGGCTTTGCGGTATGGGCGTGCGGTTTCATATGGGCGTTTCGGTGGATGAACAGCGGTTCGACCGGGTGGTGGATTGCATCGGGTCTGCGGCGGTAGGAGAAATTTCCGGCCTTCGCGGCGTTCGGGGAGAGATGCTTTATCTCGCCACGTCGGAGATTTCCCTGTCCCGTCCCGTCCGGCTGCTGCATCCGCGCATTCCGCTTTACATCGTGCCACGCGAGCCCGGCCGCTTCATGGTGGGCGCGACGATGATCGAGACGGAGGATGCCGGGGCGATTTCCGCTCGCTCGATGATGGAATTCCTGAACGCCGCCTATGCCGTGCATCCGGCCTTTGCGGAAGCGGAAATCATCGAGACCGGCACGGGCGTGCGTCCGGCCTATCCCGACAATCTGCCTAAAGTCATCGAGGACGGGCGGACGATCTTCATCAATGGTGCGCACCGGCACGGCTTTCTGCTTTCGCCGGCAATGGCGCGGCAGGCAGCAGGCATCATCTGCCAAACTCTCCCGAAAGGAACAGGATCATGAAACTTCTTGTCAATGGCGACGAGCTTGATCTCGCCACTGAAACGCTGGCCGGCTTGCTCGCTAGCCTCGATTACGACGGTGAGTGGCTGGCAACGGCGGTCAATGGCGATCTGGTGCATTCGGAAGAACGTGCCGATTACCTGCTGAAGGCCTTCGACCGGGTCGAAATCCTTTCGCCGATGCAGGGAGGTTGAGGTCATGCTGACGCTTTATGGCCGTGAGGTCTCGTCCCGCCTTCTTCTCGGTACGGCGCGTTATCCTTCCCCCGCCGTGCTTGACGGTGCGGTGCGGGCCAGCAATACGGATATTCTGACGATTTCGTTGCGCCGGGAGACGGCGGGCGGCAAGAAGGGTGGGCAGTTTTTCGAGCTGATCCGCGAACTGGATCGCTATATCCTCCCCAATACTGCCGGTTGCCATACCGTGAAGGAAGCCGTGCTGACGGCGAAGATGGCCCGCGATGTGTTTTGCACCAACTGGATCAAGCTGGAGATCATCGGCCATCACGACACGTTGCAGCCTGATGTCTTTGCATTGGTCGAAGCGGCGAAAATCCTTTGCGACGATGGGTTCGAGGTCTTTCCCTATACGACGGACGATCTCGTCGTGGCTGAAAAACTGCTGGATGCCGGCTGCAGGGTGCTGATGCCCTGGTGCGCGCCGATTGGCAGCGCCATGGGACCGCTCAATCTGACGGCGCTGAAATCGATGCGGGCGCGGTTTCCCGATGTGCCGCTGATTGTCGATGCCGGCATCGGCCGACCGTCGCATGCGGTGACGGTGATGGAACTTGGCTATGATGCCGTTCTACTTAATACCGCGGTTGCCGGGGCGGGTGATCCGGTCGGCATGGCGGAGGCTTTCGCTCGTGCAATCGAGGCTGGCCATCAAGCCTTTCTGTCTGGGCCGCTGGAGCCGAGGGACATGGCCATTCCATCGACACCTGTTATCGGGACGGCGGTATTCTCCTGATCGCGGTTTTCCGCCAAGGTCGGGCACGTCACCTTTTGCGTTGACAGTGCCCTGCGGCGGCGGGATACCGGGAGGAAAGGGGAACGGCATGGCGGCACGCAACAATCTTCTCACGGATATCGACGGCGTTTCGGTCGGCAATGTCACCGATCTCTCCCTCGGCTCCGGCGTCACGGCGATTGTTTTCGAAAAGCCCGTCATCGCCTCCGGTTCGGTTCTCGGCGGTGCGCCGGGCGGGCGTGACACCGGCCTGCTCGACCCCGCGATGACGGTTGAAACGGTGGATGCCCTGGTTTTATCAGGCGGTTCAGCCTTCGGACTGGATGCGGCGGGCGGCGTTCAGGCCGGATTGCGCGAAATTGGTCGTGGGTTGCAGGTTGGCTCCGCCCGCGTTCCCATCGTACCGCAGGCAATCCTCATGGATTTGCTGAATGGTGGTGACAAGGACTGGGGGCTGCATTCGCCCTATCGCGAGATGGGGTATGCGGCTTTCAAGGCGGCAGGCCGCGAGGCTTTCGAACTCGGAACGGTGGGTGCAGGAACGGGTGCGACGACCGCCACCTTCAAGGGTGGTCTGGGTTCAGCCAGTGCCATCAGTTCCGGCGGTTACAAAGTGGCTGCCATCGTTGCCGTCAATGCGCTTGGCTCGGCAACTGTCGGCACCAGCCGCCATTTCTGGTCCGCGCCTTTCGAAGTGCAGGGTGAATTCGGCGATTGTGGTTTTCCCGGACGCTTCACGGCGGATGATACCGCGCTTCGGCTGAAGGGCGTCAATCTTACCGCTACGACCATCGGCGCTGTCGTGACCGATGCCGTCCTAACAAAAGCGCAGGCGCATCGCCTTTCCATCATGGCGCATGATGGGCTGGCCCGCGCCGTACTGCCCGCTCATCTGCCGAGCGACGGCGACACCGTGTTTGCGGCCGCGACCGGGGAGAAGCCGCTGGAGGGCGGAGTTCATTTCGCCGAACTTTGTCATTTGGCCACCATCGTGATGGCGCGAGCGGTGGCGCGCGGCGTCTACGAGGCGACGGCCCTGCCGCAGCAGGGTGCGCAGAAAGCCTATTGCGATCTTCATGCCGGGGTCTTTGAACGATGAGCGAGACACGTCCGCCGCTGAAACCCGTTCTCCGCATCGATTTTCCGCCAGGAGAACGTCTGGGCCATGGCAAGATAGAGTTGATGGAGCTGATTGTGGAGACCGGCTCGATCTCTGCCGCCGGCCGGGCAATGGACATGTCCTATCGCCGAGCATGGCTGCTGGTCGATGCGCTGAACCATATGTTCAGGCAACCGGTGATCGAATCCCAGCGCGGCGGCAAGCAGGGAGGCGGGGCGGCGCTGACCGCCTTCGGTGCTGAATTGCTGGAACGTTATCGCGGCATGCAAAAGCAGATGAACGAAGTCTTGCGTCAGGATATCGACTGGCTGGAGGCCAATCGTAATCCGCAGGCCGCCGTCAATACGGATCGAGAGCCGCCGATTTTATGATCGCATGCACCGCTTTGCCGGGCTCCAGTTGCAGGCGTTCGCGCGAGAGGTCGGTGATGCGTGACTGGATGATATCGCCACCGCAATCCACCTGAACTGTCACCATGCCGCCCTCGCTGACCGAGATATCTGCAATATGGCCTTCGAGAATGTTGAGTGCGCTAAGGCCTTCGGGTTTCACCAAAGCCAGCATGACATCGCGAGCCGGTATCAGCACCCGTGCAGGGCTGCCGGGTGCTCCCATTTTTGCCGGAACCTGAAGCAGCGCTGTGTTGAGTCTGACGGCGGCAAGCCCGTGCCGCTCATCGAAGCTTTCGATGTGCCCTGACAGGATGCTGCCCGCTTCCCGCCGCTCCAGATGGCTGCTGAAATCGGGTCTCCCCAGAACTTCGGCCGCGGTTCCCTCGGCTTCCACCTTACCGTCTTTCATCACCACAATGCGGTCGGCAAGGCGGGCTACTTCCTGGATGGAATGGCTGACATAAACGATCGGAATTTTCGTCTCGTCGCGCAGCCGCTCGAGATAGGGAATGATCTCGGCTTTGCGCTGCTCGTCCAGCGAGGCGAGCGGTTCGTCCATCAGCAGCAGTCTGGGGCAAGAGAGCAAGGCGCGGCCGATGGCAACGCGCTGTTTTTCGCCGCCCGAGAGTTTGTTCGGACGGCGCTGCAAAAGATGGCCGATGCCCAGCATGTCGACGATATGGTCTTCTTGTACGACCTTCGTTTTGTCTGAGGTGAACCATCTGCCATAATTTAGATTCTGCGCCACGCTGAGATGCGGAAACAGCCGCGCCTCCTGAAAGACATAACCGAAACGGCGTTTATGCGCCGGCAGGAACAGCCGCTTTCCGCTATCGGCCAGTACTTCGCCATCGAGCGAGACCTTTCCTTCATCCGGCCGCAGCAGGCCGGCAATGATGCGGATCATCGAGGTCTTGCCGGAGCCGGAGCGCCCGAACAGTGCGGTCACGCCGCCTTCGGAGGTGAATGACGCGTCGAGTTCGAAGGAGCCGAGGCGATGGCGAGTGGAGACCGAGAGCGTCATTCCATGCTCACCCGTTTGCCGATGATGCGGGCCAGAAACTCCGAGACGAGCAAGGCGAGCATGGAGATCACGACGGAAACGATGGTCAGCCGCAATGCGCCGGCGTCGCCGCCGGGCACCTGCGTAAAGGTATAGATGGCGGCGGAAAGCGTCTGGGTTTCGCCCGGAATATTGGACACGAAGGTGATGGTTGCGCCGAATTCGCCCATCGCCTTGGCGAAAGCGAGGATCATGCCGGCGATGATGCCGGGCAGGATCAAAGGCAGGGTAACGGTGAGGAATACCCAGAACGGGCTTGCCCCCAATGTTCCCGCTGCCTCTTCCAGCTTGCGGTCCACCGCTTCGATGGAGAGGCGGATGGAGCGCACCATCAGCGGGAAGGCCATGACGGCGCAGGCGAGCGCCGCCCCGGTCCAGCGGAAAGAAAAGACGATGCCGAACCAGCTATCGAGAAATTGCCCGATGGCGCCCCTGCGGCCGAAGAGAACGAGCAGCAGGAAGCCGGTAACGACGGGCGGCAGAATGAGCGGCAGATGGACAATGCCGTTCAGCAGCGACTTGCCCCAGAAGCGGCCGCGGGCAAGCGCCACGGCTACTGCAATGCCGAAGGGCAGGCTGGCGAACATGGCGATGGAGGACACCCACAGGCTGAGCCTGATTGCCGTCCATTCTTCGGGGCTGAGTGTCCACCAATGCAATGCCATATCCTGCAATCGTCAAGTTTCATGGCCCACCGGGAGGTGGGCCTGAGGCAAGCTTATTTCAAAACGGTAAAGCCTTGCTTTTCGAAGAAGGGCGTTGCCTTGGCCGACTTCAGGAAATCCAGATAGGCCTTTGCTGCCGGGGACTTTGCTTCCGAAAGAACGGCGACCGGGTAGATGATCGGCGGGTGACTGTCTTCCGGGAAGGTGCCGACAATCTTCACGCCCGGATCAGCGGCGGCGTCGGTCTGGTAAACGATGCCATAGGGTGCTTCGCCGCGCGAGACGAGCAGCAGCGCGGCACGCACGCTTTCCGCGCCGGCGACTTTCTTTTCAACCGAAGACCAGGCGCCGAGCTTTTCCAGCGCAGCCTTGCCGTATTTACCAGCCGGAACGGAATCGACCGCACCCATGGCCAGACGGCCATCGCCCACCAGAGCAGCAAGATCGAAGCCCTGCTTGATATCGACGGGCTTTGCCTTGTCTGCGGGAGCGACGAGAACGATGCGGTTACCGAGAAGATTGGAGCGGCTGTCAGCGTTGATCAGCTTCTTTTCGGCGACATAGTCCATCCATGCAAGGTCAGCGGAAATGAAGATATCTGCCGGCGCGCCCTGTTCGATCTGTTTGGCGAGCGCGGAGCTTGCGGCATAAGAAACGGTCGCTTCGTTGCCGCTGTCCTTCGCCCATTCGGCATTGATGGCGTCGAGCGCGTTTTTCATGCTCGCGGCAGCAAAGACCGTAACTTTTTCGGCGGCATGGGCCGGAACCGCCGCAAAGGACGCTGCCGCCCAGAAGGATGTGGCTGCAACAATGGTTTTGAAGAAGCTACGACGTCTCATGGTCTGTTACCCCCGTTTCGAGATATTTTGATGAATATATCGATAGGCCTATAGGGCAATCATTATATTTTCAAGAATATATCGATGGGTCGGGGAAAAGGTCGCAGCTTTGGCTGGTGCGGTCAGTGAAAAAAGTTCGAAAACCTCTCATTCGTCATGTTCGGCCTGTGCCTAACATTGCAGGCATAGCTGATCAGAAACGCTCGCCGGCGAAATGGGCGATCTGCGCGCCAGCTTCGTAGTAAGCTTCCTTCACCGCACGGAAAGCCTGTGCCTTGGGTTCCGTGATCGGCAGGGGCAGGTTGCTTTCGGCTATGTCACCCAGAATATGCTGTGCAATCACCTTGCCGAAAGCGGTGCCGGGTGCGATTCCCCGGCCGTTATAGCCTGAAAAGCCGACGACATTGTCCGCGAATTTGTGAAAGCGCGGCACGGCATTGTCGGTCATGCCTATCTGGCCATACCATTCACATTCGAATTCCGTATCCCCGAGTTGCGGGAAAAGACGCTTCAGCGAGCGCTTCGCCCAGGCCCGGTGAATGGCGGCGCCGGTGCCGCGCAGGGCGCCGACACTGCCGAAGACCAGTCGGCCAGCCTTGTCCATGCGGAAGGATGAGAGGATTTCCTTCGTATCCCAGCAGCCCTCACGGCCCGGCAAAATGCTCTTTTGCAGATTGTCGCCGAGTGGCTTTGTGGCGAAGTTGAAATAGGGCAGGTAGGTCTGTTCATCGCGGACAATCTGCCAGGGGCCTGTGCTATAGGCTTCGGTGGCGACGACGATCCAGTTGGCGGTTACCGATCCCTGCGGCGTCTTCACCACCCATTGTCCACCGCTGCGTTCGGTTGCCACCACGGGGCTTGCGGTGTGCAGCCGCGCCCCTGCCTTTTGCGCGGCGGCCGCTAGACCACGAACATAGGCAAGCGGCTGAATCGTGCCGGCGCGGGTGTCCAGAAGAGAGCCGGAATAGCCAGTGCTGCCGGTGCGCCTTGCAGTTTCATCGGCATCGAGAACACGGACAGGCGCGCCTCTCGCCGCCCATTGTTCGCAGCGCTCGCGAATTTCCGCGAGGCCTTTCTCGCCGACGGCACAATGCAGGGTGCCGTTTTTTTCGATCTCGCAGGAAATCTCGTGTTTTTCCACCAGTGCGCGGACGAGCAATGGTGCATCGCCCAGAAGGCCGAGAAGGCGTTCGCCGTAAACCTCGCCCAATACACCCGGCAATTCCCTGGGCATGACCCACATGCCGCCATTGATGAGGCCGACATTACGGCCTGCGCCGCCAAAGCCGATTTCCTTAGCCTCGAGAAGGACGACGTCTACGCCTCTTTCAGCAAGATGCAGGGCGGCGGATTGCCCGGTGAAGCCGCCACCGACGATCACGACATCGGCAACCGCCGAGCCCTGCAAGGCGGGTGTTACGGGCGGCTGCGGTGCGGTCTTTTCCCAGAGGCCGTGCGAGCGGGGGTCGTTATACATCGTTCCACCATATTCCGGGCCAGTTCATTTGTTTTTCGTATGAGTGACAAGCCCTTGTTTATGAGACTTTACAAGTGACCATACCTGTTGAATATCGACATATCGTCAAGAGTTCATTCCGTGAGGGAATATGGTTCTGCCGCCGCGCCGTTTTCTGCCGTCGCTTTCGCTGCTGGCGGCCTTCGAAGCCGCTTCGCGGGCGGGCAGCGTCACCGCTGCGGCGAGGGAACTCGGTCTGACGCAGGGCGCTGTCAGCCGGCAAATCCTGGCGCTGGAAGAACAGCTTGGTGTGGCGCTGTTTCTCCGCGAGCGGCAGACGATCCGGCTGACGCGGGCGGGGGAAGGGTATGCGCGGGAAATTCGCGAAGCCCTGCGGCGCATATCGACCGCTTCGCTTAATCTGCGCGCCAATCCGGATGGGGGCACGCTCAATCTCGGTGTTCTGCCCAGCTTCGGCACGCGCTGGCTCGTGCCGCGCCTTCCCGATTTCATCGCCCGGCATCCGGGTGTTTCGGTCAATCTTCTGACGCGGTCGTCACTGTTCGATTTTCGGACCGATACCGTCGATGCGGCGATCCATTTCGGTCTGCCGCACTGGCCGGGCACCGAGCTGGTTTTCCTGATGCATGAAAAGGTCATTCCGGTATGCTGCCCCGCCTTCAGGGAGCGCCATGGACTTTCAAGGCCGGGCGATCTGTTGCAGGTGCCGCTGCTGCATATGACGACCCGGCCGGATGCCTGGGAACAATGGTTTCGCAGCCATGATGTGCGTTTCGACAATGTGCACGGCATGCTTTTCGATCAGTTCACCACCATCGCCGAGGCTGCAGGTGCGGGGCTCGGCGTATCGCTCATTCCGTCCTTCATGATCGAGGAGGAGTTGCGAAGCGGGCGTCTGGTTGCGGCTGTTGCGGGGGAAGTGGAAAGCGAAGAGGCCTATTATCTTGCCTGTATGCCTGATCGCGCCGGTTATGCGCCGCTTGAGAGCTTCCGGCACTGGATCGTTGCCGAGGCGGCGCGTGGGGCAGGGGCGTTTTCGGCGTAAACCGGCGGGCGGTCTTGCAAGTCTGGTGCGGCTCAGCCAATAGTGCGCCATGACGTGTGGCGTCAGACGCCACACACCGAAAGTTCCAATACGGGAGATGTCCGTGAAGCCCATTTTTGTTCAGCTTCAGTGTGAGCCCGGCAAGACTTATGATGTCGCCGACGCCATCTATAAAACCGAACTGGTTTCCGAGCTTTATTCAACCAGTGGCGAATATGATCTGCTGCTGAAAATCTATCTTCCGCAGGAAGAGGATATCGGCAAGTTCATCAACCAGAACATCGTCAATATTCCGGGGATCGTCCGCTCGCTGACGACGCTGACCTTTACTGCGTTCTGACGCGGATAAGCCTTCATAGGCACATCGCTGTAAAGGCGATGGTGCTCCCTGGGGCGGTACGCCGCTTCATTAGATCAAGATGTGTGTCTTTGGGGGGGGGCCTTGTCGGGGCTTTTCAGATCAGCGGATCGGCGTGTTTTGATACACCCTGAATGGGCTGCGTCACGCCGGCAGACGAATTGTCATGCAAAATAAAAGCGCGCCATCGGCCCGCAATTTGGGGTCCGATATTTGGCGCGCTTTGGTTTTGACGGTTCTGTGAGCGGGCGATAGTTTTCCCGCATCAGGCCGCGGCCAGATTCCGATTGCGCACGAGATCACGGATTGCGATCCGCACGTCATCGGCACTGTCGAACTTCTGTTCGTCCAGATCGTGAACGTGGAACTTTACCGCGATGAACTTCAACCGGTCATTGTCCGGTATGACGATGCCGACGGGTTCGCCAGCGAATTCAATAACTTGCTTTTGCATAGATATACTCCCGCTGTGGCTACTTCACAGCATGTTGTCGAACTGAATTTCAGGAAATTGAGACCGTTAAGTCACATTCGACAGCAGCGGGAACACGTGGATTTAAATCCAGCGTTCCAGGACACAAGACCAAGGATTGCGTTAATGTTTATATATTTTGACATGACACACTCCCTGTATTGGTGTTGGCCCGGAATCAGGAGACTCGTTCTCCAGTTACACACTGATATTCCAGACCTGCACTAAAATCAATGCTGATTGTTATAGGTAGAATATTTTTCTTTATGATGACAGGAGAGGGGCGGAATTGTGAAATTTTTGTTTTCGTTGGTGGTCGCCTGTAAAAGCCCGGCACAGCGGGCTTTTTATTTTATTTTAATTGCTGCCGGGTGTCTGCGGCGGGTAAATATGATCGTTGCCGTTGAAATCTGCTACGGAATAACAGCCCTCACGGGTTTTTTTGGCCGCATTTCTGCCAATTGCCGCCTTGCCGTGGCCACCGGGTATGTCGAGAACATAGGTCGGCTGGCAGAGACCGGAGAGATTCCCCCGCAAGGCGGAAACGATTCGCTGACCCTCTTCGATCGTTAGCCGGAAATGGCTGGTGCCGGGGGCGAGATCGGGATGGTGCAGGTAATAGGGCTTGATGCGGGTCTCAACAAAGGCGCGCATAAGCTCGGCCAGAGTTGCCGGGTCGTCATTGACGCCCTTCAGAAGCACCGTCTGGCTGACCATGGCTATGCCGGCATCAATCAGCCGCGCGCAGGCGCTTCTGGCGTGGTCGCCAAGTTCGCGTGCGTGATTGGCGTGCAGAGCCACATAGGTGGTCTTGCCGCTGGCCTTGAGGGCTTCGATAAGCGGCCCGTCGATGCGCTCAGGATCGACGACCGGCACGCGGGTATGGAACCGGACGATCTTCACATGCGGTATGTCTTTTAACCGCTTCATCAGGTCGGACAGGCGTCGCGCCGAGAGCACCAGCGGATCGCCACCGGTGAGGATGACTTCCCAGATGGCCGAGTTGGCATTTATGTAGTCGAATGCGGCGTCCAGCTCCTCCGGGCTCATCATACCGTTGCCCTGCGGGCCGACCATTTCGCGACGGAAGCAGAAACGGCAATAGACGGGGCAGACATGCACCGCTTTTAAAAGAACCCGGTCGGGATAACGATGAACGATACCATGCACAGGGCTACGGGCGTCGTCGCCGATCGGATCGTCCCGTTCTTCGGGAAGGTGGATAAGTTCGGCCGTATCAGGCACAAATTGCCTGGCAATGGGATCCTGCGGGTCGCGGCTGTCGATGAGATCGGCGATCGGTGGCGTGATCGCCAGCGCGTAACGCTGCGTCACCGCGCGCAGACCCTCCAGTGCGCTGGCCTCGACCAGCCCCGCCTCGACAAGTGCTTCGGGTGTCTTGATGGTTTCGAGCCTTGTCATCGTCCATATTCCGCAACGGGTGCCCACATGACGAGATCGATACGGGGAGCGCCGGTCGCCAGCATTACCAGCCGGTCAAAACCGAGCGCGATGCCGCTGGCCGGCGGCATGATGGCGAGAGCCGCCAGAAAATCCTCATCCAGCGGATAGGTCTCGCCATAGACCCGTCGCTTCTCGGCCATCTCCATTTCGAAGCGCCGTCTCTGTTCAGTGGCGTCGGTCAATTCACCGAAGGCATTGGCAAGTTCCACACCGCAGGCATAAAGCTCGAAACGTTCTGCGACGCGCACATCCCTCGCAGACTTGCGGGCGAGGGCTGCTTCGCTCGTCGGGTATTCATCGAGAATGGTAGCGCGGCCGAAGCCCAGTTCCGGCTCTACCCGCTCGACGATGACGCGGCTGAACATATCCGCCCAGGTATCGTCGTCGGCGACGCGGATGCCGGCATTGGTGAGGCTGGCGGCGAGGTGCCGCTCGTCTGTCTCACCGTTTCGGCTGATGGTGGCCAGAAGGTCTATCCCCGCATAACGCTCGAATGCCTCGGCGACGCTCAGGCGTTCGGGTTCGAGAAAGGGATCGACGCTGCGGCCACGATAGGTGAAGTTTTTTGTGCCGGTGGTTTCAGCGGCCAGCGCCAGAAGATCGGCGCTGTCCTTCATCAGGCTCTCATAGGTTTCACCGACCCGATACCATTCCAGCATGGTGAATTCCGGATGGTGCAAAGGGCCTCTTTCCCGGTTCCTGTAAACATGGGCGAAACAGGAAATGCGTTTTTCACCGGCGGCAAGCAGCTTCTTGCAGGCAAATTCCGGCGAGGTGTGGAGATAGAGCGGTATGGCATCGCCGCCCGGCGTCAGGCCCTCCGTAGCAAAGGCGTGCAGATGGGCCTCGTTGCCGGGGGAAATCTGCAGGGTGGCGGTATCGACCTCGAGAAAATCAGCGCGGGCAAAGTGGCTGCGGAATGCCGACTGGATCGCATTGCGGCCAATGAGAAAAGCGCGGCGGTCGGCATGGACGTCGGGCGTCCACCAGGGCGACATTGTCTCGTTGTTTGCGCGCATCTTCTCTTCTTTTCCGTCTTCTCTGCGGCGCCTGTTGCGGTTAAACGCCCCGCAAAACGCCTGATCGCGTCATTTAAAGCAATTCCGGGCGGAAAACCGCTAGGCACTCTTCCGCGAATTGCTGTAGAAGGCTGGCAATTCGCGCGGATTTAAGGTAGTTGCGCCCCAGAAAAAAGACAAAATGTCTGACGGGGCCGGTGCTGCCGCGCAGTCCTTTACGACGCATTTCATCGAGTTACAAGGAAGTCATATGGTCAAGGTTATCGCCTCATCCGTCCGCAAGGGCAATGTTCTCGACGTGGACGGCAAGCTTTACGTTGTTCTCACCGCGCAGAACTTTCATCCCGGCAAGGGCACGCCGGTCACGCAGGTGGACATGCGCCGCATCGTTGATGGCGTAAAGGTCTCCGAGCGCTGGCGCACCACCGAGCAGGTCGAGCGGGCTTTCGTCGAAGACCTGAACTTCCAGTTCCTCTATGAAGACGGCGAAGGTTTCCACTTCATGAACCCGGCCAACTACGATCAGGTGGTTGTCGACGTTGACACCATGGGCGACCAGAAGGCCTATCTGCAGGAAGGCATGACCTGCGTTCTGTCCATCCACGAAGGCAATCCGCTGTCTGTTGAACTGCCGCGCCACGTGACGCTGGAAATCGTGGAAACGGAACCGGTCGTGAAGGGCCAGACGGCCTCTTCTTCCTACAAGCCGGCAATCCTCTCCAACGGCATCCGCACCATGGTTCCGCCGCATGTCGATGCCGGTATTCGCGTTGTCATCGCGACGGAAGACAATTCCTACGTCGAGCGCGCCAAGAGCTGAGCCTGATCGCGGGTTAAATAAAAAGCACCGGTTACCCGGTGCTTTTTTTGTGTCTGGAATAACAAAAAGCCCGCGTCGAAACGCGGGCTTTTTGGTTTGCCTTGTGGCGTGTCTTACATAGCCTTCGCCGCGGTCCGGGTGGGGCCGGGCACCTTCTTCGGGGCAGGCTGGCCAACGGCATAGCCGCCGCCGAGCGCCACGTTCAGTGACACATAGTCCTGTGCGGTCGTTTGGATCGCCGTGGCAAGGTTTGCCTGCGCATCCGAGACCGAGCGCTGAGCATCCAGAACGTCGAGCAGAGACGATGCACCATCACGGTAGCTGGCGGTGGAGAGCTGCAGCGCTTCCTGGTAGGAGGCGACGGTCTTTCTCAGCGCGTCGACGGTACGCTGGTCGCGATTGACGGCGGCCAGAGCGTTTTCGACTTCTTCCACTGCGTTAAGAACGGTCGATTTCCAGACGAGATATTGCTCACGCGCCTGCGAGTTGGTCAGGTCGACATTGGCGCGGAGTTTGCCGCCATCAAGGATCGGCAGAACGAGGCTTGGGCCAAACGACCAGCTATTGGCCGTTCCTCTGCCACCGCCGCTCAGGAAATTGTAGCTCGGGGTGATCGCGCCACCGAGTTCGATGCTCGGATAAAGCTGAGCTTCAGCGACGCCGATCGAGGCGACCGCAGCGGCCAGATTGCGTTCAGCGACGCGAATGTCCGGACGGTTGCGGATCAGGTCGGCCGGAATACCGGTGCGGGGAACAGCACGCGCAACAGGCTGGCGCGCGCCCTTTTGCAGTTCAGCAATGAGCGACGAGGCCGGCATGCCGAGCAGGGTCGCGATGCGATGTGCGGCCTTGCGGAAGCTGGTTTCGAGGCCTGGTATCTGCGACAGCGTGGAATTGACCAGACCTTCGGACTGGACGACATCGAGGCGCGACGCTGCGCCGGCTTCAAGCTGCAACTTGGTCAGGTCAAGCGTTTCGCGGCGGGAACCCAGGTTCTGGCGGGCAATCGCCAGACGCTCCTGATAATAACGCACGTCGATATAGGCTGCGGCGACGGATGAAATCAGCGTCAGGCGCTGGACGTCGACGGTAGAGTAAGCGGCATCAAGCGATGCATTGGCGCTTTCCGTTGCCCGGCGATAACGACCGAAGAGGTCGAGCAACCAGGAAACGCTGAGGCTGCCCGAAGACACGTTGGTGACGGGAACATCACGGTAGCTGCCGTTGGTTCCGCTGGTCGTGTGGCTGCCGTTGGCCGTCAGGCCCGGCAGACCGTCAGCGCCGGCCGCGATCACCTGGGCTTCCGCCTGATTGATGCGCTCAATCGCCTGCATCACGGTCAGGTTCTGCGCCAGGCCAGTTGAAACATAACCGTTCAGGCGGCTGTCGTTAAAGGCCGTCCACCATGCAACGGTGCTTATATCGCCATTACCGGTTTTCCCAGCTTCCGCGAACTTTCCCGGCAATTGGATTTCCGGGGTCTTGTGGTCGGGTCCGACGACGCAGCCTGAAAGCAGCAGCATTGTCAGGGGAAGAGTTGCGCGAATAGACAGCATATAATTTTCCCAATTCTATAGGTTGGCTTACCGAGCGCGGCTTGCTGACAAATGGGCTGCGCGGTCGATATGCCGTAGAAACGTGCATTAGCCAAATCGGCAACATTTCTAGCAGCGTATTAACGGTTGGCACAGCCCATTTTTGTTTTGTTAACGCCTTGAAAGGCGACGAATGATGACGAAAAAGGACGGAACGAAGAAAATTCCGAGCAGTGTTGCAGAAAGCATACCACCCAGCACCCCGATACCGATTGCATTTTGCGCGGCAGAACCCGCTCCGGTTGCGATGGCGAGAGGCACAACGCCGAGGATGAAGGCGAGCGACGTCATGATGATCGGACGCAGGCGCAGCTTCGCAGCTTCCAGCGCAGCTTCCACCAGACTTAACCCATGCTCCTGCCTCTCCTTGGCGAATTCGACGATCAGGATCGCGTTTTTCGCAGCAAGGCCGATGGTCGTCAGCAGGCCCACCTTGAAGTAGACGTCGTTTGTCTGACCGAAGAAGTGGGCCGCAGTCAAAGCGCCAAGGACACCCACCGGGACGGCCAGAATGACCGAGAAGGGGATCGACCAGCTTTCATAGAGCGCGGCGAGGCAAAGGAACACGATGAGCACCGACAGCGCATAAAGCATGGGCGCCTGTGAACCGGACAGACGTTCCTGGTAGGAAATGCCCTGCCACGCTACGGTGTAACCGCCCGGCAGGCTTGCCGTCAGGCGCTCCATCTCGTCCATGGCCTCACCGGAGGCGACACCTGTCCCGGCTGTACCTTCAAGCGAGATTGCGCCTGTTCCGTTGTAACGGGCGAGAGATGGCGGGGCGTTGATCCACTTCACCTCGCTGAAGGAGGAGAAGGGCACCATTTCGCCGTTGGTGTTGCGGGCATACCAGAACTTGAGGTCGTCCGGCTGCATGCGGTAGGGCGCGTCGCTCTGGACATAGACGGGCTTGAGTTCGCCGTTAAGCGTGAAGTCATTGACATCCCTGCCGGCAAAGATCGTCGTCAGCATGAGATTCACGGAGGCAAGATCGACGCCCATGGCCCCCATCTTTTCCTGATCGAGAATGATCTTCATCTGCGTTTCATTGTCCTGGCTGTCGCTTCGAAGCGAGCTGATCTTCGGATTGCCCGTGGCAAGCGCGATCAGCTCCTTGGATGAGGCAGTCAATGCGTCGGTGCCGTTGCGGCCGCTATCCACCAGGTACATCGAGAAACCGCTCGATGTACCCATGCCCTGAATTGCCGGCGGCAGAAGCGGGAAGACCTGCGCATCGCGGAAACCGAAGAAGGTGCCCATAGCGCGCTGCACGATGGCGGCGGCGTGCTGGTCGGGTGCCGTTCTTTCGGCGAAATCCTTGAGCTTGGTGAAGACGATGGCGTTGTTCTGGCCTGAACCGCTGAAGCTGAAGCCAAGCACACCGAAAACAGATTCGACATTGTTGGCTTCTTTTTCGCGGAAGTAGTTTTCAACCTGCTTCACAACCTCATTGGTGCGTTCGATGTTCGAACCGGTCGGTGTCTGGATGATCGTCAGAAGCACGCCCTGGTCTTCCTGCGGCAGGAAGGAGCTTGGTAGCTTGCTGAAAAACCAGGCGCAGCCGCCTATGACGATTGCAAAGAGGATCATCACGCGCAGGGGGCGTTTCAGCAGGTAGCCAATGGAAGAGACATAACCGTCCGTCGTCTTGCCGAAGCCACGGTTGAACCACGCGCCCGGTCCGCGTTTCTTTTTATTGTGGTCGATGGGCTTCAGCATGGTTGCGCAAAGCGCCGGTGTCAGAACGATGGCGACCACAGCCGAAAGCAGCATGGCCGAAACGATGGTGATCGAGAATTGACGATAGATGATGCCCGTCGATCCGCCGAAGAAAGCCATCGGAATGAACACGGCGGTCAGGACGAGCGCAATGCCGATGATTGCACCGGTGATCTCACCCATCGATTTTTCGGTCGCCTCGACCGGCGACAGGCCTTCTTCCGACATGATGCGCTCGACGTTTTCGACAACGACGATGGCGTCATCGACGAGAAGGCCGATGGCGAGAACCATGGCGAACATGGTGAGGGTGTTGATGGAATATCCTGTCAGCGCAAGCACCCCGAACGTGCCGAGAAGCACGACGGGCACCGCGATCATGGGAATGAAGGTGGCTCTGAGGTTTTGCAGGAACACCAGAAGCACGACGAAAACGAGGATGATCGCCTCGATCAGCGTATGCACCACCTTCTCGATCGACAGCTTCACGAAGGGTGTCGTGTCGTAGGGATATTCGATCGAGACGCCCTCGGGCAGCGAACCCTCGACGGCGGAAAGCGCCGATTTTACGCGCGCCGCCGTGTCGAGCGCGTTCGCACCGGTGGCAAGGTTGACTGCGAAACCGGCAGAAGGCCGGCCGTTAGAGCGGGAATCCCCACCATAGGTTTCCTGGCCGATTTCGATGCGGGCCACGTCGCTGAGGCGGACGGTCGAGCCATCCTTTTCGACTTTCAGGATCACCGATTCGAAATCGGCGACCGTGGTCAGCTGGCTCTGCGCCGTCACTGTCACGTTGAGCTGCTGGCCTTTGACGGCAGGAACCGCACCGAGCGAACCGACCGAAACCTGGGTGTTCTGGCTTTGGATGGCGCCGGTGACGTCAGCGGTGGTCAGCTGATATTTGTTGAGCTTGAACGGATCCAGCCAGATGCGCATCGCATATTCGGAGCCGAAGACGTTGATGCTGCCCACACCTTCCAGACGCTTGATCTGGTCTTCGACGCGTGAGGAGAACACGTCGCCGAGATCGGCGGAATTGCGCTTGCCGTCGGTGGAGATCAGCGCCCCCACCATCAGAATGCTCGAGGTGGAGCGGCTGACCTGAATACCCTGCTGCTGCACGGTATCGGGCAATTGCGACTGGACGAGCTGCAGCTTGTTCTGCACCTGAACCTGCGCGATGTCAGGCATGATGCTGTTGCCGAAGGTCAGGGTCACTTCGGCGCTGCCGGTGGAGGAAGACGACGTCATATAGGTGAGGTCATCGAGGCCCGTCATGCCGTCCTCAATGATCGTCGTCACCGATTTTTCGACTGTTTCGGCGCTGGCGCCGTTATAGGTCGCGCTGACGCGCACCGTCGTCGGTGCAATATCGGGATATTGCGAGATGGAGAGCGTCGCGATTGCCAACGCGCCGCCCAGCATGATGACGATGGCGATAACCCATGCAAAAACGGGGCGCCGGATGAAGAAATGGGCCATGGCAGTCCTGCCTTACCTTTTACGAGCTTCGACCAAGGGTTTCGTGCTCATGCTTATTTCGAGGGGGCGGCGGCAGGCGGAGCTTGCTGCGGCAGAACAACGATACCGCGATCGTCGATGGTTACTTCCACCGGCGCCACTGTCGCGCCGTCGGCAATCCACTGGAAGCCGTCCACGATGAGCTTGTCGCCATCCTTGACGTTTTCCATCACCAGCCAGGCGTTGTTGGATTGCTGGCTGGACGGGAAGGTGCGGGTTTCCACCTTGTTTTCCGCCGAGACGAACTTTGCGGTCAGTTCGCCATTGGCGTTCCGGCTTGCCGCGCGCTGCGGAATGCGGAAGCCCTTCTCCTTGCCGATGGTCAGCGTGGCGCGAACATAGGTGCCGGGAAGCAGAAGATCGTCCGGATTTTCGAAGAGGGCGCGGATGGAGAACGTGCCGGTTGTTTCGCTCACCGCCATGTCCGACATGTCGATCTTGCCGTCATGCTTGTATTCGGTGCCGTCTTCCAGCGTCAGATGAATGCCGGTTTCCTTGGTGTCGCCGCCGAGCTGGCCCGACGAAATCGCATTTTTCAGACGCAGAAGATTGATGCTGGATTCCATCAGATCGATATAGATCGGATCGATGCGACGCAGCGTCGTCAAAGCCGTCGTCTGGTTTGCCGTCACCACGTTGCCGATGCTGAAAGCGGTGGCGCTGGTGATGCCGTCGAAAGGTGCGCGGACCTTGGTGAGGTCGAGATTGATTTCAGCCGTTTCCAGCGCCGCCTTGGTCTGGGCCACGTCGGCCTGTGCCTGCAGCAGCGTCACCTTGGCGTTTTCATATTCGATCTGGGTTGCGCCGCTGTTGACCAGCCGTTCGTAACGGGCAAGGTTCGCCTCGGCGCTTGGAACGCTGGCTTCGGCCTTCGCCACGCTTGCCTTGGCCTGCGCCACTTCCGCCAGATAGGTGTTGTCTTCGATCTGGTAGAGAACGTCGCCCTGCTTGACCTCGCTGCCTTCCTTGAAGGGAATTTCGCGGATGATGCCGGTAACGCGCGGACGGATCTCGGCGGTCTGGAATGCGCTGGCGCGACCGGGAAGCACTGTTGTCAGAGGATATTCGCTGCTCTTCATCAGGATGATGCTGACCGGAGACGGCGGACGCTCGGCACCCTGACCGGCGGTCTGGCTGCTCTCGCCGCCATCGCTGCATCCCGCCAGGAGCGCTGTTACACACAAAGAAGCAAATAGGGGTAAAATACGTCGGCTCATTGTTCTTCCCTGCGTATCAGTCGCATTCAACTACAAGCGCAATGTCGCTCGGCGGATGCGCGCCCGGAAAGAATAGGTATGACAGGGAAAGGCCTTATGGGGCCTTCGTCATTACATTCATTCCGGACCGCCACGCGCATAGAAGCGCAGGCTCAGGCGCTTCGCAAGCAATTGCGAGAAGGTGACGTAAATAGGGAATCGTCACTTAGCAAGTGGATTGCGCAATCCGGCATCGATTAAATCGACGAGTTGATCACAACGTGTTGCCAAATTGCCGATATCTTCCCGGGCAACGAGGACGGGATGGATAACGCTTGTCAGCGCGTGGAGCACGGTTTCCGCCAGAGGTGGAATGTCCGCCGGCGCATAGACCTTCGCGTTGATGCCGTCGCTGATAATGTCGGCTAACAGATTTGCGATGACGGATTTATAATAGTCGCCGCACTTCATGTCCTGCTTGGCCGTCATCAGGATCATTTCGAATATATAGGGATTGTCGTTGAGGTCCTGATGGTGCTGTTCCATCAGGGTACGGGCGAGGTGGCGCAGTCTGGCAAGTGGTGGGTGACCATCGTCGAGCGGGCGGATCTCTCTTTCGAAGATCCCGATCTGTTCGAAGGCTATGGCGTCGACGAGTGCGTTCTTCGAACTGAAATTCTTGAAGACATTGGCGGGTGACATGCTGAGTGCTGCGGCGATATCGGCTATCGCCACTGCATTGAAGCCACGCTCGCGAAAAAGCTCTTCGGCTTTGGCGAGAATGTCCCGCCGTGTTTCTTCGGCGGAACGGCGAGGCCGGCGTTTGACAGGACGGTCGTTCTTCCTGTCACCCTTTCGCGCCTGTTCGATCGTTTTGCTCAAGGTCAGACTCCGGGGAAAAACCGCTCCAGATTTCGGCGTATTCTTGCAAGCGGCGTCTCACCGCTATCGTCGGGAACGAAACTCTGTCCGGTGATGCGTTCATAAGCATCAATATAGACCTTCGAGGTCTGCAAGACGAGGTCCTGCGGGATCTCGGGCACCTCGTCCTTATAGGGATCGCAACGTTCGGCAACCCAGGCTCTGACGAAATCCTTGTCGAAGCTCGCCGGCCGTGTGCCATTGCGGAAGCTTTCCTCATAGCTGTCAGCCATCCAGTAGCGGCTGCTATCCGGCGTGTGGATTTCGTCGGCCAGAATGATCGTGCCGTTTTCATCGGTCCCGAATTCATATTTCGTGTCGACGAGGATGAGGCCCTGCTTTGCGGCAATCTCCTGCCCGCGCTTGAACAGCGCCAGCGCATAATGAGAGAGCGTGTCCCATTGCTCCCGTGTCAGAAGTTTCTTCTCGACGATCTCTGCGGGTGTCAGCGGCTCGTCATGGCCGCCATCGAAGGCCTTGCTTGTCGGCGTGATCACCGGCTCGGGTAAAATCTGATTGTCCTTCATCCCGTCCGGCAGGCTCATGCCGTACATCTGCCGCTCACCCTTCTTGTAAAGGGTCAGGATCGATGTGCCGGTGGTGCCGGCCAGATAACCGCGAACCACCACTTCTACCGGCAGTATGTCCAGCCTCTTGCCGATGACGACATTCGGATCGGGATAACTTACCACGTGGTTAGGACAAATATCCTTCGTCAGCTCGAACCAGTAGCGCGCCGTCTGGGTCAATACCTGCCCCTTATAAGGAATGCATGTAAGAATTCGGTCAAAGGCGCTCAGGCGATCGGTGGATATGATGATGCGGTTGCCATCAGGCAGATCGTAGTTCTCCCGCACCTTGCCACGGTAATAATTCGGCAGCTCGGGAATGACGGCTTCATCGAGAATGCGCACGGGCTCTCCAATTCTTGGGCTTATATGGGGCGTTGAACGCCCCGGTCTTTCTGAAACTCTTGCCCGTTCCTATTGCATGTTTCCCGGAACAGGGCCAGTCGCCACAGAAAGGAGGCTTTTTCAGGAGCCTCATGTGCATTTCTGTTAAAGTCCTCTGTAAAATCAGCCACTTACCAAAAATGTCAGTTTTTTGACGGCGGGTGTGTTGACTTGTTTGCGGGTGATCTCTTAT